>JAUYTN010000045.1 GCA_030695205.1 Burkholderiaceae bacterium | reverse complement strand
CCCAGGACCCGCATCCGCACCGCGCTGGCCGCCGGTGGCCTGGCCGTTGCCGCCCTGCTGGGCTGGGCGTTCGCGCCCCGCCCGGTGCCGGTGGAGGTGGCCGAGGCCAGCGTCGGCCTGTTCGAGACCACGGTGGACGAGGAATCGCAGCGCTATAAACAGGCCCTTCCGGCCGGCGCGGTGCCGCGTGTCGGGCGCAATGATCCCTGTCCCTGCGGCTCCGGCAAAAAATACAAACTCTGCCACGGCAAGCTGAGCTGAACCTGGCCCGCGGCCCCACACCTGGAGTCTGTAAACATGGCTGTTAATCTGCTTGCTACACCCGCTACCGACCTGTATCCCGTGCCCGGCGTGCGCTGGGGCATCACCGAAGCCGGCATACGCAAGGCCGGTCGCAAGGACCTGTCGGTGCTTTTGCTCGACGAGGGTGCTTCGGTCGGTGCAGTTTTTACCCAGAACCGCTTCTGCGCCGCGCCGGTCCAGCTCTGCCGCGAGCACCTGGCCAAAAACGGTGGCAAAAGCCTGGGCATACGCGCCATGCTGATCAACACCGGCAACGCCAATGCCGGCACGGGCGCCGAAGGGTTGAACCGCGCGCAGGCGAGTTGCATCGCGCTGGCGCGTGAACTGAACCTCGCACCCGAGCAAATCCTGCCGTTTTCCACCGGCGTGATCATGGAGCAGCTGCCCGTTGACCGGGTGTTGGCCGGGTTGCCAGCGGCTTTGGCCGATGTCCAGCCTTACCACTGGCTGCGGGCGGCCGAGGCCATCATGACCACAGACACCCAGCCCAAAGCCATCAGCCGCCAGGTAACCATCGACGGCAAGCTGGTCACCGTCACCGGCATGGCCAAGGGGGCGGGCATGATCCGCCCCAACATGGCCACCATGCTGGGCTTTGTCGCCACCGATGCCTGCGTGGCTCCCGAGCTTGTGCAGGACTGGTGTCGGATCTTGGCCGATCAGTCGTTCAACCGCGTCACGGTGGATGGAGACACCTCCACCAACGATTCTTTTGTGCTCATGGCCACCCACCAGGCGGGTCATGCACCCATCGCCAGTGCCGAGTCACCACAGGGCCAGTTGCTGCAAGCCGCGCTGCTGGAGGTGGCCCAGTACCTGGCCCACGCCATGGTCAGAGACGGTGAGGGCGCGACCAAGTTCATCACCGTTCAGGTGGATGGAGGCCGCACCCCCGATGAATGCCTGAAGGCCGCCTATGCGATTGCCCATTCTCCCCTGGTCAAAACGGCATTTTTTGCCAGTGACCCCAACCTCGGTCGCATCCTGGCGGCGGTTGGCTATGCAGGCATTGCCGACCTGGACCCCTCCACCATCGACCTGTTCCTGGACGATGTGCATGTGGCGGTGCAAGGCGGGCGCCACCCCGATTACCAGGAGGCGCAGGGCGCAGCGGTGATGGCGAAGGCGGAGTTTCTGGTTCGCGTGAACCTGGGCCGCGGCACTTGCACCGACCGGGTGTGGACCTGCGATTTCAGCCACGACTACGTCACCATCAACGCCGACTACCGCTCATGAGCAGCCCCGACTGGGCACCCCTGCTGGCCCGGCTGGAGGTGCTGCTGGCGCGTGTGGAGGCTACCTGGCCATCGGTTGGCATTGCCGCGCCCGACTGGGCAGCCTCTGTTGCGTTTCGCTACCGCAGGCGCACCCAGGGTGTGGGTCGGTTGGAGCCGATTCGGCACCTGGGCACCATAGGGCTGGACGATGTGCGGGAGGTCGATGCCCAGAAAGACAAAATAGTTCGCAACACCTTGCAGTTTCTGGAGGGGGCTCCAGCCAACAACGTGCTGCTGACAGGGGCCAGGGGCACAGGCAAGTCCTCGCTGGTCAAGGCCTGTCTGAACGCATTTGCAGACCGAGGTCTGCGCCTGGTCGAGGTGGACAAGGCCGATCTGGTGGATTTGCCCGACCTGATCGATCTGCTGGCCGACCGACCCGAGCGCTTCATCGTCTTCAGCGATGACCTGAGTTTTGACGAGGGAGAGTCGGGCTACAAGGCACTGAAGTCCATTTTGGACGGTTCGGTGTCGGCCACCAGTGCGAATGTGCTGATTTACGCCACCAGCAACCGCCGCCACCTGCTGCCCGAGTACATGAAAGACAACCTCAGCTACACCCACACCGACGACGGTGAGGTGCATCCCGGGGAAGTGATTGAAGAAAAAATATCACTCTCCGAACGCTTTGGTCTGTGGATCAGCTTCTACCCCTTCAGCCAGGACGAGTACCTTGCCATCGTGGACCAGTGGCTGGGCCACTGGGGAGTGTCGGCCGAGCAGCGGCAGACCGCACGGCCATTGGCCCTGATCTGGGCATTGGAGCGGGGGTCGCGCAGTGGGCGTGTGGCTTACCAGTTTGCCCGCGACTATGCGGGTGGGCAGGGCGCTGCATGGGCTGCACAAGCCGAAGCCGGGGCGCCTCAGTGAGTTCGGCTTCGGGTGCCGCAGGTGCTGTGTCGGTGTGGCAGGTCGATATGGACCAGCCCAGGCCGGGGGGGGGCGATTCAGATCGCCCGGTGGTCGATGTAGCGGTCGGCATTCTGGTGCGGCCAGATGGGCAGTTTTTGTTGACCACCCGCCCACCGGACAAGGCCTACGGCGGCTACTGGGAGTTTCCGGGTGGCAAACTGGAGCCCGGAGAAACAGTGACCCAAGCGCTGGCGCGCGAGCTGCGCGAAGAGTTGGCGATCGAGGTACACACCTGTGTGCCATGGCGGGAGCAACTGGTGGACTATCCGCACGCCTTGGTGCGGTTGCATTTTTGCAAAGTGCTGGACTGGTCGGGTGATTTGCAGATGTGCGAGGGGCAGTCGTTCGCCTGGCAAACCTTGCCTGTGACGGTGGCTCCTGTGTTGGCAGGTACCGTGCCTGTGTTGGAGTGGTTAGCGGAATAATGAATAGCTAACTAACCATATACAGCAAGCGCGGAAGCGCTTTTTCATTGAATATTTTCGCTGTCTGTGTCTGCCGGGGCGGCGACGCGAAACGCCTCGCTGGCCCACTGCCCCAGGTCGCCGAGTTTGCAGCGTTCGCCGCAAAAAGGCCTGAACCGGTTGCGCGCGGCATAGAGGCTGGGCCCCTGGCAGCGGGGGCACGTCACAGTTTTTTCAGGGATATCGGGCAGGTCCGTCCCTGCGGTGGGCATCGCGGTCATGAGCACAGGGCTATGTCAAACACCGCGTCGTTGGTGGTGGCGTGCAGACGTGAGTCTGCGCCCAGGCTCACCAGCCGCACCGACACCATCAGGCGGTTGCCACTGATTTCCGGAATCAGCCCCAGCCGGTGGTCCAGCCGCAGCCGCAGCAACTGAAAGGTGCGCCCTTGCGGAAGGTTCTGCTGGAACTGGCCACCGGTGGCAACGACGCGCTGCGACACCCCAGAGTCGCGCAGCATTTGCAGCAGCAGCGCGATGCCATCGGCCAGGGGCTGCACGGTGGCGCACCAACGCATCAGGTCTTGCTGCCGATCGCTGGCCGGTTTGTGCTGCCAATCGAAATAGGCTGGCAGGTCGAACTCGCAGGTGCCTCCAGGAATGGATACGCGGCTGCGGATACCCATGAGCCAGTCGTTCTCGCTCAGGCTGTGCCCGGTTTTGCCGGTGAGTTGGCTCAGCCGGGTGAAGTGCTCATCGATCTGGACCACCACCTGGTCCAGCGCCTGCTCGGAAATGGCGGGGTTTCCACGGAAGTTGTTCAGCAGCTGCTTTTGCTTGTCCAGGTCTTTGAGCACATCCGATTTCATGTCGGCGCGGGATGCCACGTCGATGATTTCAAACAGGGTGTGGAGTGCAAAGTGGTGATCCAGGGCGTCTTCGCGGTGGATCAGCCGGGTGAGTCGATCGCAGAGGTGCTCCAGCCGCAAATAGGTCCGAATGCGCTCGTTGAAAGGGTACTCGTACAGGATCACGGAGGGCGTTTGGGCGTCGGTCTTCATCAGTGGTACATCATATCCCCAGCGATCGGGCAAGTTGGCCGACCTCTTCTTCCAGGGCGTCCAGACCTATTCCGTCGTTTACCACCACGGCGTCGGCCGCTGCCAGCCGCTGCTCCCGGGTGGCTTGAGCGGCCATGACTTGGCGCACGGCCTGGGGCGTCCATCCGCTGCGCTGGATCACACGCGCCACCTGGGTGTCTTCGTGGCAGTCCACCACCACCACCTTGTCCACCCGTTGGCGCCAGGTGTCTGACTCCACCAGCAGTGGGATGTCCAGCACCACCACCCTTGCCGGGGCATCTGCCAGGGCTTGGTCCATGGTGGCGCGGATGATCGGGTGGGTGATGGCTTCCAGCCTGGTGCGGGCGGATGGGTGCTCAAACACATGCTGGCGCATGGCGTCGCGGTTCATGGAGCCATCGGGCAGGATGAACGCGTCGCCAAACGCCTGGCGAATGGGCTCGATGGCAGCGCCACCGGCCTGGGTGACGGTTTTGGCCACCGCATCGGCATCAATGACCCAGGCCCCCAGCTGGGCGAGCATGCGCGCCACGGTGCTTTTGCCGCTGCCAATGCCACCGGTGAGCCCAACCACCAACCGCTGGGTGCCGATGCTCACAATCCCACCCACGACAGCACAGTGCCCGGTCCGAAGGCAAGTGTGGTGAGGCCTGCCAGCGCCAGAAAAGGCCCGAACGGGATGTAACCCCCTTCACGCAAACCCGAGGTGAACTTCATGGCGATGCCCACTGTGGCCCCGATCACAGATGCCATGAGGATGATGGGTACCAGTGCCTGCCAGCCCATCCAGGCGCCCAGCGCGGCGAAGAGCTTGAAATCTCCGTAGCCCATGCCCTCTTTGCCGGTGGCCAGCTTGAAGGCCCAGTACACCCCCCACAGCGACAGGTAGCCAGCCACAGCGCCCCACAGCGAGTTGTCCAGCGTCAGCCCGGTCCATCCCAGGGCGGTGGCACACAGCCCCGCCCACGCCAGCGGCAGTGTCAGGTCGTCGGGCAGCAACGTGGTGTCCCAGTCGATGGCGGCCAGCGCCAGTACCACGCTGCAAAATACACTCCAGGCCAGGGCCTCGCTGCCCAGGCCCCAGCGGGCGGCACAGGCGGCAAACGCCGCGCTGGTCGCCAGCTCCATGAGGGGGTAGCGCAGCCCAATGCCAGCGCCACATGACGAGCACCGCCCGCGCAGCATGAGGTAGCTCAAGACAGGAATGTTCTCGTACCAGCGGATGGCGTGCCCACAGTGCGGGCAGCGCGAGCGCGGCACCATGAGGTTCAAGGGTGGTGGGGCCTCGGCCGCGGTATCGGCCTCTGCGCCCGGCGCAGCGGCGGCGGCTTCGGCTGCCCACTGCCGCTCCAGCATGAGTGGCAGGCGGTGGACCACCACATTCAGGAAGCTGCCCACCAGCAAGCCCAGCAGGCCGAACAGGCCCACCGCCCACGCGTCGGCGGTTGAGGACAACGCGGCGCTCAAACCACTTGCCCCAGTTTGAAGATGGGCAGGTACATGGACACCACAATGCCCCCGATGAGTCCACCCAGAAACACAATGATGATGGGTTCCATCAGGCTGGACAGGCCAGCGACCATGTCGTCCACCTCCGACTCGTAAAAGTCTGCCGCCTTGCCCAGCATGTGGTCGATGGAGCCAGATTCTTCGCCGATGGCGCACATTTGCAGCACCATGCTCGGGAATACATTGGCGTTGGACATGGCCATGGTCAAGCTGGTACCGGTGGACACTTCACGTTGTATGCCCTCGGTGGCGGTTTGGAACACGTAGTTGCCAGAGGCGCCACCCACGGAGTCCAGGGCCTCCACCAGCGGCACACCTGCTGCAAACATGGTGGACAGGGTCCGTGTCCAGCGGGCAATGACCGATTTTTCGATCAGCACCCCGAAGACCGGCATTTTCAGCAGCAACCGGTCCATGAACATTTGCACCTTCTCGCTGCGCTTCCAGGCCTGCAAAAAGAAGTAGATGCCGCCGCCAATGCCACCAAAAATCAGCCACCAGTAGGCAACAAATACCTCACTCACGGCCATCACGAACAGGGTGGGTGCGGGCAGTTCCGCACCAAACGAGGAGAACGTCTCCTTGAACGCCGGGATCACAAAAATCATGATCACCGCCACCACCACAAAGGCGACGATGACCACCGAAATGGGGTACATGAGTGCCGATTTGATCTTGCTTTTGATGGCCTCTGTCTTTTCCATGTACACCGCCAGGCGGTCGAGCAACTGGTCCAGGATACCGGCCGCTTCACCGGCCTCGACCAGGTTGCAGTACAGGTTGTCAAAGTGCATGGGAAATTTGCGAAACGCGGCATTCAGGGAGGTGCCGGTTTCCACATCGGTGCGGATGTCGTTGAGCAGGCGCGCCACACTGGCGTTGGCATTGCCCCTGCCCACGATGTCAAAGGCCTGAAGCAATGGAACGCCAGCCTTCATCATGGTGGCCAACTGGCGGGTAAAAATGGCCAGGTCTTTGGGCGTGATCTTTTTGCCACCCGACATGCGGCGTTTTTTGATCTTGGTGGGCAAGATGCCCTGGCGCCGCAGCGATGCCTGCACCTGGTTTTCGCCCATGGCTTGCATCTCGCCACGGGCAATTTTGCCGTTGCGATCTTTGCCTTGCCATTCGAACACCTGTTCCTTGCTGCCTGATGGAGCGGCCGTCGCCATGTCGTGGTCCTAAAAATGGTGCCGAGTGGCGTTGTCAGTCGTTGGTGCAGCCCAGCACCTCTTCCAGCGAGGTGACTCCGAGTCTGACCTTGTGCAGGCCCGATTGGCGCAGGCTGCGTACGCCCTCTGCCTGGGCCTGGGTCGCAATTTCCATGGCGCTACCGCCTTTGAGGATGATGCGCTGCATCTCCTCGGAGATGGGCATGACCTGGTAGATGCCCACCCGGCCTTTGTACCCGTTGTTGCAGGCTGAGCAGCCCACCGGCTTGTAGGGCGTCCAGCTGCCATCGATGTCGTCCGGTTGATAGCCTGCTTCCAGCAGGGTCTTGGTGGGAATGTCAGCTGGAATCTTGCAGGTGGGGCACAGACGCCTGGCCAGGCGCTGCGCGGTGATCAGAATCACGCTGGAGGCGATGTTGAAGGGCGCGATGCCCATGTTCAGCATCCGCGTGAGGGTGGTCGGTGCGTCGTTGGTGTGCAGGGTGGACAGCACCAGGTGCCCGGTTTGGGCTGCCTTGATGGCAATGTCGGCGGTTTCGAGGTCGCGGATCTCACCCACCATGATGATGTCGGGGTCCTGGCGCAAAAAAGACTTGAGCGCCGCGGCAAAGGTCAGCCCCGCCTTGTCGTTCACATTGACTTGGTTGACGCCTGGCAGGTTGATTTCCGAGGGGTCTTCCGCAGTCGAGATGTTGACCCCCGGCTGGTTCAGGATGTTCAGGCAGGTGTAGAGAGACACGGTTTTGCCTGAACCGGTAGGGCCAGTCACCAGCACCATGCCGTACGGGCGGCCAATGGCTTTGAGCAGCTTTGCCTTTTCTTCGGGCTCATAGCCCAGGGCCTCAATACCCAGCTTGGCACTGCTGGGGTCGAGGATACGGATCACGATCTTCTCGCCGAACAGCGTGGGCAGCGTGCTGACCCGAAAGTCGATGACCTTGTCCGGACCCACCTTGAGCTTCATGCGGCCGTCTTGCGGAATGCGCTTTTCGGAGATGTCCATGCGGGAGATCACCTTGATGCGAGAAGCCAGCTTTTCTTTGATGGCCACCGGGGGTGATGCAATTTCCCGCAGCTCACCGTCCACCCGAAACCGTACCCGGTAGGTGTGTTCGTAGGGCTCGAAGTGCAGGTCGGAGGCGCGCATGGCAAACGCATCCAGCAGCATTTTTTGCAAAAACTTGACGATGGGTGCGTCTTCAACGTCCGAGTTACCTTTGTCGGTGCTTTCGACCACAGCCGCTGCGGCGGCCTCTTCGGTGAACTCGAAATCGTCGCCAATGATGTGGTCCATCGCCTTGGCCACCGATGCACTCTGGGCGTTGACCAGCTTGAGCAGCTTGTCGTACTCGGCAATGACCCAATCCACCCCCATCTGGGTGGAGAACTTGATTTTTTCTGCCGCCTGCTGGTCGCCGGGGTCGGCAGTGGCAATGGTCAGGCGGTTCGCTTTTTTTCCCAGCACCAGCAACCGGTGGTCCACACACAGCTTGGTTTCCAGGAGATCTTTGGGCAACCTGGTGACATCGACCGCGTCCAGGTCGAGCAGGGGTGCCCCGAAGGCACTGGACACCACATGGGCCAGGTCACAGGCGGAGACCGAGCCGGAATCGATCAGCTCGGCAATGAAGCTGCTGCGGCCCGACTGCGCCTTGCGAAACAGCCCCTCAGCGGTGGCGGTGTCCAGTTTGCCTGCCGCAATCAGCGCCCGGCCCAAGCCAGGGAGTGCCATGGATGGTGGCAATAGGGTGGAGGGTTCAGCGGTCGCCATAGGGCCGTAATCTAGCGCAATTGCCGCAGCCTGCGCGCGGGCTGCTGGATCGATCCGCCCCCGGTGCCTCGTGGCTGGCTCACGCCTGGCGCGTTTGCAGGTCGGTGGCGAGTTTCACCAGGGCGGCGCTGAAGGCGTTGTCCGGGAGCTCCCGGGCTGCATCCACCGCCCGCTGGGCTTCGTTCCAGGCGGCGGCGCGAGCTGCGTCGATGGCCCCCGATGCACGGATGATGTCCAGCACCCGGGGCAGGTTGTCGTCCTGGGTGTGTTCGATGGCATCCACCAGCAGGGCGCGGTCGCCGCCGGTGGTGCGTTGCAGCGCCAGAATCACAGGCAGCGTCACTTTGCCTTCGCGCAAATCGTCGCCCAGGTTTTTGCCCAAGGTGGCGGCGTCGCCCTCGTAGTCGAGCACATCGTCAATCACCTGGAACGCGGTGCCCAGGGCTTGCCCGTAGCGGGCGCAGGTTGCTTCGAGTTCGGCGGGTGCGCCCGCCAGCAAGGGAGCCAGGCGCGCGCTGGCCTCGAACAGCTTGGCCGTTTTCGAGCGGATGACCCGCAGGTACCCTTCTTCGTCCAGGTTGGCGTCGTGCATGTTCATCAGCTGCAGGACCTCGCCTTCAGCGATGACGTTGGTGGCATCGGCCAGCACCTCCATGACCCGCATCTGACCGGCCTCGACCATCATCTGGAACGCGCGGGAGTACAAAAAGTCGCCCACCAACACGCTGGCGGCGTTGCCGAACAGCTCGTTGGCCGTGTCCCGCCCGCGGCGCAGGGTGGACTCGTCCACCACGTCGTCGTGCAGCAAGGTGGCGGTGTGGATGAACTCCACCACCGCCGCCAGGGTATGTCGCTGTGCGCCGGTATAGCCCAGTGCCCCACTGATCAGCAGCAGCAAGGCCGGGCGCAAGCGCTTTCCCCCCGCCGAGATGATGTACTGGCACACTTGGCCCACCAGGGGGACGTCGGTCCCCAGACGGGACTCGATGACCCGGTCAACCTCGGCCATATCGCTGGCAATCAGTGAAAGCGGGTTGGCAGCGGAGCGGTCTGTTGGCGACAAAATAGGTACCAGTAGTAAGGGCCGGAATTATAAAAAGAGCGGTGACGTGGTCAGCGCGCGGCTTGTTCCAGGTAGCGTTGCGCGTCCAGCGCGGCCATGCAGCCTGTGCCTGCGCTGGTGATGGCCTGGCGGTAGATGTGGTCTTGCACATCGCCGGCCGCGAACACGCCGTCCACACTGGTCATGGTAGCCAACCCGTTCAGGCCGGAGCGGGTCACGATGTAGCCATCCTTCATGTCGAGTTGACCCTTGAAAATGTCGGTGTTGGGCTGGTGGCCAATGGCGATGAAACAGCCTTGCACCGCCACCTCGTCCGTGTCACCGGTTTGCACATGTTTCAGCCGGATGGCATTCACGCCCTTGGCATCGCCCAGCACCTCGTCGAGCACGCAATGGGTGCGCAGCACAATCTTTCCGGTTGCCACCTTCTCCATCAGGTGGTCCACCATGATGGCTTCGGCCTTGAAGGTGTCGCGGCGGTGTACCAGCGTCACCTGGCTCGCGATGTTGGACAGGTACAGCGACTCTTCCACCGCGGTGTTGCCGCCGCCTACCACGGCCACGGGCTGGTCGCGGTAAAAGAAGCCGTCGCAGGTGGCGCAGCCGCTCACGCCCCGGCCCATGAAGGCTTCTTCGGACGGCAGGCCCAGGTACTTGGCCGATGCGCCGGTAGCGATGATGAGCGCATCGCAACTGTACTGGCCGCTGTCGCCGGTGAGTACAAACGGGCGTTTGCTCAGGTCCACGGCGTTGATGTGGTCGAACACCATCTCGGTTTTGAAGCGCTCGGCATGTTGCTGGAAGCGCTGCATCAGGTCTGGACCTTGCACGCCGTGCACATCCGCTGGCCAGTTGTCCACTTCGGTGGTGGTCATGAGTTGGCCACCCTGGGCCATGCCAGTGATCAGGGTGGGGTGGAGATTGGCACGCGCCGCGTAGATGGCGGCGGTGTAGCCGGCAGGGCCTGAGCCCAGAATCAAGACTTTAGAATGCTTCATGCGGGTTTCTGTGGCAACAGTCGTTGAACAATCAGGCCGGGCCCGAGGGGTGGCGCCGGTACAGTCCCGCATTGTATGAATGCGACCACCACCGTCTGGCGTCCACACCCGTCTGCCCCTTGGCCAGTACGTGGCATGCGCGGCTCCCAGTCATCCATCCCTTGAGGAAACCCAGCCATGGCCATTTTGTCCAACCTCGAACTCATCCGGCGCGTACCCCTGTTTTCCACGCTGACACCGGTGCAGGCTGAGTCTGTGGCTCAGGCGGTGGTCAAGCAGCGTTTTCGGCGGGGTGATGTGCTGGTCGAGCAGGGCAAGAAGTCCAATTTCCTGGCCATTTTGCTGACCGGCCGGGTGCGGGTTCTTACCGCTGATGACCGGGGGCGGGAGGTGATTCTGGCGACGCTGCAACCCGGCGACTACCTGGGTGAAATGAGCTTGATTGACAACCAGCCCCACTCGGCCACGGTCGTGGCCGAGGTACAGACCGATGCACTCATCCTTGGGCGCGACGAATTTGCCCGTTGTCTGCCCGAAAACACCTCCATGGCCTATGCTGTGATGAAAGGTTTGGTGCAGCGCTTGCGCCAGGCCGACCGAACCATCGAGTCGCTGGCATTGATGGACGTCTACGGCAGGGTGGGCCGCGTGCTCAAGGAAGCGGCGCGCGAGGAGTCCCCCGGCCATTGGGTGATTGAGGGCAAGGTGTCGCGTCAGGATGTGGCCAAAATGATCGGGGCCTCGCGCGAGATGGTCAGCCGCGTGATCAAGGACCTGGAGGAGCGTGGCTTCATCCAGACCCTGCCCGATGGGCGAACCCTGATCCACGACCAGATCAACCGCCCTTGACGCCCTTGAGACTCCCGCAGCCTTCTCTTACATGACCTACAGCCTCAACACCCTCAACGCCGATCGGGCTGCAGAGCCCCCCTCGGGTGTGGGCAAGTTTGCCCACGAGTTGCTGCTGCTGCTGGGGTTGTTGGTCTGGGTGTTTGCCATGGTGTCGCTCTTGACCTACCACCCGGCGGATCCGGCATGGTCCACCACCGGCAGCAGCGGCGAGGTGCACAACTGGGGTGGACGCCTGGGGGCGGTGCTGGCGGACGCTGGCTATTTTTTGCTGGGTTTTTCGGTGTGGTGGCTGGTGCTGGTCGGCCTGCGGGGTTGGCTGGCCTCGCTGGCGCGCTGGCTTCGGGCCGAGCCGGCCAGTGAGCGCGATGCAGTGCATTTTCAGCGGGGGCGTTGGACATGGCTGTCGTCTGCGCCGGTTCGTCGACTGGTGTTCTGGCTGTGCCTGTTGGGTTTGCTCGCCGCCAGTGTGGTGCTCGAGTGGGGGCGGCTGTACCGCCTGGAGGTTTGGCTACCCGACCATTCGGGTGGGGTGTTCGGTCGGTGGCTGGGGCCGCAGGCGCAGCTGTGGTTGGGGTTCAACGGCTCGGCGCTGCTGGGCATAGCCACGGTGGTGCTGGCCTCGGCCCAGGTGTTTGGGTTTTCGTGGGGGCAGTGGGCAGAGCGTGTGGGCCGTTGGCTGGATGAAGGCTGGCAGTCGCTGCGGTTGCGGCGCGAGGCCGTCCACGATGTGCGTATGGGTCAAGAGGCGGCTCGGCAGCGGGGTGATGGCTTTGGTGAGGGGCCGGGAGAACGCGGCCTGGCCAGCGGATCGGGGGTTGGAGAAGGTTCTGACCAGGCCGACGGTGGCCATGGTGCAGATTTGGCCGATGGCACAGGTAGGGGCAACAGGACAAAAGAAAGCGGCCAAGGCGGGGCGAACCGTCGCGGGCAGATGCCGGTGGAGCCCTTGCTGATCGTGGAGCCCTTGCCGTCTGACGTGCCCATCAGCCCCCGGGTGGCCAAGGAGCGCCAAAAGCCCTTGTTCCAGGACCTGCCCGACTCATCTCTGCCCCAGGTGGATTTGTTGGATGGCCCCTTGGCTCGCCAGGAGTCGGTCTCCCCAGAGACGCTGGAGATGACCAGCCGCCTCATCGAGAAGAAGCTCAGAGATTTTGGGGTGGAGGTGCGGGTGGTGGCAGCCGCACCGGGGCCGGTGATTACCCGCTACGAAATTGAGCCCGCTACCGGGGTGAAGGGTTCACAGGTGGTGAACCTTGCCAAAGACCTGGCACGCTCACTCAGCCTGGTGTCCATTCGGGTGATTGAGACCATTCCGGGCAAAAACATCATGGCGCTGGAGCTGCCCAATGCCAAGCGCCAGACCATTCGCCTGAGCGAGGTGTTGGGCTCGGTGGTGTACCACGACGCCAAGAGCCTGCTCACCATGGGGCTGGGCAAAGACATCGGCGGCCTGCCGGTGGTGGCCGATCTGGCCAAAATGCCGCACTGTTTGGTGGCCGGCACCACGGGCTCGGGCAAGTCGGTGGGTATCAACGCCATGATTCTGAGCCTGCTCTACAAGGCCGATGCCCGGGACGTGCGCCTGATGCTCATCGACCCCAAGATGCTCGAAATGAGCGTGTACGAGGGCATTCCCCACCTGTTGTGCCCTGTGGTGACGGACATGAAACAGGCCGCCAATGGCCTGAACTGGTGCGTGGCCGAGATGGAAAAGCGCTACAAACTGCTCAGCAAAATGGGGGTGCGCAACCTGGCAGGTTTCAACGCCAAAATGGACGAGGCCAAGGCGCGGGGTGAGACCATTGGCAACCCATTCAGCCTCACTCCCGAGCAGCCCGAACCGCTGGAGCGGTTGCCACACATCGTGGTGGTGATTGACGAATTGGCCGACCTGATGATGGTGGTGGGCAAGAAGATCGAAGAACTCATTGCCCGTCTGGCGCAAAAGGCGCGCGCTGCGGGCATCCATCTGATACTTGCCACCCAGCGCCCCAGTGTGGACGTGATCACAGGTCTTATCAAGGCCAACATCCCCACCCGTATCAGTTTTCAGGTCAGCAGCAAGATCGACAGCCGCACCATTCTGGACCAGATGGGGGCCGAAGCTCTACTCGGCATGGGCGACATGCTCTACATGCCCAGCGGCACGGGCTATCCCATTCGGGTACACGGTGCGTTTGTCAGTGACGACGAGGTGCACCGGGTGGTGGCCTACCTGAAAGAGCGCGGGGGCGAACCCAACTACATCGATGGCGTGCTCGAAGGCGGTCTGGCCGACGCCGACGGCAATGGCATGGACGGCGAAGGTGGCGAAAGTGGCAGCGGTGAGAAAGATGCGCTGTATGACCAGGCGGTGGAAATCGTCCTTAAGGACCGCAAGGCCAGCATCAGCTATGTGCAGCGCAAGCTCAAAATTGGCTACAACCGTTCGGCCCGGTTGTTGGAAGACATGGAAAAGGCCGGTCTGGTCAGCGGACTCACCAGCAGTGGCCAGCGCGACATTCTGGTGCCCAACCGAAGCGAATGACGGCCCTGGGTGCCGGTCGCGCGGCCAATGCTGGGCACCCACGGCGGAGATTTGTTTTTTTGTCGCCATCCGCAACCGATTGACCCTGGTGGGGTCTTACCCAACATGCGCACCTTATTTATTTCATTGTTTGTAGCTACAGTATCAATCACAGCAAGCGCTGATGGACTAAAAGACCTTGAAAACTTCCTGGTCAATACCCGCTCTGGCAGTGCCGCCTTCACCCAAACGGTCACCTCACCGTTGCGGGCGGGTGAGGCTGTGGGGCGTGCCAGGGTGTCCAGCGGGCAGTTCGAATTTGCTCGGCCGGACCGCTTCCGGTTTGAGTACCGCAAGCCTTTCGAGCAAACCATCGTCGCTGATGGCAACGTGCTGTGGCTGTACGACACCGACCTCAACCAGGTCACCCGCCGTCCCCAGGCGCAGGCATTGGGCTCCACGCCTGCTGCATTGTTGGCGTCGGCCGCCAGCCTTGCCAAGCTGGGCGAGGTGTTCGAGCTCAGCGCCGCACCCGATGCCGACGGCCTGACCTGGGCACAGGCCACTCCCCGCCAGCGCGATGGACAAATACGTCGGGTGCGGGTGGGGTTTGCCCAGGGTCAGCTGGCGGTGCTGGACATGGAGGACAGCTTTGGTCAGCGCTCCACCGTCCGGTTTGAGGGGTTCAGGCCCAATGTGACGCTGCCGCCCGATGTCTTCAGGTTCACACCCCCCGTGGGGGCAGACGTCATGCGGCCCTGAGTGGGGCTGGTCATTGCCCATGCCTCCGCTTCTGCCTGAGCCTCTGCTGTTGCCATGACTGCCGCCAGTGCCCCAGCCATGCCGCCGGGCGGGCCATCTCGCCACGCCCCTGGCGGGGTGCCTTTGGCTGAGCGCCTGCGGCCTGCCTCATTGGGCGACGTGGTGGGTCAGGCCCACCTGCTGGGCCCTGGCATGCCGCTGCGGCTGGCGTTTGAGTCTGGGCAGCCGCACAGCTGCATCCTGTGGGGCCCACCGGGCGTGGGCAAGACCACCATTGCCCGGCTCATGTCCACCGCGTTCGACGCGGAGTTCATCGCCATCAGTGCGGTGCTCGGTGGCGTCAAGGACATTCGGGAGGCGGTGGACCGGGCGCAGGCTGCGCTGGGTAGCCTCTCTTCCCGGCGCACCCTGGTGTTTGTGGACGAGGTGCACCGCTTCAACAAGGCACAACAGGATGCCTTTTTGCCCCACGTCGAAAGCGGCCTGTTCACCTTCATTGGGGCGACCACCGAGAACCCGTCCTTCGAGTTGAACTCCGCCCTGCTGTCGCGGGCAGCGGTGTATGTGCTCAGGGCCTTGTCTGCCGAGGATTTGAAGCGAATAGTGGCCTCGGCGCTTGCTGGTCATGCACTTCCAGCTATGGATTCAGATGCATTGGATATGCTGGTCGATCAGGCCGATGGTGACGCCCGCCGCTTGCTCAATACCCTGGAGACTCTGGCGGTGGCCGCGCGCAGCGAGTCGCTGGCGCACGTGACTGTGACTTGGTTGCAGCGGGTTCTGGGTGAGCGTTTGCGCCGATTCGACAAAGGGGGCGATGCGTTTTACGACACTATTTCGGCACTGCACAAATCGGTGCGCGGCTCCGACCCGGACGCCGCGCTGTACTGGCTGGTGCGCATGCTCGATGCGGGTGTAGACCCACGCTACCTGGCGCGCCGACTGGTGCGCATGGCCAGCGAAGACGTCGGCCTGGCCGACCCGCGTGCGCTCAGGATGGCCCTGGATGCCGCCGAGGTGTACGAGCGGCTGGGCAGCCCAGAGGGCGAGTTGGCCCTGGCTCAGTGCGCGGTGTACCTGGCCGTGGCACCCAAGTCGAATGCGGTGGAGGTGGCCTATAAGGCGGCGCGGGCACTGGTGCAGCGCGAAGGCTCCCGCCCGGTGCCACTGCACCTGCGCAATGCGCCCACCCAGTTGCTCAAGGGCTTGGGCCATGGTCAGGGCTATCGCTATGCCCACGATGAGCCCCACGGGTTCGCGGCTGGCCAGACCTACTGGCCCGATGGCATGGCCCCCGAGTCGCTGTACCAGCCGGTGGAGCGCGGCCTGGAAATCCGCATCGCTGAGAAGCTGCGCACACTGCGCACACTCAATGAGAAGGCGGGCTAATGGATACCCAAAGCCACTGATGCTGGGTGCCACCCAGCACCCCCTCAAGGGAAAACCCGAGCCTTGCAGGGGGCTGACACCCGGTTTTGCGGCCGATGCAGTGACTACAATCCCGCCCCAGCCCGCTGTCGCAATCCCAACAGGATGGCACTTGGCGGGTTTTTTGCTTGCCTCGGTTTGACACATGGCCGAGCAGTCGAGCCCCAACCACGGAGAAAGTCAATATGGATATCTTGCTTCAGCAGATCATCAACGGTCTGGTTCTGGGCAGCATGTATGCGCTGGTGGCGCTGGGGTACACCATGGTGTACGGCATCATCGGCCTCATCAACTTTGCGCACGGCGACGTGCTCATGGTGGGCGCTCTGACCAGTTGGTCCATCATCGCGGTCATGCGCGATGCAACGCCCGACTTGCCCGGTTGGATCATTTTGCTGTTGGCCACCCTGATTGCCATGGTGGTCTGCGCCATATTGAACTTCACCATCGAGAAGCTGGCCTACCGGCCGTTGCGCAATTCGCCGCGGTTGGCGCCACTGATCACGGCCATCGGGGTGTCTATCCTGCTCCAGACCCTGGCCATGATCATCTGGAAGCCCAACCCCAAGTCCTATCCGTCCATGCTGTCCACCGAACCCATCCCCTTGGGCGGGGCGGTGATATCGACCACCCAGGTCACTATTCTGGCGACCACGGCGATTGTGTTGGCGGGCCTGATGTGGTTGGTCAACCGTACCAACATGGGGCGGGCCATGCGCGCCACGGCTGAGAACCCCCGGGTGGCCGCGCTGATGGGCATCAAGCCAGACACCGTCATTTCTGCCACCTTCATCATTGGGGCCATGCTGGCTGCCATCGCCGGCATCATGTGGGCATCCAACTACGGCACGGTGCAGCACTCCATGGGTTTCATGCCTGGACTGAAAGCCTTTGTGGCAGCGGTCATGGGGGGCATCGGCAACCTCGCCGGTGCGGTGGTGGGAGGGCTGCTGCTGGGCCTGATCGAAGCGCTGGGTGCCGGCTACCTGGGCAAGCTGACCGGTGGTTTCCTGGGCAGCCAATACACCGACATCTTCGCGTTCATTGTGTTGGCCCTGGTGCTGACCCTGCGGCCTTCAGGTCTGCTGGGTGAGCGTGTGGCCGATCGTGCCTGACCCCAAGGAGCTTGACATGATGAATTCAACGACAGGCAAGGTCATCGTTTTTTTGATCACCGCCGTTGCGCTGATGGCGCTGCCCCTGGTGTTGCAGGCCACTGGCAGCAACTCCTGGGTCCGTATTGTGGACATTGCCCTGCTGTACGTGCTGCTGGCACTGGGGCTGAACATTGTGGTGGGCTATGCGGGCCTGCTGGATTTGGGTTTTGTGGCGTTTTTTGCGGTGGGGGCCTACCTGTATGGTTTGCTCGCCTCGCCCCATCTGGCCGAAAACTTCGCCTGGATTGCCGCCAGCTTCCCGGACGGCCTGCACGTCAGCTTCTGGCTCGTCATGGTCATTGCGGCGGTCACTGCAGGCGTCACCGGTCTGATTCTGGGCGCGCCAGTGCTCAAGCTGCGCGGTGACTACCTGGCCATCGTGACGCTGGGGTTTGGCGAGATTGTTCGCATTTTTATGCTCAACCTGGACCGTCCCATCAACCTGACCAACGGTCCCAAGGGCATCAGCCAGATCGATCCGGTGACCGTGTTCGGCCACAGCATGGGCCAACGGCTCACGCTGTCGGTGGGTGACTGGACCTACACCCTGGAGTCGGTCACGCTGTACTACTACCTGATTCTGTTCTTTGTGCTGATGGCCATCGTCGTTTGCAACCGCATGCAAGACTCCCGCATCGGGCGGGCGTGGATGGCGGTGCGTGAAGACGAAATCGCCGCCAAGGCCATGGGTCTCAATACCCGCAACCTCAAGCTGGCAGCGTTCGGCACCAGTGCCACCCTCGGTGGATTGTCTGGGGTGCTGTTTGCCTCGTTCATGCGAGGGGTGTACCCGGAGTCATTCATTCTCATGGAGTCGGTCATGATCGTTGCCATGGTGGTGCTGGGTGGCCTGGGGCACATCCCCGGCGTCATCCTGGGGGCCCTGGTGCTGGCCGGTTTGCCGGAATTGCTGCGCCACGTTGCCCACCCCTTGACCGCGCTGACCGATGGCCGTTTGGGCCCTGAAATCCTGCGGCAACTGCTGATTGCCCTGGCCATGATCATCATCATGTTGTTGCGTCCCAAGGGGCTTTGGCCCTCGCCCGAGCACGGCAAGTCACTGACCAAGGGAGCCTGAGCATGAGCGACATTGTTCTGAAAGTGGCCAATGTGTCCAAGCGGTTTGGTGGTTTGCAGGCGCTCTCGGAAGTGGGCGTGACCATCAAGCGGGGTCAGGTGTATGGCCTGATTGGCCCCAATGGAGCGGGAAAAACCACGTTCTTCAACGTGCTGACCGGGCTCTATACCCCCGACGGTGGCACGTTCGAGTTGGCTGGCAAGCCGTACACCCCCTCGGCCGTGCATGAGGTGGCCAAGGCTGGCATTGCCCGGACCTTCCAGAACATCCGGCTGTTTGCTGAGATGACTGCTCTGGAGAACGTGATGGTGGGCCGCCATGTGCGCACCAGCTCCAATTTGTTCGGCGCCATCTTGCGTACCCCCTCATTCAAGCGGGAGGAAAAAGAAATCAAGGAGCGGGCCCAAGAGCTGCTGGAGTACGTGGGCGTGGCCAAATACGCCGACTACAAGGCCAGGACGCTGAGCTACGGTGACCAGCGCCGACTGGAGATCGCACGCGCGCTGGCTACCGATCCGCAGCTGATCGCCCTGGACGAGCCGGCAGCTGGCATGAATGCCACCGAAAAGGTGCAGCTGCGGGAGTTGATTGACCGCATCCGCAACGACAACCGCACCATCTTGTTGATCGAGCACGATGTCAAGCTGGTGATGGGTTTGTGCGACCACGTCACTGTGCTGGATTACGGCAAGCAGCTCTCGGTGGGTACACCCGCCCAAGTGCAGAACGACCCCAAAGTGATTGAAGCCTATCTGGGCACCGGTGGAAACTGAGGACGCAATTCATGAGCACAACATTGTTGAAAATTTCCGGGCTCAAGGTGTCCTACGGCGGGATCAAGGCGGTCAAGGGCATCGATATGGAGGTGCGCGAGCGCGAATTGGTGTCTTTGATTGGCTCCAACGGCGCTGGCAAGACCACCACCATGAAGGCCGTGACCGGTTCCTTGCCGTTTGAAGCCGGTGACATCGAGTACCTGGGCAAAAGCATCAAAGGCAAAGGCGCCTGGGATTTGGTGCGTGAAGGGCTGGTCATGGTGCCGGAAGGTCGGGGGGTATTCACCCGCATGTCCATCACCGAAAACCTGCAAATGGGTGCCTACATCCGCTCGGACAAAGCCGGTATTGCCGACGACATTGAGCGCATGTTTGTGCTGTTCCCACGTCTGCGCGAGCGCAAGGACCAGCTGGCGGGCACCATGTCTGGCGGTGAACAGCAGATGCTGGCCATGGCCCGGGCGCTGATGAGCCAGCCCAAGGTGCTGCTGCTGGACGAGCCGTCTATGGGGCTGTCGCCCATCATGGTGGACAAGATTTTCGAGGTGGTCAGGGACGTGTACGCCCAGGGCGTGACCGTGGTGCTGGTGGAGCAAAACGCGCAGCGTGCCCTGCAAATTGCCGACCGTGGTTACGTCATGGACTCCGGCGAGATCACCATGACCGGGCCCGGCAAAGAGCTGCTGACCGACCCGAAGGTGCGTGAGGCCTATCTGGGGCACTGAACCCGCCAGTTCCGGACTGTTGCTGTCCATTTCCGGCGACTTCAAAACTTACAATTCAGGGTTGCGCATCGCGGATGTGCAACCCGTTTTTATTGGTTCTGACATGACAACCCCATCTTCGACGCCCGTTGCCGCCCCTCCCCACCACTCCGACGCATTCGATGACAACCAGCTCATCGTCGAGCGCCGCGAGAAGCTCAAAGCCCTGAGGGAGCAGGCACAGGCGCAGGGTATACCCGCATTTCCCAACGATTTCAAACCAGCCGACCGGGCTGCTGGGCTGATCGAGCGCTTCAACCACCTCAGCAAAGAAGAGCTGGAGCCCCTGCAGGCAACGGCCAGCGTGGCCGGGCGCATGATGTTGAAGCGCGTCATGGGCAAGGCCAGCTTTGCCACCTTGCAAGATGCATCGTTTGGGCCGACTGGTGGCCGCATCCAGATCTACCTGAACAACGAAAGCGTGGGCGAAGACGTACACGCCGCCTTCAAGCATTGGGACTTGGGCGACATCGTGGCCGCCGAGGGCGTGGTGTTCAAGACCAAAACCGGCGAGCTGTCCATCCACGCCACACGCATTCGGTTGCTGACCAAAAGCCTGCGTCCGCTGCCCGACAAGTTCCATGGCGTGCACGACCAGGAAATCAAGTACCGCCAGCGCTATGTGGACCTGATGACCGACGAGTCCGCCCGCCAGCGCTTTGTGGCGCGCAGCAAGGCAGTCAGCGGTATCCGCGAGTTCATGGTGGGCCACGGGTTCCTGGAGGTGGAAACCCCCATGCTGCACCCCATTCCCGGTGGGGCCAACGCCAAACCCTTCGAGACGCACCACAACGCGTTGGACCAGCAGATGTACCTGCGCATTGCCCCAGAGCTCTACCTCAAGCGCTTGTTGGTGGGCGGCTTTGAGCGGGTGTTCGAGATCAACCGCAACTTCCGCAACGAAGGCATCAGCGTCCGCCACAACCCCGAGTTCACCATGATGGAGTTCTATGCGGCCTATTGGAACTACCAGGACCTGATGAAATTCACAGAAGCGCTGGTGCGCGACGCCGCTCTGAAGGCCACGGGCGGTTTGCAGCTTACCTACGGGGGCCACCCGGTGGATTTGGCGGCGCCCTTCGAGCGGCTGACCATTCGTGAGGCCATCATCAAGCACACGGGTGCCGGGGGCGAACTGGGCCACAGCGGCGTACCCGCGGTGGATGACCGCGACTGGCTGATCCACGCCTTGCAAAAGCTGGGCATGAGCGAAGGCAAGCACCACTTGTCCACACGCAGCCTGGCCAGCCTGCAGGTGATGTACTTCGAAGAAGTGGTGGAAGAAAAGCTCTGGAATCCCACCTTCATTTGCGAACACCCTGTGGAGATTTCCCCGCTGGCCCGTGCCTCCGACACCCGGCCCGAGGTGACCGAGCGCTTCGAGCTCTACATCACCGGACGGGAGTTTGGCAATGGATTCAGCGAGCTCAACGATGCCGAGGATCAGGCTGCCCGCTTCCATTCCCAGGCGGCGGCCAAGGACAGCGGTGACGACGAGGCCATGTTCTTTGACCACGATTTTGTGCGTGCCCTGGAGTACGGCATGCCACCGGCCGGTGGCTGTGGCATTGGCATGGACCGTTTGATGATGCTGTTGACCGACAGCCCCAGCATCCGCGACATCATCCTGTTTCCGGCATTGCGGCGCGAATCCTGATCCACCGCTGGCGGGGAATGTTTGATCGTGAATGCATAGCTAAGAATCCATGGCCAGCAAGCGCTGGTGGCTGATTTTTCTAAAAAAAGCCACTGTCAGGCAGTGGCTTTTTTGAGTGGGCTCCTGTGGGCCCTGATCAAGTGTTCCTGGTCAGGCGAACTCGGCCAGGCTCTTGCGCATTTTCTTCATGGCGGCCACCTCGATCTGGCGGATGCGTTCGGCGCTCACGCCGTACTCGGCGGCCAGTTCGTGCAGCGTCATGCCGCCAGTGCCGTCGTCGTTGACCTTGAGCCAGCGCTCGGTGACGATGCGGCGCGAGCGGTCGTCGAGCGCGGCGATGGCCTGGCTCACTCCGTCGGAGGACAGTACCTCGCGTCGGCGTGCTTCCAGCACAGCCGAGGGTTCCTGGCTCGAATCGGTCAGGTAGGCAATCGGGCCATAGGCTTCTTCGCCGTCGCTGCCGGGGGAGGGGTCCAGCACCACGTCGCCACCGGCCATGCGCGCTTCCATCTCTATGACTTCTTCGCGCTTGACGTTGAGCTGGCTGGCCACCCGATCCACCTCACTGGGGTTGAGGGTGTCGCGGTGGGTGGCCTGGTCGTCTGCGGCGGCATCGGCCTTGAAGCCTTGTTTCATGGAGCGCAGGTTGAAAAACAACTTGCGCTGGGCCTTGGTGGTAGCCACCTTGACCATGCGCCAGTTTTTCAGGATGTACTCGTGAATTTCGGCCTTGATCCAGTGGATGGCGTAGCTCACCAAGCGCACGCCCTGGTCGGGGTCAAAGCGCTTGACGGCCTTCATCAGGCCCACGTTGCCTTCCTGGATGAGGTCGCCGTGGGGCAGGCCATAGCCTTGGTACTGGCGAGAAATCGACACCACTAGGCGCAGGTGCGACATCACCAGCTTACCGGCGGCTTCCAGGTCGTTGTGGTCGCGCAAGCGGCGGGCGCAGCCCTGCTCTTCTTCAAGCGTGAGCAGGGGCAGCCGGTTGACGGCGGAAATGTAGGCATCCAGGTGACCCAGTGGGGGTACCAGGGTCCATGGGTTGGCCACAGACAATGCGGTGGAATTCAGTACAGCGTTCATGCGACTCCTCTCGTGCGTTCCCTCTGTCAGAACAAGGAAATATTAGCACTGTGTGAGAGTGAGTGCCAATACTTTGGTTCCCGCCCCTTCAGGGTCTGGGCCAGGCATGGGCCTGAAGGTCGGCCAGCGATACAAAGTCCAGTGCCCGGTGGTGGCAGGCTTCCAGCACCACAGGCGGCGCCACATCGGCCTCCAGGGCCTGTGCCCAGCGCAGGGCGCACAGGCACCAGCGGTCGCCGGGTTGAAGTCCGGCGAACCGCCAATCTGGGCGGGGGGTGGACAGGTCGTTGCCATGCGCGCGTGAGAACGCCAAAAACTCGGCGGTGACCCGCGCACAAATGACGTGGGAGCCGGTGTCGTCGTCTCGGGTGTGGCAGCATCCGTCGCGAAAAAAGCCGGTCAAGGGGTCGAAGGAGCAGGCTTGCAGGGGCGTTCCCAGCACGTTGAGGGCGGTCGTGGCCATGGATGGTTTCCGTGGTGTGGGTGGTGCAGTTGGAGGGGTGTCTGGCGGTTCGGGGGCGTCACTGGTTCCGGGCAGCAGGTGCGGGGCTGGGTGCGGTGGTGGGGTCGAGGGTGTGGTCGGTGGCGGGCGGGCTGTGGCCTGGCGAGGCAATGTCTTCGCCCCACATCCGTCGCCACAACCAGCGCAGGGCAGTGGGCACGTCGGTGCGCAGGTTGATCTGGGTGGCGGCCGGAGGCACAGGGTGGGTGGCATACAGTGGCGGGCCGATGTCGAAATGGAACACATAGCCGGGCTCCTGCCCCATGCGCAGGTCGGTGAGCCACAGCCGCCCTTGTGCATGGCTCATGCGGAAAAATCCGTCAGAAAACCGGGCAATGTGCCGCACCTAGGGGTGGCTGGCGTGTTGCTGTGCCAGTGCGTGTCCGCTGGGGAAGGCTGCCAGCCGGATGGTCCTGCCCCGGTCCAGCAGCGAATAAAAGCCTTCGTGGTAACGCTTGCCGTCCATGGTCACCACCCGCCACAGCAGGGTGTTAAAGGGGGTGGGGGTGACCAGAAGGGTATGGCTGGGCAGCCCGGCGGCGTGCAGGTCTTGCCGGGCCTGATGGGTCACCAGTGCCTGGGCCAGCAGGCTCCAGGCCAGGTAGGTGGTGCTGATGCCCAGTCCGATCTGGTTGGCGCACAAGCCGCCTGCCCGAGCGGACACCGCCAGTCCCAGACCCAGCAGCAGCGGCAAGGTGTAGGCGGGGTCGATGATGAAGATGCTGCCCGCACCGTAGGCCTGGTCGCTGAACGGGTGCCAGACTTGCGTGCCGTACACCGTCATGAGGTCCAGCATGGGGTGGGTCAACAGCACAAGAGCCATGGCCAGCCACCAGCGGCGCACCAGTTCGGGCTCGCGCTGCAGGCGCGACACCAGCCAGGCCAGCGGCCCCGACAGCAGGGCCAGGTACACAAAGGCGTGGCTTTCGGCGCGGTGCAGCACCATATTGAGGACCGCGTCGCCGTGGTCCACCAATACATCAAGGTCGGGCAGGGTGCCTGCGATGCCTCCCCAGAGTGCGGCCTTCCAGGCGGCGGTGCGACGGCCCATGACCGCCACGCTGACGGCGGCACCCAGGGTAAATTGGGTCAGTGAGTCCATGGGGCGGGGGGACGGACAACCTGCCAGGCAGGTCGTGGGTGCTCAGCCTTTGCGCAGGGTGGGCAGGCCCACACCGGCAGCATCAAAGCCGCCGTCCACCGCCAGCACCTGGCCGTTGATGTAGCCCGCAGCCGGGCTGCACAGGAACAGCACCGCCTGGGCAATTTCCTCGGGCGTGCCGTAGCGGGCCAGGGGAATGGTGTCGTGGTAGTCGGCGCGGATGGCGGGTGTGTGCACCAGCTTGGCCATAGCGGTTTCCACCGGGCCGGGGGCCACGGCGTTGACCCGAATGCCCATGTTGCCCAGCTCCACCGCCTGCTGGCGGGTCAGGTGGATCAGTGCGGCCTTGCTGGTGCCATAGGCCACCCGCAGCGTGCTGGCCCGCAGCCCGGAGATGGAGGCCACATTGACCACCGCACCGCGCCCGCTGGCCAGCAGCAGCGGTGTGCAGGCTTGGGTGCACAAAAAAGGGCCATTGAGGTTGGACGACATGACCGTCTGCCACTCCTCGAAGGTGGTTTGGGTGATGGGCTTGAACACCGCCACCCCGGCGTTGTTGACCAAGGCATCGAGCCGTCCCCATTGTTCGTTCAGTTGTGCCACCGCCGCCTTGACCTGCTGCGGCAGGCCGACATCGGCCACCAGGGGCAGCACGTCCCCCTGTTGCGCCAGGCGCGCAGCGGTGAGCCCGAGCTCGGGGTTGTCGCGGTCAAGCAACGCGACCCGATAGCCCGCCGCCAGAAAGCCTTCGGCAATGGCCATGCCAATCCCGCGTGCGGCCCCGGTGACCAGGGCAACAGGCATTGCGGACGCGGCTGTGTCGGCTTCTGTGTTTTTGGGGGCTATTTTTGGTGTCATTTGACCTATAAACGCTTAATTTATGGGTATTTATAGCTATCGATATGAGTATCGCCTGCTCATCGGTTGGACATAGTGTGCTTGAAAGCCATCACCGCCTGGTTGCGCAGGGTTTTCAGCAGAGACAGGCCCTTCTCGTCCAGAACGATGGCGTCGGCCTGCGCCTGGTCGGCATAAATCAGCCCCAGGGGTGCGCCTTTGAGGTGCAGCGGCAGCAGCATGAAGGAGCGCGCATGGACGTGCTGGTGGTACCAGCCGGGCAGGGCATGGCGCACCTTGTCGGCGGTGGCATCGTGGATGAGGGTGTCCACCCCTTTGTTGCACACGGCAGCAAACAGGTTGTTGGGCTCGCTCAGCACCACCCGAAACACCCGGGCGGTGTTGGTGGCATCCTCCCCCAGCCCCAGCCTCCCTTGGATGGCGCCGCTGTTGCCGTCTCTCAGGCAAAACACCACCTGCCGAAAACCCATGGCGCGGTACATGGTCTCCAGCACCATGCGCAGCACATCGTTGAGTTTGAAGCTGTCCACCATGGCGTTGGTGATGTCCTGAATACCGGTCGCCAACAGCGATGAGGTGGCGTCCGCCTGGCTGTCCTCGGATGCGGTGGCTGGCGTGCCGTCCACCGCACCGTTGAGGGCATGATGCGTGGTGGCGTGCAACTCGCTGATGGGGCTGTCAACGGGCTGTCCAGGGGGCGGGTGGCGGCTGTCGGCGGCTGTGGGTGCTGTCACCTGCAGCTGCCGCCGCAGCAATCGGGCTGCCCGGGAGTGCGCGGGGGCATACAGCCCAATGGATTCGGCGGTGATGGCGAGTTTGTCTCGGGCTTGTGCCACAGCGGCTTCAATGTCCGTCGACGTCTGGCCCAGAGCGGCCGCATACACACTGGCCACCTGGTGCAGCTGGGTGTGCAGGGTGGCCTCCTCGGCATTCAGGAACACATCTGCCATGGCGTTGGCCGCCTGGGCAATCAGTTGCTGGCGCGCGGGGGCGTCGGTCACTGGCCGTGATGGGGGTGGGGCCACGCTGTGGCGCATCAGCCGCAGCATGGAGTCGGGCAGGCCCCAGCTCTTGCCCACCCCTTCGGCCAGCGCCTCGAACCCAATGCC
The DNA here is from genome assembly GCA_030695205.1 of Burkholderiaceae bacterium. Taxonomy (GTDB): domain Bacteria; phylum Pseudomonadota; class Gammaproteobacteria; order Burkholderiales; family Burkholderiaceae_C; genus UBA2334. Next base: position 48,075 of record JAUYTN010000045.1, on the reverse strand, counting down.
CAGCACCGCCTGGGCCGCCTGCTCTTCGCGCTGGTGCCTGCGCACCGGGTGGTTTGCGGTGGCATCGCCCGCAGCACCAGCACCAGCAGCGGCTGCCAGTGCCTGGCGAATCTGGCGGGCTTCGTCGGGGAAGTAGAACTCGGTCAGCAGGCGGCCCAGGTTGTGCAGCATGGCGCCAATAAAAATTTCCTCGGTGTCGCGCATGCCTGCGCCAAGGTCGGACGCCAGGCCACCGGCCAGCAGTGCACGCGCAAACTCGGCCTTGAGCTGCTCGGCGTGTGCCTTATTCTCCATGTGGTCGAGCATCACCAGACTCATGGCGACGTTGCGGATGCCCGCAAAACCGATCAGGCTCACTGCACGCGACACAGTGTTGATGTGACCACCGCCCACGTGGCTGAAGTGGGCCGAGTTGACGATGCGCAGCAGCTTGTTGGTCAGCGCCACGTCTTTCAGGATTTCGCTGGTCAGGCTGTTGAGGCTTTCGTTCTCCGAGCTTGCCAGGCTTTGCACCCGCACAATTTGGGCCGACATGGCTGGAAAGTCGCTGGTGCGGCGCATGCGGCGCAGCAAAAAGTCCAGGGTGGCTTTGCCGCTGGCGTCCAATGCGTCGCCTGGGCTGCCTTGCTGGGCGGCTGCCCAGTCGCGCAGAGCCTCTGCCATAGCGCCTGCGCTGGGCCAGCGCAGGGCAGGGTCGCGTGCCAGGGCTCGCTGTACCAGGGCCCGCAGGGCGTCATCCAGGGGGTGCTGGGGGTCATGGGGCAGCACCAGGTCTTCGTGGGCGAGCCTGTACACCGCCCGGTAGGGGTCGGTTTCGGCCATCAGGGGGCGGCCCAGCAGCATCTCGGCCAGCACCAGGCCAGCGGCAAACACGTCGTTGGTCGGGCTGGGCGGCAACCCGCGGGCCGCCTCGGGCGACAGGTAGTTGGGCGTGCCCTCCACGCCGCCGGGGTGGGCCGCTGCCTCGCCGGGCTGGGCGGCGCGTGGCAGCCGAGAGGCCATGCCAAAGTCGCTCACCTTGGCAGATCCATTGGCATCGAGCAGGATGTTGGATGGTTTCAGGTCGCGGTGCACCACCCCTTGCTGGTGGGCGTGTTGCAGTGCATCGAGCACCTGCTTCATTAGCCGCACCGCTTCCAGCGCAGGCAGGGCACCGGTTTGGGCGAGGCGCCGGGCCAACGATGGGCCGGTGACCACTTCCAGCGCCATGCCAGGGCGACCGTCCCACACATCGGCTTCGTACAGCGTGACGATGTGGGGATGCACCAGCTGGCTGAGGTTGCGGGCCTCTTTGAGCCAGTGAGCCGCATCGGCGGGCGCATGGCCGTGGCGCGGGGTGTGCAGCACCTTGAGGGCGACATCGCGCTGCAGGCGGGGATCGTGCGCCAGCCACACACCCGCCTGAGCACCCCTGCCCAGCACCTGCTTGATTTCGAAACGGCCCAGGGTGTTGGGCATGCCAGACAGGGTTTGCAGGTGCGGATGGGTGGTCATGGCAGGGTGCGGGGTCGCTGTCGGGAAAGGTAGGTGGTGGCCGCCTTGTGCTTCCAGCGCCAGGCCCAGCGGCCTTCGGCACTCCAGGGGCCCCAGTACGCGATGGCCTGGCCATACCCACAGTCCACAAAACCCAGGGGACGATGGCCCTGGGGCGGTGGGGCCAGTGGCTGCTCCGATGCCAGGGCGCGCAGGTTCAGTGCCAGCGCAGCCCCCGACTGTTCAGCCGCTTCGCAGGCGGCCGTGCCGCTGGTTGCACCGCTGCTGTGGCTGCCAGAGGTGGCCAGCACCTGTGGATGCGACACGCTTTGCCAACGGTCGTTGGTGGCCATGTAGCCCGACGTATCCAGTCTCAGCCCACTCGCAGCAAGCCACACAGGTGGAGCGGACTCCAGCGCGACCAGGGTCAGGTCGCTGGGCAGCAATGGGTGAGCAGCGTCAAGCGCCACACCATCGGGCACGATGTGCAGGGCCCGTGTGGGCACCACCTCGATGCCCAGGCGCTTGAGTACGCCCAAGGCCCGCCGCCGAACGCTGGGCGTCTGGCCACTGACGACATCTGCGCCATGGGTCACCAGCGCCAACTCGGCACGCAGCCGTTGGGCCGATGCCCACTGGTGCAGTGCGCAGGCCATTTCAAAGGCATGAACCCCCTGGCCAACCACCACCAGCCGCACGGGCACACCCTGCCGCTGGGCGGCGAGTTGGCACAGCCGCGCGGCGGCCAGTGGCCAGCGCTGCGCGAACTGGGCCGTTGCCGAGGTGCACAGGCCATGCTGCGCTGCGCCCTTGAGTTGCTGGGTGGGGTCGGCACAACCGTCCAGCGGGCTGGTGTCCACGCTCAGCAGGTGATAGCCGATGAGCGATGGGCGGGCCACCGCGGGTTGCGTCGCTCGTTCCGCTGTCGGTTCCACCGACTGGGGTACGTGGTCGAGGGGCACGTTGTCGAGCAGCACCGATGACGTGCCCGCATCCAGTCCGGCGGCTTGCGCCGCCATCCAGCGCACACCTGCCGACTGCAGCAGGGGGGTCAGGTCTGTGTGGCAGTCACGGGCGTTGTGCAGCCCGGCCACCACACCTGGCAGCAGGGCCGCAGGCACCTGCCGCAGGTTGGGCGTGACCAGGGTGACGTCGAGATCGGCGCGGCGCTGGCGGGCCAGCTCGTGCAGCACCTGCACATGCACAGGGCCTGCACCCAGCAGCACCAAGCTTTTGATCTGGTCCAGGCCCAGGGTGGAGGCAAAGGTCGCATCGAGCCTGTGGTCGGAGTGGTACACACCGGTCAGCTCAAACTGGCCAGTGGCACCAAAGTCCGGGTCCTGGGAGTCTTTCATGGCGGTGGTCAGACCCGCCTAGCTATTTGACGATGGACAGCAGCTCGACCTCAAACGTCAGGGTGGCGTTGGGGGGGACGGAGCCTCCGGCGCCGCGTTCGCCATAGGCCGTGGCCGGTGGGCAGGTCAGGGTGGCCTTGCCGCCGACTTTCATGGTTTGCACGCCCTGCGTCCAGCAGGGGATGACACGGTTGAGCGGGAAGCTGGCCGGGGCATTGCGCTTGAAGGAGCTGTCAAATTCTTTGCCGTCGGCCAGGGTGCCACGGTAGTGCACCTGCACGGTGTCAGTGGCGCGGGGCTGTGCGCCGCTGCCCTCGGTGGTGTGTTCCACCTTGACGCCCGAGGGCAGGGTTTGTGAAGCGGCCAGGGCCGAGGTGGCGCCGGTGGCGGCCAGAGCCGCCGCCAGCACCAGGTGAGGGGCCCAACGCAAGGGGGATGTGGGGGTCATGGGGTTGGTCTCCAAAAGCGGTTGGTGGGGGGTGGCCGACAGGGGCCACAGGCAGTGCGCCCGAGTGTAGGGCTGTACCCGGGCGCTGTGTGCGGCGCCATGGGTGGCTCAGGCGGCAGCGCCTGCCAGGCGTGCTCGGTGCCGCGCCAGCTGCACCCGCACCTGGCTTGGCGCGGTGCCACCCAGGGTGCTGCGGGCGTTGAGGCTGCCCTCCAGGCTCAGGCACTCGAACACATCGGCACCAATGGCCGAGTTGAAGGCCTGCAGCTCGGCCAGGCTCAGTTCGCTCAGGTCCACACCCTTGGCCTGGGCGGTTTTGACGGCGTGGGCCACGGCCTCGTGCGCATCACGGAAGGGCAGGCCTTTTTTCACCATGTAGTCGGCCAGGTCGGTGGCGGTGGCGTAGCCCTTCTGGGCAGCGGCGCGCATGGGTGCGGGGTTGACGGTGATGCCGCCTTCTTTCTGGCCGGTTTCAGCGTTCAACTGGCCGCCGATCATCTCGGCAAAGATGCGCAGCGTGTCTTTGAGCGTGTCCACGGTGTCGAACAGGGGTTCTTTGTCTTCCTGGTTGTCTTTGTTGTAGGCCAGGGGTTGGCCCTTCATCAGGGTGATGAGCGCCATCAGGTGGCCGACCACCCGCCCGGTTTTGCCCCGGGCCAGCTCGGGCACATCGGGGTTCTTCTTCTGCGGCATGATGGATGAGCCGGTGGTGAAACGGTCGGCAATTTGGATGAAGCCGAAGTTCTGGCTCATCCAGATGATGAGTTCCTCCGACAGGCGGCTGATGTGCACCATGCACAGGCTGGCGGCGGCGGTGAATTCAATGGCGAAGTCGCGGTCGCTCACCGCGTCCAGGCTGTTCTGGCACACCTGGGCGTTGCCCGCCTCATCGACCATGCCCAGGGTGCGGGCCACGCGCTCGCGGTCCAGCGGGTAGGTGGTGCCTGCCAGCGCGGCGGCCCCCAGCGGCAGGCGGTTGGTGCGGCGGCGCACGTCGGCCATGCGTTCGTTGTCGCGGGCAAACATTTCCACGTAGGCCAGCAGGTGGTGGGCAAAGCTCACCGGCTGGGCCACCTGCAGGTGGGTGAAGCCGGGCAGGATGACTTCGACGTTTTTCTCGGCCACATCCACCAGGGCGGTTTGTACCTCGTTCAGCAGCACGCCGATGGTGTCGATCTCGCCGCGCAGCCACAGACGCACGTCGGTGGCCACCTGGTCATTGCGGCTGCGGCCGGTGTGCAGGCGCTTGCCTGCGTCGCCCACCAGCTGGGTCAGGCGGGCTTCGATGTTCAGGTGCACGTCTTCCAGGTCCAGCTTCCATTCGAACGCGCCCGACTCGATTTCAGCGGAAATTTGGGCCATTCCGCTTTGTATGGAAGCGAAGTCTGCTGCAGAAATGATGTTCTGTGCAGACAGCATCTCAGCGTGGGCCAGGCTGCCCGCCATGTCGGCTTGCCACAGACGCTTGTCAAAAAACACGCTGGCGGTGTAGCGCTTGACCAGCTCGCTCATGGGCTCGGAGAACAGGGCAGACCAGGCTTGGGATTTGGTGTCGAGTGGGTTGGGTGAGGTCATGGCAAGGGCGATCTGAAGGATGCGGCGCAGGGTGGCGCGCCTCAGGGGGCGAACAGTGGCCGCTGTGGCCGCAGGGGGTAGGGCGGTGCGTGTGAGCAGTGTGGGGAGTTGGTCTGGCCAGGGGCGGCGGCGCAGGGCTTTTCTGCCAGCCAATAATGCGGCATGCTGGGCGTTCTGTCGCAGCCGCACCCGTACCCACACCGCATGAACCCGCACGAGATTTTATCGACCCTGGATTGGCCGCCGTCCCAGGCGCAGGAGCTCCCCGCTCCAGCGGTGGCCCGCCACCTGGTGTTTGATGCCTGCCATGTGGGGGTGGTGCTGCGCTCGGTGCTGTTTGTGCAGGCGGTGGTGGTGGTGGTCAGTCTGTTTGGCAGCGGGGAAGCACTGGGGTGGCTGCTGCACATGGCCACGCTGTCGGCGGTCACGCAGCCTGCGGTGTTGGGCTGGCTCATTGTGGGCTGTGCGTTCAAGGGGGTACTGGGCCGCTGGCCGTTGCGCTGGCAGGTGGCCTCGGGCGTGCTGTTGGGGGCGTTGGCGGGCGGTTCTTCCATGGCGCTGGCGCAGTGGCTGCTGCTCACCCAGCAGCCACACTGGCTGGCGGCGGCCTTGGCCGGTGCCTTGTTGGCCGGTGTGCTGGTGGCCGGACTGGTGTGGCGCAGCCGTGCGCAGACTCCTGCCAGCACCCAGGCCAGGCTGGCTGATCTGCAGGCCCGCATACGCCCGCATTTCCTGTTCAACACCCTCAACAGCGCCATTGCCCTGGTCAGGGCAGAACCCGCCCGGGCCGAGGCCTTGCTGGAAGACCTGAGCGAGCTGTTTCGCAGCGCCCTGAGCGAGTCGCAGCGCGAAGTCACCCTGGCGCAGGAGCTGCACCTGGCGCAGCGCTACCTCGCCATCGAGCAGGTGCGTTTTGGCGAACGCCTGCGGCTGAACTGGGCGTTGGACCCACAGGCCAGCGCCGCCCGCCTGCCGCCGCTGATCCTGCAGCCTCTGGTGGAGAACGCCATCAAGCATGGGGTCGAGCCCAGTGTGCATGGGGCAGATGTGCACATTGCCACCGAGCGGCGAGGCGACCGGGTGGTGGTCCGTGTCACCAACACCGTGCCCGCCGGGGCTGGTGTGCCGGGCCAGGGCCTGGCATTGGACAACGTGCGCGAACGCCTGAGCCTGCTGCACGATTTGCAAGCCCAGTTTCGGGCGGCGCTGATCGATGGCCGCTATGTGGTGCGCCTGGAGCTGCCCGCATGACCACGCCTGACGCCACCAGGCAACCCGTCGCCAGCAGTCGCCCGCCCACCGATAGAACGCTGCAGGCAGCACTTCGGGTGCTGGTGGTGGACGACGAGGCCCTGGCCCGCGCCAGGCTGCGCACATTGCTCGCCGATTGCCAAGCGCCTGCCGCCACCGTGGCTGCCGAGGCTGCCGAGGCGGTGACCGCGATGCACTGGTTATCGCACCATGCCTGCGACGTGGTCCTGCTCGACATCCACCTGCCAGGCACCGACGGCATGCGCCTGGCACAGTCGCTGCGCGAGTTGCCCCGCCCGCCGGCGGTGGTGTTCGTCACCGCCCATGCCGAGCATGCGGTGCAGGCTTTCGAGCTGGAGGCGCTGGACTACCTGACCAAACCCGTGCGCTTGGAGCGCTTGCAAGCAGCCTTGAAAAAAGTAGAGCTAAAAACTCAATACAGGCAAGCGCAAGAGCCTTTTTCTATTGAAAATTTCTTGCTCATACAGGACCGGGGCCGTACCGAGCGGGTGGCACTGCCAGACATCCTCTACCTCAAGGCCGAGTGGAAGTACGTCACGGTGCGAACCGCCATGGCCAAGCACATCTACGACGGTTCGCTCAGCGAGCTGGAGCAGCGCTACAGCGGCCATTGGCTGCGCATCCACCGCAATGCGCTGGTTGCCCGCCACGCGGTGCGCAGCCTGGAAAAGCACCATGACCCGCAGGAGGGCGAGGGCTGGGCCGTGCGGCTGGATGGGGTGGCCGAGCACCTGGTCGTCTCGCGCCGCCAGCTCGGCGCGGTGCGCGAGCTGCTGGCCGGCGCGCGCTGATCAGCCGGTGTTGCGCAACCCGGCTGCGATGCCGTTGATGCTGATATGGATGCCGCGCTTGACGCGGTCATCCACCGGCTCGCCGTTTGCAATGGCCTGGCGGTGGCGGCGCAGCAGCTCCACCTGCAGGTGGTGCAGCGGGTCGATGTACGGAAACCGGTGGTTCATGGAGCGCTGCAGCGCAGCGTTGTCCACCAGGCGCTGGGCTTTGCCGGTGATGTGCGCCAGCACTTCGCCCGTCAGGTGCCACTCGGCCTCGATGGCCGAGAACACCCGCTGGCGCAGCTGGCGGTCTTCCACCAGGTCGGCGTAGCGCCGGGCCAGGGCCAGGTCACTTTTGGCCAGCACCATGTCCATGTTGGACAGCAACGCACTGAAAAACGGCCATGTCTGCTGCATGTGTTGTAGCAGCGCCAGGCGCTCGGCGCGCTGCTTGCCGCCGTCTGCGCCCAAAAAGGTTTCTACCGCCGAGCCAAACCCAAACCAGCCCGGCAGCGTGAGGCGGCACTGGCCCCAGCTGAAGCCCCACGGAATGGCCCGCAGGTCTTCAATGCGCTGGGTGGCTTTGCGCGAGGCGGGGCGGGAGCCGATGTTGAGCTCGGTGATTTCTCGCAGTGGCGTCGCGCTGAAGAAGTAGCTGGCAAAACCGGGGGTTTCGTACACCAGTGCCCGGTATGCAGCCATGCTGGCGGTCGATAAGGCCTCAGCGGCTTCCAGAAATTCTGGCGGTGTAGAGGGGGTGGCCTGTGCGGGTTGCAGCAGGGTGGCTTCCAGGGTGGCAGCCACCAGGGTCTCCAGGTTGCGCCGACCAATGTCCGGGTTGGCGTATTTGGAGCCAATGACCTCGCCCTGTTCGGTCAGGCGGATCTGCCCGCGCACCGTGCCGGGCGGTTGGGCCAGGATGGCCTGGTAGCTTGGGCCGCCGCCACGGCCCACGGTGCCACCCCGGCCGTGGAACATGCGCAGCTGGATGGCCTTGCCCCCCACGCTCCCGTTGGTCGCTGCCCCCCCGAGGGGGGCTGTTTCACCTTGGGGCGGCCCGGCGGTGAAACCTTTGCCCTCCACGCTTCCGGTGGTTGTGCCGGAGTTCATGGCGTTGAACAGTTCCACCAGCGCCACTTCGGCCTTGTACAAGGCCCAGTTGCTGGTGAAGATGCCACCGTCTTTGTTGCTGTCCGAATAGCCCAGCATCACGTCCTGCTCGCCGTACTGGGTGGGACCACCGCGGCGCACCATGTCCATCACCCCCGGCAGCGCGTAGAACTCCCGCATGATGGTGGCGGATTGGGCCAGGTCTTCGATGGTTTCGAACAGCGGCACCACGATCAGGTCGGCCACAGCGGGTTGGTCGGCATCGCCCAGCAGGCCACGCATCAGACCGGTTTCTTTTTGCAGCAGCAGCACCTCCAGCAAGTCGCTCACCGTCTCGGTGTGGCTGATGATGTAGTGCCGAATGGCCTGTGCCCCGCAGCGCTGGCGCTGGTGCTGGGCGGTTTCAAAAATGGCCAGCTCGTCGCGTGTCCATTCGCTGTAGTCGACCCCCACCACCCGCAGTGGCCGGGCTTCGCCCAGCAGTTGCAGCAGCAGCTGGCGTTTGGCGGGTTCATCCAGCGTGGCGTAGTCCGGGCACACGCGGGCCACCTGCAGCAGCTCGGTCACTACCCGTTCGTGCTGGTCCGAGCTTTGGCGCAGGTCCACTGTGGCCAGGTGAAAGCCGAACACCTCCACCGTGCGCATCAATGGCGCCAGGCGCTGGCGTACCAGCGCACCGCCGTGGTGGGCCAGCAGGCTGGCTTCTATTGTGCACAAATCGGCCAGCAGGCTGTCGGCGTCGGGGTAGGGGTCTTGCGGGGCCACGGCATGGCGCGCGGCCTGTCCACCCGTCAGTTCGGTCAGCGTGGCGGCCAGGCGGGCGTACATGCCAGTCAGGGCGCGGCGGTAGGGCTCGTCCATGCGGTGGGCGTTGGTGTCGGGCGAGCGCTGGGCCAGTGCGACCATGGCGGGTGTCACACCGGTGAGCATTTCGGACATGGACAGCTCGCTGCCCAGCCGGTGCACCTCGGTCAGCAGGTGGCGCAGGGCCACCTCTGACTGTCGCTTGAGCGCAAAGGCAAGGGTGGCAGCGGTGACGAAAGGGTTGCCATCGCGGTCGCCGCCTATCCACTGGCCCATGCGCAAAAAGGGCGGAATCCGGGCCGACCCTGGCGGCAGTGCCAGCAGGTTTTCCAGTTCCCGGTACAGGCGGGGAATCTGGGTGAGGAAGGTGGCTTCGTAGTAGCTCAGGGCGTTTTCAATCTCGTCGGCCACGCTGAGCTTGGTAAAGCGCAGCAGCCGGGTTTGCCACAGCTGAGTGACGCGGGCGCGGATCTGCGCCTCGTTGTCGGCCAGTTCGCGGGGCAGCAGGTGGTCGCGCACCGCCAGCAGCTGAGCGATGGCGCGCTCGGCGTCCAGAATGCTTTTGCGCTGCACCTCGGTGGGGTGGGCAGTCAGCACGGGCGACACGTGGGCATGGGCCAGGGTGTGCGCCACCGCATCGGACGAAACGCCGGCGGCTCGTATGCGTTGGAGCGCCATGTCCAGGCTGCCGGGTTGCACATCGCCCGCGCGCTCGTGGGCAGCACGGCGGCGAATGTGGTGGCGGTCCTCGGCCAGGTTGGCCAGGTGGCTGAAGTAGGTGAAGGCGCGGATCACACTCACCGTTTGGTCGTCGCTCAGGCCTGTGAGCAGCTTTTTCAGGGCCGCGTCGGCGGCGGTGTCATCGCTGCGCCGGTAGGCCACCGACAGCTGCCGGATGTGCTCGATCAGCTCGAACGCAGCAGCCCCTTCCTGCTCGTGGATCACCTCTCCCAACAAGCGGCCCAGCAGCCGGATGTCCTCCATCAGCGGGGCGTCTTTGTCGGGTGCGCTGCCGCTGGAGGGTTGGGATGCGGTGGATGGTGCGGCGGCTGGCAAGGCCGAAGGGCCTGGTGCAGAGGGCATGGGGCTTCCTGACAGTCGGAGAAGGGGTGGTTTTGCTGCTTTTTTAAGCAATGTGCATGCTAGCATCGACTGGCCTTCAAACCTTTGCAAAAAGGTTACGAACCCGGTTCTTTCTGGGCCGGTCGAATGTGTTGTTGTCCTGTCTCCCTTGAGCCCGTCACCATGCCCCCAGCCGCAGCCTTTGGCGATGCTTCGCCAACCCCTTCTCCCCTGCACCTGACCATTGCCACCCGCGAGAGCCGCTTGGCCTTGTGGCAGGCCGAACATGTCAAGGCCTTGCTGGAGGGGCTGGGGCACACCGTCACCCTGCTGGGCATGACCACCCGGGGCGACCAGATTCTGGACCGGGCGCTGAGCAAGGTGGGGGGCAAAGGGCTGTTTGTCAAAGAGCTTGAGACGGCTCTGGCCGAGGGCCGGGCCGACTTGGCGGTGCATTCGCTCAAAGATGTGCCCATGGCCTTGCCCGATGGCTTTGAGCTGGCCTGTGTGATGGAGCGCGAAGACCCGCGCGATGCCTGGGTGTCGCCGCATTGCGCTGGGCTGGCCGACCTCCCGCCTGGTGCAGTGGTGGGCACTTCCAGTTTGCGCCGTCTGGTGCTGCTGCGCGAGGCCCTGCGGGCCATGGGCCGCCACGATGTGCGCATCGAGCCCCTGCGCGGCAACTTGGACACCCGGTTGCGCAAGCTCGATGAGGGGCAGTACCACGCCATCGTGCTGGCCGCTGCAGGGCTCAAGCGGCTGCGCCTGGAGGCGCGCATCCGGCACATTTTCGAGCCCACGGAGATGCTTCCCGCAGCGGGTCAGGGTGCACTGGGCATTGAAATCTGTAGCCCCCATGCGGCGGTGCGGGCGGCGTTGGCCCCCTTGGCCCATACGCCGACCTGGTGGTCGGTGGCGGCGGAGCGGGCAGTCAGCCGCTGCATGGGAGGCAGTTGCTCCATGCCGCTGGCGGCGTTTTCTCGCTGGGTACCGGTGGACGGTGGGGGGCTGGTGCTGCACATCGATGCGGCATGGGGCGAGGAGCAGGGCGATGCACCCTTGGTGCGCGCCAGCGCACAGGCACCGGTGGACTCGCTGGCGCAAGCGGATGCGCTGGGCACCGAGGTGGCCCGGTTGTTGTGCCAGGGCGGCGCCCGTGTGGCCACCGCCAGCGATCCGGCTTGAGTCCTGCGGCGTGAGGCAGCGGGCAGTGGGTCACGCAGAACCGGCACCGGGCGACCCCTCTGTTCCCAAGGGTGAGTCACCACAGCTGCCTGGTTGGGTGGTGGTGACACGCCCAGAGCGCGAAGCAGCAGTGTGGGTCCAGGCTCTGCGTGCACAGGGGCTGCAGGCGGTTGCTTTGCCACTGATGGCCTTTGGCCCCCCGAGCGATCCACAGGCGTTGCCAGATGCGTGGCGGTTGCTGCCGCAGTTGGATGCGCTCATGTTCGTCAGCCCCCAGGCGGTTCATGCATTCTGGGAAGCCAAACCCCCAGAGTATTTTGAGAATTTTTTCCATTTTACGCTTGATGGGAAAGGAAAGTTAGCTACAAGTTCAGAGGTATCTGCGTCATCCATAGGCTTTGGGGCTTTACCCTGCCGCCCCAGGTTCTGGGCACCCGGTCCGGGCACGGCCAAGGCCTTGCTTCAGTGGGGAGTGCCAGCCGAATGCATCGACCAGCCACCTGCCACTGCCCCGCAGTTTGATTCCGAATCCCTGTGGCCAGTGGTCCAGCCCCGCTTGCGTCCGGGCATGCGCGTGCTGCTGGTCAGAGGCGAAAGCGATGCCCCACCCAGCACCGATGCTGCCCAGTCCGCGCCCACCCCACACGCCTCGGTCGCTGCCGCCGCGCCAGGGCCGGATGCCATTCGTTTCAAGCCCGGCAACGGCCGCGACTGGCTGATGCGCCAGTGCGAGGCGGCGGGTGTGGAGGTGCATGCCTGTGCCGCCTACCGCCGCCAGTCACCCCACTGGGGGCCGCCACAGCAGGCGCTGGCGCAGCAGGCGCTGGCCCAGGGCGCGGTGTGGCTGTTGAGCAGCTCCGAAAGTCTGGGGCATTTGCAGCACCTCATGCCCGCCGCATCGTGGCAAGGTGCCGCTGCTTTGGCGACCCATCCTCGCATCGCCCAGGCGGCGCAGGCCGCCGGGTTTGCCCGGGTGTGGCAGTCCCGCCCGGCCCTGGCCGACGTGGCCCAAGCCCTGCATGCGCACCTGGCGGCGCCATGAAGGCGCTGCGTCCTCCAATCCCCGAGCCAGTGGCCGCAGCGCCGGTTCTGTGCTGACCAGCCAAGGGCGCAGGGGTGGGCCCAGGCAGGCACCTAGAATGTCGCCACCGCCATGAACCAAGAGCCCCTACCCGCCGACCGCACCGTGGCCGACACCAGCCCTCTGCCCCCTCCAGCGCCTGCGCATGCCAGCCCGCCAGCGCCAGCTGCTGCGCCGGTTGACGAGCGGATGGTTGGTCCGTTGGCGCCAGCAGCTGGACCCTTACCGGGCACCCGCTCGGCCATGGTCTGGTGGGCCATGGCCGCGTCTGGGTTGGCGCTGGTGGCCCTGGTCGGCCTCGTGATGCTGTGGCAGCGCCTGGGGCTGGTGCAACAGGAGCTGGTGCGCCGCGCCACCGATGTGGCCGAGCAGGCCCAGCGCACCCAGGCCCTGGCCGAATCGGCCCAGGTTGCGGTGGAGACGTTGCAGGCGCGTTTGGCTGTGGCCGAGGTGCGTTTGTCGGAGGTCAGCTTGCAGCGCTCCCAGCTCGAAGAGCTGATGCTCAGCGTGTCGCGCTCGCGCGATGACACACTGGTGCTGGACATCGAGTCTGGCCTCAGGCTGGCCATGCAGCAAACCGAGCTGACAGGCAGCGCCCAGCCCTTGCTGTCCGCCCTGGCGGCAGCCGACCAGCGGATTGCGCGCGCTGCCCAGCCCAGGCTCAATCCGGTGCAGCGGGCCATTGCGCGTGACATGGACCGCATCAAGGCTTCGCCGGTCGCCGACCTGCCAGCCCTGGCGGGCCAGCTGGACGAGCTGGCTCGGCTGATCGATGACATGCCGCTGCTCAATGCCGACCTGCAGCCACCCGGTGCCGGTGCTCTGCGGGCAAGGCCGTTGGTCACCGTCCCATCGACTGAACCCCTCGCAAGCCCCGTCGCCGCGCCCAACGAGCCCGATGGTGTGCTGCCGCCAGGGGCCACCGCCAGCCTTGATGCGACGGACGCGCCAGCGTCGACCAGCCCCTGGTCGGGCTTGCAGGCCCGCTGGGCGCAGTGGTCGGGCCATTTGTGGGCCACTGTGTCGCAGGCAGCCCAGGATCTGGTCCGTGTGAGCCGTATCCAACACCCCGATGCGGTGCTGCTCGCACCCGACCAGTCGCTGTACCTGCGGGAAAATCTCAAAATCAAGCTGCTCAATGCGCGGCTGAGCCTGTTGTCCCGCCAGGTGCCTGCTGCCCGGGTGGATATGCAGGCGGTGAGGGCGGCCATTCAAAAGTACTTTGACGCCACTGCACCGACCACCCGCAAGACCCTGCAAACCTTGTCTGAGGCACTGCAGGCCACCCGGACGGTGGATGTGCCCAGGCCCGACGAGTCATTGGCCGCATTGGCCGCAGCGGCCAAGGGGCGCTGAGCGACCATGAAAACCGTGTTCTGGTTCGTGGGCTTGTTTGCGGTCGCGGTGGCGCTGGCGCTGCTGATGGGCCAAAACAGTGCCACGGTCACCCTGTTCTGGTTGCCCTACCGGGTGGACATGTCGTTCAACCTCGTGCTGGCGGGGGGGCTGCTGGTGTTTGTGCTGGGGTATGTCGGCCTGCGCTCCATGGACAACCTGAAATCGCTGCCCCGTCGGGCCGCCCAGTGGCGACTGGCCCGACGCGAGCGCATCCTCAAAGCGGCCTTGCTCGATGCCTTGTCGCACCAGATGGCGGGCCGTTTCGTGCGTGCCCGCAGCGCCACCCGTGAGGCGCTGGACCAACTCAGCCTCGATGCCAGCCCCAGCGACGACGAAGCGGTGCCTGGCCAATCCCGCTGGCGGGCCATGGCGCATTTGCTGGCGGCCGAAGCCGCTCACAGCCTGCGCGATCAGCCGGTGCGGGACCGCGAGTTTGCCCTGGCGCTCACGGCAACGGCCCATGGCAGCGATGGCGGAGTCGTGCGCGAAGGGGCGCTGTTGCGTGCGATCCGCTGGGCGGTGGAAGACCGCGATCTGCAGGCCGCGACCCATTGGTTGGCCCAGTTGCCGCAAGGGGCCAGTCGGCGCACGTTGGCACTGCGCCTGAAGCTCAGGGTTGCTCGGCTGGCCCAGGACCACACCACCGCGCTGGATACCGCACGCTTGCTGGCCAAGCACGGTGCTTTTTCTGCGCCCGCCTCGCGCAGCCTGTTGCGCGGGCTGTTTATGGACGGACTGCGTGCCTGCCACGATGCCGATCAGGTGGCCAGGCTGTGGCGCGGCACCGATGCACGCGACCGCACAGACCCGGAACTGGTGGTGGCGGCCGTCAAGCGCCTGCACCAGTTGTCCCCTGCCGAATTTGACACGGATACCGGTGCCGAGGATGGTGACCACGCCCGTGCCCTGGCCATGGGCCGCGAGTGGCTGGCGCCGGTTTGGGACAACTACCCCACGCTCAGCCACCACCAGCAAGAACAACTTGTGCGGGCCATGCAGTCCTTGGTGGGTGGTGTGGAGGGGGCCTGGCTTGCCCGCATCGAGGGCATGCAGCGCAGCCACCCCGCCGATCCGCTGCTGCAGTACCTGGCGGGCGACGTGTTTTACCGCCAGCAGCTGTGGGGCAAAGCCCAGGCACTGTTGGGGCAGGCTGTTCGGGGCTTGCGCAGCGAAGATCTCAGGGTTCACGCCTGGGTTCGCCTGGCCGAGTTGGCCGAGCAGCGGGGCGATGCGGCCACCGCCTTGTCGGCCTGGCGAGAAGCCGCCGTTCGCAGAAACCTCCAAACTGAGGACGCGCCTTGACCACTGTGATCCACAGCCTGACCAACCTGACAGCACACCGCAACCGGGAGCTGCTGGATGTCGCTTTGGCCCACGCCATCATGGAGGTGGTGGTGCCGCAGACCATCGTGTTCGCGACCCTGGTGGAGCAGGACGGGCAGCGGCGCTGGCTGGAGCGGGCCCGGTTTGACGTGGGGCAGCCGCCGCGGCTGGTGGATCCCATGTGGGCACGCTTTGAAAGCCTGCCCGAACGGTCGGCATTTCCGGGCCGCCTGGGGTGCATTGAATCGGCAGTCGTTCAGGAGTCAGCGCCTGCCGATGGATCGGGGCAGTTCGTCACGGTGTTCCCGGTGCACGGTGAGACCGAGGTGGACAGTGTGTTGGAGGTCTATTCGGCCCACGCCCTGGACACGCGTGAGATGGACGTGGTCAATTGCATGCAAAGCGTGTACCGCAACATGCAGTCGCTGCTGGACTACAGCGAGCGGGACTCCCTCACTGGGCTGCTCAACCGAAAGTCCTTTGACGATGCATTCTTCAAGGCGATGGGTGCCCAGCGCAGCGGTGGCGAGCGCCCTGAGGCTGGAGAGCCAGATGTGTCCCGCGATCGGCGTTTGGCCACGGTGGGCCATGGTTACTGGCTGGGCATGTTGGACATCGACCACTTCAAGCGGGTCAACGACGGGTTCGGTCACCTGATTGGCGACGAGGTGCTGCTGCTGGTGGCGCGCCTGTTGCGGCACGGCTTTCGGTTCCACGACCGCCTCTACCGCTTTGGCGGCGAAGAGTTTGTGGTGCTGATGCGCTGTGCCGATGCCGAGCAGGCCCAAGCGGTGTTTGGCCGCTTTCGCTGCAGCATGGAAGCGTTCGCGTTTCCCCAGGTGGGGACCATCACCGTCAGCGTCGGCATCACGCAGCTGATGCCCTCCGACACACCCACACAGGCTTTGGACCGGGCCGACCAGGCGGTGTATGCCGCCAAGTCCGGTGGACGCAACCGGGTCATTGACCATGCCGATCTGGTGCGCCAAGGGCGAGCCAATGCTGAGGTCAAAGCAGGCGATATCGAGCTTTTTTAAGTTCGGGTCGTTTCCTCGACACGAAAAAAAAGGTACCGAACAACCGCCTGCTGGCGATCGACCGGTACCTCACCTGCAGCCAGTGGCTGTCAGGTGACTGCGTCAGCGTTCTGCGTCAAACGGGAAGCTGGTCTTGGACAGGTCCCGGCGTGTTTCCACCAGAACCAGTGGGCCCTCATCGGGCAGCACCACCGGCTGGATCACCCGAGGTACGTGCACCGGTGCAGGCTCGGCGGCAATTTCTGCCTGCACCTTGGCAATCCGCTCGGCATCCGAGTTCACCCACTGCAACCCCGCCGATGTGGCGACCTCATGCAAGGTGTTGATGGGCAGTACATAGGCAGCCACCACCGATGCGGCGTCGGCTGCGGCCTGGGTGGCAGGCACAGGAGCGGCAATTGCGGGTGCAGCAGGTCGGGCCTCGGGTGCAACCACAGGGGCTGCTGTGACCGGTGCCGCCATAGGCGCTGCGTCATGGCCTGTGGCCGGTGACGTGGGGGCATCCATGCCTGCTGGCTCGGCCGCAGCCACTGCTGCTGACTCTGGAGACTCGGCATCGGCACGTGGACGGCCACCGCGCTCGCGGCGGTCACGGCCATAGCGGTCGCGGCTGCGTTTTTCGCGGGGTGCCCGCTCAGTGGCCACGGCCTCTTCGGCACCGGATGCTTCGCCTGTGGCTTCGTTCGCGGTTGGGCCCGCCACCGCCATGGGCTCTCCTGGGGCAGCAACTGCAGGTGCCGGTGTGCTGAAGTAGCTGTAGGCAGGTGCGCCATCCCGGTCGCTGGCGGGCTGTTGATCAGGCGCTGCAGGGGCACGCAGGGGTGCTGCTGCCGCTGAGCTGGCCGTGTCCACACCTTCAAGTGCTGCTGCCTGCGCGAGCTCGGACCCAGCGTTGTCTTGCAGCATGGGGTCGGCAGGGCGTCGCTCTCGCCGACCACCACGGTCCCGGCGGCCATCCTGGCGGGGCTCTGTGCCATCCAAACGCTCTGGCCGGTCTGGTCGCTCTGGTCGCTCAGCACGGGGCGTACGCACACCGGGCGCTGCTGCGCCGGCATCCAGCGCGGGATTGGTGGTGTCACCTTCACGGGTCGGGCGTTCGGCACGCCCGCGGCCACGGCCGTCGGGTGCGCGGTCTGTCCTGGGTGGGCGAGTCTCCACACGTTCGCTGCGGCCTTCTGCGTCGCTGCGCGGCTCCTGGCGACCACGTCCATCCGGGCGTCCCTCAACGCGGCCATCGCCTCGTCCCTCAGGGCGGCGGTTGCCACCACGGCCACCCCGGTTGCCATCGCGCCCACCGTTGCTGGGGCGGCCATCGGAGCGTTCGGCCGCAGGGGCAGCTGCTGGTGCGGTGGCTGTGGCAGGTGTTGCCGCCCGTGCGGGTGTGGGGGCGGGTGTTTCGGGGCCACCGAGCAGCTTCTTGAGCCAACCGAAGAA
Organism: Burkholderiaceae bacterium; assembly: GCA_030695205.1. Taxonomy (GTDB): domain Bacteria; phylum Pseudomonadota; class Gammaproteobacteria; order Burkholderiales; family Burkholderiaceae_C; genus UBA2334. Next base: position 30,745 of record JAUYTN010000045.1, on the reverse strand, counting down.
GCCACCCGTGGCGGCCGGTGCCACAGGTGCTGGTGCTGCAACCGCAGGCGCCACAGCCGCAGGGGCCGGTGGTGGCGTCACGGCCCGCACAGGCGCAACGGGTGCGGGGCCATCGGGCAATACGCCCTTGATCAGTGGCTCTTGCTTGTTGCTGCGTTCTTGGCTGCGGCGGGTGAAGGTCGCCACGTCCTCGGTTTCGTCTGCCAGTTTGTAGCTGGCGTCCAGAGACTCCAGGCGGGGGTCATCGTGCTTGAGCCGTTCCAGCTTGTAGTTGGGGGTGTCGAGAGACTTGTTGGGCACCAACAGCACACTGATGCGCTGCTTGAGTTCAATTTTGGTGATTTCGGTGCGCTTTTCGTTTAGCAAAAAGCTGGCGACCTCTACCGGAACCTGCACCAGCACGGCTGATGTGTTGTCCTTCAGGGACTCTTCCTGAATGATGCGCAGGATTTGCAGCGCCGAGCTTTCCGTGTCGCGGATGTGGCCTGAACCACCGCAGCGTGGGCATGGGATGGACGCTCCTTCGCTCAGGGTGGGGCGCAGGCGCTGGCGGCTCATTTCCAGGAGGCCGAACTTGCTGATGGCGCCGAACTGCACGCGGGCACGGTCCTGGCGCAGCGCATCGCGGAGGCGGTTTTCCACTTCGCGGCGGTTTTTGCTCTCCTCCATGTCGATGAAGTCGATCACGATCAGGCCGCCCAGATCGCGCAGACGCGCCTGGCGGGCCACTTCGTCGGCAGCTTCCAGGTTGGTGCGGGTGGCGGTTTCTTCGATGTCGCCACCCTTGATGGCGCGGGCGGAGTTCACGTCCACCGCCACCAGCGCTTCGGTCTGATCGATCACGATGGCGCCGCCGCTGGGCAGTTGCACCGTGCGGGCGTAGGCGGTTTCGATCTGGTGCTCGATCTGGAAGCGGCTGAACAGCGGTGCATCGTCGCGGTAGCGCTTCACGCGGTGCCCGTGCTCGGGCATCACGTGGTTCATGAACTGGTGTGCCTGGTCGAAAATGTCGTCTGTGTCGATCAGGATCTCGCCGATGTCGCTGTTGAAGTAGTCGCGAATGGCCCGGATCACCAGGCTGGATTCCTGGTAAATCAGGTAGGCACCTTTGCCGCCTTTGGCTGCGCCGTCAATGGCCGTCCACAGCTTGAGCAGGTAGTTCAGGTCCCATTGCAGCTCTGTGGCATCGCGTCCAATGCCGGCGGTGCGGGCAATGATGCTCATGCCATTGGGGTATTCGAGCTGGTCAAGCGCTGCCTTGAGTTCGGCCCTGTCTTCGCCTTCGATGCGGCGACTGACGCCCCCGCCGCGTGGGTTGTTGGGCATCAGCACCACGTATCGGCCTGCCAGGCTGACGAAGGTAGTCAGTGCCGCGCCTTTGTTGCCGCGCTCTTCTTTTTCGACCTGGACCAGCAGCTCCTGGCCTTCTTTGATCACGTCCTGTATGCGGGCCTGGCTGACTGAGACGCCTGGTGTGAAATGCTGGCGGGAGATTTCTTTGAACGGCAAAAACCCGTGTCGGTCTTCCCCGTAGTCCACAAAGCACGCCTCTAGGCTGGGCTCAACCCGTGTGACGACCGCTTTGTAAATGTTGCCTTTGCGTTGTTCGCGACCCTCGATTTCAATCTCGTAGTCGAGCAGTTTCTGGCCGTTGACGATGGCCAGCCGGCGCTCTTCGGCCTGGGTGGCGTTGATCAGCATCCGTTTCATGATGCTTTCTCCTTGACGTGGTGTTGACAAGAATGCCGCGCACAGGGCGTGCGAGGCGAACAGGCCACGGAGCGTCGGAGGCAAAGAACGGGGGGAGGAATTGCCGGAGATCCACCCTGAGGGCGCTGCCAAGGGCATGCCAGATCGGTATCTGGCGCGACCAAAGAGCGTCGGGTGGCGTAGGCGCGTGGAGGTGGGTGAACTGGCCGATGACTCGGCCCGCAAGGGTATGTGTGTTCACTTGGGTCCCCGTCCAGCGGTGGTGGCTGGGCGGTTTGGGTTATTCCGTGTGCGAGTTCTGAGCGGTATCCGGCGGCCCTGCCTGCGTTTTTGGGTGCATGGTGCTCCGCACAATCGGGGGAGCGCCTGCATGTTTTCGCAGGTGGCGATGGTGTAATGCGAGCCGCTTTGGGTGTCGGAGTATTAAACTCAAAGTAAATCAAGCACTTAGGGCAGCGGAGCACTACCCAATCATTATAAGTGCAGGTGGCCCGGTTGCTCGGGGCGCGCAAGGGTATGTCCCAGTCAGGTTTTTGGTTTGAACACGTCACAAGTCAGCCACATCGTGGTGGATGAAGAGTCTGCCGGTCAGCGGTTGGACAATTTTTTGTTTCGCCTCCTCAAGGGCGTCCCCAAAACCCATGTGTACCGGATCATTCGATCTGGGGAAGTGCGGGTCAACAAAGGCCGTGTGGGGGCGGAGCACAAGCTGGGTGCGGGTGACCTGCTGCGACTGCCACCGGTTCGGGTGGCGCAGCCCGCTGCGGATGCGGCGCTGCCCAGTCCCCATGTGCCAGGGCGAGAGTTTCCCATCTTGTTCGAGGATGAGGCCTGGATGGCCATCGACAAGCCAGCGGGTGTGGCGGTCCACGGTGGCAGCGGGGTCAGCTCCGGCGTCATCGAGCAGTTGCGCAAGGCCAGACCAGAGGCCCGCTTCCTGGAGCTGGTGCACCGGCTTGACCGCGACACCAGTGGGGTACTGCTGGTGGCCAAGCGCCGCAGTGCGTTGCGCCACTTGCAAGACCAGTTTCGCGAGCGCGAGACAGGCAAAACCTACCTGGCCCTGGTGCGGGGCAGTTGGCCGGCATCCAAGCGGGTGATCGATTGGCCCTTGCAAAAGTACCTGCTGGCCGACGGCGAGCGGCGTGTGCGTGTGGTGCCACCCGATCACCCCGACGCGATGCGCAGCATCACCCTGGTGAAGGTGGCGCAGCGACAACAGGATCCTGCAGGTGCGCCCGGCGGGCGCAGCGGGGTGGCGGACGGTTGCACGCTGTTGGAGGTCACCATCAAGACGGGGCGAACGCACCAGATTCGGGTGCATCTATCCCATGCAGGATTTCCAATTGCAGGCGATGACAAATATGGTGATTTCGAATGGAACCGCCAATTGGGCCGTTTGGGTTTTGGTCGCATGTTTTTGCATGCCTGGAAGTTACAAGTGCGTCACCCCCTGACGGGAGAGGAGATGCATTTGGAATCTGCCTTGCCCAAAGAGCTGCAGGCCATGCGGTAGTTGGTGGAACTTTCCGGAAACCGCACGCTCTCTGTATTTCCATACAAATGGTCTGTGAAGGCCTACGCTTCCCTTACAATGACCACTCAGATTCAGAAAGCAATGGTGCTTGATTGGGTCGAAGTCGTTGGGTAACATCTCCTCTCACCAATAACAATGGAACCACACATGAGCAATTACATGGAACTCCGGGCCAAAGCAGAAGCCATGCTGGCCGAGGCCGAGGTGCTGCGCAAGCAGGAAATCGCAGGCGTGATCCATGAGATCAAGGCCAAAATGAAAGAGTACGGCATTTCTGCTGAAGACCTGGGGGCAGGCAGTACATCGGTGCGCAAATCGGTCAAATCCAAATCTGTGGCACCTGCCAAGTACCGTGGTCCCAACGGTGAATTGTGGGCCGGCGGTTTGGGTCGTAAGCCCGAATGGGTCCGCGAAATCCTGTCCAAAGGTGGCAGTATGGACGCCTACCTGATCTGACCGCTATCCACCACGCGTCTTGACGCAAAACCCGGCCTTGGCCGGGTTTTTTCTTGGAATGGAGTATTCATGAATTCTTGCCACAGTCCGGTGTTTGATTTGGTGGCCTTCGATTGGGACGGCACCCTGTTCGATTCAACTGCCCTGATTATCCGTTGTATCCAATCGGCGGTGGTCGATGTGGGTGGAAGTCGCCCCACCGATCAGGCGGCGTCGTATGTCATTGGCATGGGGTTGTCGCAGGCGTTGGCGCACGCTGCTCCCGATGTGCCGCCAGCGCAGCATGCGGCGCTGGGCTTGCGCTACCGGCACCACTACGCACAGCACCAGCACGACATCAGCCTCTTTTCTGGCGTCTTGCCTATGCTCCACGCGCTCAGAACCAAGCCTTGCCGACTGGCGGTTGCCACCGGAAAAAGCCGCCGAGGCCTGGACGAAGCCCTGCGGTCGGTTGAGTTGCACGGGTTGTTCGATGGTTCCCGAACCGCCGACGAAACCGCTGGCAAACCCCACCCGATGATGATGGAGGAACTGATGGAAGAGTTCGGGGTGCCGCCCCACAGAACCCTGGTCATTGGTGACACCACCCATGACTTGCAAATGGCGCTCAATGCCGGTTGTGCCAGCGTGGCAGTTGCCTACGGGGCACATGCCACCACAGAGTTGGAGGCGCTCAAGCCCTTGGCTGTCTTGCATTCGGTGTCAGACCTCCACCGTTGGCTCTGGGAGCGCCTGTGACTGCGGGCGACGCCACCGACGCACAGTCGCGCTGGATCGACCTGTGTCTGTCGGCGCATTTGGCAGAGGCGGGCAGCGCTGTGCCTTTTGACGTCAGTTTCCATGGGCAAACATGCCGTGGCTTTGCGGTGCGCTACCAAGGTCGTGCGTATGCGTACCTGAACCGGTGCACCCATGTGCCTATGGAGCTCGACTGGCAACCCGGCCAGGTGTTTGACGACACGGGGCAGTGGCTGGTGTGCGCCACCCACGGCGCAAGCTACCGGCCCGACACCGGGGCGTGCGCAGGCGGGCCTTGCCGTGGGGGTTTGGTGCCCATCGAGCTGCGCGAATCTGCGGGGCTGGTGCAATGGCATTCTCGGCCTGGACTGGTCGCTGTTGTTTTTTGACACCGAGGTGCGCCATTCCCCGGGCACACTTGAGGATCTGGGTCATAGGTGCCCGTGGGTGGGGTGGTTGGCCGGGTATGGGCGCCTGATACAGATAATAAAATCAAGTATTTTGGGAAATAACGCTTTTATTTATTGGATAGTTTGCTATGAATTTAGATGACAAAGGGATCCAAGGACCTGCGTGGGAGCGGCAAGTCCTTGAGAAGCTGGCCTTTGCGATGCTCGACGAGCGCAAATCCGCCCGGCGCTGGTCTCTGTTTTGGCGAATGGTTTGGCTGGGTCTGTTGGGCCTGGTGGTGTGGTGGTTCATGGCATTTGGTGCATCAGGTACTGCCCCGAGTGCGCCACACACAGCGGTGGTGTCTATACAGGGCGAAATCGCTGCTGACAGCGACGCCAATGCCACCGACATTCTGGACGCTGTGCGCGCCGCTTTTGAAGACGAGGGTTCGCAGGCGGTGGTGCTGGTCATCAATTCGCCGGGCGGCAGTCCGGTTCAGGCTGGTGTCATCAACGACGAAATAAACCGTCTCAAGGGTATTCACCAAAAGCCCGTGTACGCCGTGGTGGAAGAAACCTGCGCGTCGGCCGCTTACTATGTGGCCGCCTCGGCGGACATGATTTACGTAGACAAAGCCAGCATTGTGGGCAGCATTGGCGTGCTGATGGATGGTTTTGGATTCACCGGGTTGATGGATAAACTTGGTATCGAGCGACGTTTGTTGACAGCGGGTGCCAACAAGGGCTTTCTGGACCCCTTCAGCCCACAGACCCCCGAGCAGCGGGCCTACGCTTTGGGGATGCTCAAGGAAATCCACGACCAATTCATTGAGGTGGTGCGGGCTGGGCGTGGAGACAGGTTGAAAGAAACCCCCGATATGTTCAGCGGTTTGTTCTGGAGCGGGCAGCAGGCGGTCAAACTCGGCTTGGCCGACGGCCTGGGCTCAGTGGATTTTGTCGCCCGTGAGGTGGTCAATGCGGCGGACATCGTCGATTACACCCGCCGTGCGAACATGGCTGAGCGCCTGGTGAAAAGGTTTGGATCTGCGGTGGGTGAATCGGCTGTGCGAACCTGGTCGTTGTCCCACCATACGTTGCGCTGATGGCAGGCGGCGCATTTGTCTGTTTGCCCCCCTAACACCCCAAGGAGAAAAACCGATGTTCAAAACACTTATTCCCAAAATCACCAAAGCTGTGTTCCCTGTGGGTGGCATGGGCACCCGATTTTTGCCAGCCACCAAGGCCATTCCGAAGGAAATGCTGCCGGTGGTGGACAAACCATTGATTCAGTACGCGGTGGATGAGGCCTATGCCGCTGGCATTCGCCAGATGATTTTTGTGACAGGTCGGCACAAACGGTCCATTGAAGACCATTTCGATGCTGCCTATGAGCTTGAGGCCGAATTGGAGGCTGCCAACAAAAGCGCGTTGCTCCATTTGGTGCGATCCATCAAACCCGATGACATGGACTGCATCTTCGTCCGTCAGCCCCGTGCGCTGGGGCTGGGGCATGCGGTGCTGTGTGCCGAAAACCTGGTGGGCAACGAACCCTTCGCCGTGCTGCTGGCCGATGACCTGATGGTGGGTGAGACGCCAGTGCTCAAGCAGATGATCCAGAGCTTCGCCACCGCCCCAGGAACGGTACTGGCGGTGCAGGATGTGCCACGCGAGCACACCAAGCGCTACGGCATCGTGAGTGTGGATGGGACGCGGGCTTACTCTTCCGTCGAGGGCATTGTCGAAAAGCCCGAGCCTGACGTCGCTCCTTCCACCCTGGGTGTGGCAGGGCGGTACATTCTGTCGCCCAGCATTTTCCAAAGCATCCGGGCCCAGCCCAGGGGAGTGGGCGGTGAAATCCAGCTGACCGACGGCATTGCAGCCTTGATCGGCAAGGAGCCTGTGTACAGCCTGCGCTACCAGGGAAAACGCTACGACTGCGGCAGCAAAGAGGGCTTTCTGGAGGCCACCATTGACCTCGCCTTGGCTAACCCCGAGTTGGCCGATGGGCTTCGTACCCACATGCGCCACGTCTTGGCAGCCTGACCTGGACCTTGCGCGGCAAGCGGATTCGCTCGGGTGCCACGCCCCTCGTGGCCACTGATGCCGGCCAGTCTCAAGGACCGATCATGAACACCGCTGGCAGGCTCCAGTCCAGCCGCGGTGGGTGCTTTTTCCAGTGGCTCACCGGCGCACTGTGCCGTTGCCGTTGTTCTTCATGCCCTCGGTTGGGATGGCGTGGCTCCTCCCCCGATGCCACCATCAGCCCGCATCCCACGGCGAGCCAGGTATCCGGTTTCAGCGTCGAGATGGTGCTTTGCACCATGGCGCCGTTGCGGTAAGGAGTTTCTATCCACAACTGGGTTTGGCCGGTGCGCAGTGCCACGGCCTCCAGCTCCCGCAGTCGGGCCACGCGGGCACTGACCTCCTGGGGCAGGTAGCCCACAAACGCAAAGTGCTGACCGTTGAGTCCACTGCCCGCCAGCGCCAGCACCAGCGACACCGGTCCGCTGAGCACGCGGACCTCCAACCCCATCGAGTGTGCGGTGCGCACAACCGAAGAACCCGGATCGGCGATGGCGGGCATGCCCGCTTCACTGACCAACCCAATGTCATGGCCCGACAGGGCCGGTGCCAGCCACTGCTGGACATCTTTGACCGCCATTGGTGCGGTGACGTGGTCGCCTTTTTTGTGCATGGCCCGTGTCAGCTCCTGCCAGTGCATGTGCTGCAGCGGCATGGCCAGCGGCAACACGGCATCGACCCGCTTCAGAAACGCCCGTGTGCTTTTGGCGTTTTCAGTGATCCAGTGGGTCAGTTTGGCTGCCACTTGCAGGGTAGCCAAGGGCAAAGAGTCGGTGACTGGCCGTTGCAGCTGAACATCGCATCCGAAGTCCAGAGGTGTGGGCACCACATACAGTGCGCCCGGTGGCTGGGGGGCATGGGGTGTTGCGCTCATGGCTGGGCCAGGGCAGGGGCCAACAATTCGATGCCGGCTTGGCGAAGCATGTGGCTGGTCCGGATCAGCGGCAGGCCGACCAGAGCCGTGGGGTCATCGCTCAGGATGCGCTCCAGCAGTACCACGCCCAGGCCTTCGCTTTTGGCGCTGCCCGCACAGTCGTAGGGGGTTTCGGCCAGCAGGTAGTTCTCGATATCGGCCGGTTCCAGCGTCCTGAACTGCACACTCACCACGGCGGTGTCTTCCTGCACCAGGCCTGTGTCGAGGCAAACCACCGCGACTGCGGTGTGGAACACAACGGTTTGACCGCTCATCGCGCTCAGCTGTGCGACGGCTCGGTCATGGTTGCCTGGCTTGCCCAGCAGCTGCCCATGCAAATCCGCCACCTGGTCGCTGCCAATCACCACCGCCCCCGGATGGCGTCTGGCCACACACATGGCCTTGGCCAACGCCAACCGTCTGGCGACTTGGCTTGCGGCCTCATGGGGCAGTGGGGTTTCGTCCACATCGGGCGCTTGGGTGGTGAAATCTACCCGCAGGCGCTGGAGCAGCTCGCGGCGGTAGGCAGAGGTTGAGGCCAGCACCAGTGGGCGGATGCTGCGGGTGGGGGCGTGGCTTGACATAGGGTGCAAAAGTTTGGGCTGCCGACAATGCGCCGGCAACCAAGCTGTGGGAGAGGGATGCTGCTGCTCGGCACACCTCCGGTTCTATTGGGGGCGGGCTCGCGCGCGTGGTGGCCAGCCGTGGCTCGCCATTCTCTTACACTGTGCCGCCATGAAAGACCCCATCAATTTTTCCCGCATGGATGTGCTGGCACTGGCCAGGCAAGGCGGCGCAGCCGAAGGCGCTTGCAGCGAGCCTTCCTCGACCATGACTCGGTTGTTGGCCGAGGCCTGCGTGCCAAACGGCCTCCAGGGTGTGCATTGGCAGTTGAAGGCCGAACTGCGGGAAGGCCCGGCTGGCGAGCAGGAGCCGTGGCTGCAGGTGCAAGCCGACGCCAGCCTGGCGCTGATTTGCCAGCGGTGTCTGGAACGGGTGGATGTGCCCTTGGCAGTCAACCGGTGGTTCCGCTTCGTGGCGGATGAAGCCACCGCCAGCGCCCAGGACGACATGTCCGAAGAAGACGTGTTGGTGCTGGAGCCCCGCTTTGATGCGCTGACGCTGATTGAAGACGAGCTGATCATGGCAGTTCCTCTGGTGCCGCTGCATGGGGAGTGTCCAGTGGCCGTGACCATGTCCGTGGCCGATTCGGCCTTTGAGGCCGCAGCCACCGAGCGTCCCCATCCGTTTGCGGGCCTGGAGGCTCTCGCGGCAAAAAAGCCCGCTGCCTGAGTATTCGGGGCTTTGGGTGTTGTCAGCCATCAAGGCGGTGGGTGCCAGCAGCTATAATCACGGGTTTGGCGTTGGATCCACGTGGGTTGAGCGCTTTCCTACAAACCCCATTCACAGGAGCGGAACATGGCCGTCCAACAAAACAAAAAGTCCCCTTCCAAGCGCGGGATGCACCGTTCGCACAACGCGTTGAATGTGCCCGGCATCGCGGTTGAGCCTACCACTGGCGAAATCCATCTGCGCCACCACATCAGCCCCACCGGTTTTTACCGTGGTCGCAAGGTGTTGAAAACCAAAAACGAAGCTTGATTTCCAAGTTGTCGGTCAGGCCCGCATGGATCATGCGGGCTTTTCTTTTGTGGGTACCCCCTGCTGAGGTGCTGCCCCCCAATCGGAAACCCCGATGATTACCCTTGCTGTCGATTGCATGGGCGGTGACCACGGTCTGCCCGTGACCATGCCTGCCTGCATGGATTTCCTGGCGGCCCACGCCGACGGCCATTTGCTGCTGGTGGGGTTGCCCGATGCGATGGCGGCGTACCCCAGCCTGTTGTCCAACCCTCGCTGCCGGGTGGTGGCGGCATCCGAGGTGGTGGCTATGGACGATCCTGTCGAGGTGGCACTGCGCCGCAAGAAGGATTCTTCTATGCGGGTGGCCATCACCCAGGTCAAGAATGGCAGCGCCGACGCGGCGGTGTCCGCTGGCAACACCGGGGCACTGATGGCCATTGCCCGGTACGTGCTCAAAACCTTGGATGGCATTGACCGTCCAGCCATCGCCTCCGAACTGCCCAACCAAAAAGGCTTTGGGACCACCGTGCTCGATCTGGGCGCCAATGTGGACTGCGGCCCCCAGCACCTGCTGCAGTTTGCGGTCATGGGGTCCGCGCTGGTGTCGGCGGTATCGGGCCGCGATCAGCCAACTGTGGGTCTGCTCAACATTGGCGAAGAGACCATCAAGGGCAGTGAGGTCATCAAGCAGGCCGGGGAGCTCTTGCGCCACGCCAAGGCCAGCGGCGACTTGAATTTTTGCGGAAATGTCGAGGGCAATGACATTTTCAAGGGCACCGTGGACATCGTGGTGTGTGACGGTTTTGTCGGCAACGTGGCCCTCAAGGCCAGCGAAGGTTTGGCCAGCATGGTGGGCAGCTTCATCAAGCAGGAGTTCACCCGCAGTTGGTGGCGAAAGGTGGTCGCCTTGATGGCCTACCCAGTGCTGGCGGCATTCAAGCGGCGGGTGGATCACCGTCGCTACAACGGCGCTGCGCTGCTGGGCTTGCGGGGTTTGGTGTTCAAGAGCCATGGTTCGGCCGATGCGTTCGCGTTCAAGAACGCCATGGACCGCGCTTATGATGCCGCCAGAAACCAGCTGCTGGCGCGGGTGCAGGCCCGCATTGCCCGTGCCGAGCCACTCATGGCCGGTGTGGCCAACGCGCTGCAGCGTCCAAACGATCGTTGATTCGGCCTATTTCCGTTGTTCCCTCTCCAGCTTCTCCCCATGGCACTTGTTTCCCGCATCACCGGCACTGGCAGCGCATTGCCCGCTCAGCGCATGCCCAACGCAGACCTGGTCGCCATGCTGGCGCAGCGTGGGTTGGACAGCAGCGATGACTGGATAGTGGATCGCACTGGGATCCGCAACCGGTACTTTGTCGGGCCCGACGAGCAGACCAGTGACCTCGCCCTGCGTGCCTGTGTCGCGGCCCTGGAGGCGGCCAGCTGCAAGGCGTCGGATATTGACCTGATCATCGTCGCCACCTCCACGCCCGACATGGTGTTTCCGTCCACAGCCACCATCTTGCAGCACAAGCTAACGCTGGCGGCTCAGGCCAAAGGTGAGCCCGGTGCAGCCGGTGGGGTGGCCTTTGATGTGCAGGCGGTGTGCAGCGGTTTTGTGTATGCCCTGACGGTGGCCGATGCCCTGCTGCGCACCGGCACCGCGCGGCGTGCGCTGGTGGTCGGGGCAGAGGTGTTTTCCCGCTTGCTTGATTTCAACGACCGTACCACCTGCGTGCTGTTCGGAGACGGGGCCGGCGCAGTGGTGTTGGAGGCGTGCGAGCACAGCGGCGATGGCCCAGCGATTTTGGCCACCGATATCCATGCCGATGGTCAATATACCGGCATTCTGTGTGTGCCTGGCCATGTGCGTGGTGGCCAGGTGGTGGGCGACCCGTTGCTCAGAATGGACGGCCAGGCGGTGTTCAAACTCGCCGTCGGGGTGCTTGAGAGCACAGCCCGCGCGGTGCTGGCCAAGGCCGCTTTGACCGAGAGCGATGTGGACTGGCTGGTACCTCACCAGGCCAACATCCGCATCATGCAGGGCACGGCGCGCAAACTCAGGTTGGGCATGGACAAGGTGGTGGTCACGGTGGATCAACACGGCAACACCTCGGCAGCCTCCATTCCGCTGGCGCTGGACTGCGCGGTTCGTGATGGCCGCGTGCGGCCCGGTCAGGTGGTGCTCATGGAAGGTGTGGGCGGTGGTTTCACCTGGGGTTCAGTCCTCGTCAGAATGTAGAGCTTAAAATCCAATTAGGATAAGCGGTTAACCTATTTTTTATTTGAAAAATGACTGCATTTGCATGTGTGTTTCCGGGGCAAGGGTCGCAGGCCGTTGGGATGTTGGATGCCTGGGGTGACCACCCGGTGGTGGCCGAGACCGTGGCCGAAGCCTCCGATGCCCTGGGTGAAGACATTGGGCAGCTGATTCGACTTGGTCCCAAGGAAGCGCTGGCGCTGACCACCAACACCCAGCCCGTGATGCTGGTGGCGGGTGTTGCAGCGTACCGGGCCTGGCGCGCGGAAGGCGGGGCTGTGCCTGCGGTGATGGCCGGGCATTCGCTGGGCGAGTATTCGGCGCTGGTGGCGGCTGGGTCACTGACGCTGGCGCAGGCCGCACCGCTGGTGCGGTTTCGCGCGGCTGCCATGCAAGAGGCCGTTCCCGTGGGTGTGGGTGCAATGGCCGCCATCCTGGGCATGTCGGCGGCCGACGTGGTGGCCGGTTGTGCGCAGGTGCAAGCCGCCATGGGAGCAGACTCTGGGGAGGTGGTACAGGCGGTGAACTTCAACGATCCCTTGCAAACCGTCATTGCCGGCTCCAAGGCGGCGGTGGACAAGGCCTGTGAAGTGCTCAAAGCCAGTGGTGCCAAGCGCGCGCTGCCGCTTCCGGTGTCGGCGCCCTTTCACTCCAGCCTGATGAAACCCGCTGCCGACCGCTTGCGCGAGCGCTTGGCAGGCACACCGGTGCTGCCCCCTCAGATTCCAGTGCTCAACAACATCGACGTGTTGGCGGAAACTGACCCCGACCGCATCCGCGACGCCCTGGTGCGCCAGGCCTTTGGTCCTGTGCGTTGGGTCGAGTGTGTGCGGGCGATGCGGGCCCTGGGCGTGGCCACCATGGTGGAATGTGGCCCTGGCAAGGTGTTGGCGGGTATGGTCAAGCGCATCGATCCAGGCCTCAGTGGTCTGGCCCTGTACGACCCCGCGTCGCTGGCCGACGTCAAAGGAGCACTGTCATGACAGAAATTGCATTCCAGGGCCAGGTGGCCCTGGTCACCGGCGCCTCTCGCGGCATTGGCGCCGCCATCGCACTGGAGTTGGCCCGCCAGGGCGTTCTGGTGACTGGCACCGCCACCACCGATGAAGGTGCGACCAGAATCACCGCTAACCTGGCGGCGTACCCGGGCTGCGCCGGAGCCACCCTCGATGTGAACGATGCCTCCGCCGGCGAGGCGCTGGTGGACACGCTGGTCAAGACCCATGGGGCTTTGCACATCCTCGTCAACAACGCAGGCATCACCCGAGACACCCTGGCCATGCGCATGAAGGACGAAGACTGGGACGCGGTGCTCGACACCAATCTCAAGGCGGTATTCCGCATGAGCCGCTCGGTGATGCGGCCCATGATGAAGCAGCGCTACGGTCGCATTGTGTCCATCACCAGCGTGGTGGGTGCCTCGGGCAATGCCGGTCAGGCCAACTACGCCGCTGCCAAAGCCGGTGTGGCGGGCATGACCCGTGCCCTGGCCCGGGAACTGGGCAGTCGGCGCATCACGGTCAATTGCATTGCCCCCGGCTTCATTGAGACCGACATGACATCCAAGCTGCCCGAGGCGCAGCAACAGGCTCTGCTGGGGCAAATCCCCCTCGGACACCTGGGTAAACCAGCCGACATCGCGCATGCGGTGGCGTTTTTGGCCAGCCCCCTGGCCGGCTACGTCACCGGGCAAGAGTGGCACATCAATGGCGGCATGTTCATGGGGTGACCCATGGGGTGTCCAGTCGCCGGTCAACCGCCCGGCGGGCCGTTTAGAGAGCACTCTCTGGTCGCGGCTAAAATGGCGGTCTGTTTTTAACCACCCTCAGAGGGAAATATGAGCGATATCGAAGCACGTGTGAAGAAAATCATTGCCGAGCAACTCGGTGTGGAAGAGGGTCAGGTCACCAACGAAAAGGCTTTCGTGGCCGACTTGGGTGCCGATTCCCTGGACACCGTCGAGCTGGTGATGGCCCTCGAAGACGAGTTCGGTATCGAGATTCCCGACGAGGACGCCGAAAAAATCACCACCGTTCAAAACGCCATCGATTACGCGATGGCGCACCAGAAGGCCTGAACGTCGCATGAGCCGCCGCCGTGTCGTCGTCACCGGCCTGGGCTGTGTGAGCCCCGTGGGCAACACGGTCAGCCAGGCTTGGGCCAATTTGCTGGTCGGTCAGTCAGGGATTGGCCCGATCACGCATTTCGATGCCTCTACCTACGCCTGCAAAATTGCAGGTCAGGTCAAGGATTTCAACCTCGATGACTACATGAGTGCGAAAGAGGCCCGCACCATGGATACCTTCATCCACTACGGCATTGCGGCTGCGGCCCAGGCAGTGGCGGACGCGGGTCTGCCGGTGGGTGATGCGCTCGGAGAAGAAGAAGCCACCCGCATCGGGTGCATCATTGGCTCGGGTATTGGCGGTCTGCCGCTCATCGAGTCGATGCGCGATGAACTGGTCAGCAGAGGCGCACGGCGGATTTCTCCGTTTTTCGTGCCAGCTTCCATCATCAACATGATTTCTGGCCATGTGTCCATCCGGTTCGGCTTCAAAGGCCCGAATCTGGCGGTCGTTACGGCCTGCACCACCGGCTTGCACTGCATCGGTGAGGCCAGCCGCAAAATCGAGTACGGCGACGCCGATGTGGTGGTGGCTGGCGGATCCGAGGCCACGGTGTCGCCGTTGGGTGTGGGTGGCTTCGCAGCCATGCGTGCCCTCAGCACCCGCAATGACGATCCAGCCACTGCGTCCCGTCCTTGGGACCGCGACCGCGACGGCTTCGTGCTGGGCGAGGGCGCGGGTGTGCTGGTGCTTGAAGAGTACGAACACGCCAAAGCGCGGGGCGCCAAAATTTACGCCGAGCTGGGTGGTTATGGCATGAGTGCCGACGCCGGCCACATGACAGCACCCAACATGGACGGCCCCCGGCGTGCCATGCTCAATGCGCTGCGCAATGCAGGCGTCAACCCCGACCAGGTGGATTACGTCAACGCACATGGCACGTCCACCCCGCTGGGCGATGTGAACGAAACCAACGCCATCAAAGCCGCGCTGGGCGACCATGCACGGCGTGTGGTGGTCAATTCCACCAAGTCCATGACGGGGCATCTGTTGGGGGGTGCTGGTGGGTTTGAGAGCGTGGTCACTGTGCTGGCCCTGCACCATCAGAAGAGCCCGCCTACTACCAACCTGTTCAATCAGGACCCGGAGTGTGACCTTGACTACTGCGCCAACACCGCGCGGGACATGAAGATCGATGTGGCCCTGAAAAACAACTTCGGCTTCGGTGGCACCAACGGGTCTCTGGTGTTCAAGCGCTTCGTCTGACAACGGGCGGCTGTTCTGCCTCTGCCTACCCGCCACGCCCCATCGGTGTCTTATCCGGTGGGGCGTTCTTGTATCCAGCGCCGGTGGTTGGTGCTGCTGACGGTGGCGGTCGGTGTGCAGCAGCTCATCACCTGTCCGCTGTTTCCCTGGATCACCCGGCTCGATACCGTTCCATGGCTGGGTGTTGCACTGTTGGGCTGGGGGGTGTTGGCCTGGGCCTGGGGCCAGTGGCACCATGCGCCGCAGGGGTGGTTGTCGTGGGTGCCCGATTCCGAGGCTGGTGCGGACCATGCGGGTGGCGGTGGTGCCGATGGTGTGTCGGGGCCAGCGCAGTGGTGGTGGAGCACCTCCGATGGCAGCTTCGATGTGCCCCTGCGGGCGCTGACCTGCCCTGTGGGGTGGGGCGGCTGGCGGCTGCTGCGGCTGCATGCACACCCTGGGTCGGTGGCTGCCAGCTGGGTCTGGGTCGAGCAATCGACCTTGCCGGTGCGCTGGGTGGCGCTCTGCCGCGCCCTGGTCGCCCATGCCACATGGACCGATCGCGCCGCACGCAGCGGCTGAGCGGCTGTTGCCACCGGGGGCTCGGGTATATTCCGGCGCCAACACCCCCATGAACCCAACCTCCATTTCCGATCCCACCCCGCCCCCTCGGCCTGTCAACGTCGATACCGAGCTGGTCGAGCGCGCCGCAGCGGGTGATCACCGGGCATTCGAGCTGCTGTTCTTGAAGTACCAGCGCCGGGTGGAGCGGCTGATTGGCCGCATGGTCAGGGATGTGGACCTGGTGCCCGACATTGCCCAGGAGACCTTCATCCGCGCGTACCGCGCTTTGCCCCAGTTCAGGGGTGATTCACAGTTCTACACCTGGCTCTACCGCATTGCCGTCAACACCGCCAAGAAACACCTGATGGACCTGAAGAGGGACCCCACCGTGAGCATGTCTGCGCTCAGGGCCAATGACGATGATGAAACTTCTGGCGCCGATCACGAACAAAGCCTGGGCAGCGCAGACACCGCGACCCCTGAGGCCATACTGGCCAGTAAAGAAATTGCCCTGGCGGTGAATGCCGCGATGGATGCGCTGCCCGAAGAGTTGCGACAAGCCATTGCGTTGCGCGAAATTGAAGGCATGAGCTACGACGAAATTGCACAGGCGCTCGACTGCCCCATTGGCACCGTGCGCTCACGCATTTTCAGGGCCAGGGAGGCGATCTCGGCCCGGATCAAGCCCATGCTGAACCGGCAGGCTGGCAAACGCTGGTAACCCGTGGGTCCGATCACCCGCAGAAAGATAGCGCCATGAACACCTTGCAAGCCCCAACTGGCCGTGTGGAACCCCACCATGCCGATGCCACCGGCACCACCGATGCCACCGATGCCACCGACGATGTGTCGGCACGCGTCTCCGCCTATATGGACGGCGCCTTGTCTGCAGGCGAGGTGTCCAACGATCTCGGGTCACCCGAGCTCAGCGAGGCGTGGCACCGCTACCACCTCATTGGCGAAGCATTGCGGGCAGTGCCCAGCGAGCCATTTGTGTCGTCAATGAACGCACTCCATGCCTCTGCCGCGCGGCGCACAGCGGCGCACATCGTCCAGCGGGCGGGCGGGGTGGCGGTGCCTGAGCCCCTGCCCGAGCAGGACCGTCTACCCGAACACGCTGTGGTTGCGCTGCGGCCACGGCACCGGGAGGCCGCCAACGATGGGGTGTTTCGGTGGAAGTTGGTATCCGGGCTGGCTTCGGTGGTGGCGGTGTTGGGCGTGGCGTGGGGACTGTCAGGCGTGCCTGGTTCCTTGCCTGGTGCGCTGTCGGGTGGCACCGAGCTGGCGGCCCACACCACACCCGCGCCGCAAGCCGCTGCCGTGGCGATTGGCGCCTCCATGCTGGCTGCTGACACGGTGCCCGCCGTGGCCGGTGTGTTGGTATCCACACCGAATGGCCACATGCTGCGCGACCCCCGCCTGGAGGCGCTTATGCAGGCCCACCGGCAGGCGGGTGGCGCATCGGCGCTGCAGGTGCCCACCGGCTTCATGCGCAACGCCACGTTTGAGGCGCACAAGCGCTGAAGACGTTTCGCCATCGCACGACCGCTATGACGCCACATTTTCATAAGTATTTTTGCCTGTTTGCGCTTGTATGTAAAGGATTGTTAGCTACAGATGTAGCTATTGCCCAAGCCCCCGCTGCAACGGCTGCAGCCGCCCAGTCCGACGGCGATGTGTCGGCATGGCTGCTCAGGCTCAATGAGGCCTCGCGCAACCGGGCCTATACGGGCACCTTTGTGGTGTCTGCGGGCTCGGTGATGTCGTCGGCGCGCATCTGGCATGTGTGCGACGGGTCTCAGCAGCTGGAGCGGGTCGATGCACTGTCTGGCCCGCCCCGCACCACGGTGCGGCGCAACGATGAGGTCATGACCTTTGTGCCTGAGGAGCGGCTCACACTCGTGGAGCGGCGCGAGTCGTTGGGCCTGTTTCCGGCCATGCTCCACTCCACCGACCAGCGGCTGGCCGACTGGTATGCCTTACGCGGCGTGGGCGCAGCGGAGCGGGTGGCCGGTTTCGAGGCCGATGTCTGGGAGCTGCAGCCGCGCGATGGCCTGAGGTTTGGCTACCGGGTGTGGGCAGAGAAGAAAACTGGCCTGGTGCTCAAGCTGCAAACCCTGGATGCCCAACAGCGCGTGCTGGAACAGGTGGCGTTTTCGGAACTCAATCTGGATGCGTCGGTCAGAGTGGACCAACTGGCCAAGCTCATGAAGCCCAGGCCTGGCTACAAGGTGCAGCAACTCAGTCTGCCACGCAGCACCGCCGAGGCGCTGGGGTGGCGGTTGCGCCAGCCCGTACCGGGCTACGCCAGTTCTGCGGTGCATGTGCTGCCTGCCAAGCGGGTGGAGCCAGCCAGCCAAGGGGCTGGCGGTAAGCCGCCCAGTGGGTCTATGCAGTGGGTGTTTTCTGACGGGTTGGCATCGGTGTCGCTGTTTGTAGAGCCGTTTGACCCCAAGGAGCACGGTGCAGAGGTGCAGCTGTCGGCAGGCGCTACCCAGTCGCTGGCGCGGCGCCTGGATGCTTATTGGCTGACGGCGGTGGGTGAGGTACCCATGGGGACCTTGCTGCGGTTCAGCCAGGTGTTGGAACGGATTCCGTGAGTTGCTGCTGCCAGTTCCATCGGACACATGGCGTTCGTCGGGATCATTGACTGAAGAAAAGGTTTGACATGCAGGCATTGAAGTTGAAGTCGGCTGCTGTGGTGGGCCGTTGTGCCCTCGCGCTGGGTGTGGGGTTGTGGGCCGGTTCGCCGGCGTGGGCTCAGCCACAGGCGGCTGTGTCTCCTGCCAGTGCCCCCGTGTTGGTGCGCGGCTTGCCGGATTTCACCGAACTCGTGGATCTGGTGGGGCCTTCGGTGGTGAACATCCGAACCCTGGAGCGCACCCGGGCCGTGCCCGCAGCCGGCCCAGACGAGCAGATGCTGGAGTTTTTCAGGCGCTTTGGCATTCCCATTCCGCCGGGTGTGCAGCGCGGCCCTCGGCCAGAGGGCGGTGGTCCTCAGGAAGAAGAGCGGCCCACTGGTGTGGGTTCAGGGTTTGTGCTGTCTTCCGATGGCTTCATCATGACCAACGCCCATGTGGTGGACGGTGCGGACGAGCTGCTGGTCACCCTGCCCGACAAGCGCGAGTTCAAGGCCCGCGTCATTGGTGCGGACAAGCGCACCGATGTGGCAGTGGTCAAAATCGATGCATTGGACCTGCCCGCGGTTCGCATTGGCGACGCGGGCCGCATCCGTGTCGGTGAGTGGGTCATGGCCATTGGCTCGCCCTTCGGGCTGGAGAACTCGGTCACGGCGGGCATTGTCAGTGCAAAGCAGCGCGACACCGGGGACTACCTGCCGTTTATCCAGACGGATGTCGCCATCAACCCCGGCAACTCGGGCGGGCCACTCATCAACATGCGCGGTGAGGTGGTGGGTATCAACAGCCAGATTTACAGCCGCTCCGGCGGTTTCATGGGCATTTCGTTCGCCATTCCGATCGACGAAGCCATGCGCGTGTCTGACCAGCTGCGCACCACAGGTCGGGTGGTGAGGGGCCGCATCGGGGTGTCCATTGACCAGGTGCCCAAGGATGTGGCTGAGTCCATCGGTTTGGGCGATGTGAAAGGTGCCCTGGTGCGTGGCGTGGAGCCAGGCTCGCCAGCGGCCAAGGCCGGTCTGGAGCCGGGGGACATCATCCTCAAGTTCGATGGTCGAAGCATCGACAAGTCGGTGGATCTGCCGCGCATGGTGGGCAACACCAAGCCTGGTACCCGAACCACCCTGTCGGTGTTCCGACGTGGAGCGGCCAAAGAGCTGACCATCGTCATTGGCGAGATGGAGCCCGACAAACAAGCTTCGGCCAGCTCGCGCCCGTCTGGCCCCCAGGCCAAGCCCGCAGCGTCTGCAGCGGTCAAGCACCTTGGGCTGACGCTGTCCGACCTGACCGAGCTGCAGCGCAGCGAGATGAAAATCAAGGGCGGCGTGCGCGTCGATGCCGCCGAAGGCCCGGCCGCCCGGGCGGGTTTGCGCGAGGGCGATGTCATCACCGCGCTGGCCAACACCGAGGTCGCCTCCGTCAAAGATGTGGAGACGGTGATGGCCCGCATGGACAAAACCCGCTCCATCAATGTGCTGGTGCGCCGGGGCGAGTGGGCGCAGTACGCCGTGATTCGCCCCCAGGGCCGGTAAGCACCGGTGCCAGCCGGTACAGGTAGCTGGAGGCAGAGGGGGCCGGTCAACCACCGCGCACGCTAAAATTGGCCGCTGCGGTGGGGGCGTGCCCAACTCCATTGCCGGTAGCTACCGATGTCCGCTGGCCATCCGTATCCACTTCGTATCTCGCGCGCCCTCAGGTGGCGCGCTTTTTTCTGGCCGTTGTACCCGCTGTCCAAGGCCTTTTCAGATGCACCACATTCGCAACTTTTCCATCATTGCCCACATTGACCATGGCAAGTCCACCCTGGCCGATCGCCTGATCCAGCGCTGCGGCGGGTTGGCCGCCCGCGAAATGAGCGAGCAGGTCCTCGACTCCATGGACATCGAGAAGGAGCGCGGCATCACCATCAAGGCGCAAACCGCCGCGCTGCACTACACCGCCAAGGACGGTCAGGTGTACAACCTCAACCTGATCGACACCCCTGGGCATGTGGACTTTTCCTACGAGGTGTCCCGTTCCCTGTCGGCCTGCGAAGGCGCGTTGCTGGTGGTGGATGCCAGCCAGGGTGTGGAGGCGCAAACCGTGGCCAACTGCTACACCGCCCTTGACCTGGGTGTGACGGTGGTGCCCGTGCTCAACAAAATGGATTTGCCCAACGCAGACCCGGACAACGCCCGCGCCGAGATTGAGGATGTCATTGGCATTGACGCCAGCGATGCCATTCCGTGCTCGGCCAAAACCGGGCTTGGCATCGACGAGATTCTGGAGGCCATTGTGGCCCAGGTCCCTGCGCCCAAAGGCAACCCGGCGGGCCCGCTGCGCGCCATGATCATCGACAGCTGGTTCGACGCCTACGTGGGCGTGGTCATGCTGGTGCGGGTGGTCGATGGGCGCCTGGCCAAGGGTGAGCGCATCAAAATGATGGCCTCTGGCGCCATGTACAACGCCGACAACCTCGGGGTGTTCACCCCCAGCACCCAGCCCCGCCCGTCGCTGGAGGCGGGAGAGGTGGGTTTCATTATTGCGGGCATCAAAGAGTTGCAGGCTGCCAAAGTGGGCGACACCGTCACCTTGGTCAAGGCTGGTACTGGGGGTGCTGCACTCACTGCCACCGAGGCTTTGCCCGGCTTCAAAGAGGTGCAGCCTCAGGTGTTTGCCGGTCTGTACCCGACCGAGGCCAACCAATACGACTCTCTGCGCGACGCCCTTGAGAAGCTCAAACTCAACGACGCGTCGCTGCAGTACGAGCCCGAGGTGTCCCAGGCGCTGGGCTTTGGTTTCCGCTGCGGATTTTTGGGCCTGTTGCACATGGAAATCGTGCAAGAGCGGCTGGAGCGCGAGTTTGACCAGGACCTCATCACCACCGCGCCCAGTGTGGTGTACCAGGTGGTCAGGGGCGATGGCGAGGTCATCATGGTCGAGAACCCGTCCAAAATGCCCGAGCAGGGCAAGATAGAAGAAATCCGCGAACCCATCGTCACCGTCCACCTCTACATGCCGCAGGACTATGTGGGTGCGGTCATGACACTGGCCAATCAGAAGCGCGGCATGCAGCTCAACATGGCCTACCACGGCAAGCAGGTCATGCTGACCTACGACATGCCGCTTGGCGAAATCGTGCTCGACTTCTTTGACAAGCTCAAATCGGTCAGCCGGGGCTACGCCTCCATGGACTACGAGTTCAAGGAGTACCGGCCATCCGATGTGGTGAAGGTGGACATTCTGCTGAACGGCGAGAAAGTTGACGCCCTGTCCATCATCGTTCACCGCAGCCAGTCCCAGTACCGGGGGCGGGCGGTGGTGGCCAAAATGCGCGAAATCATCAGCCGCCAGATGTTTGATGTGGCCATCCAGGCCGCTATCGGGGGCAACATCATTGCCCGCGAGTCCATCAAGGCTCTGCGCAAAAACGTGCTGGCCAAGTGCTACGGCGGTGACATTTCCCGCAAGCGCAAGCTGCTTGAGAAGCAAAAGGCAGGCAAAAAACGCATGAAACAGATCGGCTCGGTGGAAGTGCCCCAGGAAGCCTTTCTGGCCATTTTGCAGGTGGAAGATTGATGAACAAGACCCTGGAGAGCCTGACCGGCTTGGTGTTGGCGGGCTTTGTGGCCTACATAGCCGCGTGGTACCTGGGCTGGACCCAGGGCAATTTCGCCCTCATGCTGCTGCTGGCCACTGCCATCACCGGTGCGTACTGGGTGGCCGAGCGCCTGTACTTTTTGCCCCAGCGCAGGCGCAGCCTGGCGCAAGCCGAGGCCGCCAGCGAACAGCGCCTGGCCGAGTTGCGCCGCCAGGGCATCACCCAGGTGGACGGTGGGCTCAACGACGACGCCCGCCAGAGCCTGCTGATGCAGCCCTGGTGGCTGGACTGGACGGCGGGCCTGTTCCCCGTCATTGCGGTGGTGTTTGTCATGCGCTCGTTCTTCTTCGAGCCCTTCAAAATACCGTCTGGCTCCATGATCCCCACGCTGCTGGTGGGCGATCTCATTCTGGTCAACAAATTCCATTACGGCGTGCGCCTGCCGGTGGTCCACACCAAGGTGCTGTCCAACAACGAGCCCCAGCGCGGCGACGTGATGGTGTTTCGCTACCCCCCACAGCCCAGCCTGGACTACATCAAGCGGGTGGTGGGCGTGCCCGGTGACGAGGTGGCCTACCTGAACAAAACCCTGACCATCAACGGCGTGCCCGTTCCCAAGGTGGCGCTGCCTGACTTCTACGACAGCGATGCCATGCGCTATGGCAAGCAGTTTCAGGAGACGCAAAGCGGCAAAACCTACGCCACCCTCAACGACGACAGCCGGCCAGCCTTCGTGCCCGGTGCCAGCGACTTTCCGGGCAAAGAACACTGTCACTACACCGCCGAAGGAGTGGTGTGCAAGGTTCCAGCCGGTCACTACTTCACCATGGGCGACAACCGCGACAACTCGCTGGATTCCCGATACTGGGGCTTTGTGCCCGAGGCCAACATCGTGGGCAAAGCCTTTTTTGTGTGGATGAACTTCGGCAACTTCAAGCGCATTGGCGGGTTCGATTGAGCCCCCACCAGCGTTTCATTCCTTGGGGGTCAGCGGCATGCGGCAACAACAACGTGGGATTTCTCTGATCGGGCTGCTGTTTGTGGGCAGCGTGCTGGGCTCAGGTGTGCTGGTGGGTTTGCAAGTGGCCCCCACCGTGATTGAGTACCTGGCGGTCCAGAAGGCGGTCAAAAAAGCGGCGGTTGGCACCACCGTGGCCGATGTGCGCAGCATCTTTGACAAGGCCGCGCAGATCGACGACATCCGCAGCATCTCCGGCCAAGACCTGGAGATCAGCAAGCAAGGCGATCGGGTGATCGTGGGCTTTGCCTACCAGCGCGAGATCCACCTGAGCGGGCCCGCCTACCTCGTGCTCAAGTACAAGGGGTCGTCGCGTTGAGCGGGGCCACCGGCCCGGCGCGCCGGGTGCCGGAGCTGGGCACTGACCTGCAGCGCCTGCAGGAGCGCCTGGGACATGTGTTTGCCCAGCCGGGGCTGTTGGTGCGCGCCGTGACGCACCGCAGCTTCTCGGCGGACCACAACGAGCGCCTGGAGTTTTTGGGCGACTCGGTCCTCAACCTCGCCATTTCCAACCTGCTGTATGGCGAGCTCTCTCGCCTGCCCGAGGGCGATTTGTCGCGCATCCGGGCCAACCTGGTCAAACAGGACACCCTGGTGGGCCTGTCCACTGAGCTGGGCTTGCCCGTGGTGATTCGGCTGGGCGAGGGCGAGCTCAAAACCGGGGGGCGCCAGCGCCCGTCCATCCTGGCCGATGCGCTGGAGGCTGTCATTGGGGCTGTGTTTCTGGACGCGGGCTATGACCCGGCGGCCCAGGTGGTGCAGCGCCTGTTTCGACACATACCGGTCAACCCGCGCATGAGCGCCATGGAAAAAGACCCCAAAACCGAGCTGCAGGAGTGGCTGCAGGGGCGCAAAATGGGGCTGCCCACCTACCGCGTCGTCTCCACCTCCGGGGCCGCACATGCCCAGAACTTTGTGGTGGCCTGTGAGGCCACCGATGTGCAATTCATCGCCCAGGGCGGGGGCACGTCGCGGCGCTCCGCCGAACAGGCCGCAGCCAGCGCCATGCTGGAGCACCTCAAAACACCAAAAAAGAAATGACCCAACCCCCATCGCCCAAGGGCACCCGCACCGCCCACACCGCCCGTGCTGCAGCTCCCGCCCCCGCCACCGGGGCCACTGCGGCCGCCGGTGCGGGCAACGACGACCTGGACGCCATGCTGGCCAAGGCATTTCGGCGCTCGGCCACAGCCCCGGCCGCTGGCGCTGCAGAGTCGGTGGACGTGGCCCCTGTGCCCGAGGCCGAGCAGCGCTGCGGCACCATCGCCATCGTGGGCAAGCCCAACGTGGGCAAGTCCACCTTGCTCAACGCACTGGTGGGCCAAAAAGTCAGCATCACGTCGCGCAAGGCACAAACCACGCGCCACCGCATCACAGGCCTGCGCACCCTGGGCACGACCCAGTTTGTGTTCGTGGACACACCCGGCTTCCAGACCCGGCACGGCAATGCGCTCAACCGGGCCCTGAACAAAACCGTGGCGGGTGCGGTGGCCGATGTGGACCTGGTGGTGTTTGTGGTCGAGGCCGGGCGTTTCTACCCGGAAGACGCCTCGGTGCTGGCCTTGTTGCCCAAGGGCGTGCCGGTGCTGCTGCTAGCCAACAAGTTCGACCTGATCCACCGCCGCGCCGAGTTGGCGCCTTGGCTGCGCGACATGCAGGAGCGGCACCCCTTTGTGGACATCGTCCCCATGTCGGCGCAGAACGCCCGCGATGTGTCGCGCTTCTATGCCATTTGCGAAAAGTACCTGCCCCAGCAGCCCTGGATGTATGGTGAAGACGAGCTGACCGACCGAAGCGAGAAGTTTCTGGCCAGCGAGATCGTGCGTGAAAAGCTGTTTCGCCTCACCGGGGACGAGCTGCCCTACACCTCCACCGTCATCATCGACAAGTTCGAGGAAGACGGCGGCATGCGCCGCATTGCCGCCACCATCGTGGTCGAGCGGGATGGGCACAAGGGCATGGTCATTGGCAACCAGGGTGAAAAGCTCAAGCGCATCGGCACCGAGGCCAGGGTCGAGCTGGAAAAGCTGCTCGGCGCCAAGGTGTTTCTGGAGCTGTGGGTCAAGGTTCGCTCTGGCTGGGCGGACGACGATGCCCGCGTGCGCTCCTTCGGCTACGAGTGACGCCGCCATGGTGGTGCCAGCCATCGGTGTGGTGAACGAACCAGGGCTTGCATGGCGGCCATGAATGCCCGGCGCACCAGTGATGAACTGGCCTTTGTGCTCCACCGCTACGACTGGAGCGAAACCAGCCTGATTCTGGATGTGTTCACCCGCACCCATGGGCGAATGGCACTGGTGGCCAAAGGGGCCAAGCGCCCCACCTCGCAGCTGCGTCCCGTGCTGTTGCCGCTGCAGCCTCTGCTGCTGGCCTGGACGGGTGACGGAGAAGTCCGCACCCTCAAAACCGCCCACTGGTGCGGCGGCCATGTGATGCCGGTGGGCGAGTCCCTTCTGGTGGGCACCTACTTCAATGAAATGCTGATGCGCTTGCTCGCCCGCGACGACCCACATCCGCGCCTGTTTGACGGGTATGCGCAGGCCGTCGAGCACCTGGCTCTGCGCGGCCAGTCGCCCGCGCCGGCGGTGCTGCGCGCCTTCGAGCTGCTGCTGCTGCGGGAGTCGGGTGTGCTGCCCACTCTGGGGGCCGAGGGCAGCAGTTTGTTACCGGTGCAGGACGACGGCCGCTACATGCTGTCCACCGAGGGTGGGCTGCACCGCGTGGGCCCAGATGCCCGCTCCGCGCTGTCTGGTGCGTGTTGCCTGGGCCTGCAGGCTGCCCTGGACAGCCCCGGCGATTTTGACGGCCTGGTGGCGGCCTGCCGGGGCGGCGCAGTGGCCTTGCAGGGGCAGTTGCGCAGCCTGCTCCACTACCATTGCGGTGTACAGGCCTTCCAGACCCGGCAAATGATGCGGGACGTCCAAGCCCTGGTCAGGCATGCATAAATGCATAGCTAACTTTATATACAAATCAAGCGTAAAATCCTTATTTGATGCAAAATACAGACACCCGCACGCCAGCTGTACCACCCGGCCACGCCGACGCTGCTTCCCATGCTTTGGGCCAGTCCACCTGCGCCCTGTCGGTCAACATCAACAAAGTGGCCACGCTGCGCAATACCCGGCACCTCGGCATTCCCAGCCTGACGCGAGCCGCCACCCAGTGTCTGCAAGCCGGGGCTCAAGGCATTACCGTGCACCCCCGGCCCGACGAGCGCCACATCCGCTCCACGGATGTGACCGAGCTGGCCGAGTTGCTCAAGGCCTGGCCCGGGCGCGAATACAACATCGAGGGCAACCCCTTTCACAACCTCATGGGCTTTGTGCGCAGTGTGCGCCCTCAGCAGGTGACCCTTGTGCCCGACGCACAAGGCCAGTTCACCAGCGACCACGGCTGGCAGTTTCCGCAAGACGCCGAGCGCCTGGCCCCGCTGGTGGCCGAGGCCAAAGCCCTGGGCGTGCGTGTGAGCCTGTTCATGGATGCCGAGCCCAGCCAGATGGCTGCGGCACGGGCCGTGGGGGCCGACCGCGTGGAGCTGTACACCGAGCCCTATGCCGCCGCCTGGGGTACCCCCGCGCAGGCCGCGCAACTGGAGCGCTTTCGCGCTGCCTCCCAGGCAGCGCTGGACTGCGGGCTGGGCGTGAATGCCGGTCATGACCTGAACCGTGACAACCTCACCGAGTTTTTGCGCGTGGTACCCGGCGTGAGCGAAGTCTCCATTGGGCACGCCCTCATGGCCGATGCGCTGGAGATGGGCTACACCACCACCGTGGCCGACTATCTGCGCTGCATAGACGCAGCCCGGCCCTGACCGGCATGATGGACATCAGCGTGATTTTCGGCATTGGCACCGACCTGTGCGACGTGCGCCGCATGGCCCAGGCGCTGGAGCGCCACGGCGACCGCTTTGCCGAGAAAGTGCTTGCCCCCGCCGAGCTGGCCACTTGGCGAGCCCGCACCGCCCGCAGCCCCGAGCGCGGCCTGCGCTACCTGGCCACCCGTTTTTCAGCCAAAGAATCGTTCAGCAAGGCCATAGGGCTGGGCATGCGCATGCCCATGACCTGGCGGCGCTGCGAGGTGGCCAATCTGCCCAGTGGCCAGCCCTGCATCGTGCTGCACGGCGAACTCAAAGCCTGGTTTGAGGCCCAGGGCCTCAAAGCCCACGTCACTCTCACCGACGAAGGCGACCACGCCGCCAGCTTTGTGGTCGTGGAACATGCCGCAGCGCCCGCCCACATTCCCACCGGAGACCACCCATGACCCGAATCACAGCTCCCGTGGTGCTCGACATTGCCGGCACCACCCTCACCAAAGCCGACAAGCAGCGTCTCAAGCACCCGCTCACAGGTGGTCTCATTCTGTTTGCCCGCAACTTTGAAAGCCGCGAGCAGCTGACCAAGCTCTGTAGAAAAGTCAAAAAGGCCCGCCCCGACGTGCTGATTGCCGTGGACCACGAAGGTGGCCGTGTGCAGCGCTTCAAAACCGATGGCTTTACCCACCTGCCCCCCATGCGCGCCCTGGGCACCTTGTGGGAAGCAGCCGCACCAGACGGGGCCAGCCTGGCCCATGAAACCAGCCCGCACCTGCACGCTACCAACGTGGCCACCGCCTGCGGTTACGTGCTGGGTGCCGAGTTGCGCGCTTGCGGGGTGGACCTGAGCTTTACCCCTGTGCTGGACCTGGACCACGGACCCAGCGGCGTCATTGGCGACCGTGCCTTCGCCCGCGACCCCCGCGTGACCACCATGCTGGCCAAAAGCGTCATGCACGGCCTGTTGCAAAGCGGCATGGCCAATTGCGGCAAACATTTTCCGGGCCACGGCTACGTGCGCGGCGACTCGCATCTCAGCATTCCGGTGGACGACCGGCCATTGGCCACCATCCTGGCGGACGACGCCATGCCGTACCAATGGCTCAGCAGCAGCCTGGCCAGCGTCATGCCCGCGCACGTCATCTACAGCCAGGTCGACTCTCGCCCGGCGGGCTTCTCCAGCAAGTGGCTGCAAGATATTCTGCGGGCCCAAATGGGTTTTCAGGGCCTGGTGTTCAGCGATGACCTCAGCATGGCCGCCGCCCGCATGATTGACGGCCAACCCGTCAGCTACACCACCGCGGCGCTGGCCGCGCTGCAAGCCGGGTGCGACATGGTGCTGCTGTGCAACCAGTCACTCGAAGGCAGCGGCGAGGCGGTGGACGAGCTGCTGGCGGGCCTGTCCGAGGCCATCGTCAAAGGCCAGTGGGTGCCGCATGGGGCCAGCGAAGAGCGGCGCTTGGCCTTGCTGCCCACACAGCCAGCCCTCTCTTGGGACGAGCTGATGACGCAGGGGGCTTACATGCATGCGCTGGATTTGGTGGCGGGGGTGTGAGTCTGGGCGAGGTCTGCCCTTGCAGACCACTCCAGCCATGCGGCACGGTGTGCCGACGTTTGGTGCATGCCGCTGTCACGCGGCATTGAAAAACTGGTAGCGGTTTTTGCCCGCCATCTTGGCTTGGTACATGGCTTGGTCAGCCTGGCGCAAGAGCTGGTCGGGCTCGATGTTCTGGGCCTGTGGGTAGAAGGTTGCCCCCAGGCTGGCCGAGCAGCGCAGCGTGACGGCACCCAGATTCACGGGCGCAGACGCAGCGCCCAGCAGCCGGGTCAGCATGGTTTGGCAACTTTCGATGCCATCCAGATCACTCAGCACGGCCACAAACTCATCGCCACCAATCCGCGCCAGCGTGTCGCCTTCGCGCAGGGTGTCTTTCATGGCGGTTGCCAGGGCGATCAGCAACTGGTCGCCCGCGTTGTGTCCGTGCTGGTCATTGACGTGCTTGAAGCCATCCAGGTCAAGGTACACCACCGCCAACTGCGTGCCGCGCCGCTGTGTCTGCGCCATGGCTTGTTGCAGGCGGTCGGCCAGCAGCAAGCGGTTGGGCAAATGGGTGAGTGCGTCGAAGTGGGCAATGTGTTCCAGCTGGCTCTGGTGCTCTTTGATGGCCGTGATGTCCGCAAACAGCGCCATGTACTGGCGTGTGTCACCCCGTTCATCGCGCACCGCGCTGATGGTCAGCAGCTCGGCGTACACCTCGCCGTTCTTGCGCCGGTTCCAGATTTCTCCGCTCCAGTGGCCAGCTTCGTTCAAACTCTGCCACATGTCTGCATAAAACGCCGCATCCTGACGACCGGACTTCAGGACGCGGGGGTT
Source organism: Burkholderiaceae bacterium (assembly GCA_030695205.1). Classification (GTDB taxonomy): domain Bacteria; phylum Pseudomonadota; class Gammaproteobacteria; order Burkholderiales; family Burkholderiaceae_C; genus UBA2334. The sequence goes on along the minus strand of JAUYTN010000045.1, from coordinate 1,791 downwards.
TTGACCAATGGCCTCCTCGCGCGAGTAACCGGTGATGCGCGTGAACGCTTCATTCACATCAATGATGATGCCGTCGGCGTTGGTGATGGTGATGCCTTCGCGCGCATGGGTAAACACGCTGGCTGCCAGCCGGAGTTGTTCGTCTTTGCGCCTGATTTCGGTCATGTCTTGCACCAGACCAAGGATGTGCACCACCCGTCCGTCGCCATCGCGCTGCGGAAAGCCCTTGACGATGCACGGGCGCTCCTCCCCGTCCGATCGCACCGCTGTCAGTTCAAGCTCGTACGGCAGGCCGTGCGCCAATGCCTTGTCAACGGCGTCATACAGCAACTTCAAGGAGGCAGGGGTGTACAGCCGGGCCTGCCCCTCCAGGTTCGGGGTGCCCAGTGCGGAGTCCAGTTTGAAAAAACGGAACAACTCTGGCGACCAGGTGGTGGTGTTGGTGTTGACCTCCCACTGAAAGCTGGCCAGGTGCGCCATGCTTTCCGTGTGCTCCATCATGGCTTTCATGCGTTGCATGGCCTGCTCGGCTTGCTTGCGCGGGGTGATGTCGGTGTGGGAGATGACTGCTCCGCCTTGCCCGTGCTCGCCCAAAGGCATGGCCATCATGGAAAACCAACGCTGTTGCGTGGGCGTGTCGCAGGCGTACTCGCAGGTGAAGCGGGGCAAACGGCCTTGAAGCACGGCTTGAAGGCCTGCGACAGTGGTCAGCCCATCTGTTGCCGCTTCAGTGTTGGCACTGCAGGCTGCCAGGTAATTGGCACCAATGCCAATGGTTGTTGCAGCTTGGCCCGTTTCCCTGATGTGGGCCACCGAAAACTGTTGCCAGCGGGCGTTGACCGCTTGGATCACACCACGGTGGTCAACCACCGCAATCTCAGCATCGAGGCTGTTCAGAATGGCGTCTTTGAACGACTCGCTGGCTTTGAGCGACTCTTCGCGCTGTGCCCAGGTCTGCAAAATTCGGTTGAAACCAGCCACCAACTGCCCGACCTCGCCGGTGTGTCTGGTGGGCAGGGGTGTCGGCATTTGCGCCGAGTCGGCCAGCGCTGTCAAGGCCGAAGCGGTGTCCATCAACGGTGAGAGCTGACGCTTCAACACCCACCAAGTCAGCGCACCGGTCAGCAAGGTCAACAGCAGCGTGGCCCACAGCAGGCGTTCCTGCATGCGGGCAATTGGTTCAAACGCTTCCTGCGCGGGCAATATGGCCGCAGCGTACCAACCCGCTGCGGGAATGTCTTTGACTGCTGACAGTTCCAGCACGCCACGTGAGCTGACTGCCAGGCCATAACCGGTGTAGCCCTGCATGTAGCGGTCGTGCATGACGTTGATGCCGGGTGCGGGCACCGGCTGCATGACGCGGCTTTTGTCGGTGGCAGTGACAAACAGCTTGTGCTGCGGGGCAATCAGGAAATAGCCGCCTGTCTGGCCGTAGCGACTCTGGGTGATTTTGTCCAGAAAACTGGGCTTGCCCAAGTCGGTGACCCCAACGAACGCGCCTATCACCTCGCCTTTGGGCCCCCGCACAGGCACGCTCATGGCCACAACCGGCGACTTCAACTGCCTGCCCATGACCGGTTGGCCGATGACCGATTTCCCCTCTTTGAGGGACGCCACCATGAAATCCCGGTCCATGTAATTGACGCCAAGGTGCGTATTCCACTGATGGCGGACAGTGATTCCATTCCCATCGCGGACAGCGTTCCAGCCGATGGCGGACACGCTGCGCGGGTGTCCTGAGTGACGTTCAAATCGTAGCCGAAGTGTCCGCCATCAGCGTGGAATGGTGGT
>JAUYTN010000040.1 GCA_030695205.1 Burkholderiaceae bacterium | reverse complement strand
CCGATTACGGGCCATCCAACTCAAGCATTGGAAGAGGCCAAAGACGATTTATCGCGAGCTCAAGGCACTGGGGGGATCGGAAGATGTGGCCAAACAAGTGGCGGGCAACTGCCACCGCTGGTGGCGTAACAGCAACGGGGTTATCAAGACCGTTTTGACCATTGCGTACTTTGACAGGCTGGGAGTGCCGAGGCTGTCCTGACCTCAAACTCTCGAACCGCCGGGTGCGGACCCGCATGCCCGGTGGTGTGGCAGGGGTGTCTTCCATTGCGGGGGACCCCCTATGCCGATGGGCAAGTTGTGGGAAAATAAAAGACTGACAGGATAACAAGGATGAGAAAGGCGCATTGGTTATGACACCGCGAACTAGGAGATTGCTCAGCCAGGCCCTTTGAGGCCCGCAGTTCGCGCCTGCCCAATAGTTTCTTCATATCCTTTTTTCAGCGCGGCCCGGAGCCGCGCTTTTTGTTTTTTGGACCGCAGTCATGCTCAACATCACACTTCCCGATGGCTCTCAGCGCCAGTTTTCCGGTCCTGTCACGGTCGCGGAGGTCGCCGCATCCATCGGTGCTGGTTTGGCCAAAGCCGCCTTGGGTGGAAAAGTCGGTGCCCAGCTGGTGGATCTGTCACACCGCCTGGAGACCGATGCATCGCTATCCATCGTGACGGCCAAAGATCCCGAGGGGCTGGAGTTGATTCGCCACTCCACCGCCCATTTGCTGGCGTATGCAGTCAAAGACCTGTTTCCAGAGGTGCAGGTCACCATTGGGCCGGTGATCGAGAACGGGTTTTACTACGATTTCTCCTGTCCACGGCCGTTGACAGAGGACGATCTCGTGCGCATTGAGCGGCGGATGCATGAGTTGGCTGCATTGGATGAGCCGATCGTCAGGAGAGAGCTGCCACGAGATGAGGCTGTGAGTTACTTCAAGGGCCTGGGCGAGCACTACAAGGCTGAAATCATTGCCAGCATCCCAACCGAGCAGCCGGTCAGCCTCTACCGGGAAGGTGCCTTCGAAGACCTCTGCCGTGGGCCACACGTCCCCAGTACCGGCAAGCTCAAACATTTCAAACTCATGAAAGTGGCTGGTGCGTATTGGCGTGGTGACCACAGAAATGAAATGCTTCAGCGGGTGTACGGCACCGCATGGGCCACCAAGGACGACCTCCAGCAGTACCTGACGGTTCTGGAAGAGGCTGAAAAGCGTGACCACCGCAAGCTCGGGCGTGAGCTGGATCTGTTCCATCTGGACGAGCACAGCCCCGGTACGGTGTTTTGGCACCCCAAAGGCTGGACACTTTGGCAGGAGGTGGAGCAGTACATGCGCAATGTGTACCGAGAAAACGGCTACCAGGAGGTGAAGGGACCCCAAATTCTGGATCGGGCGCTGTGGGAAAAGACTGGTCATTGGGACAAATACCGCGAAAACATGTTCACCACCGAGTCGGAAAAGCGGGATTACGCCCTCAAACCAATGAACTGCCCGGGACATGTGCTGATTTACAAGCAGGGCATCAAAAGCTACCGGGATTTGCCGCTGCGCTTTGGCGAATTTGGGCAGTGTCACCGCAATGAGCCGACGGGGGGGCTGCACGGCATCATGCGGGTTCGGGGGTTCACCCAGGACGATGGGCATATCTTCTGTACCGAGGACATGATCCAGGGGGAGGTGAAGGCCTTTACCGCTTTGTTGCAGCGCGTGTACCGCGATTTCGGGTTCACAGACATCATTTACAAGCTGTCAACCCGACCCGAGAAGCGCATCGGTTCGGATGAATCGTGGGACCTGGCGGAGTCAGCTTTGGCCGAGGGCTTGCGAGCGTCAGGTTGCGAGTTTGAATACCTGCCGGGTGAAGGTGCTTTTTATGGTCCAAAAATTGAATACACCCTGAAAGACGCGTTGGGACGTCCCTGGCAATGCGGCACCATCCAGGTGGACCCCAACCTGCCGGAGCGGCTGGATGCTGAATTCGTGGGTGAAGACGGCGCTCGCCACCGGCCCGTCATGCTGCACCGGGCCATCGTGGGCAGTTTGGAGCGCTTCATCGGAATTTTGATCGAGCAGTACGCTGGTGCCTTGCCTGCCTGGCTGTCACCGGTCCAAGTAGCGGTTCTCAACATCACTGATGCACAGGCAGATTACGTGCGAGATGTGGCGAAAACGCTGCAGCGTCAGGGGGTGAGGGTGATGCTGGATCTGAGGAACGAAAAGATTACGTATAAAATACGAGAGGTTTCGCTACAAAAAGTCCCCTTCATACTGGTTGCTGGTGACAAAGAAAAAGCCTCAGGCAAGGTGTCTGTCAGAGCCCGGGGTAACCAAGACTTGGGCATCATGGATGTGGCCGAGTTCAGCGAAAAAATCCGAGACGCAATCCAATCCAAGCGGTGACGCTGGGTTGTCAGTTGTCTGTTCTGTATCAGTTCAAGTAAGCGAGTACCACCATAGCTACCAATTTTCGTGACCGTCGCCAGCGTGAAGAGCGTCAACACCGTTTGAACCGCGAGATCATGGCGCCTGAAGTGCGCCTATCAGGGCCAGAGAATGAGCCTCTGGGGATCGTCAGTTTGATGGACGCTCTTCGCATGGCGGGTGAGTTGGATGTTGACTTGGTAGAGATCGCTGCTGCAGCGAATCCACCAGTTTGTCGGCTTATGGATTACGGCAAATTCAAGTACCAAGAGCAGAAAAAGGCGGCTGAAGCCAAGGCCAAGCAGACGGTGATCGAGATCAAGGAAGTCAAGTTCCGTCCGGGCACCGATGATGGCGACTACAACATCAAGATGCGCAACATCCGCCGCTTTTTGGGCGACGGTGACAAGTGCAAGATCACCTTGCGGTTCAGGGGCCGCGAAATCACCCACCAGGAAATTGGTCTGGCGTTGCTGCAACGCATCCGTGATGATCTGGCTGACTCCATTGTGGTGGAGCAGTTTCCCAAGCTGGAAGGCCGTCAAATGATCATGATGATCGCCCCCGGTCGCAAAAAGCCGTCCAGCGGCGCCAAAACCGCCGAGTCGTCGGCAGTGGTGGAGTAAGCATGCAAGATTAACGTCCCAGGCGTTTATCCGTCTGGGATGTTTTTGGTTTGGGACTTGTCCCAAGCCCGCAGTCGGTGAATCGGCTGCACAAAAAGTGGCTCGGGGCCTGCAAGTTCACACCGGTGTGTGACGCCTCACGAGCACAATCCAAAGGAGCATTCAATGCCCAAAATGAAGACCAAAAGCGGAGCTAAGAAGCGCTTTCGCGTTCGTCCAGGCGGTACCGTCAAGCGCGGTCAGGCGTTCAAACGCCACATCCTGACCAAGAAGACAACCAAGAACAAGCGCCACCTGCGCGGTTCGGTGTCTGTGCATGAGACCAATATGGGTCACATGGCACAAATGTTGCCCGGCATGGGTATCTGATCAACGACGAACAAGGAGTAACTCATGCCTCGCGTCAAACGTGGTGTAACGGCTCGCGCCCGCCACAAAAAAGTTTTAGCTCTCGCCAAGGGTTTCCGCGGCCGCCGCGGCAATGTGTTCCGCATTGCCAAGCAAGCGGTTATGAAGGCTGGTCAGTACGCCTACCGCGACCGCCGCAACCGCAAACGTGTGTTCCGCCAACTCTGGATCGCCCGTATCAATGCCGGTGCTCGCGAATTGGGCCTGACCTACAGCCAGTTCGCCAACGGCCTGAAAAAGGCTGCCATCGAGATTGACCGCAAAATGTTGGCTGATCTGGCCGTGAACGACAAAGCTGCGTTCGCAAGCATCGTTGCCCAAGTGAAAACGACGCTCGCCGCGTAAGCTGTTGCGTGCACTCGTGGCTCTGGGTTGTACCCCGAGCCACACCAGGGCCCAGGCTTCGCGCACGGGCCCTTTTTTTTGGATGAGAGCGTTATGAACGAGTTGAACTCCCTGGTCGATTCCGCCCACAAGTTGTTCTCGGCCGCCCCAACGGTGACCGATCTGGAAAATGCCAAGGCCCAGTTTTTGGGCAAGTCCGGGCGGATCACCGAACTGATGAAGGGGCTGGCTACGTTGCCAGTGGAGGAAAAAAAGTCACGGGGAGCGGCTGTGCATGCCGCCAAAGTGGCCATCGAGGGGGCGTTGGGAACCAGGCGTGCTGAGTTGGCGCAAGCGGCGCTGGACAAGCAGTTGGCGGCTGAAGCGTTGGATGTCACATTGCCTGGCCGCACTGTGGGTGGTGGCGGTTTGCACCCGGTTTCCATCACCATGGAGCGCATTGAGTCCATTTTTTCGTCAATGGGCTTTTCTGTGGCGCAGGGGCCTGAGATTGAGTCAGATTGGTTCAACTTCACGGCACTGAACACACCGGAAGACCATCCGGCCCGTTCCATGCACGATACCTTCTACGTGCAAGGCGAATCGGGTGGCGCACCTTTGCTGTTGCGCACCCACACCAGCCCGATGCAGATCCGTCATGCAGTGGCCCACGTCAAACGCCACCGGGGCCGACTGGATGCCGGGCAGGGTATGCCTGAGATCCGGGTGATTGCGCCTGGCCGTACCTACCGCGTGGACAGTGACGCAACACATTCGCCCATGTTCCACCAGTGTGAAGGCCTGTGGGTGGGGGAGGCCATCAGCTTCAAAGATTTGAAGGTTTCCTTCACCGATTTTTGCCGCACTTTTTTTGAGAGCGACGACCTGGTGCTGCGGTTTCGGCCCAGTTTTTTTCCGTTCACCGAGCCCAGTGCAGAGATCGATATTCAGTTTCAAAGCGGGCCATTGGCGGGCCGGTGGCTGGAGGTTGCCGGGTCGGGTCAGGTGCACCCGAATGTGATTCGCAACATGGGTCTGGACCCAGAGCATTTCATGGGCTTTGCGTTCGGAATGGGGCCCGACCGTTTGACGATGCTGCGCTACGGGGTCAGCGATCTTCGGCTGTTTTTTGACGGCGACCTGCGCTTCCTCAATCAGTTTTAATCGTTACTGGAAAAGACACCATGCAGTTCCCAGAATCCTGGTTGCGCCATTTTTGCAATCCACCCCTGACCACACAGCAACTGGCCGATGCGCTCACCATGGCAGGGCTGGAGGTGGAGGACGTTTCGCCTGTTGGTTTGCCCTTCAGTGGCGTGGTCGTGGGGCTTATCACAGAGACGCAGCCGCACCCGAATGCAGATCGGCTCAAGATTTGTACCGTTGACGTGGGCGGGCCCACGCATTTGTCGATTGTGTGCGGCGCGTCCAATGCCAAAGTCGGCATGAAGGTGCCGTGTGCCCGTGTGGGTGCGGTCCTGCCCGGGCAGGGCAACGCGCCTGCGCTCGTGATCAAGCTGGGCCAACTTCGCGGGGTTGAAAGCCAAGGCATGTTGTGTTCGGCCAAGGAGTTGGGTCTGATCGATAGCGTGGACGGCCTTCTCGCGTTGGCGGACGATGCGCCTGTTGGCTTGGACATTCGGACCCACCTGGATCTGGACGATTCGCTGCTGACCCTCAAGCTCACGCCCAATTTGGCCCACTGCCTCAGCGTTCATGGGGTCGCGCGCGAGCTGGCAGCCATCACCGGTGCCGACTTGCGGCATCAGGACCCTGAGCCAGTAGCGGTCACCCATGGCGAGACGTTGCCTGTCAAGGTGGAGGCAGACGATTTGTGTGGGCGCTTCAGTGGCCGCATTGTCAAGGGCATCAACGCCCAAGCGCCCACCCCGCGTTGGATGGTGGACCGGCTGGCGCGTTGTGGCCAGCGCTCGGTAAGTGCACTGGTGGATATTTCCAACTATGTCATGTTCGAAACCGGGCAGCCCACCCATATTTTTGACCTCGCCCATCTGCGGGGTGGCCTGACGGTACGCTGGGCCAAGACCGGTGAGTCGCTGGAACTCCTCAATGGCAGCACTGTGGTGCTGGACGCGGGCGTGGGTGTGATCGCTGATGACGACAAAGTTGAGTCGTTGGCCGGCATCATGGGCGGACAGTCCACGGCGGTCTCGGACAGCACCCAGGATGTGTATGTCGAGGCAGCGTTCTGGTGGCCCAGCGCTGTGGCGGGGCGCTCGCGTCGGTTCAATTTTTCCACCGATGCCGGTCACCGCTTCGAGCGGGGCGTGGACCCACAGCTAACCCGGCCCACCATCGAGTACATCACCCGCCTGATCGTGGACATTTGCGGTGGTCAAGCGGGTCCGGTGACGGACCAGCAACCCCGCATGCCCCAAAACAAGCCGGTCCAACTTCGGGTGGACAGGGCCCAGCGCGTCATTGGCATGCCTCTGTCGCAGGCCACATGCGCCCAGGCGCTGCGTGGGTTGGGTCTGGATGTTCAGGAGTCTGATGGCGTGCTGACGGTGCTCCCACCCTCGTACCGGTTTGACCTGCAGATTGAAGAGGATCTGATTGAAGAAGTGGTGCGAGTGGTTGGCTACGACCGTTTGCCGCAGACGCCGCCACAGGCGCCTGTGGTCGTGCAAGCCAGGCCTGAGGCCGAGCGCAGCACCCACGCTGTGCGGCACCTGCTGGCGTCCATGGGTTACCGGGAAACCATCAATTTCAGCTTTGTTGAGGAGGCCTGGGAGCACAAGCTGGCGGGCAACCCTGATCCTATTCGGGTGCTGAACCCCATTGCCAGCCATCTGGCAGTCATGCGCTCATCGCTGCTGGCATCGCTGCTGAACGTCGCCAAGTTCAATGTGGACCGCAAGGCAGAGCGGGTTGTGGTTTTCGAACTGGGACGTGTGTTTGTGCGGGATACGTCTGTTGGTGACACCGACAGCACAGTTGCAGGCATTCACCAGCCCATGCGCGTTGCGGGCCTGGCCATGGGCCCGGCGCGGCCCTTGGGTTGGGCCGGGAAGGCAAGCGGCTTCGATTTTTACGACGTCAAAGGCCATGTCGAGGCTCTGTTGCGTCCGAGAAAACTGGTGTTTGAGCCCTGCAGCCACCCGGCGCTACACCCTGGTCGCAGTGCGCGTGCGCTGCTCGATGGTCGGGTGGTGGGTGTCGTGGGCGAGCTGCACCCCCAATGGACGCAGTGGTTTGGCTTGCCAGTGGCGCCGGTGCTTTTCGAGCTGGAGCTTGATGCGGTACTCAATACGGGAGTGCCCGCGTTCGTGCCGTTCAGCAAACACCAGGAGGTCGAGCGCGATATCGCGATTTGGGTGGCCGAGCACACCTCGCACGACCGCGTGCTGGCCGCCATCCATGCCGCCGAGCACCAGGGTCTGCTGAAAAAAGCGGTTCTCTTTGACATCTACCGGGCGAAAGATGCACTGGCCGATGGTCCGGCCGAAAAGAGTCTGGCCATTCGCCTGTACCTCCAGTCGCCAGAGGCAGCCTTGGCCGACCATCAAATCGACACAGTGGTGGCCGCTGTGGTGCACAGCGTGGCCCAGCACACCGGCGGGCGCATGCGCGCGTGAGCTTTGGAGGCACTTGATGGAACTTTCTATCGATCATCTGGAAACACCGGCACTGACCAAGGCCCATCTGGCGGAACTGCTGTTCGACCAAATCGGGCTCAACAAGCGCGAAGCCAAAGACATGGTGGAGGCATTTTTCGAGCTGATCACCGATAGCGTCGTGAACGGTCAGGACGTCAAGATCACCGGGTTCGGCAACTTTCAAGTCCGCACGAAGGCTTCGCGGCCTGGCAGAAACCCGCGAACCGGCGAGCCTGTGCCCATCGAGGCGCGCAGGGTTGTCACCTTTCACGCCAGCCCTAAACTCAAAGAGCAGGTTCAAGGTTAGCGGTTGCCGGGGGCAGCTGTCCACTTCGGTCCACTGGCTGAGCTGGGGCGCGGGTGTGAACAAAGTCCGTACATTCGGTGTTGATCCATCTGGGTGGCAGACCATCAGAGCCTGTGGGTTATAACCACGGCTCCTTGTTGCTGCCGAGCGCCCATGTCGTCTGATTTGCCTGTGATTCCTGCCAAACGCTACTTCACCATTGGTGAGGTCGGTGAGTTGTGCGGCGTCAAGCCCCATGTGCTCAGGTACTGGGAGCAGGAGTTTTCTCAGTTGCGTCCCATGAAGCGAACGGGCAACCGGCGCTACTACCAGCACCACGAGGTGCTGATGATTCGCCGAATCCGAGAGCTGTTGTACGAACAGGGGTTCACCATCAGCGGCGCGCGCAACCAATTGCAAGAAGCTGCCGGGGCGTCCGGCGTGACCAGGGTTCTGGTGGTTGGCTCCCACAGCGGCGGATCACCTGAGGCCGCGGGCCCGACGGAGGCTGGTCACCCCGGGCCATTGACCTGGGATGCTGTGCGCGCGGAGTTGCTGCACATCCGGAGCTTGCTCGCGGTCGATGGCTGACCCACAGGCCCACGCCTCAGCGCAGGGCCAAAACGGCAGAAATTTCTGGCTATAATTGCGGTCTTCGGTGTGTGGCGCAGCCTGGTAGCGCACTTGCATGGGGTGCAAGGGGTCGAAGGTTCGAATCCTTTCACACCGACCATATGAACCAAGGACTTAGCTTCGAAAGAAGCTAGGTCCTTTTCTATTTCTGGCGTTGGGTCAGGGCGCCATGTGCCCAGTGGCGTGGGTTGGCCTTGGTGAGGCACACTACGGGCTCCACTCAACTTCCAGTCTGGTCTGCGACCCGCCGATGCCATGCACCAACTGCCCACACCTGCCGATGCCTCGGTTCTCGACCTCTTGTTGGATGTGGTGTGTGTGGTGGATGCGGCGGGGCGGTTTGTGTTTGTCAGTGCTGCGAGCGAAGCCGTGTGGGGCTACCCGCCGCAGGAGCTGGTTGGGCGGCGCATGATCGAGCTGGTGGCGCCCGACGACCGGGCGCGCACCCTGGAGGCTGCAGGTCGAGTCATGGCCGGAGGCAGCCACCTGCATTTTGAGAACCGCTATACCCACAAAGATGGGTCAATGGTGCACATGATGTGGTCGGCGCGCTGGTCGCCCAGTGACCAGTTGCGGGTGGCTGTGGGCCGAAACGTCACCCAGCGCAAGCGGGCCGAGGCTTTGCAGATGGCCACCTATGGCATTTCGGAAGCGGCACACACAGCGGCCGACATGGAGTCGCTGCTGGTCGATGTTCACCGCATCACCCATTCCCTGTTGCCGCACCGCGGGCTGGTGGTGGCACTGTTGGGCGACGGTGGGCAACTGTCCCTGACCCGTTGCACGGGGCAGGAGGTTGAGAAAAGCACCGATCACCCGCAGCAAAGCGTGCAGCTCGCTTTTTGTGTGGAGGTGCTGGATCACGCCCGTGCGCAGTTGGAGGTTCCAACACCGGTACCGGCACAAGCGCCACCACCACCCGTGTCAGCCCACCCCTCGTTGGACCGCGTGGCGCGTTCGCCCATGCGGCCCCTGGTGCGCGGCGATGCGTCGGTGTCCTGGATGGGTATGCCGCTGCACACCCAGCAGGGGCTCATTGGCACGGTGATGCTGGAGCGCCAGCTGGCCGATGCGGCCTACACCTCGGCCGATACCGAGCTGTTCCAGTACATGGCCACCCAAATTGCCTCGGTGATCGAGCGCAAACGGCTCTATGACCGCTTGCAGCACCTGGCCATGTTCGACGCGCTGACCGACTTGCCCAACCGGGCTTGCCTCGAAGACCGCATGCGCACTGCCATCGCCCGGGTGAGGCGCGAGGACCGCTCGCTGTGCCTGTTGTACCTCGACCTGGACCACTTCAAGCAGGTCAACGATACCTACGGGCATGCAGTGGGAGACGCGCTGCTGCGGGACTTTGCGCGCCGCCTCCAGGCCTGTGTGCGGGGGTCCGACACCGTGGCCCGTATGAGCGGCGACGAGTTTGTGGTGCTGCTGGAGTCGCCAATCAGGTCAGATGGCAACGAGGTGGTGACCCGCAAAATTCAGGAAGAGTTCGAGCGGCCCTTTGTGCTGGGCGAGCACCGGCTGCACCTCAGGCCCAGCATCGGGGTGGCGCGTTACCCGGAGGATGGCACCAACGCCGAGCAGCTGTTTCGCAGCGCCGACGACGCCATGTATGCCGACAAACACAGCCGCCGCACCACGGCAGGCACCCCGCTGGCCCCATTGCCCGACGCCGCCGTGTCCCACGGGTGACGTGAACGGGTGGCCCACCCGGGCGACCACTCTTTTCCAGGTGGGCAGCTTGCGCCACACTGGAGGCACTGTGCTTGCGTTTATATAGTTTGTAGCAAACTATTGAATATTAGCGAGCGCAAAAGGCATTTTTTATTGAGAAAAGTTCATGACGCTTCGCACCACCCTGGATTTTTTGTTGCTGGACTGGCTCGACGCCCCTGCTCTGAGCGCACGCCCACGCTTTGCCGAGCACAGCGCCGAGACTTTTGGTGCCGTGCTGGACACCTGCGAACGCATTGCTCGGGACAGGTTCGCTCCTTACAACCGCCTTGTGGACACGCAGGAGCCGCGCACCGAGGTGGGCCCGGATGGTGCGCTGCGCGTGGTGCTGCCCGAGGCCACCCACGCCGCGCATGCCGCCTACGCCCAAAGCGGCATGCTCGGCGCGGCGCAAGACGCCGAGGTGGGCGGCATGCAGTTGCCCTACACCATTGAGGCGGCGGCCAATGCGTTTTTTGCCCATGCCTCGGTCAGCATTGGCAGCGGCATGCTGACCACGGGCAACGCCAACTTGCTCATGGTGCACGGCACGCCCGCGCAGCAGCGGGTGTTTGCTGCGAAGGAGTTTGCCGGCGAATGGTCGGGCACCATGTGCCTGAGTGAGCCTCAGGCTGGCTCATCGCTCAGCGACGTGACCACGCGCGCAGTCCCCGACGGTGACGGCTTCGTGGCCGACCCGCTGGGTCCGCGTTACCGGTTGCGCGGCCACAAAATGTGGATTTCGGCTGGTGAGCACGAGCTGACCGACAACATCGTGCACCTGGTGCTGGCCAAGATTGCCGACGACCAGGGGCTGCTGGTGCCGGGGGTGAAGGGCATTTCCCTGTTTGTGGTGCCCAAGCGCCTGGTCGGTGCAGACGGCAGGCTGACTGGCTCGCGCAACGACGTGGTGCTGGCGGGCCTCAACCACAAATGCGGCTGGCGCGGCACCACCAACACGCTGCTGAACTTTGGCGAAGGCCAGTTTCCGGTGCGGCCTGGCCAGGCGGGCGTGGCCTGTGGCGCTGGGCTGGACGGGCAGGGTGCCGGTGCGGTGGGCTACCTGGTGGGGCAGCCTGGCAAGGGTCTGCAGTGCATGTTCCACATGATGAACGAGGCCCGGATTGGGGTGGGCATGGCCGCCACCATGCTGGGCATGGCGGGCTACGACGCAGCACTGGCCTATGCCAAACAACGACCGCAGGGCCGACCCATGGGGCCTGGCGGCAAAGACCCTGCCCAGCCGCAGGTGCGCATCATTGAACACGCCGATGTCAAGCGCATGCTGCTCGCGCAAAAGAGCTACTGCGAAGGTGCGCTGGCCCTTGAGCTGTACTGCGCCCGCCTGGTGGACGAGCAGCACACCGGCGCGCCCGACGCCGCCGACCAGGCCCGCTTGCTGCTGGAGGTGCTCACGCCGATTGCCAAAAGCTGGCCCAGCGAGTGGTGCCTGGAGGCCAACAGCCTGGCCATTCAGGTGCATGGCGGCTACGGCTACACGCGCGACTTCCCGGTGGAGCAGTACTGGCGCGACAACCGGCTGAACATGATCCACGAAGGCACCCACGGCATTCAGGCCATGGATCTGCTGGGCCGCAAGGTGCTGATGGAAGAGGGCAGGGGCCTGCAGTTGCTGGGTGAGCGGATTGCCACCACGGTACAGGCCGCCCAGGCGTTGGCCCCCACCTTGCCCGCTTCCCACGGGCAGGAGATGGTGGCGCAGGCCCAGGCCCTTGCGCGCTCCTGGTGCCAGGTGGGCGAAGCCACCCAGGCGGCATGGGCCAGCGGACAGGCCCAGCGGGCGCTGGCCAATGCCGTGCCCTACCTGCAGGCTTTCGGGCACACGGTGCTGGCGTGGGTGTGGTTGGATGTGGCGTGCGCCGTTTACCGCAACGATCCAGAGCTTCTGATAGCTGAGAACCTAGGCAGGACGTGCGCAGGAGCCTATTTTTACCACTATGAACTGCCCAAGGTGCCCGCCTGGCTGGGGGTGGTCAGCCGTGCCGACATGCTTTGCGCTGACTTGCCCGAGGCAGCCTTCTGACGCAGCAGGGGCCAGATCAGGCGGGGCGGGTAGTGACAGGGGTCGTTGCGCCCTGTGAGGTGGGCCGCCAACTGGCCAGCCAAGTGGCCAGTTCTGCTGCAGGCAAGGGGCGGCTGAAGAGGTAGCCCTGGAACTCGTCACAGCCGTGGCTGCGCAAAAACGCCGCCTGCGCCTCGGTCTCCACCCCCTCGGCAATCGTCTTGAGGCCCAGGCTGCGGGCAAGTTGAATCACCGCAATGGCAATGGCTTCGTCATCGGTGTGCTGGCCCAGGCCGTCGACAAAAGACTTGTCCACCTTGAGTTTGTCCACCGCGAAGCGTTTGAGGTAGCTCAGCGACGAGTAGCCGGTGCCAAAGTCGTCAATGGACAGCAGCACGCCCAGCTGCTTGAGTGCGCCAATGGTGGCGATGGTGAACTCCGAGTCCTCCATGGCAATGCTTTCTGTCAGCTCCAGCTCAAGCATGCCCGGCTTTACCCCGGCGTGGGCCAGGGCCTGGCGCACCTTGTCCAGCAGTTGCGCGTCGCGGAACTGGGCCATGGACAGGTTCACGGCCACCGGTACAGCGGGCAGGCCGGTGGCTTGCCATTGGGCGCTGTCGGCCAGGGCCTGCTGCAGCACCCAATCGCCAATGCCGCGAATCAGTCCCGCCTTTTCTGCCACCCCAATGAAGCGCACTGGGGGCACCAGCCCCCACTCCGGGTGCTGCCAGCGCACCAGTGCCTCTACGCCCACCACCTGCCCGGTGGTGGCATGGACCTGGGGTTGGTAGTGCAGCACCAGCTGCTGGCGCTCCACGGCGTACTGCAGGTCCTGGCCCACGGCCAGGGTGTGTTGCAGCTCCTCGAACACGCTGCTGGAGAAAAAGCTCACCCCGTTGCGGCCCTCCCGCTTGGCCTGGTTGACCGCGGTTTCGGCGGCTTGGGTGAGCTGTGTCCACTGCGTACCGTTGTCCGGAAACACCGCCACCCCCATGCTGGCGGTGATGCGCACCGGTTGCTCCCCCACCATCAGCGGCTGGCCCAGCGCAGCGACCAGGCGCAGGGCGATTTTCCCGGCCTCCAGGGCCGAGGTATCGGGCAGCAGCAGGATGAAGTTGTCGCCTCCCAGGCGCGAAACGGTGTCGGAGTGCTTGAGCTCGGCCTGCAGCCGCTGGGCCAATGCCACCAGCACCGCATCGCCCGCATCGTGGCCAAACAGCTCGTTGATATTTTTGAAGTGGTCCACATTGAGCTGCATCACCGCCACCGGGGACTGGCTCTGGGCGGCTGCAGCCAGGGCTACGCGGGCCCGGTCGTTGAGCAGGGCGCGGTTGGGCAGGTTGGTCAGGTTGTCGTAGTTCACCAGGCGCTGGATGCGGGCCTCGGCATCTTTGCGGCTGGAGGTTTCGGTGAAGATGCCCAGGTACTGCACCACCGACTGCTGCTCATCGGCAATGGCGCTGATGCTGAGCCAGGCCGGATACACCTCCCCGCTGCGCCGGGCGTTCCAGATTTCGCCTTCCCAGCGCCGATCGGTGGCCAGTGCGTGCCAGAGGTGGCGGTAAAAGCTTTCATCGTGGCGGCCGGACTTGAGCAGCGCAGGGGTTTGGCCGTGCAGGCTGTCCATGTCGTAGCCGGTGATGCGGGTGAACGAGGCGTTCACCGATTCAAAGTGCCCCCGTGCATCGGTGATGAAGATGCCCTCCTGGCTGGCATCGAACACTTTGGCAATCAGCCGCTCGTGGGCCTGCGCCTGCAATCGGTCGCTGATGTCCTGGGCCAGCAACAGATGGCACGCCCGCCCGTCCAGCTCCACCGGATGGCTCACCAGTTCCACCCAAAATGGCGAGCCGTCGCGGTGGCGGTGCCGCTGCTGCTGGCGGGCAGCGGGCAGGGCCACGCCAGACGGGTGGTCGGGTGCCAGGTCGGTCAGGGTCAGGTCCAAAAAATCGGCCTCGGTGTGCCCGTATGCGCGAAGCGCGGCCTGGTTCACCGAGACAAAACGCTGGGTGCTGGCGTCCACCACCCACATGGGCAATGGGTTGGCGTCGTACAGGCGGCGAAAGCGGCGCTCGGCCTCCAGCGTGGCCAGCTCGGCCAGCTTGCGGTCGGTCACATCCAGCCATGCGCCGATGAGCTGGCAGGGCTGTTGGTACGCATCGCGCACCAGCACCACGTCGTCGTGTAGCCAGCGGATGCTGCCGTTGGCCTGGAGGAAGCGGTACTCGTGGCCGACATGCCCTTCTTCTTGCAGGCGGCGCTGTGTGGCCATGACCTCGGGCAGGTCGTCCGGGTGTATGCGGCTGTGCCACAGGTTTGGGGTGCTGCGCCACTCGTCGGCGGTGAAGCCGGTGAGTGCGGCCACGTTGGGACCCAGAAAGTCCACCCGCCAGCTCCAGTGGTCGGCCGATGCGGGCGCTCCGGGTGGAGGGGCCAGGGTGTAGATCACCGCAGGGCTTACTTCCAGTATGTGGGCGATGCGGTCGCGCTCGTGCTCGGTCTCGCGCTCCAGCCGGGCCTGCGTGACCTCCCGCGCCCGCACCAGGGCGTACACCAGTGCTGCGCTCAGCAGCACAAACACAATGCCTTTTGCCGATTGGATGGAAGAGCGCCCTGCGGCATCGGCCACCATCAGCTCCAGAATCCAGTCGGACAGCAGAATCCAGCCGATACCGAAGGCCAAAAAGCTGGCGGTGATTCGTTTCGCACTCATCGCCGGATGGTAATCCTCCTTGGGCGGGCGTTGGGCACTGTGGTGCGCCTTGGTGCTTTCCCTGATCAATCACCCAAGAGACAAGCCTTGTCCCTGTGGGCACTCCACAATGCGCCGCTCGCAGCCTCACAGGCTCCCCGCATGTTTCGTTGGCACACGCCGGAAAGCCTCCCATGACCCGCACCGTTCAGCAGCTGTTCGATCTCTCAGGCCAAACCGCTTTGGTCACCGGTGGCTCCCGTGGCCTGGGCCTGCAAATGGCGCGAGCCCTGGGCGAAGCCGGTGCCCGCCTCGTGCTCAGCTCCCGCAAAGCCGCTGACCTGGAGGAGGCCACCGCCGAGCTGCAGGACGCGGGCCTGGACGCCCGATGGGTGGCGGCCGACTGCGCCGACGAGGCCAGCATCACCCACCTGGTGGACGAAACCCTGCAGCGGGTGGGCCATATCGACATTCTGGTGAACAACGCCGGGGCCACCTGGGGCGCTCCTGCCCAGGACCACCCCGTGGCCGCGTGGGACAAGGTGATGAACCTGAACGTGCGGGGCTACTTTTTGCTGTGCCAGCAGGTGGCCAAGCGCAGCATGCTGGTGGTGCCAGCGGGCCACAGCCGCGCGCGCGGCGGACGCATCATCAATGTGGCCAGCATTGCCGGGCTGGGCGGCAACCCATCGGGCATGCAGACCATTGCGTACAACACGTCCAAGGCGGCGGTCATCAACTTCACACGGGCACTGGCGTGCGAGTGGGGTGTGCACGGTATCCGTGTCAACGCCGTGTGTCCTGGGTTCTTCCCCAGCAAAATGACGGCGGGCACCCTGGCCCGCCTGGGCGAAGAGCAGCTGGCCGCCCACGCCCCCTTGCGCCGCCTGGGGGACGACGAAGACCTGAAAGGCCTGACTGTGTTGCTGGCCAGCGACGCTGGCAAACACATCACTGGCCAGGCGGTGGCGGTGGACGGTGGCGTGAGTGCCCTGATTGGCGGCTGAGCAACCCGGTGCACCCCATGGAATTTTCGGTACACATTCCCTTCGTGGCCCACCTGGGCTTTGAGCTGCTGCGCATGGAAGGCGGCGAGGCCGAGATTCGCTTTGCCGCAGCGCCCGAGCACCTCAATTCTTTCAATGTGGTGCACGGTGGCGCCAGCATGACGCTGTTGGACGTGGCCATGGCGCACGCCGCCCGCAGCGTGCTGGTGGGGCCAGAGGCCGACATGGGCGTGGTCACCATCGAGATGAAAACCAGCTTCATGGCCGCCGCCAGGCGCGAACCGGGGCCGCTGCTGGCCACCGGCCGTTTGCTGCACCGCACCGCCACCATGGCCTTCACCGAGGGGCGGGTGGTGGATGCCCAGGGCAAGCTGTGCGCCCACGCCACCGGCACCTTCAAGTACGTGCGCCGCCTGCCCACCGGTGGGCGTGGCGTGCACGCCCTCAACAGCGTGGCACTTCCCGCGACGCCCGGCGAGGCGGGTCGTGCCATGGACAGCGGCCCGGCGGCAGGCGGCACAGGCCTGGGCCCCATACCCACAGACTGAACGACCCCGCCGATGGGTGGTACTTTTTTAATCTTTTTGGCCTTTAGAGCTTACTATGTAATCATAGTCAGCTACAGATTTTTTGTTGTTCATTTCCATACACCGAGTACACACCATGCACCAGAACCAGCAAATCGTCCTTGACAACCGCCCTCAGGGTGAGGCGTCTGCCGATAACTTCAGGCTAGTCACGACCGATGTGCCAGCCCTGGCCGACGGCCAGGTGCTGGTGCGCCACCACTACCTCAGCCTGGACCCCTACATGCGTGGGCGCATGAACGAGGGCAAAAGCTACGCTGCCGCGCAGCCGCTGGGTGAGGTCATGATTGGCGGCACCGCCGGTGAGGTGGTCGACAGCCGCCACCCCAAGTTCGCCGCAGGCGACACCGTCGTGGGCATGGGCGGCTGGCAGCTGTACAGCGTGGTCGATGGCAACGCACCCGGCATGCTGCGCAAGGTCAGCACCGCGCATGTGCCGCTGAGCCACTACCTGGGTGCGGTGGGCATGCCCGGCGTGACGGCCTGGTATGGCCTGGTCAAGATCATCAACCCCAAAGCTGGCGACACCGTGGTGGTGAGTGCCGCCACCGGTGCGGTGGGCAGCGCCTTTGGCGCACTGGCCAAGGCCCGTGGCTGCCGGGTGGTCGGCATTGCCGGTGGTCCCGACAAATGTGCCTATGCCGTCAACGAACTGGGCTTTGATGCCTGCGTGGACTACAAGCAGCACACCGATTACGTCAGCCTGTCCAAAGCCCTGAAAGCTGCCTGCCCCGACGGCATCGACGGCCACTTTGAGAACGTGGGCGGTATGGTGCTGGACGCAGTGATGCTGCGCACCAACGCATTTGCCCGCATTGCGGTGTGCGGAATGATTGCCGGCTACAACGGCGAGCCGCTGCCCATGGTCAACCCCGCGCTCATTCTGGTTAACCGCATGCGGGTGGAAGGCTTCATCGTCAGCGAGCACATGGAGGTCTGGCCCGAGGCCCTGACCGAGCTGGGCACCCTGGTGGCCACCGGCAAGCTGCGCCCCCGCGAGACCGTGGCCGAGGGCCTGGCGGCTGCGCCCGAGGCCTTCATCGGGCTGCTGAAAGGCAAAAACTTTGGCAAGCAGCTGGTCAAGCTGGTGTGATGGGTGGCCTTGGTACCGACCACTGCCCGGCAGTGGTTACGCCCACGATCCACCAGGCGCTGCCAACGCTGAGTTGGCTGTGCCTGCCGTTTGAGGGGCTGAGCCTTCAGCACCTGTACGCCGCCCTACAACTGCGGGCCGAGGTGTTTGTGGTGGAGCAGGCCTGTGCGTTTCAGGACCTGGACGGTGCCGATGCCGCCTGCCACCACCTGCTGGGCACCGACGCCACCGGAGCGACCCTGGCCTATGCCCGCCTGGTGCCTGCCGGGCTGAAGTTCCCAGAGGCCAGCATTGGCCGGGTGGTCACATCGTCTGCCGCGCGTGGCCGCGCGCTGGGCCACGCCGTCATGGCGCAGGCCTGCCAGCAGCTGTGTGCCCTGTGGGGGCCGCAGCCCATCCGCATTGGGGCGCAGGCGCATTTGCAGGCGTTTTACAGCCAGCACGGTTTCGTGACCGACAGCCCAGACTACATGGAAGACGGCATCGCCCACGTCGAGATGCTGCGCCGTTGAACACCCCAGCCACCTCAGGAGAGACACATGTTGCAAGACTTCAGCCACACAACCGCCGTACTGACTGGCGCCGGATCGGGCTTTGGCCTCGAATGCGCCCGCATTGGCGCCAGCCTGGGCATGAACCTGGTGCTGGTGGATGTGCAGCAAGACGCCCTGGACCGCGCCGCTGCCGACATGGTGGCCGCAGGTGCACAGGTGCTGGCGCGGCGGGTGGATGTGTCCAACGCCGAGCAGATGCAAGCACTGGCCAGCGAGGTGCAGCAGCGCTTTGGTGCGCCGCACTTTGTGTTCAACAACGCCGGTGTGGGCTCGGGGGGCTTGATCTGGGAAAACTCCGTCAGCGACTGGGAATGGGTGCTGGGCGTCAACCTGTGGGGCGTCATCCACGGTGTGCGCCTGTTCACCCCCATGATGCTGGCCGCTGCCCAGGCCGACCCGACCTACCGCGGTCACATCGTCAACACCGCCAGCATGGCCGGGTTGCTCACCCCCCCCAACATGGGCATTTACAACGTGAGCAAACACGCCGTGGTGAGCCTGACTGAAACGCTCTACCAGGACCTGAAGCTGGTGAGCGATCAGGTGAGTGCCAGTGTGTTGTGCCCCTACTTCGTGCCCACTGGCATCAGCCAGAGCCACCGCAACAGGCCAGCCAGGTTGGCCCACGAACAACCCACGCAGAGCCAACTCATCGGCCAGGCCATGAGCGACAAGGCTGTGGGTGCCGGCAAGACCACCGCCGCCGAGGTGGCAGCGATGGTGTTCCAGGCCATGCGCACCGACCAGTTCTATATCTACAGCCACCCCAAGGCACTTGGCAACGCCCGCCTGCGCTTTGACGCCATCGTGGCTGGCACCAACCCGGCCGATCCGTTTGCCGAACGGCCAGAGATTGGGCAAGGGCTTAAGGCAGCGCTGCGCGCGGGTTGAGCTGGTCTTGCCCTGGCTGAACGCAAGCTCGCTCGGCTTGAATCAGCGCAAACGCTGGAATTCTTCAGGACGCCGCCGCCAATCCCTCTGCCGGCGCCCGCGCCGACAACGGCGCACATCCCTGCGCTTGTCGGCCAGCCCCGCCAGCGCCGTGGTGGACGGTTCTTGGGTTGGGTGGGTGGCGGTGCGGGTGGCGCGTCGAACACGTTTTCTTGCATGTTGTGTTTGAACCCATCTGGCTTGTACATACAAGCTGGTTGACAGCGCACCATCGCCGTTCATCGACGACACGCTGTGGCCAGCACACAGAAACCGGCCGCTGCCCCCTGTGGCAAACTCGCCCGCTTTGTTGAACACGGGCCACAGCCGCCCCCAGGCACATGCAAGAAATTACCGCGCAAATCGCGCAAGAAATCCGGGTTGGGGTGCACCAGGTGCGCGCAGCCGTGGAGCTGTTGGACGGTGGGGCCACCGTGCCCTTCATTTCCCGCTACCGCAAAGAGGCCACCGGCGGCCTCGACGACATCCAGATGCGCGAAATCGAGGCCCGTCTGTCCTACCTTCGCGAGCTGCAAGACCGCCGCGCCACCATCCTGAAAAGCATAGAGGAGCAGGGCAAGCTCACCCCCGCGCTGCGGGCGGCCATTGAAGCCGCACCCACCAAGCAGGAGCTGGAAGACCTGTACCTGCCCTATAAGCCGAAGCGCCGCACCAAAGGCATGATGGCCCGCGAGGCCGGCATTGAGCCCCTGGCCGATCGCCTGTTGGCCGACCCCACCCTGGAGCCACTGGCCCAGGCTCAGGCCTTTGTGCGCCCCGTGGGCGACCCCGAAGGCACCGATTTTTCCACCCCGCTGGCGGTGCTGGACGGGGTGCGAGACATCCTCTCCGAGCGCTGGGCCGAAGACGCGGTGCTGGTGCAGCAGCTGCGCGAGTGGCTGTGGCACGACGGCCAGCTGTGCAGCAGCCTGGCCAGCGGCAAGAACGAGGCCGACCCCGAGGTGGCCAAGTTCCGCGACTACTTTGACTACAGCGAGCCCCTGGCCCGCGTGCCCTCACACCGGGCGCTGGCGGTCTTTCGTGGTCGGGCGCTGGAGGTGCTGGACGTCAAGCTGCTGGCCCCCGACGCCGCTGGTGTGGCCGCTTCGGCCAGCGCTTTGGGTGGTGCTGCACAGGCGCACGGATCAAATTCCGAACAAAAAGTGCCATTACCGCTTGATACGCAAGGAAAGTCAGCTACCACAAAAAGAACGGTGGTTGTGCCCTCCATGGCCGAGGGGAAAATAGCTCAGTACCTTGGTTGGCGGCACCAGGGCAGGGCGGCGGACGACCTGCTGCGCAAATGCGTGGCCTGGGCGTGGCGCGTCAAGCTCAGCCTGTCCACCGAGCGCGACCTGTTCAGCCGCCTGCGCGAGGCCGCAGAGGCCACCGCCATCAAGGTGTTTGCCGACAACCTGCGCGACCTGCTGCTGGCTGCCCCTGCCGGGCCGAAAACCGTGATGGGGCTGGACCCCGGCATCCGCACCGGCGTGAAGGTGGCGGTGGTCGATGCCACCGGCAAGCTGGTGGCCACATCCACGGTGTATCCGCACGAGCCCCGGCGGGACTGGGATGGCTCGCTGTACACCCTGGCCAAGCTGTGCGAACAACACGGTGTGAACCTGGTGGCCATCGGCAACGGCACCGCCAGCCGCGAGACAGACAGGCTCGCCGCCGACCTCATCAAGCTCATGGCCAAAGGCACCCAGTCCGGCCACCCCTGCCATGCCATGCAAAAGGTGGTGGTGAGTGAGGCGGGCGCGTCGGTGTACAGCGCCAGCGAATATGCGTCCCAGGAGATGCCCGATGTGGACGTGAGCCTGCGCGGCGCGGCCAGCATTGCCCGCCGCCTGCAAGACCCGCTGGCCGAGCTGGTGAAGATAGATCCCAAAAGCATCGGTGTGGGCCAGTACCAGCACGATGTGAACCAGGCCGAACTCGCCCGCACCCTGGAGGCCGTGGTCGAAGACTGCGTGAATGCCGTGGGTGTGGACCTCAACACCGCCAGCACCCCGCTGCTGGAGCGGGTGTCCGGCCTGTCCAGAGGTGTGGCCAAGGCGGTGGTGCGCTGGCGCGAGGCCCATGGGGCCTTCAAGACCCGCCAGCAGTTGCTGGAGGTCACCGGTCTGGGTGCCAAGACCTTTGAGCAAAGCGCGGGTTTTTTGCGCATCCGTGGCGGCAACAACCCGTTGGACATGACGGGCGTGCATCCCGAAACCTACCCGTTGGTCGAGCAGATTCTGGCCACCACCGCCAAGCCCATCACCGAGGTCATGGGCCGCAGCGATGTGCTCAACACCCTGCGCCCGGAGCTGCTGGCCAGTGACAGGTTCGGCCTCATCACCGTCAAAGACGTGATCACCGAGCTGGAAAAGCCTGGTCGAGATCCCCGCCCCGACTTCAAGGTGGCCCGCTTCAACGACGGCGTGGAAGACATCAAAGACCTGAAAGAAGGCATGGTTCTGGAGGGAACGGTCAGCAACGTGGCGCAGTTTGGCGCCTTCATCGACCTGGGCGTGCACCAGGACGGTCTGGTGCACGTGAGCCAGCTCAGCCACAAGTTTGTGACCGATGCGCGCGAGGTGGTCAAGACCGGCGACATCGTCAGGGTCAAGGTCATGGAGGTGGACGTGGTGCGCAAGCGCATTGGGTTGAGCATGAAGCTCGATGCTGCCCCCGCCCGTAAAGACGGCACCGCTGGTGGCCGTGCGCCGGGTGACAACCGGTTTGAGCCCGCCGGCCGCGCCTCGCGCGGCGGGGGCAGCGCGGCTGGTGCTGGCCGTGCGGATGGCCGCCCTGCTGCACCGTCGGCCATGGCGTCGGCCTTTGCCAAGTTGCAGCAGATCAAGACATGGCGCTGATCGGGGTGGTGATAGCCGCCCAATGTGCCATTGCCCGGTTTTTTTCAGGTAACGTGCAAGCCTGTTGTTTCCACCCACCCTTGACTGAGCCCCTGACATGCAATTTCAGGACCTGATCGACCATCCCCGGGCGTTGCCCAGCATTCCCGAGGCAGTGGCCAGCCTCATGACCGAGCTGGACCAGGACGACCCCGACCTGCGCCGCATCGGCTCGCTGCTGTCGTCCGACCCCGCGCTCACCACCCGGGCCCTGCGGCTGGCCAATTCCAGCTTTTTTAACCTGCAGCGCCAGGTGGCCAGCGTGCAAGAGGCTGCGGTGGTGCTTGGCCTGAACCATGTGCGCACCATGGTGATGGGCGCAGCACTGGGCAGCGCGTTTCGCAAGGTGGAGGGGGTGGATCTGGCCCAGTTCTGGCGATATAGCCTGAATGTGGCCACCATGGCCCGCTCGTTGGCCCCTGTGGTCAAGCAGGACGCGGGGCTGGCCTTTACCGCCGGGCTGGTGCACAGCCTGGGGGATTTGGTCATGCACATGGGCATGCCCGACGAGATGCGGCGCATAGACTTTTCGGTGCCCCCACTGGCCTTGGACCGGCCCCAGGCCGAGTTCAGTGCGCTGGGCTACACCTACTCGGACGTGAGCGCGGCGTTTGCCTCCAAATGGAACTTTCCCGACCCCATCGTGCGCTCGCTGCAGTACCTGCATGCCCCTTTCGAGGGGGAACACTACGAGATGCTGGCGGGCGTTCTGCACATGGCCGTCTGGCGGGCCCGCGCACAGGAGGTGCAGCTGGATGCCAACGGCATGGCCGCCACCTACCCTGACATGGTGGGCCTGGTGATGGGACTTGACCTGGACAGCGTGCTGGCCAAAGACCCCGCCGCCTGGACCAGCCAGGGCGACCTGGCTGCATTCATCGACTGATGGCGGAGCCCGCGCGCAACATGACCCTTGACGAACTGCTGGCCCAACCCAAGGCCTTGCCCGCGGCTCCCTCGGTGGCGAGCCGACTGATCCAGACGCTGGACGACCCGGATGCCGATCTGGACTCCCTGGCCGACCTGATTGAGACCGACCCGGTGCTCACCGCCAAAATCATGCGCCAGGCCAATTCGGCGTTTTTTGGCCTGCTGCGCCCGGTGAAGCACCCGCGTGATGCCATTGCCATGCTCGGGCTGGTCAAGGTCAGGGCCATGGCCCTGGCGGCGCTGCTTCAAGACGGCTTCAGCAACACACCCGGCATGGACCTGGAGCAGTTCTGGCGCTACAGCCTCACCACGGCCAACCTGGCCCGCTACGTGGCCGCTCCGTTGGGCGTGGACGACAGCGCGGTGTACACCGTGGGACTTATCCACGGCATTGGCGAGCTGGTCATGCACGTGGGCATGCCCGGCGTCATGGCCGAGATGGATGCCAAGGTGTCGCCTTTTGACCTGCGCCGTGCCCGCGTCGAAGAGGCTCAACTGGGCTACCACTACGCCGCAGTGGGTGCCAAGCTGGCCGACCAGTGGCGCTTTCCCAAACGGATGGTTGTTGGCCTGGAGACCCACCTGGCCCCGTTTGACGGCAGCGTCATTGAGCCGATTGCCGCCGTGGTGCACCTCGCCGCGTGGCGTGCGAGGGTGGAGTTTTCGGACATCCACATCAGCGACCGCATCGCCTCTTACCCCGACGCGGTGGGTGTGGCCCTGGGCGTGGACCCCGACGCCATTTCGGGCGACCACATCCCAGCCTTGCAGTTTGCCCGTGCGGCCCTCTGACACTGCGTGACCATGACCATGACCATGACCGAGGCCACACCTGTGATCACAGAAACCATCAAGCTCACCCAGTTCGCCCACGGTGGCGGGTGCGGCTGCAAGATTGCACCGGGCTTGCTGCGAGAGATCCTGGCGCGTGCGCCGCAGGGGCTGGTGCCCCCCGAGTTGCTGGTGGGCACCGAGACCGCCGACGATGCCGCCGTTTACCGCCTGAACGAGCATCAGGCGCTGGTGGCCACCACCGATTTCTTCACCCCCATCGTGGACGATCCCTACGACTTTGGCCGCATTGCCGCCACCAACGCGCTGTCCGACATCTATGCCATGGGCGGGACGCCCATCCTGGCGCTGGCGATCGTCGGCATGCCCATTGCCAAGCTGCCGCCGGAGGTGATTGGCCGCGTGCTCGAAGGGGGTGCGGCTGTGTGCCGCGAGGCGGGTATTCCCATCGCTGGTGGCCACAGCATCGATGTGCTCGAACCCATCTACGGCCTGGTGGGCCTGGGTCTGGTGCACCCGCTTCGGGTGCGCCGCAATGCCGATGCCCAGGCGAGCGATGTGCTGGTGCTGGGCAAGCCGCTGGGTGTGGGGGTGTTGTCGGCGGCGCTGAAAAGCGGTCGGCTTGACGCCGCAGGCTATGCCGAGATGCTGCGCCACACCACCCAGCTCAACCGCGTCGGCATGGCGCTGGCGCAGATCGACGGCGTGCACGCCATGACCGATGTGACGGGCTTTGGTCTGGCGGGACACTTGCTGGAGATCTGCCGTGGCTCTCAGCTGAGCGCGCAGGTGGACCTGGCGCGGCTGCCGCTCATCCCGAGTGCGGTGCAGTGGGCGCGCGAGGGGGTAGCCACTGGCGCGTCGGGCCGCAACTGGGCTGCCTACGGTGCCGATGTGGACTGGCCCGAAACCGCCACCGACTGGCAACGCACCCTGCTGGCCGATCCGCAAACCAGCGGCGGCCTGCTGGTGAGCTGCGCACCCGAGGTGGCCGACGCCGTGCTGCGGGCATTCCACGGCGTCGGTTTTGCCCAGGCCGCTGTGGTGGGCCACATGCACGCCAGCCCCGAGGGACAGGGGCCCAGGCTGCGGTGCGACTCGCACCTGCCATGAAAGCGCTGCGGCTGTACGCGGGGCCAGCCGCGCTTGCGCACCTCAGGTCCCATGGGCTGCTGCCCGAGCATGTGGCCTGTATACCGGCTGCCGCCGGTGGCCCCAAGGGTCTTGTGCTGGGCAGGCTGGACCGTTTTGTGTTTGGCGAGTGGCTGGTGCGCAGCCAGCAGCCGGTCGATCTGGTGGGTGCGTCCATCGGTGCCTGGCGCATGGCCACTGCCTGCCTGGCGGCACCGGTGGCGGGCTTCGAGCGGCTGGAGCGGGACTACATTGCCCAGCACTACGTCGCTGAGCCTGGGCGCAAGCGCCCGAGCGCTGCCCTCGTCAGCGCCACCTTTGGGGCCAACTTGCAGGCGTTTTATGGTGGGCACGTACCGGTGGTGCTGTCGCACCCCCGCTACCGGCTGCACATCGTCACTGCGCATGGGCGCAGGTGGCTGCACCAGGGCGGCCGCTGGCGCACGCCCCTGGGCTATGCCGCCGCGTTTGTCAGCAACGCCGCCCGCCGACGGTCCTTGGGCATGTGGTTGGAGCGGGTGGTGTTTTCCAGCCCGGGGGCGGCGTTGCCGTTTGCCACGCACGACTTTCGCACCCGCCACCTGGCCCTGACCGAGGCCAATTTCATGCCTGCGCTGCAGGCCAGTTGCTCCATTCCCTTCGCCCTGGAGCCGGTCACTGGCATCCCGGGGGCGCCATCCGGCTGCTACTGGGACGGCGGCATCACCGACTACCACCTGCACCTGCACTACACCCCAGGGGAATGGCAGGAACATGGGCACGGGCAGGCCCAGAGCAAGACCATGGGGCTGGTGCTGTACCCTCATTTTCAAAAGGCGGTGGTCCCTGGTTGGCTGGACAAAGGCCTTCCCTGGCGGCACCGCAGCACAGCGGCACTGGCGCGCATGCTGGTGCTCGCCCCCAACCCCGACTGGGTCAAGACCTTGCCCAATGGCAAGCTGCCCGACCGGACCGACTTCACCCGCTACGGGGCCGATCTGGCAGGCCGCATGTCGGTGTGGAACACCGCAGTGGCCGAGAGCCAGCGCCTGGCCGATGAGTTTGCGCAGTGGTGCGAGCGGCCCGATCTGTCGCAGGTGCACGCGCTGTAGGGCTTTGCCGCCGACTACCAGGCCGTCACGGCGGCGACCAGCCCCAGCACAATGCCGGGTATGTTGGCCATGATGATGGGCCAGTCCTTGGCGGGTCGGCCAAGGCCATAGGTGGTCCAGAGGGTGCAGTTGATGACGGTTGCCACGGCTTGCACCACCGAGCCCTTGTGTCCATCGAGGTTCAGGCGGATCTGGTCGATGTACGAGAAAAACATCAGGATGGCCGCGAACGAGGCGATCCAACCAATGGTGCGAACGGTTCGTTCTTGCATGCGGGTGAGCCGGGTGAGGGGAGGGTGGGCAGAGGCGGCTCTGAACTGGCCACCGGGCGGTGGGTGGATTCTCGCTTGCAGAGCACGCACCGTTTGCTCTACCCCATCGAACTCAGTCCAGCCAGCGCAAGGCACAAGGCCACCAGCCAGCCCAGCAGCAGGCGCCGCCACAGCACAGGCGCTGTGCGCAGGCCCATGAATACCTCCAGTACCCACACGCCCTTGGTCAGTGCCAGGCCGAACACCAGCCAAACTGCCCATGTGGACCAGGCACTGTCTGCCCTTGTGCCACCCAGGGTGTAGCTGGCCAGCGAGGCGGCCACCAAAGCCAGCCAGATTCGGTTGGTGGAGCTGCTCAACCAGAGCCGAACACACGCGATCATCGGATGAGGTACACCAGTGGGAACATCACGATCCACAGCAAATCCACCATGTGCCAAAAAGCCGCACCCGATTCCAGTGCGTGGTGCTGGTCGGCAACCTGCTGGCAGCGCCAAACCGACATCGACAGAAACGCCAGGAACACCATGGCGGCCAGTACGTGCAGAAAGTGAAAACCAGTCAGGAAGAAATAGAACATGTAAAACACGTTGGTTTCCAGATCGATGCCTGTGGCGGCTTTGTCGGCATATTCCGATAGCTTCAGCACCAGAAACACCGCGCCACACGCCTGTGCCGTCAGCAGGTGGCGCAACGTTGCGAGCCGCTGGTGATGACTGGCGGCGCGCACAGCACAGGCGACGAACCAGCTGCCCGTGATGAGCAGCAAGGTATTGACCAGCCCGGTCGATGCGTCCAGTGTGGGTTGCGATGCAGCAAATACCTCGGGGTGACGCAGCCGCGTGACCGCAAACAACAGGAACAGGATGCTGAACGCCAGAAGCTCGGCCAGGATGATCAGCCACACGGCCAAGTCGCCTGCCAGCCGCAGAGGAGGTGCCGCCTCCACCGCTGTCGCATCGCCCGCTCGTGCACGGCTCAGTGTCGCCGTCATGCCATGCCGTGTTGGCCCAGCGCGGCGGGGTCGGTGATCAGGATGTCGCGCTTGTCTATCTCAATCAGCCCAGCGGCCTCCAGCTCGTGCAACACCTTGGAAAAGTACTCGGGTGTCAGTGACAGACGCGATGCAATGGTTGCCTTGCTGACAGGCAGAGACACACTGTGGGGAGCGTTGCCCAATGCCCCTTCCACTGGCACATCCCTCAACAGGTAGCCAATCACACGCTGCATACCGGTGTGCAAGGCGCCAGACTCGATGTCGCGCACCAGGCCGTGTAGCCGACGTGAAATGCCTGCCAGCATGCGCATGCAAAAACGCGGGTCTATGTGTATCTCGTTCAGGATGACCTGTTTGCCCACGCTCAACAGCAGCGTGCTGGTCAGCGCCTGCGCATTCAGGATGTAGGGCTTCCCGGTGAACATCAGTGCCTCTGCAAAGCTGTGGCCCGGGCTGACAAGTTCAATGACCTTCTCCTGCCCCATGGGCGACAGGGCAAACAGTTTGACCTGGCCCAGAACCACCAGATGAAACTCGTTGCACGGCTCGCCGTAGCGGAACACCGTATCTCCGCGCGACAGTCTGCGCACCACGCAACCATCGGCCACACGCGTCAACTCATCGGGTGACAGGTGGCTGAACAGCGCCTGCGTCGCCAGAAAGCGCGGAATATTGAATTCACTGATGTCCATGTGGGTGCGGGAGGAGGAGGCCTGACATCGACCCATTGTAGGAGGGCATGAAAACGTTGAACCCGCGCAGCAGGGGAATCGGCGACTTTCGTTCGCGCCCTTGAACAGGTTCAAGGATTCATTTGGCCGTCCCGCCTAATCTGCTGCCTGTATTTTTTCCACGGGCAGAGGCGATATGAATCAAGTCAAGTCGAGCGGGTTTACCAAACA
Source organism: Burkholderiaceae bacterium (assembly GCA_030695205.1). Classification (GTDB taxonomy): domain Bacteria; phylum Pseudomonadota; class Gammaproteobacteria; order Burkholderiales; family Burkholderiaceae_C; genus UBA2334. The sequence goes on along the minus strand of JAUYTN010000040.1, from coordinate 111,562 downwards.
AATGGCCCGCAACATGTTTTACGGGGGGAGTGTGTTTTTCATCCTCGTGTTTATTGCGCTTATTTTTGACAGCGAGCGGCGAATACCGCAGCGCTCGAACGCAGAGGCCATCACCCCGGCCGTCATCGCAGGTAAAAAACTGTGGGAAACGCGCAATTGCATCGGCTGCCACACGCTGCTGGGCGAGGGCGCCTACTTTGCCCCCGAACTGGGCAACGTGTACCCACGCCGTGGGCCCGACTTCATCAAGGTCTGGATGAAAGCGCAACCCACGCACGCCGAGGGGCGGCGCCAGATGCCGCAGTTCAATTTCACCGATCAACAGTTGGACGATCTGGTTGAATTTTTGAAATGGACAAGCCAGATCGATGCCGAAAAATGGCCGCCCAACATCGAAGGCTGAAGCCGACCACATGGCACACACAAGGACATCAACATGCAAGTGAAATCCGTCAAATATGCCTCGCAGTCGGTCGCAAAGTACTACTTTGTGGCGGCGCTGGTTCTGTTTACTGCCCAGATCGTTTTCGGACTGACGCTGGGTCTTCAATACCTGCTGGGCGACTTTCTGTTTCCCTACATACCGTTCAACCAGGCGCGGATGGTGCATACCAACCTGCTGATTGTCTGGCTGCTGTTTGGCTTCCAAGGCGCTGCCTATTACATGGTGCCCGAAGAGGCTGAGACCGAGTTGTACAGCCCCAAGCTGGCCTTGATTTTGTTCTGGACCTTCCTGGTGGCCGGTGCATTGACCATCGTCGGCTACCTTGCAGTGCCCTACGCCAAGTTGGCAGAGCTCACTGGCAACGACTTGCTCATGACCATGGGACGCGAATTCCTGGAGCAGCCCCTACCGACCAAATTGGGAATCGTGGTGGTCATGCTGGGTTTTCTGTTCAACATCACCATGACGGCGCTCAAAGGCCGCAAAACCAGTATCAGCACGGTGTTGTTGATCGGCTTGTGGGGCTTGACACTGTTGTTCCTCTTCAGCTTTGTCAACCCGCACAACCTAGTGCGCGACAAAATGTACTGGTGGTTCGTGGTTCACCTGTGGGTGGAAGGTACGTGGGAGCTGATCATGGGGGCATTGCTGGCTTTCGTGCTGGTCAAGACCACCGGTGTGGACCGTGAGGTGATTGACAAATGGCTGTACGTCATCATCGCCATGGCGCTGATCACCGGCATTTTGGGCACGGGCCACCACTTCTTCTTTATTGGCATGCCGGGCTACTGGCTGTGGGTGGGGTCCGTCTTCTCGGCCTTGGAGCCCATCCCTTTCTTCATGATGACGGTGTTTGCCTTCAACATGGTGCAGCGTCGCCGCCTGGATCACCCCAACCAGGCCGCCCTGCTCTGGGCAGTGGGCTGTTCGGTCACTGCTTTCCTTGGCGCAGGGGTGTGGGGCTTTATCCACACGCTCAGCCCCGTCAACTACTACACCCACGGCACACAAATCACGGCGGCTCACGGCCACCTGGCGTTCTACGGTGCTTACGTGATGGTGGTCATCGCCATCATCAGCTATGCAATGCCCAGGTTGCGTGGTCGTGTGGCCAACAGCCAATCGGCGCAGAGTATGGAAATGTGGAGCTTCTGGCTCATGTCAGTGGGCATGGCTGTCATGGCCCTGGCCCTGACTGGCGCAGGTATTTTGCAAGTGTGGTTGCAACGCATACCCACCACCGGTGCCATGTCGTTCATGGAAACCCAGGATCAACTGCGCTTCTTCTACTGGGTTCGTATGGCCGGTGGCGTGAGCTTCCTGCTGGGCCTGGTGGCATATCTGGGCAGTTTCTTCGTCGGCGGTGCCTGGGACGAAAACACCGACGGCAGAAAACTGGACTTGCAGCGTGCCTGAGCTGACAGCAGCCACCGTGCCAGAGATCGCGTCAACTACCGCACCCTTTTACGCCGAACAGGCGCAAGAGTGCACAGTGTTCGAGCACGCCTGGCGTTGCCAACTGCCGCTGCTCATCAAAGGCCCCACGGGGTGTGGAAAAACCCGTTTCGTGGAACACATGGCGTCGCGGCTGGGCCGACCACTGGTCACGGTGTCATGCCATGACGACCTGAGTGCGGCCGACCTGGTGGGGCGCTTTCTCATCGGGAACGGCGAAACCATCTGGTCCGACGGGCCCCTGGCCAGGGCCGTGCGCACCGGCGCTATCTGCTACCTCGACGAGGTGGTAGAGGCTCGCAAAGACACCACCGTGGTGCTGCACCCGCTGGCCGACGACCGCCGGGCCCTGCCCATCGAGCGCACAGGTGAGCAGCTACAGGCAGCGCCAGGCTTCATGCTGGTCATGTCCTACAACCCGGGCTATCAAAACGTGTTGAAGGGCTTGAAGCCCAGCACCCGACAGCGCTTCGTGGCGCTGGATATGGGTTATCCGACTCCAGATGTGGAGTGCCGAATCGTGGCGGCAGAGGGTGGCGTCGCGGACCCCGTGGCTGCCAGTCTGGTGCGCCTGGCGCAAGCGCTGCGCTCGCTGACCGACCACGATCTGGAAGAAACCGCCAGCACCCGTTTGCTGGTGGCAGCGGCCCGATTGAATGCGTCAGGCATGCCCATGTTGTTGGCATGCCGCACGGCGGTAGTCAATGCCCTGACAGACGACCCTGATACCGCCAGCGGTCTGCATGAAGTGGTGCGGGCCGTGATGGGTGATGGCGTCTGACGCCAGGCCGGTTGCATCAGTGCCTCTTCACCTTTCCCCTGACCAGTCTGCTCGGTGAACATGGCACTGTTGTCTGCGCTGTCCATGCCCGCCATTCAACGGTTGCGCCGCTGCATGCAGGTCGGTTTCTTTGTGTTGTTTTTGCTGGCCCCTGCACTCAACTTGCTGCGCTTTGACCTGAACGAAACGCAGCTGTGGTTCCTGGGTATGCGCTGGACGCTGGGCATTGACGCCTTGCGTGCCGGTCAGATCGATGCCACCCAGGCTGGTTTGAACCTCGTGTGGCGGGCGTTGTTGCCGCTCGTTGTGCTGGTAGGTGGGTTTCTGTGGGTGGCCTACCGCTATGGACGGGTGTATTGCGGGTGGCTGTGCCCGCACTTCTCCATGGTCGAGAGCCTGAACACCCTGCTGCACCGCGCATGCGGCAAGCTCAGTGTGTGGGATGCCGTGCCCGTGGCACGTGCAGGGGTTCAGCCCAACCGGGGCTGGTGGCCGTTGTTCGCCATCAGCTGTCTGGTGGCTGCGTTCACCTGGGCCATCACGCTGCTGACCTATTTGTTGCCACCTGCCACCATCTGGGGTGGGCTGCTGACCGGTACGCTCACCCCCAACCAGACGCGCTTTCTGGTGGTGGGCACGGCGGTGTTCTTCATTGAGTTTGCGTTGGCGCGCCACCTGTTTTGCCGCTTCGGCTGCGCGGTGGGTCTGTTCCAGAGCCTGGCGTGGATGGCCAATCCCCGTGCGCTGGTGGTGGCCTTTGACCGTGGCCAAGCGCGCGACTGCAAAACCTGCCAGAGCGAACTCCCCCAGCAAAACGGCATCGGCAATGCCTGTGACAGCCAGTGCCCCATGCGCCTGAAGCCGCGCAACATCAAGCGCCGCATGTTCTCGTGTGTGCAATGCGGGCAGTGCCTGCAAGCCTGTGACACCACCCAGCAAGCGCAAGGCCGCCAGCCCAACCTGACCTGGAAAGTGGGTGTGGATGCCCTGCGCGAAACCCTGAAGCAACGCAACGCCGAGCAGCAGAAGGACAAGACCTGATGGAAGAGCTGGTAGGCCGTTGGTGGCACGAAGCCCTGGAGAAACTGATCGCCCCACCCCCGACGGCGGCCACCGTGCGCCTGGCCGACATGCGCGCCACCATCGGGCTGATGTTCCGGGCCGCTGGCGGGGCAGGCACTGTACGGTTGGCACCTGCCAGCCTGCAGCGCACGGCCGACGCCTCGCACTGGCTGCACCGCCTGGCCGGCGCAGGTGGCCGTGCGGCCTTGCCCGCCTGCGATACCGACGTGCTCGCCTTGCCCGACAGCCTGAGCGTGTTCGACGACCGTGCGCTGAACCACGACTTGTACCTGTGGCTGGCGTTGCTGGGTGCACACTGGTCACCTCACCCTGACTGGGTGTTGGGCAACGTTTTATCAACAAAAAGTGCCCTATTCGCTTTCCCAGGCTTTGTTGAACGCTATGAAAAACTGAAATCTGCACACCTGCTGCAGCGCGAAGGCAGTGCCACGCCCGGCCGTGCCAGCGTGCAGGCCGAACGCAACGTGCGGGTGGCACTGGCGGGCCAATGGCCCTCTGACACGCCGGGCGGGTGCCTGCCAGCCGACGTGGCCCCGGTCTGGTTGTGGGTGTGTGGCCCGACGGTGCAGCCCAAAGTGGGCAGCGCTTCCGCCAGCCCACCCCGGCAAACAGAAAACGCCCGCAAACCCAGCGTCACCGACGCCCAGCGCCGCCGTGCCCACACCACCACACACGAGGTCGACCGTGCCCCCATGGTGCTGCCGTTCCGCGCCGAAGCGTTGATGAGCTGGAGCGAGATGGTGCGCGTCAACCGCAGCACCGACGACGAGGACGATGGCAACGCTCAGGCCGCAGCCAACGACATGGACGCCCTGTCCATCGCGCCCGACGGCCAGACGCTGGCGTCACGCGTGAAATTCGACCTGGATTTGCCCAGCAGCAGTGCCGATGACCTGCCGTTGGGCGAGGGACAGCTTTTCCCTGAATGGGATTTCAAGCGTGGCCTGTTGCGACCCGGGCACGCGCGGGTGCAGGCCACTCAGGCGAGAGTAGGCGCCTCCTTCCAGCCTTCGCCCGCTTTGCGCACGATTGCCCGCCAGATGCGCCGACGCATGGAGGTGATGCGCCACACTCCGCGTTGGCAACGTGGCCAGGAAAACGGCGAAGACATCGACATCGACGCCTGGATCAGCCTCCAAGCCGACAGCCTGGGTGCCGACCATCGCGGCAGTGACACACCGGCCGTGTACGCGCGCCGGGTGGCCACACACCGCAGCCTGGCCACCTGGTTGCTGGCCGACCTGTCGCAGTCCACCGATGCGCATGCCAACGACTACATGCGGGTGATCGACGTCATCCGCGATGCGGTGTACGTGTTTGGCGAGGCGCTGCATGCCGTGGGTGACCCATTTGCGGTATGGGGCTTCAGCTCGGTGCGCCGACACAACGTGAGGTTGCAAAAAATCAAGGGCATGGACGACCGCTGGGACGCCGCTGCCCGCGACCGGGTGGGTGCCATCAAGCCGGGTTTCTACACCCGCATGGGTGCGGCCATACGCCACGCCACGCACCACCTGCAGCACTGCCCGCAAAGCTGCCGCCTGTTGCTGCTGCTGACCGATGGCAAGCCCAACGACCTGGACGAATACGAAGGCCGTTACGGGCTGGAAGACACGCGGCACGCCATCCTGGAAGCACGCGAAGCCGGCGTGACGCCGTTTTGCGTGACCATTGACCCTGATGGCCACGACTACCTGCCCATGCTGTTCGGCGCGCAGGGCTACGTGCTGGTGCACCGGCCGCAAGACCTGGCCAGGCGGTTGACACAGGCGTGGACCCAGCTGGCACGCAACGGCGGGCGGGGGCGTTGACCCGCAGCTGGCTCAGACCGTCTTCAGCAAGCTTGCCATGCCCCGCGTCTGCCAGACGCTGTGGTCGCGCTCCACCACCACTGCCTGCACGCCGGGTTGGTTCTGGAGCAGCGTGCGGGCACCCTTGTTGCCCAGCACCATGATGGCGGTGCCCAGGCCATTCACACTGGCGGCGTCGTGCGCCAGCAGGCTCACGCCCCGGGGGCCCTGCGTGGGTCGCCCGGTGGCCGGATTCAGAATGTGGTGCTGCCGTGCGCCCTGTGCCATAAAGTAGCGCTCGTAGTCGCCCGACGAGGCCACGATGGCCTGGCCTTCGAGCGAGAGCACGCCCAGCATGCGTTCGGGCGCGCGTGGATCGCGCAGCCCGACGCGCCAGGCGCGGCCATTGAGCTGCCCCGCAATGAGTACGTCGCCACCGCCATTGAGCATGGCGTTGACCACCCCATGGCTTTTCAGGGTGCGCATGCCAGCCTCCAGGATGGGTAGCTTGGCGATGCCGCCCAGGTCGAGCGCCATGCCGCGCTGGGTCAGGTAGGCGGTGCCCATGCGCTCATCGAGCACCAGGCCACGGTAACCGACCAGGCGGCGTTGCGCTTCGATTTCCTGGGGGGAAGGGAGGGTGGCCTGGTCTTCGCCAAAACGCCACGCCTTGAGCGCACCCACGGTGGTGTCGAAGGCACCGTGGGTTTTCGCTGCAAGCGTCTGGGCTGCCTTGAGCACGGCCATGACTTCGGGCGCGACAGCCACCGCATGCACACCGGCTGCGCGGTGGATGGCGCTGACACTGCTGCCCGGGCAGTAGCGGGTCATCAGTGCGGCGAGGCGATCCATCTCGCGCCAGGCCTGTTCCATGGCGGCTTGGAGCGCCCGGGCGTCCGGGCCATGGGCGACCATGTCCACCTGTGTGCCCATCAGGGTGCGCTGGCTGCGCTCGGTCAGTGCAGGCGTGAATGCGAAGACAGACGGAATCCAGGCGGTGCTTCCCAGCAAGGGCAGCGCCATGGCCATGCGCCGCCTGCCAAAGTCCGGGGGCGGGTTCATGCGGTGCACGGCGGTCTCCGGGTTCAGCGTGACAGGGCAACCATGTGGTCGACGGCGGCTTTGACGTCTTCGTCGGACATGCTGCTGCTGCCGCCTCGCGCTGGCATCAAACCCTTGGCCCCCGTGTAGCCCTCGATGGCGTGCTTGTACAGCGTGTCGTTGCCTTGGGCAATGCGCGGGCCCCAGTCGGCCTTGTCGCCGGGCTTGGGTGCGCCAGCCACGCCAGCGGCATGGCACAGGGCGCAGGTTTTGTTGTAGGCGCTTTTGCCGACGGCGTTCTCGGCCACCGGGGCGGCAGGGGCAGCGACCGGAGCAGGAGCTGCGGCTGGCAATGCTGTTTCAGCAGGCTTTTTGTCGCCGCAGGCGGTCAGAAACAAAGCCAGGGCGGCAACGGCGATGACAGAGGTGTGTGTTTGCATGGGGTACTTCCTACCAATTGAGAAATTGAATCGGCGGCCTGACGAGCCTGCGCAAGCGCCGCCTCGGTTCACAGGCGCCAGATGCTTGGCTGCAGCAGCGTGCGTCGGGCCGTGGTGCAGATGGGTTGAAAGTGATTATTGCGGGCTGCTGTGGGGGCTCCCGGTGCCACCCATCCTGAACTTAATCTGAGATAAGAAACGGGTCGGTAGCCGGGGGAGCGAGGTGCCTTCCGTGCCTATGCTTTGGGACAACTGCTTCAACCCATCTGTCACGACCAACCATGAAAACGCTGAGATCCACGACCCGATTGCGCTGGTGCGTACTGGCGTGGTTGGCGTTTTGTCTGGGCGCGGCGGTGGCGTCACCGCTGGTCAAGCCCAAGGTGATGGACATCGTTTGCTCCGGTGCAGGAGGCGTCAAGCTCGTGGTCAATACCGATGAGGGCCCCGTCCACCACGGCGCCATGGGCATGGATTGCCCCCTTTGCCTGCTGGATGCGACGCCACCAGACCCATTGAAAACACGCTTGCCTGTGCTGCAGCCGCTGGCCCGCCAGCCCTTGCCCTTGTCTTGTGTGCATCCCGTGGCTGCCACGGCAGCTCCACCCCCGGCGCGGGCACCCCCGTTTTTTTTGAGCCAATCCTGAAAGAGGTAACTACCATGAGCGACAAAACAGAAGTTCTGAACCCCGAAACTGCCGGTATGGGCCGACGCCGTTTCATCAATACCGCTGCGATAGCGGGTCTCACCGTAGGCATTGCAGCCTGCAACGACAAGCCTGCAGCCGCTCCGGCCACAACCCCGGCGGCCCCCGCCGCGCCGGCGGCAAAGGGCGGTGCCAATGTGCACCTCAAGCCCGGAGAACTCGACACCTACTACGGCCTGTGGAGCGGTGGCCATACCGGCGACATGCGCGTTCTGGGCCTGCCATCGGGCCGTGAGATTCACCGAATTCCCTGTTTTGTACCCGATGCGCTGGTGGGCTGGGGCGTCACGAACGAATCCAAAAAGGTCATGGGCACAAAGGCCGATGGCAACCTGCGCTACACGGTCGCTGACACCCACCACACGCACGCGTCCTACAAAGACGGCAACTACGACGGCCGTTATGCCTGGATCAACGACAAGATCAACAGCCGCATTGCGCGCATCCGCCTGGACTACTTTGTCTGCGACAAGATCACCCAGCTGCCCAACGTGCAGGGCTTTCACGGCATCTTCCCGGACAAGCGTGACCCGGTGGATGCCGCCATCAACTACACCACCCGCGTGTTCTGCGGCGGAGAATTTTCGATTCCTCTGCCCAATGCACCGATCGAAGACCACACCAAATACCGCTCGCTGTTCTCGTGCGTGGACGCCGAGACCATGGAAGTGCGTTGGCAAGTGCTGATCGACGGCAACTGCGACCTGGTGGCCACCTCGTTCGACGGCAAGCTGGCCGCCACCAACCAGTACAACACCGAGATGGGTGCCAAGTACGAGGACATGATGTCCGCCGAGCGCGATGCCTGCCTGTTTTACAACGTCGCCCGCATTGAGGCAGCCGTCAAGGCAGGCAAGTTCAAGACCATCGGTGCGTCCAAGGTGCCCGTGGTGGACGGCACGCACGAGGCCAACAAGGACCCCAAGACCTCCCTGGTAGCCTATGTGAGCGTGCCGAAAAATCCCCACGGCGTGAACGCCAGCCCCGACCAGAAGTACTTCATCTGCGCCGGCAAGCTTTCGCCCACCGTTACCACCATTGAATTGGCCAAAGTGCTGGACTGGTTCGATGGCAAACTGGAAAACCTCGATGACGCCATCGTCGCCGAGGTGGAGGTCGGCCTGGGCCCGCTGCACACGGCCTTTGACGGCCGTGGCAATGCCTACACCACGCTGTTCCTGGACAGCCAGATCGTCAAGTGGAACGTGGAAGCCGCTATCAAGTTCCACGCGGGTGACAAGAGCGCCAAGTACGTGGTGGATCGCCTGGACGTGCACTACCAGCCGGGCCACATCAATGCCTCCCAGTCCGAAACCATTGCCGCCGACGGCAAGTACCTGGCCGTGGGTTGCAAGTTCTCCAAGGACCGCTTCCTGCCTGTGGGCCCACTGCACCCCGAGAACGAACAGCTCATCGACATCTCGGGCGACAAAATGGTGTTGCTGGCCGACCACCCCGTGCGTGGCGAGCCGCATGACTTCATCATTTTCAAGCGCGACCTGGTCAAACCCAAGCAGGTGTACAGCCTGGACGACTTCCCGCTGGCCATCAAGGACTCCAAAGAGTCGGGCGTGTTCCGTAACGGCAAGAAGGTCACCGTCAAGATGACGTCGCTGGCACCGGCTTTCAGCCTGCGCGAGTTCAAGGTGAAGAAGGGCGACGAGGTTACCCTGATTCTGACCAACCTCGACAAGATCGAAGACCTGACGCACGGGTTTGCCATTCCAAACTACAACGTCAACTTCATCGTCAATCCGTTGGAAACAGCCTCGGTGACGTTCATCGCCGATCAGCCCGGTGTGTTCTGGTGCTATTGCACCCATTTCTGCCACGCGCTTCACCTTGAAATGCGTTCTCGCATGATTGTGGAAGCCTGACAGGCAGTTTACCGGGAGGCTTGGCGCAAGCGCGCCTTGCCTTCCTTGACAGGGAAGCGTGATGACTTTGCTAGGCCAACGGTTTGCGATCCTTGGGGTCGCTTTTTTTCTGGTGCTGTCGTTGTTTGCGACGCGTGTTCAGGCGGGTGCCTATGAGGCCGAACTGCCCGCCGAGCTGGCTACCGCCAAAGATATGTGCGCGTTGCTGCCCTGTGCGGAAGTCTTTCCTGGGGCCGGGCATTTCTCTGAACGCAAGGGGCAGCCACCGTATGTGGAGGCCTATGACAACAATACTGCCGAGAAAAAACTGCTCGGCTATGTGATGCTTTCGACCGACATCACCGATACACCTGCCTACTCAGGCAAGCCGGTGGTGACGCTGATCGGCATGGATTTGCAGGGGCTTTTTGTCGGTGTGAAGGTGATCAAGCATTCTGAGCCCATCCTGCTGCTGGGCATTCCCGAATCTGCTCTGGTCAATTTCAACAACCAGTACCTGGGCAAGTCGGTCAAGGACCTGATCGAGGTTGGCCCGTCCCGTCCTGAAGAAAACGTGATCGGTCTGGACGCCATTTCGGGTGCCACCGTGACCGTCATTGCCCAGAACCAGGTGATGATGATGTCGGGCGCCGCCGTGGCACGGCAGACGGGCATCATTGAACCCACCGTGCGCGACCGTGCCCGTTTTGGTGCCACCGGTCAGCGGTACGACTGGGCGCAACTGGTTCAGATGGGGGTGGTGCAACGGCTGCTCGTCAAACCTGAGCAGGTGGGTCTGCCACGCGGCCCCGATCCCTTCATTGAACTTTGGTTTGGCGACCTCAACCACCCGGATCTGGGGCGTAGCCTGCTCGGCGAGCGCGGCTATGACAATCTGCATTCGCGTCTGCAGCCGCAAGAGAGCGCTTTTTTCATCATTCGCACGGCCGGTGTGGAATCGTTCAAGGGCTCAGGTTTCGTGCGCGGCGGCCTTTATGACCGCGTGCAGGTCAAGCAGGGTGCAGACTCGTTCACCTTCCGCGATCTCGACTACTACAACCTCTACGGTTTGGAGGCCACTGGGGCGCCCAGCTACAGCGAATCGGCCATCTTTGTGATCCGCTCGGGTGCCTTTTCGGCCGCGTACCCCTGGAAGCTGGCCTTCCTGGGTAACCGGGTGGACCGTGCCACTGGGCATCGCAGTTTTGCCGTGTTCGAGTCCAAATACTGGTTGCCCGCCAGCCTGCTCGAAGGCGGACGTCCCAAGGTGGTGGAGCCAGACGCTCCCTGGGTACGCGTCTGGACGACGCAAGCCGTCCCGATCGCCCTGTTCGTGCTGCTGCTGGTGGCCGTGACCGCGGTGTACGCCTACCGCGAGAAGCTCACACGCCTGTCCACGCATAAGAACAAGTGGCCCGTCAACGGTTTCAAGTACACCTTCTGGGCCATCAGCATTTTCTGGGTTGGCTTTGGCTACATGGCTCAGCCCTCCATCACGCAGGTGCTGACATGGTTCCATGCGCTGCTGTTTCAGTGGACCTGGTCGCTGTTCCTGTCCGATCCGTTCATTTTCCTGTTCTGGATCTTCATCATCGTCACTGTCTTCCTGTTTGGGCGCGGTCTGTTCTGTGGCTGGATGTGCCCGTTCGGCTCGCTGCAGGAAGCGATTTACAAGATCGCCAAGGCTGTCGGTTTGAAGCGCTTCCAGACCCAGTTGCCTCAGAAATGGCATGACCGGCTCAAGTGGATCAAATACGCCATCTTCTTCGGCCTGCTCGCGCTATCCATGTTCTCAATGGGACTGGCGGAGAAGCTGTCCGAGGTCGAACCCTTCAAGACCACGTTCCTGGTGGGTGTGCTGAACCGTACCTGGCCCTATGGGCTGTTTGTGGCCGCCATCCTCGGTGTGTCGATTTTCATAGAGCGCCCGTACTGCAAGTACATCTGCCCCCTGGGTGCCTCGCTGGCGATGCCCAGCACTTTCCGCTGGTTTGGCCTCAAGCGCAAGCAGGACTGCAACAGCTGCAAAGCCTGCGCCGTGGGCTGCGGCGCCCAGGCCATCGATGCCGATGGTCGCATTGACCACCGCGAGTGTCTGCATTGCCTCGACTGCATGATTCTGTACACCGACACCAAGGGCTGCCCGCCCTTGGCCAAAGAGCGCAAGCGCCGCGAAAAAGACGGGCTGGAAATCACGCCGATCGGCGCCAACGGCTATTTCATTCCTATTCATCCGGTCGCTGGCCTTGCCCAGCAGATCAGCGCCAAGGCGGCGAATGGCCCGGACCCCCGCATGCCGACCGAGCCCGTGAAACCCTTCCACATGGCGGCTGACTCCAAGCTGAAGTGGATCGTGCTGGAAATACGTGACCACATCTGGCCTTGGAGCACGGAAGGCTGGCGCAGCCAGCGTGCACTGCAGGTGGCGGGTTTCTCGTTGGCGGTGGCGGCCACCGTGGCCTGGGCGATGGCTGCAATGGGCAGCTTGTCCTCGGGGGCCATTATTGGCTGGTGGTTTGGCTGGAGCGTGTACGAGGTGCTGATACGCCTGTCAGGTAAACGTTACGTGAAGGACGGTGTCTGGTGGCGTGGCAACTACCGCGCAGCCAGCCTGATGGACATGCTGAGCTACGTGGGTTTCAAGAATCTCCTGATCGGCGCGGCGTTGTTTCTGGCGCTCAAAACGCTGGGTCTGCTGAACCTATGAAAGCTGCCTTGGCTCGCATGGTGGTCGCTGCGCTGTTGTGCCTAGGGTTGGTGCACCCGGTGTGGGCCATCACCGTGGCGGTTCGGCCCGGAGACGATTTGGCCGCCGTGGTCAAGGCCGCCGCGCCCGGTGATGTGATCGAGGTGGCGCGCGGCATGTACCGGGTCAATTTGCTGATCGACAAGCCGCTCACGCTGCGCGGCATCGACCGGCCCACCCTCAGCGGTGGCAACCAGGGCGATACCATCCGCGTCACCTCACCCGACGTGGTGATCGAGGGCCTGATCGTGCGCGACTCGGGCGACAGCCTGAAGCACCAGAACGCAGGCATCTACCTGTATCCCGGTGCCCACCGGGCCGTGGTGCGCAGCTGCGACTTGACGTACAACCTGTTCGGCCTGTGGATCGAGAAGGCCGACGATGTGCTCATCGAGCACAACACCATCACCGGCAAGCGCGAATACGGCTCGTCACAGCGCGGCAACGGCGTGCAGCTTTACAACACTCAGCGCGCGCGTATTTTCAACAACAACATCAGCTTCGTGCGCGATGCGCTGTATGTCGATGTGTCGCACCACGCTGTGTTCCGGGGCAACAAGCTGCACCACAGCCGCTACGGCACGCACTACATGAATTCCTACTTCAACTTGTGGGAAGACAACGACACCTACTACAACCGGGGTGGCCTGGCGCTGATGGAAGTGCGCGACCAGGTGGTGCGCAACAACCGTGCCTGGGGCAACTCCGACCACGGCATCATGCTGCGCACCCTCCAGGACTCGGTGATCGAGAACAACATCGTGGCGGGCAACAACCGGGGCTTCTTCATCTACGACGTGGAGTACATCAAGCTCAACGGCAATCTGGTGGTGGACAACGTGGTGGGTGTGCACCTGGCGGCAGGCTCTACACGCAACGAGGTGGAGGGCAATGACTTTATTGGCAACCGCGAGCAGGTGCGTTATGTCGGGGCGCGCGACGAGCGCTGGGGTGTCAAGAACGGCAACCACTGGAGCAGCTACTTGGGCTGGGACCGCGATGGCGATGGCGTGGGTGACGTGCCCTACGAGGCCAACGACATGGTGGACCGCCTGACCTGGCGCTACCCCAGCATGAAGCTGCTGCTGGCCAGCCCAGCGGTGCAGGCGCTGCGCCTGGTGGGCCAGCAGTTTCCGGTGCTGCGCGTGCCCTCGGTGGTGGACCCCAAGCCGCGTATGCAACCGACCAACCAACAATGGAGTGAATGGCGTGGCAAGCACTTTTCAGGGCAGTGACGGTGCAGCGGTGTCGCTGCGAGGCGTCAGCAAGCACTATGGTGCGCTGCAGGCGGTTGACGGTGTGGATCTGGAGATTCCGCGCGGCGAAATCTTTGGGCTGATCGGACACAACGGCGCGGGCAAAAGCACGCTGTTCAAGGCGATGCTCGGCCTGGTTTCGGTGACACGGGGTGACATACGGATCGGTGGCGCGCAGGTGGGTGGGCGCGATTTTCGGGCTGCAAGGCGCCACCTGGGCTACCTGCCCGAAAACGTTGTGCTCTACGACAACCTGAGCGGTCTGGAAACCCTGCGCTTCTTTGCCCGCCTCAAGCATGCACCCCTGGCCCAGTGCCAGCCTGCGCTGGACCGTGTGGGCCTGACACATGCGGGCACACGCCCGGTGCGTGACTACTCCAAGGGCATGCGCCAGCGCTTGGGGTTTGCACAGGCGCTGCTGGGTGCGCCCCGGGTGCTGTTCCTCGATGAACCTACCAACGGGCTTGACCCCCAGGCCATCCGCGACTTCTACGCCACGCTGCGCGGCCTGCAGGCCGAGGGTGTGACGGTCATCATCACTTCGCACATCCTGGCTGAGTTACAGGAGCGTGTAGACCGCCTGGCCATCATGTCCGCCGGCAAGATCCAGGCCGTCGGCAGCGTGCAGGCGCTGCGCGAGCAGACCCAAATGCCGCTGGTGTTCGAGCTGCAGCTTGCTGTTGAAGACGCCACCGCCGTCTCCCACGCCCTGACTGCTGTCACAGGCACCACCCCCGAAGCACTGCCAAACGGCCTGTGCCTGCGATGCCCGCGTGCGCAGAAGATGGCCGTGCTGGCGGCATTGGCCCCATTTGGTACGCGCGTGCTCGATGTGAAGATGCTGGAGCCCTCGCTGGAAGATGTGTTTTTCGGGTTCTCCGATTGAAAGACGCCATGGAACCGACGCAAATCCTCACCATCGCCGGGAAAGAATTCCGCGACCGCATACGCAACCGCTGGGTGCTCGCGGTAGCGCTGGTGTTCACCGTGTTCTCGCTCGTGATTGCCTACTTTGGCGGGGCGCAGCAGGGTGCGGTGGGCTTTCGCTCCATCGAGTTCACCATCGCGAGCCTGGTCAGCCTGGTGATTTACCTCATCCCGCTCATCGCACTGCTGCTGGGCTTTGATGCCATCGTGGGCGAGCGCGAGCGCGGCTCGCTTGACCTGCTGCTGTCCTTGCCCATCACCCGTTTTGAATTGCTGCTGGGCAAATACCTCGGCCTGGCCACCGCGCTCACGTTGTCCACGCTGGCGGGCTTTGGCCTGGTGGCGGTGCTGCTGTCGCGGCAGATGAGCTGGGCGGGCATGTACCACTACTTTGGCTTTATGGTCAGTTCGGTGTTGCTGGGTCTGGCCTTTTTGAGCCTGGCTGTCCTGCTGTCTGTGCTGGCGCGCGACCGGGCGCGTGCCTCTGGCCTGGCCATTGCCACCTGGTTTTTCTTTGTGCTGGTGTTTGATTTGCTGCTGTTGGGTGCACTGGTGGGAACCGGTGGTCGCTATGGGGGCGAGGTGTTCGCCTGGATGCTGCTGCTCAATCCGGCCGATGTGTTCCGTATCCTGAATGTTTTTTCCCTCGAAGATGTGCGCACGTTGTACGGCCTGGCCAGCATCGTGCCGCCGACCATGGGCAGTCCCATGGCCATGGGCGGCGTCATGCTGGCCTGGATAGTGGTACCGCTGGGCCTGGCCAACTGGAGATTCAAGCCATGAAATACACCTGCTCTTGCCGCCGCCGTCATGTCGGCAACACCGAGACCTGTGGCGACCGCCGTCAGATGCTGGGCTTGGTCGCCTTGGCCGCCATCGGGTCGCTGGGCCTGCTTGCAGGCTGCGGCGAGCGCGCCAGTGAGGCGCAGGCCCTCGCTCCCGTCGAAATCGACCGCTCCACCAGTTGCGAGCTCGACGGCATGCTGCTGTCCGACTACCCCGGCCCCAAGGCCCAGGTGCACTACGTCGGGCAGGACAAGCCCAGTTTTTTTTGCGACACGGTGGAACTGTTCAGCATCCTGCTGGCTGGCGAGCAGGTGCGCGCGGCGCGTGCCATCTATGTGCAGGACATGGGCAAAGCCGATTGGGACGCCCCGCAAGGCCACTGGGTCGATGCCAAAGCCGCCTTCTTCGTGCTGGGCAGCAAGCGCCACGGCTCTATGGGCCCCACCATCGGCAGCTTTGCCCAGGAAGCCGACGCCGCCAGGTTCGCCGCTGAATATGGCGGAAAGGTGCTGCGCTTTGGCGACATCAAGGCCGACATGGTGGACCTGACCGGCGGTGCACTGCACGACACGCGGATGTAGGCCCGCCATGCGCTCGTCCTGGCAGCACCCCGCGTCTATCCTCTCCCACCGCCTCGGGTGGGCCGCAGGTTTGATCGCTTTGGTGGTGGCTTTGGTGTGGTGGGGCCTGCCTGCCCTACAGAGGTCATTCGCACCCAGGGCCGTCCCCGTGCTGGACTCCGACGTTTGCCTGGTGGCGCCGCCCACGCCGTATGACGCGGCTTCAGGTCAACCGCTGCACGCAGCCCGGGCTGTACCGGCCGACGCGCGCTGCCCGGTGTGCGGCATGTTCCCGGAACGCTCGCCCGATTGGGCCGCCCAGGTCATTTTTGCCAATGGTTACGTGCATTTCTTCGATTCGCCCGTGAGCCTGTTCATGTACCTCAATGATGTGTCGCGCTACAGCCCAGGGCTAAGCGCCCACGACATCGTGGCGCGTTACGTCACCGATGTCTCCAGCAAGTCTTGGATCGATGCGGGCAGCGCTTACTTTGTACACGGCTCTTCGGCCAAGGGGCCTATGCGAGCGGGCAACCTGCCTGCTTTTGCCACGCGGGGTGCTGCACAGCAGTTTGCCGCGCAGCGCGGTGGCGAGGTGCGGTCGTTTGGTGCCATAGACCCTGCCATGGTCAGGCAACTGGGCGGGCAGAGCAGCCACCGCCACTGACTGCCACTGACCACCGTGGCGGGTGTGGCCACTGTGCATCAGTGCCACCTGACACCTGAGCGACCCGGGTTTGCCCCCTGGGTCTGCTGCGCCCGGGTGCTTCCGGTACAACCCACGCATGAATCCAGATTTCAACCGCCAATGGCGAGCGCCTGCCTGGGCATTTTCGGTGTTGCTGGCGGTGCTGGGCATGCTGGGGCCGTTCTCCATCGATACCTACCTGCCTGCGTTCGCCGACATTGCCCAGTCGCTCGGGGCCACCCCTGTGCACATGCAGCAAACGCTGTCGGCCTACCTGTTTGGCTTTGCCTTGATGGCGCTGTTTCATGGCGCGCTGTCCGACAGTTTTGGCCGTCGCAGGGTGGTGCTGTGGGGCTTGGCGGTGTTCACCCTGGCGTCGGTGGGGTGCGCGTTGTCGCAGACCATCGGCCAGCTCATCGGGTTTCGGGCGCTGCAGGGGCTGTCCACAGGCGCGGGTATTGTGGTGTCAAGGGCCATCATCCGCGATGTGTACCCGCCCGCCCAGGCCCAGCGGGTCATGAGCCAGGTGACGCTGTTTTTTGGTGTGGCACCTGCACTGGCCCCGATGGTGGGCGGCTGGCTGGTGGTGAAGGCGGGTTGGCACAGCATTTTCTGGTTTCTGGCGGCGGTGGGTGCGGCCATGTGGTTGGTGAACCTGCGCATGCTCCCCGAGACGCTGCCGCTGGCGCAGCGCCAGTCGTTCCGGGCGCGACACTTGCTGGCAGGTTACTGGCAGTTGGGCTCTGACCCGCGGTTTGTCTTGCTGGCGTTGGCCAGCGGCATTCCGTTCAACGGCATGTTTTTGTATGTACTGAGTGCACCGATGTTTCTGGGCACCCACTTGGGGTTGGCACCGGGGCAGTTTTTCTGGTTTTTTGTGCTGTCCATTGCCGGCATCATGTCGGGCGCTTGGGTCAGTGGGCGGATGGCGGGGCGTATGCGGCCCAAGCGGCAGATCCGGGCGGGTTTTCTGGTGATGCTGTGTATTGGCGTCGTGAATGTGGCGGCCAATGCGGTGTGGACCGCCCACGTGGCGTGGTCGGTGTGGCCGGTGGCCATTTTTGCGTTTGGCTGGGCGCTCATGGTGCCGGTGGTCACACTGCTGGTGCTGGACCTGCACCCGGAGCGCCGGGGCATGGCATCGTCGCTGCAGATGTTTGTGAGTGCGGCGGCCAATGGTGTGGTGGCTGGGGTGGTAGCCCCGTTGGTGATGCACAGCACGCTGGCCCTGGCGGCGGCCTCGCTGGCCATGATGGGTGTGGGCCTGCTGGCCTGGGTGCTGATGCGGCACCGCTGGCCCGAGGTGGGGCAGGGGGAGCCGAATTGAATTCGGCTATACTGCGCGCTTTCCTGAAATGCCCAGGTGGCGGAATTGGTAGACGCACTAGTTTCAGGTACTAGCGCTGAGAGGCGTGGAGGTTCGAGTCCTCTCCTGGGCACCAAATATCCAAAGGCCTGCAAGTGTCATGACTTGCAGGCCTTTTTGGGTTTTTGCTGGTCCGTGACCATCACCTGGCAACCAGAATCCAGCGCTCACATCGATTCTTCCAGCATGGCGGCGTAGTCGTCTGCGCTGGCCAGGCGGGGGTTCATTTTGTGGCAGTGGTCGGCCAGAGCGCCGTCAATGACCTTGTCAAACCACGCCCGCTCCACCCCCAGGGCGGCCAGACCGGTGGGCAGGCCCAGGCGGGCATTCATGTCGGTGATGGCAGGGCCAATGTCGCTGGCGCTGGTCAGCTCCATCGCTTGCGCCATGCGCTCCAGCCGCCGTTCTTGTTGCACCGTGGGCGCACTGGCATTGAAGGCCACCACAGCGGGTAAAAACAGGGCGTTCAGCGTGCCGTGGTGCAAGCGCGGGTTGATACCACCCAGGCTGTGGCTGAGGCTGTGCACGCAGCCCAGCCCTTTTTGGAACGCCATGGCACCTTGCATGCTGGCGCTCATCATGTTCAGGCGGGCTTCGCGGTCGTGCCCGTCGCGGGTGGCGCGCTCGATGTGTGTCCACGCTCTTGCCAGTCCGTCTAAGGCGATGCCGTCGGCCGGCGGGTTGAAGGGTGCGGCCATGAAGGTTTCCATGCAGTGGGCCACGGCGTCCATGCCGGTGGCGGCGGTCAGCAGCGGGGGCAGGCCCAGTGTCAGCTCCGGGTCGCAAATGGCCACTTTGGGCACGATGTGCCAGCTGTGAAAACCGAGCTTGCGACCGTCGTCCACGATCAGGATGGCCCCGCGTGCCACCTCGCTGCCCGTGCCCGCCGTCGTGGGGATGGCGATGATGGGGGCCACCCGCTCGGTGATGCGTACCGATCCTCCTTCGATGGTGGCGTAGGTGGTCAGCGGGCCGGGGTGCGTGGCGGCAATCGCCACGCCCTTGGCACAGTCGATGGCGCTGCCACCGCCCAGCGCAATGATGCCGTCACAGCCTTGGGACACATAAACCTGGGCAGCGGCGCGTACGGCGGCTTCGGTGGGGTTGCTGGGTGTCTGGTCGAACACAGCACCCAGGCGGGCTGGTCCCATGGTGGCTTGCAAACGGTCGAGCAGCCCGGCCGCGCGAATGCCCGCGTCGGTGACCACCAGCGGGCGTTGCATGCCGAACCGCTCGCACTCGGCGGGCAGGGTGGCGAGTGCGCCAAAGTCAAACTGAACCTGGGTGATGTAAAAAATCTGTGCCATGGCCTTGCGGGGAGGGTGGGTTGGACGGGGCTGGAAGGTTGGCGGGTGCCGGCAACCACTGTACCTACACGGGCGGCCCGCTACCATGTGCAAAACCCCGAACCCAGTCGCCAAGGCAGCAGCCCGCGACACCGCCGAATGAACCAGCACCACCACCCCCGAAGCCTGCTCACGCCCCTGATGCGCGGCGTGATTGACCGGATGGCCCGCGCCGCCCGCACGCCCATGCACGCCATGTCGCCGCAGCAGGCCAGGGCGTTTTACGAAGCCGGCTCGGGTGTGCTTGACCTGGCTCCCCACAAAATGGCCCGCAACGAGGCGCTGCAGTTGCCCACCCGCGACGGGGCTCAGCTGCCCGCCCGCCTGTGGGTACCCCATGCGGCAGCGGGTGATGCGCCGGGGCCATGGCCGGTGTTGCTGTACTTTCATGGGGGCGGATTCACCATTGGCAGCGTGGCCACCCACGAGAGCCTGTGTCGGCACCTGGCCCACCTGGCGCGGTGCGCGGTGGTGTCTGTGGACTATCGGCTGGCACCCGAGTACCCGTACCCCACAGCCGTTCATGATGCGTGGGACAGCCTGCAGGCGCTCGCGGCGCAGGCAGGGGCGTTGGGCATTGACCCGCAGCGCATCGCGGTGGGTGGTGACAGTGCAGGTGGCACGCTGGCTGCGGTGGTGGCCCTCATGGCCAGGGACGCCGGGCAGGCGCTGGCCTTGCAGCTGCTGTTTTATCCCGGTACCACGGCCCATCAGGACACCGACTCCCACCACCGGTTTGCGCATGGTTTCGTGCTGGAGAGTGCGTCCATCGGCTACTTTTTTGACCAGTACATTCCCCGCCGCAGCGACCGTGAGCACTGGTGGTTCGCGCCCTTGCTGGCCCCCGATCTGGATGGCGTGGCCCCGTGCTGGATGGGGCTGGCCGAGTGCGACCCGTTGGTGGACGAGGGTGTGGCCTACGCCGATCGGTTGCGCATGGCCGGTGTGTCCGTGGACTTGGACATCTACCGGGGCGTGACCCACGAGTTCATCAAAATGGGCCGGGCGATACCCGAGGCGCTGCAGGCCCACCAGGACGCTGCCCGCGCACTGCGGCATGCTTGGGTACGTTGATTTTTAGCAAAAAATACGATTTACGCATGCTGTATATACATAGTTAGCTATTTATTTTAAAAGGACATTTGATGTACCCCACCCCCAATCAATACCGACTTTTGCACCGCTTGCGCGTGCGCTGGGCCGAGGTGGACATGCAGTCCATTGTGTTCAATGCCCACTACCTGGCCTACCTCGACGTGGCCATCACCGAGTACTGGCGCGCGGCGGCCATGCCGTTTGCGCAAACCATGGCCCGGCTGCAGGGCGACATGGTGGTGCGCAAGGCCACCGTGGACTTTCACCGCAGCGCCCGCATGGACGACTGGCTGGACGTGGGCATGCGCTTTGTGAAGGCCGGGCGCACCTCGCTGGTGTTTGAGGGGGCGGTGTTTCGGGGGGACGAGCTGCTGGCCACGGGCGAACTGCTCTATGTGTTCACCACCCCGGGTGCCAAGGCTTCGCAGCCCGTGCCTGCCGCATTTCTGGCCGCGCTGGAGGCCTTTGAAGACCACCAGCCCACCACCCATGTGCACGCCGGTACCTGGCCCGGCCTCCAGGCTCGGGCCATGGCCGTGCGCGAGGCCGTGTTTGGCCATGAGCAAGGCCTGCCGCACGAGCTGCTCCACGATGCGGCCGACGCCGACGCGCACCACGTGCTGCTGGCCAACCACCTGGGGCTGCCGCTGGCCAGCGGGCGGCTGGTGCGCGACGGCGCAGTCGGCCACATAGGCCGCATGGCCGTCCTACACCCCTTGCGTGGGCAGGGTTTGGGCGGCGAGGTGCTTCAGGCACTGGTGGACGAGGCGCGTGCCCAGGGCTGCGAGCAGGTCAAGCTTCATGCGCTGCGCAGTGCCGAGGCCTTTTACCGCCACCAGGGCCTGGTTCCCCAGGGCCCGCCTTACGAAGAAGCCGGCTTGCCGCACCAGACCATGGTGTTGGACCTGTCCACCCCCGCCGCCGCTGCCAATCCCTTCTGAACCGCCTAACGTTGAAAGAGGCACCACCATGGGCATGGAAATTGAACGCAAATTTTTGGTGCGCGGCGATGGTTGGCGCACCGTTGGTCCGGCACCGGGTGGGGTACGGCTGACCCAGGGCTACCTCAACCGCGACCCGGCCCGCACCGTGCGCGTGCGGGTGGCGGGCGAGCAAGCCTTTCTGACCATCAAAGGTCTGACGCACGGTGCCACCCGCCTGGAGTTTGAATACCCCATTGCGGTGGCGGACGCACAGGACCTGCTGGCACTTTGCGATGGCCCGCTGATCGACAAAACCCGCCACACCCTGACGCTGCTGGCTGGCCAGCCCACTGCGCCCGGCGGCCAAGTCCTCGCTGGTGTCTGGGAGGTGGATGAATTCCATGGCGACAACGCTGGCCTGGTGGTGGCGGAAATCGAGCTGGCGTCTGAGCACCAGCCCTTCCATCGCCCCGACTGGCTGGGCGAGGAGGTGACGCACGATGCGCGCTACTACAACTCCGCGCTGGCGGTGCGCCCTTACCGGAGCTGGTTTACGGTCTGAGTGGTGGTGGTCGTGGACGGTGTCACAGCGTGTTCACTGCTGTTGCAGCTGTGGTTCTGGTGGCCATTGCTCTGAGGCAGCGTCCATTCGGCGCTCACCCAGCCTTCTGTGGAGGCAGGCCGCCAGGTCCGTTCCAGCATCTGGGCTTGCCAATCTGGGGGGTGAGACACACCGGCAAGGGAGGAGCGCGTGGTGTCTGTCTTCCAGCCCGGCCGGTGTACCCGCATGAGCAAGCTGCTGCGGGTGCCGTATCCGGTTGAGGCGGCGCGGAGGGTGGTGATCTCCGTGGCGGGGTTCACCTCAGTGGGTGGCATGTCCACCCAGATGGCCGACAGCGCCTGCTCCCACGCCCAGGGCACGCCAGTGTGGGGGAGTTCGTGGTCGGGGGCTCGTTCGGTGTTGGTCAGGGTATGCCACAGGGGCGAGTGGGCCAGCGGGTGAGGGGGTTGACCTGCGGCAATCGCGTCCAGATCGGATTGCAATGCCTGCGTCAGGGCGTTCGTCAGTGTGCGTGTCTTCGGCCAGGGCGCGTCCAGCCCGGAGTTGGACAGGCCGTACACCCCAGGGGGCAACCAGGCGGCCAGCAAATGGGGGTGGGGCTGGGTGGTCAGGGCACGCACGGCAGAGGGCATGCCGGGCAGTGCGCTGTGGGGCCGGTTGTTCAGCCACAGCCAACAGCCTTGGGCCACGTCGCCTAACACCAGATTGAAGCCGCCGTAGTCCAGCGCACGTGGGCCCAGCCAGGCCAGCAGCTGTTCGGCAGCCAACGCTGAGTTGGGCTCTGCTGCGTGGGTGTCCAGCCAGCGGGTGACCAATTCACCGCGGCTGCGCAGAGCAGTTGCAGCTGCACTTGGTGTGGGTTGTTGCTCCGTAGAGGCTTGGGCCACGCTGTCGGGGTCGCGCACATTGGTCAGCATGCCAACACGGCCAGCGGGCGTGCAGCCCAGCCAGGTGCCGCCGTCGCGCACATCGCGCCCCGCCCACACTGGTGTGCCCGTGGCGGTGTGCCACTTGTGCAGCGGCTGGGTAGGGCGGTCCAAAAACTCGTCCCGGTTGGACGCCAGCAGCAACCCCAGTGCCGGGTGGGGGTGCAGGGCAAACGCCATCAGGCACATGGGGTCTTACACGTCGGCCAGCAGGGTGTAGGGCAGGGTCAGCACGGTCAGGGCAGGGCCCTGGGGAGACTGGGCAGTGAGTTGCCCGCTGTCACTGGCGCTGGTGGTCATCGACACCAGCGCCTGCACCTGCCCCGCCCACTCGGCAGCGGCCACCACCGTGCCGCACGCCTGCTCGGCGTCGCTGCTGTGAAACACCTCCTGCCCCACGGTCAGCGGCGCTGACACAGGCATGCTGGCAGCGACCCGGTAGGTGCGCCGCTTGAGGGTGCCCCTGAACTGGCTGCGGGCCACCACCTCCTGGCCGGGGTAGCAGCCTTTTTTGAAGTTCACACCGCCCACCGATTCGTAGTTGAGCATTTGCGGCACAAAGGCCTCGGTCAGAGCCTGGCCGATTATGGCCACGCCACTTTGGATCTCCAGCCAGTCCCAGGCAGCTGGGGGCAGTATGGGCATGGCCAGTGGCAGCGGTGCGCCCACCGGCACGCAGACCAGCAGCCGCTCCACACCTTGGGCGGGCGCAGCACCGGCGGCGGGCAGGCGCACGCACGTGCCCGCATTGCCGGGCAGGCTGGCTTTGGCCCAGGTGGCTGGGCCCAGGCCAGCGGCCGATCCGAGCTGCTCGGCGCTGGGCCCGGCCACACCGTACAGGTCAAACTCGGCGCTGGCATCCGTCAGCTTGCACTGGGCGCGCATCACAAACATGGACAGGCGCTTGAGGGTGGTGGGCAGCAGGTCGCGGCGGCAGGCCAGCAATAGGTCGTCTGCGGCCAGCTTGAAGCCAACGAAACTTGCCAGCATGCGCCCCTTGGGCGAGCAAAACGCGGCCAGCCTTGCCTCCGACAGGCCCAGCAAGGCGATGTCCTGCGTCAACTGGCCGTGCAAAAACTTGGCCGCGTCGGCCCCCCGGGCGCGTATCAACCCCCACTGGGGAAGGGGCAAAGCACCGTCCAGGGGCGGTACAGCGGTGGTATCCAAAATGGGGGGCATGTCGGTAGCGGTGGTCACTGGGTGTCTGTCGGGGTAAGGATGGGCGAATTATGATTCGCCGCTCCAGGGTGTCATCGAACAAGGGTTGCTTTTGAGTGCTGTGAAAAAAAAGGTCAAGTTCAGCTGGTGGCGCTGGCTGGTGGTGCGCGTACTGGTGCTGTGCGTCGTCACGGCGCTGGCCGTGGGCTGGTGGCTGACGGCACCGCTGTCGCTGCGGCTGGCTCAGGAGCAGTCCGTGGTGGACCTGCGGGTGCCCGCTGGTGCGGCGGCTGCGCGGGTGGTGCGCGAAGCGGTGGCTGCGGGAGTCAAAGAACCTGAATGGCTGATGCTGCTGGGTATCAGGGCGTCGGGGCAAGCCCACCAGATCAAGGCGGGCAGCTACGAAATTGCGCCGGGCACCACGCCGCTGCAGCTGCTCGACAAGCTGGTGCGCGGCGACCAGGCGCTGCGCAGCGTCACCTTGCTGGAGGGATGGACATTTCGCCAGATGCACCAGGCTGTTCAAAATGCAGAGCACCTTGAGCTTTCAGAGCAAGCGAAAAACCCTGAAAACATCATGAAAGTGCTGGGCAGAGAGGGCCAGCACCCCGAGGGTCGCTTCTTCCCAGATACCTACGTGTACCCCAAGTACAGCAGCGATGTGGACATCTGGCGCCAGGCAGCTGCAGCCATGGATACCAGGCTGGCCCAGGCCTGGGCGCAGCGCCACCCGGGTTTGCCGCTGACCAGCCCCGAACAGGCCCTGGTGCTGGCGAGCATCATTGAAAAAGAAACGGGCCAGGAATCCGAGCGAACCCTGGTGGCCGGTGTATTTGTCAACCGCTTGCGCCTGGGCATGCGGCTGCAGACCGACCCATCGGTCATTTACGGCGCAGGGCCCAATTTCGAAGGCCGCTTGCGCCGCATCCACCTGGACACCGACACCCCCTACAACACCTACACCCGCTCGGGTTTGCCACCTACCCCCATTGCCAACCCCGGATGGGCGTCGCTGCTGGCTGCGGTGCAGCCCGCTCAAACACCGGCCTTGTATTTCGTGGCCCGAGGCGACGGGACCAGCCAGTTCAGCAACAACCTGGCCGACCACAACCAGGCTGTGCGCCGCTACATCCTCAAGAAGCCATGAACCAGCACTTCCCATCTGTGTCCGACGTGCAGCCAGAGCTTGGGGCAGGTCAGGGTTTTTTCATCACCTTCGAGGGCATAGACGGGGCAGGCAAGTCGTCCCACATCGAGGCCCTGGCCCTGGCCCTGCGCGATCAAGGTCGGGTGGTCACACTCACCCGCGAGCCGGGTGGTACGCCGCTGGCCGAGAAGTTGCGTGCCTTGGTCTTGGCCGATGCCATGGACCCGCTGTGCGAAGCGCTGCTGATGTTTGCTGCCCGGCGTGACCACCTGCAGCTCGTGATCGAGCCAGGGTTGGCGCGCGGCGAAGTGGTCATTTCCGACCGCTTCACCGATGCCACGTTTGCCTACCAGGGGGGAGGGCGGGGGTTTGACTGGTCGGTGCTGGGCATGCTGGAGTCGTGGGTGCAGGCTCTGCCGCAGGCGCAAGCACCGCCAGCGGTGCTGCCTGCAGCCGCGCTGCGCCAGCCCGATCTCACCCTGTGGTTTGATTTGGCACCCGAGGTGGCCGCTGCCCGTTTGCAAGGCGCCCGCGCACCCGACAAGTTCGAGGCCGAAAACGCTGCCTTTTTTGCCCGGGTGGTGGCGGGTTACGAGCGCCGGTTGCAGGCGCAACCGCAGCGCTTTGTCCGGGTGACCGCCGATCGGCCGCTGCCACAGGTCAGGGCGCAGGTGCTGGGCGCGGTGAGCGAGCGGCTTGGCGCGTTTGGGGCAGGGGCATGAGCACATCGGCCCGCCGAACTCCCTCTGCCGCTGCACCGGTGAGCGCTGGTTCAAGTGGCAGCCCCGTGGCGGATCCGCCGTGGATTGCCCGGCAGGTGCAGGCGTTGCTGCCCCAGCAGGGCCACGCCCTGTTGCTGGCGGGACCGTCTGGGCTGGGGCAGTACAGCCTGGCCTTGGCGCTGGCGCGGGCCTGGCTGTGTGACCAACCCACGCCCCAGGGGGCCTGCGGGCAGTGCACCAGCTGCCACGCTGTTGACGTGCGGGCGCACTCGGAACTGTTGGTTCTGATGCCCGAGGTGCTGGCGCTGGAGCTGAACTGGCCGCTCGACGAAAAAACCCGCGACAAGATCGAGAAAAAAGAGGTCAAGGCCAGCAAGTGGATCCGCGTAGAGGCGGCGCGCGCGGTGGTGGACTTTGCCCAGACCACCCGATCACGGGGTCGCACCAAGGTGGTGCTGGTGTACCCAGCCGACCGGCTCAACACCGAGTCGGCCAACACCTTGCTCAAAACCCTGGAGGAGCCGGCAGGGGATTTGCGTTTTGTGCTGGCCACCGATGCCGCCCATGCACTGCCCGCCACGGTGCGCAGCCGCTGCCAGACCCATGCGCTGCAGTGGCCTGGCGAAGCGGAGGCGTTGGCCTGGCTGGGGCAACAGGCACCAGGGTCCGACGAGGCGTCCCGCCGCCTGTGGCTGCGTGCGGCCGCCGGCCGTCCCAGCGATGCGTTGGAGTGGGCCCAGGTGGGTCTCACAGCGGGGCAGTGGCAGTTGCTGCCCGCGGCGGTGTCGCGTGGCGACGGCAGTGTGTTGTCGGCCTGGGGTCCTGCGCGCCAGCTCGATGCCTTACAAAAATGCTGCCACGATGCGCTGGCCCGCGCCAGTGGGGCCGAGCCCCGTTTTTTTCGGGCGGCGGATTTGCCCCCTCCTGCGCCGTGGATCGCACTGCAGGCCTGGTCGCGCGATTTGCTGCAAGCGGCCAAAACGGTGGAGCACCCCTACAGCGCAGGCCTGATGCTCGATGCCTGGATGGCCCGCAGTGCTTCGGTTTGGCGTGAGTAGCTCCACCCGTTCAATCGCCAGGGCTGACCTGGCGACACCCGCCAAGGCGATGTCTGCACGCATACACTCCGCACCATGAGCACCGATGCCACCCCCAATGCCGCCGCCTCGGTGGCCAGACCCAGCGTCATCCAGTTGTCCATCAAGGAAAAAGCGGCTCTGTACGCGGCGTACATCCCGCTGTTCAAAGAAGGGGGCATTTTTGTGCCCACCACCCGAGAACACCGGTTGGGGGACGATGTGTACGTCTTGGTCACCCTGCCTGATGACGTGCAGCGCTACCCGGTGGCTGGCAAGGTGGCCTGGATTTCGCCGCCGCGCAGCACCGGCAACCGCACCCAGGGGGTGGGTGTGCGCTTCCCGGCCGACGAAAAATCCGCACAGCTCAAGCTGCAGATCGAACAAATCCTGGGTGCCCGGCTGGCCTCGGACCGCCCTACCCAGACCATCTGACGCCTGAATGTCGGGACGTTTTTGGCGCACGGGACCGCCGGACGTTGCCCCAGATCGTTCGTCTGGGGGTGTCAATTGATTGTTATTTTCTATAGCAAACTATTTTTATAATATAAGCGATAACACGGTTTTTTGCGTATATCTCATGTTCACCGATTCACACTGCCACCTCAACTTCCCGGACTTTCACGGGCGGATCGATTCTGTGCTGGCCGACATGGCGCAGGCCCAGGTCAGCCGGGCGGTGTGCATTTGCACCGCGCTGGAAGAGTTCGCTGCGGTGCACCAGCTGGCGCTGGACCACGACAACCTGTGGGCCACGGTGGGAGTGCATCCCGACAACGAGGGGGTGCAAGAACCCACCTTGGCCGATTTGCTGCAGCGAGCCGCGCTGCCCCGGGTGGTGGCCATCGGCGAAACTGGTCTGGACTACTACCGGCTGGGCGAGCGCACGGTGGTTGACATGGCCTGGCAGCGGGACCGGTTCCGCACCCACATAGAGGCGGCGCGCCAAACGGACCTCCCGCTGGTCATCCACACCCGCAGCGCCTCGGACGACACACTGGCCATCGTGCGCGAAAGCGGTGGGTTGGGCGGGGGCGCTCAGGATGGTCTGCCGGTGGCCAGCGGGGTCTTTCACTGCTTCACCGAGAGCCTGGCGGTGGCGCGTGCCGCCCTGGACATGGGGTTTTTCATTTCGTTTTCGGGCATCCTGACCTTCAAAACCGCCGTTGAACTGCGAGAGGTGGCCAGCTTTGTGCCGCTTGACCGCCTCCTGATCGAGACCGATAGCCCCTACCTGGCGCCAGTGCCCCACCGGGGCAAGACCAACACCCCAGCCTGGGTGCCGCATGTGGCCGCGATGGTGGCCCAACTCAAGGGTCTGACGGTGGAAGAGGTGGCACAGGTCACCAGCGCCAACACCACTTCGCTGTTTCGCCGGATGGCCCAACCGACGGTGCCAGCCGGTTCGGTTTTGTCTGGGGCGGTTGCCACCCAGGTGCACACCCTCGCTGGTGACGGTCGGCCTGGTGCGCTTGATCGCCGCCAGTGGGTTGGGGCGGTGGCCTCCGCTGTGGTGGTGGCTGCCTGTGGGGTGGGCTGGCCGCAGTGTGTGCAAGCCCAGGCCAGCGCGCCGCCCGGATGGTGGACAGCCGTGCAGCGCGACGACCTGAGTGCGGTGTTGCTGTGGCAGTTGCGCGGTGCCGATATCAATGCACTGGACGCCCGGGGACAGCACGCCCTGCACATTGCCCTCAGGCACGCGGCGCTCAAAGTGGCCAGCTACCTGGTGCAGCGGCCCAGCGCAGAGGTGGATGTGCGCAACCCGCAGGGCGAGACGCCGCTCATGCTCGCGGTGCTCAAAGGCCATACCGAGGTGGCCCGTGCCTTGGTGGCTCGCCAGGCTGATGTCAACAAAACCGGATGGACACCTTTGCACTACGCCGCCACCTATGCCGGCACAGGCGCGGTCGAACAGGTGCAGTGGCTGCTCGATCAGCACGCCTACATCGACGCCGAATCACCCAACCTCACCACACCGCTGATGATGGCGGCGCACTACGGCAGTGCCGAGGTGGTGCGCTTGCTGCTGGACGCCGGCGCCGACGCCAGCCTGCGCAACGAGCAAAAACTCACCGCCATGGACTTTGCGATGAAAGCCTCGCGACCATCGGTGGCGGAGCTCATTGCGTCCAGCGTGCGCAGCAAGCAACCAAGTGGGCGCTGGTGAGCACGCTATAATCGCGGGCTTCGCCTTGCTGCACCCCGTCCGACGCCGGGGGCAGCTACCGGACCGGCAACGGTTCATCAGGAAACCACAAGGAGTGTGTATGCGTCATTATGAAATCGTCTTGCTGATCCATCCGGATCAAAGCGAGCAAGTTCCAGCCATGCTGGAGCGCTACAAGGGCATGATCACCGCTGGCGGTGGCAGTGTGCACCGTGTTGAAGACTGGGGTCGCCGCCAACTGGTGTACCAGATCAACAAGTTGAACAAAGCCCATTACCTGTGCGTCAACATCGAGGCCGACCAGGCTGTGATGGCCGAGCTGGAGCATGCCTTCAAGTTCAACGACGCTGTGCTGCGCCACCTCACCGTGCTCAAGAAGAAGGCCGAAACCGGTCCATCTTCCATGATGAAGTCGGTCGAGCGTGAAGAGGCCCGCAAGGCCTCCCAGCAGGAAAACGCCGCCTGATGTTCGCTGCGTGACGTGTCAGCCGCCTGCGGCAACCGGAACACCTGGGGTGAACCTGTTGCAACTGACGGCCCGCATCGAACAGGTGTATCCCATGCGGTACACCCCGGCCGGTTTGCCGGCCATCGATGTGGTGTTGGCACACGAATCCCAGGTAACCGATGCGGCAACCCCGCGCCAAGTCAAGCTGAGCCTCAGGGCGCTTGCCTTTGGCACCCAGGCGGAAGTGCTGGCCAAAGCCAGTCTTGAAGCTGAATGGGGGTTCTCAGGTTTTTTGGGACAGTCACGCAATGGCAAAGGCGTTGTTTTTCATATCCAGGATATTCACAGTACATAGGAAGGCCCATCATGGCTGCACCCAAGCGTTTCAACAAAGACAAGCGCCCCAAGCGCAACACCCAGTCGCTGCTCTTCAAGCGCAAGCGCTACTGCCGCTTCACCGTCGGCAATGTCGAAGAGGTGGACTACAAAGACATCGACACGCTGCGTGATTTCATTGCCGAAAACGGCAAGATCATTCCCGCCCGCCTGACCGGCACCCGGGCCATTTACCAGCGTCAAGTCAACACTGCCATCAAGCGTGCACGCTTCCTGGCCATGTTGCCTTACTCTGACCAGCACCGCGTTTAAGGAGAGTCAGCATGCAAATCATCCTGCTCGAAAAAGTGATCAACCTCGGCGCGCTTGGCGACGTGGTCAAAGTCAAGAACGGTTACGCACGCAACTTCCTGATCCCAACCGGTCAGGCACGCCGCGCCACCCAGGCCGCCATTGCAGAATTTGAAGCCCGCCGTGCGGACATCGAAAAAGCAGCCGCTGCCAAGCTGGCCGATGCCCAGGCTCTGGCCGAAAAGCTCAACGGTGTGGTCGTCAAAATCAGCCAGAAGGCTGGCGTCGATGGCCGTTTGTTCGGTTCTGTCACCAACCACGATGTGGCCGACGAACTGGTCAAAATGGGCCATACAGTGGTCAAGTCCCAGGTCCGCATGCCCAACGGTCCCCTCAAGGCTGCTGGTGAGTACAACGTCATTGTGTCTTTGCACACCGACGTGACCATTGAAGTACCCGTCCAGGTGCTGGGCGAGTCGGCCTGATCGCTTGTCCTGACACGCATTACCCACCCCGGTTGGGCGGGTGATTCTGTTCATGCAAAGCCGCCCTTGGGCGGCTTTGTCGTTTGAGGCGTCTGTCGCTCTGGGAGCGTACGGCATGTGGGGGTTGTCCGCCGATATCCACCACTTGCTCACAGTTGTTCACCAACTTGTCCACCGAGTTATGCGGTGCGCCGCCTCGCCGTTCTGACTACCATTGCCGGCTGATTTGAAGCAGACCATGAATACCGCCACTTCCCGCACGTTCGACCCCTTGGACCCTTCTGAATACCCGGTGGACGTGCAGGTTGCTAGCCTGCGGGTGCCACCCCACTCGCTGGAGGCGGAGTCCAGCGTGCTCGGTGGCTTGCTGCTGGACAACACCGCCTGGGACAGGGTGGCCGATCTGGTTAAGGACGGCGACTTTTACCGACACGAGCACGCCCTGGTCTATGCCGCAATTGCCCAGTTGGTCAATGCGTCCAAGCCAGCTGATGTGATCACGGTGTTCGAGCATTTGCGGGACCAGGGCCGGGCCGAAGAAGTAGGAGGTCTGGTCTATCTGAACAGCCTGGCGCAGTACGTGCCCAGCGCAGCCAATATTCGGCGTTACGCCGAAATAGTGCGTGAACGTGCCATTTTGCGCAAGTTGGTCACCGCCAGTGACGAAATCGCCACCAACGCTTTCAACCCGCAAGGCCGTCCTGTGGCCAAAATCCTGGACGAGGCCGAGCAGAAAATCTTCAACATCGGTGAAGAAGGCTCGCGCATGAAGCAGGGCTTTCAGGGCATGGACACCCTGGTGGTGGACCTGATGGACCGGGTGCAGGAGATGGCGGACAACCCCAACGACATCACCGGCGTGCCCACCGGGTTCTATGACCTTGATCGGATGACGGCGGGTTTTCAGGCGGGTGACATGATCGTTCTCGCAGCCCGGCCGTCCATGGGCAAAACCGCGCTGGCCATCAATATTGCCGAGCATGTGGCCTTGAACGAAGGCTTGCCGGTGGCGGTGTTTTCCATGGAGATGGGTGCAGCCCAGCTGGCGGTGCGTATCGTCGGCTCCATCGGGCGTATCAACCAGGGCCACTTGCGCAACGGCAAACTCACCGATGACGAATGGCCCCGTCTGGCCGAAGCGATTGAGAAGCTGCGCAACATTTCGCTCCACATTGACGAAACCCCAGGCTTGACACCCAGCGAGCTGCGTGCCAACGCCCGGCGACTGGCGCGCCAGTGCGGCAAACTCGGACTGATTGTGGTGGACTATCTTCAGCTCATGAGCGGCAGTTCCAGCTCTAGCAACGAAAACCGTGCCACTGAATTGGGAGAAATCTCCAGGGGCCTGAAGATGCTGGCCAAGGAGTTGCAGTGCCCGGTCATTGCCCTGTCACAGCTCAACCGCAGCGTGGAGCAGCGCACCGACAAGCGCCCCATGATGAGCGACCTGCGCGAATCTGGCGCCATCGAGCAGGATGCCGACATCATCATGTTCATCTACCGCGACGAGTACTACAACAAAGACAGCAAAGAGCCAGGGGTGGCCGAGGTCATCATCGGCAAACAGCGAAACGGTCCCACCGGCACGGTCAAGTTGGCCTTTTTGAACCAGCTGACCCGCTTTGAAAGCCTGGCTTCCGGAGGCATGGATGACTATTGAAGACGACGGTCAGGGCCCAGCGCTGGTGCAAACGCCCCGGCTATGGCAGGGCGATGGCTGGACCGCCAAGGTGGTCAAAAGCGAAGAGGACGACGGCTGGGCAGTGGAGATGCGGCTCGATGGCGAGTCCGAGCCTGCGCTGGTGGCGCCATGGACCATGGGGCGTGACAAGAAAAACCCCAAACCCCTGGACCCGGCCGCGTTCTACACCTGGGTAAAAACAGCCAATGAGGTGGTGCGTCGACACGAGCAGCAGCTGCACGCACGCTTGCACCAGCGTGTGTGGGTGTCTGGTGATGACGGGCGTTACGAGGTGTGCCTGGACATTGACCCGGATGAAGACTCGCCCACGGCCACGCTCACGGCTTTCGACTCCTGTGCGGAGGAGGTGGCCAGGGTCCCGGTGTCGCCTGGGTTCAAACTCACCCCGGACTCTGCCAGCCGGTGGGTGTCCAGCGGCTGGGTCAACCCCATGCCACCACAGGATTGAAACGCCGGGATGTGCTCAGAGCACGTCGCTGGCGAAGTCCGCCAGGCGCGAGCGCTCACCCCGTGCGAGGGTGATGTGACCGCCATGTGGCCACCCCTTGAAGCGATCGACGGCATAGGTCATGCCAGATGAGCCTTCGGTGAGGTAGGGCGTGTCAATCTGCGCGAGGTTGCCCATGCAGATGATTTTGGTGCCGGGTCCTGCACGCGTGATCAGGGTCTTCATCTGTTTGGGCGTGAGGTTTTGCGCCTCGTCAATGATGACGTACTTGTTCATGAAGGTTCTGCCCCTCATGAAGTTCATGCTCTTGATCTTGATCCTGCTGCGAATCAGCTCACTGGTGGCGGCACGGCCCCATTCGCCAGCGTTTCCGCCGTCGCCCTTGGCCAGAAACTCCAGGTTGTCATCCAAGGCGCCCATCCAGGGGCCCATTTTTTCTTCTTCAGTTCCTGGTAGGAAGCCAATGTCCTCGCCCACACTCACGGTGGCACGGGTCATGATGATTTCGGTGTAGCGGCGGTCATCCAGTACTTGGGTCAAACCGGCCACCAGGGCCATGAGTGTCTTGCCTGTACCGGCTGTACCTGCCAGGGTGACGAAGTCAATGTCGGGGTCCATGAGCAGGTTCAGGGCAAAGTTTTGCTCCCGGTTGCGGCTGGTTACACCCCACACCCCGTTTTTCAGGTGGGTGAAGTCGCGCAGTGTTTTGAGTACAGCGGTTTTTTCGCGGATTTCAACCACCCGCGCATACAGCGAAGGTTCACCCGGTGACTCGAAGTACACAAACTGGTTGATGTGGAACTGTGCCACTACCGGGCTGCTGATCCGGTAGAAGGTGTGGCTGCCTTGCTGCCAGCTCTCGACGCCCTTGCTCTGGCGGGTCCAGAAGTCAGAGCCCAGCGCCAATGCACCGGAGTACAGCAACTCGCCGTCATCCAGGGTTTTGTCGCTTTCGTAGTCCTGGGCGTCCAGGCCCAATGCCCGGGCCTTGACCCGCATGTTGATGTCTTTGGACACCATGGCCACCACCCGGCCAGGGTGGCGCTCCTGCAGGGCCTGCACCACGCCCAGGATTTGGTTGTCTGCTTTGCCCTGGGGCAGGCTGGTGGGCAGCGCGTAATGGAGCGGCTCGGTCTGGAAGAACAGGCGGCCTTTGGCCTCTACGTGGCCAGTGCCCGACAACGGCAAGCCCTGCAACATGTCGTCACCAGCCTGCGCGGCCAGTGCGTCGAGGGTGCGGCTGGTTTGGCGGCCATTGCGGGCCACCTCGGTCATGCCCTTTTTGTGTCCATCGAGTTCTTCGAGCACGATCATGGGCAGGTACACATCGTGCTCTTCAAAACGGAAGAGACTGGTCGGGTCGTGCAGCAGGACGTTGGTGTCGAGCACAAAGAGCTTGGCAGGGCCCTGGCGTGCGGGTTTGCGCTTGCTGGACTTCCTGCTTGAGCTTGCCGACGATGATGAAGGGGGCAGTACCTCGGGGAGCGTTGCTGGTGGCAGTGTGGCCGTGGTGTCGATTGCGGGTTCAGACCCTGCAACCACTGCTGTGCCCCCGGTAGTTGTGGCGGGCTGCGTGGGTAGACCTTGGATGCGCGAAGCGGTTGCATCCACAGGCGCAGCAGGTGATTTCCTGGTGGCGCGCCGAGCTGGTGTCGCCACGGAGGAGGAGGCGGTCGCCGGGCGATCCGATGGCATGCCGGGTTGTTGTGCCGTTGGGGTCACGGCAACGGGTTTGGCCCTGGTGGTTCGAGGTTTGGGGTCGGTCGCGTCGCCTCTGGAGGGAGTGCCGACTGAGCCGCCTGCGGAAACTGCTGGCTGGCGCCCTTCGGTGAGCGTTTGTATGGTGTATGCCCCGGTGGGCAAACGGGCAGCCTTTGTTGCAGGGGCAGGTGGCAATGGCATGGTGGTGACTCGGGTCAAATCGAAAAAAGCAAAAAGCCGTCAGAGCAGGCCCTGACGGCTTTCAGAAGGAGTGTGGTGTGCAGCGATCGGTGGTCAACAGCATGCAAAGATTATGCCCGACCAAGGTTTCCGCCCAAACCCGTGGAGCACACAAGCTCAGGCGGGTGTGACATCGGCATCTGTCGCGACAGCTTCTTTGCTGGCAGCTTCTTTGACGGCGGTTGCACCAGCTCTTTTGAGTGCCTTGACTTCTTTGAGCACTTCGTCCACATGGCCGGGGACCTTGAGACCGCGCCACTCGTGCTTCAGGATGCCATCGGGGCCGATCAGAAAGGTGCTGCGCTCTATGCCCTTGACCTTCTTGCCGTACATGATTTTGTTTTTGACCACACCAAACATGTGGCACATTTTTTCTTCGGTGTCAGCGATCAGCTCGAAAGGCAGTTCGAGCTTGGCTTTGAAGTCGTCGTGCGACTTCATGTTGTCGCGTGACACCCCGAAGACAGCAGCGCCCAGCTTTTCAAAGTCTTTGTAGCGGTCGCGAAACTGCATGGCCTCCGTGGTACAGCCTGGGGTGTTGTCTTTCGGATAAAAGTACAGCACCACGGCCTGTCCCAAGTGGGTCTGGTGAGACACCTTGACTTGTCCGGTGGCGAGGGCGTCGAATTCGGGGATTGGTTTGTTGACAACGACTGCCATGTTGTGGGTACCCTGACCTAAGTTGGTGTAAGCGGCAACGCCTGTCGCACGGATGTTGCATCCCGCGAGAACAGGAGGCGATGTCAGCCAGTGGTCAGACGTCAATCCGGTATTTTAACCGAACCACTGGTCAGGACGGGATTGCGAGCACATTCGACCCACCAGGGCGGATGTCACCCGCCCCCTGGCCGCCACCTGGTATGCCCTTAACTGTCAGCCTTTGGCGCTGGTGGGCTCGGCAGGCGACTCGATCAGCAGGGCGGCTACTACGCGTCGTCCCTCTTGAGCGAGGATGTTGTAGGTGCGGCATGCCGCAGCCGTATCCATGGTTTCAAGCCCCACCCGCTGGGCCATCAGGTTTGCGTGCAGCGCCGGGTGAATGAACCGGTGCTTGGTACCGCTGCCAAAAATCACCAGCTCGGGGTTGAGCCGCAGCAATGCGTCGAAATGGGTGGCGTTCAGCGCTTCGAACGCGACGCCAGGCCAATCGAAGCGCTCGCCAGTGGAGGACAGGGCCACGCTGTGAGCAATGCGCTCGCCCCCAACCACGATCCAGCCGGGCCCGTGCGCCTGGACGGTGGTGTGGCTGGCAGCGTCGGCGTGCAGTTTCATGGTGTGGGTGCGTGGGTTGGTTGCGCGGTGTTCAGCGGCGCAGCCCCTGAAGTATGGTGAAATTGTTATTTCAGCTCTTCGGATTGTCCAACAAAGGCCCCAACACTGGACGGTGTGGGCCATATTTCGGGTGGTTCGGGTCCTGCGCCTGACCAATCACCCTGCATACAGCCCAGCGACTGACACCCAGCTCCCGCGCAATGTGTGAGCGTGTCGCATCAGCGGCGAACATTTCCAAAATCTTGAGTTTCTGAGTTTCGTTGATGGACGATGGCCGTCCATGTCTTTGGCCGCGCTGGATGGCTGCGACTTGTCCGGCTATGACGCGCTCCCGGATCATGGCTCGTTCGAGCTGGGCGACTGCGCCGAGTATCTGAAGCATGAATTCCCCGATTGGGGTGGATGTGTCGAGAGGCTCGGTAAGGGAGCGCAATCCGACGCGCCTTGTCTTGAGCCGCTGCAGGATGTGCAGGAGGTCGGGGAGACTTCGGGCGATGCGGTCAATTTTCCAGACGACCAGGACAGCCCCGGGGGGCATGTCGTGAAGTAGTGTCTGTAGCTGTGGCCTGGTGCTGATGCCGGAGCAACTTTCAGCGTAGATTTTTTTTACACCCGCTCGCTTGAGTGCATCCAGTTGGAGTGCTGTGTCCTGGTCTGTGGTGCTGACTCTGGCGTAACCGATGAGCATGGTTCAAAGGTAGCGAGGCTGGGGCTTTTGCGGTTGTGGTGGCTGGGGCGGTGGTTGTTCCTGGATGTGTTTGTTTGGCTGTTGTGTGGGTGCTGTTTGTTGGTGTTTGGCGACTGCTTTTTGTTTGAAGTCGCGGACGATGGCGAGGGCGCCGTATGTGGCAAAACAGAGCACGAGGAAGAACAGAAACCACTTCAAAAAGTTGAGACGTTTGTCTTTTTCGAAGGCATCGATGTACACGGACAAATCGGGGGGAGGCTGAGTTGCCCGGGTGGTTCGTGTTGTTGGCCTGGCTGGTGGGGCTCGGGGTGGTGGTGGGGGTGGTGGTTGCGTGTATTCGGCTCGTCTTTTTTGCCGGTGTTCTTCTCTGTACCAATCGCGGTCTTCTAGTCCCATGTTGTTGTCCTCCTGTGTTTTTGAGGATAGCAAAGGTTTTGGGCGTTTTTTTGCTGCGCAAAAACCGGGCTCTGGCCTACGGTGGAGCCAACCCCCACCCACTGCGCGGGGTGGATGCTGGCGAAAGGTGCCCCAATCCCTCCATGTCAATCGGTCATTCCGGGGCATTGCACATCTTGTCTCTCAGTCATTCCGGGGCAGGGCACGGCCTGCACCCTACGCCGGGGGCGCTGCAGTCCTCACACTCCACGATTGCCCCCAGCCGTGGCCGGGCTCCGCCGCAGCCCCAGCTGGGGGCAATCGCTCCGGGGTTCGTCGGGGCAGCGCACCGACTACGGGGGGCAGGCCGGGGCGCTGCACATCATGTCAATCGGTCATTCCGGGGCACTGCACATCTTGTCTCTCAGTCATTGCGGGATTGGTGCCCCTTACGTCCGGGCGCACCCACCCCGCGCAGTGGGTGGGGGTTGTCTCCATCGCTTGCGCGACTAACGATCCCTAACGCAATGCGGGGGCACGCGCTCCGGTGATGGGTGGGCAGGGGGTGCGCCGTTTGTTTATCAAAAGGGGAGGGGGTGGGGGGCTTGATCCGGGGGCAGAACTTCGCCAAGTGGCAGGGCTGGAGGGCGAAACGTCCGGTTCACCATGGGGGTTCCCCCCATCCCCCCATCCCCCCCGGCATACCAGGACGCCGCCAAAATACCTGGTTAAAGTGTATTTTTTCTGTAGCGATTGATATGGTGTAGCGTTTCTGTAGTATAATTTACTACATTGGCACTACAGTTCTACCAGGAGATAGCACCATGGCAATCAAGCAGCATCAAGTCAATCGGATTTGTGACAACCTGAAAGCAGCAGGCAAAAAGCCGACGCTAGCCGCAGTCCGCGAAGAGGCGGGAACGGGGTCATTTTCAACAATAGGACCGATGATCAAAGTGTGGCAGGACCAGCAGCAGACCGTCGAAAACACGGCAGAGAAGCAACTGGAGAACCTGCGCAGCCAGCTGGAAATCATGGGCTACATGCTGGCAGCAGCAAAAGCAGCAACCGAAAAGGCGCGGGCAGAAAACGAAGAACTACGCGCAGCCGTTCGGCCACTGCTGGCGACTTACGTCAAAGACGGGAAACCGAAAGCACGTCCCCACTACGACCCAGCGGACGCAGTAGAGGCATGGACGAAAGCAGCAAAGGTTTTCGGGTGGCTGACTCCTGGTTGAACTGTATTTTTTCTGTAGCGAAAAGATTTAATCAGATCGTTACAAAATCAATACAGTTACACCAAGAGTTCACACGGACCCATTGAAAGGGCGGCTGCGCTCGGTTTGTGAGTCATCACCAGCTGGGCCAGTGAGAGCAGGGGGGAGGGTGTCAACAGGAACACCGGGCATGCAACCGAAATGCCGCTTTCGGCCATGTTCGTCAGTCAGCTCAGCGCGGCAGTCAGCATAGACCCTGACGACCATTCCCCAGCGCTGCAGCTGGCTGGGCGTGAAGGTGTACCGGGGTAGACCGTTGGGAACCCATTGGAAGATGGCGAGGTTTTGGGCTGCAGACAGTACACCCGTAAGGATGAGGTCATCCAACATGGGTCCGTTGGTGGCCTCATTGTCAGATGGGCCGGGGACACGTGCCAATGCGTGCACGTTGGCCGCTGGTTGTCCTGGTTGTCCTGGTCGAGCTGGGGAGCCGGGGCCAGCTGGTGATTGTGAAAGGTCGCCGGGTTGACCAGGATCTGATTTCTCGGCAATCCTGGACATGGTGGAGGGTATGAGATACGCACCCGCCGCCAGGGCCAGGACAACGACGAACACGAGGGGGGGGACTCGGGTTTGTGGTTTGGTGTGGAGCTCCGACGACTTGTAGAGCTTGAAAACGCTTTTGTCGTATTTCCAGGTGGATTTGGCCAGTGCCTTGGAATAGAGGAGGGATCGGCTGCAGTGGTCCCACTCATAGACGATAGCCGCGCCGATGGACCCGAAGCGCCGAACGTGAACGTGCCGGCCTGCTAGGGCGGTTACGTTGCGATCAATGAGCATGGGGTTTTGCGTGATCAACACGAAGTCCACGCCCTTGTGTCTGTGGGTCTCAAGCTCCGATATGTAGTCGGGCACCTTAGAGCCAGCAGCACGGGGAGGCCAAGGTTTTTGAACCTCATCAAACACGATGAAATCGCCGGGCTTGCACCACTTGAACCACCCATTTAGCCCATGCTCGGGACCATCGTCTATCAGCTCGTGGTCAAGCAACAGGCCATTGATGTTGGTGACGATGCGCCGGGGTATCTCTTCGGTCGTGCCATCGTCTTTGGTGCGCTTGACGGTGGTTCCCAATACGCCCTTGACGAGCTTGGAGATGCTGTAGAGGGTTTTGCCCGCACCGGGTGTGCCCGTGATGATGGTAATCATGTATTGACCCCCATCAGCTTGACAGACTTGGTGAGCTGCCAAATGAGCAAACGGGTAAGGACTGCACCCATGATGATGGAAAGAGCCTCACCGACTCCAGCAAGGCCAGCTAGGGCAAGGATGTTCCCAGGCAGGCCACCCCAGGCACTGACCGCGTAATCCACCAGCTGCTGAATAACAAGGTC
Source organism: Burkholderiaceae bacterium (assembly GCA_030695205.1). Lineage (GTDB taxonomy): Bacteria > Pseudomonadota > Gammaproteobacteria > Burkholderiales > Burkholderiaceae_C > UBA2334. The sequence continues at coordinate 71,916 of JAUYTN010000040.1, read as the reverse complement.
CATGCCAACGAAGGTCACAACGGAGAAGCCCAGAGCAATCAAGATGCGGGAGAGGATGGGCTGCACAAGAGCCAGGAGGAAAGCACCAACGCCCATTTTTAGGACTCCCGAGGAAGGACGATGAACACCGCACTAATGGATGCCATGAGCAGCAACAGGGGCTTGAGGTAGTCAGAGAGCCAGCGGCAGGGCTCGGTGAAATTCAGAGCGGTGATGGTGGTCCCGAACACCTGAACGGTAACGTTAGGGATGCAGGCACCACCGCCGAACGTTGGCCCAGTCTGGAGGGTGATATCTCTATCCTCCTTGGGGATTTCTCCCTCTTCTGGGGAATCAAGTTTTTTGCACGCCAGGATATCGGGGTTGAGCTTGCAGATATCGAGGTCAATTTCTGTGGGCTCTTTGTTGGGGTCCTGGTTGGGGTCCGGCACGGATGGATCAGCTGGAGCATCTTCGGTGCCCGGACTGGTGGGATCACTGGCCACGGGGTCAGGGGTTTCACCCGTGACGGTTATGTCATCGCCGGGTGTTTCGAGGCCGTTGGGATCGATGTAAACGGTTTTTTTCCGTTGATCAATTTTGACTTTATCGCCCTGATATGTGAAATCAGTTGTTGTAGTTGTCTCTACTTTTGACCCGTCCGGCTTGTTCACTGTTTCGGTTTTGGGTGATGTAGTGGCAGGTCCGCTAGATTCTTTGGGCAAGTCGTTGGGGATATCAATTGCAAAGCCGGGTTTATTGTGGCCCTGCTCAAATGCATCATCGACCAATGGCTCTAAGTTCTCGGGCATATCATCGGCTATCTCATCCAAAATATCAGCAGGAATAGGCCGCTTAACTGGTGGCGGCTCTACCTTGACAGTTTGACCAACAGAACCGGACGGAATCTGGCAATCATAAAGGTGTGACGCTACGTAGACAGCAATGGCACCAATTGACGTGCCTTGATAATCGGACACGGAAGCACAGGCAGCGCTTGGAGAAGAATAGCGTTGGCCAGCATAGTCCCAATAAGACTCAGTTTTCATGCGGGTAATTGATTTGTCAACAGGGTCAACAACTGCTGGCCCGTCCTGCTGGAAACCCTCAGGGTCACGGGAATCCCATTCTGTCGCAAGAATGTGGGCAATTTCCAATACTGCAACAGCAGTGCCAATAACGGGCAAGGCATTAAAAACAGCTTTGGCGACGTTCTTTTTTGGGATGTTCTTTGTGATCACCTGAACGGGGGCGGTTTGCTTTGTACCTGGAACAGGCATATCAAAAATACCGCCCATGTCGTAGGATTTCATGCCGCCTGTGCCATCAATGCGGAAATGCTTACCACCGGTGAAGGCACCGCGCCCCTTGATGCCCTGAGCCATTGATAGGGGTTGAGGGACGTTTGTCAGGTTTGGGGTAAACCCACCCTGGCGCATTTCATAACCACCAGGGATAGGCCGAAACACTTCGCGGGGGACGGAACCAAAGCGGGTTGATCCTTGAGACTGCGCAAATGCACCAGTTGATGCCAGGAGCAGGGCGACAAACAGAAATGGTGTCATTTGAACGCCACCCAAAGAATGAGGAACAGGCAGGCGGCAAAAAGGTATTCAAGCGGCAATGGCATTTTTTAATCCTTGGTGGTGTCGTCGGAAAATATCCTAAGCAGTTGCTTAGCACCCCAAACACCAACCAGGACTAACACCATCAGGCCGAACAATTGGGCCATGTCCTGAATACGCTCAGACTCAATAGATGACGGGATTAACTCAAGCTGGAGGTTCGCAGCTTCGAGTTTTGCACTGTCCACCAGGAAGGCCCGACGATTAGCAATCGGACACTGAGCAGCCAACGAAGTGCCGGAAAGATTGGGGGGAGTGGTACAACCAATCAAATACATATCAGCCATAGCGGCTCCAATAAAAAAGGGGGCACGTAACCCCCTTGTTTAAGTCGTTGGGCGCTTGAAGGAATTAAATCCAGCCGAGTTTTTGACCCAGTTTCTTCAGGCCCCAGAAGGCCACAAAGGCGACGATGATGGCCGTGACAGCGGCAACCATGTCATCACCTGCGGTGGTGATGGCGGTGGTGACTTCCGTGGGCAGGGCAGCATGAGCAGACATGCCCAGGCCGGACAACACAGCACCAACGGTGCCGAACTTCACGAGCGCTGCGCGGGCAGCTTGGCGAGCGAAAAACTTATTCATTTCTGAAGCTTTCATGTGAAATGGTGCGAAATTACACCGAAAAACCAAATTCGAGAATTTGGTTATCCGTTGCAATTTCTATGCGATTTCATCGATGGAACCACTGCCACATTCAGGGCAAATGTCCTCACCGACACGGGACAAATCGACGTCCTCACCAGAAAAACCGCCAGCTTGAGCGTGTTCGATAATCATTTCTTCGGTGACCTCAGAAGGAACATCGAAGAAGGCGGAACAATCGAGACATTGATACATTATTTCACCGCTGCATGTATGAGGTACGGGATGATGATAAATATCACCATGAATTCGACAACGAGAATTCCGCGCTGGTGGTGCTTAGATGACATTGGGGAGTGCTTTCTTATCAACCAGTGCATAGCCGGAAGTTTCGCCGCCTTTCTCGTTGACCATGTGCCATGGTCGGACCTCAGCACGCATGGATTTTCCTTGCGCCTTCTGCCAAGCTGGGGCGGCAGATTCATCAATTTTCAACCTAACAATAGAAGGCTCGCCAGTTGAAGCAACATCGATAATATTTGCACTGACGGTAATGCCAGTTTCACCGGTTTGTTTGTTGCGAAATGGCTTAGCAATAATTGAATGAATAAGACCTTCAAGAATTAGCATTTTTTGGTTCTCCAGAATTAAGCCGCAAGGCGAATATATGACGGGGATGGAATTTTGTAAAAGTCGGGCATGGACACAGGTTCGAGTTTGATAATCCTTGTTTTGGGTTGAAATTTGATTACGTTGCTTTTAATGGCAATATCGACGCCATATGGAAGAAGCTTTGCGCGATGACGATAAAAGGTGGCGCGGCTACATTTCGACGTCACATCATCGCCAGCCTCCCACATCCGGTAAATGGCAAGGGTTTTGGAATCTAGATTGGTAATTTCTTCGACATCACAGGAAGCGCGAGTAAACACGGATTGGCGCTCGTTGAAATCAATTTCAAGTTTTTGCATGTTAATTCCCCCAAGGAATTGAAAACCATTGTCAATTAAGAATGTAGATTTGTAGGTTGTTTCGAATCGGACAAGGCCAACGGCATCGCACCAGTCGGCAAGTTCAAACAAATATGGATCGAAAGGTTTTGAAAGTTCGGGTAATGGTCCGCGTGTGTCTTTTTTTGCGTGTTTGCGAAGTTCAGGGCCTTTTAAGTAGGCTTTGGAATAGACCCGACGGGAGCCCCTTCCGAAATCCACTGTTTCCCCTTCACCGTGGGTGCCAGTTTTGAGCCGGGAGGCCTGTTGGCTGGAGAGGAAGCGCATGAAGTGATATGCGTTTTCCTTGCTGCCAGAAGCGAAGTTTTCGGTGAGGTCAAGCCGGGTAATGCGGGCACCAGTCCAATGGGTTTGCCAACCGTTGGGGCTGTTGACTTCCATTTTTTGACCTGGAGTGAACGGGGGAAGCCCGAGAGTCCCGAGCAATGAATTGATGCGCTGGACGCATTGGGCGAAGGTGAACCCGAACACGTTGTCCCGCCGTGCAAACTTGGACACGTTGCCCTCAAAGTGGACCGTCTGGCCGTCACAGCGAACGAATACCGCGCTTTCGTGGCTCCCCTCAACCTTGAGTTTTTTGAGGGTGGTTGACTCGTGGCCGCCATCAGCATCGAAGCGGACAAAGCAGCCGTCCTGCAGCATGGGCAGGCCGGGGGCATGGGTTTGGTACATCGACACCCAGTCGCAGAAGACACGAGGGTTTTTGGTGGTTTCGTGATGCGCTGGGAAATGCTGCAAATTTGCTAGCGGGATTTGATCGTTTTTTGAGCAGTTTGTCTCACTGGTGAGACTAAAGTGACGTGTTACATGCACGTCACTTGAAACGGGGTCCAAAAAATCCGGGGAAAAAATGCGGCTCATTGCTGCACCCCGGCAACTGACTCACCCGCGCAGATGCAGCGGTCATCCAGGTGGCTGCACTGGGTGACGCGACGGGCAGGGACATGGGTCCGGCCACCGCCAAGCAAATCGACAACCCACAGATCCACACCATCAGGTGTGGTCCACAGGCCAGCGATGCGGCCGCACTGAGAGCCGCAACGGTCGGACACCTGAACGTGTTGAACAAGTACGACCCGGGCACGGGCTGCAGCTGCGCAGCGGGCCGAATGCATGTCGGGTGTGTAGGGGAGAGGCGGGAGGGGCGACGGGGGCAGGGACAGCAGCAAAGAGGCCACAGGGGACGGAATAGCCGGGTAACAGGTAGGAGCCTGCCCCGCTTGTCGTTCGTGCCGTGTGGCTTGATCTGTGCCGTTTTGCATGGGTTGCCGCTTGGGTGTACAGTCTGTGTTACGCAAAAAGGTAAATTACCGTTTTGCGTAATGTAGCAGACAAATTCCCAAAAGTGGTAACACGCCATGACCATAGACGAACTGATAGACCGAGCAGCCACCACAACCAGACGCGCGCAAGCAGCGATGGCAGAAGACCTAGGCATAAAGCCCGCCCGAATCAGTGAGTGGAAATCAGGTAAACGAAAGCCCGAAGCGGGGGAAATCGCCTACTTTGCGCAACAGGCGGGGATGACAGGAATAGACGTCTTCCGCACCGTGGCAGAGATAGAGCAGCAGCTGCGGCCCGCATATGCCCGTGTGTGGCAGAAAGCGCTAGAGCAGGCCGTGCCAAAATCGTAGGTTTCCCCTGATGGGTACTCGCCGAGTCGGTAGGTACCCACTGCCAGCCGCAGGTTTTTTGTCCGATTGAACCCGCCGACCTGACCTTTGTGACGCAAGGTACGGTAGGTCCATCGGGTAAAGAGGGCATTGCGGTGGCCGTTGCCCGTTTCTGACCACCCGATGCCATTGCCCATGACCGCACGCACCATCACCAAATCGACCAAGCTGTCCAACGTCTGTTATGACATTCGCGGGCCCATCATGGACCGCGCGCGCCAGATGGAGGACGAGGGGCAAAAAATCATCAAGCTCAACATTGGCAATCTGGCGGTGTTTGGGTTTGACAGCCCCGAAGAGGTGCAGCAGGACATGATCCGCAACCTGCCCAACTCGGCCGGTTACTCCGACAGCAAGGGTATCTTCGCGGCGCGCAAGGCCGTCATGCACTACACCCAGCAGCAAGGCATCAAAGGGGTCACGCTGGACGACATTTACTTGGGCAACGGCGCGTCCGAGCTGATCGTGATGGCCACGAATGCGTTGCTGGACGATGGCGACGAAGTGCTTCTGCCTTCGCCCGACTACCCGCTGTGGACCGCAGCGGCCAGCCTCAGCGGCGGCACGCCTGTGCACTACCGCTGCGACGAAGCCAATGGCTGGATGCCCTGTCTGGACGACATTCGGGCCAAAATCACGTCGAGAACCAAGGGGATTGTGGTCATTAACCCCAACAACCCCACCGGAGCGCTGTATTCAACCGAGTTGTTGCAGGCCATTGTGGGCATCGCACGCGAACACGGACTGGTGATTTTTGCCGATGAGGTGTACGACAAGGTGCTGTACGACGGTGTGCAGCACACTGCCATTGGCTCGCTGAGCGAGGATGTGCTGACCCTGACTTTCAATTCGCTGTCCAAAAGCTACCGATCCTGCGGCTACCGCGCGGGGTGGATGGTGGTCTCGGGCGACAAAAAGCCCGCCAGGGACTACATCGAGGGCCTGAACATGCTCTCCAACATGCGGCTGTGCTCCAACGTGCCCGGCCAGTACGCCATCCAGACAGCGCTGGGGGGGTACCAGAGCATCAATGAGCTGGTGGGCGAGGGCGGTCGCCTGCGCCGCCAGCGTGATCTGGCCTATGAACTCATCACCGCGATACCTGGGGTAAGTTGTGTCAAGCCGGTGGCCGCCCTGTACATGTTTCCCCGACTGGACCCCAAGGTGTATCCCATCGAAGACGATCAGGCGTTCTTTCTGGAGGTGCTGGAGCAAACGCGGGTGATGCTTGTGCAGGGCACTGGCTTCAATTGGCAGGCGCCCGATCACTTTCGCATCGTGTTTTTGCCCCATGAGGACGATTTGCGGGAGGCCATTGGCCGCCTGGCCCATTTTCTGGATATCTACCGCAAGCGCATGGGGACCGACGTGCCCCCGCCAGCGTCGGTATCAGCGGGGCATGTCCGCAAAGAGTCCGCATCCACCGGAAAAAGCAAATAATTTATTCATAGCTGAAATCGCATACACAGTATGCGCCTCAGGCATTTTTAATGAGAAAAATCATGGCACCCATCCAAGTAGGCCTTCTGGGCATAGGCACCGTCGGCAGCGGCACGTTCAACGTTTTGCGTCGCAACCAGGAAGAAATTACCCGCCGTGCCGGACGTGGCATTGAGGTCACCATGGTGGCTGATCTGGATGTGGCGCGTGCCCGCTCCATCGTGGGGCCTGATGTGGCGGTGGTCAACGACGCCCGCCAGGTGATTGCCAATCCCGATATCGATGTGGTGGTGGAGCTCATCGGTGGCTATGGCATTGCCAAGGCGCTGGTGCTGGAGGCGATAGCCGCTGGTAAACACGTGGTCACGGCCAACAAAGCGCTGCTGGCAGTGCACGGCACCGAAATTTTTGCGGCAGCCACGGCCAAGGGCGTGGTGGTGGCCTTTGAGGCGGCGGTGGCGGGGGGGATTCCCATCATCAAGGCCCTGCGAGAGGGACTGACGGCCAACCGCATCCAGTGGCTGGCGGGCATCATCAACGGCACCACCAACTTCATTCTGAGCGAGATGCGCGACAAGGGACTGGACTTCGATGTGGTGCTGAAAGAGGCGCAACGCCTGGGCTATGCCGAGGCTGACCCCACCTTTGACATCGAAGGGGTGGACGCCGCCCACAAGGTCACGCTGATGAGTGCGATCGCCTACGGCATTCCGGTGCAGTTTGACAAAGCCTATGTGGAGGGCATCACCAAGCTCGGCGCAGCCGATATCCGCTATGCCGAGCAGTTGGGTTACCGCATCAAGCTGCTGGGCATTGCCAAGCGGCGTGAGGCCGATGCGACCACCGGCCAGAGCGCGGGCATAGAGCTGCGGGTACACCCCAGTCTGATCCCGGCCAAGCGGCTGATTGCGAATGTGGAAGGGGCCATGAACGCGGTGGTGGTGCAGGGCGATGCCGTGGGCACCACGCTGTACTACGGCAAAGGCGCGGGCAGCGAGCCCACCGCCAGTGCGGTGGTGGCCGATCTGGTGGACATTACCCGGCTGCATGCCGCCGACCCCGACCACCGCGTGCCGCACCTGGCCTTCCAGCCCCACACCATCGATGCCGCGCTGGACACACTGCCGGTGCTGCCCATGAGTGAGGTGGTGACCAGCTACTACCTGCGCCTGCGGGTGGCCGACCAGGCGGGCGTGTTGGCGAAGGTGACTGGCATTCTGGCGGAGGCTGGCATCAGCATCGATGCCGTGCTGCAGCGCGAGGCCGACGAAGTGGGCGGAGAAGGCAGCACGCAAACCGATGTGATCATTCTTACCCACGACACCCGTGAGGGCACCATGAACGAGGCACTGGCCGTGATGCAGGGTCTGCCCACGGTGCTGGCCCCCATCACCCGCATCCGCAAGGAAGAATTGGCCTGATACCCCGGAGCGCCCGCATGCAATACCTCTCCACCCGTGGTCATCCCGACCGCAAACGCTTCTGCGAAATCCTGCTTGAAGGCCTGGCGCCGGATGGGGGCTTGTACCTGCCCGAGCACTACCCCCAGGTGAGCGACGCCACCCTGAGCGCCTGGCGCAGGGTGTACCACGATGAGGGCTACGCCGCCCTGGCCTTTGAGGTGCTGTCGCTGTACATCGACGACATCCCTGCGCAGGACCTGCGCGCCCTGTGCGAAACCACCTACACCGAAGAGGTGTTCGGCACCGGAGAGATTGTTCCCCTGCGCCACCTGGAAGACGACCTGTGGCTGGAAGGCTTGTCCAACGGCCCCACGCTGGCCTTCAAAGACATGGCCATGCAGTTGCTGGGCAACCTGTTCGAGTACGAGCTGGCCCGCCGGGGCGAACAGCTGAACATCCTGGGTGCCACCAGTGGCGACACCGGCAGCGCGGCCGAATACGCCATGCGCGGCAAGAAGGGGGTGCGGGTGTTCATGACGAGTCCGCACGGACGCATGAGCCCGTTCCAGCAGGCCCAGATGTTCAGCCTGATGGACGACAACATCCACAACATCGCTATCGAAGGGGTGTTTGACGACTGCCAGGACATCGTCAAGGCAGTCAGCAACGACCTGGCGTTCAAACGCCAGTACAAGGTTGGCACCGTCAACTCCATCAATTGGGCGCGCTTGCTGGCGCAGGTGGTGTACTACTTTGCGGGTTACTTTCAGGCCACCACGGCCAATGAACAGAGTGTCAGCTTTGCGGTCCCCAGCGGCAACTTTGGCAACGTGTGCGCTGGTCATGTGGCGCGCATGATGGGCCTGCCGATTGCCCAGCTGGTGGTGGCCACCAACGAAAACGACGTGTTGGACGAGTTTTTCAGAACCGGCATGTACCGCGTGCGCGGCAGTGCCGACACCTTCGAAACCTCCAGCCCCTCCATGGACATTTCCAAGGCCAGCAACTTCGAGCGCTTTGTGTTCGACCTGTTGGGGCGCGACGGCGCCAGGGTGGCGCAGCTGTTTGGTCCGCAACTGGCGCGAGCCGGGCACTTTGACCTGAGCGGGGATGTGGCATTTGCTCAGGCGGCTGAGCGGTTTGGCTTTGTCAGTGGCAAGAGCACCCACGGCGACCGGATTGCCACCATCCGCGACACCTTCGCCCGCCACGCCATGGTCATCGACACCCACACCGCTGATGGTGTGAAGGTGGCTCGCGAACACCGGCAGCCAGGTGTGCCCATGGTGGTGCTGGAGACGGCGCTGCCCATCAAGTTTGCAGAGACCATCGTCGAGGCCCTGGGCCAGCAGCCCGAGCGGCCTGCCCGGTTTGAGGGCATTGAGGCGCTGCCCAAGCGGGTGGTCGTCATGCCCGCCAGTGTGGAGATGGTCAAGGCATACATGGTTGAAAAATGTGAATGATTTAAGGCTTTTGCGCTTGAATTTATTGAATAGTTTGCTATAACTTTAAGTAAGCCTATGAATGTGCTTTTGATCGCTGGTTGCTCGGGGTCTGGCAAGACCACGCTGATCGAGCAGCTGATTCCAGCGCTCAAGGCGCTGGGCCAGCGGGTATCGGTGGTCAAACATGCCCACCATCGGTTCGAGATGGACCATCCCGGCAAAGACACCTGGCGCCACCGCGAGGCGGGCGCCTTTGAGGTGGTGGCAGCGTCGCCCCAGAGGTTGGTGCTGCAGCGGGAGTTCGAACGGCCTGTCGAGCTCTCGGTGCACCACCTGCTGGCCGAGTTGTACAGCGGTGTGGACTGGGTGTTGGTCGAGGGCTACCGCGACAGCAACCTTCCCAAGCTGGAGGTGTGGCGCCAAGTCCACGGCCAACCTCCCATGTACCCGAACGACCCGTTTGTGGCGGCGATTGCCACCGACTCCGAAGCCCGCCTGCCACAACCCACTGGCCTGCCGCTGCTGAATCTGAACCAGGCAGCCGATGTGGCGCGGTGGATGCTGTCGCAGGGCGACCGCTTCGCCTACGATGCCAGCCAGTATGCGGAGTGACCCCTTGCTCCCTGCCCGTCGCCAATGGCCCTGGCTCCAAGCACACAGACACTTTTCTTCTGCCTTCTATGCCCCCTTTGCTTGCCCCATCTGCGCTTCCTGAAGCCCCGACACCTGTGCCTTCAGGTACCTCCGCTGTGCGACGGCCCCTGATGGACCTGGACCGGGCTTTGGAGTCGCTGCTCGCAGCCGCTCAGCCACTTGCCGAGACCCAATGGGTCGATACCTTCGAGGCAGATGGCCGCGTCTTGGCGCAACACCTGGTGTCTGCGCTGCATGTGCCACCCCAAGACAATTCCAGCATGGATGGCTACGCGGTTCGGTGTGCCGATGTGCAAACGGCCTCACCCACGCATCCGGTGTGTCTGCCGGTGAGCCAGCGCATTGCGGCTGGCCACAGCAGCCAGTCCTTGCAGCCGGGCACAGCAGCGCGGATTTTCACCGGTGCGCCACTGCCACTTGGTGCCGATGCCGTGGTTATGCAGGAGGACGTTGGCACCGAAACCACCGCCGACGGCGCATCGATGGTGAGGTTCAGCACAGCCCCGGCGGTGGGTCAATGGGTGCGCCGCGCTGGCGAAGATGTGTGTCGGGGTGCCCAGGTGCTGGCTGCGGGCACCCGCCTGGGCCCTGCCGAGTTGGGATTGGCCGCCAGCCTGGGCCTTGCCCGGTTGACAGTGTGCCGACGCCCGCGCGTGGCCCTGCTGTCCACCGGTGACGAGCTGGTCATGCCCGGTGCGGTAGCGCCGGAGGCTATGCCGCCGGGCGCCATCTACAACTCCAACCGTTTCTTTTTGCGGGCCATGCTCGTGCGCCTGGGCTGTGAGGTCACCGACCTGGGCATTGTCCCCGACAGCCGGTCCGCGACGGTGCAGGCACTGGCAGATGCGGCGCACAGCCATGACCTCATCCTGACCAGTGGCGGGGTATCGGTCGGGGAAGAGGACCATATCAAACCCGCCGTGGAGCACCTGGGTGGACTGGACCTCTGGCAAATAGCCATGAAACCTGGCAAACCCTTTGCCCATGGTCACATCCGCCGCACTGGCGGTGCCCATGGGCAGGCACATTTCATGGGCTTGCCTGGCAACCCCGTCTCCAGCTTCATGACCTTTGTGCTGCTGGTGCGGCCCTTTGTGTTGCGGCTGCAGGGTGTAACCGATGTCGCGTGCCCCTCGCAGGTGTTGCCCGCACACTTTTCCGTGGTCAAAGCCGACAAGCGCCGTGAGTTCTTGCGGGTGCGGCGCAACTTGCATGGGGGGTTGGACCTGTTCTCCAACCAAAGCTCGGGCGTTCTCACGTCCGCCGTTTGGGGTGATGGGGTGGTGGACAACCCCGCTGGCACCACCGTGAGCCACGGCGATGCGGTGCGCTACCTCTCGTTTGCCGATCTGTTGGCATAAAGCCCGTCTGGCACCACTTCCACGTCATTACCTGTCGGCAAGGCGCATCCATGCACATCACCATCAAATACTTCGCCTCTATCCGGGAATCCATGGGCACTGCCAGTGAAGCGGTCACCACCCATGCCACCACACTGGCTGCGCTGCGCGACGAGCTGGTGGCCCGTGGTGGCCCGGCTGCCGAGGTTTTGTCGCGCGAGCGCCCGGTGCGCGTTGCCTTGAACCAGACCATGGCGGAGGAGTCGGCAGCCTTGGTCGAGGGTGCCGAGGTGGCGTTCTTTCCACCCGTCACCGGCGGCTGAACCGGATGCTGACCATGGACACCCCCCGAGTCTCGATCCAAACCCAAGACTTTGACCTCAGCACCGAAGTGGCCCACCTGCGGGCCAACCAGCCCGGTGTGGGCGCGGTGTGCAGCTTTGTGGGCACGGTGCGTGACCGCAATGAGGGCAGCGCTGTGCAGACCATGGAGCTTGAGCACTACCCCGGCATGACCGAAAAGGCCATAGAGGCCATGGTGGCCGAAGCCCATCGCAGGTTCGACATTTTGGGCGCGTGCGTTATCCACCGGGTGGGTGTGCTGCAGCCGTTGGACCAGATTGTCATGGTGGCGGTTGCCTCTGCCCACCGTGGCCAAAGTTACCTGGCCTGTGAGTTTCTGATGGACTACCTCAAAAGCCACGCGCCGTTCTGGAAAAAAGAACAAACTCCCGAAGGTGCGCGGTGGGTGGATGCCCGCGTCAGCGACGATGCCGCCGCTGCACGCTGGGGGCTGCCCGGGCAGGTGGACGAGCAGCCCTGTGCGCCAAACGCCTGAAGTCGCTGCGGCTTTTACCTGCAGCTAGAGCACCCTGCAGCGGTGCTGGTCCACGGCGCGCCATGGTCAGCGGCAGACTGCTGGGCCCGTGATGAGGTCAAGGTCAGCCAGCAGTGCGTCGACAATGGCTTCGGCCAAAGTGATGTCGTGTCCGTGGATGCTTCCTTCCCCACCGTAGCCGGGTTCGGACACCATGCCCGGGAACACCCATCCCGAGCGGATGTTCAGCGGGTCTGCGTTAGGCCCAAAAATAGCCTGGTACCGACTGATGACCCGGTAACCCAAGGCATCGGCGTTGCCATAAATCAGCCGATTGCGTTCGCTCCACGCCTGGGCGTAGGTGGACATGGTGGCAGCAATATCCACCCAGTAGTACCTCGCGTCAGGGGCTAACGCCTTGAGCCGCTTCAGAAGGTCCGTCTGGCTGGCGGTGAAGTCAGACTCCAGAATGTTCGTGCCCAGCACGATCACGACCACTTTGGCCTTGGCGATGAATTCAGCGTCCAAATCGACGCTTTCCAGTGCGGTTTTCCGGATGTGCGCGCCTGGCGTGGTGATGGACCGGCCTCCGTCGTAACTGATTCGCTGGGGGCCGCGCAACAGCGCCCGCAGCGTGACCTCGGTACCCGCGAGTTTGAGCCCGAAAGCCAATGAGTCGCCCAGCACATACGCAGATGCTGGGGCAGGGGCCTGGCAGGTCCGGACAGTGGTGGGGGCCTGTGGTGCCGCAGGAAGGTGTTTCGGAGGTGTTGCCCTGCTATCAGCTGCGGCTGGCGCCAGAAACAGCATCAAAACGCAGCACAACATGCTTGCAACCAAAGAAGGAATAGGCATGGTGGACAGTCTTTGACCGAAGGGTTGGGGTGGACAAGTTGAACATGGCTTCATTGTCCGCAGTCTCGGTGCATCGTGTTTGCACAGATGGCTTGTTGTATTTTGTGCACTGCAACATTTTTCTGGACAAAACCCGGGTTTTCCCTATAATTGAGCCCATGCTGCAGTGCAACATAAGTTCCACGACAGCACTGTGTTTCAACCAACCTTTCCGAAAGCCCACCATGATCAACACCACTCCCGAGCAATTCGCCGCCGCCAACAAAGCCAACCTGGATGCCGCGCAGGCAGCTGCTACCAAGGCCTATTCTGGCTTTGAAAAACTGGTTGAACTCAACATGGCCGCCACCAAGGCTGTGATGACCGAGTCTTTTGCCCACGCCCAGGCTCTGATGGAAGCCAAAGACCCACAGCAAGTCATGGCTCTGCAAGCTGGTGCTGTGGCCCCCATGGCCCAGAAAACCGTGGCTTACAGCCGCCATGTGCAGTCCATCGTGACCGACGCCACCAGCGACCTGACCAAGGCGCTGGAAGGCAAAGCCGCCGAAGGCCAGAAGGCCATGGAAAAGGCGATGGAAAACATCACCAAAAATGCACCTGCTGGCACCGAGTCTGCTGTTGCTGTGCTCAAGACTGCCATGGCCACCAGCCAGAATGCAGTTGAAAGCCTGCAAAAAGCAGCCAAGCAAGCAGTGTCAATGACAGAAGCCAGCGTAACCGCTGCCACCGAGCAAGCCCTCAAGGCCGCTTCCACTGTGACCGCTAAGGCCTGATTGGCCACACAGGGGCAGCGCGCGTGGCACAGGGCGTGCCACCAGCAGCCCCTGGCACCCATAAAAAAGCCTCGTTCAGAGGCTTTTTTTATGGGTGTGTGGCAGTGGATGGCGGGCTGGCGGTGGCCCAGACAGCCTTACCGCCCAATCACGGGGTTCATGTTCAGGTCCGCAGCGGCATCGACCCGGCGTGCGCCATTGAAGCGTTTGGTCCAGTACGCCACCCGCATGTCTTCCACCCTGACGTTCTTCCCGGGGCGGGGGGCATGGATAAACTTGCCGTCCCCCAGGTAAATGCCCACATGGCTGAATGCGCGGCGCATGGTGTTGAAAAAGACCAGGTCACCTGGCTTGAGCTCTTCGCGGCTGATTCGGGTGGTGGCTCGGGCCTGTTCTTCGGCCCGCCGGGGAAGAACCAGGCCCAGTGTCTGTTCGTAGGTGGAGCGCACAAAACCGCTGCAGTCAAACCCTTGCTCCGCGTCCTCGCCACCGCGTCGGTAAGGCACCCCCAGAAAACCCAACGCGGTCATGACCAGATCCGAAGTGGTGGTGGACACTTGCTCTCTGAACTCAGTGGCTTTGGTCAGCACCAGTGCGCTGGACACCGAGTAGGCAGATTCCGCTGCCGACACCACCGATGCGACCGTTGAGGTTGGCGTGACTGGCTGGTCTGGTTCGGCGCTCGCCTGGCCATGCCAAAAGGCAGCGGCCAGTGTCAGCAGCATCACGTACGAGGTACAGGGAATCGAGCGGGGGAACAGTTTCATGGATTCGCAGCTAACGGGGTTGGGGCCAAGGGTACACAGGGTGCAACGCCATAACGGCGATGGTGCCCTGACTGGCATGGTGTCGCACTATATATTGTCGATCTGTGTCCGAAACTTTTGAACCAAGGAAATGCTGTGCTGATTGACGCCGTGGAATCCCAAGTTGTGTGTGTTGACTACCAGTTGAAGCTCATGCCAGTCATGCGGGACCATGCCCAGGTGCAGGCCAATGCCCTGCTGTTGGCCAGGGCTGCCAGGTTGCTGGACGTGCCTGTGTGGGGAACCGAACAAAACCCCAGCCGTCTCGGTCCCAACTTCCCCGAATTGAAGGCTCTGTGCAACCACACCCTGAGCAAGATGCATTTTGGAGCGGTTGCCGACGGACTGGCTGATCGGTTGCGGCCGCCGGTCAAACCCACCTCGGGCAATGCCCGCAGCTTGCCTAAACACTTGCAAAAAGCACCAGCCCCGGCACCTACAGAGCGAAACACCATTCTCTTGGCCGGGTGTGAGGCGCATGTGTGTCTGCTGCAAACCGCGTTGCAGTTGGTCGAGCACGAGTTTGATGTGTGGGTGGTGACGGATGCCTGCAGCTCCCGCACCGAGCGCAACCGGGATGCGGCGTTTGACCGTTTGGCAGGGGCGGGTGTAGAGCTTGTCACCACTGAGATGGTGGTGTTTGAGTGGCTGCAAACTTGTGAACATCCCGCGTTTCGTGAAGCGCTGTCCCTGGTGAAGTGACCCCGTGTATGCACGGTGTCAGCCACAAGAAAGCGCCTGAAAACATAATTATGAATTCATAATACCTGCCACCCACGGAGACCCGCCATGACAAGCTACACCGATTTTTTCCGCCGTTCCATTGACGACAGGGACGGTTTCTGGCGCGAACAAGCGCAGTTGATTGACTGGCAAACGCCGTTTGATCGGGTCTGCGACTATGACAAGCCCCCGTTTGCGAAGTGGTTTGTCGGCGGAACCACCAACCTGTGCCACAACGCGGTGGACCGCCATCTGGCCACCCGCCCCGATCAGAACGCGCTCATCTTTGTTTCCACCGAAACGAATACAGAAAAGGCCTATAGCTTTCGCGAGTTGCACGCTGAGGTTCAGCGCATGGCGGCCATTTTGCAAAGCCTGGGCGTAGTCAAGGGTGACCGTGTGCTGATTTACATGCCCATGATTGCCGAGGCCTGTTTCGCCATGTTGGCTTGTGCGCGCATTGGAGCGATTCATTCGGTGGTGTTTGGCGGCTTTGCCAGCCACTCACTGGCCAGCCGCATCGACGACGCCACGCCCAAGGTGGTCATCAGCGCCGATGCCGGTATGCGCAGTGGCAAGGTGGTTCCCTACAAACACCTGCTCGACGAGGCCATCCGCCTGGCGAAGCACCAGCCCGACAAAGTCCTGATGGTCAACCGCGGGCTGGCCGACATGGCCTTGGTCGCCGGGCGCGACCAGGACTACAACAGCATGCGTGACGCCTGCATGGATGCGCAGGTGCCGTGCGAGTGGGTGGACAGCAGCCACCCCAGCTACATCCTCTACACCAGTGGCACCACCGGCAAACCCAAGGGCGTGCAGCGTGACACCGCAGGGTATGCCGTCGCGTTGGCCGCGTCCATGAAGCACATCTACATGGGCGAGCCCGGAGAGACCTACTTCAGCACCAGCGATATCGGCTGGGTGGTGGGCCACAGCTACATCATTTATGGCCCGCTGATCAACGGCATGGCCACCATCATGTACGAAGGGCTGCCTATCCGCCCCGATGCTGGCATTTGGTGGCAGCTTGTGGAGAAGTACAAGGTCAGTGTCATGTTCAGCGCACCCACCGCTGCCCGTGTGCTCAAAAAACAAGATCCGAGCTACCTGACCAAGTACGACCTGTCCAGTTTGAAGGCCTTGTTCTTGGCCGGTGAGCCTCTGGACGAGCCTACCGCCACCTGGATTGCCGACGCCATTCAAAAACCCATCATCGACAACTACTGGCAAACTGAAACCGGTTGGCCCATCATGGCCATCTGCAATGGGGTGGAAAAAGCCCCCACCAAATTTGGTTCGCCCGGCAAGGCGGTGTACGGTTTTGACGTTCGACTGATTGATGAAGTCACCGGAGAAGAGATCACCGAGCCGAACAAAAAGGGCGTGATTGCGGTCGACGGTCCCTTGCCTCCTGGCTGTCTGCAAACCATTTGGGGTGACGACGCCCGTTACGTCAGCACCTATTGGTCCAGCATCCACAACCGGGTGATGTACAGCACCTTCGATTGGGGCGTCAAAGACGAGGAGGGTTACTTCTTCATCCTCGGGCGGACCGACGACGTCATCAACGTGGCGGGCCATCGCCTGGGTACCCGCGAAATCGAGGAAAGCATTTCCAGCCATCCAAACGTTGCCGAGGTGGCGGTGGTGGGCGTTGCCGATCAGCTCAAGGGGCAGGTGGCGGTGGCTTTTGTGGTCATGAAAAACCCTGACCTTGCCACCAACGATGCTGAGGTGGCGGCGCTAGAGTCGGCCATCATGAAGGTGGTGGATGCACAGCTTGGGGCTGTGGCCAGGCCTGCACGGGTGCGGTTCGTGTCGGTATTGCCCAAAACCCGCAGCGGCAAATTGCTGCGCCGGGCCATTCAGGCCATTTGCGAAGGCAGGGATGCGGGTGACCTGACCACCATGGAAGATCCAGCTGCCCTGCAGCAAATCAAAGAGGCGGTCAAATCCTGAGCTCAGGCGCTGAATGCTGGCGGGTGAGGGTTTGTGCCTGCACCCGCTGCATGAGCGGAAGTTATGATGGTTGCTTATATACGTAACTCTGTTTTATCAGCATGCAAGAGCAATCCATCGAAAGCAACGACCAGGGCGACAAGGTTCGGGTGTTCGAGCTGGCGGCCGAATTGTTCGGCGTTCTGGCCACGCCCATGCGCCTGCGGATTCTCAGTGCGCTGTGTGACCGCGAGAAATCCGTGTCCCAGCTGCTCAGCGAGATCGAAACCACCCAGCCCAACCTGTCTCAACACCTGAATGTGCTGTACCGAACTGGTGTACTCGCCAAGCGCAAAGAAGGCACTCAGGTGATTTATCGGGTGCAGAGTGAGCAGGCAGTGACGCTTTGCCGCACGGTTTGTACGCAAATCGCGATTGAAATGGATGAGCCTGGTGTGGTGCCGGTGTCCCAGCGTTTGTCGCCTCGCCTCGCCCGGTAGCTCTGCATGGGGTGGGTGCCTGTTCCATCTGGGTTTTGGGCGTTGGACTGTTTGCGCTGACACACAACTGACCATTCGCCCCGTTGCAACGTCGCTTTTTTGTTTTCATTTTTTTTTATCCACATCTTGCCGGTGACCCGATAGGGCCCCGATGTGGTGCGACAATCACCGGCTGCAGAACTTGGCCCTTCCTGTCACAGTCGCATCCGCCCAACGGTACAGCCGTGCTGCGGAAGGTTTCTCAACCAGCTCATGTTTCCCAGAGGGAAACGGAGGTCAGCGAAACAATGAACGAGACAAATACCGTCTACAGCGCCTTTAAAGGCAATTCGTATCTGTTTGGTGGCAATGCCCCTTACGTCGAAGAAATGTACGAGAACTACCTGGCAAACCCAGGCAGTGTGTCCGACAACTGGCGTGAGTACTTTGACGCCCTGCAAAACGTCCCCGCTTGCGATGGGACGGATGCTCGGGACGTGCCCCACCTCCCCGTCATCAACGCATTTGCCGAGCGCGCCAAGCAGGGCACGACCCAAGTGGTCATTGCCAGCCCCGACTCGGAAATGGGCCGCAAACGTGTTTACACACAGCAACTGATTGCCGCTTACCGCAACGTGGGTGCACGTTGGGCTGACCTTGATCCCCTCAAGCGCACCGAGCGCGATCAGATTCCAGAGCTGGAGCCATCGTTCTACGGTCTGACTGACGCCGACTTGGAAACCGTGTTCAACACGAGCAACACGTTTTTTGGCCGGGACACCATGCCTCTGCGTGAGTTGCTCAACGCGCTGCGGGAAACCTACTGCGGCACCATCGGTGCCGAGTACATGTACACCACCGACCAGAACCAGAAGCGCTGGTGGCAGGAAAAGCTGGAGTCCATCCGCTCCAAACCCAATTTCACCGCCGAAAAGAAAAAGCACATCCTTGGCCGCTTGACCGCCGCTGAGGGTCTGGAGCGCTTCCTGCACACCAAATACGTGGGGCAAAAGCGTTTTTCTCTGGAGGGTGGAGAGAGCTTCATCGCCAGCATGGACGAACTGATCCAATCCGCAGGCGCGAAGGGCGTGCAGGAAATCGTGATCGGCATGGCCCACCGTGGCCGCTTGAACGTGTTGGTGAACACCCTGGGCAAAATGCCCAAGAACCTGTTTGCCGAGTTTGACCACACCGCCCCCGAAGACCTTCCCAGCGGGGATGTGAAGTACCACCAAGGCTTCAGTTCCGATGTTTCCACACCCGGCGGTCCAGTCCACCTGACCTTGGCCTTCAACCCTTCTCACCTCGAAATCGTCAACCCGGTGGTCGAGGGCTCGGTGCGTGCCCGCATGGACCGCCGTGCGGACCCCAAAGGCAAGCAGGTGCTGCCAGTGCTGGTGCACGGTGACGCGGCGTTCGCAGGGCAGGGCGTGGTCATGGAAACGCTGGCACTCGCAGAGACACGCGGCTATTCCACCGGCGGCACGGTACACCTGGTCATCAACAACCAGATTGGTTTCACCACATCCGATCCACGCGACAGCCGTTCTACGCTGTACTGCTCCGACGTGGTGAAGATGATCGAGTCGCCCGTGCTGCATGTGAACGGCGACGATCCCGAGGCAGTGGTGTTGGCCACCCAACTGGCTCTGGAATTCCGCATGGAGTTCCAAAAAGACGTGGTGGTGGACATCGTGTGTTTCCGCAAGTTGGGACACAACGAGCAGGATACCCCCAGCCTGACACAGCCGCTCATGTACAAAAAAATCGCGGCCCATCCCGGTACGCGAGCGCTCTATGCCAACAAACTGGCCGCGCAGGGCATGGGTGACACATTGGGCGACGACATGGCCAAGGCCTACCGTGCCGACATGGATGCTGGCCGCCACACGGTTGATCCGGTGCTGAGCAACTTCAAGAGCAAGTACGCAGTCGATTGGACGCCGTACCTCGGCAAGAAGTGGACAGACGCGGGCGACACCGCCATCCCAATGACCGAATGGAAGCGTCTGGCCGAGCGCCTGACGTCCATTCCTGCCAGCGTGACACCCCACCAGCTCGTCAAAAAGGTGTACGACGACCGTGCTGCCATGGGGCGCGGCGAAATTCCGGTCGATTGGGGCATGGGCGAACATATGGCCTTTGCATCGCTCGTGGCCAGCGGTTACCCTGTGCGGCTGTCCGGTGAGGACTGTGGGCGAGGCACATTTACCCACAGGCACGCGGTCATTCACGACCAGAAGCGCGAAAAAGTGGATGAAGGGACCTACGTGCCCTTGCAAAACGTCGCCGATAACCAGGCCCCGTTTGTCGTGATCGACTCCATCCTGTCCGAAGAGGCTGTGTTGGCATTCGAGTACGGCTATGCATCCAATGACCCCAACACGCTGGTGATCTGGGAAGCCCAGTTTGGCGACTTCGTCAACGGTGCCCAGGTGGTGATTGACCAGTTCATCGCCTCCGGTGAGGTGAAGTGGGGGCGCGTCAACGGCATCACCCTCATGCTGCCTCACGGCTACGAAGGCCAAGGTCCAGAGCATTCGTCGGCCCGCTTGGAGCGTTTCATGCAGCTGTCGGCCGACACCAACATGCAGGTGGTTCAGCCCACCACCGCCAGCCAGATCTTCCATGTGCTGCGCCGTCAGATGGTGCGCAATTTGCGCAAGCCACTGGTCATCATGACGCCCAAGTCCCTGTTGCGGAACAAAGACGCGGCCTCGCCCCTGTCGGAGTTCACCCGGGGTGCCTTCCAGACCATCATTCCCGAGTCCAATGCCGACGTCCTGAAGAAGGCCGACAAGGTCAAGCGTGTGGTGGTGTGTTCTGGCAAGGTGTACTACGACCTGGTCAAAAAGCGAACCGAGCGCGAAGCAGACGATGTCGCCATTGTTCGGGTCGAGCAGCTGTATCCGTTCCCGCACAAGGTCTTCGCTGCCGAGCTGCGCAGGTTCCCCAACGCCACTGAGATCGTCTGGTGCCAGGACGAGCCACAAAACCAGGGAGCCTGGTTCTTTGTGCAGCACTACATCCACGAAAACATGTTGGATGGGCAGAAGTTGGGCTACTCCGGTCGTGCGTCCTCGGCTTCTCCGGCGGTGGGTTATGCCCACTTGCACCAAGAGCAGCAAAAGGCGCTGGTGGACGGCGCGTTCACCAAGCTCAAGGGTTTCGTCCTCACCAAGTAAGCCCCGGTGCGTGGTGACGGCGAGTTGTTCGCCACCACGCGCCCCATGCATCAAGATCTGAAGGAAAAAAAATGGCAGTCGTAGAAGTAAAGGTTCCCCAGCTTTCGGAGTCGGTCGCAGAGGCCACTTTGCTGCAGTGGAAGAAAAAGCCAGGAGACCTGGTGGCGGTGGACGAAATCCTGATCGAGGTCGAAACCGACAAGGTCGTGCTGGAAGTCCCAGCGCCATCGGCAGGTGTGTTGCTGGAAATCGTCGAGGCTGATGGCTCCACCGTGGCATCCGATCAGTTGATTGCCCGCATTGACACCGACGGCAAGAGTGCGGCGGCACCTGCTGACAAGGCGGCTGCACCTGCGGCACAAAGCCCGTCGGCGCCAGCTTCAGCCCCAGCGGCTGCAGCCGACAACTCCAAGGCTGGCATCGCGATGCCAGCCGCGGCCAAGCTGATGGCTGACAACCAAATGGCTGCAGGCTCTGTGGCCGGTACCGGCAAAGACGGTCGCATCACCAAAGGCGATGTGCTGTCGGCCGTGGCGGCTGGGTCATCGGTGGCAGCACCTGTGGCCATTCCGACGGGCGTACCGACCAAGGCGCTGCCCCAGGTCGCGCCAGTGGCGGGCCCCAATTTGGGTGACCGCCCTCAGCAGCGCGTGCCCATGACGCGTCTGCGTGCACGCGTCGCCGAGCGTCTGCTGCAGTCGCAATCGACCAATGCCATCCTGACCACGTTCAACGAAGTGAACATGGCTCCCGTGATGGATATGCGCAAAAAGTTTCAGGAAAAGTTCGAGAAAGAGCATGGCTGCAAGCTGGGCTTCATGAGCTTTTTTGTGAAGGCAGCGGTCCATGCGCTGAAAAAGTACCCCGTCCTGAATGCATCGGTCGATGGCAACGACATCGTGTACCACGGCTTCTTCGACATCGGTATTGCGGTGGGCTCGCCACGTGGCTTGGTGGTGCCAATTCTGCGCAACGCCGACCAGAGGAGCTTTGCCGACATTGAGAAGAAGATTGCCGAGTTTGGCCAGAAGGCCAAAGACGGCAAGCTGGGCATTGAGGAAATGACTGGCGGCACCTTCTCCATCTCCAACGGCGGTACCTTCGGCTCCATGCTGTCCACCCCCATCATCAACCCGCCACAGTCCGCCATTCTGGGTGTGCACGCTACCAAAGACCGTGCTGTGGTGGAGAACGGGCAGGTGGTGGTTCGCCCCATCAACTACCTGGCCATGAGCTACGACCACCGCATCATTGACGGCCGTGAGGCTGTGCTGGGCCTGGTCACCATGAAGGAAGCGCTGGAAGATCCGGCACGGCTGCTGTTCGGAATTTAAAGCTTTTTAGGCCTTTAGCGCTCGTATCCATTGGATAGTTTGCTATAAATTAATTTATAGGCCACCCCCAGCGATGCGGGTGGCCTTGTTTGTATGGTGAAGGTGAGTCATGAGCAAGAAATTTGATGTGATCGTGATTGGTGGCGGACCCGGCGGCTACATTGCTGCCATTCGGGCGGCCCAACTGGGCTTCAACGTGGCCTGTATCGATGAGTGGAAAAACGACAAAGGCGGCCCGGCGCCCGGCGGTACCTGCACGAATGTGGGCTGTATCCCGTCCAAGGCGCTGCTGCAGTCTTCGGAGCATTTCGAGCAAGCCAGCCATCATTTCGGTGACCATGGCATCACGGTCAAAGGACTGAGCATGGATGTCTCCAAAATGATCGCCCGCAAAGACGCAGTGGTCAAACAGAACAACGAAGGCATCCTGTACCTGTTCAAAAAGAACAAGGTCAGCTTCTTCCATGGCCGGGGTTCGTTTGTGGCAGCCGTTGACGGTGGTTACTCCATCCAGGTCACTGGCAGCAGCGAGGCGTCTCTGGAAGCCAAACAAGTCGTTATTGCCACAGGCTCCAATGCCCGTGCACTGCCCGGCACCCCGTTTGATGAGCAACTGGTGCTGTCCAACGACGGTGCGCTGCGTGTCGGCGCCGTGCCGAAAAAGTTGGGGCTGATCGGTTCTGGTGTCATTGGGCTGGAGATGGGTTCTGTGTGGCGGCGCCTGGGCGCCGAGGTCACCATTCTGGAGGGTATGCCCACGTTCCTGGGCGCAGTGGACGAGCAAATTGCCAAGGAAGCCAAAAAAGCCTTTGACAAGCAGGGTTTGAAAATCGAGCTAGGCGTGAAGGTGGGTGACATCAAGACCGGCAAGAACAATGTCACCATTGCCTACGACAACCCCAAGGGCGAGGCCCAGAGTCTCGTGGTGGACAAGCTCATCGTCTCCATTGGGCGAGTGCCCAACACCAATGGCCTCAACGCCGATGCGGTTGGCCTGAAGCTGGACGAGCGCGGCGCGATTGTGGTCGACGGCGACTGCCGCACCAACCTGCCAGGCGTCTGGGCTGTGGGTGACGTGGTGCGTGGCCCCATGCTGGCGCACAAAGCCGAGGAAGAGGGCGTGGCAGTGGCCGAGCGCATCGCTGGCCAACACGGCCATGTGAATTTCAATACTGTCCCTTGGGTGATCTACACCAGCCCGGAAATTGCCTGGGTGGGTCGGACCGAGCAGCAGCTCAAGGCCGATGGTGTCAAGTACAAGGCAGGTACCTTCCCGTTCCTGGCCAACGGTCGTGCCCGTGCGCTGGGCGACACCACCGGTATGGTGAAGTTTCTGGCCGACGCGACAACCGACGAAATTTTGGGCGTGCACATTGTGGGGCCCATGGCATCGGAGCTCATTTCGGAAGCGGTGGTGGCGATGGAGTTCCGCGCCAGTGCCGAAGACATCGCCCGCATTTGCCATGCCCATCCTTCACTGAGCGAAGCGACCAAAGAGGCTGCATTGGCCGTGGACAAACGCACCCTCAACTTCTGATGGCGTGGGGTCTGGCGCTGTGCTGAGCACTTACGAACGAGCCCTGAAGCAGCGGGGCTACCTCAGCGATCCGGCGCAGTTGGCCGCAGCCAAAGAGCTGGACCGCTGCGCCAAAGAGTGGGCCGAATACCGCAACCTGCGCTCCACCCGGCTGCGCAAGCTGTTTATTCGCCCACCCATCCCGCGTGGCGTGTACATGTACGGCGGGGTGGGGCGTGGCAAGAGCTTTCTGATGGATTGCTTTTTCTCTGCTGTGCCCATTCGCCGCAAAACGCGTTTGCACTTTCACGAGTTCATGCGCGAAGTGCACCGGGAGTTGCGGGAGCTGCAGGGAACGGTCAACCCTTTGGATGCACTGGGTAAACGCATCGCCCTGCGCTACAAGTTGATTTGCTTTGACGAGTTTCATGTTGCAGATGTGACCGATGCCATGGTGCTGCATAGGCTGCTGGATGCGCTATTTGCCAATGGGGTGGGGTTCGTCACGACTTCCAATTTCCATCCGGATGGGCTGTACCCGGACGGCTTGCACCGAGACCGCATCCTGCCCGCCATCGAGTTGCTCAAGTCCCAACTGGTGGTCATCAATGTGGACAACGGAACCGATTACCGGCGCCGCACTCTGGAGCAGCTTAATCTGTACCACACGCCTTTGGGACCGCAGGCCGATCAGGCGATGGAGGCCGCCTTCGCCTCCTTGGCGGAGTCGGCCGAAGAGTCTGCGGTCATGACCATCGAGTCTCGCCGCATTCAGGCACTGCGCCGCGCGGGGGGCTTGATTTGGTTTGATTTCCGCACCCTATGCGGAGGGCCACGCTCGCAAAACGACTACCTGGAACTGGCGAACCAGTTCCACACGGTGCTGCTGAGCAACGTGCCTGAAATGCCTGTTCGTATGGCCAGTGAGGCCCGCCGCTTCACCTGGTTGGTCGATGTGCTGTATGACCGCAAAGTCAAGCTGATCATGTCGGCAGCTGTGCCTCCCGAGCGCCTCTACACCGAAGGGCCAATAGCCCACGAATTCCCCCGCACCGTCTCTCGCCTGGTGGAGATGCAGTCGGCGGAGTTTCTGGCCGAGCCTCACCGCCTGGTGGATACCTCACTCACCTGAGCCTGGTGCACCAGGTGTACCGCCGGGTGTGCGCAGGGCGGCGGCGCTCAGGCTGCCCTGGGTTCCAACTTGACGGCAATCACCGACAGGTTGTCGCCGTGGCCCTGGGCACGCTCGCGGGCAATGTTGATCAGCGCCTGGCACATGTCTTTGGCGGACAGGTGCAAGGCGATCTTTCCCATTTCCTGTTCGGTGAAGTAGTGCCAAACCCCATCGCTGCAGGCGATCAGGGTGTCTCCCGCCTGTAGTGCAGCGACGGTGTGGTGGGTAATGGGCGGGTCGGCCTCTGCGCCCAGGCAACCCATGAGTACGTTGGATTGCGGGTGTGAGTCGGCCAGTTCGGGTGCTAGCACACCCCTGTCCACCAGTGCCTGGACGTACGAATGGTCTCGGGTGCGGTGAACCAGATGCTCCCCGTGAAAGTGGTACACCCGAGAGTCACCCGCGTGCACCCAATGACAGGACGAGTCCGGCATGACCAGAAAGGCCGCAATGGTACTGTGCGGCTCTTGCTCGGCCGACACCGCCGTGAGTCGGATGACGGTGTGTGCTTCTTGGGCCACCCGCTCTAGGAACTCGCCTGGCGCATCGCTGTCGGGGGAAAAGCGCTCAAACAGCTGTGAGGCCGTCATCATGACCTGGTCCGAGGCCTTGCGTCCACCGCTGCGCCCGCCCATGCCGTCGGCCACGACCCCCAGTAGGCACTGTTTGACAACGGCGTGTGGCCACAGGCCCAGCTGGTCCTGCTGGTAGTCCCTGTCCCCCTTGTGCAGCCCTGTGCCTGCGGCCAGGCGGTAACCCCTGACCATCGACCCCGTGCTCACCATCCCGCCTGCAGTGGTTGTTTGTCGGTCACCACAGCTTCCACCAAGGGTCGGTGTCCCGCTTGAACCCCTGGCTCATGTACGTTGATTGTGGGAAATTCAAGGTCAGGATCCGCTGTGCGTCGTCACGCAGCTGCGGCATGCCCAGGGCATCGTAGGCCCGTACCAAAATGTAGAGCGCCTGCTCCAATGCCGGTGAGCCGGGGTAGTCGGTCACTGCGGTTTGTGCCCGGCTGGCGGCGGCCACGTGGGCCCCACGCTCCAGGTAGTAGCGGGCGACATGTACTTCGTGCTCAGCCAGGGAATTGACGATGTAGGTCATGCGCAGGCGGCTGTCGGGCGCGTATTTCGACTCGGGAAAGCGGGCGACCAGTTCTTTGAACGATTCGAATGAGGATTTCGCCGCCAGCTGGTCGCGCTCGGACAGATTTTGTTGGGACAAAAAGCCGAAGATGCCCAGGTTGTCGTTGAAGGCGGTCAGCCCCTTCAGGTACAGGGCGTAGTCAAGCGCAGGACTCGCCGGGTGCATTTTGAGAAACCTGTCCAATGTGGCTTGTGCCTGGGCCATGTCGCCCGCCTTGTATTGCGCATGGGCCTTGTCCAGCTGGGCCTGTTGAGCCAAGGGGGTGCCTGCGGCCCGTCCTTCCAGTTTTTCCAGCAGGCTGACGGCCTTGTCGTAGTTGCCGGCGTTTTTTTCATCGCGGGCTTCGGCACTGATTTTTTCGACCGACCAATTGACCGTCGGATCTTTGGGAGTCGAGCTACAGCCGGCTACCAGCAAAGCCAAGCCACACACGATAGGGGCCACACGTAACGATAATTTGGGGTCTTGCATGACGCCCTTTCTTGAGCTGAAGTCACCACATAGGAGCCGAAAATTATATCGACCAAGGCAGCATTGCCCCCGGTTTCCCACCCTTTGGATGATGGGCCAGACGTTGAGCGTGTGGTGCTCACCATCGGTACCGAGCACCATGGCGTCCGCATCGACAAATGCCTGGCCGATAGGCTGTCGGCTTTTTCCCGTTCGTACCTGCAGCAATTGCTGATGCAAGGTGACGTCGATGCACCCGGTGTGGCTCAACTCAAGCCGTCGTCCAAGGTCAAGGCCGGGGACTGTGTGACCGTCAGCCTTCGGCCCACCGACCAGGCACAGGCCTTCAAGGCGGAGGAACTGGCGCTGGATGTGGTCCACGAAGACAGTTCGCTGTTGGTGGTCAACAAACCCGCCGGTTTGGTGGTCCACCCAGCCGCAGGTAACTGGTCGGGTACGCTGATGAATGGGCTGTTGCACCATTGGGAGGGTGCTGCCCAGCTGCCCCGCGCGGGCATCGTTCACCGGTTGGACAAAGACACTTCGGGACTGATGGTGGTGGCCAAATCCCGCATGGCCATGGAGGCCCTGGTGCGCCTGATCGCTGCGCGAGAGGTCAGGCGCTATTACCTTGCCATTGCGCAGCGCCCCTGGCGTCACTCCGGGGTGGTTACGGTGGAGGCCGCCATTGGCCGAGACCCCCACCACCGGTTGAAAATGGCTGCGCTCCCGCCAGACGCCGTCGGTGCCAAGCCTGCCAAGACTCAATTTGTCGCAGTTGAACGTCAGGCTGACCTCAGCCTGTTGGCCTGCAAGCTGTTCACGGGCCGTACCCACCAGATACGGGTTCATCTGGCGTCCATCGGGCATCCGATCGCGGGTGATGGTGTGTACGGCGGAAGCAAGTTTTCCGGACTCGACCGCCAGGCCCTCCACGCCACCCAACTCGCGTTCCCGCATCCGGTGACTGGGCAGGCCATGAAATTCGACGCGCCGCTGCCGGCGGACATGGCCCATGTCCTGAGCAGCCACGGTCTCCACTACAATTCTCAGTCTTTGAACACTGACCGCTTTGAGGCACCTGTCTTATGAATTCAGCGGATGCCCGCAGCATCGTTGAAGCGGCTCTCCTGACCAGCCCACAACCACTGTCCACCAGGGACTTGATGTCCCTGTTCGACGGCGAGGTGGGCGCAGACTCCATCAAGCGTTGGTTGACCGATCTGCAGCGCCAGTGGCTGGGGCGAAGTGTGGAGCTGGTACAGGTAGCCTCCGGCTGGAGGTTTCAGACTCGGCCCGACGTGCGGGTCTTCCTGGACCGGCTGCACCCTGAAAAGCCGCCCCGGTACTCCCGTGCGACGCTGGAAACCCTGGCCATCATTGCCTACAAGCAGCCGGTGACCAGGGGCGACATGGAGGCCATCCGCGGTGTCACCGTCAACTCCCAGTTGATCAAGCAGCTGGAAGATCGGGGCTGGATCGAGGTGATCGGCCACCGTGAAACTGTGGGCCGACCTGCCTTGTTTGCCACCACCCAGCGCTTTCTGGATGATCTGGGGCTGAAGTCTCTGGCCGAGCTTCCTTTGTCGGCAGGCGGCCTTGCCCCAGTGGACGAACAAGCACAGCCTGAGTTGGTGTTTCAACCCGAACCGGAGGCCGAATCCGCTGAAGCTCAGCCAGGCTCAACGCTGGCCCCCTGAATGTGAGCTTCTCAGTGGAGCTGAGGGTGCGTGCCACTGGCCGCGCCCACCCGATCCAACCCGACGCAACCCGACGCAACCCGGCGCCACCCAATACAACGACCTGTCCCATGCCCCAATCCACCTCCGCTGACCCCACCACACCTACTCCATTGCCCACAGCTGCACCAGAGGCTCCCTCTGCCAGCCACGGCGTTGATTTTGCGGCGGTCGTCAGCGGCGCCTTTGATTCCGCAGATGCCGCGCCAACGGTGGCCGCTGCCAAACGGGTGCTGCTTCCCGAGGCAGATGCCCCGAAGCTGCACAAGGTGCTGGCTCAGGCGGGCATGGGCTCACGCCTGGACATGGAGGCCATGATTGCCAAAGGGCAGGTCACGGTCAACGGGCAAGTGGCCCATGTGGGTCAGCGGGTGCAAATGGGGGATGTGCTCAAGGTCAATGGACGGCCAGTGCGGATTCGCATGACGCCCCAGGCACCCCGCGTGCTGGCCTACCACAAGCCGGCAGGAGAAGTGGTCACCCACGACGATCCCCAGAACCGGCCCACCGTGTTCAGACGCTTGCCGCGTGTGCACCAGGGCAAGTGGCAGTCGGTGGGTCGCCTGGACCTGAACACCGAAGGTCTGTTGTTGCTCACCAACTCTGGGGAACTCGCCAACCAACTGATGCACCCTCGCTTTGGTTTGGAGCGGGAGTACGCGGTCAGGGTGCTGGGTGCGCTCAGCAACGAAGAAAAGCTGAAACTGACCGAAGGGGTCAACCTGGCAGATGGCGTAGCCCAGTTTTCGTCCATCGAGGACGGCGGAGGCGAGGGTGCCAATTGTTGGTACCGCGTGACGATTGCCGAAGGACGCAACCGCGAAGTTCGCCGCATGTTCGAGGCAGTGGGCCATGCCGTCAGTCGCTTGATCCGTATCCGTTACGGCGCCATGGTGCTGCCCAGGGGCCTCAAGCGAGGCGAGTGGGTGGAGCTGGATGCGGTGGACATTGCGCTGCTGACCCAGGCCTCCGATGCGCCGCTCAAACACGCTGCGCCGTCCGGTCGGCGCCCCAACCCGTACGACGCAACCCCAACTGTCAGGCGGTCGAGGGTGGTGCAAACACTGGCCAAACCGTCACCTGCCGCTGTGGCGCGCAAGGGAAAGCCTGCGCCGCGCAAGGCCGGTTCCGACGAGGCTCGCGCACCCGAACGGATCGGAACCGATGCCGTTCAAAAGCTGCGTGAGCGCCGCAAACGCGGCGGCGGTCGTCAGCCCTGAGCGCCCCAAGGCCTGCCGTGTCGGGCGACTTCCTCGCTGGCCACTTGGGTCCAGTTGTGGATTCGGTCCCGGTTCGGCCCGGTTAAAATCATGGGCTTGACCCGTTTTTCATTGTTTTCACATCAGGAACTCCACATGGCCATCGAACGCACCCTTTCCATCATCAAACCCGACGCCGTTGCCAAAAACGTCATTGGCCAGATCTACGCCCGCTTCGAGTCGGCCGGTCTCAAGGTCATCGCCGCCCGCATGGCCCATTTGTCGCGCACCGAGGCCGAAGCTTTTTACGGTGTGCACAAGGCGCGTCCGTTTTTCAAGGACCTGGTGGATTTCATGGTGTCTGGCCCCGTCATGATCCAGGTTTTGGAAGGTGAAAACGCCATCGCCAAGAACCGTGAGCTGATGGGGGCCACCGACCCGAAGAAAGCCGATGCTGGCACCATCCGTGCAGATTTTGCCGACAGCATCGACGCGAATGCCGTCCATGGCTCGGATGCCGCTGAAACCGCCCAGGTAGAGATTGCCTTCTTCTTTGCAGGCATGAACGTTTACTCGCGCTGACATGCACACGGCCAACCTCCTAGACTTCGATCTCGAAGGGCTGGCCGTATTTTGCGAGCGGCTCGGAGAAAAGCGTTTCCGTGCCGTTCAGCTGTTTCGCTGGATTCACCAGCGCGGCCAGGCCCATTTCCACGAGATGAGCGATCTGGCCAAATCCCTGCGTGACAAGCTGGGTACCGTGGCACATGTGGCGGCCCTGCCGGTGTTGTCCCGACAGGATTCCATTGACGGTACGGTCAAGTGGCTGTTCGATGTGGGCAATGGCGATGCAGTGGAAACGGTTTTCATACCAGAACACGACCGTGGAACCTTGTGCATTTCCTCCCAGGCAGGCTGCGCCGTCGGGTGCAGGTTCTGCTCGACTGGGCACCAGGGTTTCAGCCGCAACCTCACCACCGCCGAGATCGTCGCCCAGTTGTGGTTTGCCGAACATTTCCTGCGGGCCAAGTTTCAAACCACCGACCGCGTGATCTCCAACGTGGTCATGATGGGCATGGGCGAGCCCTTGCAAAACTACTCCGCGCTCGTTCCTGCACTGAAAGTGATGCTCGATGACCACGGTTATGGCCTGTCGCGCCGCCGCGTGACCGTGTCCACTTCGGGTGTGGTCTCTATGATGGACCGCCTGGCCAGCGACTGCCCGGTGGCGCTGGCGGTGTCTCTGCATGCCCCCAACGATGACCTCAGAGACCACTTGGTGCCGCTGAACCGCAAATACCCACTGCAGGAGCTGCTGGACGCTTGCGCACGCTACCTTCCCCATGCCCCCCGCGATTTTGTGACGCTGGAGTACTGCATGCTGGCGGGCGTGAACGACCAACCCCACCACGCCGATCAGCTCATCGCACTGCTTCGTTCCCACGGTGGGCAGGGTTTGTCGTGCAAGCTCAACCTCATCCCTTTCAACCCATTCCCGGATTCTGGCCTGATGTGCTCTGACAAGGAGGCCGTGGCCGCGTTTGCGCAGCGCCTGCTGGCCGCTGGCCTCGTCACCACGGTGCGCAAAACCCGAGGTGACGACATCGATGCGGCCTGCGGTCAGCTCGCGGGTGATGTGCGCGACCGCACAGGCGCCTCAACCCGCATGCAAGCGCTGCGAGCGCAGGCCACGAGCCATGTGGTGCAATGGGTGCCACCAAGAGAGGTCCGCACATGATCCGTCCATTCGTGCTGCTGGGAGCATTGGCCTTGCTGCTGGGCTTGAGTCTGGCTGGCTGCGCATCTGGCGGCGGGGGCAATGCGACCACAGCCTCGGGGCTGGACCTCACCACCACCTCTGACGAGCCCGATGCCAGGCGCCGTGCCCGGCTTCGGGTGGAGTTGGCAACAGGCTATTTCGAACAGGGAAAGACCACGGTCGCGCTGGACGAAATCAAACAGGCGCTGGTGGCCGACCCCAACTATTCTCCTGCCTACAACCTGCGAGGTCTGACGTATTTGCGCATGGGCGAGTCCAAGCTTGCCGAAGAGAGCTTCCGGCGGGCCTTGCAACTGAGCCCCCTGGACGCCAACGTGGCCCACAACCTCGGTTGGGTCCGGTGCCTCCAGGCAGACTACAAGGAAGCGAGCACCCTGTTTGGGCGCGCACTCAACAGCCCCATCTACACAGAGCGGGCCAAGACCTGGATGACTCAAGGTGTCTGCCAGGTGCGTGCGGGCGAGTCGGCAGAGGCAGAGGCCGCTTTCACCCGGGCCTTTGAGCTGGAGCCGGGCAACCCGATCACCGGCTACAACCTTGCGCAGCTGTTGTACAAACGGGGCGACTATCCAAAGGCCCAGTTCCACCTGCGCCGCATCAACAACAGTGAGTTGGCCAATGCCGAGACCCTTTGGCTGGGCGTCAAAACTGAGCGGCGCCTTTCCAACCACACGGCAGAGCGTCAACTTGGCGAGCAACTGAAACGCCGTTTTGCCCAATCCAAAGAATCGGCTTGGTACGAGCGAGGTGCATTTGATGAATGATTCCCAGCGCGACACTGCACCAGCTGGCGACGCCGCGTTGCCAGCCGGTGCGCAGCCCACCAGCGCAAGCGCGGCCAACACCCACACCGCCGGTGAGATGCTGCGCCGTGCGCGCGAAGACGCTGGCCTGCACATCGAGTCCTTGGCAGCGGCTCTCAAGGTGCCAGTCAAAAAACTTGAATCCCTGGAAAACAACCGGTGGGAGGATCTGACCGATGCCACCTTCAGCCGTGCATTGGCATCCAGCGTGGCCCGGCACCTGAAGCTTGATCCCGCGATGGTCCTGGCGGCGCTGCCTGCCAGTAAGGCGGTCCCCCTGGTGATTTCTGGTGGTTTGGGCAGAGCGACGCCTGCCCATGGGGGTGGCTCGGGTGCACTGTCGGGCGCATTGCGCTGGGTGGTGGGCCTGGTGTTGCTGGCCGCTGTGCTGCTGTATTTTGCCCCTCAATGGTTGCCCAGCCAGACCGACGGCCCTCCGCCCACAGCCCCTGTGGCGGCCTATTCGCCCGCCGAGCTGCCCGCAGACCGGCCACAGCAGGGGGGCGAACCAGTCTCCTCGCCCGCGCAGAGCGCTGAGACTTCATCCGTCTCCGAAAGCACACCATTGTCTGCCGTGGTGGCGGGCAGTTCACCCGGTGCGGGGCCGCCCGCAGCAGGTGGCCAGGTGTTTGCTGTTGGTGCGGCACCAGCAGCCGCTGGTCTGTCCAACCTACCAGCGGCAGACACCCCTGCCACTGGCAAAGAACTGATGGCGGTTCAGGCCAGGGGTGACACCTGGTTGGAGGTTCGGGACAGCACCGGCCGACTGCGCATCCAGCGACTGGTCAAGGCCGGTGAGCGGCTGTCCTTCGAGGAGGGCAGCACCTACACGGTGGTGGTCGGCAATGCCGCCGCCACCGATCTGATCGTTCGTGGCAAGGCCATGGACTTGCTCTCGCTGACCAAAAACAACGTGGTGCGTCTGGAGGTCCAATGAACACCTTGTCTGTGGCCGACTCCGTGTTGCGCTCCGCCAAAACGACGTGCATCCCCGTGCCTTTACCCAAGCCTTTGCAGTCCGACACCCATGCTGTCCGGGTGGTCTGGGGCAGCAGGGTGGTTCAGGTGGGTGGGGGTGCGCCTGTGCGCATCCAGTCCATGACCAACACGGACACCGCTGATGCCATTGGCACCGCCATACAGGTCAAGGAGCTGGCGCTGGCGGGTTCCGAAATGGTGCGCATCACCGTCAACAACGATGAAGCCGCCCGTGCGGTCCCCCATGTGCGCGACCAGCTGGACCGCATGGGCATCGACGTCCCCCTGGTGGGCGACTTCCACTACAACGGGCACCGTCTGCTGGCCGACCACCCGGCGTGCGCCCAGGCACTCTCCAAATACCGCATCAACCCCGGCAATGTCGGGCGTGGCGACAAGCGGGATCGACAGTTTGTGCAGATGATCGAAACCGCTGTCCGCTATGACAAGGTGGTGCGCATCGGTGTGAACTGGGGCAGCCTGGACCAGGACCTGCTGGCCCGGATGATGGATGACAACCACGCCCGGGCGCAGCCGTGGGATGCGCGGCAGGTGATGTACGAGGCACTGATCACATCGGCGCTGGAGTCTGCGGAACAGGCAGAGGCAGCCGGCCTGGGGGCCGACCGAATCATTCTGTCGTGCAAGGTCAGTGGTGTGCAGGACTTGATCGCGGTGTACCAAAGCCTGGCTCAGCGCAGCCGGTACGCCCTTCACCTGGGCCTGACCGAGGCGGGAATGGGCACCAAAGGCACGGTGGCATCGACGGCTGCGCTGTCGGTGCTGCTGCAGCAGGGCATAGGCGACACCATCCGGGTGTCATTGACGCCCGAGCCCGGAGAAGCCCGCACCCAAGAGGTGGTGGTGGCTGCGGAAATTCTGCAGGCCTTGGGTCTGCGTGCCTTTGTGCCCAGCGTCACGGCGTGCCCCGGCTGCGGGCGCACCACCAGCACCACGTTCCAGGAGCTGGCCAAACAAATCGACGACTTCCTGCGCCGCTCCATGCCCGAATGGCGCGCGCAGTACCCTGGGGTAGAGTCGCTCAAGGTGGCGGTCATGGGTTGCATCGTGAACGGGCCGGGTGAAAGCAAGCATGCCGACATTGGCATCAGCTTGCCGGGCACCGGCGAAGCGCCTGCGGCGCCGGTGTACATCGACGGTGAGCGCTCGGTCATCTTGCGGGGGGAGCACATCGCGCGCGATTTCCAGGCACTGGTGGGCAACTACATCCAACAACGGTATGGTCGTGCGCCCTGAGGCGTACGGTCAGAATATTTTGAATCCATGGCAGACAAACTGAGCGCCGTCAAAGGCATGAACGACATACTCCCCGGCGAATCTGCGCAATGGGAGTGGCTGGAGGCTTTGTTGCGCGACCTCATGGCCCGCTACGGCTACCACAATGTGCGCACGCCCATTGTCGAACCCACCGCCCTGTTCGTTCGCGGACTGGGCGAGGTGACCGACATTGTGGAAAAGGAGATGTACTCCTTTGAGGACAGGCTCAACGGCGAAGCGCTGACATTGCGGCCCGAAAACACCGCTGGCGTAGTCAGGGCCGCTGTGGAGCATTCCCTGTTGTACGAAGGTGGCAAGCGTCTGTACTACATGGGTCCCATGTTTCGCCACGAAAAGCCCCAGCGGGGCCGCTACCGGCAGTTCCACCAGTTTGGGGCCGAGGCTCTGGGGTTTGCTGGTCCCGATGTCGATGCCGAGCTGATTTTCATGGTGCTGGACCTGTTCGAGCGTCTGGGTCTGCAGGGCATCCGGCTGGAGATCAACAGCCTTGGGCAACCCCAGGAGCGATTGCAGCACCGCGAGGCTCTCATTGCCCACCTGGAGCGACACGCTGAACAGCTCGACGAAGATGGCAGGCGGCGTTTGCACAGCAACCCACTGCGTATTCTGGACACCAAGAACCCGGCCATGCAGCCGGTGGTCGAGGCGGCGCCCAAGCTCATGGAGTATCTGGGCCCCGAGTCGCTGGCGCACTTCAATGGGCTCAGGGCCATTTTGGATGCGAATGGCGTGGCCTACACCATCAACCCCCGGCTGGTGCGTGGCATGGACTACTACAACCTGTCGGTGTTCGAGCTGGTCACAGACCAGTTGGGTTCGCAGGGTACGGTGTGCGCCGGTGGCCGCTACGATGGCCTGATGGCGCAAATCGGCGGCAAACCTGCCCCTGCGGTGGGTTGGGCATTGGGCATGGAACGCATCCTGGAGCTGCTCAAGGTGGCCAACCAACTGCCAGCGATTGCCCCGGTCGATGTGTTTGCCATCGTGCCCCAGGCGGCGGATGCGCCGCTGGTGGCGGGCCTGCTCCGGTCCCTCAGGCAGCAGGGTGTGGCGGTTCAGATGCATGCCGGTGGTCGCGACGGCCAGGGCAGCATGAAATCGCAGTTCAAAAAAGCCGATGCCAGCGGCGCCCGGTATGCGCTGGTGTTTGGGCAGGACGAGTTGGCCCAGGGCATGGTGGCCCTCAAGCCGCTGCGTGCCCCCGAGGGAGAGTCGGCGCCTCCCCAGCGGCTGGTGTCCTTGTCCGATGTCGCCACCTGGGGACGCGAACTGTGCGCGCCACCCGGTGCTTGAAGTGCCTTGGCCATTGACCCCCCTAGAATCCCCCCGCACACCCAATCCCTGTACCCATGGCAAAAAGTCTAGACCTCGAAGAACAAGAACAGCTTGACCAGATCAAGCACTTCTGGAAGCGCTACGGCAACCTTATCACCTGGGGGCTCACCGTGGTGTTCGCCGCCATCGCCGCCTGGAACGGCTGGAACTACTGGCAGCACCAGCAGGCCCAGTCCGCTTCGGTGCTCTTTGACGAGGTGGAACGTTCGGTGGCCGCCAAAGATGCGTCTCGCACCGAAAGGGCACTGACCGATCTGCAAAACCAGTACGGCAGGACAGCCATCGCCCACCAGGGTGCGTTGCTGGCCGCACAAGGGCTGTGGGAGTCCGGCGACCAGGCCAAGGCCAAAGCCGCCCTGGAGTGGGCTGCGGGCAAAGACACCGACAAGGGCCTGCAAGCCATTGCCCGCCTCAGGCTGGCGGGGCTGGCAATGGATGCCGGCGCGCCAGACGAGGCTGCCAAATGGCTTGCTGGTCCTTTTGATCCGGCCTTTGAGGGTTTGGCGGCAGACCGCCTGGGCGACATGCACCGCATGGCCGGTCGCATCGCGGAGGCCAAGCAGGCCTACCTCAAGGCGCACACCCTGCTGGGTGCCGAAACCGACTACCGTCGGCTTGTCGAGGTCAAGCTGAACGCATTGGGTGCGCAGCCACCCGCCGCCGAGAGATCGGCATTGTGAGACATTTTTATGAAAAATAGCCGTTTTACGCTGTATGGGTATGCATTATCAGCTATAGTAGTTGTAGCTGCTTTGACTGGTTGCGCCTCGCCGGGCAATGCACCAAAGCCAGCCGAGTTGGCGCCGTTGCTGCCCACCATTTCGGTGCGGCAGGCCTGGGTCAATCCGGTTGGGCCGGCCCTGCTAGATGCCCACCTGGCGGTTGTTGGTTCCCGGGTGCTGGCTGCTTCATCCAATGGCACGGTGGCCATGATCGATGTGGCCTCGGGTGCCGATGTGTGGCGACTCACGCTGGGCAACCAGATCACCGCCGGGGTAGGGTCCGACGGGTTCATGGCGGCGGTGGTCACTGAACGCAACGATGTGGTGTCTGTTGTTGACGGCAAAGAGGTTTGGCGCCAGCGTCTGGCCGCTGCGGTCTATACCGCACCTCTGGTGGCAGGGCAGAGGGTGTTCGTGCTCGGTGCAGACCGCACCGTCACCGCTTTCGATGGCAACTCCGGGGCAAGGCTCTGGAGCCAGAACCGCCCCGGTGAACCACTGGTGCTGCGCAAATCCGGCGTCATGCTGGCCGTGGCCGACACCCTGGTGGTTGGTATGGGCGGTCGGCTGGTGGGTTTCAACCCCAACAACGGCAGCGTGCGCTGGGACGTGCCCATCGCCTTGCCCCGTGGTTCCAACGATGTCGAGCGCCTGGTGGATCTGACCGGACCGGCCAGCCGCCAAAGCGACGAGGTGTGTGTGCGTGCCTTCCAGGCAGCAGTGGGTTGTGTGGATGCCAGCCGAGGACGCCTGAAATGGACGCGGCCTGCCGACGGACGCCAAGGGCTCAGTGGCGACGACACCAGCCTGTTTGGCACAGAAGCCAACGGGCAGGTCCAAGCGTGGAACCGCGCCAACGGTGACAAGCTCTGGACCTACGATGGACTGTCGCACCGTGGGCTGGCAGCACCATTGTTGCTGGGCCGCAGCGTGGCCGTACCCGATGGGTTTGGTCTGGTCCACCTGTTGTCCCGCGACACCGGTCTTCCCATGGCTCGCTTGACCACCGACGGCACTCCCATCGCCAGTGCCCCGGTTCTGGCGGGCGACACACTGCTGGTGTTGACACAGGGCGGCAAGCTGTTTGCCTGGCGGCCCCAGTGAAGCGGCTGCTCCCTTTGTTTGTTTGTTCATTTACCTCGGCATAAGCTCCTTTGAAACCTGTTCTGGCCCTGATTGGCCGCCCCAATGTGGGCAAATCAACGCTCTTTAACCGGCTGACCCGCTCGCGCGATGCCATCGTGGCCGATTTCGCCGGCCTCACCCGCGACCGCCACTACGGCAATGGCCGCCTTGGGGCGAAAGAGTTCATCGTGGTGGACACGGGCGGCTTCGAGCCCGATGCGGGCGATGGCAGCATTTACAAAGAAATGGCTAAGCAAACCCGCCAGGCGGTGGCCGAGGCCGACGTGGTGCTCTTCGTGGTGGATGCCCGTGCGGGCGTCAGTGCCCAGGACCACGAGATTGCCAACTACCTGCGGCGCCTCGGCAAACCCTGTTTGCTCGTCGCCAACAAGGCAGAGGGCATGCAAGACCGCGTCAAGCTGTCGGAGTTTTTTGAACTCGGGCTGGGTGAGGTGTTGGCGGTGTCGGCCTCACACGGGCAGGGCGTGCGTTCACTGACGGAAGAGGCACTGGCCTTGCTGTCACCCACCGATGATGGCGATGCGCCGGAGGAAGACCCCGAGGTCATTAAGCTGGCGGTCGCCGGTCGCCCCAATGTCGGCAAAAGCACACTCATCAACGCCTGGTTGGGCGAAGAGCGGCTGGTGGCGTTTGACATGCCCGGTACCACCAGGGATGCAATCTCTGTCCCATTCGAGCGCGACGGACGCAAATTCGAGCTCATCGACACCGCTGGCCTGCGCCGCAAAGGCAAGGTGTTCGAGGCCATCGAAAAATTCTCGGTCGTCAAAACCTTGCAGGCCATCGAAAACGCCCATGTGGTGCTCTTGCTGCTCGATGCCACACAGGGTGTGACCGAGCAGGACGCACACATAGCCGGGTACATCCTGGAGAGCGGGCGGGCGGTGGTGATTGCCATCAACAAATGGGACGCGGTGGATGAGTACCAGCGCACGCTGGTGGAACGCTCCATGGAGCAGCGGCTGGCCTTCATGAAATTTGCCGCCATTCACCTCATTTCCGCCAAAAAGCGCCAGGGGCTTGCGCCGGTCTGGAAGTCCATCGGGCAGGCGCACGCCGCTGCCAACCGCAAAATGCCCACCCCTGTGTTGACCCGGTTGCTGCTGGAAGCCTTGCAATTTCAACAGCCCCAGCGCGCCGGTATTTTCCGGCCCAAACCACGCTATGCCCATCAAGGTGGCATGAACCCCCCGGTGGTGGTGATTCATGGCAACTCGCTGGAGCACATGAGCGATACCTACAAGCGCTTCTTGGAGGGACGCTTTCGCAAGGCCTTCGATCTGGTCGGTACACCTTTGCGCATCGAGCTCAAAACGTCGACGAACCCTTTCAAGGATTCGGATTAACCCTCTCGGGTCAGCCGCAGCCAGGGGCTGTGGTATGGTCCTCGCTCCTCAACTCTTTGAACACGGAACATATCGTGAGCAACAACAAAGGCCAACTCTTGCAAGACCCATTTTTGAACCAGCTCCGGCGCGAACATGTGCCGGTGTCCATTTACCTGGTCAACGGCATCAAGCTCCAAGGGCAAATTGAATCGTTTGACCAGTATGTGGTGCTGCTGCGCAACACCGTGACCCAAATGGTCTACAAACACGCTATCTCCACGATAGTCCCCGGTCGCCCGGTACAGTTTTCTGCCGCGTCAGCGGACGATGCTGCCGGCGGCCACTGATCGGCCGTCTTCTTCGATCCGGCCCCAATCCCCATCTGACAGAACGCTTCACCACCGTTGAATCCCAAACCTACCCAAGCCCCCGTTCAGCCCTCCGTCGTACTGGTAGGTGTTGATTTCGGACATGCCCATTTCGATGGCGAACTGGAAGAGCTGGGGCTGCTGGCAGAGTCAGCGGGTTTCCTGGTGGCTGATCGGGTGGTTTGCAAGCGCAAGGCACCCGACCCCGCACTGTTCGTGGGTTCGGGCAAGGCCGACGAAATCAAAATGCTGGTGGCCTCGTCGGGTGCGACCGAGGTGCTTTTTGATCAAGCTCTCAGCCCAGCGCAACAGCGCAACCTCGAGCGCTTTCTGGGGGTCGCGGTCAACGACCGAACCCTGCTTATTCTCGAAATATTTGCCCAGCGCGCACGCAGCCACGAGGGCAAACTTCAGGTTGAACTGGCACGATTGCAGTACCTGTCCACCCGGCTCGTCCACCGTTGGTCCCACCTAGAGCGCCAGCGTGGTGGGGTCGGACATCGGGGCGGCCCGGGTGAGTCGCAAATAGAGTTGGACCGCCGCATGCTGGCCGATACCGTCAAGCGCATCCGCGAGCGCTTGGAAAAGGTCAAAAAGCAGCGTGCCACCCAGCGCAAACAGCGCGATCGGCGCAACGCGTTTTCGGTGTCCCTCGTTGGCTACACCAACGCTGGCAAGTCCTCTCTGTTCAATGCCTTGGTCAAGGCCAGAAGCTACGCCGCCGACCAACTGTTTGCCACCCTCGACACCACCACACGACAGCTGTACTTGGGTGACGCAGGGGGCATGGTGTCGCTGTCTGACACCGTGGGTTTCATTCGGGACCTGCCCCACAGTCTGGTGAATGCCTTTGCTGCCACCTTGCAAGAGGCGGTGGACGCCGATTTGCTGATGCACGTCGTCGATGCCTCCAACCCCGCCTATCCCGAACAAATTGCCGAGGTGCAGCGGGTGCTCGCCGACATTGGCGCCGCCGATGTCCCACAGCTGCTGGTGTTCAACAAATTGGATGCCCTGGCCCCTGAGTCTGTGCCTGTGGACCCCGTGGGGAGCATGGAATTGGATGGCCGGGAAATTCCCCGTGTGTATGTCAGTGCGCTCACGGGAACCGGATTGCCCGAGTTGCGCTCTATCCTTGCTCAAACCGCTGGCAAAGGCCGGCGGGCAGAAGCCAGCGAGACCGATCCCCGGTTCCTGGAGTCGGAGGCATTGGATGATCCGCAGCCCCTCTGAGTCCAGCGCCGATTCAGTTTTCTTTTTTTATCGAGCCATTTACAGCTTCTGACGCGATGAACTCCTCAGTTTTTTCCAATGCCCGAGTACCCGGTCGCCGTTGGTGGCGTATGTTCAACCTGAACGACCCCCGCTGGGGCAGGGGAGGCGGCGACAGCGGTGGCCAGGTCGAACCGCCCGAGGACGGCCGTCCAACCAATGCCCCACCACCTGGGCCACAGGAGCCCGTGCGGCCGCAGCGCCCCAGCAACCCGCAAGGTCCGCCCGACCTGGACGAACTCTGGCGTGATTTCAACCGCAAACTCGGCGGCATCTTGGGTGGCAAAGGTGGAGGCCGTCGGCCCAACGATTCAGGCGGTGGCGGTTTCAACCCCGACCCCAAGAGTGCCGGAATCGGGCTGGGCCTGGTCGGGGCAGTTGCCCTGGTTTTCTGGGCTAGCACAGGGTTCTTCATCGTGCAAGAAGGTCAGCAGGGTGTCATCACCCAGTTTGGCAAGTACCACTCCACCGTGGGTGCGGGTTTCAATTGGCGCATGCCGTACCCCATTCAGCGGCATGAGCTGGTGTTTGTGACCCAAATCCGGTCGGTGGACGTGGGGCGAGACAACATCGTGCGTGCCACCGGTCTGCGCGAGTCCGCCATGCTGACGGAAGACGAAAACATCGTCGAGATCAAATTTGCCGTTCAGTACCGCCTCAGCGATGCCCGGCAGTACCTCTTCGAGAGCCGGGACCCGGATGCCGCCGTCATCAAAGCTGCGGAGACTGCGGTCAGAGAGGTCGTTGGCAAAATGAAGATGGACGCAGCTCTGGCGGAAGAACGTGACCAGATCGCGCCCAGGGTGCGTTCCCTCATGCAAAACATCCTCGATCGCTACAAAGTCGGTATCGAGGTGGTGGCCGTCAACATGCAGCAAGGCGGTGTGCGCCCGCCCGAGCAGGTGCAGGCCGCGTTTGACGACGTGCTCAAGGCTGGCCAGGAGCGTGAGCGCATCAAAAACGAGGCCCAAGCCTACGCTAACGATGTGATTCCCCGTGCAGAGGGTGCCGCCTCTCGACTGAGGGAGGAAGCGGAGGGCTACAAGTCGCGCATCGTGTCTCAGGCCAAGGGTGATTCCGAGCGCTTCCGCTCGGTGTTGACGGAGTACCAAAAAGCCCCTCAGGTGACCCGCGAGCGCATGTACGTGGACAGCATGCAGGAGGTGTACAGCAACGTCACGAAGGTGTTGGTGGACTCCAAACAGGGCAACAACCTGCTGTACCTGCCGCTGGACAAGATCATGCAAATGACAGGTACCCCCGTCGGCTCGTCGCCGTCTGCGGCGTCGACCTCCAGCCAGCAGCCTGCCGCCGCGCCAGCACCTACCAGCCGTACCCGCGACGCCGAGCGCAGCCGCGAACGGGACGTGCGTTGACCCCCACTCACACAGGAATTTTGCACACATGAACAGATTGGGATTGATTGGCGCCTCGCTGCTGTTGCTGCTGGCCGTTGTGGGCTCGACGCTTTTTGTGGTCGACCAGCGCCAGTTTGGCGTGGTGTACCAGCTGGGCCAGATTCGCTCGGTCATTACCGAGCCGGGGCTGAACTTCAAGCTGCCCCCGCCGTTTCAAAACGTGTCGTACATCGACAAGCGCTTGCTGACGCTGGAAAGCAGCGATGCCGAACCCATGCTGACGGCCGAAAAGCAGCGTGTGGTGATCGATTGGTACGTGCGCTGGCGCATTGCCGAGCCGCAGGAGTACATCCGCAACGTGGGGCTCGATGAGCGTGCCGGTGCCCTGCAGCTGACACGGGTGGTTCGCAACTCGTTCCAGCAAGAGGTCAACAAGCGCTCCGTCAACGAGCTGCTGTCCACCCGGCGCGACCAGCTCATGGGTGATGTGCTCGGCCAGGTACTGGCCGCTGTGCGGAGTGCCGAAAAGCCCTGGGGCATGGATGTGGTGGATGTTCGGATCAACCGTATCGACTACTTCGAAACCATCACTGAGTCGGTCTATCGCCGCATGGAGGCCGAGCGCCAGCAGGTGGCCAACCAGCTGCGTTCAACCGGCGCCGCAGAGGGCGAGCAGATTCGGGCATCTGCCGATCGCCAGCGCGAAGTCACCCTGGCCAATGCCTACCGCGAAGCGCAGAAGGTCAAGGGCGAGGGCGATGCCGAGGCGGCCCGCACCTATGCCGAGGCCTTTGGCCGCGACCCTGCCTTTGCCCAGTTCTACCGCAGCCTGGAGGCTTACAAAACCAGCTTTGCCAAGAAATCCGACGTCATGGTCATGGATCCTTCGTCCGACTTCTTCAAGGCCATGCGCAGCAGCAGCGTGGGTGCTGCGGCCAAGTAGCGCCGCATGGAGTTGAGCCTGTGGATGGCTGTGGCCCTCGTCTGCGTGATTGAGGGCCTTTTTCCATTGTTGGCCCCCGCTCGGTGGCGCCAGGTGTTTGCGACCCTGTTGCAACTGTCCGATGGTCAGCTGCGCTTCTACGGATTGTGTGCCGTGCTGGTGGGGGTGGTGGGTATGTGGCTGCTGGGCTGAGCCACCCCGGTAGAATCCATTTTTTAACAAGCCCCCCTGAATTGACATGTCTGCTTGGGTTCTCCCGGATCAAATCGCCGATGTATTGCCGTCTGAGGCCCGACACCTAGAAGAATTGCGCAGGAGCCTGCTCGACGGTGCCCGCCGCTACGGATACGAGCTGGTCATGCCGCCCCTGACCGAGCACCTGGAGTCCCTGCTCACGGGCACAGGTGAAGCGCTCGACCTTCAAACCTTCAAGCTGGTTGACCAGCTCTCGGGTCGCACCCTGGGGCTGAGGGCTGATACCACCCCACAGGTAGCCCGCATCGATGCTCACCTGCTCAACCGCGAAGGCGTCACCCGTCTGTGCTACTGCGGCCCTGTGCTGCATACCCGTGCCGCCCGAGCCCACGCCACCCGCGAGCCGCTGCAGTTCGGCGCCGAAATCTATGGCCACAGCGGACTGGAGGCCGATCTCGAAACCATCGAACTCGCCATCCAGAGCCTGGCTTTGGCAGGCGTTGGCCAAATCACCTTGGACATGACAGATGTTCGCATTGTCGATGCGCTGCTGCACGGGGTGGCACTGACCGCTGCGCAGCAGGTCGATCTGCATGCGGCCCTGGGCAACAAAGATGCTGCCGCCCTCAAGCGACTCACCCGTGACCTGCCCGAAGCGGTTCGCCAGGCGCTGTGCCTGTTGCCCGAGCTGTACGGCGATGCCCAGGTGTTGCTTGAAGCTGAAAAACGCCTTCCACGCTCACCCATGCTGGACAGTTCGCTATCTAGTCTCAAGTGGTTGGCGCAGCGGGTTGGCCCGGTGACCACTACCTTTGACCTGGCCGACTTGCGCGGCTATGCCTACTACACCGGCATGCGGTTCGCGCTGTTCGGGGGCGATGGCATCACCCAAGCGGCGCAAGAGCTGGTGAGGGGCGGGCGTTACGACGAGGTCGGTGCTGTGTTTGGGCGCAAGCGGCCAGCCGTTGGCTTCAGCCTGGATCTGAAGGAGTTGGTGCAAGCCGTGCAGCCACAGCCGCTGCGTCCCGCGATCCGGGCACCCTGGGGCGAACAGGAAGGGCTGCGCCACGCCATACAGTACCTGCGGGCCCGGGGCGAAACCGTGGTGTGTGTGCTGCCCGGACACGAACAAGAACTGAACGAATTCCACTGCGACCGTCACCTCCTGGAGAACGACGGGCAGTGGGTGGTTGAATCGATATCCAAATCCTGAACAACGACATGATGAACAAAACTTCAGCGCCGGTTCCCGGCCGCAACGTGGTGGTGGTCGGAACCCAATGGGGCGACGAGGGCAAAGGCAAACTCGTGGACTGGCTCACCGAAACCGCCACCGGGGTGGTGCGTTTTCAAGGCGGGCACAACGCCGGTCACACCCTGGTGATCAATGGCGTCAAGACCGCGCTGCACCTGATTCCCAGCGGCATCATGCGCCCTGGGGTGAAGTG
This sequence comes from Burkholderiaceae bacterium, assembly GCA_030695205.1. GTDB lineage: Bacteria > Pseudomonadota > Gammaproteobacteria > Burkholderiales > Burkholderiaceae_C > UBA2334. The sequence goes on along the minus strand of JAUYTN010000040.1, from coordinate 27,650 downwards.
CTACATCGGCAACGGTGTGGTGCTGGCCGCTGGCAAGCTTCTAGAAGAAATTCAAGGCCTGGAGGCCGCTGGGGTGGAAGTGCGCTCCCGCCTGCGGGTGAGCGAGGCCTGCCCCCTCATCCTACCGTTCCATGCAGCGCTGGATGTGGCGCGAGAAGCCGCCAAGGAAAAAGCCGGTACCGTCAAAATTGGTACCACAGGGCGGGGCATTGGCCCGGCCTACGAAGACAAGGTTGCCCGCCGTGCACTGCGGGTGCAAGACCTCAAGCACCCCGAACGCTTTGCCACCAAGCTGCGGGAGCTGCTGGCCTACTACAACACGCAGCTGCTGGCCTTGGGGGCCGATCAGCTGGACTGGTCGCGCTTCGCGTGGCTGCGCGATCAGCCCCTGTCGGCATTCATGACCAACGGCCAGTTGGGGTACGACGCTGTGCATGCGCAGGCCATGGCGCACGCCGAGCAAATCAAGCCCATGATTGCCGACGTGTCGCGCGAGCTCAATGCCGCCCATGCGGCGGGTGCCAACCTGCTGTTTGAAGGCGCACAGGGCACGCTGCTGGATGTTGACCACGGCACCTACCCCTTCGTGACCTCCAGCAACTGCGTGGCCGGTAACGCAGCAGCCGGTGCGGGTGTCGGGCCGGGCTTGTTGCACTATGTGTTGGGCATCACCAAGGCCTACTGCACCCGCGTGGGTGGCGGCCCATTCCCGACCGAGCTGGACTGGGAAACCGAGGGCAACCCCGGTTGGCACATGGCCACGGTCGGTGCCGAAAAGGGCACCACCACCGGTCGTAGCCGCCGCTGCGGATGGTTCGATGCAGCGCTGCTCAAACGCAGTGCCCAGGTTAATGGCTTGTCCGGGCTGTGCATCACCAAGCTTGATGTGCTGGATGGTCTGTCCGAACTCAAGTTGTGCACAGGCTACATGCTGGATGGCGAGACGGTGGACATTTTGCCCATGGGGGCCGACGACATCGAGCGCTGCACACCCATTTACGAGACCCTGCCAGGCTGGAGCCAGTCCACCGTAGGCGTCACTCGCCATGCCGACTTGCCGCCCGAGGCCCAACACTACCTGGAGCGCATTGCCCAGACCACCGGGGTGCCTATCCACATGGTCTCCACCAGCCCGGACCGGGACCACACCATCTTGCTGCATCACCCCTACCACGCGTGAAATTTTATATATAAAGTGCAATTTGCGCTTGATATATAAGTATAGTTAGCTATTATTTTGGAGTGTATCCATGTTGACAGAAGACGGCAAACACCTGTACGTGTCTTATGACGAGTACCACAACCTCATCGAGAAGATGGCACTCAAGGTGTACCAGTCAGGCTGGGAGTTCGACACCATCCTGTGCTTAGCTCGCGGGGGTATGCGTCCGGGTGACATTCTGTCGCGCATTTTTGACAAACCACTGGCCATCATGTCCACCAGTTCCTACCGGGCCGATGCCGGCACGGTGCAGGGGCGGCTAGACATCGCTCGCTACATCACCACACCAAAAGGTGAAATTGCGGGTAAGGTGCTGCTGGTGGACGACCTCGCCGATACCGGCCACACCCTGCAAGCGGTGATCAACACCCTGAAGAACCACTACGAGCCCATCACCGAACTCAGGAGCGCGGTGATCTGGACCAAAGGCGTCTCTTCCTTCCAGCCCGACTATTCGGTGGAGTTCCTGCCCACCAACCCCTGGATCCACCAGCCTTTCGAGGGCTACGACAGCCTGCGCCCTGCGGCATTGCTGGACAAGTGGAAGCTTTGATGGGGCAGGGCATGACAGCGTCCCTGTCCACCCGGCTGATCCACCACGCCTACACGCCTCCCGCTGGCTTTGAGGCGGTGGCACCGGGGGTACACAAGGCCTCAACGGTGTTTTTTGGCAACGTACAGGAGCTGCGCGAACGGGAGTGGCGCGACAAGTCGGGCTACACCTACGGGTTGCACGGCACCCCCACCACCTTCACCCTGGAAGAGCGCATCGCCACCCTGGAAGGTGGCAACCATTGCGTGCTGGTGCCCAGTGGCCTGGCCGCAGTGGGTCTGGTGGACATGGCTTGCCTGCGCCAGGGCGATGAGCTGCTGGTTCCCGACAACGCCTACGGCCCCAACAAGGCCTTTGCCGAGCATGAATTGCGCGCCTGGGGCATCAGCACCCGGTACTACGACCCCATGGACCCGGCCGACTTGGCCCGCCTCATCACCCCCGCCACCCGCCTGGTGTGGCTGGAAGCCCCTGGCTCCATCACCCTGGAGTACCCGGACCTGCCCGCGCTGGTGGACGTGGTGCGCCGGGCCAACAGCGCTTGCACCGCACGCCCCATCTTCACCGCCCTGGACAACACCTGGGGCGCAGGCATTGCGTTCCAGGCCTTTGATCTGGGTGTGGACATGTCCATGCAAGCCCTGACCAAGTACCCCAGCGGCGGCGCAGATGTGCTCATGGGCTCGGTTGTTACCCGCGACCCCGCCCTGCACCAGACCCTGCTCATGACCCACATGCGGCTCGGACACGGCGTGGGTGCCAACGATGCCGAGTTGGTGCTGCGCGGCCTGCCGTCTGTGGCGCTGCGCTATGCCGCCCAGGACCAAACCACCCGTGCCCTGGCAGGCTGGATGCAGCAGCGCCCCGAAGTGGCCGCTGTGCTGCACCCTGCGTTGCCGGGTTCGCCCGGTCACGCCCACTGGGCGCGCGATGCCACGGCGGCTGCCTGCCTGTTCAGTGCGGTGTTCAAGCCTGAGCTGGGCCAGCCGCTCATCGATGCGTTTTGTGACCGCTTGCGCCTGTTCCGGTTGGGCTGGAGCTGGGCGGGCCCCATCAGCCTGTGTGCGCCCTACGATGTGCCAGCCATCCGCCAGCGCCCCTGGCCACATGCAGGGTGCCTGGTGCGTTTTGCGGTGGGCCTGGAGGCCGCCGCGGACCTGCAGGCCGATCTGGAGCAGGCCATGGCCGTGTTCTCTGGCCACTGATTTTTTGACCCATTCATTCACCCCATCAACGAAAGCAGCTTTTGGCAACACCCAACTACGGATACGAAAAACGCCAGCGCGAACTCGCCAAGCGCAAGAAGAAGGAAGAAAAACTCAAATCCAAGGCCGAGCGCAAGCACGGCGACGGCGAGCCTGACGGGGTGGACGGCCCAGAAGGTTCCGATGGCCCGGCAGGTGTGCCGGGCGCCGATGCCGACAGCGCGTCCAAGGCCGACCCGTCCTGAAACGCCCCCCTGACCTCGCTCAGGCCAACGAGGTCAGTCGGCTGGCGGAAGGTTCAGCCTGAGCCATGAGGTGCTCATGGTCCATGAGCCACTGGGCTGCTTGCGCCAGGGCCTCAGGTGAACGGCTTGACAACTCGCAGGGCAGTGCGTGGCCGTATTGCACAAAATTTCGGCCAATGGACTGCGCATACATCGGGTCGTAGTGCTCAGTCAGCAGCGAGTGCACCACTTTGGGGGTTTGTTGACCACGCACCTGTGAGATCCATTCGCCCACCTGGGCCTGGCCCCTGCGCTCGTTGAGCGCCAGCAGGCGCTGGCAAAAAAACTCCGGGTCGGTCACGAAAAATCGGTAGTCCTCCAGCAGCAACTCCACCCGCTCGTCGGTTGGCAGGTGCAGGTCGATGCAGGGGCTGGTGCGCATGGCGTCCATCAGGGCATCGGGTACACCGACGTTACCGACCTTTTTGCTTTCGCTCTCCACATACACCGGGCGCTGGTCTGACATGCCGCGCAGGGCGTTCCAGATCAGCGTGTCAAAGTGCTTCTGGCTGGGCTGGCGCACACCGGGGATGTGGCCCAGCACCGAGCTACGGTGGTTGGCCAGGGCTTCCAGGTCCAGTACCTGGGCACCTGCTGCGCGCAGTGCGTGCAGCAGTCGGGTTTTGCCACTGCCGGTTGGGCCACACACCACGCGGTAGCTCAGGCGCTGGGCCTGGCGGGGCAGGTCGTCCAACAGCGCGTGGCGAAAGGCTTTGTAGCCCCCTTCCAGCAGGGTCACCTGAAATCCGATGGCGCTCAGGATGGTGGCCAGGGCCCCGCTGCGGTTGCCACCACGCCAGCAGTACACCAGTGGTCGCCAGCTGCGGGGGGCATCCAGCAGCTCGCGCTCGATATGTCGCGCTACGTTGCGGGCCACCATCGCAGCGCCCCGCTTTTTGGCCTCGAAGGGGTTGACCTGTTTGTACATGGTGCCAATGGTTACCCGCTCGTCGTCGTCGAGGCTGGGCCAGTTGACGGCTCCCGGCAGGTGATCCAGGGCATGTTCCAGGGGGGTTCGGGCATCGACGATGGCATCGAACCCTTCCAATTGGGCCAGCGCCTGGTTGGCTGGCAGTGTGGTCAGACTCATGGAGATTCAGGGAAGTTGGGGGCGCAGCACCGGCCACACGTTGGCCAGCATCAGGGGCTGGGCCTGCTCGTTCGGGTGGATGCGGTCCGGCTGGAAGAGGGCGGTGGGCTGGGGGCCGTCGGCCACGTTTTTCAGCAAAAAAGGCACTAGGGCAGCCTGGTGCTTCTTCGCCACGCGTGCAAACAGCTCGATGAAATCGCGGCTGTAGGCCGCGCCGTAGTTGGGCGGCACTTGCATGCCCACCACCGTCACTCGGGCGCCTGCCTGGCGTGCGGATTCGGCCATTTGGCTCAGGTTGGCCTCGGTCATGCGCAGGTCCAGCCCACGCAGTGCATCGTTGCCGCCGAGTTCAATCACCACATGGGTGGGGCGGTGGGTGCGCAGCAGCGCGGGTAAACGCGAGCGCCCACCGGCGGTGGTGTCTCCACTGACGCTGGCATTGATGACCTGCACCGGTGGCTGCCGCTCTTGCAGCCGCTGCGTCAGCAACGCGACCCAGCCCGTGCCCCTGGCCAGGCCGTACTCGGCGCTGAGCGAGTCGCCCACCACCAGCACCGTGGCGGATGTGGTCGGTGCGCCCCCGGCTGGCTCCGATGCGCGGGCATGAGCCGGCAGCGGCGCGGCGGTCATTGCCCAGCCAACCGCCAGGGAGGCACACAGAACGCTACAGTGTGCGCACCAGCGGCGTTTTGCCGTGTCAATGGAGATGGGTTTGGGCATGTCTGACGTTGCGAATGTGAAGTCCGAGGTGGGTCGCCATGACCCGAAAAGCGTCTCAGGTGCCGCCACGGTGGTGGCGGTAGAGGGTCTGGGCAAGTCGGTCACCGATTCCGGTGGCACTCTGTCTATTTTGCGCGATATCGATTTTTCTCTGCAGCGGGGCGAAACCGCTGCCATTGTGGGCGCATCAGGGTCGGGCAAAAGCACATTGCTATCCATCATCGCGGGGCTGGACACACCCACCACCGGCACCGTGCGCCTTGATGGGCAAGACCTGTTTGTGCTCACCGAGGACGAGCGTGCGGCGCTGCGTGCCGAAAAGGTAGGGTTTGTGTTCCAGAGCTTTCAGCTTATGGGCAACCTCACCGCGCTGGAGAATGTCATGCTGCCCCTGGAGTTGGGCGGGCAGCGCGATGCCCGTGCTTTGGCCACCGACATGCTGCAGAGGGTGGGGCTGGGCCAGCGCCTGGGTCACTACCCCAAGGTGCTGTCGGGGGGAGAGCAGCAGCGGGTGGCCCTGGCGCGGGCGTTTGTGGTGCGGCCGGCGGTGCTGCTGGCCGATGAGCCCACGGGCAGCCTGGACTTTGCCACCGGCGAGACCGTCATGAACCTGATGTTCGACCTCAACCGCGAGCTGGGCACCACCTTGCTGCTGGTGACCCACGACAGGGGCATTGCCGCCCGGTGCGAGCACCGCATCACCATCGAGGCTGGTCGCATGGTGAGGTGAGGCACTGGGCGCGGGCGGGCGGGCGGGGATAATCGCCCCCCATGTCATCACCACACAAAGTACTTTTTGGGTTTCACGCCGTGGGCGTGCGGTTGAAAACAGCGCCTGCATCGGTCATCGAGGTGTATGTCGACCCTACCCGCCGCGACGCCCGCATGCGCCAGTTCACCGAGCGCGCGCGCGAGGCAGGGGTTCGGCTGATCGAGGTCGATGTGGTTCGCTTAGCCCGGCTCGCGGGCAGCCATGGCCACCAGGGCGTGGCTGCCAAGGTGGAGGCCGTGGCCCAGGTGCATTCGCTCGACGACTTGCTGGAGCAACTGGAGGCCGACGGGGTGGCCAACCCCTTGCTGCTGGTGCTGGACGGCATCACCGACCCCCACAACCTGGGGGCCTGCCTGCGGGTGGCCGACGGGGCAGGGGCCCACGCCGTCATCGCCCCCAAAGACCACGCGGCAGGCATCAACGCCACCGTGGCCAAGGTGGCCAGTGGGGCTGCCGAAACTGTGCCGTACTTCATGGTCACCAACCTGGCGCGCACCCTGGGTGAACTCAAAGAGCGCAACATCTGGATCATCGGGACCAGCGACGACGCACCCCAAACCCTCTACCAGGCCGACCTGACCGGTGCGGTGGCGCTGGTGCTGGGGGCCGAGGGCGCCGGTATGCGCCAGCTGACCCGCAAAACTTGCGACGCACTCATCAGCATCCCCATGCAAGGCGCGGTGGAAAGCCTGAACGTGTCGGTGGCCAGCGGGGTGTGCCTGTACGAAGCCCTGCGCCAGCGCCAGGCACAGTCAGTAGCAACAGCAACAAGCGCCTCAGACCCAACCCATCGCGCCCAATAGCGCACCCGCCCCCAGCAGCCACAGCAGGTGGAGTCGGGTTCGCCAGACGAGCAGGGCGGCGACCACTGTCAAGCACCAACCGGCCCAGGGCTGCTGGAGCAGCCAGGTCCACCACTGATCCGGGACGCCACCCAACGGCGCGTCACCCAGTGCCGGGAACGACAGCAGCCAGCCGGTGGCCAGCATCAGCGCCACCACCACCGGTGCCAGCCCTTGCTTGAAGGCGCGCACCCACAGCTGCTGCTGATGGCGGTGTACCCAGCGTGTGGCACCGTAGGTCAGCAACGAGGAGGGCAGCAAAATGGCCACCATGGCCACACCCATGCCCAGCAGCGCCAGTGGCCAGGCCTGCCAACCTGCGGCCGTGCCCCCAGCGGCGTTGAGCCCGATGTGCCAGCCAAGCAAAGCCACAAACAAGACATTGGGGCCCGGTGCTGCCTGCGCCAAGGCCACGCTGCTGCCAAACTGCAGCTCGCTGAGCCACTGCTGCTGCGTGTGCAGGTAGCGGTGCATGTCGGGCAGGGTGGCCACCGCACCGCCGATGGACAGCAGCGACCAGGCCGCGAAGTGCAGCAGCATGGACAGCCAGTCTTGCCACGACAGCGCGCTGCTCAAGGTGCACCTTGGCGCCTGATGGCCCTGGCGGCGGCCCAGGTGGTCAGGGGGGCGCAGCCCAGCAGCACCCATGCCAGTGGCAATCGCCACCAGGCCACGGCCACAAAACAAGCGCAGGCGAGGGCGGTGCACACCACAGGGCCCATGGCGTTGTCGCGCAGCGGCGCCAGCATGCGCAGGCCAGTGCCTGCAAGCAGCCCGGCAGCCACTGCCCCCAAACCCCGCAGTGCACCCTGAACCGGTCCAACTTCCACCCATTGGCCGAGTGCCACCACCAGCACCAGCAAAATGACCAGTGGCAGGCACAACATGCCCGCCAGCGCGACGGCCGCACCCGCGCCCCCGAAAAACCGTCCCCCCAGCATCAGCGAGAGGTTGACCACGTTAGGGCCAGGCATGACCTGCGCCACCGACCAGTCGTCCAGGAACTGGGCGTGGGTCAGCCAGCGTCGGCGCTCCACCATCTCGCGCTGAACGATGGCCACCACCCCACCGAAACCCTGCAGCGCCAGCCACGAAAACGCCCAAAAGAGGGCGGTTTTGCTGGCAGGGCGCTGCAGTGGGGTGTCGGCCATAGCTGCTTGGCTATTAAATAAAATAGCTAACTGCTGAATATTGACGAGCGCAAACAGCCATTTTATTTAAAATAATATCAAACGGTCATGCCGCCGGCCACTTCGAGCACGGCACCGTTGACGTAGCTGGCCTCATCACTGGCCAGGAAGGCGTACACGTTGGCAATCTCCTCAGGCCTGCCCAAGCGCTTGAGGGGCACACGGTGCTCCATTTCGGCAATCACCTTGTCTGGGATGGTGCCCAGAATAGGGGTGGCGACAAAGCCAGGCGCCACAGCGTTGACGCGAATGCCTTTGGGGCCGAGCTCGCGGCTCCAGGTTTTGGTGAAGCCGATGACCCCGAATTTGGTGGCCGCATAGTTGGTTTGGCCAAAGTTTCCGTATATACCCACCACAGAGCTGGCATTGAGAATGGCCCCTGAGCCTTGGGCCACCATGATGTCAACCACCGCCTGGGTGCAATGGAAAACGCCCCGAAGGTTGACGTCAATGACCTTGTCAAACTGCTCCAGGGTCATCTTCTGCAAACGCGCATCCTGGGTAATGCCTGCGTTGTTGACCAGCACATCCACCCGGCCAAAACGCTCCATGACGCTGGCCACGACGGCGTCGACCATCTCGCGCTGGGTCACGTCCATCACAAACCCGGCCGCCTGTGCGCCCAGCGCCTCGCACTGGGCGACGGCTGCGTCCACTGCCGCTTGCTTGACGTCGCACACCACGACGATGGCACCCTCCGCCGCGAATTTGAGCGCGGTGGCCAGGCCAATGCCTTGCGCGGCGCCGGTGATGATGCTTACTTTCTGGGTCAGTCGGGTCATGGATATCCTTGGTTGGAAAAGGGAAGAAACGTTGTTCAGGAGGTATTTTGCCCGCCTGGCAGCCAAGCCAGTCGGCCTTGGGCACGGTCGTCCAGCCGCTGTTGCCAGCTGGGTACCTGATCCTCAGGCAGGGTCATGCACACGGTGACGACACTGCCGTGTTCTACCGAGAGCAGGTTCACATCGGGGTTGGCCTGCAGCTCGCGCCGCAGCCAGCCTTCCATGGCGTAAGGCACGCTGCACCTGAGGGTCTGCAAGCGCCGCAGCGGTTGCAGCAACTGCTGCGCATGGGCCTGGAGCACCGCCTGCGCCACCGCATCGGTGTAGGCGCGCACCAGGCCACCAGCCCCGAGTTTGATGCCACCAAAGTAGCGAACGGTGGTGGCCAGCACGCCATCGAGGTGCTGGTGCCGCAGCACCTCCAGCATGGGTCGGCCTGCGGTGCCACTGGGCTCACCGTCGTCGTTGGCAGCAGACTGGCCACCTGCCAACAGCGCCCAACACACATGGGCTGCGCCGGGGTGCAGCTGGCGCAGCGCCTGCACCTGGGCCAATGCACCGCTGCGGTCGGCCATGGGCTGCACACAAGCAATGAATCGACTTTTTTTGACGATGGCTTCGTGATGAACGGGTGCCTTGAGGGTCTGGCGCATGGGTGGATTGTCGCCAATGCACAGGCGTTCCAGGCCAACATCTGTCGCAGGCACGCCAGGGTTTTATTCTACGATGTATACATTGTGAATTACCTAATTAATTGAATGGTAGTGGAAGAATCTTCAATTCCGAGTTGGCGAAGCAAATAGATTCTTTCTGGAGTTATCCGGTGTTTTCCGTGTAACTGAGTAACAGGCGCAAGAAATGGAAATGCCTGATGCGCGTTGCACCTGGTCAAACCGTATTGGTTCTGTATTGAACGACCCACCAAAGGAGCGGCGACTGCAGATACACCTTTGGAGCGCCAACAAAGAACAGCCGTTGTTCAGGACGCGAAGGGCGACACCCGGGCGGGGTCAGACCTCGCCCGCAGCATGACCCAATGGCGCGAGCTGCCCCCGCTGGGGCCTCCAAACCGGACAGGCCTACCGTGGGCAGGGGTGGCACAGGCCCGCGACAGAGCAACCGGCACGCCAGCACCCTTTCCCGCGAAGTTGCACCAGGAGACACAGGGCACGGGGAGTGCGGGGATCGCTACAGGTGTAGCGATATGTAGCGATACAGGTGTAGCGCTTGCTACACCTTGAACAATCGGCGCGCTCATGCGAATGCCTTGCTGACTGGTGCCGCATGCACGGCGGGTGCCTGGGCCTGCAGCACAGGGGAAACAGCCTCATGGACGGCCATCATGTAGGCATGGGCGGCTTCATCGAGCTTGAAGACCCGAGCGCCCAGCACAAACAGCCAGGGCGGGGAATCGGCTTCACCGATCAACTCGCTGTAGGACTTGACGATAGACACCAATTGGAGAAGTTCTTCCTCCATCAGACAGCGTGTCGTATCAATCAAATCCATGGCGTGTGGCATACAATCATTGCGGTTCATTTCATTTCCTTTGCGGTTTGAGTGGCCTAAAACGCCCCGTCTTGTTCACGGGGCGTTTTGCTTGGTGGGGTGGGTGGGGTGAACGCCTACAGGAGGTCTTTGGATGTCTCCTCATACATGGGGTATTGCGGCCGCCAGTCAGGGGGCACGGCAGCGCGCAGCAGATCAAAGGCAGGGGGGGTGAAGCCTTGAGGGGGCAGGGCGGGCACCACCCCTTGAGGTAGGGCCAGCTCCTGCAGAAACTGAACCATGTGGGAGCCCAGCAGCGCGGCAAACTCGCTGGCGGGTATGTGATGCTGATGGGCCGCCCAGGTAGCGGTTCTGAAGGCCTGGCGGGCCGCTTCTGCGGCCTGTGCAGAGGTCAGCCACCCCCAAGGCAGCGCAGAGCGGGTAAGGCCCTGTTTCTTGCGCTGCAGGTAGGCCCGCTGGCGTGCTGCGCTGGAACCGTTCATTGGGCACCCCCAGGCAGAAACCGCGCCAGGCGATCACGGGCGGTGCACTCCGGGTAAACCGAGGCACGGGGCAAAGCGGGCGAAGCGCGCTGAACACGCTGCCCACCTTTGGACGGTTTCCGTTGACCTTTGGCCGCTGGCTTCGCTGGCGATGCGGCCTGACGGCCACCCACCAGCGAAGCCCCCCCCAAAATGCCCGATTCAGCGCTCAAATTTGATAGCGTGTTTTGATCGTTTTTTGAGCAGTTTGTCTCACCAGTGAGACTAAAGTGAGGTGTTACATACACCCTCACCCCTGCGGGGGGCAAAGCAGCCGGGGAAAGAGTCGAAGAAATGGCCCCGGCCTCCAGGGCGAGGATGCGTTGACGCAGACGGTTGTTTTCTTGGTAGACAGCGCCAAAGGCCCGCGCCTGGCGCACCAGCAGAGACCACCAGGACGAATCTTTGCCACTGAAGCGGTGTCCCTCCGGTGAGTACAGATGGCCGGCGCTGAACGTCCAGCCCTCCCAGCCCGGAAAAGGAATGTCCATGCCCCGCATCACACGCACCAGCTTGAAGGCGCTGTAAGGCACTGCATGGCACCCCGTGGTCCAGTTATGTAAGGTGCGCTCGCTCACGCGCAACATCTTCGCGGCCTGAGGCCTGCTCAAGCCCAGATCGCGCAGGAGGTGGTCAAAGCGACGGCCTTGATCCACATGGTCTTTTGGGTGGCGGGTGCGAACCCAGCCGAATGCGTCATTGTTCCACGATGTATATTATGTTAAGTTATGACGGCCCATGGCCGACCCAATGACACACAGTCCAATGTCCTTTGGTGCCAGCATGCGGTTCAGGCACCACCGACAAGAGGCCTTGGTCGCTCTTAGCCGCCCTTAGTCGGTTTGCCCACCACAGGTGCACACCACCGTGCAGCGAGTTTCCCGCGTGGGCATACTGCCACACCAGTCGGTGCCTGCTCAGGGTGTCACCTGCAAGGTGTGCACCCATTGTGTGGGCGCCAATTGCAGGGGCCGGTAGCGGATGTGTGCCCATTCCTGCGCCATGTCGCGGTAGCGCCCCGAAAACACATTGCCGCTTTGCCCGGTTTGGTAGATGAACACGCTGTTGTCGAGGTTGGCCAGGTCGTAAACCGCCCGCAGCGAGGCCGCATGCCGGTTGGCGTACGGAATGGCTGGGTTGTCCAGGTGAAACTGGCCGACGTTCACGGTGAACGCATCGCCGCCGGTGGGCACCCGCACCTCAAAGAGCCCTGCCAGGGGCTTGACGTTGCTCAGCGGCTGGTGCTTGGACACCGCGGGGTGTGCGTCGCCCCAGCGCCAGTTGGATACTTTGCGACCGTGGCGTGCTTGCAGCCCATCCAAGGCTTTGGTCAAGGCCCGGCCCGAAGCGGCTGCACAACCGCCCTCTCCGCACCAGAATGCGTCGTTTCTGGCAACTACACCCTCCAGGGCGCTGCGGAAGTGGCGCTTGCCATACAGGGCCTTGAAGCGGTCCTGGCCAAGTTGGTGACCCAGCACCTCGCGCGTCAGCGCATCGGCCCAGGCGGTGAAAATCAACGGGGCTGCCTGGTCTGCAGCCATGTCCCCCTCAAAATCCTGCAGTGCCGCCAAGGCTTCAGCGGCGAGTGGATGGTCGGACTGGGTGCTGCGCAGCAACGGCAACAGCGGCGGCACACCCAGCGACAGTTGGTCGCCCTGAATGGCCTGCATGCTGGCCAATGTGTGCCGTGGCGTGGCGGCCAGTAGGGTGTCAATGCGCGCCTGGCGGTACGGGACGTGCCAGTCCTGGGTCAGAAAGTGGGGGTAGTCTGGGCCGTGGATGCGCTGGTTGGCCGTGGCCAGCCAGCCCTGGTTGGTGGCCTGCGCAGACGCCTGGCGCTGGTAGGCCAGTGGCAAAGACGCCAGGCCATCAACTGGTGTGAGGCGGGTTTCGGGGGTTTCGGCGTAGGGAATCCAGCCTTGCCAGTCGTAGCGTGCGTCCCATCCGGGCGCGGGGGCGATGCCGCGCAGATCGTTTTGTGCGCCGCGTACAGGCACCTTGCCGGCGGACTTGTACACCACCTGGCCCTGGGTGTCGGCCATGACGACGTTTTGCATGGGCGAGTGGTAGTGGCGGTAGGCCTGCACCAGCTCACCCACAGTGCGGGCGCGGTTGCCCTCCAGCCCTGCGAGCACGGTGTGGTTGTCGGCGTCCAGCGCGCTCCAGCGCAGCGACAGCACAAACCGTTGGGTGTCCAGCACCTTGGCGTGGCTGGCCTGGGCGTCGCTGAGCACAGGGCCGTGGCGGGTGCTGCGCACGGTGTGGCGAACATCGCCCTGCCCTTTGACGCGGATGACTTCCTCGCGTGTCTCAAAATCGGCCCAGGCTGCTGGCTGGCCCGGTGGGGCTGGCACGCGGTACTGCGCCGGGTTGGCTGGGTTGATCTGTTCCACGTAAAGGTCTTGCACGTCCGGTGCGGTGTTGGTGAAGCCCCAGGCCATGTGGGCATTGCGGCCCAGCACCACAAAGGGCATGCCTGGCAGGGTGGCGCCCACCACGTCGAGAGCGCCCTGCCCCTGGGCAGCCGGCGCCTGCAGGCGCGCGAAGTACCAGATGGCGGGGGCGCTGAGCCCCAGGTGGGGATCGTTGGCGAGCAAGGGCAGACCGCTGGCGGTGTGGGAACCGGCCACCACCCAGTTGTTGGAGCCTTTGCCCTCGATGTGGCCAAGCCCGTCGGCCCAGTCCACCACGCCCTGGGCCAAGTCAACCCCAATTTCCGTTAGGAATTTATAATGATATTGGCTGTTTTCGCTTGCTTTGTATGATGAATTAGCTATAGAGTTATTGATGCTCTCTGGCGCACCCAGAGCATGGCTGTTGGGCGTTGGTGGCTGTGCGGCGGTGCCGGATGTGCCCGCCGAGTACACGCCCAATGAGCGGTAGAGGCCTGCCAGGTCGGTGGCGGTGGCGGGTGCTTCGCCGGGATACGGCGGAAACAGCTCCCATAGGCGCTGGGTGTCCAGCACCTGCAGCGCCGAAAGCCGGGCAAACTCGTTGCCCCAGTTGCCGCCCAGGTCAAGCGCCATCATCAGTGCCCAGCCCATGGCGTCTTGCGGGGTCCAGAACTCGCCACGGCGTGCGCTATCGGCCGGGTCTATGCCCAGCAGAACGAACTCGGGGGTGGGGGCCAGCGTGCCACTGGCCATGGCCGCGTTGACACCGTCGGCGTAGGCCTGCAGCGCCGCCTGGGCATGGTTGGGTAGACCCTGCCACTGCGCCTGGGCGGCGCGGGCAATGCCCAGGGTGCGCAGCAGCTTGTCGGTTTCCAGCGTGGCAGGCCCCAGCACCTCAGACAGCGTGCCCTGAATGACCCGGCGGTTGAACTCCAGCTGCCAGCCTCGCTCCTGGGCATGCACCGCGCCCAGGGTGCGAAATGCATCCAGCGGTGTCTGGGCCAGGATGTGGGTGACATCGGCGCCGTCGCGGTGAACCTGAACCGGTGCACCCAGGCCGGACAGGGCCATGGTGCCCGACAGGGGCGGCAGGGTTCGCAACGCATACACCGACAGTGCTGCACCGGCCACAAGGGCGGCCGCGCCAGCCAGCCCTGTGGTGCCAAGGATCCAACGGGTTGCTGTTTTCATGGGGCAGTTTCTCCTGTGTCAGCTTGTCAGTCCCAGAACATCAGGGCTTCGCTGCCCATCAGGTGCAAATCCACCGGCTTGCCCACCGGCAACAGCACCTTGGTGGGCACATGGCCAAAGGGCAGATCTGTGAGCACGGGTACGCCGTGGGGGTTGAGGTCTGTGGGTACGGTCAGCTGGGCCCGCAACCAGTCGGTCACCGTGCGCAGGGTGAATCCCCGGTCGTGGGGAACGGGTTTGTACTGGGTGAACTGCCCCAGCAGCACAGCCCGTTGCTGGTGCAGCACCCCGGCATACAGCAGCTGGGTGAGCATGCGCTCAATGCGGTAGGGGTGCTCGCCCACGTCTTCCAAAAACAAAATACCGCCTGGCACCTTGGGCAGCCAAGGGGTACCCACCATGGATGACAGCACGGCCAGGTTCCCCCCCCATAACACGGCCTGGGCAATGTTGATGGGGGCCTCAGGGTCGGCTGCGGCCGCCTTGGTCGCGACCACGTCGCGCCGTGGCACCCGCCAGCCTGTGCCCTCCCCCAGCCCTGTCAGCAGGTCTTCAAAGCACGACTCCATGATGTCGTCGGGCAGCGGCTGCTCGTCGGTGGCCAAGCTGGGGTCCACGCCAAAGTCTTCGCCCAACGCGGGGCCAGCCCAGGTCACGGCACCCGCGCCAAACGCACCGTGGGTGTGCTGCTGGTGCGCCATCAGGCCGAGTTGCAGGGCGGTGAAATCGCTTAGGCCCACCCACTGCGTACCGTTTTTGATGGACTGGGCCATTGCTTCGTAGGGCAACTGCGGGAGGATACGGGTCAGGCCATAGCCGCCGCGCGAGAGCAAGGCCACATCGGCACCGCTGGCGGCGGCGCGCGCCACGGCTTGCACGCGGGCTTCGTCGGTGCCGGCAAAGCGCTGGTGGCGGCTCAGGGCGCAGCTGTCAATTTCGACCTCATGGCCCAGCGCTTTCAGGCGGCGCACGCCCCGTTTGAACGCCAAACGGTCGCGTACCGCGCCCGAAGGCGAATAGATGTAGATGTGTTTGTGTGTCACTTGAGCCCCTTTCGGCGTGCGACCAGTTTAAGGCGCTGCCTGCGCCGCCAGCGGGTGCGCGCTACCCAAACCAAGCTGGTGAGCGCGTACACCAGCAGACCGCCAGCGACGGCAAACACCGCCAGCCCCACCACCAATGGCTTGCCAACGCCAGTGAGGTACCTCCAGAAGTGCCACAGTTGCTGGCGCACGCCTACATCGTCGGGGGTGGAGTCGGCGCGGGCCCTGGCGGCTACCTCCTCGGGTGAGGTGGCTGCCGAAGATTCTTCCCCCACCAGGCTCACGCCTGTGCGGTAGGCGGCGTAGTACACCGGGCCAAAGGTCACGGGGTTGGTCACCAGCGTGCTGCCGATGGCAGTGGGCAGGTTGGCCCTCAGCAGCACCGCTGTGGCCGCAGCAAAGGGAATTTGCGCAATCGGAATCAGGAGCCCAAAAAAAATGCCAATGGCCATGCCCAGGGCAATGCCCTTGCGGCTCATGTGCCACAAGCGTGGTTGATGCAAAGTGGGTCCCAACCAACGCAGCCAGCGGTTGTTTTGCACGCTTTCGCGGGTGGGCATGCGGCGCTTGAACCAGTCGGTCATGTGGGCGTGGGGGTGGGGGTTGGGGTCGTGGTCTGGTCGTCGCCGACCAAGCCGACGATGGTCAGCGCCAGTGCCAAGCATGGCTTGGCGTCGTCCAGCAGATGGGGCCAAGCCAAAGTGACCTGGCAGGGTGGCCATGCGCGAGGCTCTGCGCATGGGGCGCTGGCCATGGGCGCGGCATGGCATGGGGTTGGGGGTCGGGAAGGTGTGCCCAAGGTGCGGCCAAGCCCATGTTCAAAAGCCCTGGGCCCGGCCCTGAAACCCACATCTGGAAACGGCGCTTGATAAGGGGTCAGCGAAGGCTGGTACAGCCATGAATCGGGCCGCACTTCAGTCACATCCGTGCTCAGGCGCACCACGTGGGTTGCGAGGCTGGGGTGTCGTGCGAGCAGTTCCGAGACAATTTTGCCGCCCATGCCACCGTGTGGCACCAGCCAAACGGCTTGGTCAACACCTTGCGCCATGGCCCACTCATGCAGAGCGGCTGCATGGTTTGTCGCGGTGTGCCAGCGTTCTTTTTTGGGCTTGTCGCTGTGGCCAAACCCGATCAGGTCGGGCATCAGCACCCGCCAGCCACGGCCCACCAAGGCTGCTGCCAGGTGGCGGTAAGCGTAGGACCAGGCGCCATCAGGGTGCAGGCACACGCACACCCGGTCACCAGGGCCTTGTGCATGGGGGGGGGGCAAGACCTGCTGGTTACTGGGTGCGCCCTGGATCGGAGGGGCGCATTCGGCCGGGGGCAAAGCGGTGTCAAACCAGGCCAGCCGCAAGCCGTTCAGTGCAGGCAAGTCGGCGATCGTTTGGGCGGGCCAAGGCCAATCTGGCAGGTGTTGCCAACGCTCGGGTGGCGTGCGCAAGGCGTCTTCGCGCAAGGGGTGGGCGTTGCGGCGGCGAGGCGCAAAAAAAGCCCGCAACGCTTGGCCGCAGGCCTCTGCCAGCACGCCACCGTGGACCTGGGTGTGCGGGTTCAACTGTGGCTGTGCAAACAGGTTGACCACCGAGCCCGCCGCGCCCGTTTTGGGGTCAGGCGCACCAAACACCACGCGGTCCACGCGGGCATGCAACAACGCGCCGCTGCACATGGCGCAAGGCTCCAGCGTCACGTAGAGCGTGCAGCCGTTGAGGCGGTAATTACCCAGGGCGTGGGCGGCGGCCCGCAAGGCCACCACCTCGGCGTGGGCTGTGGGGTCGTGTTCGGCCACGGGGGCGTTGCGTCCCATGGCCAGCAGTTGGCCGTCTTTCACCACCACCGCACCCACTGGCACCTCTCCCTGTGCAGCTGCCAAGTGGGCCTGCGCCAGTGCCAGTTGCATCCAGCGGACGTCGTCCGGGGTCGGTGGTTCTGTCGGTGATGGAGAAAGGAACAAAGGGGTCAGAGTGGTCACCGCAGGTGGCAAAAAATGGGCGCCCTGTCGCTCACCGCTCGGGCACTGAATGATAACGGTGGTACAACCTGCCACCCTTGGTGCCCAAGGGGTTGTCAGGACTGACCGACCCGTGATCACAGACCCTTTTTTCTACTTGGTGGCCATTCCGGCGGTGCTGTTGCTTGGCTTAAGCAAAAGTGGCTTTGGCGCAGGCTTTGGCTCACTGGCCGTGCCTATGATGGCCCTGGCCGTCTCGGTGCCGGATGCCGCCGCGATATTCATGCCGCTGCTGTTTGTCATGGATGTGCTGACGCTCAAGGCGTTTCGCAAGGAGTTGAGCTGGCCCCTGCTTCGCTTCATGCTGCCTTGGGGCATGTTGGGCATTGTGGTGGGTGCCTTGCTGTTCAAGGCGCTGGATCAGCACACTGTGGCGGGTCTGGTGGGGTTGTTTGCCTGGGGCTTTCTGGCGCAGCGCAAGCTGTTTCCACCCCATGCCGACGCACCGCCACCGGGGCGTTCCTGGGGCGCGGTGCTGACCACGACTTCGGGCTTTACCAGCTTTGTGTCGCATTCGGGCGGCCCACCCATCAACGCCTACGTCATCCCGCTGAGGCTGGCGCCCACGGTGTTCACGGGCACGTTGGCGGCTTTCTTTTTTGTCATCAACCTGAGCAAGTGGCTGCCCTATGCCTGGCTGGGTCTGCTGGACACACGCAACCTAGCCACCTCAGCTGCGCTGCTGCCGTTTGCCCCCATGGGGGTGTGGGTGGGGGTGAAGGTGGCTCGCCGCATCAGCATGGTGTGGTTTTACCGCCTGGTGGACTGGGGCATGTTCCTCACCGGCGCCAAGCTGATTTGGGATGGTTTTGTGGCGCGGTGACTTAAATTTTGAACAAAATTGGCACCTAGCGCTTGATTGGTAAGTCTTGCTGGCTATCAATTAAACTGCCGAGGCAAGCGGCAAATTGAGCAGCAGGTTTTGCGGCTTGATGCGCACCACGCCCTGGGCATCGGTGGCCAGGCCCAGGTACACGGGCTTGCCAGCCACATCGGCACGCATGTCGGCCGGGTTGTCGAATGTCAGCGTGAACAGGCTCACCAGGTGTTGCATGCGCTCGGCATCCACAGCCTCACCTTGGTACAGATCGTTCAAGAGCGCGGTGGCATCCACATCCAGCCCCACATGCCAGCGCCAGGCCGTGTCGGTGATTTGGTGGACCGGCTCAATGCGCACCCGAACGCCCAAAAAGTGCGCCACCCAGCGCTCCAGCACACGCGCCAGGGCGTTGAGCCCTGAGCGTGCGCGGGTCAGCTTGAAGGTCAGGCCATGGCTCAGGTCCTGGGTCAATTCGTGCGTCAGGTCCAGCAAAAACCGGTGGCTTTGCTTGCTTTGCCAGTACTGCACCGCGTTGTCCGGCCCCAGCACCTGCATGTCGATGCGGGGTTGCAGGGCACCGCTCTCCAGCAGCAAGCGCCCCATGTGGCCCAGGCCCGCTGTTTCGTTGAGCATGTCCAGCGTGTCTCTGTCGCCCGCCAGCATTTGCCCGCCTTGCCGGGTGATGCGTTGCGGCCTGAACAGCATCTCGGCCGCCCTCGCCTCTTGGGCATCCTGGCAGTCGTTCAGCAGGTGGCGCAGCACGGCCTGCACCAGCGCATCAATGAACACCGCCGGAACATCAATGGCCCCGCCGCGCATGAGTTGCAGGTAATAGGCCTCCAGCGTGCCCGCGCGGTGCAACGCATCGCGGAAACGCAAAAACACGGCGTAGTTGTCGCGGGCGTCGCTGTCGGCCAAGGCAGCCAACTCGTCCGCCGCCACTGACCTGAATGGCGCTGCCACCAGGGACTCGTGCAACGCAATTTCAGCTGCGCAGGACTCAGGCACCAAGGCCAACTCAGGCCGGGCCAGCAGCCACCGCACATACCCAGCGGTGGGCACCAACCCACCCTGCGCATCGCGCTCCAAAGCGTGGTAGCCGCAATGGGGCCAGAAATCAGTTGTAACGGTCATGGGGTGGCTTGGCGGCTAACCGGCGGCGTTGGTTGTGGCAGGCTGGCTGGCCCCACGTGGGGTCACTCCCACTCGATGGTTGCCGGGGGTTTGCTGCTTACGTCGTAAGTCACACGGTTGATGCCGCGTACCTCGTTGATGATTCGGCTGCTCACCTTCTTCAGCAGGCTGTAGGGCAGCTCTGCCCAGTCTGCCGTCATGAAGTCGGAGGTTTGCACAGCGCGCAGAGCCACCACGTAGTCGTAGGTGCGGCCGTCGCCCATCACACCGACGCTTTTTACGGGCAAAAACACGGTGAAGGCCTGGCTGGTCAGGTCGTACCAGCTCTTGCCGGAGTGGGGGTCTATGGTGGAGCGCAGCTCGTCGATGAAGATGGCGTCCGCTCTGCGCAGCAGGTCGGCATAGTCTTTTTTCACCTCTCCCAGAATCCGTACGCCCAGACCGGGGCCTGGGAATGGGTGGCGGTATACCATGTCGTGTGGCAAGCCCAGGGCCACACCGAGTTCGCGCACCTCGTCTTTGAACAGGTCGCGCAGTGGCTCCAGCAGCTTCAGGCCCAGCTGTTCGGGCAGTCCGCCCACGTTGTGGTGGCTTTTGATGGTGACGGCTTTTTTGCTCTTGGCACCACCCGACTCGATCACGTCGGGGTAAATGGTGCCTTGGGCCAAAAAGGTGGCACCCTTGTGCCCGCCGGTTCCTGCCTTGAGCTTGGCCGCCTCGGCCTTGAACACTTCCACAAACTCGCGCCCGATGATTTTGCGCTTGGCTTCCGGCTCGGCCACCCCGGCCAGGTGGCCCAGAAACTGATCAGCCGCATCGACGCGGATGACCTTGGCGTGCAACTTGCCCACAAACATGTCCATCACCATGTCGCCCTCGTGCAAGCGCAGCAGGCCGTGGTCCACAAACACGCAGGTGAGCTGGTCACCAATGGCGCGGTGAATGAGGGCTGCGGCCACCGACGAGTCCACCCCACCGGACAGTCCCAAAATGACCTCTTCGTCGCCCACCTGCTCGCGAATGGCCTGGACCGCTTCTTCGATGTGGTCGCGCATGACCCAATCGGGCTTGGCACCACAGATGTCGAGCACAAAGCGCTCCAGCATGGCTTTACCCTGCACGGTGTGGGTGACTTCGGGGTGGAACTGAACCGCGTAGAAGTGCCGTGCCTCGTCCGCCATGCCGGCAATGGGGCAGCTGGGCGTGCTGGCCATGAGTTTGAAGCCGGGCGGCAACTCGGTGACCTTGTCACCATGGCTCATCCACACCTTGAGCATGCCGTGGCCCTCAGGGGTGGTGAAGTCGGTGATGCCTTTGAGCAAATCGGTGTGGCTACGGGCACGCACTTCGGCATAGCCAAATTCGCGGTTGTGACCAGCCTCCACCTTGCCGCCGAGTTGCTGCGCCATCGTTTGCATGCCGTAGCAAATACCCAGCACCGGTACGCCCAGCTCAAATACGGCATTCGGCGCTTTGTCGTCCACTTCGTACACGCTGGCGTGGCTGCCCGACAAGATCACGCCTTTGAGGGTGCCGTCGGCGGCGTACTGGCGCACCCAATCGCTGCTCACATCGCAGGGGTGTACCTCGCAGTACACATGGGCCTCGCGCACGCGGCGGGCAATCAGCTGGGTGACCTGGGAGCCGAAATCAAGGATGAGGATTTTCTGGTGTTGCATGGCGTTCACAGCGAATGGGGCCTGAAAAGACAACAGGCCACCACTCGGAGCAAGTGGCTGGCCTGGGTGGGGTCGGGTGCCTGAGCGCGTGGCGCGAGGGCACCCGATGGGGGCTGCATCATTCAGCCCGGTAATTGGGGGCTTCTTTGGTGATTTGCACGTCGTGGACGTGGCTCTCACGGATGCCAGCGGTGGTGATCTGCACAAACTCTGCACGCTCGTGCATGTCTTCCACAGTGGCGCAGCCACAGTAGCCCATGCTGGCACGCAAACCACCAGCCATCTGGAAGAGGATGGACACAACCGACCCTTTGTAGGGCACACGGCCTTCGATGCCCTCGGGCACCAGCTTGTCGGCGTTGGGGTTGGTGGTTTCGTCGTTTTCCTGGAAGTACCGGTCGGCGGATCCGGCCTTCATGGCGCCAATGCTGCCCATGCCGCGGTAGCTCTTGTAGCTGCGGCCCTGGAACAGGATGACTTCACCGGGCGCCTCTTCTGTGCCGGCGAACATGCCGCCCATCATGACCGTGCCAGCGCCGGCGGCGATGGCCTTGGAGATGTCGCCGCTGTAGCGGATGCCGCCGTCGGCAATCAGCGGCACTCCACTGCCTTTGAGGGCAGTCGCCACGTTGTCGATGGCGGTGATTTGGGGGACACCCACGCCAGCCACGATGCGGGTGGTGCAGATGGAGCCAGGACCAATGCCCACCTTGACCGCATCAGCGCCCGCCTCGGCCAACGCCAGCGCCGCCGCACCTGTGGCGATGTTGCCACCAATGACTTCCACTTGGGGGTAGGTTTGCTTGACCCAGCGCACTCGGTCGATCACGCCCTTGCTGTGGCCATGGGCGGTGTCTACCACGATGGCATCGACACCGGCTTTGACCAACGCGGCTACCCGCTCTTCGGTACCCTCGCCCACCCCAACCGCGGCGCCCACACGCAGCTTGCCTTGGGCATCACGGGCAGCGTTGGGAAAGTTCAGCTGCTTGTTGATGTCTTTGACAGTGATCAGGCCCTTCATTTCAAACGCGTCGTTCACCACCAGCAGGCGCTCCAGCTTGGACTTGTTGAGCAAGGCCTTGGCTTCCTGGGGGGTGGTGCCTTCGGGCACGGTGACCAGACGCTCGCGGGGCGTCATGATTTCACTCACTGGCAGGTCGAAACGGGTTTCGAAGCGCAGGTCCCGGCCAGTCACGATGCCGACCACTTTGCCAAACTCGCACACCGGAAAGCCGGACACGCCCAACTCGTCGGACAGCGTCATGACCTGGCGAACCGTGGTCTGTGGGCTGATGAAGACGGGGTCACGCAGCACGCCGGATTCGTAGCGTTTGACCTTGGCCACATGGGCGGCTTGATCGGCAATGGACAGGTTCTTGTGCACGATGCCAATGCCACCCTCTTGAGCCAGGGCGATGGCCAACCGGGCTTCGGTGACGGTATCCATGGCGGCAGACACCAAAGGCAAATTGAGCCGGATGTTGCGGGTGAACTGGGTGGCGAGGGATGTGTCCTTGGGCAGGACCTGGGAGAACGCTGGCACCAACAACACATCGTCGAAGGTGAGCGCAGTGCCGAGAAGGCGCATGGCTGAAAGCTCCAAAAGGCGTATTGTAGCCAGCCGATTTGCCGGTAGGCCCCGCCCACCCCGGGTGCGACGCAGGCTTGCTCAGCAAAGGCGCAGCGTGTGCGCGGTGCTCAGTACCCGGGTTTGGCGCCCTGCCGCCGCTGCGCGAACAGCCCAGCACGGCTGCTGCCCTGCCGCTGAAAGCGCTCCCGGCGGGCGACCTTCGGGTCCACCTGCAGAGGGCGGTACACCTCCACCCGGTCGCCGTCGCGCAAGGTGGTGTGCAGGTTGGCGCTGCGGTTCCAGATGCCGAACTCGACGGTCTGGTCCCGATCGAGGGCAAAACGCTCGCGCCAACCGGTGTGTACCAAGGCGTCGCGCAGGCTGCAGCCTTCGGGAAGTTCGAAGGTTTCCTCGAAGGTTTGGCGGGCGGCAGGGGCGCAGGCCAGAGTGACTTTCATAGGGCGGTGCCGCTTCCGTACACCTGATCAGCCCGCTTGACGAAAGCATCCACCAGGTTGCCGGCGATTTTGTCGAATACCGGGCCCACCAACTTGGCCAGAGTGGCGCTGGAAAAGCCGTAATTCAGTCGAAATTCAACCTTGCACGCCGGCTGTGAGCCGTCACCGATGGGTGTGAATTCCCAGGTGCCATCCAGCCGCGAAAAAGGCCCGTTCACCAGCGACATCAGCACCTTGCGGTCGGTTTCATGGGTGTTGCGGGTCGTGAAGCTCTGGCGCAACCCGCTCATGGCGATGCCGACCTGGGCCACCATGCCATCGGGTGCGGTCTCCAGCACGGCTGCAGTGTCGCACCAAGGCAAAAACTGGGGATAGCTGGCCACGTCGGTCACGAGGGCAAACATCTCGTGGGCGCTGTGCCACAGCAAAACGGACTTGTGGATGCTTTTCATACAATGCTTGCGCGGCATTGTAAACGTCGCCTTCTCTATGCCCAGACCGCTGAATGAACACTCCCAAACCAACTTCCCCTGCCCCTGGCGCCCCGAAATCGCGGTTTGAACGCAAGGCCAATGCCGCTGCGGCCAAAGCCCCCCCTGTTCGGATAGCCGACAACAAAAAGGCACTGTTCAACTACCACATTGAGGACCGCTACGAAGCGGGTATGGTGTTGCAGGGGTGGGAGGTGAAGGCTGTGCGGCTGGGCAAGGTTCAGTTGACCGACGGCTATGTGGTGGTGCGCGATGGCGAGTTGTACCTCATCGGCTGCCAGATCAACCCCATTCGCAGCACGTCCACCCATGTCACTGCCGAAGCCGCGCGCACCAAAAAGCTGCTGCTGAACAAGGACGAGATCCGCCGCCTGATTGGCAAGGTGGAGCAGAAGGGTTTCACGCTGGTGCCCCTGAACCTGCACTGGAAAAACGGGCGGGTGAAGTGCGATATCGCGCTGGCCAAAGGCAAAGCGGAACACGACAAACGGGACACGGTGAAAGAACGCGAAGGCAAGCGCGAGGTGGAGCGCACACTCAAAATCCACCGCAGCTGAGCGGCTGCACCTCCCCTGCCTCACATGCCCAGGTCGTCCCTGGCGGCATGGGCCACCCAAGGATTGCCGCTGCGGGCGGCTTGTCGGGCAGATCAGCCGAGATTGGCCAAGGGGTGAACAGATGGAGGCCAGGGGCTCTCGAAAAACGGATTCACCATTTCAGGCGTGACGTCTTCGATGCGCGTGGGGTGCCACTGTGGCGCGTGGTCCTTGTCGATGGCCAAGGCCCGAATGCCTTCCACGGTTTCACTGCTGGCTCCCTGACGACCCAGGTGGGTAGCGTGGAAGCAGTGCCGCACCAAATCGCGCTCCATGCGCAAATCGTCGGCCAGGCCCATGCGGCGTGCGCGGCGAATGTGCTCCAGGGTGACGTGCAGCATGAGCGGGGAACGCGTACGCAACACAGCAGCGGTCTGGCGGGCAAATTCGGTGCTGCTTTGTTCCAGCGCCGCCACAATGTCAGACACTGTGTTGAGACAAAAATATTGATCAATTTGGGCTTTTGCGCTTTTAAATAAAGCGTTTCCTGCTACCAATTTGGTTGATACCAAGTGCTCGACGGCGTTGCTGGACTCGAATGGTGTGGACCGCAGTTCGGCCCACAGGACCGGTAAGCGACCGGCATCGAGCACACCGTCGGCGAGGCCAAAAGCCACCGCATCACCCGCTTCCAGCACCTGGCCTGTCAGTGCCAGCCACTCCCCGACCCGCCCTGGGCAGCGACTCAGAAAAAAGCCTCCCCCCACGTCCGGGAACAGCCCAATGCCGGTTTCGGGCATGGCCATGCGGGTTCTGGGGGTGACCACCCTCAGGCTGGCGCCCTGGCTAATGCCCATGCCGCCGCCCATCACCACACCGTCCATCAGGGCAATGTAGGGTTTGGGGTAGGTGTGGATGAGGTGGTTGAGGCGGTACTCCTCGGTAAAGAAGTCCTCTAGCGTGGGGTCCCCAGTCTGGGCAGCGCGGTGGAAAAAGCGGATGTCGCCCCCGGCACAAAACTGACCGAAAGGCCCGTCTTTGCCCGAGCCACGCACCACCACCGCCAGCACCATCGGGTCGTCCCGCCAGGCCTGGAGTGCCGCGCTAAGAGCGCGAATCATGGCCAGTGTCAGGGCATTGAGAGCTTGCGGCCGGTTGAGCGTGATGAAGCCTACCCGGCCCTGTGTTTCGGTGTGCACCAGCAGCTCCGAAGCCCTGGGAGGCTCGGCAGGGGCGACGGAAGCGGTGGACGTGGGGGTATCGGCGTGCTGCATGGTGATGGGACCTCTTCCTGGGTGGCGCGAACATGCCTGAGCATTGCTCGCTCCACCATCATGCCATGGGGGGCTGAATCGAAGGAAGGGATTTGCCCGGTGGGGGGTTCGCCCTGCGCCGCAGAAGCCGCTCACGCCAAGCCAGTGATTCGTTGCCCGCCAGAGCGGCCATGACCAGCAGACCACCCCACACCACCGAGGGGCTGGGCACCTCGCCTGCCCCAACCCACGCCAACAACGTGCCAAAGATCACTTCCAACAAGCCCAGCAGCGACACTTCGGGAGCGCTGAGCACCCGGGCGCACAGCACCGACAAGACGCACGGCACCGCCAACTGCCCCAGGCCCAGCCCGGCCAGCAGCACCAGGTCATGGGCGCTGGCTTGCAGCGGCCATGCCAGCGGCAAGGTCACCGCAGCGGAGATGAGCGCCCCCAGCCAGACCGCGGGCACCATGTCCACCGGTTGGCTGCGTCCCGTCTGGCGCTGCACCAACACCCAGTTGGTGGCGGCTGCCACCGGCACACACAGGGCCACGGCGGTACCAGCTCCCTGCCCCGATGCGAGTTTGGAGCCAAAAATCCAGACGATTCCCGCGCCAGCCACCGCGATGGCCACCCAAGTGCGCAGAGGCAGGCGGTGGCCGTTGAACAGTCGGGCGCCCAATGCGGTCAGCAGTGGTCCAGCCGCCAGAGTGACCAGAACGTTGGCGACGGTGGTGAGGGTAAGCGCCACCATGAATGCGGTGAACATCACAGCCCAACACACCCCGGAAAGCCACAAGGCCGAGCCCGAACGGGCGATGCGGCCCCACACCCCGCGACCTTGCCACAGCGGAAGGATCACGAGCAGCGACACGAACGTGAAAAAAGCACGCCAGAACGTGCTTTCAAAGGCCGGGGCGGACTCCAGTTGGCGAGTCACCACCCCAGCGGTGGACCACATCAGCGTGGCCAGCACCATGAGCAGGACAGCCTGCCCATGGCCCATGGGTTGCTTGGGCATACCGAATATGCGCCTGAGGTTACATGCGGCCAGCGCGTTTGCGCTCGTGCTCTTTCAGGTAGCGCTTGCGCAGGCGCACGCTCTTTGGGGTGATTTCGACCAGCTCGTCGTCTTCGATGAACTCGACACCGTACTCCAGCGTCAGGTCGATGGGCGGCGTGATCTTGATGGCATCTTCCTTGCCCGACACCCGGAAGTTGGTCAGCTGCTTGGTGCGGGTGGCGTTGACCACCAGGTCGTTGTCGCGGTTGTGGATGCCGACGATCATGCCTTCGTACACCGGGTCGTTGGCACGCACAAACATGCGGCCACGGTCGTCCAGCTTGCCCAGGGCGTAGGTGAAGATTTCACCGTCGTCCATGGAAATGAGCACGCCATTCTTGCGGCTGGCGATGTCACCCTTGTGTGGCTCGTAGCTGTCAAAGATGTTGGCAATCAGGCCGGAACCGCGGGTCAGGTTCAAAAATTCGTTGGTGAAACCGATCAGGCCACGGGCGGGAATGCGGTACTCCAGGCGCACACGGCCACGGCCATCGGGTTCCATGTTGACGAGTTCGCCCTTGCGCTCGCCCAGGGCCTGCATCACCCCGCCTTGGTGCTGTTCCTCGATGTCGGCGGTCACCAGCTCGATAGGCTCGTGGCGCACGCCATCCACATCACGGAACACCACGCGAGGTTTGGACACAGCCAGCTCGTAGCCTTCACGGCGCATGTTTTCCAGCAGGATGGTCAGGTGCAATTCACCCCGGCCAGCCACCTCGAAAATGCCGTCTTCGTCGGTCTCTTTGACCCGCAGGGCCACGTTGTGCTGCAGCTCTTTTTGCAGCCTGTCCCAGATCTGGCGGCTGGTGACGTACTTGCCCTCACGACCTGCCAAGGGGCTGGTGTTGACGCAGAAGTTCATGATCAGTGTGGGCTCGTCCACTTTGAGCATGGGCAATGGCATGGGGCTGAGGGGGTCGGTGACTGTGACGCCGATGCCGATGTCGGCAATGCCGTTGATCAGCACGATGTCGCCAGGGCCGGCCTCCGTCACCTGCACACGATCCAGACCGTGGAAGGTGAGTACCTGGTTGATGCGGCCTTTGACGGTTTTGCCGTCTGGCCCTTCCATGACCACCACGTCCATCGATGGCTTGATGGTGCCCTGGCTGATGCGGCCCACACCAATACGGCCCACAAAGGTGGAAAAATCAAGGGCAGAAATCTGCAACTGCAGCGGCGCGGCCGGGTCGCCGCTCTGCGCGGGCACATGCTTGAGCACCGTGTTGAACAGCGCCGACATGTCGGGGCCCCACTGTTCGCCAGGTTCACCCTCCACCAGAGAGGTCCAGCCGTTGATGCCGGAGGCGTACAC
>JAUYTN010000031.1 GCA_030695205.1 Burkholderiaceae bacterium | reverse complement strand
AGGGGATTTGAAATAAATAAATCCGATTTTTAAAAAGTGTTTTATCTTTACAAGATTAAAGATAATCAAAAAATGGAAGTTGAACTCAGAAGAGCATTTGAAATATTTTTGCCAGTCTTTGAATATGGTTTGCAAAGACTGACAGGTTGCGAACGAAGAATATATTTAGCAGAGATTGCTAAACGATTGGGATATGGCGGGATGAAACTTGTAAATGAACATTTCTCTATTGATTATAAAACCTTACAAAAAGGCATGGAAGAACTGGAGAGTGGCAACTATATCATTGATGCTTTTGATAAACGCGGTCGTAAAAGCATTGAGTCATATTTGCCAAACATTTTGAGTGATATTAAAAGTATTGTAGATTCTGAAAGCCAAACCGATCCAAGATTCGAAGACAATCGGCTATTTACAAGATTAACGCCAGAAAACATAAAAAACCAATTGCATAAAAAGGGATATAAGCTTGATGAACTTCCGACAAATCGGACTATTTACAATAAAGTCAATGAATTAGGATATAGTTTTTCAACTATACAAAAGACTAAACCATTAAAAAAGATAGCAGAGACAGATGCTATTTTTAAAAAAAATAAAGCAGGTCAATGAAGATGCAGATAAGCAAACAGATGTTTTACGATTATCTCTGGATGCGAAAGATAGGGTAAAAATAGGGCAATTTTCGCGAGGCGGAAAGTCTTATGCAAAAGTAAAAGCATTAGACCATGATTTTGGAAATGAATTTATTACGCCACAAGGACTTTTTATCCCGAAATTAGACGAAGTGCAAATGTATTTTACAACTTCATCAATAACAGCGAATTTCATAGCCGATATACTGATTCAATTTTGGACAAATAATCATCATCGTTTTTCAAATGTAAAAAAAATTGTGCTAAATCAAGATAATGGGCCAGAATGCAAAAGTACCAGGACTCAATTCATTAAAAGGATGTGTGAATTTTCAGGGAAATATGATTTAAATATTTACTTGGCATATTATCCACCATATCACAGCAAATACAATCCAATAGAAAGGGTATGGGGTATTTTAGAACAACATTGGAATGGAAGCATTTTGGATTCAGTAGAATCAGTATTGAAATATGCACAAAGCATGAAATGGAAAGGCAATTATCCTGCAATTCATCTCATTGATAATAAATATCAAACAGGGATAAAATTAGACAAACGAACTATGGAGTCGTATGAGAAAATAATTGAAAGAGATAGTGAACTCGGGAAATGGTTTGTTGAAATAAAACCGGAAAAATGTAAAAAATTAATCATGCCTCAATTGTGGTAAAAATGGAATTATTATTTTCAAATCCCCT
>JAUYTN010000018.1 GCA_030695205.1 Burkholderiaceae bacterium | reverse complement strand
CGAGCTGCCCGAGGGCAAAGAGATGGTGATGCCTGGTGACAACGTGTCGATCACGGTCAAGCTGATTGCCCCCATCGCCATGGAAGAAGGCCTGCGCTTCGCCATCCGCGAAGGCGGTCGCACCGTTGGCGCTGGCGTGGTAGCCAAAGTCATGGCCTGATTCCGCTGGGGCGGTTGGGTCTGGCGACAAGCCTGGCTGCCCCTCTGGCTTGAACAGCTGAACACACTAGGAACAGAACATGCAAAAACAAAAAATCCGCATTCGCCTCAAGGCGTTTGATTACAAGCTGATCGACACCTCTGCCGCAGAGATCGTTGACACTGCCAAGCGCACCGGCGCGATCGTCAAAGGCCCAGTGCCTTTGCCCACCCGCATGAAGCGTTTTGACATCCTGCGTTCACCGCACGTGAACAAGACCAGCCGCGACCAGTTCGAAATCCGCACCCATCAGCGTCTGATGGACATCGTGGATCCCACCGACAAAACCGTCGATGCGCTCATGAAGCTGGATCTGCCGGCCGGCGTGGACGTCGAAATCAAGCTTCAGTGAAGTTTGCTGCCTTGGAAGGCTTGCCGAATAAAAACGCGCAGGTTAGAATCCGAGGCTTGCCTCAAAACTGAGGCGAAAAGTGGTGCTGCGCTTGTGTAAGCAAAAGCGGCACCTTATTTTTGCACCGTGCACAAGTCGTGTGTCGGTGTGACATCAGCCCTGGCCAATTGAAGTCAGGAACGGAGAAAACAATGAGTCTTAGCAACTCCCTCGGGTTGTTGGGCCGCAAGGTTGGCATGATGCGCCTGTTCACAGACGATGGGGATTCGGTTCCTGTCACTGTGGTCGATGTGTCAGACAACCGCGTGGCTCAGGTGAAAACCCAAGCGAACGATGGTTACGATGCCCTTCAGGTCGCTTTTGGCAAGCGACGCGCCAGCCGCGTCACCAAGCCAGAAGCAGGTCACCTGGCGAAGGCCGGCGTTGAGGCCGGTGAAATTCTTGGTGAGTTCCGGGTGACCGCCGACGTGCTGTCCCAGTACCAAGCCGGTGCCACCGTGCCCGCAACCCTGTTTGCCGTTGGGCAAAAGGTGGACGTACAGGGTACGTCGATTGGTAAGGGCTTTGCCGGCACCATCAAGCGCCACAACTTCCGCTCGCAGCGCGCCTCACACGGTAACAGCCGGTCGCACAACGTGCCTGGTTCGATTTCGATGGCGCAGGATCCCGGCCGCGTGTTCCCTGGCAAAAAAATGTCGGGCCACCTGGGTGATGTCACTGTGACCACCCAAAACCTCGACATCGTCCGTGTGGACGAGTCACGCCAGTTGCTGCTGATTCGCGGCGCTGTCCCCGGTTCAAACGGTGGCTTTGTGACCGTTCGTCCCGCTGTCAAGGCCAAGACCGCCAAAGGAGCAAACTGATGCAAGTTGAACTCCTGAATGAACAGGGCCAAGCTGCGTCCAACGTGGATGTCCCTGACACCCTGTTCGGTCGCGACTACAACGAGTCGCTGATTCACCAGTTGGTGGTGGCCTATCAGGCCAACGCGCGCCAGGGCACCCGTGCCCAAAAAGACCGTGAGATGGTCAAGCACTCCACGAAAAAGCCGTTCCGTCAAAAAGGGACAGGTCGTGCACGTGCCGGTATGACCTCATCGCCCATCTGGCGTGGAGGCGGTCGCGCATTCCCCAACAGCCCCGATGAAAACTTTACCCAGAAGCTGAACAAGAAGATGTTCCGTGCGGGTATGGCGTCGATTTTCTCCCAGTTGGTCCGCGAAGGCCGGCTGTCGGTGGTGGATTCCATCAAGCTCGATTCGCCCAAAACCAAGCCATTGGCCGAGAAGTTCAAGGCCATGAACCTGAAGTCGGTGCTGTTGATCGCCGACGAGGTGGACGAGAACCTGTATCTTGCGTCGCGCAACCTGCCAAATGTTTTGGTTGTTGAGCCACGTTACGCTGACCCAGTATCACTTGTTCACTACAAGAAAGTGATTGTGACCAAGGGCGCGATTGACAAGCTCAAGGAGATGTTTGCATGAGCACCACACAATTTGACGAAGGTCGCCTGATGGCCGTCCTGGTGGCGCCCATCGTCTCAGAGAAGGCCACCATGGTGGCTGAAAAGTCCAATGCCGTGGTTTTCAAGGTGCTGCGCGATGCGTCCAAGCCTGAAATCAAAGCGGCCGTGGAGCTGATGTTCAAAGTCCAGGTCAAGGGCGTATCCGTGCTGAACCAAAAAGGCAAGGCCAAGCGCTTCGGCAAGACCATGGGGCGCCGTGACCACGTGCGCAAGGCCTTTGTGACCTTGATGCCCGGTCAGGAACTTAACCTTGGTGGGGAGTCGGTTTAATCATGGCAGTCATCAAAATGAAGCCCACCTCACCCGGCCGACGCGCTGTGGTGAAGGTGACGCGCGATCACCTGTACAAAGGTGCGCCGCACGCGCCGTTGCTTGAGCCCCAGATGCAAAACGCTGGCCGCAACAACAACGGTCACATCACGGTTCGCCACAAGGGCGGTGGTCACAAGCACCACTACCGCGTGGTGGATTTCCGCCGCGACAAGGATGGCATCCCCGCGAAGGTTGAGCGCGTTGAGTACGACCCCAACCGCACCGCCCACATCGCGCTGCTGTGCTATGCCGATGGCGAGCGTCGCTACGTGATCGCGCCTCGCGGCGTGGAACCTGGTGCTACGCTCCTGAGTGGCTCCGAGGCTCCTATCCGTGTCGGTAACACACTGCCCATTCGCAACATCCCTGTGGGTTCAACCATCCACTGCATCGAGTTGCAAATTGGCAAAGGCGCGCAGATTGCCCGCTCGGCTGGTACCTCAGCGGTCCTGATGGCCCGTGAAGGGATCTACGCCCAGGTTCGCATGCGCTCCGGCGAGGTTCGCAAGATCCACGTGGATTGCCGTGCCACCATCGGTGAAGTGGCCAACCAGGAGCACAGCCTGCGCCAGTTGGGTAAAGCTGGTGTGAAGCGTTGGATGGGCATTCGCCCGACCGTTCGTGGTACCGCCATGAACCCTGTGGATCACCCACACGGTGGTGGCGAAGGCCGCACCGGTGAGGGTGGACCACCAGTGGATCCATGGGGCAACCTGACCAAGGGCTACCGTACCCGCAACAACCGTCGTACGCAGGGCATGATTGTCTCGCGTCGCAAGAGCAAGAAATAAAGGGGTAACGGTATGACTCGTTCTCTCAAAAAGGGCCCATTCGTTGACCATCACCTGATGGCCAAAGTAGAAAAGGCCGTCGCTACCAAAGACAAAAAGCCGGTCAAGACCTGGTCACGTCGTTCCATGATCCTGCCCGATTTCATCGGGTTGACGATCGCGGTGCACAACGGCAAGCAGCACGTGCCGGTGTACATCACCGACCAGATGGTTGGCCACAAGCTGGGTGAGTTTGCGCTGACGCGCACGTTCAAAGGTCACCCGGCCGACAAAAAAGCCAAGAAGTAAGGACACAGCATGGAAACAAAAGCAATTGTTCGCGGTGTTCGCCTGTCTGTTGACAAAGGCCGTCTGGTTGCCGATCTGATTCGCGGCAAGAAAGTGGACCAAGCGCTCAACATTCTGGCCTTCACGCAGAAAAAAGCCGCCGGTATTGTCAAGAAGGCGCTTGAGTCCGCCATTGCCAACGCTGAGCACAACGATGGTGCCGACATCGACGAACTGAAGGTGAAAACCATCTACGTCGAGCAAGGCACCACACTGAAGCGTTTCACCGCACGTGCCAAGGGCCGCGGCAACCGCATCAGCAAACCCACCTGTCACATCTATGTGACGGTTGGCAACTGAGAGGCACAGCACCATGGGACAAAAAATCCATCCTACCGGCTTTCGTCTGGCCGTGTCTCGCAACTGGTCCAGCCGCTGGTACGCCAGCAACCGCGATTTCGCGGGCATGCTGGCCGAAGACATCAAGGTGCGCGAGTACCTGAAGGAAAAGCTCAAGAATGCATCGGTCTCCCGCGTGCTGATCGAGCGTCCTGCCAAGAACGCCCGCATCACCATCTTCTCTTCACGTCCAGGTGTCGTGATCGGCAAGAAGGGTGAAGACATCGAGAAGCTGAAAAAAGAGCTGGCCACCAAGCTGGGCGTGCCAGTGGCGGTGAACATTGAAGAAGTGCGCAAGCCCGAAATCGATGCCAAGCTGATCGCTGACAGCATCACCCAGCAGCTCGAAAAGCGCATCATGTTCCGCCGGGCCATGAAACGTGCCATGCAGAACGCGATGCGCATGGGTGCCCTGGGCATCAAGATCATGTCAGCAGGCCGTCTGAACGGCATCGAAATCGCCCGTACCGAGTGGTACCGCGAAGGCCGTGTGCCACTGCACACCCTGCGCGCAGACATCGACTACGGCACTTCCGAAGCCAAAACGACCTACGGCATCATCGGTGTCAAGGTGTGGGTGTACAAGGGTGATACGCTGGGTCGCAACGACGCGCCCAGCTTGGACAGCACCCCGCGCCCTGAAGAAGAGCGTCGCCCCCGTGGGCCCCGTCG
The DNA here is from genome assembly GCA_030695205.1 of Burkholderiaceae bacterium. GTDB lineage: Bacteria > Pseudomonadota > Gammaproteobacteria > Burkholderiales > Burkholderiaceae_C > UBA2334. Next base: position 163,072 of record JAUYTN010000018.1, on the reverse strand, counting down.
CGACGGTGCCCGTCCTGGTTCAGACCGTCCCGCATCCCGCGGTGCCCGTCGTCCTGCAGGTGCCAATGCGGCGCCTGCCGACGGGAGTGACAAACCCGCAGAGGCCAGCGGTGCCGATGCAAATGCCGCCGTTAAGCGCGTCCGCAAAGCCGCGCCCGCAACCCCCGCAGCCGCGGACGGCAAAGGAGAATAACTATGCTGCAACCTGCTCGCCGCAAGTACCGCAAGGAACAAAAGGGCCGTAACACGGGTGTAGCCACCCGTGGTGCCACCGTGGCGTTTGGCGACTTCGGTTTGAAGTCCACCGACCGTGGGCGTTTGACCGCCCGCCAGATCGAATCCGCTCGCCGGGCGATTTCTCGCCACGTCAAGCGCGGTGGTCGTATCTGGATCCGAGTGTTTCCCGACAAGCCGATTTCCAACAAGCCAGCCGAAGTCCGTATGGGCAACGGTAAGGGCTCGGTTGAGTACTACGTGGCTGAAATTCAGCCCGGTAAGGTGCTGTACGAAATCGTTGGCGTGCCTGAGCAACTGGCCCGCGAAGCCTTCCAGCTCGCCGCTGCCAAGTTGCCGCTGCGCACCACCTTTGTTGCCCGTCAATTGGGCCAGTGATCAGGAGAATGACCATGAAAGCTGCTGACCTGCGCCAAAAAGACGTTGCTGGCATCCAGGCTGAAGTGAAAGCTTTGCAAAAAGCCCACTTCGGCTTGCGTATGCAAAAAGCTACGCAACAACTGACGAACCTCAATACGCTGCGCATCACGCGCCGCGCCATCGCTCGTGCCAAGACCATCCTGGCTGAGAAGACCCGTGCCAACTAAGGAAGTGACCATGACGGAAGCAAAACCCTCCCTCAAGCGCACCTTGATTGGCAAGGTGGTGAGCGACAAGCGCGCCAAGACCGTGACGGTGTTGGTGGAGCGTCGTGTGAAGCACGAGCTGTACGACAAGATTGTGATCAAGTCCAGCAAGTACCACGCCCATGACGAAAACGATGCCTACCATGTGGGCGACGTGATCGAGATCACGGAAAGCCGTCCGCTTTCACGGACAAAAAACTGGGTGGCCAGCCGCCTGGTTCAAAAGGCTGAAATCGTGTAAGCCTATTCGGAGGCGCTCTGCGCCCCCACCAAAAAGCGACTGACAATTCAGTCGCTTTTTTTATGGGCGGTGGTTGACAGGCAGCCGCCCATCCACTCCAGTGTCTGCGGACAGAAAGACTTTTTCATGATTCAAGTTGGCGATGCGATTCCTGCATGTACCCTGACGGAGTTCCATGCCGTGGCCACCGAAGGCTGCTCGGTGGGGCCAGGCCCCGTGGACTTGCGCGCGGCCTGCCAGGGCAAAACCGTGGCTGTGTTTGCGGTGCCGGGTGCCTTCACCCCCACCTGTTCTGCGCAGCATGTGCCCGGGTTTGTAGAGCATGCCGATGCGTTCAAGGCAGCGGGTGTGGACGAGATCTGGTGCCTGAGTGTCAACGATGCCTTTGTCATGGGCGCCTGGGGCAAAGAGCAGGGCACGACAGGCAAGGTACGCATGCTGGCGGATGGTTCGGCCGAGTTTGCCAAGGCCACTGGTTTGACCCTGGACCTCACTTCCCGCGGTCTGGGTTTGCGCAGCAACCGCTACTCCATGCTGGTTCGCGACGGCAAGGTGCTGACTTTGAACGTCGAGGGCCCTGGCAAGTTCGAGGTCAGTGATGCAGCCACGTTGCTCAAGCAGGCCCAAGAGGCGGCCTGAGGGGGCTGGCAGCACGGGCCTTGCCGCCGTCGGGCCTCTGAGGGGCGGGTGCGACCAATTGCCCAGAGCCGTTACAAGACCGTAATACCCGCGGAGCCAACTGCACCAGTGGTGGTGGACTGGACATCCAGCGACCAGCAGCGCCCAGTTGGGCTGCTGGGTCGCTGGGCGTGCGTCACTACAGAATCACCTTCAGGTGGTGTGCTCCCGGGAGAGGGGTTTGGACGTAGGGAGGAATCTCCACAAAACCCATGTCTTCGTACAGCGAGCGGGCCGCCTCCATTTCGTGGAGGGTGTCCAGAAGCACGCAGGAGTAGCCGCTGAGTCTCGCGGCCTGCAGCACCGCTTCGACTAGAGCCCTGCCGACGCCCAGTCCGCGAAAAGTGTGGAGCACATACAGCCGCTTCATTTCGCAGGCGTTGACGTGGTCGGCATCGGGGCAAGGCCGGAATGCGCAGCAGCCCGCTGCCTCATCACCCACCCAGGCAATCCACAGGCCCCCATGTGGGGGCGCATACACCCGGTCAATATTGGAAATTTCGGCCGACAGTCCCTCAAAACAGCCTGGGGTGGACACAGAGGCTGCGTACTCGGTCACAAGGCGTGCGCCTGTGGTCCAGTCAGCGGTAGATACCGCCTCTCGCACGGCCGGGTGAAGCGGTTGAGGGGTGGTCAAGGCTGTCTCCCAGCCGCCTGTCTGGTGTCCATACCACGGGTGGGCAGGGGACCAGCGCGCACGTCAGAAGCCTTGGCCCATGGACGCCACCCACACCATCAGGCCCATGCAGGCTGCAAACAAGGCGACGGCCAACAGACGGGTGGCCCAGGAGTCGTCGCTGGCCCTGGGGGACACCTGAGGCGTCTCCTGGTCGCCGCTCAGCATGGCTGAGACCAGCCGCCGTTGCTTGAATACCCGGTAGTAGGCCAGCGCCAGCAGGTGCAGCACGACCAAGGCCACCAGGCCGAGCTTGCCGATGTCTTTGTGGTACCAGGTCGCCCAGCTGCTGACTTGACCGGACACCAGGGCATACAGCGGTCCGGTGAAGGCGATCTCATCGTCGCTGACCAGCCCGGAGGCGACCTGCAGTGTCAGCAGCGTCAGCATGGCCAGCACCGACAGAGCACCCAGGGGGTTGTGGCCCAGGGGTGGGTGGGGCTGCCCATCGCCCTTCAGGTAGCGCCACAGCCCGACGGGTGTGGGCACGAAGGTCGAAAAGCGCGACCAGTGCCCACCGCCCAGCCCCCACACCAGCCGAAACAGCAGCAGCGCCCCCACGAGGTAGCCAGCGCGCATGTGCCACACCATCCAGTTGCCGCCGATGTTGCCGGTGATGACCAGCGTGACCACCGCCGCCACCAGCGCCCAATGAAATACACGGGTGGGCAGATCCCACACCCTGACCAATGCCATGGTGACCCTTCCTTTGATTGATGTGCCGGTACGGCAGCCTGCTGCATCCACCACCGCAACTTCTTACACTTGCAGACTCAGACACATCATTGTCTGAGTTCAACCCCAAGGAGTTTGCATGAAAAAATGGTTCAACCTCGCGGTGGTGGCCTCTGTCGCCTCCCTGGCAGGCCTGGCAACGCCCGCCATGGCCCAGTTCCAAAAAGCCGAAGATGCGGTGAAGTACCGGCAAAGCGCTTTTTTCGTGATGGGCCAGCATTTTGGCCGATTGGGCGCCATGGCCAATGGACGTGTGCCGTTTGATGCCAAGGTGGCCCAAGACAACGCAGCGGTGGTCGAGTCCCTGACCCGCTTGCCCTGGGCCGGGTTTGGCCCAGGCACCGATGGCGGCTCCACCAAAGCCAAGGCCGAGATATGGACCGAGAAAGACAAGTTCGATCAGGGGGCCGACAAGATGGTGGCAGCCGTGGGCAAACTCAATGCCGCGGCCAAAATGGGCAACCTTGATGCACTCAAGGCCGCCTTCGGCGACACCGCTGCCACCTGCAAAGCCTGCCACGACAGCTACCGTGCCAAATAGCAAACAGTCTATGCCTGATAAGCGCTGAAGGCTGATTTTGTGCATAAAAGTGTCGGAAACACCCGCCACCGGTCGCCACCTCCTGGCGTAGGCTGCGGGGTCAGGACTCCGAAAGCAGCTTGTCGAGCAGCTGGTGCAGCGCGGCAAAGTCGGGTTCGCCGATGTAGCGCTTGACAATCTGCCCCTTCTTGTTCACCAGGAAGGTGGTGGGTGTGATCTTCACATCGCCCCAGGCCCGCGCCACTTCGCCGGTGTTGTCGATTGCTACCTTGAATGGCAGCTGGCGGCTCTGGGCAAAGTTCACCACATAGCTCGGCGGGTCGTAGCTCATGGCAACGGCCACAGTTTCGTAGCCACGGTCCTTGAACTTCTCGTAGGTGGCGGCGAGTTGTGGCATTTCCTTCACACAGCTCACACAGGTGGTGGCCCAAAAGTTGACCAGCACCACCTTGCCTTTGAGGTCGGAGGTGGTGGCCTGGCTGCCATCGAGCCAGACAAAGGTGGTTTGCGGGGCTGGCTCCGTGCTGGAGCAGCCCGATACCGCAAGGGCAGTGGCCGCAGCGCAAGCGACCAGAAAAGCACGAACCGAAAGTTTCATGGGGGGGAGGCACCAGCTGTCTGGCGCGCAAAAGAACAACGAGGAATCTGGCAGAGCGGAGCGTACCCGCACCGCGCACCACACGCGCTCTATGGAGCGGGTGCGACGCCAAAAAGTTGCATTGGCCGCAGCGCGCAAAATATGGGGGTTCCACGGGACAGCAGTGGCCCACAGACGCCTTCAACGCGCCTGACGGCAAGGGGAATTCCCACGTGCGTCAGCGGCCCGATTGCGGTACCGTGGCCTTTGTCTGCATTGAATAGTTGTCAACATGCCCCCTTCGCCCGCTGCATCCCGACCCCTGCGCATCCTTGTTGCCGACGACAACCCGGTGAACCTGCGGGTGGCTACCCGGGTGCTGCGGGACATGGGGCACAGTGGTGTGCTCGTCACCGACGGCGAGAAAGCCCTCAAGGCCCTGGACGCCCAGAGCTTTGACGTCGCCCTGATGGACGTGACCATGCCGGTGCTCGATGGCCTGAGCACCGTGGCCGTGATCCGCGAGCGCGAGCGGGCAGGCCGGAAAAAAATGCCCGTCATCATGGTGACCGCATTCGACCTGCCCAGCGATCGCGCACGCATGCTGGCCGCCGGTGCCGATGGTTACCTCGCCAAACCGCTGGAGCGCCAGGCACTGGAGGCCGAACTGGCCAAGGTGCTGCGGTGAGCCGGCCCTGTCTGCCCGTTGCAGTGGTCCACCTGCGTCACCTGTGCGGCCCGCGGCGCGCAGCCAAACTTCAACCAGTGGCTGCGCAGCGGCCCGCAATCCCAGACTGAAGGCCCCCGACATGTGGACATGGACCCGAAACGCAGTGGCCCTGTGGTGGTCTGGGCTGGTGCTGGCGGTTGGCCTGGGCGTCACCTACCAGACGCACCAGGTGCTACAGCGCGGTGTGGAGTCGCGCGCCAACATTGCCTTCGAGGCCGAGGTGCAGCGCATACAGGCGCTGCTGACCCAGCAGCTGGAGCGCCAGCTCACCCTCCAGCATGGTGCACGGGCGCTGTTTGCCGGGTCCACCGATGTGAGTCGGGAGGATTTCACCCTGTTTGCCGAGGCGCTCGACCTGCCCACCCGCTACCCGGCCATCACCACCCTGGCCTTCATCCGCCGGGTGCCAGCGGCAGACTTGCCGCGGTTTTTGCAAGACCGAGCGGACGAGCGGCTGGATTTTCGCTACCGCACCGTTCAACCGGTGACGGACCCCGCCAGTGTGGATGAGCACCTGGTGGTGGACTATGCAGAGCCTCTGTCTGGCCGCTCGGCGGTGGGCCTTGACCTCGTGGTCAGCCCCGACCGCCTGGGGGCCATGCAGCGGGCCGCCCGCTCGGGCGTGGCTGTGCTGGCCCCGCCGCTGCCACGGGCCACCAACCCGGCGCAGATCACCATGGGCATGTACTTGCCGGTGTACACCACCGGTTCGGTGCCCGAGACGCCCGAGGCGCGGCAAGAGCTGCTCATGGGCTTCATCATCGCCCTGGTGGATGTCCAGCGCTTTGTGCAGGAGGCGGTGGCCCACGCCAAAATCGACATCGACTTTGAGCTGACCGACCCTGTGGCCACCCCGGAGGGTGGGGGAGAGCCCGGCGTGCTGCTGTACGACCGGGATGGCCACTTGAGCAAATCCGCTGGGGACCCTTCCATGTCCCCATTGCAGCAGCGGTTGTTCAAGACCACTGGGCAGCTGTTTCTGGGCAACCGCTACCTGGTGTTTTCGGCCTCCAGCTTGCCGGGCTTCGAGGCCACCATCGACCGCCGGGCGGCCCAGTACGAGCTGGTGCTGGGCAGCCTGCTGAGCCTGTTGGCGGCCTACCTGGTGTATGTGATGGCGCGGGGTCGTGCCCTGGCCGAGCGGCGCGCGCGCGATTTGACTGCCGATCTGGCGCGCCTGGCCCTGGTGGCGCGCAACACAAGCAATGCGGTCATGATCACCGATGCCCAGGACCACATCGTGTGGGTCAATGAGGCGTTCACCCGCATCAGTGGCCATACCGCCGAGGAGGCGATGGGCCACCCCCCCAAGCAGCTGCTGACCGATGAGCACACCGATGTGCCGACGCTGGAGACCATCCACGCTGCCAAGCAGGCCCGACAGGGCATCACCGCCGAGCTGCTCAACCGCAGCAAAGATGGCCGCCACTACTGGGTGCGCATCGACTGCCAGCCCATGCACGACGCACAGGGGCAGTTCACCGGTTTTCTGTCGGTCGAGTCAGATATCACCCAGGAAAAAGCCGTGGCCGAGCGCATGTCTGCCGCTCTGCGCGAAAGCGCCGCGCTCATGGACACCATTCAGCGCTACGCCCTGGTGTCGCTGACCGACCGGGACGGCACCATCACCGATGCCAACGACGCCCTGTGCCGCGCCAGCGGCTACAGCCGCGACGAACTGGTGGGCAGTACACACCGCCTGCTCAACTCGGGCGTTCACCCGCCCGAATTCTGGGCGGGCATGTGGGCCCAGGTATCGGCGGGCGAGCCCTGGCGCGGCGAGGTGTGCAACAGCACCAAAGATGGCGCGTGGTTCTGGACGGACACGCTGGTGGCCCCTTTCAAGGATGCCCAAGGCCAGGTGGAGCGCTATGTGTCCATTCGGCACGACATCACTGCCCAGCGGGCCTTGAATGAGGATTTGAAACGGGTGCGCGAGCGCCTGGAGATGTCCAACGCAGTGGCTCGCATCGGCACCTGGGAGTACGACGTGGTGACTGACGACCTGAGCTGGTCGGCCGTGACCCGCGAAATTTTCGAGGTGGACGGGTTGTTTGCCTTGACCCGACGCTCGGCGCTTGATTTTTTCCCAGATGGAGAGACGCGCGAGCGAGCCCGAGCCCTCATGGCCCAGGCCCGCCAGACCGGGCAGGGCTGGGATGCGGAGCTGCAGATTCGCGCCCGCAGCGGCGCGCGGCGCTGGGTGCGCAGCATCAGCGTGACCGAGACGGTGGATGGCCGCTGCATCCGCATGTACGGCACCTTCCAGGACGTGGATGAGCGCAAGCAGCGTGAGCTGGAGCTGGCCAGGGGCCGTGAACGTTTGCACAACCTCATCGAGGGCACGCGCGCTGGCACCTGGGAGTGGAGCCTCATCACCGGCGAGGGCGAGGTCAATGAAAGCTGGGCCCGCATGCTGGGCCACACGCTGCAAGAGCTCCGCCCCGTAGGGGTGGACCTGCTCAAGCGCATCACCCACCCCGACGACTACCCTCAGGTGGCAGCCACGCTGCGGGCGCACTTTCAGGGCGAGAGCGATTACTACGAAGCCTCCATGCGCTGTCTGCACAAAGATGGCCACTGGGTGTGGGTGCAAGACCGCGGGCGCATCACGGCTCGCCTGCCCGATGGCCGCGTATCCACCATGGCGGGTACCCGCACGGACATCAGCGCCCTGAAGGCGGCCGAGGCCGCTGCCGCTGAAAGCGGGCGTATTTTGCGCAGCGCCATCGATGCGCTCAACCAGGGCTTTGCCCTGTTCGACCCCCAGGACCGGCTGGTGATGTGCAACGCTGAGTACCTGCGGTTTCGGCCAAAGACGGCGCCGCACATCGTGCCCGGTGCCACCTTCGAATCCATCATCCGCGCCGCTGTGGCCAATGGCGAGATCCCCGATGCTCAGGGCGACGAAGAAGCCTGGGTGCAGCAGCGGCTGGTACAGCGCCGCCAGCCCCAGCAAGACCGGGTGCTGCGGCTGGCCAGCGGGCGGGTGCTGCGGCTGATCGAACACGCCACCCCCGATGGTTACCGGGTGGCGTTTCGGGTGGACATCACCGACATCGAGCAGGCGCGTGCCGAGGCGCAGGCCAAAGAAACCCTGCTGACCAGCGCACTGGAGGCCGTGGGTGCTGCGCTGTCGGTGTTCGATGCCGACGAGCGGCTGGTGCTGGCCAATGACCGTTTTTATGCCCTGCACAGCCAGTTGGGCAACACGGTGCAGTTGGGCATGAAGTTCGAGGACTTTTTGCGGGCTGGCCTGGCGGTGGGCAGCATCGAGCTGCCCCGTGAGCAGCAAGATGCCTGGTTGACCCAGCGCCTGGCCAGCTTTCGTGCAGGCACCACCGACAACGTGGTCCGCCTGGGCGATGGTTCCGCGCTGCGGGTGGTGGAGCGGCGCACGCCGGACGGCATGAATGTGGGTCTGCGCTTTGACGTGTCCGAGCTGGAAAATGCCCGCCGGGTGGCCCACCAGGCGCTGGTGCAGCAAAAGGCGGTGTTCGAGGTGCTGCCCGTGGGCATCAGCCTCACCGACCCCCAGGGCAACATCATTGACTGCAACCCCGCTTCGGAGCAGCTGCTGGGCATCACCAAGGCCGACCACTTGGCGCGCAACTACGCGGGCAAGGAATGGCTCATCTATCGCGAGGATGGCACACCCATGCCGGTGCAGGAGTACGCCTCGGTGCGTGCCTTGAACTCCCGCCAGCCAGTGCGCAACTCCGTCATGCAGGTGCAGGTCGGCGAGCGGCGGGTGGTGCTGTCTGTCAGCGCCATGCCGGTGGACGACCCCAACCTGGGTGTGGTCATTGGTTATGTGGATATCACTGAGCTCATGCGCGCCCGCCAGGAGGCCGAGGCCGCGTCGCAGGCCAAGAGCCAGTTCGTGGCCAACATGAGCCATGAAATCCGCACGCCCATGAACGCCATTCTGGGCATGCTCCACCTGCTGCAGACCACCGAGCTGACCAGCCGCCAGAAAGACTACGCCGAAAAAAGCGAAAGTGCGGCCAAGTCGCTGCTGGGCATCCTGAATGACATCCTGGACTTTTCCAAGGTCGAGGCCGGCAAGCTGGAGCTGGACCCGGAGCCCTTTGCCTTTGACAAGCTCGTGCGCGACCTGGCCACCATCTACAGCAGCAACCTCAAGAGCAAGCACCTGGAGCTGCTGTTCGATATCGACCCGGCCATTCCCCGGGTGCTGGTGGGCGACGCCTTGCGGCTGCAGCAGGTGCTCATCAACCTGGGGGGCAACGCCATCAAGTTCACCGCACAGGGCGAGGTGCTGCTGCGCGTCAAGCTGCTGGCGCGCCAGGACGGCGGTGGCAACGACAGCGGAGCTCAGGACACGGTGGACCTGCGCTTTGAGGTGCACGACAGCGGCATAGGCATTGCGCCCGAGGCGCAGGCCAAAATTTTCAGTGGTTTCACCCAGGCCGAGTCGTCCACCTCGCGCAAATACGGCGGAACCGGTCTGGGCCTGGCCATCAGCCAGCGTCTGGTGCGGCTGATGGGGGGTGAGCTGTGCCTCAACAGCGTGCTGGGCGAGGGCAGCACCTTCAGCTTCGAGCTGCGCTTGGGCGTGCCCCCAGAGCTGCCGCTGGACTTTGCGCCCCGCGACCACAGCGCCCTCCAGGGCCTAAGGGTTCTGGTGGTGGACGACAACCTGGTGGCGCAGCAGATCATGGCGGGCATGCTGCAAGGCCTGGGCTGGCAAACCGTGCTGGCAGAAGGGGCAGACGATGCGGTGGCCACGATAGACCAAGGGCTGCGCCAGGGCGCCAAACCCTTTGACGTGGTATTTTTGGACTGGAACATGCCCCCCGGCAAGAACGGGATGGACCTGGCCACCGAGCTTGCGCAGCGCTTTGCGGCGGGGCCCAAGCCCCTGCTCATCATGGTCACTGCCAGTGGGCGCGAGATGCTGCAGGCCGTTCCCCAGGCCCAGCGCGACCTGCTGGACGGCTTTCTGGTCAAGCCTGTCACCGGCTCCATGCTCTACGACGCGGTGGTCGATGCCAGTGCCGCTGTTACCGGGTCGGCGCCGCGGACGGTGGCCACCCGGCGCACGGGCCGACAGCTCAACGGGCTGCGCCTGCTGGTGGTGGAGGACAACCTCATCAACCAGCAGGTGGCCGACGAACTCCTCACCCGCGAAGGTGCCCGCGTCACGCTGGCGGGCGATGGACAGCAGGCCGTCGATGCCCTGGGCCAGCAGCCCGATGGCTTTGATGCGGTGCTCATGGACATGCAAATGCCGGTGCTCGACGGCTTGCAGGCCACACACGCCATCCGCAACCGGCTCAACCTGCGCAAGCTGCCCATCATTGCCATGACGGCCAACGCCATGGCCAGCGACCGCGAGGCCTGCCTGGCCGCCGGTATGAACGACCACGTCGGCAAGCCGTTCGAACTGCAGCACCTGGTACGCACCCTCTTGCGCTGGGCTGGCCCAGCGGTGCAGACCGATGACTCACTCGCAAGCACCGACGTTGATGGGTCGTTGAAGACTTCGGAAGTGATAGCTGACAATTCAATAGGAGCAAGCGCAGAGGCGGTATTTGATTCCAAATGCACGGCGGTGGTGGCCCCCTGGCCCGATCAAGATCGGCTGGACGTGGCCGCGTCGCTGCAGCGCCTGGGCGGTGACCCCGCCTTCTACGTGCGCATTGCCCGCAACTACTGCAACGACTTGCCCACCCAGGCCGAGCGGCTGGTGCAGCTGCTGGCCAGCGCAACCCCTGCCGAGCTGGCCGCGTGGCTGCACACCCTCAAAGGCACCTCCAGCACCGTGGGGGCCGTCCGTTTGGCGCAGCTCAGTGCCGAGGCCGAGCGTGCGGTCAAAGCGGGCACAGCCCTTGGGCCTGGGGCCCCTGGTTGGCTGGCCGATTTGCAGGCCGAAATGGCCCTGACCGAGCAGGCCATGCGCCGCGTGCTGGCCGAGGCGCAGCGCCGCCTGCAGCCCGAGGGGGCCGCACAGGCCAGCACCCCCGAAGCCTGCGCCGACTGGCGGCCGCGCTGGCTGGAGCCTTTGCATGCGCTGGTGCAGCTGCTCCAGGCATCCGACATGGAAGCCCTGGAGTTGCACGACGGCATGGTGCAAGACAGCGCCCTGGCCGACCACCCCGATTGGCAGCCCCTGCACGCTGCCATGGAACAGATGGATTTTGAACAGGCCCTGGCAGCGGCCCGGCAGCTGCTGGGCGATCCCCCATGACCGATACCTCCGACTTTTTGCCCACCCAGCCCCCCGATGCATTGGCGGGCGCCAGGCGTCCAGACCCTGCGCCTTTGAACGCGGTGGACCTGGCCCTGCCCCTGGTGGCCCCCGCCCGCCGTGCGCGTGTGCTGCTGGTGGACGACCAGCCCATGCATTTGCAGGTGCTGCGCCGCGCCCTGGTGGCCGATTACCAGCTGTTTGTGGCCGCCAGTGGGCCGCAGGCCTTGCGGGTGTGTCGCGAGCAGCAGCCCGACCTGGTGCTGCTGGACGTGGTCATGCCCGACATGGACGGCTTTCAGGTGCTGCAGCAGCTCAAGGGCGACCCCGACACCACCGATACCCCAGTCATCTTCGTCACCGCCCATGGGGGGGACGAAATAGAAACCCAGTGCCTCATGGCCGGTGCGGTGGACTTCATCTCCAAGCCCGTCAACGCCAGTGTGGTGCGCGCGCGCGTCAAGACCCACCTCACTCTCAAGTTCCAGTCCGACCTGCTGCGCGACCTGGCCTTTTTGGACGGGTTGACCGGTGTCTCCAACCGCCGCCAGTTTGACGAGCGCCTGGCCCTGGAGTGGGGGCGCGCCCAGCGCAACGGCACACCGCTGTCGCTCATCCTGCTGGACGTGGATTTTTTCAAGGCCTACAACGACCACTACGGCCACCAGGCCGGTGATGTGTGTCTGCAGCAGCTGGCATCGGTGCTCAAGGCCAATCTGCGCCGCCCCACCGACCTGGTGGCTCGCTATGGCGGGGAAGAGTTTGTTTGCCTGCTGCCCGACGCCCCGCTGGAGGAAGGCCTGGCCATGGCCCACAAGCTGCTGCAAGCGGTGAAGCAGCAGGCCATTGCCCACCAATTTTCGGGGGTGGCCGACGTGGTGACCGTCAGCCTGGGGGTGGCCACCCGCCAGGGCGAGGGCTCCGCCGGTGCCACCGCTGCCGATTTGCTGGCCCTGGCCGATGCGCAGCTCTACCACGCCAAACACGCAGGCCGTGCACAGGCCTGCGGGGCCGTGCTGCAGCCGGTGGTGGCAGCGTCTTGAGTATTTAAATTACAAGCTTTTTTTGGCTTTACCGCTTGCCTGTTAACGATAGTTTGCTATTGATCGATTGTCGGTATCAGCTTGCCTTGTTGCTGCGGCGGATGTCGTCCAGCGAGCGCACCGCGCTGCGGTAGGCGCCGCAGCCAATCAGCCGCTGGTCGTCCAGCGGCAGTACATACGAGGCCTTGCCCTTCACGTCGCCGGTGACCAGGTTGATGATGTTGTATTCCACCCAGCCGCCGCCTTGCTCGGCACGCTTCCAGGCGTCGGCCAGCAGTTGGGCAGCGTCCAGGCCTGGGGCGGCGCTCAGGGGTGTGCCCACCTTGCCCTCGTCCATGCCCATGACGCGGTACACGCCGTCGCGGTCGAACACAAAGACGTAGAGGTCGCGGTCAATGAAGCCGCCCGCCTTGTCGTGGAAGGTGGAGTAGGCCTTGTCAAAGCCCACCCGCCGCACCAGTTCAGCGGCCCGCTCGGTCAGGCGCTTGGCCTCGTCGGCTGTGCCCTGGCGCAGCCGGATGTAGTTGACGGCTTCTGACAGCTGCTCTGCCCGCTCGATCAGGCGGTGCGAGCGGTGCTGGGTGCGCTCGACCAAGGCAGAGTTTTCGGCGGTGACGGAGTCCAGGTCGCCCACCGCCACCACCACCTCGCTCAGGGACAGGCTCTGGTTGCTGCTGGCCTGCGCAATGCCTTCCATGCCGGTGGTGACCTTGTCGATGCTGCTGACCAGCCGGGTCATGATGTCGCTGACCGAGCCGATCTGAACCACCGAGTTTTGCACCCGGGTGGACGACTCGGCAATGAGCTTGCGCACCTCGGAGGCTGCCTCCTGGCTGCGGCGGGCAAGGTTGCGCACCTCGCTGGCCACCACCGCAAACCCACGACCTTGCTCGCCAGCCCTGGCCGCCTCGACGGCGGCGTTGAGCGCCAGGATGTTGGTCTGGAAGGCAATGCTGTCGATGGTGCCGATGATTTCGGTCATGCGGCTGGAGGTGGTCTTGAGGGTGTCCATGCCCTTGACGGTGGTCACCATCAGCTCGCTGGCCGCACCGGTTTGCTGGTGAAGTTCGCGCGTCATGCCGCTGACGCCTTGGGCCACATCGGCGTTTTGCTTGACCATGTCGCCCACGGCGCGCACGTTGGAGGTGGTTTCTTCCAGGCTGGCGGCCTGTGACTGGGTGCGGTCGGCCAGCAGGCTGCCGTCTTCCACCAGGCTGGCCCCTACGTCGCCCACCAGGGCGGCGGCGCTGCGCACCTCGGCCACCAGGTTGGACAGGCTGGTGAGCATGTGCTCAAAGGTGTTGGTGATCTGCGAGAGCTCGTCCTTGCCCTGGCTGTGCATGATGCTGGAGAGGTTGCCCTCGGCCGCGTTGTGCATGGCCTGCCCCAGTTCTCTGAGGCTGCGCAGGGTGGCGGCACCAAAGCTGGTGAATCCGTAAATGACCAGCAAGATGCCAGCCACAGACAGGGCGCTCAGGGTGTAGAGCTGGCGGGTGTCGGTCTGTATGCGCTGCGCCAAGCGGCGCTCCAGGTCGGAGGCACTGGCCTGCTGCAGGGCCACCACTGCTGCAATGGCCTGGGTGCCCGTCTGAAAAAAGGCGTTGGAGTCGCCCTGCAGCTGCTCCTGCCCAAAAGCGCGCTGGGTGGCCTGTATCAGCGCATTGGCACCGTCGTTGGTGGCTGGCCATTCGGCGGGTGCGCTGGCGCCCGAGCGCTCCAGTGCCGCGATGCTGGTGGCCATTTGCCGCAGCTGCGCCATCAGCTGGCTGGATCGGCCTAGCACAGCAGACAGTTCGGTGGCAGTGGGTGGCTGCTCGGGGCCACGGGCCAGCAGGCCGGCGCCCGCGCCGCGCATCAGGCCCATGGTCTCGGTCAGCGGGAGCGACTGGTTGACGACGATGTCCATCAGAAAGTAGGTGGTGGCTTCGGGGTCGAGCAGCAGGGTGGAGGTTTCGCCAGCGTAGGTGGCCAGGTTCATGAGCTGGTTGACCTGGTCGGAGTGGGCGGCAAACACCTGGGCGCGGGCACCCGAATCGGCGCCCTGGGTGAGGGCGTCCAGGCCGCTGCGAGCCGTTTGCCAGCGGCTGCCCAAGTCCAGGTGCGGGTAGCGGGCGACCACTGCGTCCATCTCGGCCATGGCTGCCCTGAGCGCTGTGCGGGTGGTGTCGCGGGCGGCCTTGGCCGCCTGGTTGCCCGAGAGGACCTGGTTGGTCTGGCCCCGGTGGGTTTGGGTCAGGGTGGCTACTCGCGTCAGGGTTTGCACGGCGACCAGGCCGTCTTGCTCCAGCTTGGACGATTTCAAACCCACGTTGATGTGTTGCACCAGCGCGAACAGCACCACCACCAGCGGCACGATCAGCATGGCGGCCATGAGCATCAGCTTCAACCTCATGCCCATGCGCTGCATGAGTGCGATGCCGGGCCGCAGGAGCCAGAGGGGCGGAGCGCTGGGCGTGGTGGATGTGGTCATGCGCGTGCTGCTCAAAAAATGGTGTTGAGGTCAACCAGTGTACGAAAGCCACGGGCCAACCCTTCGCAGGGGCGGTGTGGTGGCCGGTGGTGGGTCAGGGCGGCATCTTGGCCAGCTTGGTCCGTGCTTCTTGCAGGCGGGCCTGCAGGAAGTCGCCATACATCTCTTCCACCGCCACGCCCACCAGCCGCTCGGCCAGTTCCTCGCCGCGCGGGCCCAGGAAAAGCACCGTCGGGGCCATGGATGCTTTCCAGGCCCTGGTCTGTGCCCGTGGTGTGGTGGTGGCGCCATCAAAACCAATCAGCGCGCTGCGTGCATCGGTCATGTCTACCTGGACGGCCACCAACTCGCCGTCGCGCTGCATGGGCCCCAGGTAGTGGCCACGCACCAGGTCGCAGTAGGGACAACCCCGCAGTGTGGTCATGACCACCAGGGGTTCGCCGCGCAGCCGTGCGGCACGTGCCGCGCCAGGTAGCGACTGGACGGTGGGCAAGGCGCTCACCGGGGGCTTGGGTGAGGTGGTGGTGGCTGGGCTGGGGTTCATGGTCAACAGGGTCTTGCGGGTTTGGACGCAGCGGGTTCAGCAGGGTCAGCGGGGTATGAGGGTGGCGTCTCCCAGGGCCCCTGAGGCTTGCAGCTGTGTAATCCGCTCGGGTGGGTAGCCCAGCACCTGGGTCAGCACCTCCAGGGTGTGTTGGCCCAGCAGTGGGGGTGGGTAGCGGTGGCACACTGGCGTCTGGCTCAGTTTGAGGGGGCTGGCCACCAGCGACAGCGTGGGGTTGAGGGGGTGTGACCAGGTGTCCACCATGGCGCGCTCGCGCACCTGGGGGTCGGCAAACACCTCGGCCAGGTTGTTGATGGGGCCGCAGGGCACCTTGGCCGCTTCCAGCGCGCCCAACCAGTCGGCTTTGGGGCGGGTGGCCATGACAGCGGTCAGCAGGGGAACCAAGATGTCGCGGTGGCGCACACGGTCGGCGTTGTGCCTGAAGCGGGCGTCGCTCGCCCACTCGGGGTGCCCCGCCACGGCACAGAATTTGGCAAACTGGCCGTCGTTGCCCACCGCCAGAATCAGGTGCTGGGCTTGGCCCGAGGCATCGGGTGCGGTCTCAAAGACCTGGTAGGGCACGATGTTCACATGGGCGTTGCCCGCCCGGCCGGGTACCTTGCCGTCGACCTGGCCGCGTACCAAGTAGTTGGCCCCGAGGTTGGCCAGCATGGCGACTTGGGTGTCCAGCAGCGCCATGTCGATGTGCTGGCCTTCGCCGGTGCGTTCGGCGTGGCGCAACGCGGCCTGGATGGCCACGGTCGCGTACAGGCCGGTGAACAGATCGGCCACGGCCACGCCCACTTTTTGCGGGCCACCGCCGGGCAGGTCGTCGCGCTCACCGGTGACGCTCATGAGGCCGCCCATGCCCTGAATGGCATAGTCGTAGCCGGCGCGCTCGGCGTAGGGGCCGGTTTGGCCAAAACCGGTGATGGAGCAGTACACCAGCGCCGGGTTGATGGCGCTGAGCGATGCGTGGTCCAGCCCGTAGCGGGCCATGTCGCCCACCTTGAAGTTTTCCACCACCACCTGGCAGTGGCGTGCCAGGTCGCGCACCAGGGCCTGCCCCTCGGGGTGGGCCAGGTCGCAGGTGATGGAGCGCTTGTTGCGGTTGGCCCCCAGGTAGTACGCGGCTTCTGCGCTGTCGTGGCCTTGCGCATCGGGCAAAAACGGCGGGCCCCAGCCGCGGGTGTCATCGCCCGAACCCGGCCGTTCGACCTTGATGACATCGGCACCGAGGTCGGCCAGCGTTTGGGTGCACCAGGGGCCAGCCAGTACCCGTGACAAATCCAGGACGCGGATACCATCCAGCGCCGACGCGGCTGGTGTGTCTGGCGCAGATGGGGCCTGAGGGCCCGGTGGGGTGGACGTTGGTGGCGTATGCGTGTGGCTCATGGCGGCTATTGTGCGGGGGCTTGGGCCTGTGGGGTACCCGGGGTTTCTCCCGGCTGCCCGGTGCGTGTGCAAGGCCGGTGTGCGGCTGGACAGCGCGTGAAAGGATGTTCAATGGTGACAGATGCAAGAGGCGCGTGCCCTCGCGGGACGCAGCGGACGCAGCGGACAGGGCAGGCCGGGTGGGTGGCTGCGGTGGTGGCTGCGGCTCTGTTGTTGGCCGGGTGCAGCCCGACGTTCAACTGGCGCGAGGTGCGGCCACCGGGCAGCGCCTTTCGGGCCATGTTGCCCTGCAAACCCGATGCCGCCCAGCGCACGGTGGCTTTGGCGGGGCGTCCGGTGGCGCTGGACATGCTCAGCTGCGACACCGGCGGCCTCACCTTTGCCGTGGCCAGCATGCAGGCGCCCCAGGGCTTGGCCACCGACGAGCTGTTGGCCGCCTGGCAAAGTGCCACACAGGCCAGCCTGAAAGTGCCTGCCGCGCAGGTGCAGGCCTGGGTGCCGGATGTGCGGCTGGGCCCGGGATCCGGTGCGGCACTCACGGCTTGGCGCGCAGCAGGCGCACGGGCCGATGGTTCGCCCGTGCAGGCGCATGTGGCCTGGCTGTACCGTGGTGCGGATGTGGTGCAGCTGGCGGTGTACGGACCGATCGCGCCAGCGGTCATGGCCCAGTGGCTGGAAGGGGTGGCTGCCGATGCCACGCCCTGAGCCTGTGGCCGGACCATTGCGCCGCCGCACGTTGGTGGTCTGGTTCCACGCACATAATCCCTCCCCATGAACGGGATTCTTGTCATTGCCCATGCGCCGCTGGCTTCGGCCCTGAGGCAGTGCGTCCTGCATGTGTTCCCCGATGCGGCGCCGTCGGTGGTGGCGGTGGATGTGTTGCCCCAGGCATCTCCCGACGAGAGCCTGCAACAGGCCCGCCGTGCCGTCACCGGTATGGACATGAACCATCTGCTGGTGTTGACCGACGTGTTTGGCGCCACGCCCTGCAACGTGGCTCAGCGCCTGGTGGAGGGGGCAGCTGCGCGCCTGGTGTCCGGGGTCAGCCTGCCCATGCTGCTGCGGGCTGTTACCTACCGGCACGAGCCCTTGGACATGCTGGTGTCGCGGGCCATGGCAGGTGGGGCGCAGGGCATCATTCCCGTGAGTGTGACGGCACCCCAGAACCAAAACAAACGCAGCCATGATCAAAACCACCACGACCATCAGCAATAAGTTGGGGCTGCACGCCCGCGCATCGGCCAAGTTGACCAAGCTCGCCGGGAGCTTTCAGAGCGAGGTGTGGCTGTCTCGGGGTGAGCGGCGCATCAACGCCAAAAGCATCATGGGGGTGATGATGCTGGCCGCTGGCATGGGCAGCACCGTCGAGGTGGAAACTTCGGGGCCCGACGAGGAGCAGGCCATGCAGGCGCTGCTGGCGCTGATTGCCGACAAGTTCGGGGAAGGCGAATGAGCTTTTCGGTACATGGCATTGCGGTCTCCAGCGGCGTGGCCATCGGGCGCGCGGTGCTGGTGGCATCAAGCCGTCTGGATGTGGCCCACTACCTGGTGGAGCCTGACCAGGTGCAGTTTGAGATCACCCGGCTGCGCAGCGCCCGCGATACCGTGGTGGCCGAGATTGGCAAGGTGCAAACCAGCCTGCACGAATTGACCGACAAAGAGGGTTACCTGGAGCTGTCCGCCCTGCTCGATGTGCACCGCATGCTGCTCCAGGACGAGCAGCTGACGGACGGTGTGAAGCAATGGATTCTGGACCGCCGCTACAACGCGGAGTGGGCGCTGACCTCGCAGCTCGACGTGGTGGCGCGGCAGTTTGACGAAATGGAAGACCCCTACCTGCGCGAGCGCAAGGGCGATCTGGAGCAGGTGGTCGAGCGGATGCTGCGCGTCATGCGGGGGGTGGCCTCTCCGGTGTCGCAGCCACCGGTACCCAGCCGTCCCACGTCCCAGGACCTGCTGCTCGACGACACCGTGGACGTGCCCCTGGTGCTGGTGGCGCACGACTTGTCACCGGCCGACATGCTGCAGTTCAAGCAGAGCGTGTTCGCCGGTTTTGTGACCGATGTGGGGGGCAAAACCAGCCACACCGCCATTGTGGCCCGCAGCATGGACATCCCTGCTGTGGTGGGTGCGCGCTCCGCGAGTCAGATTGTTCGCCAGGACGATTGGGTCATCATCGATGGCGATGCGGGTGTGCTTATCGTGGACCCGTCGCCCATCATGCTGGCCGAGTACGGGTTCAAGCAGCGGCAGAGTGAAGTCGAGCGCCAGCGGCTCAACCGGTTGCGCAACACACCAGCCCTGACGCTGGATGGCCAGAAGATCGAGCTGTTGGCCAACATCGAGCGCCCGGCGGATGCGGCGGGGGCCCTGCGCGTGGGGGCGGTGGGTGTGGGGCTGTTTCGCAGCGAGTTTTTGTTCATGGGTCGCCAGGGCAACCTGCCCGATGAAGAGGAGCAGTTCAGAACCTACAAGGCCACAGTGGAGGCCATGGAGGGCCTGCCGGTGACCATACGCACCGTCGATGTGGGGGCAGACAAACCCCTTGACCGTTCCAGCCGAGGGGGCGATGACCACCTCAACCCCGCTTTGGGTTTGCGGGCCATTCGCTGGAGCCTGGCCGAGCCCACCATGTTTCTCAGCCAGCTGCGGGCCATTCTGCGGGCCTCTGCATTCGGGCCAGTCCATCTGCTGATCCCGATGCTGGCCCATGTGAGCGAGATTCGCCAGACGCTGGCCTTCGTGGACCGGGCGCGCGGTCAGCTCAACGCCCGTGGTCAGGCTTATGGCACGGTCAAGGTGGGCGCCATGATCGAGGTGCCAGCGGCTGCGCTCATGGTGGATGTGTTCCTGCGCTACTTCGACTTTTTGTCCATAGGTACCAACGACCTGATCCAGTACACCCTGGCCATTGACCGGGTGGATGAGTCGGTGGCCCATCTCTACGACCCCATGCACCCAGCGGTGCTCGAGCTCATGGCCCGCACCATCGCCGCTGGCCACGCGCAAGGCAAACCCGTGAGCGTGTGCGGCGAACTGGCGGGTGATGTGCAGATGACCCGGCTCTTGCTGGGCCTGGGTTTGCGCAGCTTCTCCATGCACCCATCCCAAATTCTGGCGGTCAAGCAGCAGGTGCTGCGCTCCGACACGGCCAAACTCAAGCCCATTGCAGAAGCGGCGTTGCGGGCCGAGGAGCCCGCCAGGGCACTTGAAGCCTTGCGTTGAGGTAAATCAAAACATACCCCGGGGGGTTGGTTCAAACTGATTAGGTTTGCCGTTGCGGGAGTCGCAGCGGCGCATTCAACACAGGAGTCCCCCATGAGCACATTCGATCACGCCGGTCTTATCGGCGATATCAACGCCAGCCTGGCCCCGTTTCGCAAGGCGCAACCAGATGCCATGGCAGGCTTTGGGCAATTGGCCCGTGCCTCCATGACCGATGGTGCGGTCAGTGCCAAGCACAAGGAGTTGATCGCTTTGGCCATCGGTATCACCCAGCGCTGCTCGGGCTGCATTGGGTTCCACGTCAAGGCGCTGCACAAGTTGGGCTGCACCCGCGCCGAACTTGAAGAGATGCTGGCGGTGTGCGTATACATGGGCGGTGGCCCCGCCCTGATGTACGCCGCCGAAGCCATCAAGGCTTGGGACACCATGGCCGAGGCGCTCAAACCATAATTTAATATAAAAACCCTGTTTGAGCTTGTCGGGGTTAAATAGTTTGCTATGAATTATTTTGGTTCCAGCAGGTGCCCGGCCTGCTGGTCGGCGTGGTAGCTGCTGCGGACCATGGCACCCACAGCGGCGTGGCTGAAGCCCATGGCGTAGGCCTGTTCTTCGAACATCTTGAAGGTATCAGGATGCACGTACCTGCGCACTGGCAGGTGGTGGCCAGAGGGGGCCAGGTACTGCCCAATCGTCAGCATGTTGATGCCGTGTTCGCGCATGTCGCGCATCACCTGCAAAATTTCCTCATCGGTTTCGCCCAGGCCCACCATCAGCCCACTTTTGGTGGGGATGTCGGGAAAGCGCGCCTTGAACTTGCGCAGCAGGTTCAGGCTGAACGCGTAGTCAGAGCCTGGCCTGGCCTCTTTGTACAGCCTGGGTGCCGTCTCCAGATTGTGGTTCATGACATCGGGCGGCGCCGCAGTCAGGATGTCCAGGGCGCGGTCGTCCCGCCCCCTAAAGTCGGGTACCAGCACCTCGATTTGCGTGCGGGGCGACAGGGCACGGATTTCGCGGATACACGCCACGAAGTGGGCAGCCCCACCGTCGCGCAGGTCATCCCTGTCCACGCTGGTGATGACCACATACTTCAGCTGCAGGGCGGCCACCGTTCTGGCCAGTTTGGCGGGTTCGTCGGCGTCCAGAGGGTCCGGCCTGCCATGGCCCACGTCGCAAAACGGGCAGCGGCGGGTGCACTTGTCACCCATGATCATGAATGTGGCAGTGCCTTTGCCAAAGCACTCGCCAATGTTGGGGCAGCTGGCTTCTTCGCAGACCGTTACCAGCTGGTTGCTGCGCAAAATGTCCTTGATCTCATAGAACCGGGTGCTGGGGCTGCCGGCTTTGACCCGGATCCAGTCGGGCTTTTTGAGGACTTCAGCCGGTACCACCTTGATGGGGATGCGCGACACCTTGGCCGATGACTTTTGCTTGGCCGTCGCGTCGTAGAGCTCGTTGAAGGTTGGGGTGGGGGTCTGGGATAGGGTCATGGAGAGAACGCGCAGCGGCTCATGGCAGCAGGCGCTGCAGTTGATTGGCCCACAGCTCAGCGACTTCGCCAGGGGCAACGGAGACGCCGATTGTAGAAAGGTCCACGGTTTTCAAGCCCGCATACCCACACGGATTGATGAGTTCATAGGCCGACAGATCCATGGCCACATTCAGTGCTGCACCGTGGTAGGTGCAGTGGCGCGACACCTTGATACCCAGCGCTGCGATCTTGCCCAGGCCACTAAAGGCATCTGGCATCAGGCGGGTCTGTCCCGCTTGGGGGCGCTGCGGCAGCGGCTGATGGGCAAATGGATCGTCCAGCCTGACGTAAATGCCGGGCGCACCGGCGACGCGGTGCCCCGTGACCTGCCAATGGCCCAGTGTCCGGATGATGGACTCTTCCAGGCGGTACACATACTCCTTCACAAAGTACCCGGCCCGCTGCAGGTCCACCAAGGGGTAGGCCACCACCTGCCCGGGGCCATGAAAAGTGACCTGTCCGCCGCGATCGGAGGCCACCAGCGGTATGTCGCTCGAACCTATCAGGTGGCGGGCATCGCCTGCCAGCCCCTGGGTGAACGTGGGGGGGTGTTCGCACATCCACAGTTCATCAGGCGTCGCGGCGGTGCGTGCCGCCGTGAACGCCTGCATGTCGCGAAAGGTGGCTTCATAGGGGGTGTGCCCCAGGTCCCTCACCAGCAGGCTCATTGGGCGCTACCTCGGCCAGTGGGTGTGGTTGCCGGACTCACAGCGTCACCTTGACCATGGGGTGTGACGTCAGGGCGAGGTACACCTGGTCGAGTTGGGCCTGGTCGTGCACATGCACCAGCAGCGTCAGGCCGGTGTACTTGCCGGTTTGGCTGGACCGGGTTTCGATGGTGGACGGGTCAAAGCCGCTGTCAAACCGGCGCACCACCTGGACCATCGCGTCCAAAAAAGCGCTGTCCGACTGTCCCATCACCTTGATGGGAAAGTGACAGGGGAACTCAATCAGTGAGGGTGTGGCAGGGGGGGTGGGGAGCATGGCTAGGCAGTGACAAAATATGTCCAAGTGTAGGTATCCTAGACCCTGCTTGGGTGCCGTTCGCCGCAGGTCAGCACGTCGCGGGTTCACTGACGCGACAATCCATCGGGTTTCTACGTATAATCAAAGGCTTTGCGAGGTACGGAGCTGGCAGGCGTAACCTGGCTGTAATGTCCAATGAACACAATCGGGAAGTTAAACGCCAAGCCCAGCCAGTCGGCAGCAGAAGCTGCTGACACCGAAGCTGAAGCCGACAGCGACGATTTCAAGCCGTTGTCACGCGATGAGGCGAAAGAATGGCGCAAAAGCCAGCGGGCGGTGTCGATGTGGCGCGTGTTGGTTTGGCAATGCGTGGCGACCTGTCTGGCCGCTTTGTTGGCTTGGTGGTTCACGGGTGAGGTCAGTGGTGCTCTGTCGGCCGGGTACGGTGGGTTGTCGGTGGTGTTGCCATCGGCGGTCATGGCGTGGGGTGTGACGTTTGGGCGGTTGACGGGCTTGTTGTCCCTGTTTGCCCAAGGTTCGCTGGCTGCGGTGGTGTTTTGGGAGGGGATCAAAGTCCTCCTAGTGGTGGCCATGCTGGCCTTGGCGCCTAGTGTGGTGGCCCATTTGAACTGGCTTGCTCTGGTAGCAGGTCTTGTGTTGGTACTCAAGGTGTACTGGTTGGCATTTTTTGTGTCCTCCAGAGCCGCGAAATAAACAATGGCTGATTTGAACTATGTCTGTTGAAGCGCAAGCCCTGACGCCTGGTGAATACATTCGCCACCATTTGCAGCATCTGCAAAATCACAAGCAATCGTCGATTGTGGATTTCTCGGTGGTCAACATCGACTCTGTGGTAGTGAGTTCCATTTTGGGTGCCCTGATGTGCTGGGTGCTCTACCTCGCCGCACGCAAGGCCCATGCAGGTGTTCCGGGGCGCTTCCAGGCGGCGGTCGAGATTTTGGTCGAAATGGTGGATAACCAGGCCAAGGCCGTGATCCACAATGCCCAAAGCCGAAAGTTGGTGGGCCCAATGGCACTGACGGTGTTTATCTGGATTTTCCTGATGAACTTTATGGATATGGTTCCTGTCGATTTGCTGCCTCAAATCTGGCACGCTGCTGGTCCCGCCATGGGCTTCCCCGACTATTTGCGCGTAGTGCCTACCGCTGACCTGTCCACCACGCTCGGGTTGTCCACATCGGTGCTGCTGATGTGCCTGCTGTACAACATCAAGATCAAGGGCTTGGGCGGCTGGACTCACGAGTTGGTGTGTGCCCCATTCGGTACCAGCAAAAACCCTGTGTGGGCGGTATTGTTGGGTGTGATCAACTTCGCGATGCAAATGATTGAATTTGTCGCCAAAACTGTGTCGCACGGTATGCGGTTGTTTGGCAACATGTTTGCTGGCGAGCTGGTGTTTATGTTGATCGCCCTTCTGGGGGGATTTGCAGCAATGTCTCTCAGTGGTGGGCTCTTCTTTGTGGGGCACATCATTGCGGGTACGGTCTGGACCTTGTTTCACATCCTTGTGATCACGCTTCAGGCATTTATTTTCATGATGCTGACTTTGATTTATCTGGGTCAAGCGCATGACGCGCATTGACCGGGCGCATCGGTTAGGTTCTCGTTTCTTTCTTTCCCTTTCTTTTTAACTTTTCGTCACTTTAGGAGTCATCATGGAAAACGTTCTGGGTCTCGTCGCTTTGGCTTGCGGTCTGATTGTCGGTCTGGGTGCCATTGGCGCATCTATTGGTATCGCACTGATGGGTGGCAAATTCTTGGAGGCCTCTGCCCGTCAACCCGAGCTGATGAACGACCTTCAGACCAAAATGTTTATTTTGGCCGGTCTGATCGACGCTGCTTTCCTGATCGGCGTGGCTATTGCGCTGTTGTTCGCGTTTGCAAACCCCTTCCAGTTGGTGGCCTGATCGGTTCACTTCTGGCTTGCGCCTCCATTTTGAAGGGGGTAGCTTGGCAAGTGATCCGGCACACGTCGGCTGGCCAAGGTCCCCTTCGTTCTGT
Source organism: Burkholderiaceae bacterium (assembly GCA_030695205.1). GTDB lineage: Bacteria > Pseudomonadota > Gammaproteobacteria > Burkholderiales > Burkholderiaceae_C > UBA2334. The sequence goes on along the minus strand of JAUYTN010000018.1, from coordinate 138,627 downwards.
GGCAGGTCTTTCGCGTACAACCCCTGATAACCAAAGAAAGGTGTTGCGATGAACATCAATGCAACGCTGTTTGCTCAGGCCATCGTTTTTGCAATTCTGGTGTGGTTCACGATGAACTTCGTGTGGCCACCTATTGCCAAGGCGTTGGATGAGCGTGCAATGAAAATTTCGGAAGGGCTTGCCGCTTCGGAAAAGGCGAAGTCCGAGTTGGCGGTTGCCAATAAGCGCGTTGAGGAAGAGTTGGGCAAGTCCCGCAACGAATCCGCACTGCGTCTGGCCGATGCAGAGCGTCGAGCCCAAACGGTTCTTGAAGAAGCCAAGGCGCGTGCCAACGACGAGGCAGCCAAAATCATTGCAGCCGCTCGCCAGGAAGCGGAACAGCAGATTTTCCGTGCACGCGAAGCCTTGCGCGAGGAAGTGGCAACGCTGGCCGTCAAAGGGGCGGAGCAAATTCTGCGGCGAGAAGTCAATGCGAGTGTGCACAGCGAACTGCTGGGCCGCTTGAAGACTGAACTCTGACATTACACAAGGTTTGACCATGGCTGAACTCGCTACGATTGCGCGGCCTTACGCGGAAGCCCTGTTTCAGGCAACGGCTGACGATGCGGCCCAGACCAGTGAATGGCTGGATGCTCTGGCGGCCATCGCCACCGACGCTGGACTCAGGCAATTCGCGGACAGCCCCAAAGTGTCTGACGACCAGGTGATGGATGTCATCACAGGCGTGTTGTCGTTGACCCTGCCGGAACAAGGAAAAAACTTCCTTCGGCTGGTGGTGGAAAACGGGCGTCTGGCGGTGCTGCCAGAGGTTGCAGCCCAGTACACCCAGCTGAAGAACCAGGGCGACGGTGTCTTTGATGCGGTCGTGCAAAGCGCTTTTGCCATTGATGAAGCCGCCTTGGTGGACCTGACTGAGTGGCTGCAGAAGCGGTTCGGTCGGCGCCTGAATCTCACTGTGCAGTTGGCCCCCGAGTTGATCGGCGGGATACGTGTTGCCGTTGGGGACGAGGTATTGGATACCTCTGTCAAAGCCCGTCTCGAGCAAATGAAAACGGCCCTGACGGCTTGAGCCGCGGCTGAACGTCACATTTAAAGAAAGAGGAACGAGTCATGCAACTCAATCCAGCCGAAATTTCCGAGCTGATCAAATCTCGCATCCAGGGTGTCACCGCGTCTGCGGATGTCCGCAACCAGGGAACAGTTGTGTCGGTCACAGACGGTATCGTGCGCGTGCACGGCCTGTCCGATGTGATGCAGGGCGAAATGCTTGAATTCACTCCCACAGCCGAGGGTGTAGCCACCTTCGGTCTGGCACTGAACCTCGAGCGCGATTCGGTGGGTGCCGTGATTCTGGGTGAATACGAGCACATCTCCGAGGGCGACACCGTCAAGTGCACGGGCCGCATTCTGGAAGTTCCGGTTGGTCCTGAGCTGCGTGGGCGTGTGGTCAATGCGCTGGGTCAACCGATTGACGGCAAGGGCCCCATCAATGCCAAGATGACAGACGTCATCGAAAAGGTGGCTCCTGGTGTGATCGCCCGCAAGTCGGTGGATCAGCCTATGCAGACCGGTCTCAAGTCTATCGATTCGATGGTGCCTATCGGGCGTGGACAGCGTGAGTTGATCATTGGCGATCGCCAGACCGGCAAAACCGCGGTGGCAATCGACACGATCATCAACCAAAAAGGTCAGAACATGACCTGCGTGTATGTGGCGATTGGCCAGAAAGCCTCGTCCATTAAAAACGTGGTCCGCTCGCTGGAACAAGCCGGTGCCATGGAGTACACGATTGTTGTGGCTGCTTCGGCGTCTGAGTCTGCCGCCATGCAGTATGTGTCCGCCTACTCCGGATGCACCATGGGCGAATACTTCCGCGACCGTGGCGAAGACGCACTGATCATTTATGACGACCTGTCCAAGCAGGCAGTTGCCTACCGCCAGGTGTCATTGCTGCTGCGTCGTCCTCCAGGCCGCGAAGCCTACCCCGGCGATGTGTTTTATCTCCATAGCCGCCTGCTGGAGCGCGCCGCCCGCGTCAATGCCGACTATGTGGAAGCCTTCACCAAAGGCGAAGTCAAAGGCAAGACCGGTTCGCTGACCGCACTCCCAATCATTGAAACCCAAGCTGGTGACGTGTCTGCCTTCGTGCCAACCAACGTGATCTCGATCACCGACGGCCAGATCTTCCTGGAAACCAGCCTCTTCAACGCTGGCGTGCGTCCCGCTATCAACGCCGGTATTTCCGTGTCTCGGGTGGGTGGTGCAGCGCAGACCAAGCTCGTCAAGGGCTTGTCTGGTGGTATCCGTACCGATCTGGCTCAGTACCGCGAGTTGGCGGCGTTTGCACAGTTCGCGTCTGATCTGGACGAAGCAACCCGCAAGCAGCTGGACCGCGGTGCCCGCGTGACTGAGCTGCTGAAGCAGGCCCAGTACAGCCCACTGTCCATCAGTCTGATGGGTGCTACGCTGTTTGCGGTCAACAAGGGCTTCTTGGACGACATCGACGTGAAGAAAGTGCTGTCGTTCGAAGCTGGCCTGCATGCCCAGCTCAAGGACAAACATGCCGCATTGTTGGCCAATCTCGAAGCAGCCAAGGCCATGGACAAAGACGCAGAGGCAGAGTTGACGGCGGCCATTGCCAACTTCAAGAAAAACGGCACGTACTGATCTGGTCAGTTGGCCCGTTTAAGGAGCATCTATGGCAGCAGGTAAGGAAATACGCGGCAAGATCAAATCGGTGGAAAACACCAAGAAGATCACCAAAGCGATGGAGATGGTGGCCGCCTCCAAAATGCGCAAGGCGCAGGAGCGGATGCGGTCTGCTCGCCCGTACAGTGAAAAGGTGCGCCAGATTGCCAGCAATCTGAGCCGGGCCAACCCCGAGTACACCCACCCCTTCATGGAGGTCCATGAGGCCGACTCGGTGGGGTTCATTGTGGTGACCACAGACAAGGGCCTGTGCGGTGGTTTGAACACCAACGTGTTGCGCGCAGTGACCAATCATCTGAAAGACCTTCAGGCAAGCGGCAAAAAAGCGCAGGCTGTTGCCTTTGGCAACAAGGGACTGGGTTTTCTGAACCGAATTGGTGCCAACGTGGTTTCCCACGCGGTGGCTCTGGGCGACACGCCTCACCTGGAAAAGCTGATCGGACCGGTCAAGGTGATGCTCGATGCCTACACGCAGGGTCGTGTGAGCGCGGTGTACCTCTGTTACACCCGTTTCATCAACACCATGAAACAAGAGCCTGTTGTTGAGCAGTTGCTGCCCCTGAGCACCTCCGCGCTGCAAGAAGGCTCAGCTGCCCACGATTGGGACTACATCTACGAACCCGATGCGGCCAGTGTCATTGACGACCTGCTGCTCCGGTACGTAGAGGCCCTGATCTACCAGGCAGTGGCCGAAAACATGGCGTCCGAGCAATCGGCACGCATGGTGGCCATGAAAGCCGCGACAGACAACGCGGGCAGCGTGATTGGCGAGTTGAAACTTGTGTACAACAAGACCCGTCAGGCTGCAATTACCAAAGAATTGTCGGAAATTGTGGCCGGTGCTGCAGCTGTCTGACGCCGCTATCCCACGAAATTAGAGAAAACAGAAGGATCCAATCATGGCTCAGGTTCAAGGCAAGATTGTTCAGTGCATTGGCGCGGTGGTGGACGTTGAATTCCCTCGCGATCAAATGCCCAAAATTTATGACGCTCTGAAGATGGACGGCTCCACGCTGACCTTGGAAGTGCAGCAGCAGCTGGGTGATGGCGTGGTTCGCACCATTGCGCTGGGCTCTTCCGATGGATTGCGCCGCGGCATGATCGTGCAAAACACGGCCCAACCCATCATGGTTCCAGTTGGCAAAGCCACCTTGGGCCGAATCATGGACGTGTTGGGTGCGCCGATTGACGAGCGTGGCCCTGTGGACCAGGCGTTGACCGCATCCATCCACCGCAAAGCCCCTGCGTACGACGAGCTGTCGCCGTCGCAGGAACTGCTCGAAACCGGCATCAAGGTGATTGATCTGGTGTGCCCGTTCGCCAAAGGCGGTAAGGTGGGCCTGTTCGGTGGTGCCGGTGTGGGCAAGACCGTGAACATGATGGAGCTGATCAACAACATCGCCAAGGCTCACTCCGGCTTGTCGGTGTTTGCAGGTGTTGGCGAGCGTACCCGCGAAGGCAACGACTTCTACCATGAGATGGCCGACTCCGGTGTGGTGAATCTTGAGAACCTGGGCGAGTCCAAAGTGGCGATGGTCTACGGCCAGATGAACGAGCCTCCAGGTAACCGTCTGCGCGTTGCGTTGACCGGCTTGACGATTGCCGAGTCCTTCCGTGACGAGGGGCGTGACGTGCTGTTCTTCGTGGACAACATCTACCGCTACACCCTGGCCGGTACCGAAGTGTCTGCGCTTTTGGGCCGTATGCCATCTGCTGTGGGTTATCAGCCTACGCTGGCCGAAGAAATGGGGCGTTTGCAAGAGCGGATCACATCCACCAAGGTCGGTTCCATCACGTCTATCCAGGCCGTGTACGTGCCTGCGGACGATTTGACCGACCCTTCCCCAGCCACTACGTTTGCCCACTTGGACTCCACCGTGGTGTTGAGCCGTGACATTGCTGCGCTGGGTATCTACCCTGCAGTGGATCCGTTGGACTCCACCAGCCGCCAGCTCGATCCTTTGGTCGTTGGCGAAGAGCACTACTCCACAGCTCGTGCGGTGCAGGGAACGCTGCAGCGCTACAAAGAACTGCGCGACATCATCGCCATTCTGGGTATGGACGAATTGGCGCCTGAAGACAAGCTTGCCGTGGCCCGTGCCCGTAAGATTCAACGTTTCCTGTCGCAGCCCTTCCATGTGGCCGAGGTGTTCACCGGTTCGCCCGGCAAATACGTGCCATTGTCGGAAACCATTCGCGGCTTCAAGATGATCGCTAATGGTGAATGCGACCACCTGCCCGAGCAGGCGTTCTACATGGTTGGCACCATTGACGAGGCTTTCGAGAAAGCCAAGAAGCTTGCCGCTTAAAGCGGTGGTCGGTCCAATCCGAACCTGTCGGTCCATTCGTTGGGCTGGCAGGTTTCCTAGGGAAATTACATGAGCACCATTCAAGTCGATGTGGTCAGTGCTGAAGAGTCCATTTTCAGCGGCAAGGCCAAGTTCGTTGCTCTTCCGGGTGAGACGGGTGAGTTGGGGATTCTTCCTGGACACACGCCGTTGATCACCCGCATCAAGCCTGGCGCTGTGCGCATCGAGGTCGAAGACGGTTCCGAGGAGTTCGTGTTTGTCGCCGGTGGTATTTTGGAGGTCCAGCCCAACCACATCACGGTGCTGAGCGATACCGCTATTCGGGGTCATGACCTCGATGAGGCCAAGGCCATGGACGCCCGGCGCTCGGCCGAAGAGGCGATCAAAAACGCCAACAGCGATTTGGACCTGGCCAAAGCCACTTCCGAGCTGGCTGTGATGGCTGCCCAGATTGCCGCGCTGCGCAAGTACCGACAGAAAAAGTAACCCTCGCCCACCTCTGGGTTGAAGAATGTCCGGCCTTTGAGCCGGATTTTTTTATGGAAGTCCGGTATGTACATGGCCGATCCCCCCTGGTGGTTGCCCGATGGCCACTCCCAGACCATCGTTCCCGCGCTGTGGGCCAAATGCTGGTGGCCGGGTCCGATGGGCTGGGAAAGGGAGCGTTGGGATTCACCAGACGGCGATTTCATCGACGTCGATGTGATCGGCGCTGACCAGTCGGCGAGTGGTCATCCACTGGTGGTGGTGTTTCACGGGCTGGAGGGTTCTTCCGGTAGCCACTACGCGAAGGCATTGGCCACTGCCTGCCTGGAGCGGGGGTGGGCCTGTGCGGTGCCGCACTTCAGGGGGTGTTCCGGCCACATGAACCGCTTACCCCGCGCCTACCACTCAGGTGACCATGTGGAAATTGATTGGATACTGAAGCGGTTTCGGCAGCAGTACCCGCTGGCTCCTTTGTTGGCGGTGGGTGTCTCTTTGGGTGGCAACGCCCTGGCCCGTTGGGCGGGCGAGTGGGGCACCGCTGCCACCCAGGTCACCCGGGCTTTGACCTGCGTGTGCGCTCCGCTGGATCTGGTGGTGTCGGGGCTGGCCATGGGGACCGGCTGGAACAGGGCCCTGTACACCCGCATGTTTTTAAAGACCATGGTCCCCAAGGCGTTGCGCAAGCTCGACCAGCACCCAGGCCTGTTTTCGGCAACCGAATTGGTCGCTGCGATGGACCTGCAGGCCTTTGATAACGTGTTCACCGCCCCGCTGCACGGGTTTGCCGATGCCATGGACTACTGGCAACGGGCATCGGCCAAGCCCCTGCTGCGGTCTGTGGGTCTGCCTACGTTGTTGGTCAATCCACTGAATGACCCATTTGTCCCCGCCCATTCCCTGCCCATGTCAGCGGACGTGGCCCGCTGCGTCACGTTGTGGCAACCTGCACACGGTGGGCATGTGGGTTTTCCAACGCGGGCCCCACAAGGCATGGAACGGCACAGTGGTTTGTTGACGCTGCCCAGGGCGGTGCTGGATTGGCTGGCACCACACGCAGCATGAGCCGTATCCATCTGTTGTGATGGGTCAAACCGGAGGCCAGTGATGGATGAGATGGTTTTGCAAGCAATGGCCAAATGGCCGCAAGTACCGGCCTGTCGGGGCTGGCTGGGCCTGGACGGTAGAGGCGATTGGTACCTGCGTGACGATGCGGCGCAAGCCGCGGGGCCATTCCGTACACCCGACCAGGGGGCAGGAACCCCGGCGGCCCGTGGCTCGCGTCTGACGCACGACAAATTGATTGCATTCATCGGTCGGAACTATGTCCCTGATGAACTTGGTCAGTGGTTTTTTCAGAATGGGCCGCAGCGGGTGTATGTGGAGCTGCAGTTTGCGCCGTGGGTGTGGCGGGTGACCGACCTTGGGGCCTCCACCGTGCGCTCCCATACGGGTGTAGATTCGCCGGTGTTGTCCACCCTGCTGGACGACAGTGGCCATGTGTATCTGGAGACCGAGATGGGATTTGGCCTGGTCCATTCGCAGGATGTGTGGCAGGCAGCGCAGGCCATCGAGGCGGGCGTGTTTCCCTCGCCACAGAACGTGCGCAGAGCCGAACTTCCACATCGGTACGGGTATGTCCTGAGCCCAGCGGAGTGGGCCCTACAGCCAGCGCCTTCGGGGGGCAATCGGCCATAAAAAAACCGGCCGGAGCCGGTTCGCTTTGGGGGACACAGTTGCCGAATCGGCGACTGTACCCAATGCACGTTATTGGGCAGGTGCTGCAGGTTCCTCGAATTTGCCCCCAGCGGAATTGGCCATGTGGACGACCGCGCGCGCCACTTCCAGGTCGGTGAGGTTGCCACCGCGTTGTGCGCCCATGGCACCCTTGCCGTTCAGGGCGGAACTCACCAGGGCCTCCAGGCCGGTGGCGATGCGGGGTGCCCAGGCAGCAGTGTCGCCCAACTTGGGGGCACCTACCAGGCCTGCGTCGTGGCAAGCCAGACACTGAGCCGCGTACGACTCCGCACCGGCGCGCAGCGCGCGCTCACCCGCTTGCAGCTCTACAGTACCCACTTTCTGGATCCGGATGGCGGTGGCCAGCTCCGGGTTGTCAACACCAGGAGAGGGCTTGTCGCCACGGGTGACTACATACACGAGGCCGATGATGACAAAAATCGGCACCACAAAAGAGAAGAACGATGTCCAGAGCAACTGGCTGGGTGTTTTGATGGGCCCAGTGTGGGCATCGTGTTCGTGGTTGCTCATGTGTTCCTCGTTGGGTGGGGCGACAATGCCCGGCGATCAGGGGATGGGGGGTGGGGCCACGGCCCAGTGTGAAGCCATAAATTATACCGGCGCACCCGGTTCCCGGCGTCCCGGCGTCCCGGCGTCCCGTCGGCCCAGCGGCACCCCACGGCGGCACGCATTGGGCGCGGGCATTTCGCAGCCGCCACGGAAGCGACGCGGCGGGCGAGAGCGGTTCCCCGACTTAGCGGCTGCTGGGGAAGCTGAATACGGTGCCCTCGCGCACACCCGCACTGGGCCAGCGCTGGGTGATGGTCTTGCGCTTGGTGTAGAAACGCACCGCATCGGGGCCATAGGCATGCAGGTCGCCAAACAGGCTGCGCTTCCAGCCGCCGAACGAGTGGTAGGCCACCGGCACAGGCAGTGGCACGTTCACGCCCACCATGCCTACCTGGATGTGGTCGGTGAAGTGGCGGGCGGCCTCGCCGTCGCGGGTGAAGATGCAGGTGCCATTGCCGTACTCGTGTGCGTCGATCATGGCCATGGCCTCTTGCAGGCTCTGCACGCGCACCACGCCCAGCACGGGGCCAAAAATCTCTTCCTGGTACACCACCATGCCAGGCTTGACGTGGTCAAACAGGCAGGGGCCCAGATAGTAGCCGCCAGAACAGTCAATTGAATGGCCGGTCACCGTCAGCCCGCGGCCATCGACCACCAGTTGAGCGCCTTCTTTCACGCCTTGGTCCACGTAACCTTTCACCTTGTCGAAATGTTGCTTGGTGACCAGCGGTCCCATGTCGCTGCTGGCCTCGGTGCCGGGGCCCACTTTCATTTTGGCAATTTCCACCTTCAGCGCGTCCACCACTTTGTCGGCGGTGTCGTCACCCACGGCCACCACCAGCGGAATGGCCATGCAGCGCTCGCCGCACGAGCCATAGGCCGCGCCCATGAGCGCAGTGACGGCATTGGCAATGTCGGCATCGGGCATGACCACGGCGTGGTTTTTTGCACCTCCCAATGCCTGCACGCGCTTGCCATGCTTGCATCCAGTGCTATAGATGTATTCGGCTATGGGGGTGGAACCCACGAAGCTCACGGCCTTCACGCGCGGGTCGGTCAGTAACGTGTCCACCGCCTCTTTGTCGCCGTTGACCACGTTCAGTACGCCGGGGGGCAAGCCAGCCTGCAGGGCCAGCTCGGCAATAAACAGGGTGCTGCTGGGGTCGCGCTCCGACGGCTTGAGGATGAAGCAGTTGCCGCAGGCCACGGCCATGGGCCACATCCACAGCGGCACCATAGCCGGGAAGTTGAAGGGGGTGATGCCCGCGGTGACCCCCAGCGCCTGGTGCTCGCTCCAGCTGTCGATGCCGGGGCCCACGTTGCGGCTGTGTTCACCTTTGAGTAATTCAGGCGCATAGCTGGCGTACTCCACGTTTTCAATGCCGCGCTGCAACTCGCCCAGGCTGTCGGCGAGCACCTTGCCGTGCTCGTCGGTGATGAGCTTGCAAATGGTGTCGGCGTTGGCTTCCAGCAGCTCTTTCAACTTGCTCATGACCCGTGCGCGTTTGAGCGGAGGGGTGTTGCGCCAGGCGGGGAAGGCGGCTTCGGCGCTGGCGATGGCCGCTTGTACGGTGGCGACATCGGCCAGTTGCACGCTAAGGCTGGTCGCCCCGGTGGCGGGGTTGTAAACCGGCTGGGTGCGGGTGCCGCCGTTGACGCGTTGGCCGTTGATGAGGTGTCCGATGGAGATCATAATTAAATAGCTAAAAAATCAATTGATATAAGAGAATGAGGCAAAAAATGCTCAATTTTTCATATGGATTCAGCCTGGGATGAGTGGAGCCAGCGCACTGGCGTGGGCGGTGCCTTCCTTTGCCAGCCCCGCCACCACCCCAGCGCGGTTGGGCTGGGGCTGGTTCTGGCTGACTTTCCACTTGGCCGCCCAGTGCGAAACTGTAATTTCAAGCCCCACCACAGCCTGCAGCAACTGCGACACATAGGGCTCGGGCGCATCGCTCAGTTGCCAGGGGTGTGGCCGATAGCCCTCGTGTGCCGCCGTGAGTCGCTCCAGCAGCTGTCTCAGTTCCGCCGGGTTCCGGTCGATCACCCGCAGGCTACCCCTGGCTTGCACCACGGTGTAGTTCCAGGTGGGCACCACCTTGCCGTGCGCGGCCTTGGTGGCGTACCAGCTGGGAGACACGTAGGCCTGTGGGCCTTTGAACACCAGCAACACATCCGTTCCTGCGGGGTGGGTGTGCCACAGCGGGTTGGCCCTGGCGACATGGCCCAGCAACTGGCAGCTACCGTTGGGAGCCTGTGCATCCAGTAAAAACGGAAGCTCATCGGCCACAGGGAATCCGTTGGCCCCCTGAGTGATGCAAGTGGCCAGCGGGTGCGCCCGAACCAGTGCGTACCATTCGCCCGGATCGTGCTGCTGAAAATGGTGGGGTTGGTACACGGGAGCTGTCTGCGGGTGGGGTAGGGCTGGTGGCGCGGCTAGGGTCCCTCAGGCAACCTCGTTCAGGGTGTCGCCCAAGGCGCTGACCAGGCTGTCGATCTGCGCTGGGGTGCTGATGAAGGGTGGGGCCAGTTGGATGGTGTCGCCGCCGTAGCGCACGTAGTAGCCCTTGGCCAGCATGGCCATGGCCACTTCGTAGGGGCGTTTGGCGGGCTCGCCGGGTACAGGTGCCAAGGTAATGCCCGCCGCCAGGCCAAAGTTGCGGATGTCGGCCACATGCGGTGCCCCCCGCAGACCGTGAACGGCTGACTCCAGGTGGGGAGCCAACTCCCGCACGCGTTGCGGAGCGTCCTCCTGTGCCAGCAGATCCATGCAGGCCACGCCAGCGGCGCAAGCTACCGGGTGGGCCGAGTAGGTGTAGCCATGCGGGAACTCCAGCATGTAGTCGGGGCCTCCCGCCGCCATGAAGGTGTCGTAAATCTCTTGCTTGACCACGACACCACCGAGTGGCTGCACACCGTTGGTCACTTGCTTGGCAAAGTTCAGGATGTCGGGCGTCACGCCAAACGCCTCGGCCCCTGTCCAGGCACCGCTGCGGCCAAAGCCGGAAATGACCTCGTCAAAAATCAGCAGGATATGGTGGGCGGTGCAAATCTCGCGCAAACGCTGCAGGTAACCGACCGGAGGAATGACGACACCTGCCGACCCCGAAAACGGCTCTACGATCACGGCGGCAATGTTGCTGGCGTCGTGCAGGTTGATTAGGTTGAGCAGCTCATCGGCCAATGCGGCCCCTTGCCAGCCGTTGGCCTGTGCCTCAGCCGGTGGCATACCCTTGAAGAAGGAACCCGCTGGGGGTTGGGTGTGGGGCAAGTGGTCGGCCTCGACGCCCTGGCCGAACAGTTTGCGGTTGGCAACAATGCCGCCCACCGAAATTCCACCAAAGTTCACCCCGTGGTAGCCCTTGACCCGGCCAATCAGCCGCGTCTTGCTGGCCTGACCCTTGGCCCGCCAGTAGGCACGGGCCATTTTCAAGGAGGTGTCGGCTGACTCGGAGCCCGAGCCAGTAAAAAACACCCGGTTCAAGCCCTCTGGCATGCGTTCCACCACCCGGTTGGCCAGTTCGAAGGACAGCGGGTGCCCAAACTGAAAGGCGGGCGAGTAGTCCAGCGTTGCCATCTGGCGGGACACGGCCTGCGTCAGCTCGTCGCGCCCGTGTCCCAGCCCGGTGCACCACAGGCCAGAGAGGCCATCGAAAATCTGCCGACCATCCATGTCGGTGAAGTACGCGCCCTTGGCCCCAGTGATGATGCGCGGGTGTGCTTTGAAATCCCGGTTGCCGGTGTAGGGCATCCAGTGGGCTTGCAGCCAGGCCGCATCGGTGCGGGGGCGTGACTGCGGCGTGTGTATGTGCTGGCTGTCGGTCATGTCCATGTGAACCACCTGTGTCGTCAGAGAATTGCGATGGGTTGGATTGTTGGGCCAAAATCGCATGGCAAACAGTGAAACATATGCACCCTTGGTTGCATGAAGCCGCAACCATCCCATCCATGAACCACCCTCAAAAAAGCCGTGCCGTCCTGGGCCAACTCAGCGATGCCGATATCCGCCTGTTGCGGGTGTTTCAGGCGGTGGTCAACTGTGGCGGCATGTCGGCGGCCGAGTTGGAGCTGAACATCAGCACCTCCACCATCAGCCGCCATGTCAAGGATCTGGAGGTTCGCCTGGGGCTGACCCTGTGTCGCCGCGGACGCGGTGGCTTTGCCGTGACGCCGGAAGGCGAGCGCATATACGCCGAGACCCGGCAGCTGCTGCTGGCCACCGAAAGTTTTCGTGCGAGTGTGGACGATCTGCACCACCGCCTTGGCGGAGCCATCCATGTGGCGGTGTTTGACAAAACCGCCAGCAATCCAGAGGCGCGCATCGCCCAGGCCGTGGGTGCTTTCCACCAGCAGGCGCCGGATGTGACTCTGAACTTGCACGTCGGAACCATACAGGCCATCGAGCGCGGCGTGATGGAAGGTACCTACCAGTTGGGCATCATTCCAGAACACAGGCGCAGCGACAGCTTGGCCTACCAGGAGCTCTTTGGCGAGACCATGCAGGTGTACTGCGCAAAGGGCCATCCGCTGTTTGACCGCGCATTGACCACGCTGCAGTGGTCGGATGTGCGGGGCTACGGGTTTGCCGGCCTGGGCTACCACTCCCCCAACATGGAGGTCACCCACCGGGAGCGCTTGCGGCGCAGCGCCACCGCTTACGACCAGGAGTCGGTCGCGACGTTGGTGTTGTCTGGTCATTTTTTGGGCTTTTTACCTGACCACTACGCCCAAGGCTTTGTCCAGGACGGACGCATGCGAGCTGTGTGCCCCGAGCTGCTGAACTACCGCTGCCATTTTTCGGCCATCGTGCGCCAGTCTCCCGAGCCCACCCGCGCGACGCGGATGTTTCAGCGCTGCCTGTCAGCCACTCACCCTGCCGCGCACACGGACATCACTTGAACACAGGTTAAACTCCAACCCCGCTCGCAGGTGGCAAGGCGAGCGGTGAAGTTTTTTGGAGTTGCGGCTGTAGCTCAGTGGATAGAGTATTGGCCTCCGAAGCCAAGGGTCGTGGGTTCGATCCCCGCCAGCCGCACCAGTATTCAATAGTTCGCTCTGATTTTTGATAAATCAAGGTTGGTTTTCAAAAAGACCAACGGTCATTCCGGGTCATGTGCCTTAAACGAGCCCATGGTCAGTTCATTTTCCCCGTCTTGTTCAGTGCCTTGTGTGTGCCACGCTTGTGCAATGGACGCCATCGGCGTCGAGCGCAGGCGGGCGCAACAGGTCATCGTCTATGCCCATGACCTCGCTGGCGCGCTCGATTGCCCGCCACAGAGCGGGTGGCATTTTCAGAATTTCTTCAGGCGAATCCGCCTGCGCGATCCAGGCGCTGACTTGGTTGTGCTGATCCGGTGTCAGCAAAGCCAGGTGCAGCATCTCGTCAATGGTTTTCATGGTTTGTGTGGCTTGCGCTTGTCCGGTTGACTTGCCGTCTGTTGGTATTGTTGTTGAGGGTACTGTCCGCGGTGTTGTGTGAGCCTGGCGTACACCAAACCGGCGATCACAGCACCGGCCATCATCGCCAATAGGCCAGGCAGGTGCCGTGTGGCATCGATAAACACCGGCAGGGGTGCCACCGCATCGACGGTGCGCACCGCCGCCACCATGCCCAACCCAGCTGCTGCAGCCAACAGGGCGAAGCGCCCGCCAGGCCAGCGGCGGGCCAGGAAGGCTGCCACGGGCAGGGCTATCAGCCAGCCTGCGGCCAGGATGCCTCCATAAACCGGCGCAAAACCGATCAGGTCTTGCCAGGTCATTCGGGCTCGCTCGGCGACGGGGATGTCCACGCCCAGGCCCACCAGCGCCTGCAGGTTCCATTGTGTTTGGACCACCGATCCCCAAGCCGCAGCCAACACCCAAGCAAGCAGCAGCGGCGCGAGGTGCCTCGTCCAACGAGGGCCGGGGGAATCATTTGCGGGGCGGGCTCTCATAATGGTCATTATGAAATACGTGCTCGCACTTCTGTTCGGTCTGCTGGCCATGGCCACAGCAGCCCAGGCGGGAGGCTACCGGGTTGAGGCGGTGGCCACGGGATTGGTTCACCCCTGGTCGATCGCCTTCCTGCCAGGCGGCCGAATGCTGGTGACTGAACGCATCGGTCAACTGCGCCTGATCGAACCCGGTGCCAACGGCCAACTGCAGTTGCGTGCTGAGCCCGTGGCCGGTGTGCCGCCGGTGCTGGCACGCGGACAAGCCGGTCTGTTTGACGTGTTGCTGGCCCCGGATTTCGCGCAAACTGGTCGGCTGATGCTGTCGTTTGCGCACGGCAGCCCAGAGGCCAACCACTTGCGTGTGGTGAGTGCCCGCTTCGATGGCCGTCAATTGCAGGCGGTGCAAACCATTTTCACGTCCCAGCCCGCCAAGACCGACACCCAGCATTTCGGTGGCCGCATGGCATGGTTGGCAGATGGAACCTTGCTGTTCGGCATGGGAGACGGCAACCTGGAGCGCACCGATGCGCAGCGGCTGCACACCCACCTGGGCAAGTTCATGCGCGTCCAATCGGATGGCAGCGTGCCGACTGACAACCCGTTCGTGACCCGCAAGGACGCCTTGGCTGAAATCTACACCTTCGGGCACCGCAATCCGCAGGGCATTGTGGTTGTGAATGGTGTGCCATATGCCCACGAGCACGGTGCGCGGGGTGGCGATGAACTCAACCGTATTGAGCCAGGCGCCAACTACGGCTGGCCCATCACCACCGGCGGCATTGACTACACCTACGCCCGAATCACGCCCTACCGCAGCCTGCCCGGCATCCAGCCGCCACTGTTGGAATGGACGCCATCCATCGCACCGGCCGGATTGGCCTGGTACGACGGTGCGTTGTTTCCCGCATGGCGTGGCAGCTTGTTTGTCGCGGCGCTGGCAGAACGCAGCGTGCGGCGCGTGCCCCTGGTCAAGGGTGTTCCCGGGCAGCAGGAGGTCTTGTTTCAGGAGATCGGTGAACGCATCCGCGATGTGCGAGCCGGGCCGGATGGCGCAATCTACCTGCTCACCGACAGCCCGAACGGTCGGGTGCTGCGTGTGGTGCCGGCATCACCATGACAGAAGTCGGCTGACCGCGGTTTTACGCGCCTAGCGTGGGGTAGTCGGTGTAACCCTCCGGACCAGGGGTGTAGAAGGTGGCGGGATTGGGGGCGTTGAGTGGCGCCTTGGCCTGGATGCGGGCAGGCAGGTCTGGGTTGGCGAGGAAGGCTGTGCCGAATGCGACGGCGTCGAGCTTGCCACTGCTGATGGCTTCGTCGGCTTCGTCTGGCGTATAGCCCATGTTGCCGATTAACACGCCCTTGTAGACAGCGCGCACGGGCGTCATGACATCGCCAGTCTGCTGCTGGAAGAAGTCGGCGCGCATCAGGTGCAGATAAGCGAGGTTGAAGTCGTTGAGGCGTTCTGCCAGCCAGGTGACGAGGCCGACCGGATCGCTGTCGCGCATGTCGTTGTAGCTGTTGATTGGCGACAGGCGCAGGCCGACGCGGTCACTGCCCCACACCTCGCTGACAGCGGTGATGACTTCGAACAGGAGGCGCGCACGGTTCTCGCGGCTGCCGCCGTAGGCGCCTTCGCGTTGGTTGGAACCATCACGCAGAAACTGGTCGAGCAGGTATCCATTGGCACCGTGCACTTCGACGCCATCGAAGCCTGCCTCCTTGGCGTAGACAGCGGCCTGGCGGAAACCAGCCACGATGCCGGGCAATTCGTCGTCACGCAGCGCGCGCGGCTCGGTGTAAGGTAGTTTGCCCTGGGGCGTATGTACTTCTTCGTTGGTGATGCGCAGGGTACTGGCACTGACGGGTTGTGCGCCACCATTCAGGGCGGGGTGGCAAGCGCGGCCGCCGTGCCAGATCTGCAGAAAGATGCGGCCACCCTTGGCATGCACGGCGTCGGTCACCAGTTTCCAGCCTGCGACGCAGGCAGGCGAAAAAATGCCGGGCTCCTTCCAGAATGCCGAGTTGCCCTCCATCGCCATGGTGGCCTCAGCGATCAGCAGGCCGCCGCTGGCGCGCTGGGCATAGTGCTCGGCCATCAATGCGTTGGCCAGGTGCCCTTCGCTTGCGCGTGTACGGGTCAGTGGTGCCATCAAGATTCGATTGGGCAGCGTGAGCGATCCAACTTGCAGTTCGGAGAAGAGATTGGGCATGGCAGGTCCTAAGAGGGGTGAATAACGACGCTGGAATAGCTCGTGGCGATTGGCAGGAAAACAAGGTTCGTGTCAGGACTACGTGCCGATGTGGTGGGCGGAGAATAGTCAGCACACCACCACAAAGACAGGGAGTCACCGCATGGACATTCAAGCACTGCAGCAGACGCTGCGCCGATTTGCCGCCGAGCGCAACTGGGAGCCGTTTCACACCCCCAAGAACCTGGCCATGGCGCTGATGGTGGAGGCCGCTGAGCTGCAAGAGATTTTTCAGTGGATGACCCCGGAGCAGTCGCAGGTGGCGCACCACGACGCCATGACCCAGCAGCACATCGGCGAAGAGGCGGCGGACATCCTGCTCTACCTGCTTCAGTTGGCCGATCACAGCCAACTTGATCTGGAATACGCCGTGAGTCGAAAGCTCGTTAAAAACGCGACCAAGTACCCACCGGTCAACTCCATGATCCCGGCAGGCAAAGGCGCCGTACCACCCGCCCCCGTCCACGTGCTCATCGACTGGGAAAACGTCCAACCCAAGGAGGGCGACATTCGCGAATTGGTCCCCGGTGCCACGGACATCTGGGTATTCCATGGTCAAAAACAAAAGAAGGTGGAAACCCACTTCGCGTCATTCGGCCAACGCGCCACGCTGATTCCCATCACCCGCCCCGGCAAAAACGCCTTGGACTTCCACTTGTCGTTTTACATGGGGTACATCGCCTCGCGCAGCCCGGATGCCCCCATCGTGGTGATTTCCAACGACAAGGGGTACGGACCCATGCTCGATCACGCGGTCGACCTCGGGTTCGCCGCCCAGCAGGTCAGCTTTGCCAGTCCCAAGCCCCCGGCGAAAAGATCCACCGCTGCAAAGTCGGCTAAGGCCGTGCCAGCAGCACAAACTGCAGCACCTTTGCCGTCACTTTCACCGGAGTCTGTAGGGGCAACGACAAAGAAGGCAGTGGCTGCGCCACCGACCGAAGTCAAGCCACCAACCGCCTCAGAGGCGATGTCTGGGACAGCAGTCACAAATGCCACCCAGAAACCAGCAGCCAAGAAAGCCGCCAAGTCGTGGGCCACCGTTGTATCCACTCTGCCTGTGCCGGACAAGAAGTCGACGGCCACCTCTCAAGTCGCTGCGCCAGGTGCCAAGGGTGGCTCAGCGAAACAGACCGCCACGCATGCGATGCCTGTGGCAGCAACAACCGCCCCAATAGCAACACCGAAAGCTCCGCCCGAAAAGACCAAGGAAAAAGCAAAAGCAAAAGTAAAGGCCGAGCAAAAGCCCCAACCCAAACCACCCACAGCGTTCGTATCCCCGGCAGTCCACTCCGGCACCGCCACAGCAACCACCACTGCCGCCACCACAACAAACCCCAAAGCCACTAAGGCCCCTGTTGCACCCAAGGGACCAAAGGCAGCCAAGGCCGCAAAGCCATCAGACTCTCCCACCCCCACCACCAAGAAAACCAGCCCAGCCACACAAGACGCCCCAAAGGTCAAAAAGTCCAAGAAGCAGAAGACCGCTGAAATGACGTTGGCCCAGCGCACGGCATTGGTGTGGGCCAGCATGCAGAAATCCGCCAACAAGCCCGCCAAGAAAGCCCGCTTGCTGGGTGCCCTGAAATCCTTGCTCGATGTGCCAGAAGGTGATCCGCTGATTTCAGAAATCCTGGGCAGCTTGTTGTCAGACGGGCGCGTCACATTGAGTGAATCCGGGGCTGTCACTTACCCCTGAACCAGGCGCAGGGTTGAGCAGCACTGCATTCCAAAGATGCCGCCGCCCGCTGCGGTAGCCTTGCTGCTGTCAAAGGGAGTCAATACAACATGGCCAAAGTCACCCCACCGTTGCACACCATCAAGGTGATGTCATCGGGCCAGCACGTCGAAGTCGAAGTGCTGCGCCAACTCGCCGCCGACTTGCCGGACACTTTCGATCTGTTTCACAGCGTGGACTGGGCCCAGGCCAGCCCCACGGGTGACAGCCATGGCGAAATCGATGTGGTGGTGGTCAACCAAAGCGGTGATGTGGCCCTGCTGGAGATCAAGGCGGGTGAGTGGCAATTCACCCCCGAGGGTCTTTTCAAACGCTACGGCAACGACACCCACAACGTCTCCATCCAGATCAAGTGGCAGTTCGGCGGTATCCAGCATCGGCTGCGGTCGGCTGGACTGGACATCCGCCTCATGCATTTTCTGGCGCTGCCCGACATCACCGTGGGCACCGAGGCCGCCACCATTGGGTTTCCCAGGGACAGGCTGCTGGATGCCTCGGACTGCCAGGCTTTGGCCAAAGCCATCCTCAGCCGCCTGGGGTCTGGGCAGCCCCAAGCCATCCGCGAACGGGCGTGCGCCTTCCTGTTGGACCGCTTGCAGTGCAAGGTGGACGTGGCCGCCCTGGCTGGTCACCTGCAATCGTGGACCCAACACCTGTCGGGTGGCCTGGCGGCCTGGGTGCCACGCATCCACGCCCCCAGCCGCATCATCCGGGTGCAAGGCACGGCAGGCTCCGGCAAAACCCAGGAGCCCAGCTCGGTATTCACACAAGCGGAACTGACTCAGTCCATCGCGGTGTACCGCAACACGCTGACCCAACAAGGCCCTGATCTGGATGTGCTCATCGTCGACGAGATGCAGAGTGCGCATCACCAGGATCATGAAAGTTAGGTGCCATGAGTAGGGGGGAGGTTGCTCAAGGGCATCCCGCACGGTGCGCTGGGCGGCTTGTCGGGTCGCGCACCTTGACACCCATGCACTTGTTGACGAAACTTCAAGCTGGCACCAACGCACTATTGCACGAAAGTAGCTATGACCACACTTAGCCCTCATTACGCTGTCAAGGTTGTTGGCAGTAACGGCCAAATTTCGTTGGGTAAGCAGTTTGCTGGGCGCCAGGTTTTGGTGCAAGAGCAAGAGCCTGGTGTCTGGCTGGTGCGTACGGCAACGGTGATCCCCGACAACGAGCGTTGGTTGCACGAATCTCAGGCTGCTGCCGATTTACAGCGTGCCATGACCTGGTCAGCGAGTCATCCCGCTCAAGACATTGACACCGAGGCGCAGTTGAATGAGCTTTTGTCTATTGCGGGGCGCTGATGGGGGCAAATGACGAGCAGGTTCGCTTGGATCTGAACAACCCAGTATTTCAAGAAACGCTTTTTAATCTGCAAAAGGCGGAGCGCCATGCTGCCGTCGACACGTTGAAAAAAGTGCGGCAGTTGACATGGGCGCAGGTCTACCGCGACAACGGTTTGAAGTGGGAAAAAATCACGAGCGTTAAACCGCCACTTGGAATAGATGCCATTTACTCAATGCGCATTACTCAATCTCGCCGGGCGACGGCTTTGCGAGATGGCGAATTCATGCGGATGTTGACGGTTGCCCCAGATCACGACAGCACGTACGGACGCAAATAGACATCGACACTCGAACCCCCGACCGGGCGAGGCCGCGCTCCGGCCGGTCGGATAGGCTTGTTGGCGCGCGGCAGTTTAAAAAACGGACCAACGGTCAAAAAGTCCTGAAACAGTAGTTTTCAGCGGAATACAAAAAATCGGCATTCAATGCCTTCATTCGCCAAAAATGGTAGAAAAATTCTGTGTGCTTTCTGGCTGAAGCATGTTGATTTATAACGATTTATGTACAGGTGTGCGGATTGGTGTTGGTAGTCACGCTTGGCCTCCGAAGCATCTGGCCCACAGCCGGCGCGCCAGCCGTTGGTTCAGCTGTGTGGCACTTCGGTGGGTGGTGCGGGCGAAAGCACGCGCCACGTGCCGCGAAACACCGCTTGCTCCACTTTGGCCCGCTGTTCGATCGGGCAAGCCACCCTAACCACCAGCACCAGGTGATCGGGATTGGAAAAGTCCCACGACACCTTGGTTTTGCCCGATGGCAACGCAATGAAGTTTTCTTCGGACGCCCTGCGAAAGTGGGCCATGGCTTCTTCTCGCCAGGCGGCGGTGGCACCGTCTGCGGCTGCCAGTGCGGCGGCTTCAATGCGCTCCAGGTCGTGCGACAGGCGCTCGGGAATGGGGATCTGGATGGCGTGCAGCGCAAAAGCCCCGTTGGGGGTGGAGTTGATCAGCGGGTTGGTCAGCAACAGCCCGTTGGGAAACTCGGCCACCTTGCCTGTGCGTTGACCCGCCCGGTCAAGCTCCACCAGCGTGGTGGCGAACATGTCGATATCGACCACCCTGCCATGCAGGTGGTTGAATTCGATCACGTCGCCTATCTTGTAGGGCCGCACCAGCGTCACGTACAGGTAGCCGTGTACGCACATCACCAGCTCCTTGCTGACGATCAGGATGGCACCCGCCACCGCCGCCACCGACAACGCGAACCCAGCGATGGTGGACGCCCACACCGACACGATGATCAGCAGCGCCGCAAACCAGATGATGTTGCGCGCCCACACCAGGTGAATGCGGCGCTTTTCTGCTGAGATTTCGCCGCGCGACAGGTAGCGCGCCCACAGGTGTGAGGCCAGCAAGGCCATGCCCACCAACAGGGCGGTGATGATGGCTTTGTCCCACCGCCCGGGAATCCAGGCGGCGAGTTGGTCAAGCAGGGGCATGGTGTGTCAAATCAGAAGGGCGGCGACAAAAATGCCCACCATGATGAAGGAGAGCACCACTTTGGCAATCAGCCCCAGCATTATGCCGACCCAGGTCGCCAGCCCCACTTGGGCCGCGCGTTGGTGGTCTTTCTGGGCCAGGTACTCGCCCACTGCAGCGCCCACCAGGGGCATGAACAACACGCCCACCAGGCCCATGAACAGCCCCACCACGGTGCCCACCGCCGCGCCCACCAGCGCCTGCTTGCTGGCCCCCGCTTTTTGGGCACCCATCAGCCCGGCCACGTAGTCCAATGCCCAGGCCAACACGCCCAGCACGCTGATGACCACGACGGTGGTGACGCTGACGCGGGCAAAGTCGTCAATCCAGGCCCCCAGCACAATGCCCGCCCACACCAGCAAGGTGCCGGGCAGCACCGGCAACACCGTGCCAGCCAGTCCCAGCACCACCAGTGCGACACACAACACCCACAACAAGGTTATTTCCACAGATAACTTTCAAGGTCAGTTTTGGCCACCACCGAGCAGATGGCGCTGCGCGGGTCAACTTCAAGTGCCAGGGGGCGGGCAGGGCTTTACCCACCGCTGCGCAGCAGCAGCGCCGGGTTGAGGCGCATTTGCCCCAGCAGGTAGCGCGCACCCATGCCCAGGCTGATGGCGCTCACGCCGAAGGCGGTCAGTGCGCCGCTCCAGTACAAGCCTGCCGGGCTCATGTCCAGCCGCCAGTGCAACAGCGTGGTGGCCAGCGCGCTGCCTGCCAGCACGGCAAAGCCCGCCGTCACGGTGGCCAGCAGCAGGTACTCCCACACCAGCACGCGCCGCAGCAGCGAATGGCGGGCACCCAGTGCGTGCATGACCGTGGCGTCGTACACCTGGCGGCTGCGGCTGGCGGCCACCACGCTGGCCAGCACCAGCCAGCTGGCCGCCTTGCACACGCCCGCCACCACCGCCAGGCCGGCGCTGGCGCGGCCCATGAGTGCGCGGGTTTCTCGCAGCATCGACTCGGTGCGCGCCGTCGCAATGTTGGGTGCAGCGGCTGCCAGGCGGTCTTGAGCGTCCAGCGTCTGGTCGGCCGGCATCCAGGCCGCGCCCACGTGCCGGGTGATGAACGGGTCCAGCACGCCGTCGCTGAAGATGGCCTCCAGCCACAGGCGCGACTGCATGCGCCGCTGGCTGTAAATGGCACTCAGCCTGGCCTCTACCGGCGTGCCCATGATGTCAAAGCGCAGCCGGTCGCCCACCTGTAGACCCAGTTGGTCGGCCTCGCGGTCTTCCATGGCCACCAGCGGTTCGCCCGCATGGTCAAGCGGCCACCAGCTGCCACGGTCAATCACCACGTCGTCGAAATTGCCGCTGCGGTTGCTCAGCTTGTGTTCGTCGCGCGACTCGCGGGCGCGTTCGCTGTCGTCGCTCTCCATCAGCGCTGCGCCGTTCACGGCGACCAGCCGCCCCAGCACCAGCGGCGCGGTTTTGACCGCCTGCAAGCCGGGCGAGGCTTGCAGGGTGTGGCGCAGCAGGTCGATTTGCTCGGTTTGCACGTCGTAAAACACCAGGGCCGGTGCCTGCTCGGGCACGGTGTCGTTCACCGTGCGCAGTAGCGTGGCCACCACCAGGGTGCAGGCCACCAGCAGGGTGAGTGCCGAGCCCAGCGACAGCAATGCGGTGCGCAGCGGCGAGTGCGGTTGCTGCAAACCTGCCAGCGCCAGTTGCAGCGGCAAGGGCAGGGCAGCGTGGTGCTGCAGGAGCGCAGCCAGCCGACGCAGCCCGCGCGTGGCCAAGTCAAGCACGCCCAGCAGCGCGGCGGTGGTCAGCACAAAGGCCAGGCCAAAGCGCGGATCGGGCAGGGTGGCCACCAGCAGGGCCAGCGTGACCCCGGCCACAGCGGCCGTCAACCAGCGTGCGCGGCGCGGGGTGTGCAGCGCCTGGCCTTCCACCCCACGAAACAGCGCCGCCGGGCTGACCGACAAGGCCCGCCCCAGCGCGGGCAGTGAAAACGCCAGCGCCGTCAACACACCAAACGCCAGCGCCACCAGGGCTGGTGGCCACAGGCTGTGCAGCAGCAGCGTGACGGGCAGCTTGTCGGCCGCCAGTTGCGCGCCTGCCAGCGCCAGGCCCACCCCCAGCGCCGCGCCCGCCATGCTGGCCAGCACCGCCAGCAGCAGCACCTGCAGCAACACAAAAGCCGCCAGCCGGGCATCGCGCAGGCCCAGTGCGCGCAGCGTGGCCAGGCTGGTCAGCTTGCCTTGCAGGTAGGCCTGCACGCTGTTGAACACGCCCAACCCGCCGATGAACAGCGCAGAAAACCCAATCAGCAGCAGGCCCGAGCCAATTTGCCCCAGCACCTCGGCCATGCGGTCGCTGCGCTCGTCAAAGCTGCGCGTTTCGGCCGCCAGCGTGGGAAAGGCTGCAGTGAAGGCGTCGCGCAGCGCGGGAGCCGGGCTGTCGGTGCGCACGCGGTACAGGTACTCCACGCGGCTGAGGGGTTGCACCAGCCCGGTGGCGGCCAGCGCGCCTTCTGCCACCAGCACGGGGGCCGCGCCCCAATCTGCCCGCAGGCTGCGGTCGGGCTGGCGCACCACCAGGGCGCGCACGGTCAGCGTCAGGTCACCAATGGTCACGCGGTCGCCTGGCTTAAGGCCCAGGCGCGTGGCCAGCGCGGCATCCACGGCAGCGCCCCACTGGCCGTTGTGCGCGTCACCCTCCAATGCCAATGCCAGTGCCTCGGCCAGCGGGCGCTCGGGTTGCAGCGCCACGGAGCCGTACAGCGGGTACGCGGCATCGGCACTCAGCAGCTCGATCAGCTGCGCCCGCCCTGTCTCGGTACGCAGCATGGTGCGCAGCTCAATGACCCGCGACACAGTGCCACGCTTGCCCAGCCAGGCCAGCGCATCGGCAGGTAAGGGCTGGGGGGATTCAACCTCTACGTCGCCGCCGAACAGCAGCCGCGCATCGCCGCGCAGTGCGTCGGCCACTTGGCGGTACAGGCCACCGCCTGCTGCCACCAGTGACACGCCCAGCACCAGGCAGGCCACAAAAATCCACAGCCTGCGGCCACTGGCCCGCAGGTCTTGCCAGGCCAGCTCAAGCAGGAAGGCCATGGCCTGCCTCCGCCTGTGGGCTGGTGGGCTTGGCACCGCCGATGGGGGTGGCTTCATGCAACTGGCCGTCGTGCAGGCGCAGCACGCGGTCGCAGCGGGCGGCAAAGTCCAGGTCGTGGGTGACCAGCACCAGGGTGGTGCCCAGCTCGCGGTTTAGGCTGAACAGCAGCTCGCGCACCGATTCGGCGGTCTGGTCATCCAGGTTGCCGGTGGGTTCGTCGGCCAGCAGCAGGCGCGGCCGGTGCACCAGCGCGCGCGCAATGGCCACGCGCTGCTGCTCGCCGCCCGAGAGTTGTGAGGGCCGGTGGTGAAGGCGGTCGGCCAGGCCCACGCGGCGCAGCATGTCGGTGGCGGCCTCGCGTGCGCCGCTGGCACCGGCCATTTGCAGGGGCAGGGCAGCGTTGTCCAGCGCGCTCAGGCTGGGCAACAGGTGAAAGCTCTGGAACACGATACCCACGCGCTCGCGCCGCAGGTCGGCCAGGCCGTCGCTGCTCAGGCTGCCCAGGTCAACACCGTCCACCCGAATGTGGCCCCCACCGGGGCGCTCCAGCCCGGACAGCAGCAGTAACAACGAGGTTTTGCCCGAGCCCGAGGGGCCTGCAATGGCCACACTGGCACCCGCTGCGATGCGCAGGTTGACATCGCGCAGCACCGACACCTGCCGGTTGCCCAGCTGGTAGTGCATGCACAGGCCATCGGCCTCGATCAGGTTGGGGGGTGTGGCGGTCATGGCTGAAATGAACAGGGTGGGCACCGTGAGGTGTGTGCGGTGCGGGGTAAGTTCCTGCGGGGCGGAAGGAGTGCGGTGCTGTGTGGTGCCTCTCATGCCGCTTGGGGGGTGGAAATGTATAAAAATATGCTTAATGCGCTTACCCATATTGGATAGTTAGCTATGTAAATTATAACTATAGCAATAAACTCAATAATGGTAAGCGCAAGGGGCATATTTGTTTATAAATTCATGGCTGGCTGGCTTTTTCTGGCCGATACCGACCGGTGGCGTGGGCCGCACGCTCTGCGGAGTTCCCCGTTAGGGCCGCCATGAGGCGCAGCAGCTGGTCGGCCGGTCAGCCTGCTGATCGGGCATGTCAGTCACTTCTTTCAAAGCTGTGCACCGCAGACCACGCTCCTGCAGACCACCGGTTGTGGTCCATGGGGCATGCAGGGCGGTCACCCTCGGGTTTCCTCCGAACAGAGGTTGGTCCCGGGCTGCGATACTGGCTCTCAAGCGGTCGAGTTCCTGTCCATCCACGTGGATGAAGTTGCTCGGGCAACACGTTTGATCTTGCAGCCAGCCCACATCCGACCACTCTTTCACATGACCCAGCTTCCCACACGATCAACCCATCCGCTGTGGATAACCGTGGCCTTGTTGGTGCTGTGTGCGGGCTTGTTTTCTGCCTACGTGTGGTCAGAAAAGAAAGGCGTTGACCAGGCCAACGACTTGCGCCTGCGGTCCTTCCAGTTGGCAGACGAGCTGCGCCAGTCCTCAGACGACCTCACACGCATGGCGCGCACCTACGTCATGACAGGCGATGTCCGTTACAAGTTGGCGTACCAGGCCATTTTGGACATTCGCGACGGCAAGCGCCCCAGACCTGACGGCTACCAGAACGTCTATTGGGACACAGCGCTGTTGCGCGACCCACCGCAAAGCCAGGCAGATGGTGTGGGCGTGCCACTGCTGACCCTGATGGAGCAAGCCGGGTTCACGCCACAAGAGCTGCAAAAACTGGAGCAGGCCAAAGCCCATTCAGACCGGCTGACGGCCACCGAGTACGCCGCCATGGCCATGGTTGACGCGGATGCAGAGGTGCCAGCTGCCGTTCGCCTCAAGGCCAGCGCGATGCTGCACGATCAGTCCTACCACCTGGAGAAGGCTGCCATCATGCAGCCCATCAAAGAATTCAGCGACATGATGGACCGCCGCACAGCCGATGCGGTGGCGCAATCGCTCACCGTCGCGCTGTGGCTGCGCCTGGCATTCGCTGCCTTTGCCGCCAGCCTGGTGCTGATGGTGTGGCGCTCCACCACCCTTTTGCGCAAGACCCTGGGTGGCTCTGTCGAAGAGGTGTTTGCCCACATATCCAAAGTGGGCCAGGGCATATGGGATGTGCCCCTGGTGGTGAGCCAGGCGGACCAGAACAGCGTGCTGGGCTGGTTGGCCAAAACCCAGGCAAGTTTGAAGCAACTCTCCATGGAGCGTGAGCAGGCGCTGGCGCAAATTGCCGAGAAGGAGCTGCGCCTGCGAACCAGCATTGAGGCCGAACCCGAATGCGTCAAGATCGTCGATGGCCAGGGCCGCCTGCTGGAAATGAACCCGTCCGGCCTGGCCATGATCGAGGCCGATTCTCTGGCGCAAGTGGCCGGGCTGCCCGTGCTGAATTTGTTGCTACCGCAGTACCGCGACGCATTTCAGCGCATGCACCAGCGGGTGTTGGGCGGCGAGACCCTGTCGCTGATCTTTGAAGTACAAGGCCTCAAGGGTGGGCGGCGCTGGATGGAGACCCATGCCGTGCCTTTGCAGCACCTGGGCGAGACGGTGCAACTGGCAGTAACGCACGACATCACGGAGCGCAAACAGTCCGAGGAAGCCTTGCGCATTGCCGCCACAGCGTTTGAGTCGCAGCAGGGCATGGTGGTGACGAACGCGCAGCGGGTGATCCTGCGCGTCAACCAGGCATTTACCCGCATCACCGGTTACAGCGCGAGAGAAGCCATTGGACACTACCCCAGCATGCTGTCGTCCGGGCAGCACGACCAGGCCTTTTACGCAGTTATGTCGCAAGTTCTGGAGCATGAAGGTGCGTGGGCGGGCGAAATCTGGAACCGGCGCAAAAGCGGTGAGGTGTACCCGGAGTGGCTCACCATCAGCGCGGTCAAGGATGAAGGCGGACAGGTCACCCACTTTGTGGGTGTCTTCAGCGATATCAGCCAGCGCAAGGCAGACGAGGAGCAGATCGAGGCACTGGCGTATTTTGACCCCCTGACCCGCCTGCCCAACCGGCGCCTGCTGCTCGATCGGCTGGAGCAGGCCCTGCACACCGGTGGCCGGCACAGCCGCCTAAGTGCCTTGCTGTTTGTGGATCTGGACAACTTCAAGACCCTGAACGACACCCTGGGCCACCACCAGGGCGATCAGCTGCTGGCGCAAGTGGCGCAGCGGCTGAAAGCCTGCGTGCGCGACGGCGACACCGTGTCACGCCTGGGCAGCGATGAGTTTGTGGTGATGCTGGAAGACCTGAGCGAAAACACCGAAGATGCAGCCAACCAGGCCGAAGACGTGGGTGAAAAAGTGCTGGCCGCGCTCGCGCAGGGCTACACACTTGCCAGTGGCGCACACCACATCACCACCACCAGCGTGGGCATCGCGCTGTTTGGCGGCGCACAACCAGAAAGCCATGAAGAGCCGCTCAAGCGTGCCGAATTGGCCATGTTTCAGGCCAAGGCGGCCGGGCGCAACACGCTGCGCTTTTTCGATCCGCAGATGCAGGCCCGGGTGTCAGCCCGCGCCGCACTGGAGGCCGACCTGCGCGAGGCTTTGTCCGAGAAGCAGCTGGCGTTGCACTACCAGGCACAGGTGGTGGGCGGTGGACGCGTTACCGGGGTGGAGGCACTGCTGCGCTGGCAGCACCCGCGGCGGGGCATGGTGTCACCTGCCCAATTTATTCCGTTGGCAGAAGAAACAGGGTTGATTCTGCCCATTGGCCAGTGGGTGCTGGAGACCGCCTGTGTGCAGCTGGCCACATGGGCCGCTGACCCCACACTTGGCCACCTGACCGTGGCGGTGAACGTGAGCGCGCGCCAGTTCAGACAGGCCGATTTTGTGGACAGCGTTCTGGCCACCCTGGCGCGCACCGGCGCCAAAGCCAAACTGCTCAAGCTGGAGTTGACAGAGAGCATGCTGGTGGACGATGTGCAAGCCGTTATCGCCAAGATGGGGGTGCTCAAGGCGCATGGCGTGGGCTTTTCGCTTGACGACTTTGGCACCGGGTACTCGTCTCTGTCGTACCTGAAGCGCCTGCCGCTGGACCAGCTCAAGATCGACCAGGGCTTTGTTCGCAACATCGTGACCGACCCCAACGATGCCGCCATTGCCAAGATGGTGGTCGTGCTGGCCGAGAGCCTGGGGTTGTCGGTCATTGCCGAGGGCGTTGAATTGCAGGCCCAGGCTGACTTCTTGGCGCACCTGGGCTGCCATGCCTACCAGGGGTACCTGTTCAGCAAGCCGCTGCCGCTGGCGACGTTGGACGCGTACTTGCGAGAAGGTTTATAGGTTTTTGTCTTTAAGCTGCACAAAAAAGCGCGACCACGCTGCGCGATTTGTTGCCATCTCTGCAGGACTCCGAACCCTCCATGAACCCACCCGCTTTCAGCCCGGCGGCAGAGCGCAACAAGGCCGCCATCCTGTCTGCCCTTCACGCCTTGCTGCCACCCGAAGGGGCGGCTCTGGAAATCGCATCGGGCACCGGCCAGCATGTGGCGTGGTTCGCGGCCGGTCTGCCCGGCTGGACGTGGCAACCCAGTGATGCCCGCCGCGATGCGCTGCACTCCATCGCAGCACACACCGCGCAAGCGCATCTGACCAATATTCGCCCACCGGTGCTGCTGGACGCCATGGCAGCTGATTGGCTGCCAGTCGATTGCCGGTTTGACCTGATCTACTGCGCCAACATGGTCCATGTCGCGCCTTGGCCTGCATGCGCGGCGCTCATGGCGGGCAGCGCCCGGCACCTGCGTGGTGGTGGTCGGCTCGTGACCTACGGCCCTTATCTGGAAGCCGATGTGCCCACATCCTCAGGGAATCTCGCCTTTGACGCCGCCTTGCGCCAAGAGAACCCTGAGTGGGGCATACGGCGGCGCGAAGACGTGGAGGCAGTGGCTGCCCAGGCGGGGCTGCAGCTGAGTCAGCGCGTTGAGATGCCCGCCAACAACCTGCTGCTGGTTTGGTGCGCGTGACGGTGCTGGCCTCAGGCTGACGGTTTCAGCCTGTGCCTGCATCCCGTTGGGTGGTTGCCAACCAGTGCGCCAACAGGCCAGCGGTCATGGGCCTGCCGTTGTCAGCGTTTCTTGTCCACTTCGTTGCCAATGATGCCGCCCACTGCGGCACCACCCAGGGTACCCAGGGTGCTGCCGCCGGTCAGGACGGCACCGCCCACGGCGCCCGCGCCAGCGCCCACAGCAATGGATTTGTCGCGCTCACTCATGCCGGCGCAGCCTGTTGCCAACAAAACAGCAGCTGCAAGCGCAATGGCAACGGCGGGTGAATACCGGTGAAAACGTGAAGTCATGGTGGTCTTTCCGAGGGGTTGTTCGATACACGGTGTTGGCATCTGGCAGAACAAGTTAACCCGCCGAGGTGCACATCGTCTGTGCGCCAGAGCACGGATGCGCTGGGTGCGCCAACAGACAGACGCCCGGTGGCGGCGCCCCCATGCTGTGCGGTTTAACCAGGTAACCCTCCATGACACAGTTTTCATCCTCTAACCAGTCCACCGGCCTCATTGACGGCATCACCCAGGCGGCAGAGCATGCCCAGGCATCGGCTCAGGCCTTTGCCCAGCACACGCAGGCCGAGGCCGCTTCGACGCTGCTGACCCTGATTCATGACGTAGGCCCCAAGCTCAACCGCATGGCCGACCAGTTGGGTTCCCTGTCGCACCAGGGGGCCAAGTCGGTGGCGTCCGGGTCGCGGTACCTGAGCGACCATGCCCACCACGCGGCTGACAGCACGGTCGGCTACATCCGCAAGGAGCCCGCCACCGCTGTGCTGTTGGCGGCGGGGGTGGGTGCGTTGCTGGTGGCTGCGTGGGTGGCGGTCACCCGCGCCCGGTCGTCGCGCTGAGGCCTGCGGGGTCAGTGGGTGCTGGCCCATCGGGGGCCAGGGCCACTTGCTCCCTGTGTCGCTTGGCGTGGTACATCGCGGCGTCGGCATGTGCCAGCAGGGTTTCTTTCGTCATGCTGGTGTTGGGTGCGCAAGCCAGGCCGATGCTGACTTGAATGTGCAGGGTCAGCGTGCCCAGTTTCATGGGGGCTGCAATGGACTGCTGAAGTTGGTGCGCCAGGGCCATGAGTTGCGGTTGGGAGAGTGCGCCTTGCACCAGACAGGCAAATTCATCCCCTCCCAGGCGGGCC
Source organism: Burkholderiaceae bacterium (assembly GCA_030695205.1). Lineage (GTDB taxonomy): Bacteria > Pseudomonadota > Gammaproteobacteria > Burkholderiales > Burkholderiaceae_C > UBA2334. The sequence goes on along the minus strand of JAUYTN010000018.1, from coordinate 108,876 downwards.
ACCACGTCACCTATGCGAACCGACTTGGCCAGCCTAGCCCCCACGGTCTGCAGCACGGCGTCCCCCACCTGGTGGCCGTACTGGTCGTTGATGGCCTTGAACCCGTCGATGTCCAGGTACATCACTTGGGTGATGGTGCGGTTGGGGGTCTGTGGGTCCATGGCATGGTGCATGGCCTCCATGAACAGGCGGCGGTTGGGCAGCCCTGTCAGGCCATCGTGGCGGGACTGGTGCCTGGCCATGCGTTCGTCCGCCTGGGTGCCAGACAGCTCGGTGCGCAGATGGGCCAGTTCCGCCTGTGCCCGGTCGAGCTCCGAGCGCAACGCCAGGTGCTGCTGGCGCAAGTCGGCCAGTGCCTGGGCCAGAGCGTCAGGTGCCGTCCGGCCCTGGGTGGGGTGTACGGGGTGGCTGGCGCTGAACAACTGGTTGGTACCCAAGCCCATGGGGTGGTCCTTTGTCTGATGTGGGAAAAAGTCTCGACCTGCCGGTGTGCCGTCCGGTTCAGGCCGGTTCGGGGTGGCTCGGGCCCATCAGGTTGAGGTGGCTGGCCTTGTCCGCCTCGTAGCAGCTGCACGCCTGCGCGGCCAGGGCCGTGCGGTCAAGCACCGTCAGCTGGCCACGGTGGTACTCGATGACGCCGCTGCGTTGCAAAGCCCCGGCGGCCACTGTCACGCCCACCCGTCTGACACCCAGCATGAGCGCGATGAACTCGTGCGTCATGTGGAACGTGGTGCTGTGGGCTCGGTCCTGGCTCATGAGCAGCCACCGCGCCAGGCGGGGTCCGATGGGGTGAAACCGTTCGCACGCCGCAGCGCGTGCCACCTGGTGCAGCCGCACCAGCAGGTAGCTGTGGCACACGGTTTGCAGGTCAGGGCTGTGGTCCAGCTGGGTGCGAAAGTCGTTGGCCTGCATGCGCAAACAGGCACCTGCACCCTGGACCAGGGTTCGAAACGGCGTGCTGACCTTGCCCAAGGCAATTTCGCTGCCCAGCATGCCTTCGCGCCCCACCATGCCCACCTCCAGTGCGGGGTGGGCATCCACTTTCACCACCAGCGACAAAAACGCATCCACGGGAAAGTACACGTGGCTCAGTGGCGTGCCAGACTCACTCAGCACCTCTGCCAGGTTCAGCTCCACGGCTTCGCACTGGCGGGTCAGTTGCACGCGCGGCGTGTGCGGCAGGCAATCCAGAAAGGAAACGGATGGTGGGGTCATGCAGCACTTTGATCAATGGGGTGACCCAGTGTGCCGCTGGTGGCGGGCGCCGACTGTGGGCCAGCGCACGCATGGCCAGCCCCTGCACCCGTTGTCAGGTGGCCAGTTTGCAGGGCAGCAAGCGGTCGTACTCTTTTTTGACCACGTCGTAGCACTCGCAGGTGCGGCTTTCCAGACCGGCGCGGTCCAGCACCTTGATGTGGCCGCGCGCGTAGCTGATCAGCCCCGCCTTTTGCAGCTTGAGTGCACTCTCGGTCACGCCTTCGCGGCGCACGCCCAACATGTTGGCGATCAGCTCCTGCGTCATGACCAGGTCGTGACCCGTCAGGCGGTCCAGGCTCAGCAGCAGCCAGCGGCACAGTTGCTGGTCCAGGCTGTGGTGGCGGTTGCACACGGCGGTTTGCGCCATTTGGGTGATCAGGGCCTGGGTGTAGCGCAGCAACAGGTGCATGACCTGGCTGGAATGGTGAAACTCTTCTTTGATGACCGTGGCGCGCAGCCTGAACGCCCAGCCCGCGCTTTGCACCACGGCCCGGCTGGGGGTGGACCCTCCCCCCATAAAAATGGAAATGCCCACCACCCCCTCGTGGCCGACCACGGCAATTTCGGCCGATGCACCGTCCTCCATCACGTAGAGGAGCGACACGATGGCATTGGTCGGAAAAAACACGTGGTACATGACCCCGCCCGATTCGTACAGCACCTGACCCAGCTTCAGCTCCACCAGTTCAAGTTGGGGGAGCCAGCGCTGCCACTCGGGATCGGGCAAGGCGGCCAACAGGTCGTTGGTCAGCGGGTTGGAGGGCAGCTTCATGCGGGGGTGCTTTGCAAGGGAGTGGGCGGTCGCCGGGCGGTCGAGGTTGTGTGGATGACACTGCCGACTGTAGGGTGAGTGGGCCCCTTGCGACTGTGCGCTAGCGTACACACCGCAAATAAAGAAAATCGACAAAAATGCCATTCACCGCTTGCTGTATATAGGAGTGTAGCTATGGTAACTGCCGCCTGACTGGTGAATGGCTGTCGCTGTGTGCCAGCCAGCATCGCGCTCCCGCAGCAGCGGCGCGTGTGTTCGGCGGCGCACAGACCCACACCTTCCGCAGGCATACAACCAAGGCCAGCCGCCGTGACCCACGGTGAGTCCACTGGAAAAGTTTGCATGCCCGACAAAAGCCCCCTGCCACCCTGCTGGCCAACCTCCTGTGACGGCTCCGGCGCCGATGCGTCAGGTCTGGAGCAGTCCGAACTGGGCCACCATTTCGCCGATTGCCAAACGCTGCGGGGGCGGTTGCACTTTCTCAGGGGAGGAGCCGATACCCTGCATGGCCTGGTGTCGGCACGTTTCATGACTTCTGCGCTCGTTGTGCTGGCGCTGGCCATCGTTGGTCATTGGGTGCTGTAACGGATGGGGCGCTCCTCACCGCTGGGACTCTGGGCCTGGGTTCCACCGCCGCTTGCCCACTTGCTGGATCCCGGCATGGGTTCTGCGCTGCCCCCGATACGCGCCGAGATGTTTGGCCACGAGCGCTTCGCGCAACATGGCCGCAGCCTGGGCGACACCCACCGCGCGGTCAAGGCGGGTCTGGGCCAGCCCACGTTCTACCCCCGCCTGCTGGACAACATCCTCAGCCTGCGTGCTGCGCACCGGTACCTGGCGGAGCAGGCCCAGGTTGGCCACGACTCAAGCTCGGCGGCGCAATGGCTGGTGGACAACTTTTACCTGATCGAGTCGCAGCTGCGTGACATCCAGGATGGCCTGCCCTACCGCTACTTCAAATCCCTGCCCGTGCTGCAGGACGAGCCCTTGGTCGGGTTGCCCCGCGTGTACGGGGTGGCATGGGCTTTTGTGGCCCACACCGACAGCGTGTTCGAGAGCGACAGGTTGGTCCACTTTCTGCGTGCCTACCAGGAACGCCGCGAACTGACCCAGGGTGAACTGTGGGCACTGCCCACCACGTTTCGCGTGGTGCTGATCGAAAACCTGCGCAGGCTGGCCGATCGCGTGGCGACGTTCAAAGCCGCCCGCGAATTGGCCAACCTGTGCGCTGACCGCATGGATGCGCTGACTCTGCCCCAACTGCAGGACCTGCTGGCGGCGCTGAAGGTGCGTGGCGTGGGGCAGGTGTTTCTGGCCCAGTTGGCACACACCCAGCAAGGGCGCCGACCAGATCCGGACACCCCCCACTGGGCCAGCCTGCGCGATTGGCTCCGCCAGGTCATGCCCGATGTGCAGGCAGCCCAGGCCCAGCTCAGAGCCGACGAGGTGGCCGACAACCTCAGCGTGGGCAATGCCGTCAATGCGTTGCGAATGATGGGCACGTTGGACTGGCCAGACACCGTGGCCCGCACCAGCCTGGTGGTGCAGGTCATGCTCGCCTCGCCGGTGTTTGTGGCGGAAGACGCCGGCACCCGCGACCTGACCTTGCACGCCATCGAGCGGCTGTCTCACCAGTGCCAGCACGGCGAGGCGGCGGTGGCGCGACAGCTGCTGGCGCACATGGCCCGGGCATCGGGCAAGTCAGCGCTGGCGTTCCACTGGCTCAGTGGGCCGGGGCGCGCCACTTTTGAAGCGCAACTGGGCATCCACCGCAGGTTGGCCAGCTGGTGGCGCAATGCCTGGGAGCGGTGGCGAACAACCGCCTACCTGCTGACGGTGTGGCTGGCCACCGCGGCCACGGTGGCGATTCTGTTTGGCCAGCACCGCGTTGGCCTGGCACCTGGTGCGGGGGGCCTGCTTCTGGTGGCCAGTGCCCTGGCCGCCGTCGCCCTGAGCTTGCCTGTGTCCGAAGCGGTGGTGGCTTTGCTCAACCGCCTGATCAGTGAGTCGTTCAGGCCCGTTCACCTGCCCAGGTACTCATTGGAAGAGGGCATTCCCGCCACCGAGCGGGTGCTGGTGGTGGTACCTGCCATGCTGAGCGACGACGCCACCACCCACCAACTGCTGCACGGCCTGCTGCTGCACCACCTGGCCAGCAACGAAGTGCACGCCCAGTTTGCACTGCTGACCGACTGGCCCGATGCCCCGCAGGCCACCGCCAGTGGCGATGCCGAGCGCCTGGCCACCGCGCAGTCCGGCATCGAGACCCTCAACCGCACCTACCCGACCGCTGTGGGCGACCCACCCCGCTTTGTGCTGCTGCACCGTCTGCGCACGCACAGCCTCACGCAGCAGGCCTGGATCGGGTGGGAGCGCAAGCGGGGCAAGCTGGAGCAACTGGTCGCCACCCTGACCACTGGCGTGCCCGGCCCGTTCCTGGACCTGGGCGAGTCGTCCCGGCTGGCCCCTGGAACCCGCCACCTGCTGACGCTTGACAGCGACACCCGGTTGCCACCGGGCCAGTTGCGGGCCCTGGTGGCGGTCGCTGCCCACCCGCAAAACCACCCGGTGCTGGACGCCACGGGCCGGTGTGTGGTCTCGGGCTACGGCATTCTTCAGCCCCGCATCACGGCGCCCCTCACGGACGGCGGCGCCCACCCGGACACGGACACGCCCTACCACTGGTTGGCAGCAGGGCAGCAGGGCATGGACCCCTACAGCGCCATGGCATCCGATGTGTACCAGGACCTGTTTGGCGAAGGCAGCTTCTCGGGCAAGGGCCTGCTCCATGTACAGGTGGTGCACACCGTGCTCGATGGCCGATTGCCGCCCGAGCAGGTGCTCAGCCACGACCTGCTCGAAGGCGCGCTGGTGCGTTGTGCGGCCGTGAGTGATGTGGTGCTGGTCGAGTCCGAGCCAGGCCTGGCCGACGTGGCCCACTCGCGCCTGCACCGCTGGACGCGTGGCGACTGGCAGCTTCTGCCGCTTTTGTGGCGGCCCGGCCCCTGGCCCATGGCCGCGATCAGTCGCTGGAAAATGTGGGACAACCTGCGCCGCTCGCTGGTGGCGCCTGCCTCGGTGTGGTTGCTCGTGTCGTCCGGTCTGGGGGTGGGCTTTCCCCCCTGGCTGGCCCTGGCGGTGGTCTGGGCCGCGTATGCCGCTGGCCCGCTGATGGGTGCCGTGGCCAGCCTGGTGCCAGGGCGGGCCGACCTGGGCTGGCGCCGCTACCTGCACGCCGCCGCCATAGACCTGTGCCGCGTCGGGCTGGCCGTGCTGTGGCACACCAGCCAGTTGCTGCAGCAAGCCATCAGCCACCTCGATGCCATTGGCCGCACCCTGTACAGGCTGGGGATCAGCCGCCGGCACCTGATGGAGTGGACCACCGCCGCCAGCCTGCACCGCCACACCCCAGGGCGCTGGCGCGGCGTGGGCGCCCGACAGCTCACTGGCCCGGCGCTGTCAGCCGTTGCGCTGCTGGCCTTCGCGTTCACGCCGCTGCAAGCCCATGCCAGCTTGTGGGTCCTTCTGGGGGTCTGGGTGCTGGCGCCGGCTGTGTCGGTGGCCGTCAGTCGCCCCCTTTCAAGGTCCAAAAGCCAGGTTCCCACACGGGACCAGGCCGTGTATTTGCACCACCTGGCGCGCGACACCTGGCGGCTGTTCGAGCGGGTGGTCGATGCCAGCCACCACCACCTGCCGCCCGACAACCTCCAAACCTCGCCCAGCGATATGGTGGCCCCGCGCACGTCGCCCACCAACATCGGGCTGTACCTGCTGAGCGTGGCCTGTGCACGCTCGTTTGGCTGGCTGGGTACGCTGGACATGGTGGAGCGGCTGGACGCCACACTGGCCACACTGGCACGCCTGCCGCGGCACGAAGGGCATTGGTTCAACTGGTACCACACCCAGACCCTGCAAGCCCTGCACCCGCGCTATGTGTCCACGGTGGACAGTGGCAACCTCAGCTCCCACCTGCTGGCAGTGGCTGAGGCCTGCAAGGCCCTGGCTGCCGCCCCCTTCGAGGCTGCGCCCGCCGCCCGGGCAGCGGCCTTGGCCCGGGCCAGGCCCGGCGCAGTGCACCATGGGTCCGACGCCGCTGAACCAGGGTCGCCGTGGTGGACAGCCGACCTGGGTGGCATCCTGGCCAGCGCCCAGCGGGATGCCCAGGCCTTGTCGGAAGGCGGGGCACCTGCTGCCTCGCTGCGCCTGCTCGCCCTGGCCCAACAGATGGAAGGCATGGCCTGGGAGGCCAGCTTCACCTTCCTGTACCACCCCAAACGGCGGCTCCTGCACATTGGCTACCGCGTGGACGATCAGGCGCTGGACGTTGCGTGCTACGACCTGCTGGCCTCCGAATCGCGCATGACCAGCCTGCTGGCCATTGCCAAGGGCGATGTGCCCGTGGCGCATTGGTCTGCGCTGGGGCGACCCTACTTTGCTGTTGGCCACCTGGCCGGTTTGCGCTCCTGGTCGGGTTCGATGTTCGAGTACCTGATGCCCTCGCTCGTGCTGCGCGAGCCCGATGGCAGCGCGCTGCGCGAAGCCAGCCTGGCCGCCGTGCGGGAGCACATCGCCTACCTGGCCCACCAGGCGCTGCCCTGGGGTATTTCAGAAAGCGCCTATGCCGGGCGCGACCACACCCTGGCCTACCAGTACGCTCCCCAAGGCGTTCCCAGGCTGGCCCTGCGCCGCACACCCGAGCTGGAGCTGGTGATTGCCCCCTACGCCTCGGCACTGGCGACCCAGGTCGATGTGGACAGCGCCTGTGCCAACCTGCATGCCCTGGAGGCGCTGGGTGCCCGGGGGGCATACGGGTTTTGCGAAGCGGCCGACTTCACGCCCTCGCGCCAGCTGCACGGCGGGGGCGTCACCCTGGTACACACCTACATGGCCCACCACCAGGGCATGTCAATGGCTGCACTGGCCAACGTGGTGCTGGGCGGGGTGGTTCAGGACTGGGGCATGGCCAACCCACAGGTACAAGCCGTGAAATGGCTGTTGCACGAACGCGCACCCCGCCAGGTGCCGGTGCTCGGGTCACCACCTCCCCGGTTGCCAGTGAAGGCGCTGCTGCAAAAACCCAGCCGCCTCACGCAAGCCTGGATTCCCGGTGCCCAAACGGTGGAGCCCACGCACCTCATGTCCAACGGGCGCTACAGCGTCAGCCTGCGGCCCAATGGGGCGGGCTGGAGCCGATGGGCGCACCTGGCCCTGACCCGCTGGCGCGACGATGCCCCGCGCGACGCCCACGGCAGCTTTGTGTACCTCAGGCTGGACCCCGCGCAAGGGCCGGTGTCGGTCACCCGGCACCCTGCCCCCGACGACCAGGCCAGTTACCAATGCACGTTCCATGTGGACCGGGTGGTGTTCGAGGCCCGCTGGCCCCACCTGCGCGCACAGACCACCGTGTGGGTCAGTCCGGAAGATGACATCGAGTTCCGCAAAGTGGTGGTGAGCAACCACGGCCACCACACCCTGACACTGGACGTGCTCTCAGCCTGCGAGGTGGCGCTGTGCCCCCAGGCGGCCGATGAGGCGCACCCGGCGTTTTCCAACCTGTTTGTGGAGGCGCAGTGGCTGCCCGATCAACACGCCGTGTGGCTGACGCGCAAGCCCCGCTTGCCCACCGAGCAGCCGTTTCAGGCGGCGCACTTCATGGCGGCGACCGAAGGCGAGGTGACTGGGCTGCTGCTGCAAACCGACCGCCAGGCCTGGTTGGGCCGCAACCACACCCCCGGTGGGCCAAGGGCTGAACTGAGGCCGGTGCCCACCACCGCATGCCCGCTCGTCACGGGGCTTGACCCCGTGGCCGTGCTGGGCGTGTCGTTCCGTCTGGCCCCAGGTGCGCAGGCGGAGGTGACCTTTGCCATGGCCGCCTCCGACAACCCCGCCACGCTGCGCGCCGTCATCGACAAGCACCACCAGGCCAGCACGGTCGAGCGGGCATCGTTCATGTCGGCCACCCTGGCGGGTGTGCAAACGCGGCCGCACCACCTGTACCCCGAGTTTTTGCCCATGTTCCAGACGCTGACCACCGCGCTGGTGCTGACCCTGCCCAGGGTCCACAACCGGCTGGCACCACCGCCCGGCCTGGCACCGGTGGCTTGCGACCGGCGGGTACTGTGGAGCCTGTCGATCTCTGGCGACCGCCCGCTGGTGCTGGTCACCATTAACGACCTCCAGGGCATGGGTCTGCTGCGCGCGCTGGCGCAGTCGCTGGCCGAGTGGGCGCACGCCGGTGTGCCCTGCGACGTGGTGGTGCTCAGCGGCGAGGTCAACTCCTACCTCATGCCGCTGCACAGCGAACTGCTCGCCCTGCGAGAACAGCACAGGGCCAACCTGCGCAGCCCACTTGGCGCGGGCATCACGGGCTGGCACGTTCACCGCACCGACGAACTGTCGGCCCAGCAAGTCGCCACGCTGCGCCACCGGGCCAGCCTGTGTTTTCAGGCCGACGGCCGATCGCTGCAGCACCACGTACGGTCATGGGCAGACGCCCACGCCACAGGCAAACCGGCCACCCCCACCGCCAACGGCCTGTGGCGCCTGGCTGCTGCCACGCCGGTGCAGGCCCACCGCCCAGTGGGTGCCGTCTCCGACACCCAGGGCGCGTTCGATGCCCAGGGTCACTTCACGTTTGAAGCCGGAGCCACCGCCCGCCCGCCCCGCCCGTGGATCAATGTGCTGGCCAACGCCGGTTTTGGCACGCACGTGTCGGAAGCGGGGGGCGGGCACACCTGGGCCATCAACAGCCGCCTGAACCAGCTCACACCCTGGCGCAACGACCCCGTGGCCGACCCGCCGGGCGAATGGCTGCTGCTGCAAAACCGGCGCACCCATGCGGTGTGGAGCGCATGCCCGTCGGCCTGGGGCGACCCGGCCCTTGCCTACCGCGTCAGCCACGGTCAGGGCCTGACCACCATCTCGCACGAGCGCGACGGGTTGGAGGTGACCGCCACCTGGTGCGTGGATGCGCTCAGCGCGGTCAAACACATCCGGTTGGACATGGTCAACCACAGCCGAACCCGTCAACACCTGCGCCTGCTGGCCATGGCCGAGTGGCAGATGGGGGAGCGTGCGCTCGACCGCGCCACCACGGCCACCCGCTGTGTGTCGGCCGGGCCAGCGGCACCCCATGGCACGGTGCTGCTGTGCACCCAGCTGGAGGAGTCGGCCGGTTTGGGTCAGGGCACGGCTTTTTTGGCCATGCCCCTGGAGCACAGCCCCGAGCTGGACGGCCCGGACTGGACCTGTGACCGCCGGGAGTTTTTTGGCGCACAGGGCCAGCTCCAGCTTCCGCCGCAACTGGGGCGGGTGAGCGGCCAGGGGCTGGACCCCTGCGCCGCACTGGCCCGGCGCGTCACGCTGCTGCCTGGCCAACGGCTCACGCAGGTGTTTTTGCTGGGGTATGCCGCCACCCCGGCGGTGGCCATCGAGTTGGCAGGGGTTGCCATGCGCGTCTCGCCCGAGCACCGTGAAAAAAGAGTGGTCGGCAAGTGGGATGCGCTCTTGGGCACCTGTGTGGTCAGCACACCCGACCCGCTGTTTGACGCCCTCATGAACCGCTGGCTGCTCTACCAGACCTTGTCATCGCGCATGTGGGCCAAAGCGGGCTACTACCAGGCGGGTGGGGCGACGGGCTTTCGGGACCAGTTGCAAGACGCCATGGCCCTTGTCTGGGCGCGGCCCGATCTTCTGCACGGTCAAATCGTGCTGGCGGCGTCGCGCCAGTTTGAGGCGGGCGATGTGCAGCACTGGTGGCACATGCCCGGCGGCGCGGGCGTGCGCACCCACATGTCGGACGACCTGCTGTGGCTGCCCTATGCCATCAGCCATTACCTGGAGCGCACGGGCGACACCAGCCTCCTCGACATCCGCGTGCCGTTTTTGGCCGGTGTGCCCATCCCCGAAGGCGCGGAAGACAGCTACACAACCCCCCACGCCAGTGCCACCGAGGCCAGCGTGTACGAGCATGGGGCTCGCGCCATCGATCGCAGCCTTCGCGTGGGTGTGCACGGCCTGCCTCTGATGGGCACCGGCGACTGGAACGACGGCATGAACCGCGTCGGCCATGGTGGCCAGGGCGAATCGGTGTGGTTGGCCTGGTTTCTGTGCACCATCTGTGCCGACTGGATTCCCCTGGCCCGCAGCCGCCAGGAGCCCGAGCGCGCTGAGCGCTGGGCACTGGCGCTGGCGGGCTGGCAAACGGCACTGGATGGCCCTGCCTGGGATGGCGCGTGGTACACACGCGCCTTTTTTGACGATGGCAGCCCGCTGGGCTCCCATGCCAACCCCGAAGCCCGAATTGACCTGCTGGCCCAAGCCTGGGCGGTGCTGTCGGGTGCAGCGCCTGCCACGCGGCAGCAGCAGGCCATGGCCAGTGTGGAGGCGCAACTGGTTGACCCCCAATCTGGCCTGATCCGGCTGCTGACACCCCCACTGGCCCATGCCCAGCCCCACGCGGGGTACATCCAGGCTTACCCGCCCGGCGTGCGCGAGAACGGTGGCCAGTACGCCCATGCCGGGGTGTGGGCCCTGATGGCAGCAGCCCGCCTGGCCCGCGACACACTCGAGACCGACCCGAGCCGCGACACCCCCTACCGGTACTTCACCTACCTGAGCCCGGCGCACCGCACACAGCACGCCCGGTGGGGCCCGGTGTACGGACTGGAGCCCTATGCCATGGCCGCGGACACCTACAGCCAACCGCCCTATGCGGGCAAGGGCGGCTGGAGCTGGTACACCGGTGCGGCGGGTTGGCTGCACCGCGCGGGCATCGAGTACATCTTCGGGCTGGACTGGCGGGCCGACACCCTGACGCTGCGGCCCTGCCTGCCCTTGCACTGGGCCAGGGCCGAGCTGACGCTGACGCGCAACGGGCGTGTGGCCACGTTTGTCCTGCTGCGCGGCGGCAGCAAAGACGCTGACAACGAAGTCGCTTCACCAGGGCCACAGCTGCTGCTCCCGGGACACACCCTGCGCTGGTCGGCACTGCCCGCCAACAGCCGGTACATCGTGCCGCTGATGCCACCGGAGCCACTGGACCCACTGGACCCGATCTGACCCTATCGGCCCCATGGCAGCGTCGGGTTCGCTGGCGCACAGACGGGGCGCCAGCCCGTGCCTACAGTGACTCTGGTTCCCCGCTGATGGGTGTGCGCACAGCGCAAACCAGGTCAGCGGGCAACCCACCGGACACTCAACCACCACCAGGAGCGCACATGAATTCCGACTACATCACCCGCGACAACTTTGGCATGTATGCCCATGGCACCGACGGGCCCGGCCCGAATCTGATGGGGGCCGACACCCTGCTCGGCAACGGTGTCAGCAACCCAGACGGCGAAAGCCTGGGCGACATCAAAGAGTTCATGCTCGATATGACCACAGGCAAGGTGGCTTACGCCGTTTTGTCTTTTGGTGGCGTGCTGGGCCTGGGCGACAAGCTGTTTGCCGTGCCTTGGGGCGCACTGACGCTGGACACCATTCACAAGCGTTTCACGCTCGACGTCTCCAAAGAGACCCTGCAAAAAGCCCCAGGCTTCAACAAAGATCGTTGGCCCTCCATGTCGGACAAGACATGGGCCGACGGCGTGCACAAGTTTTACGGCACGCCCTACACCCAGGCATGAGCGCCGCAGCGCGCCATTCCAACCCGTTTCCTCAACCACGAAAGTCAACGCAATGAACAAAGATCAAGTCAAAGGCACCCTCAAGGACGCCGCCGGCAAAGTGCAAGAGCAAGCCGGCAAGCTGACTGGCAGCACAGAGCAGCAGCTCAAAGGCCTGAACAAGCAGGTCCAGGGACAGGCCCAGAAAGCCGTCGGGGATGTGAAGGAAGTGTTCAAAGACGCCACCCACAAGTAAGCGTCTCCCTACCCAGGCACGCCATGCTTCAGACCCTCGCCATCATCCTGCTCGTGCTCTGGGCCGTGGGCCTGGTCACGTCATCCACGCTTGGTGGGTTCATCCACCTTCTGCTGGTTGTGGCCGTTGTTTTGTTTCTGGTGCGCTTCATCAGCGGCAGATGACCACAGCGCTTGCGGCGGGGCTCTCCAGAGGGCTCCGGTTGCAAGCGTACGGCACCGCACCAATTTCCAAAAAACGCCACAACGCCCCCAGAATTTGGGGCATCGCGTTGGGCGTTCCACCCCGCAAGCTCTGCTTGCCTGAGGTGACACCGCCGGCACCTGCGGACCGGTGCCCCTTTGTGTGGCGCACCCGGATCCGCTCCACACACAAAAGGGTTTGCATGCAACTTTGCCAGTGTCTGTTTGAAAGGCCCGTTGTTGATGCGGACGTTGCTCCCTGTCGGTCGCAGGCCGTTGCACCCCGCGGGTGACACGTCCACGCCAGCCGTGCGTGCGGCAACAGACACAGCCAGAACCGGGTGCCATGAAGAATGGCGACGCGAGCCCCGACCGCCCGCCTTGGATACCCGGCACCGACCAGTCCCTTGCCAACCGCTTGCTGGCCCAGCTGGATCCGACCGAGCGCTCCCGGCTGCTGGCGCATGCCGAGCTGGTGTACCTGGACAATGCCCAAATCCTGGTGTGCGCCGGACAAGGCCTGAGCCACGCTTATTTCCCGACCAACTGCATGATTTCGCTGCTGACCAACCAGGTCAACGCCCGTGGTCTGGAAGTGGGGCTGATTGGCTTTGAAGGCATGCTGGGGGCCAGCAGCGCCTTGGGCGTGAGCGCCTCGGCCTTCGATGCGGTGGTGACAGTTGCCGGACAGGCCTGGCGCATGCCCATGGCCATCCTGCGGACGCAGTGTGTGCACAGCCGGATTCTGAATGTGCTGATGGTCCGCTTTGTGTACATAGAGCTGGGTCAAATGGGCGGGTTGGCCGCGTGCGGGCAGCTTCATGTGCTCGAACAACGTCTGGCCCGGCGGCTGCTGATGTGCGAGGACCGCATGCGCGAGCCCGACCTGGAAATCACCCACGAAAGCCTGGCCCGGATGATGGGCGTGCGCCGAGCCAGCGTGACGCTGGTCACGGGCCTGTTTCAAAGTCGGCATCTCATTCAGCACCGCCGTGGGCACATGGTGGTGACGGACAGGCCCGGCCTGCTGGCCACCGCGTGCGCCTGCTATGCCCAGAACCTGGCGCTGTACGAGGAGGTCATGTCGGAACCATGGCCGCATTGAGCAACGTCTAGGGTAGGCGGGTATCGCCTTCGGTCACGCCAGCACGATTTCGTCGGTCCACACCCTGAACCGCTGCAGCGTGTTCGGGCCAAAAGTGCTGGCCAGTGCCACGTCGCAGGCATCCCGGCCGCGCGCCATCAGAACCCGACCAATGCGCGGCGTGTTGTTGCGCGCGTCAAAGGTGTACCAGCCACCATCCAGGTAGGCCTCGAACCAGGCGGCAAAGTCCATCGGGCCGGGGTCGGGCCTGGTGCCAATGTCGCCCAGGTAGCCTGTGCAGTAGCGTGCCGGTATGTTCATGCAGCGACACAGGGCGATGGCGAGGTGCGCAAAGTCGCGGCACACGCCGCGCTGCTCGTTGTAGGCGTCCAGAGCCGTGCGTGTGCGCCGCGCATGCTGGTAGCCAAACTGTATGTGCCTATGCACAAAATCGCAGATGGCCTGCACCCGCTGCCAGCCACCCGGTACATGGCCAAAGCGCTGCCAGGCCATGGCGGACAGCACATCGGTTTCACAGTAGCGGCTGCCCAGCAGGTACACCAGGCTGGATTCGGGCAGCTGCTCAACCGGCATTTGCGCCAGCTGTGGCCACACGGGGTCGGGCAGGCCCGGATCGAAGATCACCGTGTCCGAGCGGATGGTCAGCCCACCCCGCGGTGCCACCAGGCGGCTGCACCAGTTGCCAAACAGATCGCGGTACGCGCTGATTGGCACGGGCGGCTGCGTCACCAGCTGGTCGGGGCGCAACAGGTCTGCCGCCCGGCTGTGGTGGACGCTCAGCGCCAGGATCATCGGCGTGGGTTGCGGGCACTCGTAACTCATTTCAAAACCGACGCGAATTTGCATGGGGGTCCCTCTGCCTGAAGTCCGTGGAGATGGAGCCGACTCTATGGGTACCACCGCCCGCCCGTCTGTTCGATTGCGCACAGGCCCGGCTGCTAGCAGCCGGGTCATTCGCCGCCCTGTGTGGGCTGTCGCACAGACCAAAAGCCAGCGTGTCTGCACAGTCGGCCCACGCGGCAAGACGCCTCCCGGTTTTGCGCCTTGCGTGTTGTGGCCGATCCCGAAGCGGCTCCGACCCTCCCGGCTTCAACTTTTTCAGCAGACATACCCATGACAAAAATTTCTACCGTTTCCCGTGGATGGCCGTGGCTCGTGGCCATCGGATTGAGCGGCGCGCTGTCCGCCTGTGGCGGGGGCGGCCAAACCCCGATCCTGGGCGGTGGTGACCTCGCCCTGGAGCCCCCACTGATTCCAGTGGCCCCACCCCTGAGCCCGCTGTCGGTGACGGGAGTGACCCCGGCGCCCCATGCCGCCGGACTGGCCGTCAACACCCGGTTCATCACGGCCGCTTTCAACAAGCCCATGGACGTGGCCACCCTGAATGCGCAGACCTTCACCCTGGCCTGCCCCTCGGCGGTGGCAGTGGGTGGGGGCGTGGTCACCTATGTGGCCGCCAGCCAGACTGCCGTGTTGACGCTGCCGGTCGGCACGCTCCTCCCCGCCAACAGCGTGTGCAGTGCCACCATCCATGCGGCGGCCACCGACCGCACAGGCATGGCGCTGGCATCCAACCACGCGTGGCAGTTTGGCACCGGCGCGTCGTCAGACACCACGGCCCCCACCGTGACGCACACCGGCCAAGCCAATGGCGCCAGCGGTGTCGCCCTCAACACCAAGGTGGAGGCGACGTTCAGCGAAGCCATGAACCCGCTCACCATCAACAACCGCAGCTTCACCCTCCAGGGGGGAGGGGTGGTAGTTCCTGGTACCACCGGCTACTCGGGCGTCAGCATGGTCTTTGTGCCCACCCGTGAGCTGGCCCCTGGCACGACCTACACCGCCACCATCGGCACCGGTGCCGTTGACCTGGCTGGCAACGCGCTGGCTGCCGAACACCGCTGGAGCTGGACCACCGCCGCCGCTGCAGACACCACCGCGCCATTGGTGACCACCGTTGCCCCTGCCGACCTGGCGTCGAATGTGCATGTGGCAAGCACCATCAAGGCCACCTTCAGTGAAGCGATGGACCCGTTGAGCATCAGCTCGGCCAGCTTCCGGGTGGCGGGTGTGCCGGGTGCAGTGTCGTTCCATGTGCCAAGCCGGGTGGCCACCTTCACACCCCACTCGGCACTGAGCGCAGGCACCGCCTACACCGCCACCGTGACCCGAGGTGCGGTGGACCTGGCTGGCAATGCGTTGGCCACCGACAAGACATGGACCTTCACCACCGCTGCGGTTCCGTTGGTGCCCCTGGCCTTTGCGTTGAAATCGGCCGCACCCTACGGCTCCTTTGGCGGATCTGCGGGCATGACCAACATGGGCACGCTCACCCGGGTCAACGGCGACATAGGCACCACTGGCACCACCACCTCGACGGTGACTGGCTTTCACGACAGCATGGGTGACATCTACACCGAGACACCCACCAATGCAGGCGTCGTCAGCGGCAAGATTTACTCGTGCACCAATTCCACCACCGGGCCCACCTCTGCGGGCGTGAACGCGCCCGCCTGTGCTGTGGCCACCCTCGCTAGGCTGGAGGCGCAGGCCACCTACCTTGCCCTGGTGGCGCGACCAGTGGGCGGCGCCAGCCCTGCGCCGGGTGCCAACCTGGCGGGAGTGACCCTGCAACCCGGCACCTACGTGGCACCGGGCGGGGCATTCCTGATTCAAGGTGGCGACCTCACCCTGGATGCCCAGGGAGACGCCAACGCCATCTGGGTATTTCAGATGGCCAGCACCCTCACGGTGGGTGGGCCGGGCGCTGCATTCCCCCAAAGCATCATTCTTGCCGGGGGTGCGCAGGCCAAGAACGTGTTCTGGCAGGTGGGCAGCTTTGCCACCATCAACGCAGCGGGCGGCGGCACCATGGTGGGCACCCTCATTTCCCAGGAAGGCATGGCGTTTTCGACCGCAGGCAACACCACCGTCACCACGCTGAACGGCCGGGCACTGTCCCTGGGTGCCTCTGTGACGCTGGTCAACACCGTCATCAACGTGCCGCAATGACCGGTTGCGACGCTTTCACACACAAGGATTACCATGAAACGCACCAAGCACACATTCGTCGGCACCGCCACCCAACTGGGCCTGCTGGCATGGGCACTCGTGGGCGCAACCCATGCCACGGCCAGCGAGCCTGGCTGGATCGGGGGGCTCAGCCTCGGGCAGACCCGCACCACCATTGACGATGCCCGAATTGTCCGAGACCTGTCGGCCCAGGGACTGACGGCAGGGCCCTTGGCCAACAACGACCGCGACCGGGGCTTCAAGCTCTTCGGGGGCTACCGCTTTGACCAGTACTTTTCGGTGGAAGGGGGCTACTTTGACCTGGGTGAGTTCGGTTTCAACACCACCACCAACCCCGCAGGCACCCTGAGCGGCAACATCCGCCTGAAAGGCCTGAACCTGGATGCCGTGGGCACCCTGCCCATCACCGACAAGTGGTCGGTGTTTGGCCGGGTGGGGGCCGCCCATACCCGTGCCTCAGACCGCTTTGTCGGCTCGGGAGCTGTTGTGGTGCTCAACCCCAACCCCCGCGCACGGGACACGCTGCTCAAGGTGGGCTTTGGTATGGAGTACGCGGTTTCAGCCGACTGGAGCGTGCGCGCCGAGGTGGAGCGTTACCGCGTCAACGACGCGGTGGGCCACAAGGGCCATGTGGACCTGGCCTCGGTGGGCCTGGTGTACCGGTTTGGCGGCAGCACGCCGCGCACCGCCGCTCGGAAGTGAGTACACACCAGGGCCTCACGGCCCTGGTGTGTTCAAGCGTCTTCCATGGCCTCGCGCAGGCGAGATATGGCGGCACTCACGCCCGACTGGAAGTCGTGCCAGTTGGCAGCCCCGCCGCGCTTCATGTCGTCCAGCTTCTCTTGCGCGGCTTTCAGGCTCAGCTGAATCTGGTCAATGTCGCGGCCGATCTCGGCTTTGGTTTCTGCCGAGGCGTCGCCCAGGCGCTGCTGCAGTTCGGCAACTTTGGCGCGGGCCCGCGTCATGTCGCGCTCGGCTTCGGCCATGAACTGGTCGCGCCTGGCGGTGTCGCTGGCGTAGTTGAAGGTGGGCATGGCCTTGATGGCGTCTTTGGTGGCCCCCGGCATGGTCAGCTTGCCACCCCGCTCTTGAATCTGGTGGATCGGAATGGCCACGTCGTGCCGACCCATGCCCAGAAAGCCGCCAGCCCCAACGATCACGTACGACACGTTGTGGTCGGGTGCAACGATCAGGTCCATGACCTTGCCGATTTTGTCGCCCGATTCGTTGAACACGGCTTTGTCGAGCACCGATTTTTTCACGCTCCAACCTCTGGCCACCTGCGTGGCCTCGGTGACGGTGATGCCAATGGTGGTGGAGCCCGCCACCTGCGCCTGCGCCATCCCTAGGGTGGAAAAGGCGGCTGCGGCCACAAGGGCGCTGACAAGAAGAGTTGTTTTCATGGGTACTTTCGGTGGTGTGACAACTGGACGGCCGGTACCCCAACCACACGTGGCAGCAGGTACCGGCGCCAGTTCTGCACGGTAGTAGCCCGTGCCCGCCCCGTCTGTGCAGTGCAACACAGACAGCGTGGCACTGGGTCTGCACAGTTGGGGCATGCGCCAGCTTCCTGTTTCCATGGCTTCTAATTTTTATATAAAAATGTACTTTTGCGCTTTATTTGTGAAAATAGTTAGCTACATGTTTATTGGATTGCCACGGTGTTGTGTGCGCTAGCGCACAGTGTTTGCCTGCGGCATGGGGCATTGTTCAACTTGGCGAACAGGGCCTGTGGGCAGGCTGCCCACACCCCTGGGCCTTTTTTGCCTGACAGGAACCCCGCATGCTGTACGCACTGGCTGTTGCCCTGATTGTTTTGTGGTTGCTGGGCCTGGTGCCGTTCAGCGCCACGGGCGGGTTCATTCATGCGCTGCTGCTGATTGGCCTGGTGGAGCGGCTGTCGCGCATCCACGGCGGGCGGTGGGCGCTTTGAACCATTTTTTCCAGAGTAACGAAAGCCCCGACAAGGGCTACAGCAGCGGCGTGCTCAAGGCCGAGGCGCTGCAAAACGCCATTCTGACCAGCGCCAGTTTTTCCATCATTGCCACGGACGAAAAAGGCATCATCCAGCTGTTCAACGTGGGTGCCGAACAGATGCTGGGCTACCGCGCCGCCGAGGTGATTGACCGTACCCGCCCCAGCGACATGCACGACCCCGCCGAAGTGCGCGCCCGCGCCCTGGTCCTGAGTGCCGAACTCGACACCCACATTGCCCCTGGTTTCGAGGCGCTGGCGTTCAAGGCGTCCAGGGGCATTGAAGACATTTACGAGCTGACCTACATCCGCAAAGACGGCAGTTCGTTCCCGGCCCTGGTCTCCATCACCGCGCTGCGCGACCATGCGGGCGACATCATTGGTTACCTGCTGATCAGCACCGACAACTCGGCGCGCCACCGCGTGCAGCAGCAACTGGGCGAGGCGCTGGTGGCCGCAGAAAAGGCCAACCGTGCCAAAACGGACTTTATTTCCAGCATGAGCCACGAACTGCGCACGCCGCTCAACGCCATACTGGGCTTTGCGCAGCTGGTCGATTCGGGCACCCCGCCGCCCACACCCATGCAAAAGCGCAGCGTGGACCAGATTTTGAAAGCCGGCTGGTACCTGCTGGAGCTGATCAACGAAATTCTGGACCTGGCGCTGATCGAGTCGGGCACCGTGAGCCTGTCGCACGAGCCGGTGTTGCTGTCCGAGTTGCTGGCCGAATGCCGCGCCATGATGGAGCCACAGGCCCAGAAGCGCGGCATTGACATGGTGTTTGTGCCCCTGGAGGCGCCCTGCTACGTCATGGCCGACCGAACACGGCTCAAGCAGGTGGTTATCAACGTGCTGTTCAACGCCATCAAATACAACCAGACGGGCGGGCATGTCACCGTTCAGTGCACGCTTGCCCAACCCGACGCTGTGCGCATCTGCGTGCGCGACACCGGGCATGGGCTGGCGCCCGACAAGCTGGCCCAGCTGTTTCAGCCGTTCAACCGGCTGGGGCAAGAGAAGGGCACCGAAGAAGGCACTGGCATTGGCCTGGTGGTGGCCCAGCGGCTGGTTCATCTGATGGGCGGCGGCATCGGTGCCGACAGCACGCCGGGCGTGGGCAGCGAGTTCTGGGTGAGCATGCCCCTGACCACGGCACCTCAGCTCGACACCTCTGCCTTCGAACGTGGGATGGCCCTTCATGCGCAAACCCCCGATGCGCCCCAGGTGCTGCGCACCCTGCTGTACGTGGAGGACAACCCGGCCAACCTCGAACTGGTGGCGCAGGTGATTGCCCGCCGTGCCGACTGGCGCCTGTTGGGCGCACCCGATGCCAGCTTGGGCATCGAATACGCCCGCGTGTACCAGCCTGAGGTGGTGCTGATGGACATCAACCTGCCGGGCCTGAACGGCACCGATGCCATGCGCATTCTGCGGGCCGACCCCGGCACGGCGCACATTCCCATCGTTGCGCTCAGTGCCAACGCTGTGCCACGCGACATTCAGAAATGCATGGATGCCGGCTTTTTTGACTACGTGACCAAACCCTTCAAGGTCCAGCAGCTGCTGGCCGCCCTTGATGCGGCACTGGCGTTCTCCAGTGCCCAGACCGTTTCTGACAACAACAATGAGACCACGCCATGATCCCCTCTGCCCGGAACATTCTGGACGCCCGCATCCTCATCGTGGACGACCAGCCGGCCAACGTGAGCCTGCTGGAGGACATGCTGGGGACGGCGGGCTACACCCGGGTCTGCAGCACCACCGACCCCACCGAGGTGTGCGCGCTCGACCAGCAAACCCCGTTTGACCTGATCCTGCTGGACCTGCACATGCCGGTGATGGACGGCTTTGAAGTGATGGAGCAGCTGCAGGAAACCCATGTCAACGACTACCTGCCGGTGCTGGTCATCACCGCCCAGCCTGGCCACAAGGTGCGTGCCCTGCAAGCCGGGGCCAAAGACTTTGTCAGCAAACCGTTTGACCTGTTGGAGCTGAAAACCCGCATCCACAACCTGCTGTTGGTGCGCTTGCTGTACCAGCAACTTGACCGCCACAACCACGATCTGGAGCAGCAGGTGCTGGCGCGCACGGCCGAGTTGCGTGACAGCGAGGCGCGCTACAAAGCGCTCACCGAACTGTCCACCGACTGGCACTGGGAGCAGAACCAGGCGGGCGAATTCACCCGCGTGTCGGGGCCGGTGCTGGAAATTCTGGGCCTGACCGCCGACGCCAAGGTGTTGGAAGCGGCTGTGGAGGCCACCCACCCGGACAGCGCCGCATGCCCCACTGACCAGCACGGCTGGAACATTGCCGAGCGGGCCGACCTGCAAGCCAGGATTTCGTCACGCAACCCGTTTCTGGACGTGCTGCTGACCCGCACCATGCCCAATGGATTGATCCAGCAGTACCGGGTCAGCGGCACGCCGGTACTGGACGGCCAATGCAATTTTCTGGGTTACCGGGGCTTTGGTGTGGAGGTTCAGGCCGGGGTGTTGCGCGCTGGTCCTGCCTGAACCAGGTGACCCCCGGTGAGGGCTTGTCACCCGCTCACTATGGTGAGGTCAAAATTCCATGCAAAAAGTGCCTTTTGCGCTTGATTTGTAGAAATAGTTTGCTATACAAATAATCCACCGCCTGGTCGTGTGGGGCGCTGTGGTGGGTGGGGTGTCGCACAGACGGGTTGAGGACGAAAGCCTAGTCTGTGGGTTGGGTCCAGGAGGTCGGCCGGTTGGCCGCTCACCGGATGAACCCGATCAACCACACGGAGCCCCCACCATGATCAGCAGAGAAGCCTACATTGAAAAAATGAAAACCCAGCTCGACGAACTGAACATTCAAATGGAGCACCTGGGCAACAAGGCCGCCGAGGCACAGGCCAACGTGCGCGCCACCTACGTGAAAGACATGGCCGAATTGCGTGCCCAGTCGGCGCAGGCCAGAGCCAAGATGGACGAACTGAAGTCCGCTGGCGAAGACCGCTGGGACGCGATGGTGACGGAAATGGAAAAAGTGCGCGACGCGTTGGTGCACTCGTTCAGCTACTTCAAGTCGCAGGTGTGAACCCGCGCGCCGGAGTTCCCGCCGACGTGCTGCGCGGCTGCTCCGCGTAGGTGCTGCCGCGCTGCGCGTGCGCCTCCGACAAGGCGTGGTACAGCGTTTGCTCGGCGGGTGACGAGACGGCTGGCACATCGATGTGCACCAGCGCATACAGGTCACCCCGGCCGCCCTGGCGGTTGTCCAGCCCGCGCCCGCGCAGGCGGAATTTGCGGCCAGCGCGGGTGGCGGCGGGCACAGTCAGCAGCACCGGGCCGTCCAGCGTGGGCACTTCCACCTCGGCACCCAGCACCGCTTGCCAGGGCATCAGCGCTACGGGCATGTGCAGGTCGTGCCCGTGCACGCTGAACACGGGGTCGTGTTCCAGGGCGATGTGCAGGTACACGTCACCGGCTGGGCCACCCAGGTGGCCGGGCTCGCCCTGCTCGCGCAGGCGCATGGTTTGGCCGTGGGTGGTGCCGGGTGGAATGGTCACGTCCAGGCTTCTGCTGCCTTGGCCTGCCTTGTGGCTGGGCACGTTCACCCGAATGGTGGTGCCTTTGTGCGCGTCGAGCAGGCTGAGGTGGGTGGTGAGTTCAAGGTGGCGCCCGGCCTGTGGCAGGGCTTGCCAGTCTGTACCGCCAAAGGGGCGCGCGCCCGGTGTGTCGCCACGGGCGTTGCGGGTGAACGCGGCCAGCCAGTCGGCGAGTTCGTCGCTGTCGGGCGCTGTGGCGCGTGGGCGCGCACGCGGCCCGGCGTGCTCGGCGGGTGGCGGGTTGTCGTAGGCGGCGCGCTTTTCGGGGTTTTTCAGCACGGCATAGGCTTCGGCCACGGCCTTGAAGCGGACTTCGGCGTCTGTGCCCTTGTTCAGGTCGGGGTGGCTCTTGCGGGCCAGCTTGCGAAAGGCCTTGGTGATGGTGGCTGTGTCGGCATGGCGCGGCACACCCAGCGTGGCGTAGTGGTCAATGGTGTCCATGGGGTACGTCCTGGCGGGTGAATCCGTCGTTGGCTGGGTGTGTGGTGGCCATGCAAGGGGGAATCAGCGCAAGGTGTTCGTCCCGCGCCCGTTGGACAGCATGATTTCAACGCGCCGGTTCAGCAGCCGTCCATCGGCCGTGGCGTTGCTGGCCACGGGGTTGCTGGTGCCGAGCGCCTGGGTGGTGACCCGTGTGGAAGACACGCCTTCGCTCACCAGGGCGTTGCGCACCGCCTCGGCACGCTGGCCAGACAGCGTCAGGTTGTGGGCCTCGGTGCCGGTGCTGTCGGTGAAGCCATCGACCTGTGCGGTGTGTGTGGGGTAGTCGCGCAGAACCACTGCCAGCTGGCGCACCAGCTGCAGGCCTGCGGGTTTGAGCTGGGCTTTGTCGGTGTCAAACAGCACGTCGCCCAGCGTCAGCAAGATACCTTGGGGGCTGGGCTTGGCATTGAGTTCGCGCAACCGCTCTTGCAGTTGCTGGTTCTGAGCCTGTGCCAGGTCGGCCTGGAGCTGGGCTTCGGTGGCCACGGCGCGGGCCCTCTCGGTGCCCTGTTGGGCGGCCAGTGCATCGCTCTTGGCCACGTCGGCCTGGCGTTGTGCGCTGTTGACCTCCTGGGTGCGGGCTTCGAGTTGAATGCGGGTGCGGTCGGTACCCGTTTCGCTGGCGGCTTGTTCGGCGCTGCGCATGGCAACGGTTTCACGGGCAATGGCCACGCGCTGGCGGGCCAGGTACGCCAGGTGGTTGACCTGTTCGGTGGGTGCCTCCCGCTCCCATGACGCGTTGGCGGTGTTGAGTGAGTCGATGGCCTGTTGCAACTCGGTGGCTGCCATGCGGCTGGTGCGCGGGTCGCTTTGCACCATGCTCAGGTCACTTTTGGCCTGGGTCAGCTGCGGGTTGGGCGTGGGCACGGTGCTGCAGGCGGACAGCAGCGCGATGCTGATCAGGGCAAGGCCGAAAGGGGTGCGGGTGGTCATGGTGTGTCCTGGGTCGGTGTGTGAAGGGGTGGGGTGGCGCGGGCTTTACTTGGCAGAGCGCTGCAGCTCTTCGCGCAGCACGCGGTTGCCTTCGGCCAGTTGGCCAGCGGCTTTTTGCGCCTTGAGGCTGCGGGCTTTGGTTTCAGCCAGATTGGCATCCACCTGGGACTCGCGCGCCAGAAAGGTGGCGCGCTCAAGGTTTTGATCTGCCACGGCGGCGTTGGCCTGTGTGAGCTTGTCGCGCGCCATGCCCAGCTCGGTGGGAGCCAGGTCGGCAGCACCCGCGCTGGCTGCACTGGTCACGGCGGTTCGGGCAGCGGCCAGTTGTGTGTTGGGCACGGGCACACTGCTGGCGCAAGCACCCAGCAGCACGGGTGCCACCAGCAGCGCGGCCAGCAGCCCGCCATGGCGCCGGGGTTGCCCGGTTGCACCAGGGGGGATGGCGGCCAGGGTCAGTCGGGTATCGGCAGATGGTGACGTTGGCAGGCTTGACAGGGCAGAACGCGGTGCGGTGTAGGGGGTGGTGAGCGTTGGCATGGCGTGTTGGATGGAAATGGCGTGGGACCCCGGCCTGAAAACAGCACGGGCCGGGCACACCGTTGCAGCTTGGGATGTGGCGGCCCATGTGTCGGTGCTGTGGCGAACACAGCAGGAATTCGCATGAGGGTCCGGCTGCGGTGGGCGGCAGCAAGGGGTGCCGTTGCGTGCGAGAGCGCACAGACCAAACCCGACCAGCGAACTAAATTGGCTCCCAAGGTTGAGTGCTGCCGCCCCGGCAGACGACCCGATTGAAGGAGTCATTCCATGCGCAACATTCGCACCGCTTTGGGCATCAGCCTGGCAGCCCTGGCACTGGTCGTGACATCAGGCTGCGCCGTCACGCGCGGGCAGGAGACTGTCGGTGCCTACATTGACGACACCGCGATCACCACTACCGTCAAAAGCTACTTTTTTGACAACCGGTTCGTGGACGGCACAGCCATCAGCGTGGAAACGCTGAACGGTACCGTCATGTTGTCGGGCTTTGCCAAGAACAGCACCGAAAAGGCCACGGCCGAGAAGTTGGCCTGGAAGGCCAAGGGCGTCAAGGCTGTGAAGAACGAAATTGCCATTCGTCCCTGAGTTGCTCACTCCCAGGCCCGGCCTGGGTCTGGACGCACCAATGCCCCGGTAGGCCTCGGCCCGCCGGGGCATTGGTGCGTTGGTGCGTCTGGCGGTGTCTTTAATCGCTCCGCTCTGCCTCCGCCACCGAAGACCCAGCCTGCCAATGGTCGCCGAAGGTCTGCGCCATGGACTGGATCTCGGGCAGTACATACACAATTCCGCCCTTCGCTTGAAATGCGGGCACCACAACCGAGCGAAAAAAAGCCCCCGACACATTGACGCAACCGTAAGAAATGCGGTTGTCAGCCGCTGACGGGCTGGCCAGGCGCTGTGCTCTGCGCTCTTTGATGTTGTGGGTGGCCACAGGGTGCATGGATACGGCACCTTCGTAGTCGATCCAGAGTATCTCCCCCCCGGCCAGGTTGCGACCGAGTGCCGAAGGAAACCGCCCGGCAGGGGTGGTGCGCTCCGTGGGCAAGATGTCTTGCAGGCGTTTCGTGCCGATTCCCGGCACCGAACCATCGCCAATGGCCCAACCAACGAGGACGGGGGCGGTGCCGATCAAGGTGCCGCGGCCGCTGTACACGGTGGCGGTGGCAGCGGTCTTGTCAATCACCATAAACGGCAACGCCAGGTTGTCACCTGTGACGCGCACCCAGCTCAGCAGTGAGTGGCTGTGGCTGGCACCCCAGACACCCGTGCGGTGGTGCACGGGCGCGCTGGTGGGGGGGGCTTCGTCTTCGAAGCGGCCCTCTGCGGCCACCCCCATTGGCCACGCAGTGGCCAGTGCAGCGGTACACAGCAGTGCGCAGACTGCCTGTCCACGCCGTTGAACGCGCGTCCAGCTTGCCGGGTTCAATTTCTGTCTTGCTTCGGCGGGCGCTGGGCCGGGTTGACGGGCGGTGCTGGCGAGCGCGCGGGTTCAGGCAGGACCAAGGGTGCCGGTTGGGCCGGCTGAGGGGGCAGGGCTTGCAGGGCTGGTGGTGCAGGCACTGTCTGGTCAATGGGTGTGATGGGCGGCGGTATGAGCAGTGTTTGCAATTCCGGCGGCGTGGCTGGCGGCAACACGCGAAGCGGCACGACTGGGGGAATCAGGTCATCCTCAGGCACTTGGCCGGGTGGAACTGCAGGTGGCACCACCGGTGGAACAACAGGCGGGATCACAGGAGGAATGACTGGCGGCACCACAGGTGGGATAACAGGTGGAGCGACAGGCGTGACGGTGAGCACGCCATTGACGTAGGTGATGGTGTAGTTCGACGGGGTAAACGTCCCGCCAGTGGCCGCGCTGGGCGTGATGGCGTAGGGGCTGCCCGCCACGTTGGCCGTGGCAATCTGGCCAGGGCTGGTTTCGGTCACGCTGCCAATGGTTTCGGCGTTGACCAGCCCGGCGGATGTGAAGCCGCTCAGCGTGGGTGTGTCGCCATAGGCCTTGACCACATCGCTGGCCGTCACAGTCAGCGCCACAGGCGTGACGGTGAGCACGCCATTGACGTAGGTGATGGTGTAGTTCGACGGGGTAAACGTCCCGCCAGTGGCCGCGCTGGGCGTGATGGCATACGGGCTGCCCGCCACGTTGGCCGTGGCAATCTGGCCAGGGCTGGTTTCGGTCACGCTGCCAATGGTTTCGGCGTTGACCAGTCCGGCGGATGTGAAGCCGCTCAGCGTGGGTGTGTCGCCATAGGCCTTGACCACATCGCTGGCCGTCACAGTCAGCGGGGCTGGGGTGATGTCGGCGGTGGTCAACCCAGCTGCGGCGAACAGGTCAAACCGGGCCACATCGACCCCGCCCAGCGTGTAACCACTGAACGTCACGGTTTTGCCGGTGCCGACGTCTTTGGTGTCAAACGCTGCTGTGCCTGGCACCAGGGTGACGTCGCCACCCAGTGTGGGTGTGCCCCTGAACGCCAGGGTGTCGGTCACGTTGCCGTCGTACACCTTGTCAACCCCCTGGCCAAAGACCCAGGCGCGCGCATCCAGTGCACCGGTGACCTTGGTGACGTAAGCCGCGATTTCTGCGCCGGTGTTGCCGTACCCGTCGGGGTTGAAGCGGATGCTGGTGTTGGGCGCACTCACCGCACCCGCACCGGCAAACACCACTGTGCCGCCCGCCAAGCCGGGGCCAGTGCCGTCGTTGTCAGCACGCAGGCTGACCGGGCCCCCGTCTGCGCCCACTGCACCGTTCACGATGACGTTGTTGCTGGCCTTGAGGTTGATGGACCCCCCGCCATCTGCCGTAACCACACCCACACTGGTGTTGCGGCCCGCGCTCATCTCGATCAATGCGCCGCTGGCGCTGGCGGTGACGACGCCCGACGCGGTCACATCGCGCACTGCCGTCATCCGAATCACAGAGCCCGCGCCGCTGGCGGTCATGGCTGCTGCCACGTTCACATCGTTGCCAGCCTCCAGCACGATGCCTGAACCGGCGGTACTGGCGGTCACTGCGGCATTGATGTTGACGTTGTTGCCCGCGCGCAGCGTGAGCGTTTGTGCCGTGGTCCAGGTGAGCGCGTCGGCCACCACGACGTCGTTGGTTGCCACGATCAGCCGGTTGGTGGCGGCCAGGCTGGTGGTCACCTGGGCGGGCGTTTCGTCACCGCCTGCGCCCGCAATGATGTAGTCTGGCGGGTCCAGCAACCACAAGCCTGTTTGGCCTGCCGGGGCCAATGTGTTCACTTCGGTGCCACCGGCTACCGATACTTTGTGGCCGGAGGTTTCGATGAGGCCGCCGTCACCCGCCTGGCTGCCGCCGCGCGCAGACAGCACGCCCGCCACATCGGTGCGGCCGTCTGACCACACCACAATCTGCCCGCCGTGGCCCGCCGTGATCGCATCGGCTTTGACCGCCGTGGCGCTGTCCAGCGATGTGTTTTGGGCGCGGCGCAAGGGTCCTGACCCCTGGTAGTCGCCCCCCACCAGCACCGTGCCACCGCCTGCGTCGCCGGAAGCCTGCACCTGTGCGCCACTCAAACTGACCGTGCCGCCCAGCACATGGACCGTGCCGCCCATTTGGCCTGTGGCCAGGCCGGATGCATCCAGGGTACCACCCACCAAAATAGCCGTCTCAGCGCCGCCCAACAGGGTGATGCGGCCGTTGCGGGTGCCCACGCTGTGTGCTTGCAGCACGCCCGTATGGTTGACGGCACCTTGCAGCAGTCCGCTGCCCGCATTGGCGTTGAGCACGATCTGGCCGCCATCGGCCTGCACCAGCCCGCCGTTGTGTACCAAGGCATTCAGGGCGGCCTCGGTCACGGCCACTTGCAGCAGGCCATCACCCACAAAATCCAAGGTGATCGACTTGCCTGCAGCCAGCGCCACCGACCCCAGGTCGGCCACGATGTTGCCGCTGTTGCGCACGGTGGCGCCCAACAGAGCCACCTGCCCACCTTGGGCGCGGATGTTCCCCTGGTTGACCACCGATGCCGTGCTGTCGCCAGCAAAGCGGAACTCGCCCCTGGACAAATCGCCATCTGCCAGTTGCAGGGTGGATGCCACCAGGCCACCCACATGGACCTGCGCCCCCTGGCCAAACAAGATGCCGTTGGGGTTGACGAGGAACACCTTGCCATTGGCCGTGAGTGTTCCCAATATGACGGAAGGGTCGGCGCCCAGTACGCGGTTGACCGCGATGGAGTGGGTGCCGGGCTGCACAAACCGGACCTGTTCGGCAGGGGCCAGGCCAAAGCTCTGCCAATTGATGACGACGTTGGGCGTGCCCTGCACGATGGTGGTCACGCCTGCTGATGTACCCACCGTGGCCGACCCTGTGGTCACCACACCGCCCGTGGGCACAGCGAGTGCCAGTGTGCCGGTGCTCAGCGCCACCGCCAGCGCGAAATGGCGTAGCCTGAACACAGGCGGCGCGGCCAGCCTGGCCCTGGTGCCAGAGGTTTGCTTGCCAGCGCTGGAGGTGGTTTCAGGAACGGCGACGAACGTCTGTGACTGCTCGCACCAGACGGAGAAAAAAATGTGGTTCATGTTCAGGTACCCGCAGGCATCCAATGGGGAATAGAAGGGCTGGCTGGCGCAGAGCCAGGGGCGGAGGCGGAGGCTCAGAAGTACTTCACAGCCTGTATCCAGAAGCGCCCGGACTTGTCCGGGGCCGATGTCGCTGCTTCATTGCCCAATTTGCGGGCGTAGTACGCCCTGACCACCAGGTCATTGGCCACCGTCCAGTTCACGCCCACCCCTGCGCCGCTGAGCGTGCGGCGGTTGGTGCCAGCATCCCAAGGCCTTTTGTTGGCTTCCACCGTGCCCGCGTCCACGAACGCGATCAGGTACAACTGGTTGGGTCTGGCCCAGGCAGCCTGGGCCACCCGCCAGCGCGCCTCCAGCGTGACCACATAACCCTGGTCGCCATAGGCCTCGCCTTCCGGGTAGGCGCGCACGGCGTACATGCCACCCAGTTCCATTTTTTCCGACACGTCCAGGTTTTCGTTGCTGAACTGGCCGTTGATGGCCCCGTACACCGACAGCGTGTCGGTCAGGCTTTGCAATCGGCTGGCGCCGAAGCCCAGCTTGTTGAAATGCCCGTTGCTGCGCGCGGTGGCAGCGTCGATGCTGCGGGCAACCGGGTTGTGCAGGTCAATGTTGCCGGCTGTCCAGGTGAGCGAGTAGGTGCTGATGCCCTGTCTGTCCTGCTGGTCGCCATACAGGCTGGCCATGAGTGCCTGGGACTTTTTGCGGGCCGATGACTGCGTGCTGGCCATGTGGTCGTCAAACACCTTGCTGTCCAGCGCCAGACCTGCGTTCAGGTTGGCCGACCGCGACCGCACCAGCGGGTAGCTGCCAAACACGCTGGCAATGCGGGCTGTGCCGGTGGCACCCAGTGCATCGAACTCATGGCCCAGCGAATAGCCCATGTGGCTGTACGCCACGCCCGCCCGTGCCTTGCCAAACTGCATCTGGTACGAGGCCCGTGCATAGTCCAGGCCCGAGCCCGATGTCATGGCCCGCAGGCTGGCCACATCACCCCGGCCAGCCAGGTTGTTGAGGTTCAGGGTGGCCCCCAGTCGGCCCACGCCGGTGTAGCGGTTGCCTGCGTTGTCGATGTCGATGTGACCACTCACGCGCTTGCCCGGTGTCACCTCCACCATCAGGTCCGACGCGCCCAGCGAGGCACCGGGCACCAGGGTGGAGCGCACATTCACACCTGGCAGATCGGACAGCATCAGCAGCCGACTTTCCAGCACATCGGCGGCCACGGGTTCGCCTGGGTTGACGCCGTCCAGAATGCCTGCGGTCACCGCAGGCGACAGGCCGGCGGAGTCGCTCACGCTGACTTGGCCGTACCGCCCTTCAATCACCTCAATCGTGACCTCACCGTTCTGGATGTCCTGTGCGGGCAGGTAGGCCCTTGCCACGAAGTAGCCGTTGCGGCGGTAGTGATCGGTCACCCTGGTCGCCATGGCCTGCAGCTCGGTCAGCGTCAGGCTTGAGCCCGGTTGGAAGCCGGTCAACGCCAGCAAGTCGCGCTCGGGGTACACCGTTGACCCGCTGACACGGAGGTGTTTGACCAGCAGTGTGGTGTTGCCCACCCGTGTGTCGGGTGCGGGTGTCGGGTTGGCCTGGGTGGCACCAAGGCTGCTTGGGCGCGGCACCTCCGGGCTGGTTGCCACGGGCACGATTTGCTGCATCAGCCCCCCCGCAACGGGCGGGGCGGCCGCCAGAACGGCGGGACAAACAACCAGTGCGGCAAGGGCGGAAAACTGAAGGGAGGACATGGGCGCTTTCGTTGCCAGTGGAAAAGTCGCACTGGCGTGAAGGCCATGTTGCACGTCAGGTACGCGCTTGTCGGTGCGCTGTCACACCCAGCAGGGCGCAGGCCTTCTGCGTTTGTCATGCCCGTAGGTTGCTGCTGCGACCGATCTGCGCTCAGGTTGATTGTGTCGATGCTGTCCCCAGACGGGCCAGATCGGCATCCGTGTCGGTGAAGCGTTCTGCAATGGCCACAAACTCTGTCTGGCTGTTGATGAAGGCATCGAGCACGTCTGCGTCAAAGTGGGTGCCACGGCCTTCCCGCATGATCTTCACGGCGCTGTCGTGCGGCATGGGCGCCTTGTACACGCGCCGGCAAATCAGTGCGTCATACACATCTGCCACCGCCATCAGACGCGCCGCGATGGGAATGGCATCGCCAGCCAGCCCCTGCGGGTAGCCGCTGCCATCCCATTTTTCCTGGTGAGACAGCGCGATGTCCATGGCAAATGACAGGAACGGCACGGGGGTGCCCAGCGCACGTTCTGCCTGTTGAATGGCGTTGTAGCCCAGCGTGGTGTGGGTTTTCATAACCTCGAACTCATGCGGCTCCAGCCGTCCCGGCTTCAGCAGGATGTGGTCGGGAATGCCGACCTTGCCGATGTCGTGCAGCGGGGCGGATTTGAAAATGGCCTGAATGGTGGCAGGGGTCAGGAAGGCCGCAAAGCGCGGGTGGTCGCGCAGTTTGTCGGCCAGTGCCTTCACGTAAAACTGGGTGCGGCGAAGGTGGTTGCCCGTGTCGTTGTCACGGGTTTCGGCCAGCGATGCCAACACCAGAATCGTCACATCCTGTATGGCTGTGACCTCCAGCACACGCTTGGCCACTTCAAGTTCCAGCTGGTGGTTCTGGTCACGCAGAAAATCATCGATCACCTTCAGTGCCAGGTGACTTTTGACCCGCGCCAGGACGATGGGCGGGCAAATCGGTTTGGTGATGTAGTCCACCGCACCCAGCTCCAGGCCTTTTTCTTCGTCTTCGATGTCTGCGCGCGAAGTCAGAAAAATGACCGGGATGGTCGCGGTGCGGGCGTCGTGCTTCAGTTGCCTGCACACCTCGTAGCCATCCATGCCCGGCATCATGATGTCCAGCAGAATCATGTCGGGTGGCGAGTTCGCCGCCGCAATGTTCAGGGCCTGTTCCCCCGAGGTCGCCAGCTTCACCCGGTAGTGGCTTTGCAGCAGGTTTTTCATCAGGAACAGGTTGTCCGGCGTGTCATCGACCACCAGTACCGTGTGTTTGATGGCGCCGTTCAGGTCATTCATGAGGTGCCACTGTCTGGCAGGGTGCCAATGGCCGCATGCAGCGTGGCCAGCGCAGCGGGAAAGTCAAATGCCCGCATGGCAGCGGCCAACGCTGCAAACTGCGCTGGAAACGCGGCGGCAAGCTCGTTTGCGTGGGTCTCGAACACGTCTGACGCCTCCGAGTCGCCCTCTGCCAGAAAAGCAGCCAATTGGTCGCACACTTGCCTCGATGCACCAGGCGCAATTGAATTCGGCACTGCCGGTGTCTCGGCAGACAACGCACCTTTCAGGGCGGCCAGCAAATCACCCAGTGGTGCTCGCAAGGCCGCTAGTTGCGTCTCAACGTCTTCAGGTACGCTGCCCAGGCGGATGGCCGCTTCGAGCTGCGCGGCCTGTCGCTGCACCCCTGTCGCACCTATGGTTCCGCTGGAACCTTTCAAGGTGTGGGCCAGCCGTTCAGCCGTCGGCTTGTCATTGGCCATCAGCGCGTTGCCGATGTCGTTCATGGTTGGTTGTTGTGCTGCGGCAAAGCGGCGCAGCAAAGCCAGATACACCGCTTTTTTCCCCAGTACACGCCGCAGACCCGCCCCCATGTCCAGGCCGTCAATGGGGGGTGGAAGCTGCACAGTTTGGTCTGCTTCGGGGGCGCCTGGCGGGCTGGGGCTGGCAGGCTGACGCGGTGCAATCCACTGCAACAGGGCCTTCCAAAGGTCTTCTGGCTCAATGGGTTTGGCAATGTGGTCGTTCATGCCGGCAGCCAGGCAATGGTCGCGGTCCGCCTGCAGGGCGTTGGCCGTCATGGCCAGCACGGGCAGCGTGTGCCACTGAGGCTGCTTTCGTATGGCCAGGGTGGCGGTCACGCCATCCATCACCGGCATCTGCATGTCCATCAGCACCAGGTCGTAGGTGTGTGTGGCGAGCAGGCTCAGCGCCACCTGGCCGTTCTCGGCCAAGTCCACCACCAGCCCCGCTTCCCGCAGCAGCTCCAGGGCCACTTCCTGGTTGAGCTCATTGTCTTCCACCAGCAGAATGCGCGCGCCTGCAATGGTGGACAGTCGTTTGAATGTCGCGCCTTCCAGGTGTTCGTCCGCCAGGGCTGGGGCGTCGGCACCGACAGGGCCCAACAGACGGGCAATGCTTTCAAACAACACCGACGCACTCACCGGCTTGACCAGCACGTCTTCAACGCCTGCATCCTGCGCACCCTGAAGGACTTCGTCTCGTCCGAAGGCTGTCACCATGATCATGCGCGGGGCGCATGTCAGCGCCAGGGCGTTGATGCGCTTGGCCACCTCGTTGCCGTCCATGCCCGGCATTTGCCAGTCAAGGAACACGATGTCAAACGGCTTGCTTTGTGCGGCTGCGCTGGCGACAGCGTCCAGGCCAGCCTGGCCTGAAGATGCCTGTTCGACGCAAAAATTCATGCCAGCAAGTAGCCCGTGCAGCACCAGGCGCGCATTTGCGTTGTCATCAACCACCAGCACGCGCTTGCCTGCCAGGTCGGCTGTCAG
Organism: Burkholderiaceae bacterium; assembly: GCA_030695205.1. Taxonomy (GTDB): domain Bacteria; phylum Pseudomonadota; class Gammaproteobacteria; order Burkholderiales; family Burkholderiaceae_C; genus UBA2334. Next base: position 76,088 of record JAUYTN010000018.1, on the reverse strand, counting down.
CATGCGTTGGTGTGGCTGTGTGCTGCCCTTGCCCAAACGCGCTGTGAACCAGAACGTGCTGCCCACATCGGGCTGGCTTTCAACGCCGACTTCCCCGTCCATGAGTTCGGCCATTTTTTTGGATATCGACAACCCCAGGCCGGTACCGCCGAACTTGCGCGTGACCGAGTTGTCGGCTTGCGAAAAGTTTTCAAACAACCGGCCCTGCTGCTCGTGCGACATGCCAATGCCCGTGTCATGCACCATGAAGCGCAGCAGCACATCGTGGTCCGATTCCGCTTGCACGCGGATGGTGATGGTCACCTCGCCGTGGTCGGTGAATTTCACGGCGTTGTTGCTCAGGTTGATCAGCACCTGGCCCAGCCGCAGCGGGTCGCCTACCAGCCTGACAGGCACCTGCGGCTCGATGTCGATGACGAACTCCAGCCCCTTGTCCGTCGTTTTTTCGGCAATCAGGCCCGAGACGGTATCCAGCACCTTTTCCAGGTCGAACTCGATGTGCTCCACCGTCATCTTGCCGGACTCGATCTTGGCGATGTCCAGGATGTCGTTGATGATGTTCAGCAAGTGGCGGCCGGCACCCTGGATTTTGTGGATGTAGTTGCTCTGGCGCGGTGTCAAATCGGTGCGCAGCGCCAGGTGCGACATGCCGATGATGGCGTTCATGGGTGTGCGTATTTCGTGGCTCATGCTCGACAGAAAGTCCGACTTGGCCTGGCTGGCCTGTTCTGCAGCCACTTTGGCCACCGCAAGCTCCCGCCCGCTTTGGGCCAGGACGCCGTCCAGCCGTGCTTTTTCTGTTTCGACCTGTTTGCGCGCCGTGATGTCACGCAGCACGCAGGTCAGGTACCGCTCCCCCTTGAGCACCATCTGGCTCACCAGCAACTCCAACGCCACGGCTGAGCCGTCCTGGCGTTGCCCGGTGACATCGACGGGTGTATGGGCCGAAGGCTTGCTGCCGGGGAGGGTCAGGCCAGTCGGCTTGGCGTCGCGCAGAGGATCGAACGCAGGTACAAACACCGCAAACCTGCGCCCCACCATGTGGGCGGCTTCGTAGCCAAAGAGCTGCTCGGCGGCGGGGTTGACGGTTTCGACCTCGTGCGTGCGTGCGTGCAGGGTGACGATGGCGTCCGTCACGGTGTTCAGAATGGTCTGGACCAAGGCCGCGCTGTCTTGCAAAGACTGCTGAAGTGCGTACTCCCTGGTCACGTCCCTGAACACCAGCACGGCGCCAATCACCTGTGTGTCCCGGTCGCGTATGGGTGCGCAGCTGTCGGCTATGTCGCACTCGGTCCCATTTTTGGCAATCAGCACGGTGTGGTTTTCCAGGTCCTGCACTCTGCCGTGTCGGAGGGCATCTGCCACCGGCACCCGTGCGGGTAGGCGTGTTTCCCGGTTGATGATGTGGAATATTTCGGTCACATCAACCCCCAGGGCGTCGGCCTGCGACCAGCCCGTCAACTTCTCGGCAGCGCCATTCATCAGTGTTACCCGTGCCGCGATGTCGGTGGCAATCACGGCGTCGCCAATGGAGTACAGCGTGACCGACAGCTTTTCCTCGCTGGCCTGCAGGCTGTCATTTGCCTGTTGCAGCATGGCATTGGTGTGCTGCTGAATGGCCAGCAGGTGCGCCGTTTCCCGTGCCACCTGTTCACTGAGTTGCTGCCTGGCCTTGCGCAACGCCACGAAGCCAAAGGTGAGGGCGGTGACCAGCGCCAGTACCCCGGCCGACACCAGAAAGATGAACAACCGCCGCATGGTCAGTCTCAACTGCGTGTCGTACTGCAACATGGCCGCGTCCAGCACCTTGTCAACGTTGCGCATGGCGTTGCGAATGCCGTCCATGTGGCGCTTGCCATGCCCCTCTGCCACTTGCTGGGTGGCGGCTGCTTGTCCCTGCCTGCGCCGGGTTTCGATGGATGACGCCAGGTCACGCAGCTTGTCATCCACCAGAGGCACCATGGCATCCAGGTGCATCGCCACCGCCGGGTTGGCGTTCATCTGGCGCAGGTGGGCCAGGTCATTCTTGATGTGTGAATTGACCGCTTCGTAGGGACCCAGAAACACAGGGTCTCCCGTCAGGATGTACCCGCGTTGCGCCGTTTCGGCATCCTGCAAAGACGACAGCAGCTCGGTGCTGCCGATGCGGGTCTGAAAGTTCCGGGCGCGCTCGGCGGTCGCGTCAGCCATCTCGCCGAACGACCAGAACATGCCTGTCACCCAAAGGGCCAGCAGCAAAAATGCGCTGCTCAGGGTGAGCAGTTGGCGGCTGGTGAGTTGCATGGTCAATGCCAAGTTGGGGGGTTGGAGGTGTTTGGCGGGCCATCGGCCGTTGCGGCCAGATTGGGTTTGCCGACCATATGCATGGCGCTGGTTTCCCTCTGTGTGGCAGCGAACGAAAGCGCAGCTCCGCCGACGCTGATGGCATGTTTCTTTCACCTGCGGGCGACAACGCACCGAAGGTGTGTGGGATCTCGGCCCAGATGTCTTGGCAGCGCTCACTCGGCCAGGGGTTGTGTTCGGCAAAGCCGCCAGATATCCCCTGCTGTGGTTCGATCCGGATGCGCCGCCTGCTGTCCTGCCTGTTTTTCTCGACCAAGCCCGAATGAAGCCTGTCCGCAGGGTGTGGCCACCCTGGTGCCCGGCGTGCTGTTGGTTGGCGACGGCGCATCCACGATCACCTTACGCGGGTGGTGTTTCAGACGGGCTGTTGGTCGGGTTGCATACAGGAAAGCCGCTAAGATGAACTCAGGAATGTCCGGCAGCCTGTCGGACTTTCTGGAGGCATCGGCTGCAGGCCGACGGCGGCAGCAAAAGGCTGGCCTTGCTGGGGCCTGATTTCGCTTCGATGCCGAATGCCTTACAGGCTGCCAGGCCATGGGCTGAAGCAACTTGTTGGGCGGTCATGGCAGTTCCTTTTCAACCTGTAGCCAACGTATTCCTATGAGCAGTTCTCCTTCCGTCAATTTGGCCGTTCTGGACCTGGTCGCGCTTGACGACCTCAAAGACATGCTCAGTGATGCGCTGGGCGAGATCATCCAATCTTTCCTCGATGGACTGGACGGCGAGGTGGCGGCTGTTGGCCAAGGCTTGGATGGCGACGCCGCCGCCGTTCGTGCAGCCGCCCATTCGCTCAAGGGCAGCTCGGGCAACCTGGGGGCCAAGGCGCTGTCCCAGCTGGCGTCCGACATGGAGAAGCACGCCCTGGCTGGCGATTTGGCCGCCTGCCGCGCACTCATGCCAGACCTGGCGCACGGCGCTGCGCTGGCGCGGACCGCCCTGTCGGCCTATATCTCGCGCCCTTGACGCTGCCCAGCCCCCAGGAAGGCGGCCAGGGCCACCGCTGCGCACAGCCAGGCACTCCAGAGTGTGTGGCTGAGAAAGTGGGCCCCCCGCACCTGCTGGGCCACGCCCAGTACCAGGCCAGTGGCCAAAATACCCCACAGGGACCGCCATGCCCACGTGGGCTGAACCCGATGAAGCCACAGCGGTACCGCCAGAAACGCAAAGGCGGTGGAGGCATGGCCCGCCGGAAAGCAGTGTCCGCCCGACGCTGAGGCTGCCGGTCCTGTGAGCCAGGACCAGTGGGACAGGTAGGGGGTAGTTCCTCCAAATTCAACCAGGTCCCAAGGGCATGCGCTGGTGCTGATGCCCTTGACAACTGCGATCAGCACGACGGACAACCAGATGCTGGCGACCATCCAGACGCGCTCGCGGTGGGCCATGGCCGCGAATATGCCCACGGGTCGAACGGTGCACAGGGTCAGCGCCAACAGCACCAGCCAGCCCACCGACCTTGCCCCGCTGTGCAGCACAGTGCTCAGCACCCAGTGGTCCCTCAGGGGAAAGCCTTGCCCATTGCCCAGCCAGCGGGCCAAGGGCAGGTCCAGGCCCAGGGCATCGAGCGCGAGCACTCCCAGGCCCGATAGCAAGAGGGCCAGCAGCAGCTTGTGCCGGGCAGGGTGGGCGAGTGGATGGGCCACGTGTTTAGGAAATATTAAAAAAATATGCCTGGATCGGTTGCTGTGTAATGGTTTGCAGCTATGGTTACTTTTGACTTTCGGTGGTGGGCCATGTCACGCTGACACGCAGCCCACCCAGTTCTGCGCTGCGTGTCACCGCCACCGTCAGGCCATACAGCCTGGCAATGCGGGTCACGATGGACCAGCCCAGCCCGCTGCCTGCCTCGCCACTGCCCAGTACCCGGAAAAACCGCTCACCCAGGCGGGCCAGATCGGCGGGCGAGAGCCCTGGCCCACTGTCTTGCAGCACCAGGCGCACCGGTGCCGCATGCAGGCCTGCGGGTGTTTCGATTCGCAGCCGCACACGGCCGCCCGGCGGGCTGTAGCGCAAGGCGTTGTCCACCAGGTTGCGCACCAACACAGTGGTCAGGCCAGCCGGTGACTCCACCCACGCCACCGGCTGGTCGCTTGTTGCAGCCGCCGCTGGTGGCGCCCAGTGCAGATGCTGGCTCCGCCGCAGGGCCATGGGTTGCAGGTCGTTCAGTACCGCCCGAATGCAAGCGCTGAGGTCGCAGCCGCCGCTTGGCAGGGCGTCTTGCCCCTCCAGCCGGGCCAGTTGCAGCAGCTGCTCCATGAGGTGGGTGGCTCGGTCGCAACCTCGCACGGTGGCGGCCAGGGCATCGTCGCGCTCAGCCGCCTGGGTGGCTCCCTGGGCCACCTGGGCCTGCATGCGGATGGCCGCCATGGGGGTGCGCAGCTCGTGCGCGGCGTCGGCGGTGAAGCGGCGCTCGGCATCCATCAGCTCGGCGGTGCGGGCAAACAGCCGGTTCAGGGCGTCCACCAGGGGCCGCGCCTCCAGGGGAACGTCGTGTGTGGGCAACGGATCCAGCCCACCTGGGGGGCGCTGCGTCACCACGGTGCCCAGGGACTGCAAAGGTTGCACCGCACGCCGCACCGCCCACCAGATGACCAGCCCCAGCAAAGGCAGGGCAATGCCCACAGGCCAAATCACGCCGCGCAGGCTGGCGTCCAGCACGTCGGCCCGCAAGTCGGCCTGTTCGGCCACATGCACCACCACGTCGGGGTCGCGACCGGGGGCGCTGAACACCCGCCAGCTTTGTCCGTCCAGGCTGACCTCTGTCAGCCCCCGCTGCGCGTTCGGTGCCAGTGGTTGCAGCGGGGCGGTGGCCGAGCGGACCACCAGCGTGCCGTGGTGCCAGACCTGCACCACCACCCTGGATTGGTACTCGTGCAGCACAGGCGCATCGGGAAACACCGTGCGGTTGAGGTCATCCAGCGGCCGGGACACCAGCAATGACGCGGCCTGGGACAGGTGGGCATCGAGCAACTCGTCCAATTCGTGACGGGTGTCCACCCAGGTGACCACGATCACCACCAACCAGACCAGGCCCACGCTGCCCAGCACTGTCCAGGTCAGGCGGTTTCTCAGCGACGGGCCGCCCGGTGCCGCCGTCTGGTTCATAGGGCTGCCTGCCTGTGGATGATGTAGCCCACCCCACGCACGGTTTCTATGGTGCCCGGCGGCAGTTTGCGGCGCAGGTGGTGCACATGCACCTCGATGGCGTTGCTGCTGACTTCGTGCCCCCAGTCGTAGAGGTGCTGCTCCAGCTGCTGGCGGCTGAGCACACGGCCCGCATTGAGCAGCAGCGCATGGAGCAGGTCGTACTCGCGGCCCATGATGTCCAGTGTCTGATCACCCGCCGTCACGGTGTGGGCCGCCGGGTCCAGGCTGAGTGGGCCAACGGTCAGGCACAGCTGCGGTTGCCCGTGGGCTCGGCGCACCAGGGCCCGCAGCCTGGCGGAGAGTTCGTGCAGGTCCACGGGCTTGACCAGGTAGTCGTCCGCCCCGGCATCGAGGCCCGCGATGCGGTCGGGCACTGCGTCGCGGGCCGTCAGCACCAGAATGGGCGTGCGCAGGCCCTGGGCCCTCACCTGTGTGATCACGTCCATGCCGTCCTGGCGCGGCAGCCCCAAGTCGAGCACGGCGACCAGGTAGTTGCCGGTGCGCAGCTCGCACGAGGCGGCCAGTCCGTCGCGCACCCAGTCCACCTGGAAGCCCTGCTGGCGCAGTCCCGCACGCAGCCCTGAGCCCAGCAGGTCGTCGTCTTCGGCCAGCAACACCCTCATGACGCGGCTCCAGTGGCTTTGCAGGAGGCGAACACATCCAGCTTGGGCTGGTGGACGGTGGTGTGTACGTCCAGCAGGCCCAGCACGCTGTGGAACAGGTGGTCGTGGGTGAGCCGGTCACTGGCTTTGTGGCCCAGGCAGTCCATTGGCAACGCCAGCCGCTGCTGCAGGCCGGTGGACAGCCAGGTCAGCATGGGCACATGCTTTTGGTCATCGGGGGCCATGGCGTACGGCAGGCCGTGCAGGTAGAGGTTGTTTTCGCCAAGGGATTCGCCATGGTCGGAAATGTAGAGCAGACCCGTGCTGCCCGGCTGGCGCTGGAGCCAGCCAATGGTTTGCGCCAGAAAGTCATCGGTGGCCCGAATGGAGTTGTCGTAGGCATTGACCACCTCGTCGCGCGAGCAGTCTTGCAGCGCGGTGCTGGCGCATTCGGGCATGTAGGCCTTGAGCCGCTCAGGTGCGCGTTTGAAGTAGGCCGGGCCGTGGCTGCCCATCTGGTGCAGCACCACCACTGTGCCTTTGGTGGTGCGCTCGGGAGGCAAAGCCTGCAGCGCACGCTCCATGGTGGGGATCATGATGGTGTCGTCGCATTCGCCTTGTGGGCACAAGCGGGGGTCTGGTGACTCGCGGGTGTTCACGTTGGGAACGCGTTCGCACAGGCCTTTGCAGCCCGATTGGTTGTCGATCCACACCACCGCCAGCCCAGCGCGCTGCAGCACGTCCAGCAGGTTGTCAAAGCGCTCCGGGTTGCCCTCGAAACCGGCCTTGCCCAGGTGCGAAAACATGCAAGGCACCGAGGCCTGGGTGTTGGTGCCGCACGACCATGCGTTGTTGAAGTAGGTCAGCTGACCTTGGTTGGCCAGCTCCCGCAGTTGGGGCGTGGTGTCCCGCCCGTAGCCGCCCAGGCCAAAGTTGGTGGCTCTGGCGGTTTCACCCACCACGATCACCAGCAGCGGTGGGGCGGTTTGCCCCGCGTAGCTGGGGCCAAGCTGGGCATCGACAGCCACGGCCTGCAGCGGTTGCTGGGTGCGGGGTGCCTGGTCTGCCACCACCTTGCCCACCGCATACACCGAGTTGAGCGGGTTGATGAGGTAGCGCACCTGCTTGTGGTTGCGCATGACGGAGGCAAAGTCCTGGAACACGACAAACAGTGCCAGCCCCGCCACCAGCAGGCCCACCGTTGCCATGCCCAGGTTGGCCAGCGCCCGGCGGTACCAGCGGGCAGTGGGGGTGGGTTGGCGCCACAGCCAGAGGCTGGGCAGCACACCCAAGCCCAGCATGGTCAGCGCGAAGCGCATCGACATCAGGTCGCCTGCCTCCCTGGCGTCGGTGTGCAGCACGTTGACGAGCATGGTCGAGTCGATCAGCGCCGAGTACACCAGCATGAAGTGTGTGGCCGCCGCTGCGGCCAGCAGCAGCAGCGTGGCCGCAGGCTTGAACACACGGGGCCAGGCGAACAAGGCCATCAGCGCCACCAGCACCCCAAACACCAACCCGCCCATGCCCAGCATGAAGCGTACCCCTCGCCAGCCCCCTACCTCGGGCAAGGCCCACAGCTGCTGCCACAGCGCCGCGTTGCCGATGGTGGTCAGCCAGAGGCCCAGCACCAGCACCTGCCAGTGCCAGGCCATGCCTGCGCCGCCGCGGGTGGGGGTGTTGCCAAGAGGGGCGGCGGCGGTGCCTACAGGGAAGGTGCGCAGGGGGGATAGGGACATGCCGGGCAAATGGTTGAGTCGGTGAACAGGTGCCAACGCACAGCGTCACACACCCCACACCGTACCCAGGCCACCTGAAGCCCGGCTTAAGCCAGCCCCGTTGCAGCCGCCGTTGCTAGCCCAGGCGACCTGTGTCTACCACCCCAGGCCCAGGCGCAGCGGCAGGTACACCGCCATGCCGACCACAATGGTGCCCAGCACCCCGCGCCGGTAAAAAAACCAGGTGGCCCCAGCCGCCACCGCAAACACCCGCGCGTCTTGCCAGGTGCCAATCAGCTGGCCTTGGGTCATGACCACCTCGGGCACCACCACCGCGCCCAGTGCGGCAATGGGCGCGTACTGCAGGCCGCGCTGTGCCCAGCCCGGCAGCGTCCACGGTTTGTCCGACAGAAAAAACAGGCAGCGGGTCAGCACCGTGACCCCGGCCAGGCACACGATGGTCAGCAGGGTGAAGGCGTCGGTCTCACCCATGGCGGGCACCTTGCCGTTGTGCGTCCATCACCAGCGAAAACACCACTGCCACTGCAATGGCCACGACGATGTTCAGCTTCAGGGGCAGGGCATAGGCCGCCACCGCAGCAGCCCCCGACACCGCCAGCGACACCACCCGCAGCGGCGACGTGGCCAGCGACAGCATGACACCCAGCAGCGCCAGGATGCCCGCAAAACCCAGGCCCCATTCGGTGGGAATGACGTTGGCCAGCGCAATGCCCACCAGGCTGGCCCCTATCCAGGCCACCCAGTTGATGCCGCTGTTGCCCGCCAGGTAGGCCTGCTGGGCCAGCAGCTCGGCTGCCGATGTGCCCGATGTGGGCGCGTGCGGGTAACGCTTGGCAAAGAACACGTAGCTGAGGTCGGCGGTGAGGTAGCCGGTGACCAGGCGCTCGCGCAGCGGCAGGTGCATGACATAGGGGCGCAGGTGCGCCGAAAACACCACAAAGCGCAGGTTGACGCAAAACGCGGTGGCCAGAATCACCCACAGCGGCGCGCCCGAGGCAATCAGCGGCATGGCGGCCAGTTGGGCGCTGCCTGCAAACACCAGCAGCGTCATGGCCACGGCCTCGACCACGCTCATGCCGGACTTGACCATGGCCACCCCCGTCATCAGCCCCCACGCGCCGATGCCGGTGGCCACACTGGCGAGGTCGCGCACACCCGCCCAGTAGTCGGGGTGGCGGAAGTGGGAGGGTTTGAAAAACATGGCGGGCCAGTCAGTGGGTCAGGCTGCGCAGGGGGTGTGGCTGTCGCTCGGCCCGCTGCCTGTTGCATCACCTGACGCATCCCCCAGCACATCCCCCACCGCCACCGGGCAGCCGCGCACGAAGTCGGCCGCCGACAGGCGCTTGCCCCCGGCCCGCTGCAGTCGGGTCAGCACCAGGGTGCCTTGCCCGGTGGTCACGCCAATCCCCAGTGAATTTATGAACAAAATATGCCCGTAGCGCTTGATTTCATTGGTTTGTTTGCTATCAATCTGTTTGTCCGTGTGCGCCCCCCATATTTTCAGGGACTCGCCGCGCCACAGGGTGCTGGCGCCCGGAAATGGGTCAAAGGCGCGCACCCGGCGTGCCAGGGTGTCGGCAGGGAGTGTCCAGTCCAGCAGGGCCTCGGCCTTCTCGATTTTGTGTGCGTAGGTCACCCCCTGGGCGGGTTGGGGCACGGGATGCAGCCCACCACAGGCGGCCAATTCCAGTGTTTCCACCATCAGCCGCCCGCCCAGGCTGGCCAACCGATCGTGCAGGCTGGCCGTGGTGTCCGTCGGTGAAATGGCCAGGGGCTCTCGCACCAGCATGTCGCCGGTGTCCAGGCCCGCATCCATTTGCATGATGGTGATGCCCGTCTCGGTGTCACCCGCCTCAATGGCCCGGTGGATGGGGGCCGCACCCCGCCAGCGCGGCAGCAGCGAGGCGTGGATGTTGAGGCAACCCAGGCGGGGCAGGTCCAGCACCCACTGCGGCAGGATGAGGCCGTAGGCCGCCACCACCAGCACATCGGGGCGTGCGGCCAGCAAGGCGTCGCGGGCGGCAGCCGCCTCGTCGGGAAACTTGCCATCCACGCGCAGGCTGCGGGGCTGGGCCACAGGCAGCTGGTGTGTCAGCGCACATTGTTTGACGGGCGAGGCCTGCAGCTTCATGCCCCGCCCGGCGGGCCGGTCGGGCTGCGAGAGCACCAGCACCACCTCAAAGCCCGCGGCCAGCAGGTGTTCCAGCGCCACACTGGCAAATTCGGGGGTGCCGGCAAAGGCCACCCGCAAGCCGTTGCCGGGCTGGCGCTGGGGTGCGGGGTTGTCGTTCAGTGGCTGGTCCATCAGAGCCGACCCGCCGGGCCGTGGTCGTCACGGGCCTCGTCGCGCTGCTCCTTGAGCAGCTTGGTCTTGATGCGGTTGCGTTTGAGGGGCGACAGGTACTCCACAAACACCTTGCCCATGAGGTGGTCCATCTCGTGCTGGATGCACACCGCCAGCAAACCGTCGGCCTCCAGGGTCTGGGGCTGGCCGTGGCGGTCCAGCGCCCGCACCCGCACCGCCACCGAGCGCTCCACGCCGTCGTAGATGCCCGGCACCGACAGGCAACCCTCTTCGCCCTTGTGCCGCTCGGGGCTGGCCCATTCCAGTTCGGGGTTGATGAGCACCAGCGGCTGGTTGCGCTCCTCGCTGACGTCGATGACGATGAGGCGCTGGTGCACATTGACCTGAGTGGCCGCCAGCCCGATGCCGTTGGCGTCGTACATGGTGGCCAGCATGTCGTCAATCAGGGGTTGCAGCGCGGCGTCCACCCCCGTCACGGGGCGGGCCACGGTGTGCAATCGGGGGTCGGGGAAGCGCAGGATGGGCAGCAAAGACATGGCAGCGGTGGCGAGCAGGTGGACAACGAGGGGAGGGTGGGTGGCCGGTGCGCAGGCACCGAGCGTCAGTCCGACGCAAGAAACGGTATTTTCGCCACTTTTGGCGGGCCAGCCCCAGCCTTCGGGGCAATGGCGTTGCCTAATCGGTGGCATGCGCTGAAAATTCGGGGCTGCGCCTTGCCAGAATGGCGGGTGGCGCTTGCCCCTGAGCGCGGTATTCTGCCCCCCGACGTCACCCACTGCCCCATGCCCATGAACCACCTACTTTTTGCCCCTGTCGCCACCGTGGGGTCGCCGACTGTCCGTTGTGCAGGGCCTGCCGGGCCGACCTGGCGCGGGTTGGCCCAGTTGGGCCTGGCGGTGGCCATGCTGGGTGCCACTGCCACCTGGGCGCAGCCACTGCCGGTGACCCCGGCGCAGCGGGCCACCGCACAGCAGGTGGCGCAGGCCGGGGTGGCGCTGACCGAGTTGGCCGACAACGCACCCGCCAGCCACACTGTCCAACGGGGGGACACCTTGTGGGCGGTGGCGGGCTTGTTTTTGCGCAGCCCCTGGCGCTGGCCAGAGCTGTGGGGCATGAACCTGGCTGAGGTTCGCAACCCGCACCGCATCTACCCGGGCCAGGTGCTGACGCTGGACACCTCCAGTGGGCGTGCACTGCTCAAACTCGCGGGCACCGATACAGAGCCGCCCACAGTGCGGGTGTCGCCGCGCACGCGGTACGAGTCCGTGTCGGAAGCGGCGATTCCGCCCATTTCCCTGCAGGCGATCGAACCCTTCCTGGCCGACATGCTGGTGGTGGACGAGGTCGCCTTTGCGCAGGCCCCACGCATTGTGGCCACCCAGCGTGAGCGGGTGCTGCTCAGCCCCGGTGACCGGGCCTATGCCCGCACCACCCTGGGGCCCCAGGCGCAGGACAACGGCCTGTCGATGGAGCCTGGCAGCAGTCGGCTGTACCGCGTGTTCCGCACCGCCAAGCCCCTGAAGGACCCACAAACCGGGCAGGTGTTGGGCTTTGAGTCGCAGTTTGTGGGCAAGGCCAGGCTGTTGAGCCCGGAGTCTCTGCGCGAAGCGGGCCGTGACGGCAAAGAGCGCCGCCTGGAGGCCGTGCCTGCCTCGCTGGACATTTTGTCGGTGCGCGAAGAGGTGCGCATTGGTGACCGCTTGCTGCCCGAGCCACCGCGCGAGCATGTGGCCTTTGTGCCGCGTGCGCCGTCCGAGCCTCTGTCGGGGCAGGTGGCCTCGGTGTATGGCAATGCGGTGCAGTTTGCCGGGCAAAACCAAGTGGTGGCCATCAACCGGGGCCGCGAGCAAGGCATGGAAGAGGGCCATGTGCTCATGCTGCTCAAAGACGGCATCCGCATGGTGGACCGCACCGATCCAGCCCGCACCTCCATCGGTCTGCCCAACGAGCGCAATGGGCTGATGGTGGTTTTCCGGGTGTTCGAGCGCTTGTCTTACGCCCTGGTGCTGGACATCACCGACGAGGTGAAGGTGGGAGACCGGTTTGCCAACCCCTGAGCCTGGCGATTTGCGCGCGTGGCTGAGGCTGAGCCTCACCCCTGGCGTGGGTGACATCACCGCCCGCGAGCTGCTGGCCTGTTTTGGCAGTCCCGAGCAGGTGTTTGCGCAGCTTCCCCAGGTGCTCAAGGAGGCCGTGGGTCAGGCCCGCAGCGCGGCATTGCGGGCTGAGCCTGCGGACTTGGCCGAGCTGTGCGCCACCACCCGGCAGTGGCTGGCGGCCGCCCCCGACCGGGGTGTACTGACCCTCACCGACCCCCGCTATCCCGTGGAGCTGCTGGAAATGGCCGATCCACCCCTGTTGCTGTACTGGCAGGGGCGGGTTGAGTTGCTGGCTCATCCCCAGCGCCTGGCAGTGGTGGGCAGCCGCAACCCGACGGCCCAGGGGGTGCTCAATGCCGGGCAGATGGGGCGTGCCCTCGGGGCCGCAGGGGTGTGCATCGTGTCCGGCCTGGCGCTTGGCATCGATGGCGCCGCCCATGAGGGTGCGCTGGACGGTGGCGGGACCACCATCGCGGTGGTGGGCACGGGGCTGGACCGGGTGTACCCGCGCCGCCACCTCGCGCTGGCGCACCGGATTGCCCAGCAAGGCCTGTTGCTGAGCGAGTTCGCGCTGGGCTCACCACCCAACCCCTCCCACTTTCCCAAGCGCAACCGCATCATCGCGGGTCTGTCGCAGGGCACCCTGGTGGTGGAGGCCGCGCTGGCGTCGGGCTCGCTCATCACCGCCCAGTTGGCTGCCGACATGGGGCGGGAGGTGTTTGCCATTCCCGGCTCCATCCACTCCACCCTGGCCAAGGGCTGCCATGCGCTCATTCGCCAGGGGGCCAAGCTGGTGGAAACCGCACAAGACGTGTTGGAGGACATGCGTCTGGTCATGGCACCGGACGCAACAGCCGCACCGGATGCACCGGGCCGCCAGGGTGCCGGGGCTCTGCCAGCCAATGCCGTGGGTTCTGCGCCAGAAGGGTTGCTCGTCGCGGCCCTCGACACGGTGCCAGGCGTGCCGGGGAAGGTGCTGCAGACCATGGGGTTTGACCCCCTGAGCCTGGACGCGCTGCAGGCGCGCAGCGGACACGTGGCTGCCGACTTGCAGGCCTGGCTCATGGAACTGGAGCTCGATGGGCACGTTGCCCGCCTGCCCGGCGGGCTGTTCCAGCGCCTGGTGCGCGCCTGAGGGTTTGGCGCTCGGCCACTGGGACTGAACCGCCCAGTCCTGGCTCAGGTCAGCAGGCGCTCCGGGTTGGCGTCGAGTTTTTCAAGGGCCGATCGGGTTGCGCGTACCGTCAGCGATTCATCCTCCACAGGCACCAGCAGACCGGCTTGCAGGTAGGAGGCAACCCGCGCCGACTGCATGAGGTAGTAGCGCTGGCGTGCCGTCACAAACAGGCACAGCTGTCCCCGCTCGCTGCGCCAGGCCAACTGCACCTGGGACACGTGGTGGTTGTGGTCCATGCGCAGCCAGGTGCCCAGCTGCAGCTCATTGGCCCAGGCCCTGACGGCATGGGCTGGGGCTGCACCGCCGTGGGTGATGACTTCAATGTTTGACGCATCGATACCGGTGATCAGTTCGATGCTGTCCTGGTCCAGCTCCAGGTCGCTGTCGTCGCTCAGCGGCAGGAAGTCCTCTAGGTTGGACAGGTTGCGCGTCACCGCCGCGAGTTGGTCGGCCGGTATCGTTTCGGTTTTCGACATGAAGGCATCGGCCAGGATGGCACTGATGGCCTTGACCTCTTCGTCCTGTGTGGCGTTGTCCATGCCCATCAGGGTCATGCCCTTGCGCAGGCGGGTCAGCAAGCCGGGGAGTTGTGCAATCACCTGCGAGCGCTCGGCCCGTGTGGGCTTGCCACTGGCCGCCCAGACCAGGTCGGAGGCCGCCTGCTTGAGGGCCAGCATGGTTTCGTGCTGCGGGCCAAACTTCACGGTGGCAATGGCCAGCACCTCTGCCCACACCTTGAACAGGAAATGGCGGATGCTGTCGTGCACCGGCATGTCATTGAGTTGCTTGCGCATCTCGATGGTGTACTGCACCGCCAGGGTTTCCTTTTGCTCGACCTGCTGGGCCAGGCTGACCACCCGCCCGGTCTGGCCCTGCGACTGCAGGTGCCGTGCCAGAAACTTCTGGAACTCGTCCAGCGCCAGCTGGAACACCCGCCGCCCACTTTCGGGGTACTGCTCGATGACCTGCACCGTGCGCCGAATTTCCGCTTCCAGTTCCTGTGCGCTCACCTCAGCCACCTGGCTGTCAAAGCCCATGACGCAGGCACCCATGCGGTCGATCAGCCGGCGGGCCGGGTGCTGCATGGAGTTGAAAAAGTCGGGCTCGGCCAGTGCCACCCGCAGTACGGGTATCTGCAGGCGCGCAAACCACACCCGCAGGCTGGGCTGAATCCGGTCTTCGCTCAGGATGCTCTGGAACATCAGGGCGACGATTTCAATGATGGCCTTTTCGCTGGGGGACTCGGCCGCTTGTTTGAGGTTCCGGGTTTGCTGGTGCAGCTGCTGGGCCGCCCACTGCACCTGCTGCAAACCGGCGGTGGATTCGAAGGCCTGGCCGGAGCCGCCACTGGACGCTGCCATGCGCAGCGGCTGGCGCTGCTCGGCCATCAACATCGCCTCCAGGGCGGGCGATGGGTGCATGGGTGGCGGGTGGTGGGCCGTGCCGTCGCCCGCTGTCGCGGGCGAGTCCGCAGGTCCCGGTGGCGTACTCCGTTCGCCCAGCAGGCGGGCCAATCTCCCCACCATGTCCTGGGTTTGGGTGCGCACCCTGCTCCACCACTGCAGGCCCACTCCGCCTGGTGGTCCACCTTCGCCGCCAGCCGCCGGTGCGTGGCCGGAGTCGTCCGGCTCGGACGCCCGCGCACCCGCTGGCGCAGTGGCCGCTTTGCGCACCACATGTTTCAGGTCGATGTCTGCCAGCACCCCTCGGCTCACCAGCAGCCGGTTGGCCTCGGCGTATGCACCTGCCAGGTGCTGGCCTGCACTGGCATGCAGGGTGGGGGCCAGCTTTTGCCAGCTCTCCCGGCTCAGGCCCGCGTGTATCCATTCTTCGACCAGCAGCTTGGCCAGCGCCATGGGCCGGGTCACGTCATGGGGAGACAGGTCGCGCATGTCCTGGGTGAACTGCAGCCGCAGCTTGAGGTCCCGCCAGGCCTGCTGGTTGGCCTCGGCAATGCTCTCGGCCAGGCGCGATGCCAGCAGCTCGTCTTCCACCACCTCGGTGGCCTGCAGCTCCAGGCGGCCAGGCACGGTGTGCTGGAAGCGCTGGGGTGCACCCGCTGGCTTTTGCCGCTGCAGCAGGGCCGCACGCACACCGTCCATCCAGGCGCGGTCCAGCCGCTGCAGCTCGGCCAGCGTGTCGCGCACAAACTGAAACTCTTTGGGCGTGCGGGCGTGGGTCAGTCGGTCTTCGAGGGACTGGCGCAGGTCGTCACCGAGGCGGGGCAGGGCCAGGCCCACCTGGGCGCAGAACACCTGTCGCGCAGCCTGTGCGGTGTCGCTCAGTCGGAGAGAGGCAGACACAGTGGCGAATGTGGCTGGAGGGTGGGGCTGGCCTCAAACAGTTGCGCCATGGTTGGGGTCGTCCGGGTTGCCTTCTTTTTTGTCGCGGATGAGGTCTTCCCGCTTGATGCCCAGCCACATGGCCACCGCCGCCGCCACAAAGACGGAGGAGTAGATGCCGAACAAAATGCCAATGGTCAGCGCCAGTGCAAAGTAAAACAGCGTGGGCCCGCCAAACAGCAGCATGGACAGCACCATGATCTGTGTGGAGCCGTGGGTGATGACGGTCCGGCTGATGGTGGAGGTGATGGCGTGGTCAATGACCTCGATGGGAGCCATGCGCCGCTGCTTGCGAAAGGTCTCGCGGATGCGGTCAAAAATCACCACCGACTCGTTGACCGAGTAGCCCAGCACCGCCAGCACGGCGGCCAGCACCGCCAGTGAAAACTCCCACTGGAAAAACGCAAAGAAGCCCAGGATGATGATCACGTCGTGCAAGTTGGCGATGATGGCCGAGACGGCGTACTTCCACTCGAACCGAAGGGCCAGGTAAATCATGATGCCCACAATCACCAGCGACAGGGCCAGCAGGCCGTCCTCTGCCAGCTCTTTGCCCACCTGGGGGCCCACGAACTCGGTGCGCCGCATCTGCACGCCAGGGGTTTCGGCCCTGAGGGCGCTCAGCACCGCTTCGCTTTGCTGGCCCGAGGTTTGCCCGGCGATGGGGGGCAGGCGCATCATCACGTCGCGCGACGTACCGAAGTTTTGCACCTGGGCCTCGGCATAGCCCAGCCCGGCAATGACCTCGCGCACCCGGTTGACGTCGGCGGGCTGCTCGTAGGCCACCTCGATGACGGTGCCACCCGTGAACTCCACCGACAGGTTCAGGCCCTTGTGGAACAGGAAGAACACGGCAGCCAAAAATGTGAGGAAGGAAAACGCGTTGAGCACCAACGCGTGTTTCATGAACTGGATGTCCTTGCGGATCTTGAAGAGTTCCATGGCGGAATGTCCTGGGTACAGCGGTGTCGGGGGGGTCAGTCGGCGGGGGTCAGGCTTTTGCCGGGCTTTTCCGGCCGCCAGACCGTGCCAATGGACATGGTTTTGAGCTTTTTCTGGCGGCCGTACCAGAAGTTGACCAGCCCGCGGGAGAAAAACACCGCCGAGAACATGGAGGTCAGGATGCCGATGCAGTGCACCACCGCAAACCCGCGCACCGGGCCAGAGCCGAAGATCAGCAGCGCAACACCAGCGATCAGGGTGGTGACGTTGGAGTCCAGGATGGTGCCCCATGCCCGGTCGTAGCCGGCATTGATGGCGGCCTGTGGCGACGCGCCGTTGCGCAGCTCCTCTCGCACCCGTTCGTTGATGAGCACGTTGGCATCAATGGCCATGCCCAGTGCCAGGGCCATGGCGGCCATGCCCGGCAGCGTCAGGGTGGCTTGCAGCATGGACAGCACCGCCACCAGCAGCACCAGGTTGAAGGCCAGCGAAATGCTGGAAAACACCCCGAACATGGCGTAGTACACGCACATGAACACCGCAATCACCACAAAGCCCCAGATCACGCTGTTGAAGCCCTTGGCGATGTTTTCTGCGCCCAGGCTGGGGCCAATGGTGCGCTCTTCGATGATGTCCATGGGCGCTGCCAGCGAGCCCGCGCGCAGCAGCAAGGCGGTGTCGCTGGCCTCGGCGGTGGACATGCTGCCCGAAATCTGGACCCTGCCGCCGCCAATTTCGCTGCGAATCACCGGCGCGGTCACCACCTCGCCCTTGCCTTTTTCAAACAGCAAAATGGCCATGCGTTTGCCGATGTTTTCGCGGGTGATGTCCCGAAAAATCCGCGCACCCTTCGCGTCCAGGGTCAGGTGAACAGCGGCTTCCTGGGTCTGGCTGTCGAAACCGGCCTGGGCATCGGTGAGGTTTTCACCCGTCAGAACCACCTGGCGGCGGGTAATGACCGCCCGGCCGTCGCGGTCCAGGTGGCGCTCCGAGCCAAACGGAACCGCGCCACTGCCTTCTTCGGCAGCCCGGCCCTCCGAGCTTTCGTCCACCATGCGCAGCTCCAGCGTGGCTGTGCGGCCCAGAATGTCTTTGGCTTTGGCGGTGTCTTGCACGCCGGGAAGTTGCACGACGATGCGGTCCAGCCCCTGTTGCTGGATGACCGGCTCAGCCACACCCAGCTCGTTGATGCGGTTGTGCAAGGTGGTGATGTTTTGCTTGAGCGCCTGTTCCTGCACCCGGCGGGCCGATTCGGGCTTGATGGTCAGCAGCAGGCGGGGTTCGCCGCCCTCGGTCCGGGTGGTGACCTGCAGATCGGGGAACTGGTCTTGCAGCAGGTTGGAAGCGGCCTGTTGTGTCGCTTCGTCGCGCAAGCGCAGCTCCAGGGTCTGGCCATTGCGGTTGATGCCGCCGTGGCGGATATTTTTGTCCCGCAGGGCCAGGCGAAGATCGCCGCCCAGGGCTTCCACCCGCTTGGTCAGCGCCCCGTCCATGTCCACCTGCAGCAAAAAGTGAACGCCGCCGCGCAGGTCCAACCCCAGGTACATGGGAGAGGCATGCAAGGCCTGCAGCCACGCGGGTGTGCGGGGCAGCAGGTTCAGGGCCACCACATGCGAGGGGTCGGCGGGGTCGGGGTTGAAGGCTTTTTCGAGGGCATCACGGGCCCGCAATTGGGTGTCGGTGTCGTCAAAGCGGGCCTTGATGGAGGCGCCGTCCATCTGGATCATGGCGGCCTGCAGGCTGTTGGCCGCCAGCACCTCTTCCACCTTGCCCAGGGCTGCCGCATCGAGCTTGGAGGTCGCCTTGGTCGATGACAGCTGCACCGCAGGCGCCTCGCCAAAGAGGTTGGGCAGGCTGTAGATGCTGCCAATGAGCAGCATGATCAGAATGATCGCGTACTTCCAGATGGGATAACGGTTCATGTGCGGGGCACCGGTTGCAGAAACACCAAAGGCGGCTGTGGCCACCCGGACCACCGGTCAAGTGCCGGAGCCAGGGGCCGCGCCGCCCGTTTTGAGGGAACCAGAAACTGAAGGGTCAGGGCGAGCCTGCTTACTTGATGCTGCCCTTGGGCAGTACCTGCACCACCGCGGAGCGCTGCATCTGCACCTCCACACCCTCGGAGATCTCCACGCCAATGACGGTTTCACCCAGTTTGGCAATTTTGCCCATCAGCCCACCAGCTACCACCACTTCGTCGCCCTTGGCCAGCGCCTCGACCATGAGCTTGTGTTCTTTGGCCTTTTTCATTTGCGGGCGGATCATGACGAAGTACAGAACCACGAACATCAGCACCAGCGGCAGCATGCTCATGAGTGTGCTGGGGGTGTCGGCGGCACCGGCGGCTTGGGCGTATGCGGAAGAAATGAACACAGAAAACTCCAGTTGACTCGATAGCTGCCACGGGTGGCAGGCTGTGTAAAAACCAGGCATTGTAAGTGCCGTGGGGTGCAGCGAGGGCGCGCAGGCCGTGTCGGCTGGTGCGTCAGATGCCAGGGGTGGCCAGCAGTTCCCGCACCGTGCGCCTCAGCCACTGGTTGCCCAGGTTGTGGTGGCCCAGCGCGTCGGCGGCCCGGGTGGCGCTGCCGATGGTGTGGAGGGCATCGAACACCACCAGCAAGCGCAAGCCGGGCAGGGTCATTGCAAAATTTTAAGAAAAAAGTGCTTTTTTCGCTTTTCAGATATAAATAGTTAGCTATTTATTGTGATTAAATTTTGGGTTCGGGTATCGAGGGCTGCGGGTGTCTGTTGTGCCCATTGGGCCAACAGGGCCTGCCAGCGTGAGCGGGTGGCCAGCACGTTGCGCGCCTTCACATGGCCAAACCCCTTGATGCCTTGGGGCAGGTTGGCCAGTTCCAGCGCCAGCGCCTGGTTGTTCGCAGTCAGGCCAGCCACGAGTTGTGCCAGGGTGTCGGTGTAGTCGGCCACCAGCTGGCGCTCGGTGCGGCGCTCTTCGGTGCGGCCAAAGGGGTCCAGGGCGGTACCACGCAGCACCTTGAGTGGGGCGAGCCAGCGCATGGCGGTGCGCACGGCCGGGCCAAACGGACGCTTGAGCAGCTCGCCTTTGTTGTTGGTGCGGGCCAGCAGCGGCGGAGCCAGGTGGTGCCTGAGGGTGACTGGGCCTTCGAACAGCTCGGCCAGCTTGCGCTCGAAGGCGGCGTCGGTGTGCAGCCGTGCCACCTCGTACTCGTCCTTGTAGGCCATGAGTTTGAACAGGTTGTGCGCCACGGCCTCGCTCAGGCGGGTTGTGCCCAGCGCCGATTCGGCCGCTTGCACGCGGGCTACCTGCTGGCGGTAGCGCTCGGCGTAGTCGGCGTTTTGGTAAGCCGTCAGAAACTCCACCCGGCGTGCCACCAGTTGCTCCACGGTTTCGCGCTTGTGCAGGGTGATGGTTTGCACGGGTGTCAGCAGGCGCTGCACCGAGGCCCAGTCGTGCGCCGCCTGTCGGCCCCAGGCAAAGGCGGTTTTGTTGGCTTCGACCTGTACCGCATTGAGTTCGATGGCCCGCATCAGCGACGCCAGGCGCAGCGGCACCCACCCCTTTTGCCAGGCGTAGCCCAGCAGCATGGGGTTGATGTAGAGCGTGTCGCCCATCAGCGTGCTGGCCATGGCCTCGGCGTTGAACACGCCCAGGTCGCCCTCGGCCAGGCACTGGGCAATGCTGTCCACGCAGGCCTCGGAGGGGTTTTGCCACTCACCGTTGGTGACAAAGGCCGCCGTGGGCGTGCTGCTGCTGTTCAGTGCCACGCGGGTGCGGCCTGGCTGCATGCGCTGCAGGCTGTCCTTGCTGGCGGCCACCAAAGGGTCGCAGCCCAGAATGACGTCGGCAGCGGCCATGCCCACCCGTGTGGTGCAGATGCTGGCCTGGTCGGGGCCAATCAGCACATGGCTCCAGGTGGCACCGCCCTTTTGGGCCAGCCCGGCCGCGTCCTGGGTGACGATGCCCTTGCCCTCCATGTGGGCCGCCATGCCCAACAACTGCCCGATGGTGATGACGCCCGTGCCCCCCACACCCGCCACCACCATGCCGCACACGTGGGTCAGCGGGGTGGGCACGGGCTCGGGCAAGTTGGCCTGGGGCGCAGGGGCACCGCTGGCCTTGTTTTTCTTGCGCAACTGGCCACCCTCCACCGTCACAAAGCTGGGGCAGAAACCCTTGACGCAGCTCAGGTCTTTGTTGCAGCTGCTCTGGTTGATGGTGCGCTTGCGGCCGAACTCGGTCTCCAGCGGCTCGATGGACAGGCAGTTGCTCTGCACCCCGCAGTCGCCGCAGCCTTCGCACACCAGTTCGTTGATGACCACGGTGGTGGTGGGTGCGGCCATGGTGCCGCGCTTGCGGCGGCGGCGCTTTTCGGTGGCGCAGGTCTGGTCGTAAATGATGACCGTGGTGCCTTTGATCTCGCGGAACTCGCGCTGGATGCGGTCCAGCTCGTCGCGGTGGTGGATGGCAATGCCACTGGGCAGGCCCGTCACGCTGGCGTATTTTCCAGGCTCGTCGGTGACGATGGTGATTTTCTGGGCACCCTCGGCCCGCATGCTGTTGGCGATCTGCACCACGCTGTGGCCCTCGGGCCGCTCGCCCACCTGCTGGCCACCGGTCATGGCCACGGCGTCGTTGTACAGAATCTTGTAGGTGATGTTCACCCCGGCCGCGATGCTCTGGCGCACCGCCAGCAGCCCGCTGTGGAAATAGGTGCCGTCGCCCAGGTTGGCAAACATGTGCTGGTCCGTACTGAAGGGCTGCTGGCCCACCCACGGCACGCCTTCGCCGCCCATCTGGGTAAAGCCCACGGTGGCGCGGTCCATCCAGATGGTCATGAAGTGGCAGCCAATGCCGGCCATGGCCCGCGAGCCCTCGGGCACTTTGGTGCTGGTGTTGTGCGGGCAGCCCGAGCAAAACCACGGTTGGCGCTCGGCGGTGCTGCTTAGGGTCAGCGCCGCCATGGACTGCTCTTTGGCGTCCAGCAGCGCCAGGTGGGCGTGCATGCGGGCAGCGATGTCGTCGGGCACACCCAGCTTGGTCAGGCGCTTGGCCAGGGCGCTGGCAATGATGGCGGGGTTCAGGTCCGCGTTGGCGCGCAGCAGGGTGTGGGCGCTGGGGTTGGGCATGCTCCATTCGCCGCCTGAGAAGTCGCCGGGGCCTTCGTCAAATTTGCCCAGGACGTTGGGCCGCACATCGGCACGCCAGTTGTACAGCTCTTCTTTCAGCTGGTACTCGATGACCTGGCGTTTTTCCTCCACCACCAGGATTTCGCGCAGGCCGGTGGCAAATTCGCGGGTGGTTTGCGCCTCCAGGGGCCACACTACCGCCACCTTGTGCAGGCGCAGACCGATGCGGCGGCAGGTGGCATCGTCCAGCCCCAGGTCTTGCAGCGCCTGGCGGGTGTCGTTGTAGGCCTTGCCGCTGGCAATCACGCCAAAGCGGTCATTCGGCCCTTCAATCACGTTGTGGTTGAGCCGGTTGGCGCGGATGTAGGCCAGTGCGGCGTACCACTTGTGGTCGAACAGCCGCGCCTCCTGGTCCAGGGCGTGGTCGGGCCAGCGAATGTGCAGGCCGCCCGTGGGCATGGGGAAGTCGGGCAAGACAATTTGTACCCGCTCGGGGTCGATCAGGGCAGTGGCGCTGGACTCGACAATTTCCTGGATGGTCTTCATGCCCGCCCACACGCCCGAGAAGCGGCTCATGGCAAAGGCATGCAGCCCCAGGTCCAGAATCTCCTGCACGTTGGCCGGGAAGAATACCGGCAACCCGCAGGCCTTGAAGATGTGGTCGCTCTGGTGCGCGGCGGTCGAGCTTTTGCTGATGTGGTCGTCACCCGCCACCGCAATCACGCCCCCCCAGGGGGTGGTGCCCGCCATGTTGGCGTGCTTGAACACATCGCTGCAGCGGTCCACGCCTGGCCCTTTGCCGTACCAGATGCCAAACACACCGTCAAACCTGTTGGTGCCGGGCGGGGCAAAGCCCAGTTGTTGCGTGCCCCACAGGGCGGTGGCGGCCAGCTCTTCGTTCACACCCGGCTGAAACACGATGTTCTGGGCCTTGAGGTGCGGCGCGGCCTTTTGCAGCGCCTGGTCGTACCCGCCCAGTGGCGAGCCCCGGTAGCCGCTGATGAAGCCGGCGGTGTTTTTGCCCAGCAGCGCGTCGCGCTGGCGCTGCAACATGGGCAGCTTGACCAGGGCTTGCACCCCACTCATGAACGCCCGGCCGTGGTCCAGGCTGTATTTGTCGTCCAGCGTGACGGTTTCGAGGGCCTGGCGGATGTGTTCGGGCATCTCGCGAGAGAAAGGTGCATTCATGGGGTGTCTCCTGGTGGGGCTGCTCGCAGGGGTGGGCGGCAGGTGTCTCGCTGGGTGGGGCAGGCCGGGGTGGCCGATCTGCCGGAACGTGCCCCGGGGGTGGCGGGGCGGGTGGCGCGCCGGGGTGTGGCGCGAACGCAAAAGTGTAGGGGCGATGGCCGGACAGGTGTTTGCTTTTCGTGCCTCCATAATGGACATTGGCGCAAGAATCTTGCGCCAATGTGGGCGAATCGGCGCCCACATGGCTGTGTGGCACCCAAGGCTTGTATGGACACCCTCGATAAGTTTGACCTGGCCATTTTGCAAGAGCTGCAGCGCGAAGGGCGGTTGACCAATGCCGAGCTCGCGTCCCGGGTGGGCCTGTCGGCCGCGCCGTGCTGGCGGCGGGTGCGGGCGCTGGAGGACGGGGGCTACATCCTGGGCTACCGGGCCGAGCTGGACCGGCGCAAGGTGGGGCTGGGTGTGCTGGCGTTTGTGCGCGTCGATGCCGAGCGCAACACCGGGGACGCCACCCGGGTGCTGGAAGAGGCCATTCGCAAGCTGCCCGAGGTCATC
Organism: Burkholderiaceae bacterium; assembly: GCA_030695205.1. Classification (GTDB taxonomy): domain Bacteria; phylum Pseudomonadota; class Gammaproteobacteria; order Burkholderiales; family Burkholderiaceae_C; genus UBA2334. The sequence goes on along the minus strand of JAUYTN010000018.1, from coordinate 52,546 downwards.
TCCTGTCACTACATCAGTGGCAACGGCACCTTTGAGCTGCAGGTGGTGGCTCCCGATCTGGACAGCTTTTCGCGCTTTGCGCTCAACAGCCTCATCAACCTGCCCAATGTCAAAGACCTGCAGACCAGCTTTTCGCTGGGCGAGGTCAAGGCGGCGGGCTTGCTGCCGCTGGGGCATTTGCAGCCCGCCCGTGTGTCGGATGTCGGCCTGGCGTCAGGCTCGGCGTTAAAGTGAACATGGGCCAGCCGCTGGCACACCGCCACCACCCCAAGGTCACCCCACCCGTTACCCCGAGCAACACACACCGTCCCACCATCGGCACCATCCTTTGTCGTCACCCCCGATGCCCCCTTCCCTGTGGCAAACCATGCCCCTGTTTGCCCGCCGCCTGCTCTTGAGTGTGGCGGTGGCACTGGCCTATGCCTTCACCGGCTGGTTGTCTCTGCGCATCACGGTGGCACCGCACTATGTGTCGCTGGTGTTTTTGCCTGCTGGTGTCGCGCTGGGTGCGGCGCTGGTGTGGGGGCGCTGGGCGCTGCCAGGGGTGTGGCTGGGTGCGCTGGTGGTGCAGGTGGTGGCCATTGGCCAGTCCGTGCCGGCGGGCAACTGGCCCTTGACCCTGTGGGTGAGCCCCGTGGCCGCAGCCCTGCAGGCCTGGGCCACCGCATGGGCGGCGCGGCGCTGGCTGGGTTACCCCGAGGCTTTTGACAACCCCCGCCGGATTCTGGTCCTGTTGCTGGTGCTGGTGCCGCTGGGGCATGTGCTCAATGCGGGCGTGTCGGTGCCGCTGCTGGGCCTGTCTGGGCTGTTGGCCGAGCACGAGTTGCTGTGGAGCCTGCTGACGTGGTGGCAAGGCGATGTGATGGGTGCCCTGCTGCTGACCCCGCTGGTACTGGTGGCCCTGGGCCAGCCCGCCGACATGTGGCGCCACCGCTGGCGCACCGTGGCGCTGCCCATGCTGGCGGCGCTGGCGGTGGTCATGGTGGCCTTTGTGCAGGTGCAGTCCAGCGAGCAGCTCAGCCTGTCGCAGCGCTTTCACCAGGAGGCTGGGGCATTGACCGAACGGCTTCAGCGCCGGTTGCATGCCCAGACCGATGCGGTGCTGTCGGTGACCCGACTCATGGAGCTGACCCCCAGCCGCAGTGCCGCCGAGTTTGACCTGGCCACCTCGCTGTGGCTGCGGCGCTACCAGGGCACGCAGAACATTGGCTGGAGTCCCCTGGTCACCGCCGATGGGCGAGATGAATTTGAGCGCCGCATCAGCACCGACATGGGACAGCGCTACGAAATTCAAGGGCGTGATGTCTCGGGAGCCCTGTTTCGTGCGCTGCCTGCCGATACCTACCTGCCCATTGTGTTCGTCCAGCCCATGGAGAGCAACCGCCAGGTGCTGGGGCTGGACGTGCAGGTGCTGCCCGCCACCGCCCGGGCGGTGCGAGCGACCGTGGCCACTGGTTTGCCCCAGGTGACCGAGGGCATTCGGTTGGTGCAGGAAAGCGGTGAACAGCGCGGTGTGGTCATGTACCAGGCCGCCTTTGCACCCGACATGGACCGCACCGCTCGGCCCAATGTCCCTCCGCTGGGCGTGGTGTCGGCCGTGTTTCGGATGGACGATGTGATGCAGGCCGCATTGGGCGATCGGGGGCGTCACCACCTGGACTGGTGCCTGGTGGACCCAGGGGCAGCGACGGGCAACCAGCGTCTGAGCGGAGCGCAGGGCTGTGGGGGGGGCGATGCCGCCAGTGCCCGCTACTTCAGCTCATTGCCGGTGAGCTTTGGCGAGCGCACCTGGCTGCTGCAGGTGCGCTCTGGCCCGCAGTTTGAGCAGGCGGCCCGAGGCTGGGTGGCCTGGGGCATCCTGAGCGTCAGCCTGCTGGCGGTGGCCATGCTGGGCGCTTTCCTGATGGTGCTCTCCGGCCATGCCAGGCGCACCGAACAGTTGGTGGAGGCCCGCACCCGCGAGCTGGCCCAGAGCAACGCTGGCCTGCACCAGCTGGCCATGTTCGACCCGCTGACCCACCTCGCCAACCGCCTGCACTGGCTCAGCGAGGCCGAAAAAGCGCTGGCCAGCGCCCGCCGCCACGGCGACCAGTTGGCCGTGGCCTTTGTGGACCTGGACCACTTCAAGGACATCAACGACAGTCAGGGCCACAGTGCGGGCGACGTGCTGCTGCAGTCGGTGGCGCGCCGACTGCAGGGCTGCGTGCGGGCCCACGACATGCTGGCCCGCCAGGGCGGTGACGAGTTTGTGGTGCTGCTGACGCGCCTGCGCAGCCGCGACGACGCAGCGGCCCTGGTCGCCAAAATGGTCAAGGCCCTGGATGCGCCCTGCACCGTGCAGGGGCGCGAGGTGGCGATTTCGGCCAGCGTCGGGCTGGCCTGGTACGACGGCGGTGACACCGACGTCGAGACCCTGCTGCGCCATGCCGACATCGCGATGTACCAGGCCAAATCGGCCGGGCGCAACGGCTGGTGCCTGTTCGAGCCGGCCATGGGCCAATCGATGTCGCAGCGCCTGATGGTGGAGAGGGGCCTGCGCCGCGCCCTCGCAGACGACGAGTTGCTGCTGCATTTTCAGCCCCAGGTGCGGGCAGACACCGGGGCGGTGGTGGGGGTGGAGGCGCTGGTGCGCTGGCAGCACCCCGACGAAGGCCTGCTGATGCCCGACCGCTTCATCGCGCTGGCCGAGCACAGCGGGCAAATCGACGACATCGGGGCCTGGGTGTTGCACCGTGCCTGCCGCCAGTGGGGCCAGTGGCAAGCCGCCGGTTTGACCGGGCTGCACATGGCGGTGAACGTGTCGGCGGTGGAGTTTGCACGCCCGGGCTTTGTGGAGCGGGTGCGCCAGACCCTGCGCGACACCGGCATGGACCCGGCCGCGCTGGAGCTGGAGATCACCGAAACCGCACTCATGCAAGGCCTGCCCGAGCTGGTGGAGCGCCTGGGTGAGCTGGCTGATCTGGGGGTGGTGCTGGCGCTGGACGACTTTGGCACCGGCTACTCCAGCCTGAGCTACCTCAAGCGATTGCCGCTGGACCGGCTGAAAATTGACCGATCCTTCGTCAGTGGCCTGCCTGGTGACAAAGAGGACGCCGCCATTGTGCGGGCCACCCTGTCCCTGGCCGCCGCCCTGGGGCTGGCGGTGGTGGCCGAGGGGGTGGAACACGACGCCCAGCGAGAATTTCTGTCTGCCCACGGCTGCCAGTATGTGCAGGGCTGGCTGGTGGCCAGACCCATGGATGCGGTCGCGTTCGAGGCCTGGTGGCACCAGCGCCGGGGCGGGGTGGGCTGAGCGGCTGGGGCCCAGCGGTGGCAGCTGTGGGCGGTGGATGGTGGCGTCAGCGGGCCAGGGCGCGGGGCCACAAGGCCCACAGCTGTAGGGGTTGTTTGAGGGCGCCGGCAAATGCGCCTGCTTCAGGCCCCCAGCCTGCAAAGTAGTCTGCGCGCACCGCTCCCACAATAGCGGCCCCGGTGTCCTGGGCCAGAACCAGCTGCTGCAGTTTGGCGGTGGGGCCGGGTGTGGCCAGCCACACTGGCGTGCCATAGGGAATGCTGCCCGGGTCCACCGCGATGGATCGGCCCGGTGTCAGGGGTACGTTTTGCGCGCCGCGCGGGCCAAACTGCGCATCCAGCCCCTGCAGCGGCTCTTCCCTGAAAAACACGGTGCGCGGGTTGCTCCAGAGCATGTCGTTGAGCCGTTCGGGGTTGGCTGCAGCCCAGGCCTTGATGGCGGGCCAGGACGGATCGGTGATGGCGCGGCGGTCCAGCAGCCAGCGGCCCACGCTCTGGTAGCGGTGGCCGTTGTGCCCGGCAAAGGCCAGGCGCACGCTGCGCTCGGAGCCGTCCGGTTCGGTGATGGTGAGTCGCCCTGAGCCCTGGATTTGCAGAATCAGCGCGTCGATCGGGTCGGCCAGCCAGGCGATTTCGCGCCCCTGCAGCGCGGCCAGCGCCTGCAGGTCGGTCTCCATGGCCTGGCGGCTGAACCAGGGGCCCTGCGGCAAGCGCGCAGGCAGCGCATACAGCGGCACTGTGTGGGTGGGGGTGCGGGTGCGGCTGGCCGCCATCATGGGTTCGAAGTAGCCGGTCAGCAGGCCATCTGGCGTGCTGCCGTCGGCGGCTCGGATGCGGTAGGGCTGCAGCGTGGCCACCATCCAGCGCAGTTGTTCGTTGCGGGTGCCCAGGGCCAGCGGCCGCAGCTCGCGGCAGGTGCTTGCCCAGGTAGGACCAGGGCGTTCGCAGCTGCGCAGCCATGCATTCCAGGCGCTGTGCAGCGGGTCGTCAAGCAGTCCCGGCAGCGCCGACCAGGGCACAGGCACCCACTGGCTGCGCCCGTGCTGGCGCACCGGGGGCAGGGGGCGCTGGCGGTCCTCGGCCAGCTCGGCCAGCAGCTCGGCGCTGGGCGGCGGCGGTGGCGAACCATCGACCATCGGCGGGTAGGGCAGCGCCGAGGTCGGTGGCAGGGCCGTGGTGCCGGGTGGGGCGGGTGTATCGGCAGGTGATGCGGCTGGAGGCGGTGCAGGTGGTGCGGTGGGGGTGGATGTGCAGCCCGACAAGGCAGACAGCGCCGCCAGTGTCCCCAGCAAGGCCATGGTGGGCAGGAGCCGCATGCCCGGAGGAGGCTTTTTTACAATGGCGGCAAAGTCGGGGCGGGGCCGCGACGCGATCAAACTGGAACGGTTCAACTCATGGCCCTTTTGTTGCTGGAGGCGCTGGGTGCGCTGGTCATTCTTGTGTTCATTGTGTGGTGGACGATGTTCTCTGGCCGCCAACGTGGCGAGCTGCCACCCCAGACGGACGACGATGCACCAGGAGCTGTATCGGATAAAAAAACCAATAAAAAAGCCGATTAGCGCTTGTATTTATTGAATAGTTGGCTATTCTATTCTGGTGGCATTGACCAGTTCTACCGCCGATTTCACCTGCATTTTTTCAAAGATTCGCGAGCGGTGGACCTCCGCAGTGCGCACGCTGATGCCGAGTTGGTCAGCCACCAGTTTGTTGGGCAGGCCGGCCACCAGCAGCTGCATCACATCGCGTTCGCGCTCGGTGAGCTGGAGCATGCGCTGGTGCAGCTGTTCGCGCGCGGCGCGCTGCTGGTGCGCCTGCTCGGATAGGGTGAGGGCTTGCACCACCCGGTCCACCAGGGCGTTGTCCGAGAACGGTTTTTCGCAAAAATCAAAGGCGCCGCGCTTGACAGCATCGACCGCGGTGGCCACATCGGCATGGCCAGAGAGAAAAATCACCGGCATCTGGCTGGCCCAGGGCAGGGCCAGCAGCCGCTCGAACAGCGCCAGCCCGCTCAGGCCGGGCATGCGCAGGTCCAGCAGCACGCAGCAGGCCTCGCGGGGCGGGGCTTGCCAGCAGGCTTCCTGCAAAAAGTGTTCGGCGGACTCGAAGCCATCACTGACCAGGCGGCGGGTGCGCAGCAGCCAGGCCAGTGAGTCGCGAACGCTGGCATCGTCGTCCACGATGCACACGCGGTGGTGGGCGTTGAAAGCGGTCATATCGGTGGCCATTATGCGGACCCGTCCGGGTTCAGTCCGCAGGCACGGGCTGGTCCGCCGCACTGGCGCTGGCTGTGGGCAGGGTGAGGCGAAACTCGGTGCCGCGGGGGTGTGCATTGCTGTGGGTCAGGGTGCCGCCGTGCTGCTCCACCACTGTGCGGCACAGGCTCAAGCCCAGGCCCATGCCCTGTTCGCGGGTGCTGAAAAACGGAGCAAACAGCTGGCGGGCCACTGCATCGGACAGGCCGTGCCCCTGGTCTGTGACGGCTATGGCCAGCCAGTTGGCGGATGTGCCTGCCGAGCGCGGCAGCGGGGTGGCGCTCAGGGTGAGCACCCGCCCGCCTGCCGGGGTGGCGGCCTCTCCTGCAGGCCCGGGGTCGGCCATGGCCTGCAAGCCGTTGCGGCAGAGGTTGAGCAGCACCTGCTCCACCATGGTGCGGTCGCACAGCAGGTCGGGACAGGCCGGGTCGATGTCGGTCACCACCCGGGTGCCATCGCGCTGCGCCTGCAGCTGCACCAGGGGCAGCACCGTGTGCAGCAGCTGCTGGAGCGGCACCCGCTCGCGCACGAGGGTGCCCGAGCGCTCGCGCCTGCGCACAAAATTGCCCACACTGCGAATCACCCGCCCGGCCCGCTCGGCCTGTGCCTGTATGTGCGCCATGGCGGTGGTCAGGTCTTTGATCACCTCGTCGGGGCGTGCGCCGGGCTGGGCCAGCAGGTTGAGCGAACCGGTGGCGTAGCTGGCAATGGCCGAGAGCGGCTGGTTGAGTTCGTGGCTCAGCAGCGTGGCCATTTCGCCCACGCTGGCCAGGCGGGAGGTGGCCTGCAGCTGCTCCTGGCTGGCACGGGACACCGCTTCGGCCCGTTGGCGCAGCACCATGTCACGCGCCAGCAGACCGGCGGCCAGCACCAGCAGCAGCGACAACCCCAGCACCAGGCGGGGCACGTCCCCGGACACCATCCACCAGCTGCTGCGCGGTGTCTCCAGCCGCAGCACCAGCAGGTGCCCGGTGAGCTCCAGCATGTGCTCGGCCATCAGGCCGCTGGCTGGCCCCGGCGGGGTCTGAGCGGGGCTGCGCTGGGTCTCGGGGTCGTGCAGGCTGGCGCTGATGCCATCAAGGGCGCTGGCGCTGGTGAGTTCGGCCAGCATACCGGGCAGGCTGTAGGACACCGTCAAAAAGCCCACCAGCTCGCCCCGGATGATTTTGGGCAGGCACTTGTCGATGGTGGGAAGGGGTTCGGCGCCTGTACGCACCCACGCGTAGCCACCGGTGTAGGTGGGCAGGTGGGTTCGGCGGGCCTGGTCGCAGGCTACTTGCAACTGTGCCATGCGGGCCGGGTCGGAGGGCGGCACCAGCGCGGGGTCTGCATAGGGGCTGGAGCGGGTCAGCAGGGTGTTGAGCCCGTGGTCTCGGCGTTCCAGGCGCAGCATTTCGGGGTTGTTTTCAAGCAGCTCCAATGCAGGTGCCTGCCAGGCCTCGGCGCTGCGCACCTGAAAGGCCAGTGCCTGCAGGGTCTTGACGTTGCGCACCAGGCCGCTGCGCAGTTCGTCGGCAAGGCGGGCGGCTTGCAGCGCGAGCTGCTGCTGCGCCTGGTGCTCCTGCAGCCTGAGGGCCAGCGCCATGGCCGTGACCAGCAAGCCCGCCAGCAGGGCGGAAAAGCTGAGCCACAGCACCCAACGCCGCCAGGCGGTGGTGGGCAGGCCCAGGGGAGCTGGCTGCACCGTGGTCATGCCGTGTCCGGCATCAGAACACCCGGTGCTGCAGGGCGGGCAGGTTGGTGCGGGTGCGCGCCAGGGTGGCGCGCGCCAGCGTGGCCAGCACCACGCCTTCGCCGTGGGAGCGTTGCGCCAGCACCTCGCCCCAGGGGTCGATGACCATGCTGTGCCCCCAGGTGCGCCTGCCGTTGGCATGCTCGCCGCCTTGGGCGCTGGCCAGTACATAGGCCTGGTTTTCAATGGCGCGGGCGCGCAGCAGCACTTCCCAATGGGCCTGGCCGGTGGTGTGGGTGAAGGCCGCTGGCACCAGCAGCACATCGGCCGCCAGCAGCCGGTACAGCTCGGGAAAGCGCAGGTCGTAGCACACGCTCAGACCCACCGTCAGGGGCGGGCCGCTGCGGGGCTGGAAGGAAAACGTGGTGGGGGTGTGCCCGGCGTGCAGGACGCTGGCCTCGTCGTAGCGCTCGTGCCCGTTGTCAAAGCGGAACAGGTGGATCTTGTCGTAGCGGCATACGCACTGCCCCTGTGGGTCAAACACCAGCGTGCTGTTGGCCACATGGTCAGGGTCGGTGGAGGCCATGGGCAGGGTGCCACCCACCACCCACAGGCCCAGTTCCCGGGCGGCCTGGGCCAGCATGGCCTGTATGGGGCCGTGCCCCGGCGTCTCGGCCAGGGCCAGTTTGTCGCGGTCGCGCAGGCCCATGTGGCAGAAGTACTCGGGCAGCACCGCCAGCTCGGCCCCCAGGGCGGCAGATTGCTCCAGCAGGCGGCGGGCGGTGGCCAGGTTGTCGGCCAGGTGGGGGCTGGAGACCATTTGCAAGGCGGCCACGGTCACGGGTGCTGCGGGTTGGGGGGTGTCGGTGGTGGTCATGTCAACCTCATGGAAGGGTGGATGGCGGTACGGTGGGCGGTGGGCTGGCGGAGCTGGGGGCGCTGCGGCTGCCAACCCGGGTGACCACCGGGTCGGCCCAGTGGCCCTGGACACGGAACTCCTGGGTGGAGGCCTGCACCAGCGGCTGGCGCAGCAGCGTCTGCGCCAGAAACGTGCCCAGACCAACAGCCGGATTGATGGCGGTGGCAATGAGTGCGGCGGTGCCGGTGTTGATTTCGGGCACCACCACCGCGTGGATGTCCTGGGTCTCCAGGCCGATATCGGCCTGCCCCTCCATGAGGACGGCGGCTGTGGGGCCTTTCATTTGCAGGTTGTTGGTAAATACGATGCCGCGGTCAATGCGGGCATTGCCCCGCACGAAGTCAAAGGCAAAGCCTTGGGCAAAGACATCGCTGAAGTCCAGCGCCAGTCGGCGCGGCAGCGACTGCAGGCTGAGCACCCCCAGCAGCTTGGCCAGCCCAGGCTCGGCCTTGAGGAAGCGGCCGTTGGCCACATCGAGCTGCAGCTGGCCACTCAGACTGGGGATGTGCAGGGCATAGGGCAGCCCCAGCCAGCCCAGCGTGCCCTCCAGCTGGCCGTGGCCGTTCTGGAACACATGGGGCATGCCCAGCCGCGCCAGCAGCGCGCCCGAGTCTTTGACGGCCAGCGTGAACTGCAGCGCGGTGCGCCGGGGTGGCTGGCCTTGCGCGGCAGGGGCCCCGGTGGAGGGGGCGGTGGCCGGGTTGGTGGTGGCGCCGGTTGTGCCGGTTGCGCGGGGCCCCACCGGCGCCCAGTTGCCGGTGGCGCTGAGCTCGGCCTCCGGCACCACCAGCCGCAGCTTGGTGATTCGCCACTCGTGCTGGGTGGCGCCCAGTGGGCGGTTGAGGGCCTGCAGCTCCAGCTGGCCCAGGGCGCGTTCGCCAATGGTCAGGGCCTGTACCCGCACATCCAGCGATGGCAGGGGGGATTGGCCTTGGGTGCCCCAACTGCCTTTTGCCCCTGGTGGCTTGTCGCCGACGGCCAGGCCACTGGGTTCGGCCAGGGGCGCTTCGCCAGTGGTGGCCAGGGTCAGGCGGTCCAGCCTGGCCTTGAGGTGGGGGGGCTGGGTGCCTTCGCCCAGCTGCAGCTCCAGCTGCCCGCTCAGTTCCCGGGCCTGCACATGGCCGCTGAGGCGGTTGCCCTGGCGCTGGCCGTCCAGTGCCACCTCGTGAAAGTGGTGCCCGCCCAGCACCAGCCGCTCCACATCCAGCCGCAGGCGTTCGGGCAGAGGAAGTACGTGGTCTGGCGGGCTGGTGGTGGAGGCGGCACCCGTGGCGCTCGGGGGCGGTGTCACGGGCGGCGTCATGGGCGAGAGCAGGTCGCCCCAGGCGTCTGCGTCCAACATGTGGCCGCCCGCACGCACAGACAGCCCACTGGGTGGGAGGGCCTCGCTGGGGCGCACCGCACTGCCCACCTGCAGCAGCCCGCGGACCACGCCCCCCGCGGGCAACTGTGCCGTGCCCTCTGGGGTGCGGTGCAGCGCGAGCGATAGCAGCGGACCCCCAGTGTGGTTCAGGGCCAGGGTCTGTTGGGTCAGCGCCGTGGTGCCGGTGGTGTCGGCTGCCGCCATCGGGGTGCGCTGGCTGTAGGTCAGTGGCCACAGCGCACTGGCCGGTTTGGTCAGTGGGGTGGGCAGGTCCAGGGCCAGGCCTTGCAGGTTGGACTGGATGGCGAGGTCAGGTCCGCGGGGGCCCAGCGACAGCTGGGCGGTGTAGGCGGTGCTGCCCGAGGCCTGGCGCAGCAGCGGGGCCAGTGCGCCAAGCGGTGGCAGCTGGCGCAGCCCCTCGGCGCTGGCCTGTCCCTGCCCCTTGAACTCGATGGTGCCGCCCCCCTGGGGCACGGTGCCCCCGGAGAACTGCAGCTCGCCACCGGCCATGCGGGCGCTGCCGCCCACGACGCGAAAACCCCGCTCATCAAAGTCCACCCGGCCGCGTGTGCGCGCCAGCAGCGGGGTGTCGGGGCTGATCTGGAGGTCGTTGCCCGCCAGGCTGAGCTGGCCCTTGACGCTGGTGCGATCCGTCTGCGCCAGCGGTACAGCCAGGTGGAGTTTGAGCACGCCGGGCCCACTGGCGCTGGCCTGGGTCAGGGCTTGTCCGGTCAGCTCTGCCAGCGGTGAGTGGTTGACCACCGCCAGCATGCTGGCCAGCGGGCCTTCGGCCTGTCCGTTGACCTCTACGACCCCGTCGCTGGCCAGGTGGCCTATGCGTGCCTGCAAGGGCCCCAGCCGCAGCCCTGGTGCACCGGCGATTCCACCGGATTGCACGTTCGCGCTCATGCTGGCGCGGTCGAACACCAATTCGCCATCGAGTTGGCGCAGGGCGGGCCACGGAGGAAGGCCAGTGACTTGCCAGCCAGGGGGTACAAAGGCCAGGTCCAGGCCCTTGACGCGCAGCGCCACCTGGAAGTCGCCGTCCTGTGGCCGCTCGAAGGGCATGTGCCACAGGTCGCCCGCGACCTTGAACCGCACATCCTGCGCCTGGCCGCTGAGCACCGCTGCCTTGACGTAGGTGCGGGCGCTGGGGGCAATCACCAGCGGCAGGTAGCGGTGGACGCGTTCGCCCCGCCCCTGGCTCAGGGTGCCCTGCAGCTGCAGCACTCCTGGAAATCGGCTGCCCGAGGGCGCACGCGCCGGGTCGCTGGTGCGCCACTGGGCGCTGGCCTGGCCTTGCAGGTCGGCGTTGGCCAACTTCATGCGGGAGACCGTCACGTCCATGTGGTCGCCCTGCAGCCGCCAGCTCAGGTCGGCGCTGAGCCTGTCCATGGGCAGGGTGGGCTCCTCGAACACCCCTGGAAAACTGAGCGTGCCGTGTGCCATGTCGATGGTTGCCTGGCCACCGCTTTGGTCCAGTTCAAAACCGATGTTGGCCCCGCGAAAGCCAGGCCGGCCCGGCCGCTCGGGGTGTGCTGAGCCGGGTGAGGTACCGCTGGCGGCCAAGGCTTCAGGGGCCAGGGCCAAGCCGCCGACCCTGCCGCTGGCCTTGAAGCGCGACCAGCCCGATTCGTTGCCTGTCCATGTCAGCTGCAGCTGGTCGATCTGGCCCTGCGGCTGCAGCTCGCCCAGCCAGTGGTGCACCGGGTCGGGCAGCGGCAGCCCCGCGCCCAGTGCGTGCAGGGCCCCGAGGTGGATGCCGCTGGCCTCCAGGCGGCCGGGCAGGGGGCGATCGCCATCCAGTGGGCTGGCCTGCAGGCGCAGCTGGCCGTGTTGCCAGCGTTGGCCGTCAGCGGTGGCAAAGGCCACAGGCCCGGTGCCCAGGTTCCAGCCGGTGCCGGTTCTGTCCACGGTGACGCGCCCGCTGAAGGCATCCAGTCGCAGCGGTTGGGGGGCTCGGGCAAACTGGGCATGTACACCGGTGAGAGCCAGGTCGGCGGTGAGGTGCATGAGCTGGCCAGCGTCCACGTCGGCCCACACCCGCAGCGCTCCCTGGCCTTGGGTGACCTGCAGCTTGAGCCAGCGGTTGAGCTGGGCGGGGCTGGCCAGGCGGTCGAGCCGGGCGTCGGGCCAGTGCAGGTAGGCGGTGCCCTTCCAGTCGGCGGTGCGGCCCGGGTGCAGCGTCAGCAGGGGTGAGCGCATGTCGGCGCGCAGGTTGATGCGGCCCGACAGCCCGTCGGCCGGTGTGGCGTCCAATCGCATGAGGTGCTGGCGGCGGGTGTTGCGTACCACCAGGTTCACGTCGGCAAGGGACAGTGCGGGCTGCTGGTTCAGGTCGTCGGTCCAGCGCAGTTTGCCCGATCGGATCACGAACTCTTTTTGAGAAAAAAACCAGTCTATCGCTTTACTGGATTCATTTGTTTGCTCTGTATTTTGAATAATGGGTATACCGGCCACCTCGATCTCGCCGGTGGGCAGCCGCCGCACGTCCAGGGTGGGGCTGTCGATGTGGATCTGCTCGAAGCCCAGTTGCCACAGCGAGGGCACCGACACCGCGGTCAGCACCCGGCCCAGCACCAGTGCCTCTCGGCCCTCCCGGTCCAGCAGGCTGACCCCTTGCAGCTCGAAGGAGGGAATCCAGCCCTCGCTGCTGGCGCGGATGTGGGCAATGCGCACAGGCACCCCGAGCGCGCGTGTGGCCAGTGTTTCCAGTGCCGGTCGCCATTCGGCGATTCGCGGCACAATGATTCCGTGAATGGCCCCCAGGGTTGCCCCGGCCAGCACCCACACCCCGATTACGGCCCACAGCAGCACGCGCAGCCAGGCGGCTGCCCATCTGAGCAGGCGTGTGGGGTGTGGGTGGGGTGGATTCATAAGCAGCAAGCGCCGAAATTATGACGGGCAGGGGTATATCCCCTGGCCTCACGACAGACTCCACGCACCAACCATCTATGCCCGCTCTTTGTTCCGCCCCAGCCCGACCCCTGCCCGCAGCGCCGTCCGACTACTCCCGGCTGAGCCAGCGGGTGCGACTTCGCTACGCCGACCGGCTGGCGGTGCTGCCGCCCGGGCCACCCCGGCGCGAGGGGCTGCTGCAGGCACTGGCCACCCTGCAGGCCCAGGGGTTGGCGCTGGGCGAGGCCTTGCGGGTGCTGCGCCAGTTGGTCATGGAGCGGCTGGTGGTGCTGGATTGCGAGCAGGCCGCCAGCCTGGAGGATGTGACGCTGGCCATGACCCACCTGGCCGAGGTGGCGCTGGACCGGGCGCTGGTGCAGGCCCGTGCCGCCCTCGACGCCATCCACGGTGCCCCCATGGTGGCCAACGCCGAGCAGGTGCCCGGCGCGGCGCCCGAGGTGGCGCAGCTGTGGGTCATTGGCATGGGCAAGCTCGGTGCACGCGAGCTCAATGTGTCCAGCGACATCGACCTCATTTACGTGTACGACCACGACGGTGAAACCACCGGCAACGCGCAGGGTCGGCAGCGCATTTCCAACCACGAGTACTTTGGCAAGGTGGTTCGCCAGATGTACCAGCTGGTGGGCGACACCACCGAGCATGGCTTTGTGTTCCGGGTGGACCTGGCGCTGCGGCCCAATGGCAACTCTGGCCCGGCGGCGGTGTCGCTGGAGGCACTGGAGGAGTATTTCCAGGTGCAGGGCCGGGAGTGGGAGCGCTTTGCCTGGCTCAAAAGCCGGGTGGTGGCCCCGCTGGAGGGGTTGCGCCAGGGTTGGGCCCAGCCGCTGCGCGGGGTGGTGCTGCCCTTCGTGTTCCGTCGCTACCTGGACTACCGGGTGTTCGATGCCCTGCGCACCCTGCACCGCCAGATCCGAGAGCATGCGGCCAGGCGGGCGGCCGGTCATCCCGAGCGGGCCAACGACGTCAAGCTCTCACGCGGGGGCATCCGCGAAATTGAGTTCACGGTGCAGCTGCTGCAGGTGGTGCGTGGCGGGCAGTTTCCCGAGCTGCGCACCCGCTCGACCCTGGACGCGCTGCAGCGCCTGGCCGCTGCCGGGCTGATGCCACAGGCCAACGCCGACGCACTGGCCAGCGCCTACCGCTTTTTGCGCCAGGTGGAGCACCGCATCCAGTACCTGGACGACCAGCAAACCCACCTGCTGCCCACCCGCGACGACGATCTGCACTGGCTGGCCTGCACCATGGGGTATGACGGTGTGCGCCAGTTTTTACATGCGCTGGATGTCCACCGGGAGGCGGTGGCCCAGGAATTTGACATCCTGCTCGCCCCGCCCGAGGGCGAATGCCGTGGCAAAGGCTGCAACGGCAAAACCCGCGCCGCCTCCCTGGACCTGGAGACCGTGCAGGCCGATTTGCCCACCGACTTTGCCGAACGGGTGCAGCAGTGGTGCGCCCATCCCCGGGTGCTGGCCCTGCGCGAAGACACCCGCGCCCGCCTGGTGCACCTGGTGCAGCGCACTGGCACGTGGCTGAAGGAGGGCCGGGTGAGCGAGGTGGCTGCCCTGCGCATGGCCGACTGGCTGGAAACCTTGCTGCGTCGCGAAAGCTACCTGGCCCTGTTGCAAGAGCGGCCAGCCGTGCATGAGCGGCTGCTGCAGGTGCTTGGGGCGGCCCGCTGGCCGGCGCGCTACCTACAGGCCCATCCCGGCGTCATCGACGAGCTGGCCAGCGACCAGTTGCTGCACGAGCGCTTTGATCCGGCCCAGTTTGAGCAGGACCTGAGCGCGCGGCTGCAGGCGCTGCAGCGCACCGGTGAGGACGACGAAGAAAACCTGCTCAACCTGCTGCGACGGGCCCACCACGCCGAGGTGTTTCGCACCCTGTCGCGGGATGTGGACGGCGTGCTCACGGTGGAGCAGGTGGCCGACGACCTCAGTGCACTGGCCGATGTGGTGCTGCTCATCACCGCCCGCTGGTGCTGGCAGCGGCTGCGCCAGCGCCACCGCGAGGAGCTGGGCATGGGCATCGTGGCCTACGGCAAGCTCGGGGGCAAAGAGCTGGGCTACGGCGGCGATCTGGACATTGTGTTTGTCTACGACGACGACCACCCCGATGCCCCCGAGGCCTATGCGGCCCTGGTGCGAAAAATGATCAACTGGCTGACCGTGCGCACTGGCGAGGGCGACCTGTACGAAATCGACACCGCCCTGCGCCCCAATGGCAACTCTGGCCTGTTGGTCACCCGCTTTGAGGCCTACGCCAGCTACCAGGAAGGCCGGGGCAGCAATACCGCCTGGACCTGGGAGCACCAGGCCATCACCCGGGCGCGCTGTGCCATGGGCTCGCCCGATCTGGTGGCGCGCTTCGAGGCTGTGCGTCAGACGGTCATCACAGCCGAGCGCGACCACGCCTCGCTCGCGGCCGAAATCTGCGCCATGCGGGACAAGGTGCGCCAGGCCCACCCGGTGCCTGCCGGGCGCTTCGACCTCAAGCACAGCCCAGGCGGCATGGTCGATGCCGAATTTGTGGTGCAGTACCTGGTGCTGGCCCATGCGGCCCGTGTGCCCGCGCTGCGGCTCAACCGGGGCAATATCTCGCTGCTGGTGGGTGCGCAGGACGTGGACCTGTTGCCGCCCGGCTGGGGGCAGCAGGCGGCCGATGCCTACCGGCGCCTGCGTCGGCTCCAGCACCGGGCGCGGCTGGACGAAGCACCCACCCAGGTGGACCCGGCTACCGTGGCCGATGACACCACTGCCATCCTGAGGGTGTGGCACCACGTGCTGGGTGGCGCACCTGCGTCGGTGTGACACCGGGCGCGGCGCAGTCGGGTTCCATGCGGTCCAAGCTCTGGTTGGCGCTGTGCATGCTGCATGCGGTGGCCAGCATGCTGGTGTGGTGGGCGGGTGACCCCCTGGCCTGGCAGGCCACCTGGCGCGCAGACCACTGGGTACAGCGCCCCTGGACGCTGTGGACATCGGCCTGGGTCCACATGAACACCCCGCACCTGATTGGCAACCAGCTGGCCGTGGGTGCGCTGGCGGCCATGGCCTGGCTGCTCAAGCCCCATGCGGGGGCGGGTGCGGCCTGGCTGCTGAGCTGGCCCCTGATGGTGCTGTGCCTGCCGCTGTGGCCGCAAATTGGCCACTACGCAGGTTTGTCGGGGCTGGTGCATGCCGCGGTGGCCATTGTGGGCCTGCACTTGGTGCTGGGCGAGATGCGCATCCGCAAGGCCCAGCGCTGGGGTGGCATGCTGCTGCTGGGGCTGGCCACCAAACTGGGCCTGGAGGGCGCATGGCATTGGCCGGTGGTGTGGAGCGATGCCAGTGACATGTCCATCGTGCAGGCGGCCCACCTGGCGGGTGCTGCGGTGGGGCTGGTGGCCGCAGGGCTGACCCTCAGGAGGCACCCCTGGATGCACTGGGTGCCCTCGCGCTGAGAGTCTGTGCGTTGGGCCTCCCCTGCTGGCAAAGCCCCTCAAAAGTCAGGGGCTTTGATAAAACCAATTTGTCGAAATCAAGAACGCAAGTCTCATAATGCGACCAATCGGTAATTATTTGGTCCCATTGTTTGAAGGCGTTTTATGTGGAACTTTTGTGTCCGACACCGGCTCCATACCCACTCATCGCCCATGCGGCGTCGGCCCGGTGGCCGCAGCCAGGGGCCTTTGAACGGTTTGTTTGAGTTGCGCAGCCAGGCCGGCCTCTGCCGGGCTGAAATCCACGGGCGGTTCTCCTCCTCCTCCCTCCCTCCCTTGTTCGTCCGGGGGCGCTGCGCGGCTCTTTTTTCTTCCGCCGGGGTTGGCCATGTACGCTGACCCGGTTTTTCCCCCCGCAGGTGCTGCGGGCGGCTCACACCGGCCACTCAAGGTGGCGGTGGTGGGCTCAGGCGTGGCGGGCCTGGCGGTGGCCCACTCTCTGCGCGGGCTGGCCGAAGTCACCCTGCTGGAAGCAGACAGCCACTTTGGCGGCCATGCCCACACGGTGGATGTCACCCTGCCCACCCCTGAAGGTAACGTCACACACGGCGTAGACACCGGCTTTCTGGTGCTCAACGAACGCACCTACCCGAACCTGCTGGCGCTGTTCGCCCAGCTGGGTGTCGAGGTGGTTGCGTCGGACATGTCCTTTTCTGTGCAGGTGCCTGGTGCAGCGCGCGCAGGGCGTGGCCCGCTGGAGTGGAGCGGCACCAGCCTGTCCACCGTGTTTGCCCAGCGCGGCAACCTGCTCAACCCCCGCTTCTGGCGCATGCTCGCCGATCTGGTGCGCTTCAACCGCGAGGCCACCGAATTGGCGCGCGGCCTGGAAGACCCCGCCCTGGCCGAGCGCCTCATGCAGCCGCTGGGCGACTTTTTGCAGGCGCGGCGCTACAGCGACAGCTTCAGGGACTGGTATTTGCTCCCCATGCTGGGCTGCATCTGGAGCTGCCCCACCGACCAGATGCTGCGCTTTCCTGTGGCCACGCTGGTGCGTTTTTGCCACAACCATGGCCTCATCCAGGTCAGCCACCGCCCCCAGTGGTTCACCGTGCGCGGTGGCTCGCGGCACTATGTGGACCGCATCCTGGCCAGTGTGTCCGATGCCCGCCTGAACACCCCCGTGCTGGCGGTGCTGCGCGATGCCACCGGTGCCACGGTGGTGACCGCCCGCGGCCAGGAGCGCTTCGACAAGGTGGTGTTGGCCTGCCACAGTGACCAGGCCCTGGCCCTGCTGGCCCAGCCCACGCCGACCGAGGCGGCGGTGTTGGGGGCTATCCGCTACCAGCCCAACCGGGCCGTGCTGCACACCGATGCATCGGTGCTGCCCCGCGAGCCCAGCGCCTGGGCCGCCTGGAACTACGAACGCGCTGCCCACGGCGGGCGCGAGCAGTCGCGGGTGTGCCTGCATTACCTCATCAACCGGCTGCAGCCGCTGCCATGGCAACAGCCGGTGGTGGTGTCGCTCAACCCGGTGCGCGACATCGACCCGGCGCAGATTCTGGGCGACTACAGCTATGCCCATCCGGTGTTTGACGTCGCCGCTATTCGGGCCCAGGCCCGTGTGCCTGAGCTGCAGGGCGAGCAGCACACCTACTTTTGTGGTGCCTGGACGGGGTATGGCTTCCATGAAGACGGCCTCAAATCCGGTCTGGCGGTGGCTCGCGAGCTGCTGGCCGAAACCGGAGTGGCAGCGCCGACGGGAGCGGCTGTCTGATGGGTGCTCAAGCCACCAGCCCCGCCGTGGCCATGGTTGGCTTTGGCCAGGTGCGCCACACCCGCTTGCGTCCCACCCGGCACGCATTCGCCTACGGCAACTACTTCCTGATGCTGCCCATGCGCAGCCTGCGGGCACATGGCAACGGCCACCTGGCCCGCAACCGCTGGGCGGGCTTGAGCTTTTTCGATGCCGACCACGGCGATGGCCGCGCCGACGCCCTGGCCTGGCTGGACGATTTGCTGGCCTCCGAGGGCGTGCACGGTGCCACGGGTGAGGTGTGGCTGCACACCTACCCGCGGGTCTGGGGGCACACCTTCAAGCCGGTGAGCTTCTGGCACTGCCATGCGCCCGATGGCAGCCTCGCGGCGGTGGTGGCCGAGGTCAACAACACCTTTGGCGAGCGCCACTGCTATCTGCTGGAGCAGCCGCGCTACGGCCACCCGGCCCAGGCGCGCAAGGTGTTCCATGTGTCGCCGTTTTGCCAGGTGCAGGGCGACTACCACTTTGTGTTCATGCGCTCCCGCGAGCCCGAGCGGCTGGTGGCCAGGGTGGACCTGTCCGATGCCGACGGCCCGCTGCTGCAAACCAGCGTGAGCGGGCAACTGCAACCCCTGACCCCCGCCAGCCAGCGCCGTGCCCTGTGGCAGTACCCCGCGATGACGCTGGGCGTGGTGGCCCGCATCCATTGGCAGGCGGCCCAGCTGTGGACGAAGCGGGTGCGCTTTTTCCGCAAGCCCGAACCACCTGCCCAGTTTCTGACGCGCTGATGCCCCAGGCGAGGCTGGTCACCTGCGGGTGACTCGCTGCACCAGGGCTGTGGCCTCCACCGTTTGTTGACTCTGTTTTGCCTCTGTCCTGAACCGCCCATGACAACCCATCTCAACACCTTTGCCTCCCGTGCGCCCGAGCACCACGCACTGCCTCTGCCTGCACTGCGCGGTGCGCCCGCTGCGGCCCGCACCCTGCTGGCCTTGCTGCAGCGCATGACCCACGGCACCTTGCATGTGCAGTGGCCCGACGGCAGCCACAGCCGCCATGGCACGGCACTGGCGCATGAGCCCAGTGCCACCTTGCACATCCACCACTGGCGCATGTGCGCCCAGGTGCTCAAGTCGGGTGACATCGGTTTTGCCGAGGCCTACATGGCCGGGGACTGGAGCACGCCCCAACTCGTGCCCCTGCTGCGCCTGTGCCTGCGCAACCGCCTGGCCATGGAAGACGCCATTTATGGCCGCTGGTGGGGCCAGCTGGGCCACCGCCTGCGCCACCTGCTCAACCGCAACTCCAAGGCCAATGCGCGCAAAAACATCCACGCCCACTACGACCTGGGCAATGCCTTCTATGCCCAGTGGCTGGACAGCACCATGAACTATTCGTCGGCCGTCTTTGAGCCAGGCACCGGGTCTATGGAGGACGCGCAACGGGCCAAGGTGCGCCGGGCCCTGCGCATGGCCCATGTGCAACCCGGCGACCGGGTGCTCGAAATTGGCTGCGGCTGGGGTGCGCTGGCCGAAATGGCCACCACCGAATGCCAGGCGAGCCTGGTGGGTGTGACCCTGTCCACTGAGCAACTGGCCTGGGCCCGCCAACGCCTGGAGGCGCTGGGTGTGCCCACCCTGGACGCCACCGCTGCACCGCCTGCCACTGGCGCATCGCTTGCCCCGCCCAGCGTGCACGCCGACCTGCGGCTGCAGGACTACCGCGACATCGGCGTGACCACGTCCGACCAGCCCTTTGACGCCATTTGCTCCATCGAGATGGTGGAAGCGGTGGGTCAGGCCTATTGGCCCACCTATTTTCAGACGGTGAACCGCCTGCTCAAGCCGGGCGGGCGGGCGTGTATTCAGACCATCACCATCGACGACCGGCTCTTTGACCGCTATGTGCGCTCGACCGACTTCATCCAGCAGTACATCTTTCCGGGTGGTTGCCTGCCCAGCCCGAGCGCCTTCCGCGCCCAGGCTCGGGCCGCCGGGCTGGAGGTGGTGGACGAGCTGGCCTTTGGCCAGGACTACGCCCACACCCTGGCGTGGTGGCACCAGCGCTTTGTGCAGGCCGAGGCGGGGGTGCGTGCGCTGGGGTTTGACGACCGCTTCATGCGCATCTGGACCTACTACCTCGCGGTGTGCGAAGCAGCTTTTGCCGAGGGGAGCACCGACGTGGTGCAGTTCACCCTGCGCAAGCCGCTCTGACAGCCAGCCGGACCGACACCATGGCACCACCGACCTCTTGCCGCCCCGCTGACGGGGTAAACCCGGCCATTCCCTCCCGCCGCCAGGCCTTGCGGGCGATGGGCACGGTGGTGGTGCAAGCCGCAGGCGGGGCGCTGCTCGCCACAGGCAACCTGGTCGCCTGGGCCCAAACTCCCGTTCAGGCTCCGAACCTGTTGTCGCCGCAGGCACAGCCCTCGCCGCTGTCTGTGCCCACCGCCGACGTGCCCGATGCCGACCTGCCCGGTGCCCAGCTGCTGGGCCAGGCCAAGCTGCGCTTCTTCGGGATGGAGGTGTACGACGCACGCCTGTGGGTACGCCCCGGTTTTGAGCCCGAGCGTTTCGAGCACCATCCCTTGGCGCTGGAGCTGGTGTACCTGCGCTCGCTGGTGGGTCAGCGCATCGCCCAACGCTCACTGGACGAGATGCGGGCGCTGCCCGGTTTCGACCCCGCCCGTGGCCCAGCCTGGCTGGCCCGCATGCAGACCCTGTTTCCCGACGTGGCCAAAGGCGACCGTCTGACCGGCCTGCACCGCCCCGGCGTGGGGGCCGCTTTTCGTCTGAATGGCCGCCCCTTGGGCGACGTGGCAGACCCGGCGTTTTCGGCGCTGTTTTTTGGCATCTGGCTGTCGGCGGCCACATCGGAGCCGCGCATGCGCCAGGGCCTGCTCGGGCGGGCGGCGTGAGCATGTCTGCAGCCGCTGCCTTTGAAGGGCCGCGTGGCTGGGTGCAAGGCCTGCGCTATGGCCTCATGGGGTTCCCGCTGGCGTTTGTGGCCTTGCCGCTGTATGTGCTCTGGCCGCACCACATGGCCGCCGAGTGGGGCGTGCCGTTGGCGGCGCTGGGCATCCTGCTGCTGCTGGTGCGTCTGGTCGACGCGGTGGTCGACCCTTGGGTGGGCCACTGGGTGGATGGGTGGGGCGGTGGAAAAAATACATACCAAAAGACGACTTCACGCATGTCTTTGCTGGCATCTTTGCTATTGCTGGCGGGCTTTGTCGCAGTGTTCTTTCCGTGGTCTGGCCTGGCTGGGCGACCTACGGCGGTGCTGGTGTGGTCGGCGGTGGCGCTGGTGGCCACCTACCTTGCCTTCAGCGTACTCACGGTGGCCCACCAGGCGTGGGCGGCGCGCCTGGGCGGCACGGCATCCCAGCGGGCGCGGGTGGTGGGCTGGCGCGAAGGTCTGGGCCTGTGTGGCGTGGTGGTGGCGTCGGTGCTGCCCACAGCGGCCGGTCTGCCCGCGCTGGTGGTGGCACTGGGCCTGGCGTTGGCCGTCGCGTGGTGGGCCTGGCGGGGTGCGGTGGTGCCCGATGGCCAACGCCCTGACCCCGCAACCCCCGCCGACGCGCCAGCGGGCAGGCTGTTGGATTTTCGCGCCACCTGGCAGGCGATGCGCGTGCCGCTGGCGCAGCCGGTGTTTCGCCGCTTGCTGGCGGTGTACGTGCTCAACGGCATGGCCAGTGCGGTGCCCGCCACCCTGGTGCTGTTCTTCATTCAGGACCGCTTGCAGGCCCCCGCGGCGTGGCAGCCGCTGTTTCTGGGCAGCTACTTTGTGAGTGCAGCGCTGGCCATTGGCCTGTGGCTGCGCGCGGTGGGCCGCTGGGGGCTGGCCCGCACCTGGGCGCTGGGTATGGGACTGTCGGTGGCGGTGTTTAGCTGGGTGCTGACGCTGGGCGCGGGCGACACGCTGGCCTTTGTGGTGGTGTGTGTGCTCTCCGGTGCGGCGTTGGGGGCCGACCTGGTGTTGCCCCCTGCCTTGCTCAACGGGCTCATCCACGAGGTGGGCCACCGCGGCCGCCGCGAAGGGGCTTACCTGGGCTGGTGGAGTTTTGCCACCAAGCTGAATCTGGCGCTCGCGGCCGGGCTGGCCCTGCCGCTGCTGGCCTGGCTGGGCTATGTGCCCGGCCAGACCGATGTCGCCGGTGTGCAGGCGCTGTCATTGGCCTATGGGCTGCTGCCCTGTGTGCTCAAGCTGGCCGCAGGCAGCCTTCTCTACCTATTCTTTATTCGCAAGGACCCACTCTCATGCAACGCCGCCAACTCCTGACCCGTGCCTCCATCCTCACCCTGGCCGCATTGGCCGGTGGCGCTGCCTTGTCGGGCTGTGCCAGCCACGACATCGAGCAGTACCGCGCCGAGCAACCGGTGCTGGACCTGCGCGAGTATTTCAACGGCACGCTCGATGCCTACGGCGTGTTCACCGATCGATCGGGCCGGGTGGTGCGGCGCTTCACTGTGGTCATGGAGTGCAGCTGGCAAGGAGACGAAGGGGTGCTGGACGAGCGCTTCACCTACGCCGACGGCGGCACCGAACGCCGGGTGTGGCGGCTGCGCCGTGGCCCCGACGGGCGCTACACCGGCACCGCCGACGACGTGGTGGGCGAGGCCCAGGGCCAGGCGCGGGGCAACGCGTTTCGCTGGGGCTACACCCTGCGCCTGCCGGTGGACGGCAGCGTGTACGAGGTGCAGTTTGACGACTGGATGTTCCTGATGGACCAGCGCGTCATGCTGAACAAAGCTGTCATGACCAAGTGGGGCATTCGCCTGGGCGAGGTGACGCTGAGCTTTGTCAAGCGTGGCGCCTAAATTTTATATAAAAAATGCCTTTTGCGCTTTCTGCATATAAATAGTTTGCTCTGTAATTTTTAATAGGATACCCATGCGATTTTTTCCCTGGTTGCGCCCACTCAACCCGCCCCAGCGCGACTGGCGGGGGCGGGTGGTGTGGCTGGTGGGTGCCTCCACCGGCATTGGCGCTGCCACGGCCAAGCGCTTGCATGCCCTGGGCGCGACGGTGGTGGTGTCCGCCCGCAGCACCCAGGCGCTGGACGCGCTGTGCGCCAGTCACCCCGGCATGCGGGCGCTGGCACTGGACGCCACCGATGCGCCCGCTGCGGCGGTGGCCGCCGCGCAGGTGCTGACGCAGCACCTGCGCCTGGACCTGGTGGTGTATTGCGCGGGCCACTACCGGGCCATGACGGTGGACACGTTCGACCTGGCCGAGCACAAGCGCCACCTGGCGGTGAACTACGAGGGTGCGCTCAACCTGCTGGCCGCCGTGCTGCCGGTGCTGCGTGTGCAGGGCAGCGGTCACATCAGCCTGGTCAGCAGCGTGGCGGGCTTTCGGGGGCTGCCCCAGTCGCTGGCGTATGGGCCCACCAAGGCGGCGCTGACCCACCTCGCCGAGGTGCTGCACCTGGACCTCAAGCCCCTGGGGGTAGGCGTCAGCGTCATCCACCCCGGTTTTGTGGACACGCCCCTGACGGCCCACAATGCCTTCGCCATGCCCGCCCTGATCTCGCCCGAACAGGCCGCACAGAGCATCGTGGCTGGTTGGGCCGACGGCGAGTTCGAGCTGCACTTCCCCCGCCGCTTCACCTGCTGGATGCAGCTGCTCAGGGTGCTGCCCAACCGGCTGTGCTTTGCCGCTGTGCGGCGCATCACCCAGCATTGACCCATTGCGCGCACTGCCACCACTTTCGCTGCCGACCATGCACCCACCTCCAACTCCGCCTCCAATCCCGGCCCCAGCCCCAGCCCCACTGCCACCTCCTGTCCCAGCCCCAGGCCAGCTCACTGCCATGCCCGCTGCCGCAGGTGCCCCGAACCGGGGGCAGCCACCCGGTGCATGGGCGGGCAGCGGGCAGCGTGAATCCCTGGCCGAGTCCCCGGCCCTGGCCCGTGTGGTGGCGTTTTTCGAGGGCTTGCAACCCGCTGACCTCGACCGCATGGCGACTATCTACGCGCCCGGTGCTTGCTTCAAGGACCCCTTCAATGAGGTCGTGGGCGTGGAGGCGGTGCGTGGCGTGTTTGCGCACATGTTCCAATCGCTGCACAACCCCCGCTTTGTGGTGACTCGGGTGCTTGGCCAGGGTTCGCATGCGTTCCTGACCTGGGAGTTCCGTTTTCGATTTCAACGCCACTCACCCCAGCAGGAGCAGTGCATCCTGGGGGCCACCCACCTGGTGCTCGACGAACAGGGCCGCATCGCGGTACACCGCGACTACTGGGACGCGGCCGAAGAGTTGTACGAAAAACTGCCGGTGCTCGGCGCTCTGATGCGCTGGCTCAAACGCCGCGCATCGCAGTGATGGCTACGCTCAGGCGGTGGGCGGCAGGCTGTCAATGAAGCTGGGCCGCTGGGCCAGTTTGTCGGCCAGCTTGGCCAGGTTGGGGTGGGCACCGCGCCAGTCGATGTGGGGAAAGCGGAAGTCCAGGTAACCGAGGGCGCAGCCAACCGCCACATCCGACAGGCTGAGGTGGATGCCGCTGCAAAAAGGCTTGTCCCCCAGGCCCTGGCCCATGGCCTTGAGGGCCTGCTGTATCTTGTCCATCTGGCGGTCTATCCAGGCCTGCGAGCGCTGCTCGGGCTGTCGGCCTGGCCAAGTGGCTTCCAGCCGAGCCAGGATGGAGGCGTCGAGCAAGCCGTCAGCCAGGGCTTCCCAGGTTTTGATTTCGGCCCGCTCCCGCCCCCCGGCGGGAATGAGCTTGCCCACAGGCGACAGCGTGTCCAGGTACTCCACAATGACCCGGGAGTCGTGCAGCACACCACCGCCCTCCATCAGCAGGCAGGGCACCTTGCCCAGGGGGTTGTGCTGGGCCATCTTGGTGTCTGCTGCCCAAACGTCTTCAAGAACCAACTGGTAGTCGAGTTTTTTCTCGGCAAACACGATGCGCACTTTGCGCACATAGGGGCTGGTGGTAGAGCCGATCAGTTTCATGGTGTGTGTTGGAGAGTCCCCTGAGTTGACCATTGTAGTCAGCCACCCTGCGCTGCCTACAATTGCCCGATATGTCCTCAAAAACCACTTACACCACCGCAGCGGGCCAGTTTTCGGCCGTTGCTGCCCTGTCCCCTCTCGATGGCCGTTACGCCAACAAACTCAATGTGTTGCGCCCGCTCATGAGCGAGCAGGGCTACATGCACCGCCGGGTGCAGGTCGAGGTCGCATGGTTCATCGCGCTGTCCGATGCCGGATTTGCCGAGTTCAAGCCACTGTCGCCCGGTGCCCGCACCTATTTGCTGGGGCTGGTCAAGAACTTTTCGGAGGCCGATGCCAACGCCATCAAGGAGATCGAAAAGGTCACCAACCACGACGTGAAAGCCGTGGAGTACTGGATCAAGTCCAAATTCGAGGCTCGGCCCGAGCTGGAGCAGGCGTCTGAGTTCGTGCACTTTGCGTGTACCAGCGAGGACATCAACAACACCAGCCATGCGCTGCAGCTGCGCTCGGGCCGCGATGTGGTCGTGCTGCCCGCCTTGGACCGCGTGCTGCTGACGCTGCGCCAGATGGCCCACGCCTATGCCGAGGTGCCCATGCTCAGCCGCACCCACGGCCAGACTGCCAGCCCTACCACCGTGGGCAAGGAAATTGCCAACGTGGTGGTGCGCCTGCAAACAGCCGTGGACCGCATCGCGGCGGTGCGCATCATGGGCAAAATGAACGGTGCCGTGGGCAACTACAACGCCCATCTGGCGGCTTGGCCCGATTTCGACTGGGAAGCCTTCAGCCGCAAAGTCGTGGAGACCCCCGAGCCACTGGGCCTGGGCCTGACCTTTCAGCCCTACAGCATCCAGATCGAGCCGCACGACTACATGGCCGAGCTGTTCGATGCGGTGGCGCGGGCCAACACCATCCTCATCGACTTCAGCCGCGACGTGTGGGGGTACGTGAGCCTGGGCTACTTCAAGCAGCGCCTGAAGGCGGGTGAAATCGGCTCGTCCACCATGCCGCACAAGGTCAACCCTATTGACTTTGAAAACGCCGAGGGCAACCTGGGCCTGGCCAACGCCCTGTTGCGCCACCTGAGCGAGAAGCTGCCCATCTCGCGCTTTCAGCGCGACCTGACCGACAGCACCGTGCTGCGCAACATGGGTGTGGCGCTGGGCTATGCGGTGCTGGCCTACAGCTCGCTGTCGGTCGGCCTGGGCAAGCTGGAGCTCAACCCCGAGGCATTGGCCGACGACCTGGATGCCTCCTGGGAGGTGTTGGCTGAGCCTATCCAGACTGTCATGCGCCGCTACGGCGTGCAGGGGGCCTACGAGCAGCTTAAGGAAGTGACCCGCGGGAAAACCGTGACCGCCGAGGCGCTGCACACCCTTATCCGGTCGCTGGACATTCCTCAGGCCGATAAAGACCGTTTGCTGGCCATGACACCGGCCAGCTACATCGGCAAAGCCGCCGAGCTGGCCCGCCGGGCCTGATTCAT
Organism: Burkholderiaceae bacterium; assembly: GCA_030695205.1. Lineage (GTDB taxonomy): Bacteria > Pseudomonadota > Gammaproteobacteria > Burkholderiales > Burkholderiaceae_C > UBA2334. The sequence goes on along the minus strand of JAUYTN010000018.1, from coordinate 26,518 downwards.
GGCGATCAAATCCACCATCTTCAAGGTTGGGCTGCAGCTGGCCGACATCGACCACGGGCACTACGCCGACCACGCCCTGACCCTGGCGCGCCACCCCAGTGAGACCGACGAGCGCATGATGGTCAGGCTGGTGGCGCTGGCGCTCAACGCCCACCACCTGCACACCACCTGCGGGGGCGACGGGACCCTCGCGTTTGGGGCGGGTCTGTCCGACCCCGATGAGCCCGACGTGTGGCTGCGCGACTTCACCGGCCGCACCCGCTTGTGGATGGAGGTGGGCCAGCCCGACGACAAACCCATGCTCAAGGCCTGCTCCAAAGCCGACCGGGTGGTGGTGTACGCCTTCTCGCACGCGGCCGACGTCTGGTGGAAGGGGGTGGCCAACAAGCTCACCCGCGCCCAGAGCCTGGAGGTGTGGCGGATTGCACCCGAGGTGGCCCCTGCACTGGCCGCGCTGGCCGAGCGCAGCATGCAGCTGCAAGCCACGGTGCAGGAGGGGGTTTTGACCCTGGCCAACGCCCGAGATGCGGTATCGTTGGAGCCGATTCGCTGGAAGTGAGTGGGTGCTGTTGCTGCCCGGATTGGTACCAGGCGCCCACACTTTCCCGGCTGTTGTTTTGTATTCCCACCCCGTCACCTGAAAAATACTGGAGCCTGTCCATGGCCATTGAGCTGTTCAACGAAAAAGGCCATGTCTGCCTGATGTTTTCCCACCTCTCCGACGAGGGTGGCGAAGCGGTGCAGGCCAACCAGTTTCTGGTCATTCACGAAGACCACGGGTGCGTCATCGATCCCGGTGGCAACATGGCCTACAACGAGTTGCAGCTCACCATCGGTCGGTATTTTTCGCCACAAAAGCTCGACAAAATCCTGGCCTCGCATGCCGATCCGGACATCATCGCGTCGCTGGACCGCTGGATGACAAGCACCCAGGCCCAACTGTACATCTCGACGTTGTGGGAGCGTTTTGCGCCGCACTTTTGCAAGCCCGGCAAAACACAGGGCCGCATCGTGGGCATATCAGACCGGGGTATGCGCATCCCCGTGGGCAGCACCGAGCTGTGGGCCTTGCCCGCACACTTCATGCATTCCGAAGGCAACTTCCAGTTCTGGGACCCGGTCAGCCGGATTCTGTTCTCGGGCGACTTGGGGGTGTCACTGATCAAGTCTGGCGAGGCCGCCACGCCCATTACCTCGCTGGCCCCCCACATTGCCAAGATGGAAGCGTTTCACCGCCGCTACATGGTGTCCAACAAGGTCTTGCGCCTGTGGGCCAACATGGTCCGCAACCTGCCCATTGACATGATCGTCCCGCAGCACGGCGCACCGCTCAAAGGCGCGGCGGTGTGGGAATTCATCGACTGGGTCCAAGACCTGAGCTGCGGTGTGGACCACCTCACCCAGGCCAACTACGCCATCCCTGCCTGAGAGGCATGGGCAGCGCCAGATCAGGGCGCGCGTTCTGCGTAGCGGTTGAACCGCCACGCATCTCCCTGCAGGGTGATGCGCCGCCAGGTGGCGCGTTTTTGCACGGGCGTCATGCCCGGCCAGCACTGAACCTCCTTAAAGCTGCGGCCACAGCCCTTGCAGATGTCGTCGCCCTGCGAGGTGGAGCAAATAGCGATGCAGGGTGTGTCAGGCGTGGTGTCGTACCAGGCCAGCCAGGCGTGCCTGGCGGTGTCGCCCAGTGCTGTCTCGGCCAGCTCGCTGGTGCGTGTCCAGGCCATGTGGGCATAGGCCTCGGCCAGCGCTGTGACTTCCGGGCACAGCGACCCGTCTTCCCCGGCAGGGCGCAAGCGCCGCCAGTGGTTGATGGCGGCTTCGATGTCTGAAACGTGGATGGTGGACATGGGCCGCGAAGACTACCTGTTTTCTGCGCTGGCAGCAGGGTAGGTGGGCAATTCTGTGGGCGTGGGTGTGGGCGGGCGGCCTGTTTTTTCAGGCCATCAGCCCGGTTCCGGCTTGCCAGCCGCAGCGTTCGGGGGCATAGTGGACTCGGGCACTGTCCCGCCGCCGCCGGTGCCGCATGCCGCAGGCGGCTTTGTCAACACGGAGAAACGGAGACTTTCGTATGAACCTCACCATCAGTGGCCACCACCTCGAAGTGACGCCCGCCCTTCGCACCTATGTGACCTCCAAACTTGACCGCATTTCCCGCCATTTCGATCAGGTGGTGGATGTCAAGGTGCTGTTGACGATCGATAACCACACGGAGAAGGAAATCCGGCAACGAGCCGAATGCAACATCCACGTCAAGGGTCGGGATCTGTTTGCACACAGCGCGCACGAGGACTTGTATGCCGCCGTGGATGAGTTGGCAGACAAGCTGGACCGGCAGGTGCTTCGCTACAAAGACAAGGCGCAGGACCACCACCACGAGGCGCCCAAGCGCCTGATGTGAGAGATTGGCCATGAAGGGCCGTTGGCGCTTCATGGTAATGTTGCAATGCAGCAGAGCCGCCGTATCCCCAGGGCGGCTCTTGGTTTTTGGACCGGGTGGCCCGTTGTCAGAGGGGCATAATCGCCCGTTTATGGGTTATCGAGACGATTGACATGAACCGTTTATCCGCCATCTTGCCCGCCGCTCAGGTGCTCGTCCGCGTCGATGCCACCAGCAAAAAACGCGCCTTCGAAGAGGCTGGCCTGTTGTTCGAATCTTTGCACGGGCTGAACCGGGCACTGGTCACCGATAGCCTGTTTGCCCGCGAACGACTGGGTTCGACCGGCCTGGGGCATGGCGTGGCCATTCCCCACGGCCGAATCAAGGGCTTGAAGCAGCCCATGGCCGCTATGTTCCAGCTGCTCAATCCCATTGGGTTTGATGCGCCCGATGAGCAGGCGGTTCGGCTCATGATTTTTCTGCTGGTGCCCGAGGCGGCCACCCAGAAGCACCTGGAAATCCTTTCCGAAATTGCCGAGTTGCTCAGCGATGCACAGCTGCGCGACCAGTTGCAAGCGGCCCCAGAGGCCGATGAATTGCACCAGCTGGTCGCAAACTGGCAGTCAGCACACGCCAGCGCATGAAGCCCACGGTCATCAGCGCCGATCTCCTGTTTGAAGACCACAGGGAGTCGTTGCGCTGGCAGTGGATTGCCGGACTGGGGGCTTCGGAGCGGCGCTTTGACGACCTGGCCGTGCGTGAGGCCCGCTCGGGTGCCGATTTGGTGGGTTACCTGAACTACATCCACCCCTACCGGGTGCAGGTGATTGGCGAGCGCGAGGTGGCCTATCTGGCGGCGGCATCGGCTGACGATTGCGCCCGGCGCATTGCCCGCATCGTGACCCTGGAGCCGCCGGTGCTGATCATCGCCGACCACCAGGCTGCACCCGAGGCCTTGGTCTCGATGTGTGAGCGGGCCATGATTCCCATGTTCTCCACCCACGAGTCGGCAGCTTTTGTCATCGACGTGCTGCGCGCCTACCTCTCCAAGCACTTTGCCGAGCGGCAAACCATGCACGGCGTGTTCATGGATATCCTGGGTCTTGGGGTAATGATCACCGGTGAATCCGGTCTGGGCAAAAGCGAGCTGGGCCTGGAGTTGATCTCCAGGGGGCACGGCCTGGTAGCCGACGATGCGGTCGATCTCTACCGCACCAACCAGACGACCATCGAAGGGCGGTGCCCCGAGCTGCTGCAAAACCTGCTGGAGGTCCGAGGCATAGGCCTGTTGGACATTCAGGCCATTTTTGGAGAAACCGCAGTTCGCCGCCGCATGCGGCTCAAACTCATTGTCCACCTGGTGCGCAAAGAAACCATGGAGCGGGACTACGAGCGCATGCCCCACGAACCTCTGTACCAGGACATTCTGGGCATTCCCATGCGCAAGGTGGTCATACAGGTGGTGGCTGGGCGCAACATTGCGGTGCTGGTGGAAGCGGCAGTGCGCAACACCATCTTGCAGCTGCGGGGAGTGGACACCTACCAGGAGTTTGTGCAGCGCCAACGCCGCGCCATGGAGGCAGCAGGCGCGTAGCGGCTCACTGTCGGCCGGTTGTGGCGCTGCGGTGCGGGCAATCGGTTTTGATGCAGGTTGCGTACAGCGAGAGCGCGTGGTCCTGGAGCTGAAACCCTTTGGCTTGCGCAATAGCATGCTGGCGGCGCTCGATTTCCGCGTCAAAAAACTCCTCCACACGCCCACAGTCTATGCACACCATATGGTCGTGGTGCTGGCCTTCGTTGAGCTCGTACACCGCCTTACCCGACTCGAAGTTGCTGCGGGTAAGCAGGCCAGCCTGCTCAAACTGCATCAGCACCCGGTACACCGTGGCCAGCCCGATGTCCGAACGCTCGTCGAGCAAGACCCGAAACACATCCTCAGCCGTCATGTGCCGCTGTGCCCCACGCTGGAACACCTCCAGAATTTTCAGCCGGGGCAGGGTGGCTTTGAGGCCTGTGCTTTTGAGTTCGTCGAGGGTGGTCACGTGGGGCGCTTTCGAGGAGGGGGCGGACACATCTGCGGTACGGATGTTCGGCCAAAACCGGAAGTTACAATGATTTGACCATAGACCGCCCGCCAGCGCCGGAGCCCACAGCCAGCGCAAGGCCGTTGCTTGTGGCCCCGTTCACCTACTCCACGTTCCCACGTCCACCGAATGACTGATTTTTCTTTCTCTGGGATACGCCGCGCCGCCTCGCTGGCCAGCGGCTTGGCGGTGGTAGGGGTGCTGTCGGCGTGCAGCAGCCTGCCATCGGCGCCGACGCTGCCGTCGATCGAGCGCCTGGTGACACCCTACCGGATCGACATCATCCAGGGCAATTTCGTGTCCCACGAGCAGGCGTCAGCTGTCAAACCCGGCATGCCCCGCGCCCAGGTCCGCGATATTCTGGGCACTCCGCTGTTGGCCAGTGCCTTCCATGCCGACCGCTGGGATTATGTGTTCACCCTGGCTCGTCCGGGCCAGCCGCTGCAGCAGCGCAAGCTCACTGCTTTTTTCAAAGACGATTTGCTGGAGCGGATCGAGGCCGACGAGTTGCCCTCCGAGGCGGAGTTTGTGGCCTCCATGGCGCCGCGCAGCCTGCGCGGCAAGGTGCCGGTGCTGCAGGCCAGCGAGGCATCTCTGGCCGAGTTCGCCAAGCGCAATGCCCAGACAGTGGTCACCGAGCCCGCGCCTGTGCCCCCTATTTCCAACTACCCCCCGCTGGAGCCTTCGCCCGCTGCTGTCGGGCGCTGAGCGCACCCTTGGGCGCCGTCCGCAGGCGCCCTCGGGTGGCTGGGCGGCGGTATCCACCTTGAGACAGGACTTTCCATGACCCACAACATTTGCGTGGCCGGTGCCAGTGGCCGCATGGGGCGCATGCTCATTGAGGCGGTTCACCAATCCGGTGACTGCACCCTCGTGGGTGCGCTTGACCTGCCCGGCAGCCCCGCTTTGGGCACCGATGCCACCGCGTTTTTGGGGTGCAACAGTGGCGTGCGCATCACGTCCGACCTGCGCGAGGGCTTGCAGGGGGCAGAATGTCTGATTGATTTCACCCGCCCAGAGGGCACGATGGCGCACCTGGCGGTGTGCCAGGCCCTGGGCGTCAAGCTGGTGATCGGCACCACAGGTTTCACAGAGGCCCAGAAAGACACCATCGCCTCAGCGGCGCAGCACGTGGCCATCATGCTGGCCCCCAACATGAGCGTGGGTGTGAACGTGACGCTCAAGCTGCTGGAAATGGCCGCCAAAGCCATGGACACCGGCTACGACATCGAGATCATCGAGGCGCACCACCGCCACAAGGTTGATGCGCCATCGGGCACGGCCTTGAAAATGGGGGAGGTGATCGCCGCTGCGCTCGGGCGTGACCTCAAGGACTGCGCTGTGTACGCCCGAGAAGGCGTGACCGGTGAGCGCGATCCTTCCAGCATCGGCTTTGCCACCATCCGGGGCGGCGACATTGTGGGTGACCACACGGTCCTGTTTGCGGGCACCGGTGAGCGCATCGAAATCACCCACAAGTCGTCCAGCCGGGTGACGTACGCGCAGGGGAGTTTGCGTGCGGTGCGTTTCCTGTCTACCCAGCCCCACGGGCTGTTTGACATGTTCGACGTGCTGGGTCTGAGGTGAGCGGTGTTTGCCGCCCGGTTCTGCTCCGTTGGCCGAGGTCTGGCCGGTAGGTTTACATGACGGTTCTTTGGTCCCATTGGGTGCAGGCTGACGGCGTGAGCCGTCTGGTGGCGCTGGTGCTGCTGGCCATGTCGGTGGGCAGCTGGGTGGTCATCTTCTTCAAGGCGTGGTTGTTGGTCAGTGCTGACCGCAGCGTTTCGCAGTCGGTACCGGTGTTCTGGCAGGCACCCGATTGGACCGATGGCATGCTGCGCTTGGGGCTGACCGACAGGCAGCGCCTGGTCTTGCCGCTGGTAGAGGCGGCATCCGCGGTGCGCCAGCCTTCGCTGGCTTTGCCCACGTTGGGCGGTCAGGCGCACACCGGCCAGCGGTTGACACGGGTGCTGCGCGATGCACTGGTGGCTGCTCAGCACCGCTTGCAGTTCGGGCAGGTGTGGCTGGCCACGGTGGGTGCCACTGCGCCCTTTGTGGGTTTGCTGGGGACCGTATGGGGCATCTACCACGCCCTCATGGCCATGGCGGCCGAGGGGCAGATCACGCTGGACAAGGTGGCCGGGCCGGTGGGCGAAGCGCTGGTCATGACGGCCGCTGGCCTGGCGGTGGCGATCCCGGCGGTCCTGGCCTATAACGCGCTGGGCCGTCGGGCGGCCCGCACCGAGGCTGCGCTGGACGCCTTTGCCCATGACTTGCGCGAGTGGGTGCTGCAGGCCGAGGCGGCCAGCGCTTGATCATGGCCTTTGGCGGCTTTGACCCCGGCCCTCAGCCCACGGGCGCTCGCTCGCACCAGCCCATGGGCGATATCAATGTCACGCCCCTGGTGGACGTGATGCTGGTCCTGCTGGTGATTTTCATCCTGACCGCACCGCTGCTGACCACAGCTATCCGCCTGGATCTGCCCCAAACCCCAGCGGCCCGTCCGTCCGAGTCCGATCGCCGGGTGGTGCTGGTGGTGGACAAGGATGGCGAGGTCTATCTGGATGACGCCAAGCTGTCCCCTGCCAGCCTGCTGGTGCGCCTGCAGGCGGTGGCCAGAGCCCACCCCGAGACCGAGGTGCAGCTGCGGGCCGATGCCCAGGTGGCCTATGGCCGCATGGTCGAGGTCATTGGCGTGGCGCAGCAGGCCGGCCTGAGCCGGGTGGGTTTTGTGGCCGATGGCCCGGCGCCTGTGGCGGGGCGCACGCCCTAGAATCCCGGCTGCAGGCCGCATGGGCGGCGGGCCTGCGGGGGTGGCCAGGGCTGTGTGCCCGGCACCGTTTGAATGCTTTGCGCCCCGCCAGTCCGTCGCTGCCGACTGGGCATCGGGTGCTCTTTTTTTATTTTTGCGACTTAATCCATGCAATCACCATTCAGCCACTCCGACGTGGAGCGCGCCGCGCACAGCCACTGGACCGCCCGCGACGCCTACCGCGTGACGCAAGACCAGAGCCGACCCAAGTTCTACGCCTGCTCCATGTTGCCCTACCCCAGCGGCAAGCTGCACATGGGTCATGTGCGCAACTACACCATCAACGACATGCTGACGCGCTACCTGCGCATGAACGGTCACAACGTGCTCATGCCCATGGGCTGGGATGCCTTCGGCCTGCCCGCCGAGAATGCCGCGCTGAAAAATGGTGTGCCCCCGGCCAAGTGGACCTACGAAAACATCGCCTACATGAAAAAGCAGATGCAGGCGATGGGCCTGGCCATCGACTGGAGCCGCGAGGTGGCCACCTGCGACCCCACGTATTACAAGTGGAACCAGTGGCTGTTTCTAAAGATGCTGGAGCGCGGCATTGCCTACCGCAAGACCCAGATCGTCAACTGGGACCCGGTGGACCAGACCGTGCTGGCCAACGAACAGGTCATTGACGGCAAAGGCTGGCGCACCGGTGCGCCAGTGGAAAAGCGCGAAATTCCGGGCTACTACCTGAACATCACCGCTTACGCCCAGGAGCTTCTGGATCACGTGCAGATCGGCAACGACAAGGCCACGCTCAACGGCTGGCCCGACAAGGTGCGGCTGATGCAGGAAAACTGGATCGGCAAGAGCGAGGGGGTGCGCTTTGCGTTCACGCACAGCATCGCCGGGGCTGATGGTGCGCTGATCGGTGACGGCAAGATGTACGTTTTCACCACCCGTGCCGACACCATCATGGGCGTGACCTTCTGTGCTGTCGCCCCCGAGCACCCGATTGCCTTGCACGCGGCAGCCAGCAACCCCGCGCTGGCGGCGTTCATTGAAGAATGCAAATCCGGTGGCACCACCGAGGCCGAGTTGGCTACCCAGGAGAAAAAGGGCATGGCCACCGGCCTGTTCGTCACTCACCCGCTGACTGGGGCGCAGGTGGAGGTGTGGGTGGGCAACTATGTGCTGATGTCGTATGGCGATGGCGCAGTGATGGGGGTCCCTGCGCACGACGAGCGGGATTTTGCGTTTGCGTTGAAGTACGAGATTGAGATCAAGCAGGTGGTGGGCGCTGGCGGTGCACCGTCGCCAGAGGCGGGGGTGGCCGTTGACGGCACGGGACATACCCTTACGCCGTCCACAGCCGCCCCCGCCTCTGGCGACTCGTTGGTGTTCGATGCGACGCAGTGGCACGACTGGTATGCGGACAAAACCGGCTCGCTGGTGTGTGTCAACTCGGGTGAGTTGAACGGGCTGCCCTACAAAGCGGCGATGTCCAAAGTGGCCGAGCTGTTGGCGGCCAAAGGGCTGGGCGAGAAAAAAACCACCTGGCGCTTGCGCGATTGGGGCATCAGCCGCCAGCGTTACTGGGGCACGCCCATTCCCATCATCCATTGCGATGAACACGGCGCGGTGCCCGTGCCCGAACAAGACCTGCCGGTGGTGCTGCCGCAAGACTGCATTCCTGACGGCTCGGGCAATCCGCTGCACAAGCATGAGGGTTTCCACGCGGGTGTGACCTGCCCCGTCTGCGGCAAGCCCGCCCGCCGCGAAACCGACACCATGGACACCTTCGTGGACTCGTCCTGGTACTTCATGCGCTATTGCGACCCCACCAACACCGACGCGATGGTCGCCGATGGCACCGACTACTGGATGCGTGACCAACAGCTGGCCACCGGTGGCAGCGGCATGGACCAGTACATCGGCGGCATCGAGCACGCCATCCTGCACCTGCTGTATGCACGCTTCTGGACCAAGGTCATGCGCGACCTGGGGCTGGTGAAGGTGGACGAGCCCTTCACCAAGCTGCTGACGCAGGGCATGGTGCTCAACCACATCTACAGCCGCCGCACCGCCAAGGGTGGCAAAGAGTATTTCTGGCCGTCGGACGTGGAGCACGTGTTCGACGACAGCGGCAAGGTCATCGGTGCCAAGCTGCTGAAGGCTGTGGCCAGTGCAGACGGCGAGTTGCCGGTGGGCACCGCCATCGACTACGAGGGCGTGGGCACCATGTCCAAGTCCAAGAACAACGGTGTCGACCCGCAAGACCTGATCGAGCGCTACGGTGCCGATACCGCCCGCTTGTACACCATGTTCACCGCGCCACCCGAAGCCACCCTGGAGTGGAACGACTCTGCCGTGGAAGGCAGCTACCGTTTCTTGCGGCGGGTGTGGAACTTTGGTGTCAAGATGGCTGGTATGGATTTCGAAGCTGCCAGTGCAAGTGCATCAAGCGCAAATAGCCTAAAAGATGTGGAATTTTCCAAGTCGGCCAAGGGGCTGCGCCTGGAGATGCACACCGTGCTCAAACAGGTGGACTACGACTACCAGCGCATGCAATACAACACCGTGGTCTCGGGTTGCATGAAGATGCTGAACGCGTTGGAAGACTTCAAGGCCCACGACGAGCCGGGGGCGGGCGTTGCCCTGATCGAAGGTTTCGGGTTGTTGCTGCGTTGCCTCTACCCGGCCACGCCGCACATTGCCCACGTGCTGTGGCAGGAGCTGGGGTATGCCAGTGTCCAGGGCGACTTGCTCGATGCCCCCTGGCCCAAGGTCGATCCATCGGCCCTGGTGCAAGACGAGATCGAGCTGGTGTTGCAGGTCAATGGCAAGCTGCGTGGTTCGGTGCGTGTGCCCGCCGGGGCGGACAAAGCAGCCATCGAGGCGGCGGCATTGGCCAGCGAGGCTTTTGCCAAAGCGGCCCAGGGCGCAGCGGCCAAAAAGGTGGTGGTGGTGCCCGGTCGCCTCGTCAACGTGGTGGTTTGAGCATGCTCAGCCGACGTGCGTGGGTGGTCCAGTGGGGGAGGGTGCTGGGCGCAGGTGCGCTGGCAGCGCCAGTGTTGTCGTTGGGGGGCTGTGGCTTCCAGCTGCGCCAGGCGCCCCAATTTGCCTTTCGGACACTGGTGGCGCCCCTGGGTGACGGTTCGCCGCTGCGCCGCGAGCTGCGGACTGCCCTGTCCAGCGCAGGCGTGGCGGTGCTGGACGGCTTGCCCACACCCCCGGCGGCACCGGCCGACGTGGTGCTGGACATTCTGGCCGACCAACGCGAGAAGTCGGTGGTGGGCTCGACCGCCGCCGGCCAGGTGCGGGAGTTTCAACTCAGGCAGAGGTTTCGGTTCCGGCTGCGCACTCCCAACGGCAAGGAGCTGATTGCGGACTCTGAAATTCTGCTGCAGCGCGACATCAGCTACAGCGAAACCATTGCCCTGTCCAAGGCCGAAGAGGAGGCCGAGCTGTACCGGGACATGCAGACCGATGTGGTGCAGCAAGTGCTTCGCCGCCTGGCGGCACTGCGTTCTCTGTAGCGCGCCATGCAACTGGCCGCTGCACAGCTGGGCGCCCACCTGCAAAGGGGGCTGAAACCCCTCTACACCCTGCACGGGGACGAGCCTTTGCTCATTCAAGAGGCAGCGGACGCCATCCGCTCGGTGGCCCGTGCCCAGGGCTTTACCGAGCGCACGGTCTTTACCGTGGCAGGCGCGCACTTTGACTGGGGTGCCGTGCTGGCCAGTGGCAGCGAGATGAGCCTGTTTGGCGACCGCCAGATCGTGGAGGTGCGGGTGCCCTCGGGCAAGCCGGGCAAAGACGGCAGTGTGGCGCTGCAGCGGCTGGCCGAGGTGGCCGCCCGCAGCGACAACGTGCTCACCCTGGTGCTGTTGCCCCGTCTGGACGGCACCACCCTCAAAAGTGCCTGGTTCGCAGCCCTGGAGGGTGCGGGGGTGGTATTGAAGGTGGACCCGGTGGATCGCAAGGCACTGCCCCTGTGGATTGCCCATCGCCTGGCGCTGCAACAGCAGCGGGTGTGTTCGGGTGAAGAGGGGCAGCGCACCTTGCAGTTTTTTGCCGACCGGGTCGAGGGCAACCTGCTGGCGGCCCACCAGGAGGTGCAAAAACTGGCTCTGCTGTACCCGCAGGGCGAGCTGAGCCTGGCGCAGGTGGAGGCCGCGGTGCTCAATGTCGCCCGTTACGACGCTTTCAAGCTGGCCGAAGCGGTGCTGGCCGGGCAGACCGCACGGGTGCTGCGCATGGTGGATGGTTTGCAGGCCGAAGGCGAGGCACCGGTGTTGGTGCACTGGGCCTTGAGCGAAGACATCCGCACCCTGGCCCGTGTGCGCCAGGGCCTGGATGCCGGACGCCCGCTGCCGATGGCGCTGCGTGAGCAGCGCGTCTGGGGTGCCAAAGAGCAACTGATGGAGCGGGCCTTGCCCCGCCTGTCAGCCCCGGTGCTGGCCCGTTGGCTGGAGGATGCGCACACGGTCGATGGCATCGTCAAGGGCCTCAAGGTACCCGACTGGCCAGCCGACCCCTGGTCCGCCCTGCGCCGCCTGGCCACCACTGTGGCTGCTGCCTGCGCGCCAGGCAGAGCTGCCGCGCGCCGGGCCTGAGCCTCACGCACCTGGCACCCGGCCTGTTGCATCTGCTCAGGCGTTGAAAATTTCGGTCTCTGTGTGGACAGCGGCGCCTGCGCGCACCAGGTCGGCCACCACGCCATCGACCCAGGCGGCGAAGTCGGCGGCGCTGTGGGTGGTGGCCGGGGCGGCCGACTGGCGGTGCAGCAGCGTCAGCATGGGGGTGGCGCATGCCCAGGCCAGCAGGGCGTCAGGGGTGGTGCGGCCGAGTTCGAGCAGCTTGTACTTCAGCAGCACCTTAGCGGCGTGGCGGGTGTGGCGCTCGGGCTGGGCGACAAACCCCTCCAGGCGCTGGCGCGCCACGGCCAATGCCTGTGGCACGCCAGCAAACACTGCACCGTGCCCGGGGATGACGGTGGTGGGTCGGAGGTGTTCGATGAGGTCGAGTGTGTCGCTGACTTCAGCGTAACCGATTTCGCCCTCCAGCTCCGGGAACACCACGCCAAAGCCGTTTTGCCACAGCGCGTCGCCGCTGATGAGGGTGCGCGACGCGGGCTCGAATAGCAGCACCGCATGCGGATCGTGGCCGGGTGCGGCATGGATTTCCCAGGTCAGGCCGGCCAGTCGTTCGGTGCTGCCCGGGTGCAGCACTTTATGGAATATGTAGCTAACCATGCTTTGTCCCAAAGCGCGATAGCCCAATTTGTCTTCATCCCAATCGGCCACGGCCTGGGCCGACCCTGGCGGTATGGCCGTCACCAACTCGGGGTAGTGAGACTGCAGGGCAGCGTTGCCGCCGCAGTGGTCGCTGTGCAGGTGGGTGTTGAGCACGAGGTCCAGCGGACGGTCTGGCAAGGCCTTGGCCACCAGTGCCAGGGTCTGCTCGGCGTGGGTGCAGTAGCCGGTGTCCACCAAGGCGGCCCTCTCGCCATCCACCAGCAACACGTTGTTGCTGGACAGCCAGCCGCGTTCGAAGACGGTCACCCCGGGGGGCAAGGCGTGGGTAGGCGGGGTGGGTGATGCCATGGTGTGCAAATAGGTGTGCAAATGGGTGTAACTGGGGGCGGCGCAACAACAACCGCGGATGGATGGCCCAGCATCGATGGCAATGGGACGGTGGGAGTGTGCCGTGAGTCGGCCGTGCAGGGTGTCGCCTGCGGGCTTTGGCCATAGGGGCCACTTGTGTAGCCGGGCACAATTCAGTATCTGATTGCTTCGAGTGCCCACCTCCGCCATGACCCGATTGCCTCTGTCTTTGTCGCGTACCCGCGCCGCCATCATCGACCTCGATGGCACCATGGTTGACACCCTGGGCGACTTCACCGCTGCCCTGCACGCCATGCTGCACGAGCTGGCTCTGCCCCCGCTGCCCGCCGAGCAGGTGAGCCACCTGGTGGGCAAAGGCTCCGAGCACCTGGTGCGCAGTACCCTGGGGTGGGTGCAGCCGACCTGGACCACCGCCGACATCGAGGCACTTTTCCCGCAGGCCATGGCGGCCTATCAGCGCCATTACCTGGGTATCAATGGCCAGCACAGCCGGGTGTACGGCGGTGTGGTCGATGGGCTGACCTGGCTGCGTGCGCAAGGACTGGCGCTTGCCTGTCTGACCAACAAACCGACCGCATTTGCCCTGCCGCTGCTGGCCCAGAAAGGGTTGGACGGGTACTTCAGCCACGTCTTTGGTGGCGATGCGTTCGAACGGAAAAAGCCCGATCCCTTGCCGCTGCTCAATACCTGTGAGGTCTTGGGCACCTTGCCTGCGCACACGCTGATGGTGGGCGACTCCAGCAACGATGCCCAGGCCGCCCGCGCTGCCGGTTGCCCGGTGGTACTGGTGACCTACGGCTACAACCACGGCCAGCCTGCGCGCAGCGTGGATGCCGACGGTTGGGTGGATTCCCTTGCTGACTTGTCAGGTCTTTTTGCCCAGTAGGGCGTCTTTCAGCTGGTGGTCGGCCGGGTTTTTGCCCAGCCAGATTCGCATGAGTGCCTGAAAAAACTCGGGTTCCTTGAAGGGCTGGCCCTGCGCCTGGCCTTTGACCGCAATGACCGTGCCCTCGCCAGGCAGCCAGTCGATGGTGAACGTGTCGCCAGGCATCAGCCGCTTGTGTACTGAAAACACCTCGCCCATGCGGATCAGGCCGGGTACCAGGCGGGCATATTCGCCCCTGGGGGTGTTGTCCTCCACCCCACGGGTGAACAGCTTGCCGAGTTCGTTGGCGTCGATTTCGCGCAGCATGGTGATGTGCAGGCGTTTGGGGCCGCTGCTGGCCAGCACAGCCTCTGGGGTGTCGGCCTTTTGGCCGACGTACAGACCAGCGGTGTACACCTTGAACACCGCCTTGAAGCGGGTGCCTGCCCCATTGAGTTGCAGGGGCGAACCCTGCATAGAGATGGTGGTGGGGTATTTCACCCCGCTCACCTCGGTCTCTTGTGCGATGGCGCTGGAGGCCAGACACATCAGTGAAAGCGTCCACGCAAGCACGGTGGCACGGGGTGAGGTCAGGCGCATGGGGTGGTCCTCGGAGGGGTTGGATAAAAAAGAACGACCGTTCTATTTCATGCATTTTCCACCAAGCAACCCCAATCGGCCTACAGGGTTGCCCCTGATGCCTCGATGTGCTTTTTGTCAGCGCAGGGCCAGGGTCAAGTGGGCAATGGCCTGAGGCATTCCGTTGCCTTGGGAGGGCGGTGCCGATCCCGGTGCACCCAGAAACAGGCGCTGGGTGGGCACGGCCTGGCGTGCCAACAGGTCGTGCACGGCCACGCCGCGTTGCACGGCCAGTTCTTGGATGGTGGCGTCCGTGACGGCAATTTGCGTCAGTAGCAACGCCTCCATCTCCACCGGTGTCAGGTCTTTGGCCAGGCCCAGGGCGTTGCGGGGTTTGGGCATGTCGGTGCGCTTGTACACGGCGGTCAGCCAACGGGTGTGCTCGGCGCTGCCGGGCACCAGGTCGGGCAGCGTGGTTGTTGCATCGGGACTGCTGCGTTGCCGCTCGGCGCGGATTTGCGCTTGCAGGCGTTCGCGCTGGTAGGCAGTGCGCTCTTCGTCCAGGTTGGCGGTGCCCACCACAGTCAGCGTCAGGCTGGGGCGGTCAATCAGTGCCTTGGCCACACGGGCCAGTTTGTCCTGGGCAGCGGGCAGCAGCTGGGCGGTGCCGGGTACAAAGGCCACGGTGGACAGTTCGGCATCGCTGCCGCCCAGTGCGCTAGCCAGCAGCGAGAACGGGGCGGTGATGGCCTTGACGATCACGTTGCCAATGATCTTGAAAATAACCGGCACCAGGCTGAACTCGGGGTCGTTCAGCGAGCCCGAGATGGGCAGGTTCAGGTCGATCACACCGTTGCGGTCAGACAGCAGCGCGGCAGCCAGTTTCACCGGCAGGCTGGCGGGTGCGCCGGGCACGGCGTCACCAAAGGTCAGTTGGTTCAGCACCAGTTGGTTGCGCGCGGTCAACTGCCCGTTGGGCAGCACGGTGTAACCCACGTCAAGGCTGAGTTTGCCGCGCTCGATGCCGTGGCCGGTGTATTTGATGGTGTAAGGCGACAGCGGTGGCAACTCCAGGTCGCGCACGCGGCCTTCGATATCCAGCGCGAGAGGCTTGGCCAGCGGGTTGAGCTTGCCCGAAATCTCCAGCGAGGCGGTGCCCTCGGCCTTGCCGCGCAACTCCAGCTCGGCCATTTGCGGGACGCTTTGTCCGTCAACCTGGGCGGTGGCCCCGTCTGACGAGAAGCCGCCAAGGCGACCGGTCAGGTCGGTCAGGTTGGCCCTGTAGTTGGGGCGGATGAACTTGTCTGAAAAGTCCACTGCACCGTTCACCAGGCTGAATGGCCCGATGCTGATGCGGGTGGCAAGGGTATCTTTTGGGTTGGATGACGGCTGTGTGGCTGCAGATGTCACTGCGGGTGTGGTGGTTGAAGGTGTTCCTGACGTGCTGGCTGCCGCCTCGGCAGCGGCCTGTTTGCTGATGTCTTGCAGGTTGATGCGACCGTTTTCCTGAATGGCGATTCGGGCAAAAAAGTCGCTCAAGGCACCCCGTTTCACGGTCACTTGGGGAGGCAGTGCGGGGGCGAGCTTCACGTCAAGGCCGCTGAGGTTGAGCGTTTTCCAGCGCAGCAGCTCCTCAGCGCCGGGGGGGCTGTTGGAGGCGTCGGCCACCGTATTTGCGCGGAAGTTTTCCAGGGTGCCATCGCCCGTGAGCTGTGCGATGGGACCAGCGGGTGACGCGCTGTAGGCCACTGAGCCGAAGAAGCTGGCATCGGCCCGCAGCAGCATCAGGTTCAGCTGCTCGGCGGCGTAGGGTGCCACGGCGTGCGCAGGCAGGCGCTGGGCGTCCAGCTTGCCTTTGACCTGCGGTGTCTGACCGTTGTCGCCCAGCGCCAATGTGCCGCGCCAGCTCAAGGAGCCGGGTTCGTCTGAGCCCGCGCCTACGCGCATCGAAGCAGCCACTTCGGCTGGCGGTCCGCCGCGGGAACTCAGCCCCCTCACGCTGAGTTTGAACGCCCGGGTTTGCAGCGCCACGGCAGGCGCGGTGGTGGCGTCTTGCCAGCCAAACTGGCCGTCGGTCACGGTCAGTTCGGGCAGCTGCCAGGCCCAGGGGGTGGCCGCTGCTGTGCTGCCGGATGTTGCTGGCGGCACTGACGCATCCGTCGGCACGCTGGACGCGCTGGCTGATTCGGCTTGCGGGCTGGGCAGCCACTGGTCAAACATCAGCTGGCCTTGCGGGTTGCGCTGCACCGGCAGCACGGGGCGGCTGATGCTGACCTTGCCCAAATTGGCTGTGCGGGCCAGCGGGCGCAGCTGTGCGTCGCGCACCTCCAGTGCCTGCAGGCTGGCAGCTTCGGCCCCGCCGGGCCCAATCAGTTGGAATTGTCGGAGCGTCAGCTGGTTCAGCACCAGCGTCAGGTCGTCTGCCGTGGCGGGTGCAGATGGTTGGGCGGGTTTCCAGGTGGCCTGGGCTGTGAGGGCCAACTGCCCCTGGACGGTGGGCGTCAGGTGGGGCCGCAGGTAAGGGGCCAGCAGTGGCAGGGCCAGGTCATTGACGGAGACGGTGGCGTCGGCCTGTTGGGCCAGCACGGTGCCTTTCAGGTTGAGTGTGGATGGGGGCGTCGGCCGGGAGGCGGCGCTTCGTGTCGGTGGGCCCTTGACCGAGCGGCTGGTCAGTTGGGCGCTGGCGTCAAAAGCCACCGCTTGTGCGGCTTCGGTGGGCAGGGGCCAGTGCACTTGGCTGGCAGAGGTCTGCAGCCGTGTCAACGCCAGGTGGGCGGGTTGCTGGAGGGCATCGGTGGCAAGGGCATCCACCCACACCACACTGCCATCGGTCAGTTTGATGGTGGATGCGCCCAACGTCCAGCCGTCGGCTGGCTGCTGGGATGGGTCTGGATTCTTCAAGCCTTTTTGCCGCTTTACGCTTGCTGTCAAAGGCTTGTTGGCTTCTGAAACAGATGCTCTTTTGGCGGTGTTGAGCGTGCCCTGTGCATCGCGATTGAGCTGGATTTGTGGCTCGGTCAGCTCAATCAGACCCAGCAACGCGACGCGTTCGAGCGGGCGCACGTCGGCCAGTTCGACCGTGGCACTGGCCAGTTTCAGCAGCGGCTGTCGGCGTGCATCGGTCAGGGCCACGTCGTGGGCGCTGACTTGGCCGGTGATGCCCACACTGACCTGCGGGCTTTGCGAAAAAGCCACCTTCAGGTCGGCACCCAGCGTGGCCTGTGCGGGGCGCACGGGCAAGTGCTGGGGCAGGTAGTCCAGGTAGGGCGTGAGGTTGAAACCGCTGATTTTCAGCGTGGCTTCGGTGTTCAGGCTGTCATGGAAAGGCCGGGTGGTGGCTTCGGTTTCAAACTGGCTGCCGTTGAGCTGGAATGCCAGCCTGGGGCTCACCCGCACCTCCTGAACCACGCCCAGGGTGCTGACAAACGGGATGGAGAGCGAGATGTGGGTCAGGGCGTGGTGGTGGTCGCCGGGGATGTCGTGCAGCGCCACTTCACCGCCGCGCAGCTCGATGTTGTAAATGGCCAGCCGGGCAGGGCCGGTGTCGGGAGCGGGGGGGGCGGTGGGCCGTGCCAGTCTGTCCAGCACGTCTTGCCAGTCGTGCAAGCCTTGGCCCAGGTGCCGAACATTCAGCACCGGACGGTCAATCTGTATGGCATCCACCACGGGGGCCAAGCGGAACAGAGAGGCCAACTCGGCGTCCACATACAGGCGATCAACAGATAGCTGACTATCCTTGCTGGATAAGCGTTGAGTGGCATTTTCATCGCCAACAATATCGCCGCCTGACGGAGCCGCCCTGGCCACCTGCAAGCCCAGCACCTCCAGCTCCAGCGACCACGGGTGAAAGTGGATGGTCTCCACGGTCACTGCTCTGCCCAAGGCCTCGCTGGCCCGTTGTTCCAGTTGGGATTTGAGCACCAGCGGCAGCACCAGCCAGCCCAGCAGCCAGAGCATGCCCAGTGCGGCGGCTGAGCCGACCAGTCGAAACAGCCAGCGCCTCGCAGGTGGGGGAAGGTTTTGGGTGTGGAGGCCAAGGCGGTTCAGCATTGCTGAAGTCTATTCGGCTCCCCCGAGCGGATGCTGACGCAGACCATGGTCTGTGGGCGCATTCACCCGAGCCCAGTTGTACCGCTGCGGGTAAGCGCTGAGCAGGCCTTTGCTACACTGGCCGACATGTTTATTCACCGCATCATCACCACAGGTTGCAGCGACCGGGGAGCTTGGCCCTGGCGTGGTTGCTCTGCGCGCTGACCCGACTGCGGTTGCCTCCCTGGCGCTAGGCCAATGGCTCGCGGTGGTCATACAAACCACACGCCCTCACCGTCCATTGGTTGGACGGCACCCCCGAACACAGGCGATTGCCCGGCACACACCCAGCCAGGCACGCCGCCCGGACGAGCGCCCAGCCCTCACGCAAGCCACTCGCCCAGCCTGATGAAAAGGTCTTGCCCCGTGATCACACCAACCGAATTCGACCAACTGGTTGCCCAGGGTTACAACCGCATTCCCCTGAGCGTCGAGGCCTTTGCCGACCTCGAAACCCCGCTGTCGCTGTACCTGAAGCTGGCACACACCTCGGCCGCCAGCCCCGGTGCCGAGCCCGGTGCCAACAGCTTTTTGCTGGAGTCGGTGGTGGGCGGCGAGCGGTTTGGCCGCTACAGCTTCATCGGTCTGCCCGCCCGCACGCTGCTGCGTGCCACGGGCTTCGGCGCAGAAGCTAAAACCGAGGTGGTGACCGATGGCCGCGTGGTGGAAACCGCGCAAGGCAACCCGCTGGACTTCATCGCCGCCTACCAGCAGCGCTTCAAAGTGGCCATCAAGCCCGGCATGCCGCGTTTCTGCGGTGGCCTGGCGGGCTACTTCGGCTACGACGCGGTGCGCTACATCGAGAAAAAGCTGGAAGCCAGTTGCCCGCCCGACGACGTGGGCACGCCTGACATCCTGCTGTTGCAGTGCGAAGAGCTGGCCGTCATCGACAACCTGTCGGGCAAGCTGCACATCATGGTGTACGCCGACCCGGCCCAGCCCCGTGCCTACGCCCGTGGGCAGGCCCGCCTGGCCGAGCTGAAGGCGCGGCTGCGTTCGGCGGTGTTCCCTCCCGCCACGCCCGCCACTGCTCCACAGCCCGTCAGCAGCAACCGCACACAGGCCGACTTTCTGGCGGCGGTGGACCGCGCCAAGGCACTGATTGCCGGTGGGGATTGCATGCAGATCGTGATGGGCCAGCGCATGGCCAAGCCCTACACCCAAAGCCCGCTGAGCCTGTACCGGGCGCTGCGCTCGCTCAACCCCAGCCCCTACATGTACTACTACAACTTCCACGGTGCCGATGGCGCAGGTGGGGATTTGCATGTGGTGGGCGCTTCGCCCGAAATCCTGGTGCGCCAGGAGACGGTGGAGGTGGATGGCAAGACCGGTGTGAAGGCGACGATTCGCCCGCTGGCCGGTACGCGCCCCCGCGCAGCCACGCCCGAGGCCGATCTGGCCGCCGAAAAAGACCTGCTGGCCGACCCGAAAGAGCGTGCCGAGCATGTGATGCTGATCGATCTGGCCCGCAACGACATCGGGCGCATTGCGCGCATCGGCTCGGTGAAGGTGACAGAGGCCTTTGCCATCGAGCGCTACAGCCACGTCATGCACATCGTGAGCAACGTCGAAGGCATTCTGAACGAAGGCCCCGAAGGCCGCTCGCTTGGCAACATGGACGTGCTCAAAGCCACCTTCCCGGCAGGCACGCTCAGCGGTGCGCCCAAGGTGCATGCCATGGAGCTGATCGACCAGCTTGAACCCACCAAGCGCGGCGTGTATGGCGGCGCATGCGGCTACCTCAGCTTTGGTGGCGACATGGACGTGGCCATTGCCATTCGCACCGGCGTCGTCAAAGACGGTGTGTTGTACGTGCAGGCCGCAGCCGGTGTGGTGGCCGACAGCGTGCCCGAGATGGAGTGGCGCGAAACCGAGCACAAGGCGCGCGCGCTGCTGCGCGCTGCAGAACTGGTTGAGGGGGGGTTGGAATGAGCCAGGCGATTGATCGGGTCAAGCCCTGCACCACCATGGTCGAGGTTCGCCGGGCGGTAGACGCTTTGGACGACGTGCTGGTGCCTTTGCTGGTGGAGCGGGTGGGTTACATGACGGAAGCCGCGCGCATCAAACACAGCCAGGCACAGGTGCGCGACGAGGGTCGCATCCAGGCCATTGTCGATCGTGTGCGCGACCACGCCCAGGCCGAAGGTGGCAACGCCGATGTGATGGAA
This sequence comes from Burkholderiaceae bacterium, assembly GCA_030695205.1. GTDB lineage: Bacteria > Pseudomonadota > Gammaproteobacteria > Burkholderiales > Burkholderiaceae_C > UBA2334. The sequence continues at coordinate 5,977 of JAUYTN010000018.1, read as the reverse complement.
GCCATCTACCGAGGACTGATGGAGGTTTGTATTGCCCACGAGCACCGCGAGTTTGCCCGCCTGCGCGGACCCGCACCCACCGAAAGTGCCCCATGAAACTGCTGATGATCGACAACTACGACAGCTTCACCTACAACATCGTCCAGTACTTTGGTGAGCTGGGTGCCACGGTCACCGTGGCCCGCAACGACGAAATCACGCTGGAGCAGATGGACGCGCTGTGGGCCGGTGGGCAGATGGATCGGCTGGTCATTTCCCCGGGGCCTTGTTCGCCCGCCGAGGCAGGTATTTCGGTCGAGGCCATCCGCCACTTTGCCGGGCGGGTGCCTATTTTGGGCGTGTGCCTGGGTCACCAGAGCATAGGTGCGGCATTTGGCGGCACCATCGTGCGGGCGCAGGAGCTGATGCACGGCAAAACCAGCGTCATCACCACCACCCAGCAGGGCGTGTTTGCCGGGTTGCCCCAGCGCTTCACGGTCAACCGCTACCACTCGCTGGCCATCGAGCGCAGCACCTGCCCCGATTGCCTGGAGGCCACCGCCTGGACCGGTGACGGCGAGGTGATGGGCATTCGCCACAAAACCTTGGACGTGGAGGGCGTGCAGTTCCACCCGGAAAGCATCCTGACTGAACACGGCCACGCCATGCTGAAGAACTTTCTGGTTAGATAAATAAGTAGCTAACTATTTATATATAGAGAGCGCAAAAGGCCAATTTCATGCAAAATCACCAGCCCTTAGTCGATTTGCGCAGCGACACCGTTACCCAGCCCACTGCCGCCATGCGCCAGGCGATGTTGGCGGCCCCGCTGGGCGACGATGTGTTTGGCGACGACCCCACGGTCAACGCGCTGCAGGCACGAATCGCCAGCCTGCTGGGTTTCGAGGCCGCGCTGTTTGTGCCCACCGGCACGCAAAGCAACCTCTGCGCGCTGCTGGCGCATTGCCAGCGGGGCGATGAATACCTGGTGGGCCAGCAGGCGCACTGTTACCGCTGGGAAGGTGGCGGTGGCGCGGTGTTCGGCAGCATCCAGCCGCAGCCCTTGGCGCACCAGCCCGACGGCACGCTGGCCCTGGCCGACCTGGAGGCCGCCGTCAAACCTGACGACGCCCACTTTGCCCGCACCCGCCTGCTGGCGCTGGAAAACACCCTGGGCGGCAAGCTGCTGCCGTTCGACTACGTGCAAAGCGCCACGGACTGGGCGCAGTCCAAGGGCTTGTCCCGACACCTGGACGGCGCGCGCCTGTTCAACGCGGCAGTGGCGCAGGCCGCGCTGACGGGTGCCACGGCCCAGGCGGAGGGGAAACGCATCGCCCAGTGTTTTGACAGTGTGTCGGTCTGCTTCAGCAAAGGCTTGGGTGCACCGGTGGGCTCGGCTTTGTGCGGCTCGGCCGAGTTCATCCAGCGTGCCCACCGCATCCGAAAAATGGCCGGTGGCGGCATGCGCCAGTCGGGCATGCTGGCGGCGGCAGCGCTGTATGCGCTGGACCATCACTTAGACCGCCTGGCCGACGATCATGCGCAGGCCCAGCGCCTGGCGGCAGGTTTGGCAGGCGTACCGGGCCTACAGGTGGAGGCCCCCCACACCAACATCGTGTTCGTGGATCTGGTGGGCGATGCCCGCGACCGCTCTGCCGCTTTGTTGGCCCACTTGGCCGCCCACGGCGTCCGGGCCACGGGCCTGTACCGGCTGCGGTTCGTCACGCATCTGAACGTGGACGCCGCCGGGGTGGACCACGCGGTGGCGGCCATCCGCGGGTTTTTTAACGCATGAAGAAGCCTGAAAACCGCCATGGCCGACGTTCAAAACCTTGGGCTGTTCATCCTGGCGGGCTGGTTGCTCAACCTCACACCGGGGCCGGATGTGCTTTACATCGTCAGCAGCGCGCTGCGCTCGGGCGCCAAAGCGGGCATGGTGGCCGCGCTGGGCATCACCGCCGGGTGTTTTGTGCACATTTTTGCCGCGGCGCTCGGGGTGAGTGCCCTCATGGCTGCGTCCAGCACCGCGTTCACGGTGTTGAAGTGGGTGGGCGCGGCGTACCTGTTGTACGTGGGGCTGAAGTTGCTGTTTTCTCGGTCGACAGAACCCGTTGAATTGACAGCTGAAAAATCAATGCAGATAAGAGGTATGGCACTGAGAAAAATATTTTTCAAAGGCTTTTTCACCAACGCGCTCAACCCCAAGGTGGCGCTGTTTTTTCTGGCCTTTGTGCCGCAATTCATCGCGTCTGGCGCGGCCCAACCGGCGCTGACGTTTGTGCTGCTGGGCGTGCTGTTCAACGTCAATGCCTTGCCCATCAATGTCGGCTACGCCGTGCTGGCTGCCTGGGCCACGCGCCGCCTGGGCGCGGTGCAACGCGCCATGTACTGGCTGGACCGCGTGGCGGGCGCGATGTTTGTAGGTTTTGGCGCGAAGCTGGCCCTCACCGCTGCCCCGCAGCCTTGACCCCTTACAGTTCCGTAGCCATTCCGGAGACCCACCATGCCCCACGCCGCCAAAATCACCCCCCAGCAGGCGCTGCAACGCACCATCGAGCATCGCGAAATTTTTCACGACGAAATGCTGCACCTCATGCGCCTCATCATGGGCGGAGAGATGTCGCCTGTCATGGTGGCCGCACTCATCACCGGTCTGCGGGTCAAAAAAGAAACCATCGGTGAAATCACGGCGGCCGCGCAGGTCATGCGCGAGTTTTCTACCAAGGTGCCGGTTGCAGACACCACCCACCTGGTGGACATCGTGGGCACAGGCGGCGACGGCTCGCACACCTTCAACATTTCCACCTGCGCCATGTTCGTGGCCGCCGCCGCCGGGGCGCGGGTGAGCAAACACGGTGGGCGCAGTGTCAGCAGCAAGAGCGGAAGCGCAGACGTACTGGAGAGCCTGGGCGTCAACATCAATCTGGCGCCGGAGCGCATTGCGCAAAGCATCGAGCAGACCGGCCTGGGGTTCATGTTCGCACCCAACCACCACCCTGCCATGAAAAACGTGGCCCCGGTGCGCCGTGAGCTGGGCATCAAGACCATCTTCAACATCCTGGGCCCGCTCACCAACCCCGCCAGCGCACCCAACATCCTCATGGGCGTGTTCCATGCCGACCTGGTGGGCATACAGGTGCGGGCGCTGCAGCGCCTGGGCGCCGAGCACGCCGTGGTGGTGTATGGCAGAGATGGCATGGACGAGGTGTCCCTGGGTGCTGCCACCCTGGTGGGGGAGCTCAAACATGGCGATATCACCGAGTATGAGATCCACCCCGAAGACTTTGGCCTGCCCATGGCCAGCAACCGCGCCTTGAGGGTGGACACCCCCGAGGACTCGCGGGCGATGCTGTTGGGGGTGCTGGACAACCGACCCGGACCGGCCAGGGACATTGTGGCCCTCAACGCAGGGGTGGCGCTGTATGCGGCCAACGTCGCACCGTCCATGCAGGCTGGGTTGGGGCTCGCGCAACAGGCCTTGGAAAGCGGCGCCGCCCGCGACAAGCTGCACCAGCTGGTGGCATTCAGCCACCAGGAAGCTGCATGATGCCGACCAGCCTCTGGAGCGACCCCGGCACCTGGATTGCACTGGGCGTGTCGGCGCTTTTTCTGGTGACGGCCTGGGTCATGCACCGGGTATTTCTCAAGGTGCTCAAAGCGCCAGTTCCCGACCCTGTACCCGACAGCGCCACCGGCGTCGAAGCCCACGCAGTCCAGCCCATCCAACCACAGTCTTCCAGGTCTACCCATGAGCGACATTCTTGAAAAAATCGTTACCGTTAAACGCGAGGAAATCGCTGCTGCCCTGAAAAAAGCTCCGCTTGCGGTGGTGCGCGAAGACGCAGAAAGCCGTTTGCTGACCCGCGATTTTCTGGGGGCCTTGCGCGTCCGCCAGCAGGCGGGACAACCCGCTGTCATTGCAGAGGTGAAAAAAGCCAGCCCATCCAAAGGGGTGCTGCGTGCCGACTTCATCCCGGCCGATATTGCGCAAAGCTACGCCGAGCATGGTGCCGCCTGCCTGTCGGTGCTGACTGACCGGCAGTTTTTTCAGGGAACCTCCGACTTCCTCAAGCAAGCCCGGGCCAGTTGCCACCTGCCGGTGCTGCGAAAGGATTTCATGGTTGACCCCTATCAGGTCTACGAAGCCAGGGTCATGGGCGCCGATGCCATTTTGCTGATCGCTGCCTGTCTGAGCGACGCTCAGATGGCGGAGATGGAGTCCCTGGCGGTGTCTCTGGGTATGGCGGTGCTGGTCGAGGTGCACGACCGCGCCGAGCTTGACCGTGCGCTGCGATTGAACACGCCATTGATCGGGGTCAACAACCGCAACCTGCGCACATTTGAGGTCAGCCTCGACACCACCTTGTCGCTGATCCGCGAGGTGCCCGCCCTTCTGGAGGCCGGTCGCCTGCTGGTCGCTGAATCCGGCATTCTGACGCCGCAGGATGTGACCATTCTGCGCAATGCCCAGGTGCCCGCATACCTGGTGGGCGAGGCTTTCATGCGCGCTCCTGATCCCGGTGTGGCACTGGCTGCACTGTTTGACCTGTGACGGCACAGCAGCAGCTGTTCCACCCCCCTGAAGCCCGGCAGGCCAGCCACGCCCCGTGGCAGCCTGGGCTGGAGGCGGCATCTGTCGCGCCTGATTGGGCGCCGTTGGTCGAGGCCTTTGCCAGCAGCCCGGAGGGTGTGTCGCTGCAGAGGTATCTGGGGGAGCGGGTGGCGCAGGGTGCCACCATGTACCCACCACAACCGTTGCGCATGCTGGCGCTCACGCCACTGTCCTCCGTCAAGGTGGTCATCCTGGGGCAGGATCCCTACCACGGCCCCGGTCAGGCCGAGGGTTTGGCCTTCTCGGTGGGCGAGGGCTGCCGTCTTCCGCCCTCGCTGCGCAATGTGTACCGCGAACTCAGTCGGGATTTGGAGCATCCCGCGCCGCCAAGCGGATCACTCGTCTCCTGGGCGCAGCAAGGCGTCTTGCTGCTCAACACCTGCCTGAGCGTGGAGCAAGGGAAGCCGGGCACCCATTGCGGACGGGGGTGGGAGGTTCTGTCGGCAGCAGTCCTGAAAGCGGTCAACCTCCAGTCGCAGGCTTGTGTCTTCATGTTGTGGGGCGCGCATGCCCAGCGATTCGCGTCGCAAGTGGATGCCAGCCGCCATCTGGTGCTCGTAGCCAACCACCCGTCGCCGCTGTCGGCCACCAGGGGGCCGTTGCCGTTCGTGGGTTGTGGCCATTTTGGTCAGGCCAATCGCTGGTTGCTGTCGCACAACCAGGTGCCGGTGGACTGGTTTGCCAGTCAGTCCAAAACCGTGGCATAATTGCAGACTAGCTGTGGAGAGGTGCCCGAGTGGCTAAAGGGGGCAGACTGTAAATCTGTTGGCTTACGCCTACGCTGGTTCGAATCCAGCCCTCTCCACCACCCACACGCAGTTCGTTGGCAGTTTGAACCGAAAGCAGCCAGCGACGGGCAGGGAATGCGGGAATAGTTTAGTGGTAGAACCTTAGCCTTCCAAGCTAATGATACGGGTTCGATTCCCGTTTCCCGCTCCAGAAATCGCGATATGTATTAAGTTTGTTGGCGGCCGAGTTTTTCGGTTGTCGGCCCATGTGGCTCAGTGGTAGAGCACTCCCTTGGTAAGGGAGAGGTCGCGGGTCCGATTCCCGCCATGGGCACCACCTGTCTTTTTTGTTTTGGCGCACTTTTGGAGCTGAAAAATGGGAAAAGAAAAGTTTGAACGCACCAAGCCCCACGTCAACGTGGGCACCATTGGCCACGTGGACCATGGCAAAACCACACTGACCGCCGCTATCACCACCGTGCTGGCTGCCAAGTTCGGTGGTTCGGCCAAGGCCTACGACCAGATCGATGCGGCGCCCGAAGAAAAAGCACGCGGCATCACCATCAACACCGCCCACGTGGAATACGAAACGGCCAACCGCCACTACGCCCACGTGGACTGCCCCGGCCATGCTGACTACGTCAAGAACATGATCACC
>JAUYTN010000013.1 GCA_030695205.1 Burkholderiaceae bacterium | reverse complement strand
GCACGGTTTTTTGTTTGCCTGCATGGGGTTTTGGGCGGTGCGGGGGTGGACGCAGCGCCGCCAGTTGGCGTGGGTGCTGCTGGGCGTGCTGTGGCTGGCCCCGCAAACCGAGTGGCTGCAGGCCCACATTCCCGGCAGGGGTGCCAGCCTGGCCGATGCTGTGGCCGATGTGCTGGGCCTGGCGGTGGGCGTGGCGTGGGCGCTGCTGTTGCGCCGCAGGCAGCAGCGCCGGGTGGCCACGGTGCGGGGTGCTTCGGTTGCCACAGCGGCTGTCACGCCGACAGTCACATCGGGTTAAGCAGTGCGCCGCGTGGCTCTGGTGTGGGCAACTTAAACTGCGGGCGTGCGCAAGGCGCGCTGCACCAAGCCAGGCGGGTGCATTCAGAATATGGATAAGGCCTTTTTTCCAGTTCGATCAACTGTCAGGAGAACCCACTGTGCAAATTGTTGTCAATGTTCCCAATGCGCTGTTGGATGCCCTTCAAAGCACTCAAATTGCTTTTGAGCAGGAGGCAAAGCTGGCCATGGCTGTGAAGCTGTTTGAAATGAAGCGGCTTTCGTCAGGCATGGCGGCCACCTTGGTGGGTATGGACAGGGTGACTTTTCTGGCAGCACTGCAACGTTTTGCAGTGCCTGTGTTTGACCTTGAGCCAGATGAGCTGAGCGCAGATGTCACCAATGCATGATCGCCCAAGCACGTTGGTGACCAACACCACACCCTTAATCGCTTTGACGGCGGCGATGGGCGATTTGGACGTACTGCGGTTTTTGTACCAGCGTGTGGTGGTGCCGTTTGAGGTTGCGCAAGAGATTTATGTGGGTGGCAAGCAGGCGTTTGGCGTGTCTGTGTTTGCGCAGGCTGAATGGCTGGACGTTCAATCCCGCCCCGTAGTGTTGCCGCCCTTTTTACAAAACAGCTTGGATGTGGGCGAGGCGGCGGCTATTCAAACGGCGCTCAGTCTGTCGTTGCCGCTGGTTTGCATTGACGAAGTGGTGGGGCGGCGCGTGGCACGCCTGTGCGGTTTGACGGTAACCGGTACGGTGGGTCTTTTGTTGAAGGCGCAGCAATTGGGTTACCAGCTGAGCATGCCGACTGCCATTGCACGAATGCAGGAACACGGTATTTGGTTGAGCAGTGCTGTAGTGCAATTTGCATTGGCACAACGTCATTGACCAAGGGCTGAGAAAGATCCCGGTAGAGCATTCATGATGACCAGCACTGCGCAGCGCTTGTTGGAGGCAACTTCCTCCTTGTCCGAGCCCTTGCTTGCCGAAGTGCTTGACTTTGCCGAATTTTTGCAATCTCGCCAGAACAGCAAGCTCAAGGCTGACGCAGACACGCCGTTGGCAGCGTTGTGCGGCGGGTTGTCTGGGTCAAGCACATTTGCGGGTTCACCCAGCGACATTCAGGTGAGGCTTCGTGATGAGTGGCTGTAAGTTCTTGCTGGACACGAACTTCATCCTGGGAATGTTGAAGGAAACCCCACAACCATCACGCATGGCTTGCGTTTGTTGACCCTTGATGCGGGTTTGCAAGCGGTGTTGCGCAAGGTTGCGCCTGGGTGTCTGAATTGATGCTATTCGGTGGCGCGGGTGCTGTGGCCGTGGCGCTGTTTGATGACAGGCTTGAAATCGTTTCGTCGGGAGAATTGCCGTTTGGTTTGACGCCTGAAATGCTGTTTCAGCCCCACGAATCGATGCCGTGGAACCCGCTGATGGCGAATGTGTTTTACAAGCGCGGGTTCATAGAAACATGGGGTCGGGGCACGTTGAAAATGGCCGATTTGCGGCGCGAGGCAGACCTGCCTTCGCCTGTGCTGCGTGAGCAAAATGGGTTTGTGACGCTGACGTTTGCACTACAAAGCGCAGGCGGTTCAGGCAAAACGCTGGGGAAAACGCCGGGAGAAACGCTGGGGAAAACGCTGGGGAAAACGCCTGAGGCGATTTTGGCTTGGCTCAATCAGAAGCCGTCTGCCACGGTGCCTGAGTTGGCGGCACAACTTGGGCGATCTGCCAGTGCAGTCGAGCGGGCCATGCGCAAGCTTCGAGAAGAGGGGCGTTTGATTCGCGTAGGGCCAGACAAAGGTGGGCATTGGCAGGTGATTGCCACACAAACCAAAGACATTGAATGAAGGGATGAG
>JAUYTN010000011.1 GCA_030695205.1 Burkholderiaceae bacterium | reverse complement strand
CACACCGAGGTGCAGCTGCTGCACTACGAAGAAATCACCGAGCGCCGCTTTGGCGGTTGGACCATGGGGCAGGTCAACCTCGCCAAGCTCAACACCTCCATCGTGCTCAAGTACTCCGAGCGGCCTGAGTTCGACCCCTACAGTGTGTCCGGCAAGGTCAGCCTGGCGCTGCTGGAAGAGCTGATGGCCACCGCGTCCATCGTCGGTCGGGTGTGAGGTGTTGCCATGAGCCGCTGGCTGCAACAACTCCCTGGGTTTCAGCGCAGTGCATCGGGCCTGGAGTGGGTACTTTGGCGGCGCTTGCCGCGCATCCTGGGCTGGGGCACGGCACTGCCGGTGCTGCTGGCTGTGGGTGCGCACCTGTCCGCCCCCAGTGAGCCCAGTGGCGAGCTGGCGCGCGAGCTGCTGCTGTTTGACTACGTGATTGCCGGGGTGGTGGTGCTGCACTGGACACTGGTGCTGACCCTGGCCATTGGTTGCGCCATCGTCATGGTCATGAAAGGCCCGGCCTATGTGGCCGACGCCTACCACCTGCCCGACAGCGACACCCCCAGGCCCACGCCCGAGCCGTGACGTCTGCACCGGTGCCGGTTGGCGCCGTGCCTCTGCTGGGGTGCGACTTCTCCAGCAGCCCCACCGCCCGAAAACCCATCGCCCAGGCCATGGGTCGTCTGGCCGACGGGGTGGTCTGGCTGGACGGCCTTGAGCACTTTCCCAGCCTGCCACTGTGGCAGCAGCGGCTGGGGCAAGGCAGTTGGGTCGGTGGGTTTGATTTGCCTTTCGGACTGCCCAGGGAGCTGGTTCAAGCCTTCGGTTGGCCGTTGGACTGGCTGCCTTGTGTCCGTCACTACCTGGCCCTACCCAGGGCTGAGTTGCGCGCGTATTTCAAGGCCTTCTGTGCCCAGCGGCCAGTGGGGGGCAAATGGGCCCACCGCGCCACCGACCGGCCCGCAGGCTCCAGCCCCAGCATGCAGTGGGTCAACCCCCCCGTCGCCTGGATGATGCACGCGGGTTTGCCCGGTTTGCTGGCTGCCGGTGCCGCATTCCCTGCCCATCGCCACCCTGGCACTGTTGCCACCGGGCATACCCGGGTGGCGCTGGAGGCCTACCCAGGTTTGTTGGCGCGCGAGCTGCTGGGCGGGCGCATCCCCTACAAAAGCGACGATGCCGCGCGCCAGACACCTGCCCACGCCCAGGCCCGCCAGCACATGCTCGCCGCGCTGGTGGCAGGACGCTCCCGCCTTGGGCTGGCGCTGCACCTGTCGCCTGACCATGCCAAGGTCGCTGTGGCCGATGCCCGGGGCGACACCCTGGACGCGGTGCTGGCCCTGGTGCAAGCCGCGTGGTGCTGGCAGGCCCAGATTCGAACCCAGGCCGCCGCCGGTCCCGGTGAGCCTGGTGGGCTTGTGGATTGGGGTATGCCCCCGGGGGTAGATCCTCTGGAAGGCTGGATTGCCACCGCTTGATGCGGCGCAACATCTCGGCCCCTGGCCGCACCGACAATGCGGCCCCGTTGTCCTTCCTGCCTGTCAAACCCGTCTGCGAACCCCGCCATGACCACCCCGACCACCGCCACCCCACCCACCGCCGATGCAGCCGCATCCTCCCCGCCTAGCGGCACCGCCAGCGTGGGTGGCCCGGCCAGCACTGGCAGTGCGGGAAGTGGCGCCGTACCTCGCCACCGCTGGCACGAAGACGTGCAGGCCCTGTTCGTGGGGACGCTGTTTGTGGCCTTGGGTGTGGTGCTGTTTCGCCACGCCGGTTTGCTCACCGGAGGCACGGCGGGGCTGGCTTTTTTGATGCACTACGCCACAGGTTGGAACTTCAGCGTGGTGTTTTTTGCCATCAACCTGCCGTTTTACCTGCTGGCTTGGCAGCGCATGGGGGGCGCCTTCACCCTCAAAACACTGGCCGCGGTGACCCTGCTCTCGGCCTTGGCCGAGGCCATACCGCATTGGCTGGGCATACAGCACCTGGCCACCCCCTATGCCGCGGTCATGGGTGGGCTGCTGGCCGGCACAGGCATGCTGATTCTGTTTCGGCACCGGGCCAGCCTGGGTGGGCTCAACGTGCTGGTGCTGTGGTTGCAAGACAAGCGCGGCTGGCGCGCTGGCCATGTGCAAATGGCGCTGGACTGCAGCATCGTGCTGGTTGCCATGGCCTTTGTGCCCCTGTCGCAGCTGCTCTGGTCCATCGTGGGTGCGGTGGCCCTCAACCTGACGCTTGCCATCAACCACCGGCCGGGCCGCTACATGGCGGTCTGAGCTGGGCTGGCGGCGGCGCAGCCGCTTGCCCCGGCTGCGGCCCAATGCCCCCGATCGGGCAGGGACATACTGTCCAGAGTGAATCAAACGTTTGTTTGAAACTACACTGTGGGCATGACTGTGTCTTCTGCATCCACCACGCCCGCTCACCCACATGCGCATCCACAGGCGCACGGGCAGGCGTCCTTTCCCGGTCCAGACGGCGGCGAAGGCGGCTGCGCAGACGGGGATGCACCGAGGGCGCGTTTGCTGGCTGCAGCGGTGCGCCTCTTTGCCGAACAGGGGTATGCCAAAGCCTCGGTGCGGCAGATCGCCACAGCAGCCCGGGTCAATGTGGCGGCCATCAGCTACTACTTTGGTGACAAGCAGGGTCTGTACCGGGCGGCTTTTTCCGAACCCATGGGCAGTGCCCGCGACGACATTGCGCTGTTTTCAGACCCCGCCATGACGCTGCGCGATGCCTTGCAGGGGTTGTATGCGGGTTTTGTCATGCCCTTGAAGCAGGATGAGCAGGTGCAACTGTGTACCCGGCTGCACATGCGCGAAATGGTCGAACCCACCGGCATGTGGGCTGAGGAAATTGACAATGGCATCCGCCCTTACCAGGCAGAACTTGTCACCGTGCTGTGCCGCCACCTGGGCTTGGCGCAGGCTGATGACGACTTGCACCGCCTGGCGTTTGCCATCGTCAGCCAGGGTGTGTTTCTGTTCATGGGGCGCGATGTCATCCAGGCCATCCGCCCCCATCTTTTGGGCAGCCCCGAGGCCATCGATGCCTGGGCCGCCCGCTTCACCGACAACGCCCTGGCCATGGTGGACGCTGAACGCCAGCGCCGCCAGCTTCCTCTTCCGATTCAACCTCCGACTGAAAGCCCTGCATGAACCCTCCACGCCTTGCCCGACCGCTGCTGGCATGCTGGCCCCTGCTGCTGAGCGCCTGTGCCCTGTCTGTGCCCGCTCCCGATGTCGCGGTGACGGCCCCGGCCAGTTGGATGACCGCTGACCCTGCGCAAACTGCATTGCCCCACGCGGGCAGCCCAGCCCAGCTCCAGGCGTGGTGGCAGCAGTGGAACGACCCGGTGCTGCTGCACCTGCTCGACACCGCCCAACAGGCCAGCCCTGGCGTGGCCGCCGCCGCCACCCGCGTTGCCCAGGCCCGCCATGCCGTGGTGTCTGCCGGGGCAACGGGCAGCCCGGTGGTGAATGCCGCTGCTGGGGCAGGGCGCAGCGTTGGCCAAGTCAACATGCCCCCGCTCACACAGGCCAGCTCAGGCCTGCAGGTGGCCTGGGAGCTGGATGTGTTCGGCGGGCAGCAGGCCGCTGCCACCGCCGCTGACCAGCGCTTGCAAGCCAGTCAGGCCCAGTGGCACGAGGCCCGTGTGGCCGTGGCCGCCGAGGTGGCGCGGCAGTACGTGGGCTGGCGCTCGTGCCAGCAGATGCTGCGCATTGCCCGCGCCGATGCCCAGGCCCGCGACACCGTGGCCCGGTTGACGCAGGACCGCGCCCGCGTGGGCTTCGAGTCGCCCGCCAACGCCGCTCTGGTCCAGGCCAGCGCCGCCCAAGGCCGCATGCTGGTGACCCAGCAGCAGGCCGGATGCGATGCCACCCTCCAGGGCCTGGCCGCGATCACCGCCATGGACGCGGCTGCGCTGAAGCAGCAGTTGCAGGCCTCTTCGGCGCCACCGGTCACAGCCCAGGTTGCGCCAGCTGATCATGAAGGTAGAGCAAACTATCCATATGCATCAAGCGCAAATGGCATTTTTTCTTATGAAATTCCAGCGCTGCCTGACAATGCCTTGCCGCTGGTGCTGCCCGCCCGGCTGCTGGCGCAGCGGCCCGATGTGTGGGCAGCCCAGCGTGGCGTGGCCGCAGCCAGTGCCGATGTGGGCAGCGCCGAGGCCGACCGCTACCCCCGCCTGGGTCTGAGCGGACAGATCACCGCCATAGGCACCCGGGGTGCGGGCGGCGACGGCCAGACCTGGTTGGTCGGCCCGTTGCAGCTCAGCCTGCCGCTGTTCGATGCGGGCCGCCGCGCCTCGCAGGTGCAGGTGCAGCAGGCTGCCTACGACGAAGCCGTGCTGGCCTACCGCGCCAGTGTGCGCACAGCGGTGCGCGAGGTGGAGCAGGCTCTGCTGGCGCTGCACAGCACCGCCGCCCGCCAGGCCGATGCCGCCATCGCCACCCAGGGCTTTGTGCGTGCCCTGCAAGCCGCCACCGACCGCCACCGTGCCGGGCTGGGCAGCCTGCTGGAGCTGGAAGACACCCGCCGCAGCGCCCTGGCCGCCGAGCAGGCGCTGGCCGACCTGAGCCGTGAGCGCCTGCTGGCCTGGGTGGACCTCTACCGCGCCTATGGCGGTGGCTGGGCGCAGCCCGCCGCTTCCATCTCGCAAGCCTCTCCCTCGGCGCACCAGTCCGCAGCCTCCGCTTCCGCCCTTTGAGCGCCGCCCGCTCCACCGTTTGGTTCAACTTTGCAGGGATTCCCATGCCAACCCAGCCCTCTTCCTTTTCCAGGTCCATCCACTGGCCACGTTCTTCCCGCTTCTTGGCCCTGTCCGGGGCTTCTGCCGTGGCATTGGCCGTGGCGCTGCTGCTGGCCTGGCAGCCCATGCAGGGCCGGGCCGCCGATACCGGGGCCGATGCAGCCGTCTCCAAAGCCAAACCCGCCATGACCGTCACCGTGGCCAACCCCGCCCTCGCCACCTGGGGCCAGGCCCTCACCGCCAACGGCAGTGTGGCCGCCTGGCAGGAAGTCAGCGTGGCTTCCGAGGCCAACGGCCTGCGCCTGACCGAGCTGCGTGCCGCCGTGGGCGATACCGTCAAGGCCGGCCAGGTGCTGGCCGTGTTCGATGCCGAGGGCGTGCGGGCCGAGGTGGCCCAGAGCCGAGCCGCACTGGCCGAGGCCAGGGCCAACGCCGCCGAGGCCCAGGTCAACGCCGAGCGTGCCCGCAGCCTGCAAACCACCGGCGCCATGAGCGAGCAGCAGATTGCCCAGTTCACCACCGCTGCCGTCACCGCGCAGGCGCGGGTCGAGTCGGCCCAGGCCATGCTGGCCGTGCAGGAGCTGCGGCTGCGCCACGCCCAGGTGCAGGCTCCCTATGCCGGCACCGTCACCGCCCGCAACGCCACCCTGGGTGCGGTGGTGCCCGCAGGAACAGAGCTGTTCCGGCTGATCCGCCAGGGCAGGCTGGAGTGGCGGGCCGAGGTGACGGCGGCCGATCTCGCCCGGGTCAAACCCGGCCAGGCCGTAACGCTCAAGGCTGCCAGCGGCGGCGTGGCCCAGGGCCGGGTGCGCATGGTCGGCCCCACCGTCGATCCACAAACCCGCTCGGCGCTGGTGTATGTCGACCTGCTGCCCGGCGCGGCCGCCAGCATCAAGGCGGGCATGTTTGCCACCGGCCAGCTGGCGCTGGGCGAGACCGTGGCCCAGACCTTGCCCCAGGCCGCTGTGGTCAACCGCGATGGCTTCACCTATGTGTTTGTACTGGCCCAGCCCCAGGCACAGCCCGACGGTACCGCTCGCGTGCAGCGGGTGAAGGTGGAAGTGGGCCGCCGCTTGGGCGATCGGGTGGAAATCGTCGCTGGCCTGCCGAGCGCCCAGGGCGCGGCAGCGGCCAGTGTGGTGACGCAGGGGGCAGGCTTTCTGAACGACGGCGATCTGGTCAAGGTGGTGGCCGCGTCGGTGCCCGCACCGGCTGCTTCAGCGCCTGCACCGGCAGCGGCCACGGCGGAGAAAAAATAATGCATCAAAAGTGCCATTCGCGCTTGTTGAAAAAGCGCAGCCAGCTCATGTTTTGGGAGTATCCGGTATGAACGTATCCGCCTGGTCCATCCGCAACCCCATACCGGCGCTGATGCTGTTTGTCATGCTCACCTTTGCGGGCGTGCTCAGCTTCAAGGCCATGAAGGTTCAGAACTTTCCCGACCTGGACCTGCCCACCATCACCGTGGTGGCCACGCTGCCCGGTGCGGCCCCGGCCCAGCTTGAAACCGAGGTGGCCCGCAAGCTGGAAAACGCCGTGGCCACCTTGCAGGGGCTGAAAAACATTTACACCAAGGTGCAGGACGGCGCGGTGACCGTCACCGCCGAATTCCGCCTGGAAAAACCCGTGCAGGAGGCGGTGGATGATGTGCGCAGCGCCGTGCAGGGCGTGCGGGCCGATTTGCCCGCCGATGTGCGCGACCCCATCGTCAAAAAAATAGACCTGGCCGCCCAGCCGGTGCTGGCCTACACGGTGCGTGTGTCCAGTCTGGACGTCGAGGCCCTGAGTTGGTTGGTGGATGACACCATCACCAAAAAGCTGCTGTCGGTGCGCGGCGTGGGTGCCGTCACCCGTGTGGGAGGAGCCCAGCGGCAGGTGGCGGTGGAGCTGGACCCCGACCGTCTGCTGGCGCTGGGCATCACCGCCGCCGATGTGAGCCGCCAGCTCAAGCAGGTGCAGCTGGAGTCTTCCGGCGGTCGTGCCGACCTGGGCGGCAGCGAGCAGCCTTTGCGCACCCTGGCCACCGTGGCCTCGGCGCAGGAGCTGGCGGGCATCGAACTGTCGGTGGGCGGGGGCAACCCCAACGTGCCGCCCCAGCGCATCCGGCTTGACCAGGTGGCCACCATCACCGACACCGTGGCAGAGCCACGTGCCGCCGCCTTGCTCGACGGCAAGCCTGTGGTCGGCTTTGAAGTGGCCCGCAGCCGGGGTGCCAGCGAGGTGGAGGTGGGCGCTGCCGTGCGGGCGGCCCTGGCCGACCTGCAAACGGCCCACCCCGACATGGAGCTGACCGAGTCCTTCGACTTCGTCACCCCGGTGAAAGAGGAGTTCGACGGCTCCATGGTGCTGCTGTACGAGGGGGCCATCCTGGCGGTGGTCGTGGTGTGGCTGTTTTTGCGCGACTGGCGGGCCACCTTTGTGTCGGCGGTGGCGTTGCCGCTGTCGGTCATTCCGGCCTTCATTGGCATGCATTACCTGGGCTTTTCCATCAACGTGGTCACGCTGTTGGCGCTGTCGCTGGTCATCGGCATTCTGGTGGACGACGCCATCGTGGAGGTGGAGAACATCGAGCGCCATCTGCGCATGGGCAAGCCCCCGCTGCAAGCGGCGATGGAGGCGGCAGACGAAATCGGGTTGGCGGTGATTGCCACCACCTTTACCCTGATTGCGGTGTTTTTGCCCACCGCTTTCATGAGCGGCATTGCGGGCAAGTTCTTCAAGCAGTTTGGTTGGACTGCTTCGCTGGCGGTGTTTGCCTCGCTGGTGGTGGCCCGCATGCTCACGCCCATGATGGCGGCTTACATCATGCAGCGCAATGCCAACGCGCACCGGGAGCCGTGGTGGATGCCGCGCTACCTGGTGTGGGCCAGTTGGTGCCTGAAGCACCGCTTCATCACCGGGGTGGCGGCCATTGGGTTTTTTGTGGGCTCGGTGATGCTGATTCCGCTGCTGCCCACAGGCTTCATTCCACCCGATGACAACTCGCAGACCCAGGTGTACCTGGAGCTGCCCCCGGGCTCCACCCTTACAGACACCCTGGCCAGTGCCGAGGCCGCCCGGGTGCTGCTGTCGGGTGTTGACGAGGTCAGGAGCGTGTACACCACCATTGGCGGCGGCAGTGCGGGTACCGACCCGTTTGCCGGCGGCGGTGGTGCCGAGGTCCGCAAGGCCACCCTCACCATACAGCTCACGCCGCGTGGCGAGCGTCCGCGAAAGCAGGTGATTGAAAACCGCATGCGCGAGGTGCTGAGCGACCTGCCCGGCGTGCGCAGCAAGGTGGGCCTGGGCGGTTCCGGTGAAAAGTATGTGCTGGCGCTCACAGGCGAAGACCCTGTGGCCCTTGCCCAGGCCGCCGCTGCGGTTGAGAAAGATCTGCGCACCATTCCCGGCCTGGGCAGCATTGCCAGCAGCGCGGCCCTGGTGCGCCAGGAAGTGGCCATCCGCCCCGACTTTGCCGCCGCCGCAGACCTGGGCGTGACCCCGGCGGCCATTGCCGACACGCTGCGCATCGCCACCCTGGGCGATTACGACGCGGCCCTGCCCAAGCTCAACCTGGCCCAGCGCCAGGTGCCCATCGTCGTCAAACTGGACAGTGCTGCCCGCCAGGACATCGACTTGTTGGGGCGGCTCACGGTGGCGGGCACCCACGGCCCCGTCATGGTCAGCCAGGTGGCCAGGCTGGAGTTGGCCAGCGGGCCGGCGGTGATCGACCGCTTCAACCGCTCGCGCAACGTCAACATGGAGGTGGAGCTCTCGGGTATGCCGCTGGGCGACGTGACGCGGCTGGTGCAAGACCTGCCCGCCATCCAAAACCTGCCGCCGGGGGTGAAGGTGGTGGAGGTGGGTGATGCCGAGGTCATGGCCGAGCTGTTTGCCAGCTTCGGCTTGGCCATGCTGACGGGGGTGCTGTGCATTTACATAGTGCTGGTGCTGCTGTTCAAGGACTTTTTGCACCCTGTCACCATTTTGGCGGCGCTGCCGCTGTCGCTGGGCGGTGCGTTTGTGGGGCTGCTGGTGGCGGACAAGAGCTTTTCCATGCCCTCGCTCATCGGGCTCATCATGCTCATGGGCATTGCCACCAAAAACTCTATCCTGCTGGTGGAGTACGCCATCGTGGCCCGCCGGGGCAACGACGGCTCGGACGGCCATCCGGTGGTGGCCCCCATGCCGCGCTTCGATGCGCTGCTGGATGCCTGCCACAAGCGGGCCCGCCCCATCATCATGACCACGCTGGCCATGGGTGCGGGCATGCTGCCCATTGCCGTGGGCTGGGGCGCGGCGGACTCGTCGTTCCGTTCGCCCATGGCGGTGGCCGTGATCGGTGGCCTCATCACCTCCACCTTCCTGAGCCTGCTGGTGATACCGGCGGTGTTTACCTACATTGACGATGTGGCGCAGTGGCTGGGGCGGGTGTGGGCGCGAGCAGGCGGCGTCGGGCGTGCGGTCGGTCAACCCCGAACCTGATCACCATGGCGGACATACCCAACGCGCAAGACCCGGGAGTGGCTGGCGCCCAAGGCGGTGCCAGGGTCGCGCTGCTGACCCAGCACGGCAAAGAGGCCCTGCTGGCGCCGCTGCTGGCCGATTCGCTGGGGTGGGTCCTGGCGCATGTGACTGGGTTTGACACCGACACCCTGGGCACCTTCACCCGCGAGGTGCCGCGCCCTGGCAGCCAGCTGGAGGCGGCGCGGGCCAAGGCGCGCAAGGGCATGGAGCTGTCCGGGTGCCCGCGGGGGCTGGCCAGCGAGGGGGCCTTTGTGCCCGACCCGGCCAGTGGCCTGTTTCCCTGGAACATCGAGCTGCTGGTGCTGGTGGACGACATCCTGGGTGTGGAGGTGGTGGGCATCGCCCAGGGCCTGGCCTGCAACCAGACTGGCGTGGTCGCCGATTGGGCCGCCGCCGAGCGGTTGGCGCTGGAGGCCGGCTTCCCAACGCACTGGCTGGTGGTGCGCCCCAATGGCGAAGACGATCCACGGGTCATCAAAGGCATAGCCAGCTGGCCCGCCTTGCGCACCGCTTTCGAGGCCGCGCAGGCCCAGTCAGACGGCGGCCTGGTGTGGCTGGAGAGCGACCTGCGTGCCATGGCCAACCCTTCGCGGCAGGCCGTGATTGTTCAGGCGGGCCACGACCTGGTGCGGCGCTGGCGGTCGTTGTGCCCGGTGTGTGCCGCGCCGGGGTTCTGGCCGGTGGCTGTTGTTCGGGGTTTGCCTTGTGCCGCTTGCGGCACGCCCACGCGCGAGCGCCAGGGCGAGCTCTGGGCCTGTGTGCGCTGCACCCACACGCTGGAGCGGGCGCTGACTGGCGCGCAGCGTGCCGACCCGTCGCGCTGCGACCGCTGCAACCCCTGAAAGGCCAACCTTTCAGACGCTGGGCTGCTGGCGGCCCGCGCCTCAGTGGGCCTGTACATGCCGCACAAAGGCCGCCGCCGCCAGTGGCAGGCGACGGTCGCGGCGCCACACCAACTGCCAGGTGCGCAGCTCCGGAAAACCCTCCAGGGGCAGCACCGCCAGGCCCTCCTGCGCGGGATCGGCAGCCAGTGCGTGGCGCGATACCACCGCCAGGCCCAGCCCTGCCGCTACCGCGTGTTTGATGGCCTCGTTGCTGCCCAGGGTCATGCGCGCATCGGGGTGGATGGCGTGTCGCCGCAGCCATTCTTCGGTGGCCAGCCGGGTGCCTGAGCCTGGCTCTCGCATCAGCAAGCGTTGGTCGTTGAGCAGCTGGCGAGGCAGGCGTTTGCGGGTGGCCCACGGGTGGCCGCAGGGGCCGATGAGCACCAGCGGGTTGTCCAGAAACGGAGTGCTCTCCAGGGCCAGGGCGGTGGGGGGCATCATCATCACGGCCAGGTCGGTGTCGTCGCGCTCCAGGCGGCGCACCACGGCATCGCGGTTGTCCACCGACAGGTCAATGTCTATGCCGGGGTGTTGGTCTGAAAACTGTTTGAGCCAACGGGCAATGAAGTACTCGGTGGTGGTCACCCCCGCGATGCGCAGCTTTCCGCGCTCCAGGCCTTGCAGCGCCTGCAGATCGTCTTCAAAAGTTCGCCACAGTGCGGTCATTTGCAAGGCAGTCTGTTGCAGCAGCCGCCCGGCCTCTGTGAGCCTAATGCCGCGCCCCGCAGGCTCAAGAAGCGCAACACCCACGGCCGATTGCAGCTCCTGAATTTGTACCGATACCGTGGGCTGTGTCAGGTGCAGTTCGCGCGCTGCCTGGGTGATGGAGCCCAGCCTGGCCACCGCCTCCAGGGTGCGAAGTTGGTGGAAAGTGGCGCGGGGAGGGCGGTTGGTATTCATTGATAGAAGCCAATGTGTTTAATCAGAATTCATCATTTGAATTCTATGACTTGACGTTGGACACTGCAGCCCTTGATTGACCCCAAAGGACTGCACAATGAGCGATATGACCCCCATCACCGTGGCCCGTGGCGACGGCATCGGCCCCGAAATCATGGATGCCACCCTGCGTGTGCTGGCAGCCGCAGGTGCCCGCATCGCCCCCGAATTCATCGACATCGGCGAGGCCCAGTACCTGGCCGGGTACAGCTCGGGCATTCCCCCCTCGGCCTGGGACAGCCTGCGCCGCACGCGGGTGTTTCTGAAGTCGCCCATCACCACGCCTCAGGGCGGGGGCTTCAAAAGCCTGAACGTCACCATCCGCAAAACCCTGGGCCTGTACGCCAACATCCGCCCCTGCGTGAGCTACCACCCGTACGTCAAAACCTTGCACCCGGCCATGGACCTGGTGATCGTCCGTGAAAACGAGGAAGACCTGTACGCCGGCATCGAGCACCGGCAGACCGACCAGGTGTTCCAGTGCCTGAAGCTGGTGACCCGGCCCGGGTGCGAAAAAATCATTCGCTACGCCTTCGAATACGCCCGCCAGCATGGTCGGCGCAAGGTCACCTGCATGACCAAAGACAACATCATGAAGATGACCGACGGGCTCTTCCACCGGGTGTTTGACGACATGGCGGCCGAGTACCCCGACATAGAAACCGAGCACATGATCATCGACATCGGTGCTGCCAAGTTGGCCACACGGCCCGAGCGGTTTGACGTGATCGTGACGCTGAACCTGTACGGCGACATCCTCTCGGACATCGCCGCCGAGTTGACCGGCTCAGTCGGGCTGGCCCCGAGTGCCAACATCGGCGAGCACGTGGCCATGTTCGAGGCCATCCATGGCAGCGCCCCCGATATTGCGGGCAAGGGCATTGCCAACCCGTCTGGCCTGCTGCTGGCGGCGGTGCAGATGCTGGTGCACATCGGGCAGCCCGAGGTGGCGGAAACCATCCACAACGCCTGGCTGCGTGCCATCGAGGACGGGGTGCACACCGCCGAGCTGTACGGGAGTCTGAGCATTGGCAAGCCTTTTGGCAGCATGGACTTTGCCGATGCGGTGATCGAGCGCTTGGGTTTTGGTCCTGAAAAGATACAGCCTGTGGCCTACGCGGGCCACCCTGTCGGCAGCGGCAGCGGGGGCCGCCCGGCCGAGCGCCAGGCAGCGCAGCGCTTGAACCTGGGTCAGGTGGTGCGCCACCCGCCTGCGCTCAAGGCACTGGTGGGGGTGGATGTGTTCGTGCATGCCCCAGCCGTGAGCGCCGATTTTTTGGCCGGACAGCTCAGTGCGCTGGTGACCCCGGCTTTTGTCCTGCAAATGATCACCAACCGCGGCGTCAAGGTGTGGCCCGCTGGCTTCGCCGAGACTTTTTGCACCGACCATTGGCGCTGCCGCTTTGTGGCTGCCAATGGCGGCGAGGTGACGCATGCCGACCTGATCGGGC
This sequence comes from Burkholderiaceae bacterium, assembly GCA_030695205.1. Classification (GTDB taxonomy): domain Bacteria; phylum Pseudomonadota; class Gammaproteobacteria; order Burkholderiales; family Burkholderiaceae_C; genus UBA2334. Next base: position 81,709 of record JAUYTN010000011.1, on the reverse strand, counting down.
TGATGCAGGCCTTGGCCGCGAGAGGGGTGGACTTCATCAAGACCGAAAACCTGTGCACCTTTGATGGTGAGCGCGGTTTTGCGCTGGGCCAGGGTCAGTGACTGCGGTGTCCGCACACCGCACACGCGGTGTGGCGGGGCAGGCGGATGTCGGTCCACTCCATGCGGCGGCCATCCAGCATCAGCAGGCGGCCCGCAAGGTGGCTGCCCATGCCACTGGCAATTTTGAGTGCCTCGGCCGCTTGCATGGTGCCAATGATGCCCACCAGCGGCGCAAACACGCCCATGGTGGCGCAGCGGGTTTCTTCGGGGGCCTCGGCCTCGGGGAACACGCAGGCGTAGCAGGGTGAGGCAGCATCGCGCGGGTCGTACACGCTGAGTTGACCGTCCAGGCGGATGGCCGCGCCCGACACCAGCGGCACCTTGGCAGCCACACAGGCGCGGTTGATGGCGTGGCGGGTGGCAAAGTTGTCGGTGCAGTCCAGCACCACGTCGGCCTGGGCCACCAGGCGGGCCAGCAGCGCGTCGTCGGCCCGCTGGGTGACGGGCAGCACCTGCACGTCGGGGTTGATGGCGGCAATGGCCGCTTGCAGGGACTCGGCCTTGGGTGTGCCCACGCGCGCCAGGGTGTGGGCCACCTGCCGCTGCAGGTTGGTGGCGTCCACGGTGTCGTGGTCCACCACCGTGAGTCGGCCCACCCCCGCGCTGCCCAGGTACAACCCGGCTGCGCTGCCCAAGCCACCGGCGCCCACCATCAGCACGCGGGCACCCAGCAGGCGCTCCTGCCCTTCGATGCCCAGTTCGTCCAGAAGGATGTGCCGCGAGTACCGCAGCAGCTGTGCGTCGTCCATGGGGGTCAGTTCTCTTTCTTCTCTTCCTTGCGGGCGGTCAGGGTTTTGCTGACTTGTACCGGTAGGCCCTTGAGCTGCGCCAGTGCCTGCTGCAGTTGGAAGTCTTCGGCGCTGCCGAACTCAGGCAGGATGCGGCCGCCGGGGTTCTTGCGGTTTTCTTCTTCCAGCCGCAGGCGGGCCTGCTCACGCTCTTTCTCGCGTTGCTGCTCAGCCACTTTTTCGGCGGCGCGCTCGGCCTCGGTGGCGGCCTTGTCGTCGCCATTGGCATTGGTCAGGTGCTTGCTCAGGTCGGCTTCGCGGGTGCGCAGGGCCGCAAACAGGTTGCCGTCTTTGGTCTCGTCCAGCATCACGTCGGGCACGATGCCCTTGGCTTGGATGGTTTCACCTTTGGGGGTGTAGTAGCGGGCGGTGGTCAGCTTGATGCCGGTGTCTGGCCCCAGTGGCCGCACGGTCTGCACCGAGCCTTTGCCAAAGGTCTGGCTGCCCATGATGGTGGCGCGTTGGTGGTCTTGCAGGGCCCCAGCCACGATTTCGCTGGCCGAGGCCGAGCCTTCGTTCACCAGCACCACCAGGGGCAGGGTTTTGAATTTGCCGCCGGTGGCCTGGGTCAGTTGCTTGACGTGGTCTGGGCCGCCCCGGCGCTGGTAGTACTGGGGGGCGGCCTTGTACACAAACTTGCTTTCCTCCAGCTGGCCGTTGGTGGAGACCACGGTCACGCCTTCGGGCAGGAACATGGCCGAAATGGCCACGGCGGCGTCGAGCAGGCCACCGGGGTCGTTGCGCAAGTCCAGCACCAGACCCTTGAGTTTGGGCTCGGCTTTGGCCATCTCCTCCAGTTTGCGGGCCACGTCCTCCACCGTGCGCTCCTGGAACTGCGACACCCGCAGCCAGCCATAGCCGGGCTCGACCACCTTGGACTTGACGCTTTGGGTCTTGATTTCCTCACGGACGATGGTCACCGAAAAGGTGCGGTTTTCGTCGCGGCGGAAGACGGTCAGTGCAACCTTGGTGTTGGGCTCGCCGCGCATGCGCTTGACGGCATCGTTGATGCTCAGGCCCTTGACAGCGGTGTCGTCAATTTTGGTGATCAGGTCGTTGGTCTTGAGGCCGGCGCGGAAGGCTGGCGAGCCCTCGATGGGCGACACCACCTTGACCACGCCGTCTTCCATGGTGATTTCAATGCCCACGCCGACAAAGCGGCCGCTGGTGCCCTCGCGGAATTCCTTGAACGACTTTTTGTCGAAGTACTGCGAATGCGGGTCCAGGCTGGAGACCATGCCGCTGATGGCATCGGAAATGAGCTTTTTGTCGTCCACCGGCTCCACGTAGTCGGTTTTGACCATGCCAAACACCGCCGCAAGCTGCTGCAGCTCCTCCAGTGGCAGTGGCGCCAGCCCGGCGCGGGCGGTGGCCTGGAGCTGAACGGTGGTCAGCGCCCCTGCCAACGCACCCACTGCGACCCAGCCCGCGATCTTGAGCTTTTGCCCCATACGTCTTACCTCAGAAAAAGTTGCGTGAATATACGCTTGGGACAGGCGCTGGCCGACTCGGTTCCCTGCATGTCCCCGCTCAGGGCCGGCTGCCAGGGATCATTCGGCTCCTGGGTCACCCCGCGGGCTGGCTTGCCCGGGGGTGAGCCGCCGCGGTTGTGGCACCCAGGTCTCAGGCCTTGCCCTGGCTGGCGACGGCAGCGGCGGCTTTGGCAGCGGCCTCGGCGTCGCCCAGGTAGAAGCTGCGGATGGGCTTGAGGTCGTCGTCCAGCTCATAGACCAGCGGGATGCCGTTGGGGATGTTCAGATTGACGATGTCGGCGTCGGAGATGCCGTCCAGGTACTTGATCAGGGCGCGGATGCTGTTGCCGTGGGCGGCCACCACCAGCCGCTGCCCGGCCTTGATGGCCGGGGCCATGGTGTTGTTCCAGTACGGAATGACGCGGGCCACGGTGTCCTTGAGGCACTCGGTCAGTGGAATTTGTTCGGCACTCAGGCCGGCATAGCGGATGTCGCCGCGCTCGCTGCGTGGGTCGTTCGCCTCCAGGGCGGGCGGTGGGGTGTCGTAGCTGCGGCGCCAGATCAGCACCTGCTCGTCGCCGTACTGCTTGGCCATGTCGGCCTTGTTCAGGCCTTGCAAACCGCCGTAGTGGCGCTCGTTGAGCTGCCAGGCCTTGACCACCGGCAGCCAGGTGCGGTCCATTTCGTCCAGCGTCAGCCACAGGGTGCGGATGGCGCGCTTGAGCACGCTGGTGTAGGCTACATCGAACTCGTAGCCTTCGGCCTTGAGCAGGCGCCCGGCGCTGCGGGCTTGCTCCACGCCGGTGGGGGTCAGGTCCACATCGGTCCAGCCGGTGAAGCGGTTTTCAAGGTTCCAGGTGGACTCTCCGTGGCGGATCAGGACAAGTGTGTGCATGGGTTGGGGGTGCGCGATGGGCAGGGGCTGGTGAACAGGTAAGCCGCGCATTTTAGAATCCGCGGCTGACTGATTTTCAAGCCCCCTCTCCGGCACACCGCCGGACCTGAAAGGAACCGTGTGAATTTTTTCATTGACAACTGGTCGCTGTTTGCCATTGCCCTGGCCTCTGGGGGCATGTTGTTGTGGCCTGTGGTGTCCAAGGGGGCCCGCGCGGGTGGCCTCACCGCCGCCGAGGCGGTGATGCTCATGAACCGCGAAAAAGCGGTGGTGGTGGATGTGTGCGAGGCGTCCGAGTACGCTGCTGGCCATGTGGTGGGTGCCAAGCACATCCCCCTGTCGGACCTGGAGGCCAAGTTGCCTGCTGCCGTCAAAAACAAAGGCCTGCCCGTCATTCTGGTGTGCGCCAGCGGCATGCGGTCCAACCGGGCAGTGGCCATTGCCCAGAAGCTGGGTTACGAAAAAGCCAAGTCGCTCTCGGGTGGCATGGGAGCCTGGCGCGAGGCCAATCTGCCGATCGAAAAAAGCTGAGCACACCATGGCACACGTCAAGATCTACCTCACCGCCACCTGCCCCTACTGCATCCGTGCCCGCCAGCTGTTGCAAGCGCGCGGTGTGACAGACGCCGAAGAAATCCGGGTGGACCTGCAGCCCCAGCTGCGCACCGAGATGACCCGCCTGACCGGGCGCACCAGCGTGCCGCAAATTTTCATTGGCGACACCCATGTGGGTGGTTGCGACGACTTGGTGGCGCTGGACGCGCGGGGCGGCTTGCTGCCGCTGCTGCAAGGCTGAGACACCCCCTGCCAGGGTGGCAAAAAACGCGGCTGCATAATCCGTCAGCTGCCCTGACCTGTCGCCGCACGCCTGTGCGCCGCTGCCCAAGGCGTTTTGCAATTCCTATTACCCCCAGAGAGAATTTTCATGGCCGAAGCCCTCGATCCCGTGTTCCAGATCCAACGTGTGTACCTTAAAGAGGCTTCCCTGGAGCAGCCCAATTCCCCGGCCATTTTGTTGGCGTCGGAGCAGCCCACTGTGGACATTCAACTGGCTGTGGCCGCCGAGCCAGCCGCCGAGGGCGTGTACGAGGTGGCGGTGTCTGCCACGGTGCACACCAAAATTGGCGAAAAGACCGTGTTTCTGGTCGAGTGCAAGCAGGCCGGTATTTTTGAAATCCGCAACCTGCCCGATGAGCAGATGGGCCCCATCATGGGCATTGCCTGCCCGCAAATCGTGTACCCCTACCTGCGCGGCAACGTCGCTGACCTGATTTCCCGCGCCGGCTTCCCGCCGGTGCACCTGTCGGAAATCAACTTCCAGGCCATGTACGAGCAGCAGCAAGCCCAGCAACAGGGCAACGGTACCACCCAATAATTTGTAACAAAAACCCATTTATCGATTGGTGAATATGGGTTATTTGCTATGAAAATTGTTGTTATTGGGGCGGGTGCCTGGGGCACGGCGCTGGCCATCAGCGCGGCCCGGCACCCAGCGGGCCATGTGGTCGAACTCTGGGCCCGCGACGCCGGGCAGGTGGCCGACATGCAGCGGCCCACCTACCCGGTGGCAGGGGCTGTTGGCGAGTTGCGCCGTGTGAACCACCGCTACCTGCCCGGCCAGTCTTTGCCCGACGGTCTGGTGGTGCGGCAGTTCCCACTGGTCGCCGGGAGGGACAGCGCCCAGGCCCTGGCCGCAGACGGGGTAGGGGTCGATGTGTTCATTGTGGCCACCCCCACCGCGGCCTTGCGCGGCCTGTTGCAGGTGCTGTCGCACACCGCCGTGCCGGTGGCCTGGCTGTGCAAGGGCTTTGAAGCCTCGGCACAGGGTGGTCAAGGCCTCATGCCCCACGAGGTTCAGGCCCAGGTGGCCCCCGGCTTGCAGGCAGGTGCCCTCAGCGGGCCCAGCTTTGCGCAGGAGGTGGCCGCTGGCCAGCCCACCGCGCTGGTGGCGGCAAGCGCCCATGGCTCTGTCCGCCAGGCGCTGGTGGATGCGTTTCACAGCCCCAGCCTGAGGGTGTACGCCAACGACGATCTGGTGGGGGTCGAGGTTGGCGGGGCCGTCAAAAACGTGTTGGCGGTGGCGACCGGGCTGTGCGACGGCCTGGCTCTGGGCCTCAATGCCAGGGCGGCGCTCATCACCCGTGGCCTGGCCGAAATGTCGCGCCTGGGCGTGGCGTTGGGCGGGCGGACCGAAACTTTTATGGGCCTGAGCGGCCTGGGGGATCTGGTGCTGACCGCCACCGGTGACCTCAGCCGCAACCGCCGGGTTGGCCTGCTGCTGGCGCAGGGCCACAGCCTGGCGCAGGCGGTAGCCTCGCTGGGCCATGTGGCCGAAGGCGTGTACAGCGCACGCACCGTGTGGCAGCGCGCCCAGTCGCTGGGCGTGGACATGCCCATCGTGCAGGCGGTGGTGGATTTGCTGGATGGGCGCAACACCCCAGCCCAGGCGGTGGCGGCGCTCATGGGCCGGGTGGCCAAGCCCGAAACCGACTGAAGCGCTCTGGGCAGCGGCGGGCTGTCGCTCTGGCAGCAGCGCCCGCCCTTGTCCCTCAGGGGGTGTCGTCCTCTTTGCTGTACTGGCGGCGCAGGCGTTGGATGCCCTGGCGAAAGGCCTCTGCATCTCCGTGGTCAAAAAAGCGCTGGTAGCGGTCGTGTGCCCCTTTGATGCGCCGGGCGTGTTTGATGGGGCACCAGTACTGCTCGGTTCGGGCCGCCACCTCGCGGGTATAGGCCGTCACGCCGTTGCCGTAGGCACAGTAGAAGCAGTTGAACTTCTCGATGGCGTTGAGGTAAGGCAGGTCCTCGCGGTCAAACACCACATAGTCGGAGCGCTTGACCTTGGGAATGCGGTACACCGGAAAGCAAATCGCCTGGTAGATGGTGACGAACAGGTCCATCAGCACAAAGGCAATCCAGCCCGAGTAGATGACGGGTGCGGTAAGCACCACCAGCCAGCGGGTGCGCAGCAAAAAGCGCAGTGCGCCAATTTTGTAGCGGCGCTGCTGGGCCAGAAACTCCCCGGCCAATTCGGCACGTTTGCGGGCAATGTCGTCGCGCTTGACCCGGTACTCCTCCTCGATTTCTTCCTGGAGCGCGGCCAGCCGTTGAAAAAGCTCGTCAAGGTGCTGGGGCATGGTCGCGGGCCGTCGATTCAGAATTCCAGGTTGTCGATGAGCCGGGTGGCCCCCAGGCGCGAGGCACCCAGCACCACCATCTCGTCGCCCGGCGCGGGCTGTTGCAGGTCGCGGCGGCGGCGCACGGTCAGGTAGTCGGTGCGCCAGCCCCGGCGGTTGAGGGCCTGCACTGCGTCGTGTTCCAGCGCCATCACGGCGTCGGCAAACCCTGCTGTTTGGGGCAGTGCACGCGCTGCATGGGCCAACTGGCGCAGGGCCTGTGACAGCTGCACGGCTTCAGCCCGCTCGGTGGGGCTGAGGTAGCCGTTGCGCGAGCTCAGTGCCAGCCCATCGGCCGCGCGCTGGGTCTCGCCACCCACCACGCTGATGGGCAATGCAAACTGTTCCACCATGCGGCGGATCACCATCAGTTGCTGGTAATCCTTTTTGCCAAACAGGGCATGGCGCGGGCCTTTGGATTCGGCAAATACGCACTGGAACAGCTTCATCACCACTGTGCACACGCCTGTGAAAAACCCTGGGCGGAAGTGACCCTCCAGGATGTTGGCCAGCGCCTGGTCGGGGGCCACGGTGAAGGTTTGTGCTTCTGGGTACAGGTCGCGCTCGTTGGGGGCAAACACCACGTGGCAGCCTGCCTCTGCCAGCTTGTCGCAGTCGGCCTGGAGGGTGCGGGGGTAGGTGTCAAAGTCTTCGTTGGGGCCAAACTGCAGGCGGTTGACGAAGATGCTGGCCACCGTCACATCGCCCAGCGGCACGGCCTGGCGCACCAGATCCAGATGGCCGTCGTGCAGGTTGCCCATGGTGGGCACAAACGCGGGGGACTGAAAGGGGCTCAACGCTGCGCGCAGCTCGGCGGGGGTGTGGACGATTTTCATGGCTCAACTTGTCCAGGCATGGAGGGCGTCGTCGGGGAAGCTGCCGTCCTTCACGGCCTTGACGTAGGCAGCCATGGCGTCGCGCACGCTGGTGCTGCCGTCCATGAAGTTGCGCACAAATTTCGGGTTCTTTCCCAGGTTGATGCCCAGCATGTCGTGCATCACCAGCACCTGGCCGGCTGTGCCCTTGCCCGCGCCAATGCCAATGGTGTGGCAGGTGGGCAGCTCAGCCGTCAGCGCGGCCGACAGCGGGGCGGGCACCATCTCCAGCACCAGCATGGCCGCGCCCGCGTCTTGCAGGGCCAGTGCGTGGCGGCGGAGCTCGTCGGCCTGTGCGCCCCGGCCCTGCACCCGGTAGCCGCCCAGGGCGTGCACGGTTTGTGGGGTCAACCCCAGGTGGGCGCACACGGGAATGCCGCGCTCCACCAGGAAACGCACGGTCTCGGCCGTCCAGCCGCCGCCTTCAAGCTTGACCATGTGGGCGCCGGCCTGCATCAGCACCGTGGCGCTGCGCAGGGCTTGCTCTTTGCTTTCCTGGTAGCTGCCAAAGGGCAGATCGCCAATCACCCAGGCCGTGCCCTGCACGCGGCGCAGGCCGCGCACCACGCTTTCGGTGTGGTAGCGCATGGTCTCCAGCGTGACCCCAGTGGTGCTGGACAGGCCCTGGCACACCATGCCCAGGGAGTCGCCCACCAGGATGCACTCCACCCCGGCGGCATCGGCCACGGCGGCAAACGTGGCGTCGTAGGCCGTGAGCATGGTGATTTTTTCGCCCTTGTCGCGCAGGTCTTGCAGGCGCGGCAGGCTGATGGGGCGGCGCTGCGGCAGCGGAGACGCGCTGGGCAGGGTGCCATAGGGCGTGGCGGTGGTGGGGGATGTGGTGTCGCTCATGGTGGGTGCAATCGCGGTATTCGGGCCCGAGGGCCGGATGGGGCGGCCGTTTGGCGGGAAAATGCGAGTCTAGTCGATGCCCTTGTTGGCTCATTTCTGCCCCATTTCTGTCCAGCACCTCACCATGCCGTCCACTGCAGCCTCTCCATCCATCTTCTCTGGTCCCGAGTTTGGCGCCACAGTGGCCGCCGATGTGGCCCGCGCCCTGTCCGAGGACGTGGGCAGCGGCGACCTGACCGCCGCCCTGGTGCCCGCCGAGCGCAGCGCTCGGGCTCGCGTGCTTGCCCGCGAATCTGCGGTGGTGTGCGGCGCGCCCTGGGCGCAGGCCGCTTTTGCGCAGGCGGTGCCGGGCGGCCACCTGGAGTGGCGGGTGGGCGAAGGCCAGCGTTGCGCGGCCGACCAGGTGGTGCTGGAGATGTCAGGCCCCGCCCGCCAGCTGCTGACGGCCGAGCGCACCATGCTCAACTTTTTGCAGCTGCTCAGCGGTGTGGCCACACGCACGGCGCAGTTTGTGGAGGCGGTGGCGGGTACCCGGGCACAGATTGTGGACACCCGAAAAACCCTGCCCGGCCTGCGCGTGGCGCAAAAGTACGCGGTGGCCATGGGCGGCGGCACCAACCACCGCATGGGCCTGTACGACGCCATTCTGGTGAAAGAAAACCACATCGCCGCCGCTGGCGGTGTGGCCGCCGTGTTGGCCCAGGCCCACCAGTCCGCACCGCAGGCGAAGTTTGTGGAGATCGAGGTGGAGCGGCTCGACCAGCTGCAAGAGGCGCTGGACTGTGGTGCCACCATGGTGTTGCTTGACAACATGGACCTGCCTACCCTGCGCCAGGCGGTGGCGCTGAACGCCGGGCGGGCCATTCTGGAAATTTCGGGTGGTGTGTCCATGGACACAGTGCGTGCCCTTGCAGAAACCGGGGTGGACCGCATCTCGATTGGCGGGCTGACCAAAGACGTGAAAGCCACCGACTACTCCATGCGGTTTGAGGGCATCTGAGCCAGCCACTGTCGGTGGTTTGCCACGGCGGTGGTAGGTCGCTGTTTTATGCAAAAAATGCCTTTATCGATTGTTTTATAAGCATTTACTGCTACGGAAATTACCATGACATCTGCCCCGTTTTCTGCCACCGCCAAGGCGGGTGAGGCCTTTATTGATGTGGCGTTTGACCAGCCTCAGGCGGCCCAGCCCACCGCGGTGTGTGGCACCGGCCACGCCTGGGCGCGTGTGCCGCGAGAGCCCGCGCCGGATGAGCGCGAAGCCCTCAAGGCCCGCGTGCGCGAGCTGCTGAAAGAAAAAAACGCCGTGCTGGTGTCGCACTACTACGTGCACCCCGACCTGCAGGACCTGGCCATGGAGACTGGCGGCATCGTCTCCGACAGCCTGGAGATGGCCCGCTTCGGGCGCGACCACGCGGCTCAGACGCTGGTGGTCTCGGGCGTGAAGTTCATGGGCGAGACCGCCAAAATCCTCAGCCCCGACAAAACGGTGCTGATGCCCGACCTGGAGGCCAACTGCTCGCTGGACCTGGGCTGCCCGGCGGACGACTTTGCCGCCTTCTGTGACCAGCACCCCGACCGCACCGTGGTGGTGTACGCCAACACCAGCGCGGCGGTGAAGGCGCGGGCCGACTGGCTGGTGACCAGCAGCTGCGCACTCGACATCGTGCGGGCCCTCAAAAACCAGGGCCACAAAATCCTCTGGGCGCCCGACCGCCATCTGGGTGGCTACATCGAGCGCGAAACCGGGGCCGACATGCTGATGTGGAACGGCAGCTGCATCGTGCACGACGAGTTCAAGGCCTTCGAGCTGGAAGCACTCAAGCGCGAGCACCCCGGCTCCAAGGTGCTGGTGCACCCCGAAAGCCCCGCTGACGTGGTGGCCCTGGCAGACGCGGTGGGCTCCACCAGCGCCATCCTGAACGCCGCCAAAACGCTGGATGCCCGCACCTTCATTGTCGCCACCGACAACGGCATGATGCACATGCTGCGCCAGCAAAACCCCGGCAAAACCTTCATTGAAGCCCCCACTGCCGGCAACAGCGCCACCTGCAAAAGCTGCGCACACTGCCCCTGGATGGCCATGAATGGCCTGGCCGGGCTGGTGCGGGTGCTGGAGAGCGGCGACAACGCCGTGCACGTGGACCCGGCGCTCATTCCGCGCGCCCGCCAGCCCATCGACCGCATGCTGGCCTTTACCGCCGCGCTGAAGGCGGGGCAGCCCACGGCGGGGCTGGTGCCGCACATCGGTGCGGCTTGAGCACAGGCGTTTTGTTGTCGGTGCCAGCAACGTCTGCCGCGATTGATTTCGCCGATCCCCGCGATGCCCAGGCCACCCGGCTGAGGCACCGGTTTGGCCCGCCGCAGCGGGTGCTGGTTGCCCACGATCTGCACGAGGTTGCGCCTGTGCTGCTGGCCGTGCAGGCCGCCGCGCAGCTTGGTGACTGGTGCGTGGGTTATGTGCGCTACGAAGCGGCTGCTGCCTTTGATGCCGCCATGCAGACGCACCCGGCCACTGGCCCACTGGCCTGGTTTGCCGTGTACCCGCACGCTTTGCCCTGGCCCCATGGCACGGTGCCGTTGGCCGTGGAGTCGGCCCAGGTCGATTGGCACACCACGCCGACGCGTGCCGGGTTCGACGCCGCGCTGGAGCGCATCGGCCAAGCCATTGCCAGGGGCGACCTTTACCAGGTCAACCACACCGCGCCGGTGTGCGGCAGCCTGCGCGGCAGCCCGGCGGCGCTGTTTGCTGCCTTGCAACGGGCCCAGCCGGGGGGCTATGCGCTGCACCTCGATGCCGGGGCCGAGCAGGTGCTGTCGGTATCGCCCGAGCTGTTTTTTGACTGGCAAGGCGACAGCCTGCTGACCCGCCCCATGAAGGGCACCGCCCCCCGGGGGGCCACGCCCGAGCAGGATGCAGCCCACGCCGCCGCGCTGCGGGCCTCGCCCAAGGAGCGGGCCGAGAACGTGATGATCGTGGACCTGCTGCGCAACGACGTGTCACGCATCGCCCAGCCCCACAGCGTGGCGGTGCCCACGCTGTTTCAGGTGCAGGCCCTGCCTGCGGTGTGGCAGATGACCTCCGATGTGTGCGCCCGCACCCGCCCCGGCACCACCCTGGCCGATGTGTTTGGGGCACTGTTTCCGTGCGGCTCGGTCACCGGCGCGCCCAAGGTGCAGGCTATGCGTACGATCCGGGCGCTGGAGCCGCAGGCGCGGGGCGTGTACTGCGGGGCCGTGGGGGTGGTGCGGCCCGATGGCCCGGCGGGCCAGGGTGGTTTTCGGGCCACCTTCAACGTGCCCATCCGCACCGTGGTTTTGCGAGGCCAGTTGGCCAGCTGTGGCATTGGCAGTGGCATCACCGCCGATGCCCAGCCCGGTGCCGAATGGAATGAGTGGCGGCACAAACGTGCCTTCCTGGAAAGAGCCAGCATGCCTGTTGACTTGTTGGAAACCCTGGCGCTGGAGGATGGCCACTGCCGCCACCAGGCCGACCACCTTGGCCGCATGGCCACCGCCGCCGCGCATTTTGGCCACCCTTGGCCAGAGGCGCAGGCCCAGGCTGCGCTTCAGGCACTGGCGCGACAGCACCCGCGTGGTCTGTGGCGCGTGCGCTGCCTGCTGAACGCGGCGGGCGAATTCAGGGCGGAAGCCTTTGCCATGCAGCCCACGCCCGCCTCGACCGACGCGCCGGTGCGGCTGCAACTGGCCAGCGAACCCATGCCCGAAGCCCACGGCGAATTCACCCGCCACAAAACCACCCGACGTGCCCACTACGACCGCTTCCAGCCCACCGACCCCACGGTGTTCGATACCGTGCTGTGGAACGAGGCGGGTGAGCTGACCGAATGCACGCGCGGCAACGTGGCCGTGCGGCTGGACGGGGTGTGGGTCACGCCCCCGCTGGCCTGCGGCCTGCTGCCAGGGGTGGGGCGGGCCGTGGCCCTGCGCGAAGGCCGCCTGAGCGAGGCCGTGGTGCACACCGACGACTTGCCCCGGGTGCAAGCCTGGGCTTTCTTGAACAGCCTGCGCGGCTGGCTGCCCGCCACACTGGCCTGACGTTGGCTTCGCTCAGCCCTGCTGAACTGGCACCTGGTGGCGCAGCTCGGTCTGGCGGTTGTGCCCGTCCACAAACACCAGCTGGGGCTGGTGGCTGGCCACCTGGTCTTCGTGCACCTGGGCAAAGGCGGCGATGATGATGAGGTCGCCCGCCGAGGCGCGCCGCGCGGCCGATCCATTGACCGAAATCATGCCGCTGCCGCGCTGGCCCTTGATGGCATAGGTGACGAAGCGCTCGCCGTTGTTGATGTTCCAGATGTGGATCTGTTCGTTCTCGGTGATGTTGGCGGCATCGAGCAAGTCTTCGTCGATGGCGCAGGAGCCTTCGTAGTGCAGCTCGCATTGCGTCACGGCCACGCGGTGGATTTTGGATTTGAGCAGGGTTCTGAACATAGGGGTTCCAAGCAAAGGGGCTGAACTTTACCCGCTGGCCAGCGTGGTGCGCGGCAGGCGGGGGCTGGGGGCGGGGGCATCGCTGCGACCGGCGGCCCAGGCAGCGGCCAGTTCGGCCAGGGCGGCTTCGGGGTCTGCGGCGGCCGTCACGGCTGAGATGAGGGCTCCGCCCGCTGCGCCGTGGTGCGCGGCGTCGTGCAGGCGCAGGGCATCCATGCCCCCGATGGCCACCACTGGCACGGGCAGCAGCTGGCTCCAGAACGCCAGGTTGCCATTGCCCTGGGGCAGCCAGGGCATGTCTTTGCTGGCCGTGGCGTGGATGGGGCCACAGGCCATGTAGCTGGGCCGCAGTGCCCAGGCGCGGCAGACCTCCCACAGGCTGTGGGTGCTCACGCCCAGGTGCAGCCCGGCGCTGGCTATTGTTTGCACATGGGCGGTTTCCAGGTCTTCTTGGCCCAGGTGCACGCCGAACGCGCCTTCTCCGATGGCCAGCTGCCAGTGGTCGTTGATGTAGAGCTGTGCCCCCACTGCGCGGGCGGCTTGCACGCTGCGGCGCACCTGCGCGCGCAAGTCGGGCTGCTGCGGGTGCTTGATGCGCAGCTGTACCGTGCGCACCCCGGCGGCCAGCACCCGCTCTACCCAGTCGGCGCTGTCCACCACCGGGTACAGGCCCAGATAGCGCTGATCGCCGACCAGTGCCGGTGGCTCCGGCTGTAAGGGCGTGGCTGGGTGCGCGGCACCGGGCAGGCTGAAGGTGGGCAGGTTGGCCAGCCGCTGGGCAAAACCAGGCTGGGGCTTGAGCGGCCCCGCCCCGGCCCCGGCGGCGTGCGCGTGGCGCAGGCCTTCGGCGGTGGCCATTTTGGCCAGCACCACTGCGTCGGCGGCCACAAAGCCCAGCGCCAGTGCGGCCGCAGCGCTGCTGGCGAAGGTGCAGCCGGTGCCGTGGTGGTGCGGTGTGTCCACCCGTGGCAGGCTGAACCAGCCACTGGCGTGGGGGCTGCTTAGCCAGTCGTCGCAGTGGGCGCTGGCCGCGTCGCCCCCTGTGATGACCACATGTCGCGCCCCCAGGCGCTGCAGAGCCTGGGCCATGGCCGGCACCTGCGTGGTGGGCCGCACTGCGGACGGCTCGTCAGCCAGAGCAAGCAGCCGCTTGGCCTCGGCCCGGTTGGGCGTGACCAGCGTGGCCCGGGGCAGCAGCTGCTGCCGAATGGCTTGGCACAGGGCATCGGTGGCCAGGTCGTGCCCTGTGCTGGCGCGCAGCACCGGGTCCACCACCAGCGGCAAGCTGGGGTGGTGCAGGCGCAGCTGGTCTACCCAGCGTGCCACCACAGCCACCTGCTCGGGATTGCCCAGCAGGCCGGTTTTGATGGCCGCAGGCGGCATGTCGGCGGCCAGGGCCGCCAGCTGGGCGTCCAGCAGCTCGGGGCTGACCGCCTCCACCCGGGTCACGGCCACCGAGTTCTGGGCTGTGACGGTGGCCACCACCGGGCAGGCATGCACCCCAAAGGCAGCCATGGCGCGCTGGTCGGCCGACAACCCGGCACCGCCGCCGCTGTCGTTGCCCGCGATCACCCACACCAGTGGAACCAAAGATTTTGAAGGAAAAATGGCCTCTTTCGCTTGATGCATATAGGATGTTAGCTATTGTTGTATGGTCGATGGTCAGAGCAAAAAAGGCCGCCCTGTCACCGGGGTGGAGGCCCGCGCCATGGCCTGTGGGGCCATCACACCCGCCTCCCAGGCCAGCCGACCGGCCTCCAGCCCCTGCCTGAAGGCGTGGGCCATGGCCACGGGGTCGTGGGCCTGGGCCACGGCGCTGTTGAGCAGCACCGCATCAAAGCCCAGCTCCATGGCCTGCACCGCATGGGCGGGCGAGCCGATGCCCGCGTCCACCACCAGCGGCACGTCGGGCAGGCGCTCGCGCAGGGTGCGCAGCGCCCAGGGGTTCAGCAGTCCCTGGCCCGAACCGATGGGTGCCCCCCACGGCATGAGGATGCGGCAGCCTGCGTCCAGCAGGCGCTGGCAGGTGACGAGGTCATCCGTGCAGTAGGGAAAGACCTCGAAGCCCTCGCGCACCAGTTCGGCGGCGGCGGGCACCAGCTCGAACGGATCGGGCTGGAGGGTGTGGTCGTCGCCCACCACCTCCAGCTTGATCCAGTGCGTGCCAAACAGCTCGCGCGCCATGTGCGCCAGCGTCACGGCCTCGCGGGCGGTGCGGCACCCGGCGGTGTTGGGCAACAGGTGGGCACCGCTGGCGCGGATGAGGCTGTAGAAGTCACCCGGCGCTCCACCTTGTGCCTGGCCATGCTCAAGCTGGCGCTTGAGGCCCACCGTGACCACCTGCGCGCCCGAGGCGGCGATGGCCTGCTGCAACACCGCCGGTGACGGGTAGCCCGCCGTGCCCAGGAAAAACCGGCTGTCTAGGCGGACGCCCCCAATGTGCCAAACCATGTTCAGCCTCCGACGATGGGTTGGAAGGTGGTGACGCTGTCACCGGGCTGCAGGGTGTGTTGGCCCCGCTGTGCACGGGCCACGAAGCTGCCATTGAGTGCGGTGGCCACCGCGTCTGCGGCGATGTGCTGGTGCTCGATCAGGTCGGCCATGGTCGAGCCGGTTGGGCACACCTGAGGCTGGCCGTTGAGGGTGACGGTAAATGCGCTTGGCAGCGCGGTGGGCGCGGTGTTCATGCAGGTACGGGGTGGGGTGAGGCCGGTGCGGCCAGGTTCAGGGTGTGCAGCGCCTGGTGCACCAGGGCTGGGGCAATCAGCCAGCCGTGGCGGAACAGGCCGTTGATGCAACTCAGGCCGGGTTGGTGGGTGCTGGCGGGCAGGTTGTCGGGCAGGGCGGGGCGCAGGTTGGCTTCGCTGTGCACCACGCGGGCTTCGGCCAGGCCGGGCAGCACGCTGTGGGCGGCGCTCAGCAGCTCCAGCGTGCTGCGCAGCGACACGGGTGAGCGGTCTTCGCTTTCGATTTCGGTGGCGCCGACCACCACCAGGTTGCCGGGGCGGGGCACCACGTACACCCGCCAGCGCGGGTGCAGCAGCCGCACCGGGCGGTGCAGTGCCACGCCGGGGGCGTACAGCCAGAACACCTCGCCCCTCACACCCCTGACCTGGGGTGTGAATCCTGGGTCACCGCCACGGACGGGCAGTTCGGGTCGCGCACCCACGCCGCGCACGTCGAACACGTGGTCAAAGCGGTGCACCCGGCGCTGGCTGCCCTGGGCGGTGTGCAGCTCGCCGGGGGGCACAGCCAGCACCTGCCCTGCCTCGCCGCCGTGAAAGGTGGCGCCGTGTGCCAGCGCCCACGCACCCAGCGCCGCCATGGTGCGCACGGTGTGGATGTGCCCCTCGTGCGGCAGCAGCCAGGCGTGGGCGGGGCCATGGATGTCGGGCTCCAGCGCTTTCAATTCAGCAGCTGTCAGCGCTTGTGGTCTGTGCGATGCAGGAGCTTTTTTGTTCAAAAGGGCCAGTGTCCGCTGGGCCGCACCCTCGTCACCCCGGTGCGCCAGCAGCAGGCTACCGGCGCGGGTCAGTACCACCTCATTCGGCATGAAGTGTCCGGTCCGTCGCAGCGTGTCCACCACGCCTGGCCAACGGTGCAGGCTGTCCAACCCGAGCTGGAACACGGCCTCGTTGGCGCACTCCAGTTCGGCGGTGGGACTGAGCATGCCAGCGGCTGTCCAGGCGGCGGCGCGTGCCGGGTCACCTGCTGGTGGGGCCTGAGTGAGGCTGGGCGCGGGGTCGAACAGGCTGACGCGGTGGCCCCGCTGCAGCAGCTCGAATGCCAGCAAGCGGCCCAGAAGCCCGGCGCCTGCCACACCGAAATGTTGACCCCCACGCTTGGCGTTGTTGCCGCCTGCGCTGCCCCCGGCCATTGAGGCCCCTCCGGGTTCGGGGGCGCTCACCGACTTGGGGCAGCCTGGCGTCGGTTCGGCAACGGTCCTCATGCCACCGGCGTGATGGGGATGTAGAGCTCCCCACCACCTTCGCGGAACTGTGCAGACTTGGCGGCCATGCCGTCGGCCAGCGCCGCTTCGGCGGCCACGCCTTTTTTGGCGGCGTACTCGCGCACCTCCTGCGTGATCTTCATGCTGCAGAATTTGGGGCCGCACATGGAGCAGAAGTGCGCCACCTTGGCGCTGTCTTTGGGCAGGGTTTCGTCGTGGAATTCGCGGGCGGTGTCGGGGTCGAGGCCGAGGTTGAACTGGTCTTCCCAGCGGAACTCGAAGCGCGCCTGGCTGATGGCCTCGTCGCGCGCCCTGGCGCTGGGGTGGCCCTTGGCCAGGTCGGCGGCGTGGGCGGCGATTTTGTAGGCAATGATGCCGGCCTTCACGTCGTCGCGGTTGGGCAGGCCCAGGTGCTCTTTGGGCGTCACGTAGCACAGCATGGCCGTGCCCATCCAGCCGATCATGGCCGCACCGATGGCCGAGGCAATGTGGTCGTGGCCGGGGGCGATGTCGATGGTCAGCGGGCCCAGGGTGTAGAACGGGGCTTCGTGGCAGTGCTTCAACTGCTCGTCCATGTTGGCCTGGATCATGTGCTTGGGCACGTGGCCAGGGCCTTCGATCATGGTTTGCACGTCGTGCTTCCAGGCCACCTGGGTCAGCTCGCCCAGGGTGTGCAGTTCGGCAAACTGGGCTTCGTCGTTGGCATCGGCCCCGCTGCCTGGGCGCAGGCCGTCGCCCAGGCTGAAGGACACGTCATAGGCCTTCATGATGTCGCAGATGTCTTCGAAGTGCTCGTACAAAAAGCTCTCGCGGTGGTGCGAAATGCACCACTTGGCCATGATGCTGCCGCCCCGGCTGACGATGCCGGTGCGCCGCCGTGCGGTCAGCGGCACATGGGCCAGGCGCAGCCCGGCGTGGATGGTGAAGTAGTCCACACCCTGCTCGGCCTGCTCGATGAGCGTGTCGCGGAAGATGGCCCAGGTGAGGTCTTCGGCCACGCCCCCCACCTTTTCCAGCGCCTGGTAAATGGGCACGGTGCCAATGGGTACGGGGCTGTTGCGGATGATCCAGTCGCGCGTGGTGTGGATGTTTTTGCCGGTGGACAGGTCCATCACGTTGTCGGCACCCCAGCGGATGGCCCAGACCAGTTTTTCTACCTCTTCTTCGATGCTGGAGGTGACGGCCGAGTTTCCGATGTTGGAGTTGATCTTCACCCGGAAGTTGCGCCCGATGGCCATGGGCTCCACCTCGGGGTGATTGATGTTGGCGGGGATGATGGCGCGGCCACGGGCCACCTCGTCGCGCACAAATTCGGGCGTGATGACGCGGGGCAAAACCGCGCCCATGGGGTTGCCTTGCAGTCGGCGGGCGCGCTCGGGGTCGGCCAGGTACTGTTGGGCCCAGCTCTGGGCTTGATCGGCGCGGGCGTTCTCGCGGATGGCCACGTACTCCATCTCGGGGGTGACGATGCCTTTGCGCGCATAGTGCATCTGCGTCACATTGCCGCCTGCCCTGGCGCGGCGCGGCGGGCGCTGCAGGGCGGCAGCCTCTGCACGCAATGCGGCAATGCGCTGCACCTCGGGGTCGGCGGCGTTGCCATCGCGGCGGTGGCCGTCGTCGAGGGCGAGTGCTTCGCGGCCCCCGTAGGCCTCTGTGTCTGCACGCTGGTCCAGCCAGGGGCCGCGCAGGTTGGGCAGGCCACGGCGCACGTCGATGTCGGCGTGTGGGTCGGTGTAGGGGCCGCTGGTGTCGTACAGGCACACAGTGCCCCCGTTGGTCAGCCGAACCTCGCGCATGGGTACCTGCAGTTGGGGGTGCAGGCGTCCGGGCTCGTGCACCTTGGTGGAGGCAGGGAAAGGCTCACGCGTGAGGCTGAGCAGCTGGGCAAAGGCGTCGGGGGCGTTCATCGGGGCATCCTTTTCGGGTGGGCAAGGGGGTGCTCCGAAAGGATGGACAGCGCCCAAGCCCACGAACGCCGGGGGCAAAGGCGGCACGCGGGGTGCCTGGGCTGTCAGCTCTTCTTACGTCGGTACGAACCGATTCAAGTTCACGGGTTTGGGTCTGGCCATCTCAGCAACACCACCACCATTGGCAGGTTGCACCCCGGAGCGGGGCGAAGTATAGGTCCAAACCAGCGATGGGTTGAACGGACAGGGTTTGCCACTTACCTCGGCGGTGGCACCAGCACCGTGGGCTTGCCCACGGCATCGGTCTGCGGGAAGTCGCGGCTGTAGTGCAGGCCACGGCTTTCGCGGCGCATCAGGGCCGACATGACGATGAGGTCGGCCACCTGCACCAGGTTGCGCAGCTCCAGCAGGTCGCGGGTGACCTGGAACTGGGCGTAGAACTCGTGAATCTCGCGCTGCAGCAGCGTGATGCGGTGGGCGGCGCGCTCCAGCCGCTTGGTGGTGCGCACAATGCCCACGTAGTCCCACATGAAGCGGCGCAGTTCGTGCCAGTTGTGGGTGATGACCACCATTTCATCGGGGTCGGTCACCCGGCTGTCGTCCCAGGCGGGCAAGGTGGGGCGCTCGCGCGCAGGGCTGGCCGCAATGGCCTTGACCGTGGCCGAGGCAAACACCATGCACTCCAGCAGCGAGTTGCTGGCCAGGCGGTTGGCGCCGTGCAGGCCGGTGCAGGTGGTTTCGCCCACGGCGTACAGGCCCGCCAGGTCGGTGCGCCCGTGCAGGTCGGTCACCACGCCGCCGCAGGTGTAGTGCGCGGCGGGCACCACGGGAATGGGGTCGGTGGTGATGTCGATGCCCAGCTCTAGGCAGCGGGCCTTGATGTTGGGAAAGTGCGCCTCCAGGAAGGCGGGGCTTTTGTGGCTGATGTCCAGGTACACGCACTCGGCACCGTGCTTTTTCATTTCAAAGTCGATGGCACGGGCCACCACGTCGCGCGGTGCCAGCTCCTCGCGCGGGTCGTGCTGGGGCATGAAGCGTCCGCCGCCTGCCGACTGGGGCAGCAGCAGGTGGCCGCCTTCGCCGCGCACCGCTTCGGTGATGAGAAAACTCTTGGCGTGTGGGTGGTACAGGCAGGTGGGGTGGAACTGGATGAACTCCATGTTGGCCACCCGGCACCCGGCGCGCCAGGCCGCGGCAATGCCGTCGCCGGTGGCGGTGTCGGGGTTGGTGGTGTACAGGTACACCTTGCCCGCGCCGCCCGTGGCCAGGATGGTGTGGGGGGCGCTGAAGGTGATCACCTCGCCCGTGGTTTCGTCCAGCGCATAGACCCCGTGGCACTGGTTGCCTGCTTGCTTGAGTTTGCGGTCGGTGATGACATCGACCAGCATGTGGTGCTCGAACAGGGTGATGCCGGGTGTCCGGCGCACCCGCTCGATCAGGGTGTCTTGCACGGCTGCGCCGGTGGCATCGGTGGCGTGCACGATGCGGCGGTGGCTGTGCCCACCCTCGCGTGTCAGGTGCAGCTCGTCGCCCTCCATCGAAAACGGCACCCCCAGCGACTGCAGCCAGCGGATGGCCTCAGGGGCGTGCTCGACCACCATCTGGGTGGCTTCCATGTCGCACAGGCCTGCACCGGCCACCAGGGTGTCTTGCACATGGTTGTCGAAGGTGTCGCTGGCGTCCATTACCGCGGCAATGCCGCCCTGGGCCCACGCGCTGGCCCCATCGTTGAGGCGGCGCTTGGTCAGCACCGCCACACGGTGGGTGGGGGCGAGTTGCAGGGCGGCAGTCAACCCGGCCAAGCCGCTGCCCACGATGACGACATCAAAAGAATGACAAGACACGGTTGCTTCCTAATAAAAGAGCAAACTATTAAATACCATCATGCGATAGATGGCTTTTTGTTGCAAATTAGCTGGGGATGTAGGCCAGCCGAACGTAAATGGGAGCAAAGGCCTCGGCCTGGGTGAGTTCGATCAGGGTTTCCTTGGCCAGCTCCAGCATGGCTATGAAGGTGACCACCAGCACAGGCACGCCACGGGTGGGGTCGAACAGGTCGGCGAATTCGACAAAGCGCCGCCCCTGCAGGGCCTTGAGCACCAGGCTCATGTGTTCGCGCACCGACAGTTCTTCGCGGCTGATGTGGTGGTGCTGCACCAGCCTGGCCCGATGCACGATGTCGGCCCAGGCCTGCTGCAGGTCAGCGGCACACACATCGGGCAGGCGGGGGTTGAGCGCCTGCTCCAGCGCCACCTGGGTGGGCCACACGTCGCGGCCCTGCTGTGGCAGGTCGTTGAGTTGCAGCGCCGCCCACTTCATGTGTTCGTACTCCAGCAAACGGCGCACCAACTCGGCCCGGGGGTCTTCGGCCTCCTCGCCATCGGCCTTGGGCCGGGGTGGCAGCAGCATGCGCGACTTGATCTCGATCAGCATCGCTGCCATCAGCAGGTACTCGGCGGCGAGCTCCAGGTTGGCGTTGCGGATTTCGTCCACATAGCTCAGGTACTGCCGGGTGACGGCGGCCATGGGGATGTCGAGGATGTTGAAGTTTTGCTTGCGGATCAGGTACAGCAGCAAATCCAGCGGCCCTTCGAAGGCCTCCAGAAACACCTGCAGCGCATCGGGGGGGATGTACAGATCGGTGGGCAGCGCAAACAGCGGTTCGCCGTACAGCCGCGCCAGCGCGACCTGGTCCACGGTTGGGACCAGTACGTCCGCATGCAGGGTTTGCCCAGGGGCACTGTCGGGCAGCAGGGTGGGTGCGGGGGCGTGGGAGTGCAAGGCTTGCGGGCCAAGGGGCATGGAGAGGAGCGGTGCCTGGTGCAAGCGTCGGGCGACTGGGCGCGCCCGAAGGGATGGTCAGTGCTCGGTGGGAGAGGTCTGGTAGGGGTAGGGCTTTTGGGCCACCTGGCCGGCCTCCAGGTCCTGGCGCACCGTGCGGTCTATGGCTTTGTCCCACAACAGGGCGCGGCCCTGGCGCTGGCTGGCCTCCAGGCTGGGGTTGGCCTGCTTGAGCGACTCGATGAAGTCGGTCGCGTCCGAGGTGTAGTGGGGGCGTGCAAAGAACGGCATGAGGGGTTCTCGTGACAAAACAAAGACGCGATTTTACGGCGGGGCCTGAATTCGACCCAACCCTCGGGCCAAGGGGCGTTTCAGTCCACAGAGTGCAGGTGCCCGATGAACCCCGAGCGCTCCATCAGCGAGCGGGGCTGGGGCTGCAGACCCGTCACGCACAGGTGGGCCTGCTGCTTGTCGAGGGCCTTGAGCAGTTGCTCCAGCGCGTCGAGGCCAGTCGTGTCCAGGGAGGTGAGCATGCGCGCATCGAGCACCAGTCGCCCGCCCGGGGGCAGGGTGCGCACCTGCTCGACCAGGGCATCCACCTTGGACACTGCGCCAAAAAAGAGTGCCCCGTACAGGGTGATGGTGACGCTGTCGGCCGTGTGTGCCGTGGGCTCGGCACGGAAGAGGTCGCTCTGGCGCCGCACAAACAGCACCACCGCCAGCACCAGCCCCAGCTCCACGGCCACGGTCAGATCAAACACGATGGTCACAAAAAAAGTGGACAGCAGCATGAGCCGGTAGTGGCTGGAGAACTGGCGCAGCCGCCCGAACTCCCGCCACTCCCCCATGTTCCAGGCCACAAACACCAGCACACCGGCCAGCACCGCCAGCGGAATGTGGGTGGCCAGCGGGGCCGCCAGCAGCACCACAGCGGCCAAGGTGAGTGCATGCACGATGCCCGCCACCGGCGAGGTGGCCCCCGAGCGGATGTTGGTCACGGTGCGCGCAATGGTGCCTGTGGCCGGCATACCCCCAAAAAACGGCACCACGCAGTTGGCCACGCCCTGCGCCATCAGCTCCTGGTTGGGGTCGTGCTTGGGGAAGTCGCTGAGCTGGTCGGCCACGCGTGCGCACAGCAGCGACTCGATGGCCCCCAGCAGCGCAATGGTCAGGGTGGGCGTGACGAGTTGCTTGACGGTTTCCCAGCTGAATTCGGGCAGCACAAAGGCGGGTACGCCCTGCGGTATGCCGCCAAAGCGGGTGCCGATGGTCTCTACCGGCAGCGTGAGTGCCCAGGCCAGCAGCGACAGGCTGACGAGTGCAATGACGGGCGCAGGCACCCGCGAGGTGGCGTCCAGCGCGCTCATGGTGTCCAGGGTCTGCAGGCGTTTGCGAAACTGGGAGTCCACCGCAAAGAGCCGGGGCCACACAAACAGCCCGAGCACGCACACCGCACCCAGGCCAAAGGCGTAGGGGTTGAAGCTGTCCAGGTTCTGGCTGATGACCTTGATCTGGCTGAAAAAATCGCCCGGCATTTTGGCAATGTCCAGCCCCAGCCAATCGCGCAGCTGCGACAGGCCCACCAGCACCGCAATGCCGTTGGTAAAGCCAATGACCACACTCACCGGCACGTAGCGCACCAGCGTGCCCAGCCGGAACAGGCCCAGCAAAAACAGCAACACACCTGCGCTGGCCGTGGCAATCAGCAGGTTGGCCACGCCGTAGCGCTCCACAATGCCAAACACAATGACGATGAACGCACCCGCCGGCCCGCCAATCTGCACCGACGAGCCGCCCAGCGCCGAAATGAGAAACCCCGCGATGATGGCCGTCCACAGCCCGGCTTCCGGATTGAGCCCGCTGGCGATGGCAAAGGCCATGGCCAGTGGCAGTGCCACGATGCCCACCGTGGCTCCCGCCCCCACGTCCTTGACCAGCCGTTCGCTGGTGTAGCCGCGCAAGTCGCTGAGCAAACGGGGTTTGAATGCGGCCAGGCGGGGCAGGGCGGGCAAAGACATGGGCGGCATGGTACCGTCCGCTGCAAGCGTTTGAGCTGACAACACAGGCCCAAATACACAGCAAAGGCTTGGGGTTTTCCCTTGTGCCCCCGGTCCCATGCCGCAGCTGCCATGCTATCCCACCGCCATCCAGACCCCATCCCGCCCATGCACAACAACCGCCGCTTCAACCCGTCAGCTTCCAACTCTGTGGCCTGGTGGCGCCGCGCTGCCAGTGGGTTGATGGTGCTGGTACTGGGTGGCGTGGCACTGGTCGGCTGTGACGTGCAGCACATTGCCGAGCTGGAAGAAGGCGTCTCCACCGAAGCCGATGTGCGCCAGCGCTTCGGCGAGCCAGAGGCGGTGTGGGACGAGCCCGCTGGGGTGCGGGTGTTGGAGTACAACCGCCAGCCCGCAGGCCACCAGAACTACATGATTGCCATAGGCCCCGACGGCAAACTGGCCGCCTTGCGTCAGGTGCTCAACACCGCCAACCTAGCCACCATCGCGCCCGGCATGCCCATGGAAACCGTGCGCCGCCGCCTGGGTAAGCCCAAATCCATCAGCCAGTGGCCGACCAAGGGAGAAGTCCACTACGACTGGCGATTTCAGGACGGACCCAACAGCAGCGACGCCAAAATCTTCACGGTGGTGTTCAGCCCCGACCTGCGGGTGCTGCGCACCGAAACCACCACGGACCCGGACCTGATCTACCAGTCTGGCCGCTGATGGGGCTGATTGAGGCGTGGGGGGTGGCTGTGCTCAGCGGCGTGGGCGGTGTGGCCCAGCCACCCAGCGCTGCCAGTCGTCCAACACCGGTCGCATGACCAGCAGCACCAGCAGGGCGGCCAGGGGCACGGTACTGGCATAGCCCAGGTGCTTGAAGCCCAAGGCACCCGCCAGACCACCCACAAAAAAGCCGACGATCAGCTGGCTGTGTACCCGCATTTTGGCCCGGTTGGCGCGCACAGGCTGGGGGTCGTCGCCGTGGTGGCGGTTGATGTAGAGCAGCTTGCCCAGCTCAATACCCAGGTCGGTCAGCAAGCCTGTGACATGGGTGGTGCGGATGACGGCGTGCGAGATTTTGGTGATCACCGCATTCTGCAAGCCCATGATGAAGCACAGCAACACCACCGTCAACGGGATGAAGACGGCGGTGTAGTGGTCCATGGCGGCCCCGAACAGGCCAAACAGCAGCAGGGCCAGCGCCTCCAGCAGCAGGGGCAGGCCGTAGGCGCTGCGCAGCTGCTGGCGCATGCCCCAGTTCACCAGCCAGGCGGTGGTCATGGCCCCGAGCACGAACGACAGCAGGGCACCCAGACCCGCGAGCGCCAGCGCCATGTTGCCCAGCACCAGGTGGTCGGCCACCGAGGAGACGATGCCCGTCATGTGCGAGGTGTACTGCCCCACGGCCAGCAGGCCGCCCGCGTTGGCTGCTCCCGCCACAAACGCAAGCACGGTTCCCAGCTTCAGGTCGGTCTGGGGTGTGCGCTGCAGGCTGGTGAAGCCCCGGATGGGGGTGAACATGGCGCTCGGCGCGCAGGCCGTCAGTGGATGCGCATGCCGGGCGTGGCGCCAGGCCAGGGCGTCAGCACATGGATACCCGGCTGGGCTTTTTCATTGGCGTGGCTGGCTGCCAGCACCATGCCTTCGCTCAGGCCGAATTTCATTTTTCGCGGGGCGAGGTTGGCCACCATCACGGTCAGCTGGCCCACCAGCTGTTCGGGCGTGTACACGCTGGCAATGCCGCTGAACACGTTGCGGGTGGTGGGCTGGCCCGTGTCGTCGGTTTCGCCCACATCCAGCGTCAGGCGCAGCAGCTTGGTGCTGCCCTCCACCCGCTCGCAGGCCACAATTTTGGCGATGCGCAGGTCCACCTTGGCAAAGTCGTCGATGGAGATGGTGGGCGCGATGGCTTCGCCGCCCGGGCAGGCCGACGCCGAGGGGCCGGGCTCGTCGCTTTGTGTGGCAGTAGGTTTACCTGCTTCAGTAGCTGAAACAGCTTGTGCAACAAGCGCTGGTGGCTCAAAAAGCTTGTCAATTTGTGGGGTGTCTACGCGCCGCATCAGGTGTTCGTAGGTGCCTATGGTGTGGCCAGCGGGCAGCAGCTTGGCCGCATCGGCAAACACCAGTGGTGCCACGTTCAGAAAGGCTTCCACCTGGGTGGCCAGTGCGGGCAGCACGGGCTTGAGGTAGAGCGTCAGCAGGCGAAAGGCTTGCAGCGAGGTGGTGCACACGGCCTGCAGCCGCTCGTTGACCGAGTCGATGCTCAGCCCTTGCTCCAGGTACTTGTCGTGGTTTTTGGGGTTGGCCAGCTCCCAGGGCTTGTGCAGATCGACGTAGGCATTGACCTTGTCGGCCAGCAGCATCACCTCGCGCAGGGCGCGGGCGGTGTCGCGGCTGTCGTAGCACTGGGCAATGGTGCTGGCTTGTGCCGCCAGCGCCTCCAGCAGCGCCTGCCCTTCGGCGCCGGGGTCACCCAGTTGCCCACCAAAGCGCTTGCTGATGAAGCCCCAGCTGCGGCTGGCGATGTTGATGAATTTGCCCACCAGGTCGGCGTTGACGCGGGCCATGAAGTCGGCGGGGTTGAAGTCGATGTCTTCGTTCTTGCCGTTGAGTTTGGCGGCAATGTAGTAGCGCAGCCACTCCGGGTTCATGCCCAGGCTGAGGTACTTGAGGGGGTCGAGGCCAGTGCCCCGGCTTTTGCTCATTTTTTCGCCGTTGTTCACAGTCAGGAAGCCGTGCACAAACACCGCATTCGGTGTTTTGCGGCCACTGAAGTGCAGCGTGGCGGGCCAGAACAAGGTGTGGAAGTAGGTGATGTCTTTGCCAATGAAGTGGTACTGCTCGGTGGCGGGGTCAGCCATGAACTCGTCGTAGCTGCGCAGCTCGCCGTTGGCGCGTGCTTTGCCAGTGTCAAAGTAGTTTTTCAACGAGGCCAGGTAGCCAATGGGGGCATCCAGCCACACATAAAAGTATTTGCCCGGTGCATCGGGAATTTCGATGCCGAAGTAGGGTGCGTCACGGGAAATGTCCCAGTCGCCCAGGCCGCCATTGCCTTGCTCGTCCTTGGCAAACCATTCTTTGATCTTGTTCAGCACCTCCGGCTGCAGGCGGCCGGGTGTGTGGGTCCACTCCTGCAGGAACTGGGCACAGCGCGGGTCGCTCAGCGCAAAAAAGTGGTGCTCCGAACTCTTCATGACCGGCGTGGCGCCTGACAGGGCCGAGTACGGGTCTTTCAGCTCGGTGGGGGCGTACACCGCACCGCAGCTTTCGCAGCTGTCGCCGTACTGGTCCTTGGCGCCGCACTTGGGGCAGGTGCCCTTGATGAATCGGTCGGGCAGGAACATCTGTTTTTCGGGGTCGAAAAACTGTTCGATGGTTTTGGTGGTGATCAGTCCGTTGGCCTTCAGGCCGCGGTAAATGTCTTGGGCCAGTTGGTGGTTTTCAGGGCCATCCGTGCTGTGCCAGTTGTCAAAGGCAATGTGAAAGCCGTCCAGGTAGGGCTTGCGCCCGGCGGCGATGTTGGCCACGAACTGCTGGGGCGTGATGCCCGCTTTTTCGGCCGCAATCATGATGGGCGCGCCGTGTGCGTCGTCGGCGCACACAAAGTGCACCTTGTGGCCCTGCATGCGCTGGAACCGCACCCAGGTGTCGGCCTGGATGTATTCCATGATGTGGCCGATGTGGAAGTTGCCGTTGGCGTATGGCAGGGCGGTGGTGACGAACAGGCTGCGTGATGAAGGGTTCATGCTGCGTAAAAAGTGTGGCTCAAGGAGCGTGGGGGTGGCGGGCCTGTGTGGCAACCCGCAAACCGCCAAGTTTATCGGCCTGCCGCCCAGCCCAGCCCCGTTCGGTGGAGGGTGCGGGCAGGTGGCCAAGGCCGGGGGCAAGCTGCACCCATAATCAGCGGCGAAAGCACGCGCACCCAGGCGACAGGCATGCCTTGGTGCTTGGGTCACATGCAGAAGAACAGTCTGACAAATTCACCTGGCGGGAGCATGGGCACTTTGGCATTTCTGATGTGGAACCCACTTTGGCCGCCTGCGGGCGGCTACCCCGCCATCCATTGGGTCAAGGCTGGATGTTGATGGACATGCACATTCCCACCTTGTTGGCGGCCGTGTTGCTGGTGGGTGCTGTGCTGTCGCTGTCGGTGTCAGCCGTCGCCCACCGCCAACAGCGCGACGGCATGGTGTTTTGGGCGGTGGGCCTGGGCATGCACACCGTGTCTTATGTGTTCTTGTTCCAGGTGGAGGCGCTGGGGGAATGGGCGGCTTTCATGGCAGCCGTTGTCCTGCGCTCGTGCGCCTGGGCTGCGTTTTCAGAGGGGCTGAGTCAGTTTTACAGGCGACGCGTGCCCAGGCTGCTCATTTGGGGGCCCGTGGCCATTGCCCCTGTCGCGTTTGCGCTGCTGTTTGAGCAGCTGGCACCCCGCATCATCTCCATCAGCCTGATTTTTGTGGCGCAAAGCCTGTTGGCCCTGTGGCTCATGTGGCAAGCCCGCCGCACCACGCCAGGGCGGGGCCAGTACTTTTTGATGACCGGGTTGGTCACCGCACTGGTATTTTTGGTGCTGCGGTCCATTGGTGCATTCATGGGTACCGAGGCCGACATGCTCCCCATGAACGGAGAAGGCGCAGTTCAAGCCGTTGGTTTGGTGGCGGCTTTGGTTGTGTTGCTGCTGCTGTCCATAGGCTTCGTGCTGATGTCCAAAGACAGAGCGGACTCCCTGAACCGCATGTTGGCCACGCAAGACAGCCTGACGGGCCTGGCCAACCGGCGCCACCTCAATGAAACGCTCGACCTCGAATGGGCAAGGGCCAGTCGCACGGGGCAGTCCCTGGCGCTCATCATGATCGACATTGACCACTTCAAGGCCTACAACGACCACTACGGTCACCAAGCCGGAGACGACTGCCTGCAACGGGTGGCCCGCACCCTGGAGTTGAGCACGCGGCGGGCGGGTGATTTGGTCGCCCGCTACGGGGGCGAAGAGTTCTTGCTCGTCCTGCCCCATATGAATGATGCCGGTGGGCGGTGGCTGGGCGAGAGCATCCGGCAGGCAGTGGACATGCTCAACGTACCGCACGCGGGCGCACCTTCCGGCAGGCTCACGGTGAGTGTGGGCGTTGCCACCACCCACGAGGCGGTTCACCCCGACACAGCCAGCCTGCTGCGTGCGGCCGATGACGCCCTGTACCGCGCCAAGCGGGGTGGGCGCAACCAAGTGCAGGTGGCATGAGTCCACCCTCACGTGAGGGTACTTGGCCCTTCGACACTTTGTCGCAAGCCGCACGGTAGACTTCTGCGCCATTCAAGGCTTGCCTGCCGCGACTGTCCATCGACAGTCGCAGAGTCAGCGCTTTGAAACCCTTCCTATTACACGAGACACGCCCATGCCCGCTGACCAACAAGCCCTGCAGACAGCCCTGTTGCAGGCGCTCCAAACCGTGGTGGACCCCAACACCGGCAAAGACTTTGTCACCACCAAGGCCCTGAAAAACCTCCAGGTCAACGATGGCGATGTGTCGTTTGACGTGGAGCTGGGCTACCCCGCCAAAAGCCAGCTGCCGGGTTTTCGCAAGGCACTCATTGCGGCAGCCCGCACCGTGGCGGGTGTTGAGAATGTGTCGGCCAACCTGAGCAGCAAAATCATTGCCCACCAGGCGCAGCGCGGCGTGGCCCTGCTGCCCAATGTCAAGAACATCGTCGCCGTGGCCTCTGGCAAAGGCGGCGTGGGCAAAAGCACCACCACCGCCAACCTGGCGCTGGCCCTGGCCGCCGAGGGTGCCAAGGTCGGCATCCTGGACGCCGACATCTATGGCCCCAGCCAGCCCATGATGATGGGCGTGCAAGGCCGCCCCGAAAGCGTGGATGGCCAGACCATGGAGCCGCTGGAGGGCCACGGCGTGCAGGTCATGTCCATAGGCTTTCTGGTGGACAAAGACGAAGCCATGATCTGGCGCGGCCCCATGGCCACCCAGGCGCTGGAGCAGCTGCTGCGCCAGACCAACTGGCAGGACCTGGACTACCTGCTGGTGGACATGCCCCCCGGCACCGGCGATATCCAGCTCACGCTGAGCCAACGTGTGCCACTGACGGGTGCCGTCATCGTGACCACGCCGCAGGACATTGCCCTGCTCGATGCGCGCAAGGGCATCAAGATGTTTGAGAAGGTGGGTGTGCCGATATTGGGCATTGTGGAAAACATGGCCGTGTACTGCTGTCCCAACTGCGGCCACACCGAGCACATCTTCGGGGTCGATGGCGGAAAGCACATGGCGGCCGAGTACAGCATGGACTATTTGGGGGCCTTGCCGCTGAACATGCAAATCCGGGTTCAGGCCGACAGCGGCCAGCCCACGGTGGTGGCCGACCCTGATGGCGAAGTTGCCGGTATCTACAAAGCGGTGGCCCGGCAGGTGGCCATCAAGATTGCAGCCCAGGCCAAGGACTTTTCGTCCAAGTTTCCCAGCATCAAAATCTCCAAAGACACCTGAGCGGCACACCCATGTCGCAACTTCCCACCTTGTCTGTGGGCGTACTCATGCGCCGCGAGCGGGTACCCGGCCCCATGGCACGCTGGCAACCCTGGCGCTGGGTGCTGGCGGGGGTGGTGCCCGGTGCGGCACTGTCTGCTTCACCACAGGGGTCACCCAGTGTGGCAAGCGCGGTGGCTTCGTCCGCAGCAACTGCCCCGCAGTGTGTGGAGCGCAGCGACAACCACAGCTTGTGGCTGCACACGGGCCACCAGGTCACGCTGCACCGCGACGACGTGGAGGGCTACCACCTCAACCTGTCCACCGAGCAGCCCTGTTTTTGGGTGATGTGGCGCGCGGACCCGGTGATGGCTGAAGACGGCACTGAGGACACCGTGGCCGTGCCACAGATCGTCACCCTCAGTTACCACGATGCCGGGCGCTGGCTCGATGCCCAAGAGCACGTGGACCGGGTCGATGCCCCGCCCGAGGTGCTGGTGTGGCTGCAGGCCTTTACCGAAGCCCACTACCAGCCCGAACCCAAGCGGCGCAAACGGCCCGACAGTTTCCGACCCTTGACCGACCGCTTTGGCAACCCCGCCAGTGTCAGCACTGGCAAGGCAGTCCATGGGCCCCGGGCACCAGCCTCGCCGCCTGTGTCGACCATGGCCGCCGCACCCGACAGCACCACGCCGTCCTCCGCTGCGCCATTTGCCATCCAACCAGACGGGCATCACCATGGCGGGTGAGGCCGACGGCTTTTTCAGCCGCTGGTCGCGCCGCAAGGCACAGGCAGTGGCGGCGGTACCGTTGCCCGATGGCCCGGCACCCACTGCGGCGGGTGCTGGCACGGTTGCCGGGTCGACATCGGCATCGGCTGCTGTGGTGGCGGCCCAAACCCCAGCCACCGCTGTGCGCCAGACCCCCGGTGGCCCCGCTGGGGGAAGCCCTGCCGCCCAGGCACCGGACGCCGCGCCAACTCCCAGCCTGGAGGACGTGGCCAAACTCACGACCGAATCGGACTTCTCGCCATTTGTGGGCCGGGCGGTACCCGCCGATGTGAAGAACGCAGCGATGAAAAAGCTCTTCGCCGATCCCCGCTTCAATGTGATGGACGGTTTGGACATCTACATCGACGACTACTCCAAGCCCGACCCGCTGCCCGCCGAGTGGCTCAAACAGATGGTCAGCGCCCAGGTCATGAAGCTGGTGGAGGAGGAGGCCCCGCCTACCGCCTCGCCAGCCGAGGCCCGGGGCCAGCCCCAGCCCCAGACCCCTGAAGCCGCTCCCCATGCGGATGTGGCACCCAGCGCCGAACCCCCGCACCTACCCCCACCTGCCGCCCATGACCACCCTGATCTGCAACTGCAACCAGACCATGCCACTCGACGCGGCGGCACTGAGCCGGGCGCTGGATGAGCCGCTGACGCTGCACCGCGCGCTGTGCCGCCGTGAGGCCCCCGCCTTTCAGCAGGCGGCCCGTTCGCCCAACGACCTGGTGGTGGCCTGCACACAGGAGAGCCGCCTGTTCACCGAGTTGGCGGAACAGACCGAGGGCGTGCCGCCGCTGGCCGAACGCCCCATCCGGTTTGTGAACATCCGCGAAACCGGCGGTTGGTCGCGCCAAGCGGCATCGGCCACCCCCAAAATGGCGGCATTGCTCGCCCTGGCCCGCCTGAGCGACCCCGACCCTGTGCCCACCGTCAGCTACCAGAGCCAGGGCCGGGTGCTGGTGCTGGGCACGCTGGAGGCCGCCGAGCACGCCGCCGCGCTGCTGGCCGACACGCTGGACGTGACTGTCTTCGCCACCGGTGGCGCAGGCAGCCAGCAGCGGCGCTACCCGGTGCTCAGTGGTCGGGTCAAGCGGCTGACGGGGTGGCTGGGCCAGTTTTCACTGGAGCGCGAAACGAGCAACCCCATCGACCTGGACCTGTGCACCCGCTGCAATGCCTGTGTGGCGGCGTGTCCCGAAGGCGCTATCGGGCTGGACTACCAGGTGGATATGTCGCGCTGCCAGGGTCACCGCAGCTGCGTGCCCCGGTGCGAGGTGGCCGGGGCTATCCACTTCAGCCGCGCACCGGTGGTGCACACCGACACCTTTGACCTGGTGCTGGACCTGCGTGCCAGCCCCGCCTTTGGTCAGCACGCACCGCCCCAGGGCTTCTGGCATGTGCCGGGTGGGGCCGATGCCCAGCGGCTGATGAAGGCCGTGGTGGCCCTGCGCGGCGCGGTGGGTGAGTTTGAAAAACCCAAGTTCTTCACCTACAAAGCCTCGATTTGTGCCCACGGTCGCAACGGGCGGGTGGGGTGCGACGCCTGCGTGGAGGTGTGCTCGGCCTCTGCCATTGCCAGCGACCTCAAGCGCCAGCAAATCGTGGTCAACCCCCACCTGTGCGTGGGCTGCGGCGCTTGCACCACCGTGTGCCCAACCGGTGCACTGGGCTATGCCTACCCGCGTGCGCCCGACCAGGGCGTGCGCATCAAAACCCTGCTGGCCACCTACGCCCGAGCCGGGGGCCAACAGGCCGCCTTGCTGCTGCACAGCCAGGAGGGCGGGGCCGACCTCATCAATGACCTGGGCCGTGCCGCCGCGCTGGACCCCGCCATGCGGGGCGTGCCCGCACGGGTCATTCCGCTGGCCTTGCACCACACGGCATCGGTCGGGCTGGAGCTGTGGCTCACGGCCTTGGCCCAGGGTGCTTCGCAGGTGTGGGTGCTGATGACCGAGGCCGAGGCCCCCGAGTACCGCGAGGCGGTGCAGGCCCAGATGGACGTGGCCCAGGCCCTCATGACCGGGCTGGGCTACAGCGGCCAGCACCTGCGCTTGTTGCAGGTGCGCGATGCCCGCGACCTGGCGGAGCTGGACGCGGCCCTGGCGGTGCCTGCGGCCCAGGGCGTGGCCAAGGCCGCCACATTTGCGGTGCAGGCCGACAAGCGGACCAACCTCTCACTGGCACTGGACCACCTGGTGCAGCACGCTCCACCGTCTGCCCCACACCACACGGCGCCTCAGGTGGTGGCGTTGCCCGCCGCGTCCCCACTGGGCAGCGTGGTGGTCAATGCCGATGCCTGCACCCTGTGCCTGAGCTGCGTCAGCGCCTGCCCCGCCTCGGCGTTGCAGGACAACACCGAGCGCCCCCAGCTGCGCTTCATCGAGAAAAACTGCGTGCAGTGCGGCTTGTGCGTCACCACCTGCCCCGAAAACGCCCTGCAACTGCAACCCCGGCTGTGGGTGAGCGAGGAGCGCAAGCAGGCCCGCGTCATCAACGAGGCCCAGCCCTACCGCTGTGTGCGCTGCCAAAAGCCGTTTGGTACGCTCAAAGGCATTGAGGCCATGCTGGGGCGTCTGGGTGGCCACGCCATGTTCCAGGGCGACGCCCTGGAGCGCCTGAAAATGTGCGGCGATTGCCGGGTGGTGGACATCTATTCCGCCCCCAACGAAACCCGCATCACCGACCTCTGAACCGCGTCCCACCCCCGTCGGCTCACCCCACACCCGCCCACACCATGATCGACCACGCCACGCTGCCAACCACCACCGCCACCGACCGATTTGACGAAGAGGTGGCCCGGGCCGAGCTGTACGGCTTGCTGGCTTTGTTGTTCTACGCGCCACCCTCGGCCGAGTGGCTGGAGCAGCTGCGCGTGGCAGTGACCGAGGCACCCATGGCCGGTGGGTTTCTGGAGGAACCCTGGCAGCAGCTGGTGGGCGTGGCCCGCCGCATGGACGCAGCGCAAATCGCCGATGAGTTCGATGCCCTGTTCGGCGGCGTGGGCAAGCCCGAGGTGGCGCTGTACGGCTCGCACTACCTGTCGGGCTTCCTCAACGAAAAACCCCTGGCCGTGCTGCGCGGCACCCTGGCCGAGCTGGGGTTGAGCCGTGACGAGGCCATGGCCGAGACCGAGGACCATGTGGCCTGTGTGTGCGAGGTCATGCGCTACCTCATCGCGGGTGACGATGCAGCGGTGGCCAACCTCACCCAGCAGCAGCGCTTTTTTGCCGAGCATGTGCAGCCCTGGGTGCCCCAGCTGTGCGATGCGCTGGCTGCACACCCCAAGGCTGACTTTTATGCCGCACTGGCCGGGTTGACCCAGGCCTTTGTGGGCGTGGAGGCGCAGGGGTTTGACATGCTGATCTGAAATTTATTATAAAAATAGCCTTTAGCGCTTGATGTATATGGATAGTTTGCTATCTTTATGTTGACTCTGCGCGCAGGTACACCGTGAACACCGCGCCCGGCCCCGGGACTGCATGGCGGGCGCGTATGTCGCCGCCATAGCGCTCCACCAGGCTCAGGCTGATCCACAGGCCCAGGCCATGGCCATCGCTGTGGGTCGTGAAGAAGGGCTGGAACAGGCGCTCCAGGGTTTCGGGCGCCAGGCCAGGCCCGGTGTCTTCTACCTCGATGGTGACGCCGCCGCCAACGTCACCCGATCCTTCCAGCCCATGGGGGCAGTCGCGGGTGCGCAGCGTCAGCACGCCGCCCAGGGGCATGGCGTTGCAGGCGTTGATGAGCAGGTTGATCAGCACCTGCTGCAGCTCCTGGCGGTTGAAGGGTGCTGACTGTGTGGCCCCCTCATCCAGCACCACCCGGATGCCTGCGCTGTGCAGGCGGTGGTTGACCAGCACCTGGCTGTCCCTGAGCACCTGGTTCACGTCCAACGACTCCACATAGCCTGCGTACTCTTCCGGGCGGGCATGCTGCAGCAGCTGCTGCACGATGAGGCGGATGCGCTCGACCTGTTCGTCCAGCAGCCGCATTTCGGTGCGCACGGGGTCGGCGGCGGGGCCCAGGGTGTCGCGCATCAGGTCCAGGTTGCCCTGCATCACCGCAATCGGGTTGTTGATTTCATGGGCCACGCTGGCCGCCAGTTGGCCCATCACGGCCAGCTTTTCCGACTTGACCAGTTGCTGCTGGGCCAGTCGCAGCGATTCGTGGCTGGCCGCCAGCTCTGCGGTGCGCTCGGTCACCCGCTGGTCCAGCTGCTGGCCCCAGCGTTGGAGGGCAGCGGTTTTGTCGGCCACCACGTCCAGCAGGCTGTCGAGGTGGTTGGCCAGGCTGCCGAGTTCGTCGCGGGCCGCCAGCTGGCCCACCCGGGCATTGGCCTGGCCGTTTTCCACCTGCTGCATGACGTGGTTCATTCGCTCCACCGGCTTGAAGATGCTGCGCGCCCAGCGCACCGACAGCACAGAGGCCAGTGCCATGACCATCAGAAAAATCAGTGCCATCACCCCCAGCATCGCGTAGCGGACCAGCCGAAAGGGCTGCTCCAGGTAGCCCACGTACAGCATGCCGATGCGCTCACCCTGTGCGTCGGCCAGGGGCTGGTAGGCGCTGACGTACCAGTCGTTGACCACAAACGCCCGGTCCAGCCAGGTGTGGCCCTGGGTCAGCACGGCTTCTCGCACCTCCCGCGAGACGCGTGTGCCAATGGCCCGCTGGTCCTGGAACAGGCGCACGTTGGTGGTGATGCGAACGTCCTCCAGAAACAGGGTGGCGGTGCCCTGGCTGCCAAAGGGCAGGGCACCTTCGGGGTACACCACCCGGTTGATGTGGTCAATGAAGTCCAGGTTCTGGTTCAGCAGCACACCCGCCACCAGCACCGCCACGGCCTGGCCCTGCAGGTTGTGCACCGTCATCACCCGCAGCCCGACCATGGCCCGGTCTTCGCGGGTCCGCTCGGTCGGGGTGGCGTTGGGGGTGGGCAGCAGCGCAATGCCGGTGCGGCTGACCAGGCGGGGGGCCAGGGCAGACAGTTCATTGGCCCCCAGCAGCAGCAGGGCCGCGGTGTGGCCGTGGTCGCGCAGCTGGGCCACCCGGTCGGGCATATGGCTGTTGGTGCCAGCGGGTGCCGCATCGGTGTGGGGCAGGGCGGGTACGGCATCGAGTGGTCGGCCATCCAGCGCATAGAGACGCAAAAAATCCAGATCTAACCGCTCACGCTCGGTCTGCAGCAGGGGGGCAAGCTGGCGGGCCTGGGTGCCAGCTGGCAAGCTGTGGCGGCCTGGGGCCCCCAGGGCGCTGAGGAGCCGGTGTGAGTTGCCCACCGCTTGGGTGCCCAGGTTCACATCGTTGAGCACCTTGTCAAAGTAGCCATGGGCCACCGCCAGATCGCTGCGCACCTTGGTGATGAGCAGCCGGTCGTAGGCCACG
The DNA here is from genome assembly GCA_030695205.1 of Burkholderiaceae bacterium. Taxonomy (GTDB): domain Bacteria; phylum Pseudomonadota; class Gammaproteobacteria; order Burkholderiales; family Burkholderiaceae_C; genus UBA2334. Next base: position 45,830 of record JAUYTN010000011.1, on the reverse strand, counting down.
TTGCCCCACAGCGATATGGCGGCCACCAGCAGCGGAAACACCACCACCAGCGGCCCCAGCGCCATGGCCAGCAGCTTGTGGCGCACCGAGCGCGTCAGCCAGTACCTGGCCTGGCGGGCCCAGCCCGTGCCAGGCATCATGCGTGGCCCCATTCGGCCACGCGGCGCTCCAGGGTGCGGCGAGACACGCCCAGCAGCTGGGCCGCCCGCGATTTGTCACCACCTACCGATGCCAGCACGGCCTGTATGTGTTGCTTCTCCAGGGTCTGCAAATCGGTGGTGGCCATCGCGGGGCTAGGCCGGTTGCCGGGGTACAGGGCGGACACATTGAGCCCACCCAGAATGAGCGAGCGCTCCAGCAGGTTGCGCAGCTCGCGGCAGTTGCCCGGCCAGTGGTAGCTTTCCAAAAAAGCCATTTCGTCGGCGCTGATGGCAATGGGTGGCAGGCCCAGAGATGGGCCAATCTGCGCCAGAAAGTGGGTCACCAGGTCCGGCAGGTCTTCCCGATGCTCGCGCAGCGGGGGCAGCGACAGGTCCACCACCTTGAGGCGGTAGTACAGGTCGGCGCGGAACTGTCCGTTGGCCACGGCTTGCTCCAGGTTGCGGTTGGTGGCTGCAATCAGGCGCACATTGACGGGCACGCGTTGTTCGCTGCCCACGGGGTGGATGTTGAGCTCGTCAATGGCCCGCAGCAGCATGCCTTGCAGCCGCAGGGGCAGCTCGGCCACTTCGTCCAGGAACAGAGTGCCGCCCTGCGCGTAGTAGAACAGGCCGGCCTGGGACCGCCGGGCGCCCGTGAAGGCCCCTTGCACATGGCCAAACAGCTCGTGTTCCATAAGGTCTGGCGGCAAGGCGGTGCAGTTCATAGGGACAAACTGCCCCTTGGCCCTGGGGCTGAGGGCGTGGATCTCGCGTGCGACCAGTTCTTTGCCGGTTCCTGACTCACCACTGAGCAACACATTGCTGGGCACGGCGGCGATGCGTACCACCGCTTCGCGCAGCGCAACCATGGTGGCCGAATGGCCCACCAGCGAGCCTTGCCCGGCGCTGGACTGGCGGAGCCTGCGCTTGAGCACAAAGTTCTCCCGCTGCAGGCCGGCCCGTTCGGCGCATTGTTTGACGGCGTTCAGGATTTGCGGAACCCGAAACGGCTTGAGGATGAAGTCGGACGCGCCGACCCGCAGGGCTTCGATGGCAGTGTCCAGGTCCGCAAATGCGGTGATCAGAATGACCTCGCCTGAAAAACCCTTCTCACGCAGCTCCTTCAGCCAGACCACGCCGTTTTTGCCGGGCAGCGAGATGTCCAGAATGATCAGGTCCACATGGTGGCTGCCGAGCCACTCGGCACCTTCTTCCGCACTGCCGGCATTCATGACGAAGTGGCAGCGTGGGGCCAGTGTTTTGACCAGAAAGTTGCGCATGCCCTGCTCGTCGTCCACGATCAGGATGGACCAATCCGGCCAACCTTCAACGCCCAGGGGTGGGGCCACGGCAGGGCCGGATGCGAGCGTTGCCAGGTGGGTTTTGGGGGTGTTCAGGGGTGTGGTCATGGCAAGCGGTGGTGCAAAGGCCAATTTTTGCTTGATTAAAACACTGGGTTAATCGGTGTTTTTTGGGGCCCGTGGAGGCCCATCGCCGGGCGCGTTCGGGTGCCATTGGGTCTTCGTCCACCGAGCCTGAGGCGCGACAATTTGTCGCAAGGCTTGCGCACCTTGTCCGCGTGATTGCCCATTGTCCAAACGCCCGGCGGTGGGTCGGTCGGGAGCACGCGGGCACGGGCTTGACAAAACACAAGGCGCATCGCGGTAGGGCTGGTGGTTGGGTGGCCGGTAGCGTTTGGCGCATACCGCTGCCAGTTGGTCTAACCATAAGCAATGACTTATGGCATGGTTTTTGACTGCCAGGCGACCCCTGTCAAGCGCAGCGTTTCAGGGGGCCTGGTGCGCGGCGCAGTATCGCTCAGCGCCAACGGCAGCGGTGCTCGCCACACGCCTGCCAGGGTCTTGTGACAACTGGTTGCAGGGCGTAGATTCGCAGCTCAAGTGGGGCTGACCTGTGCCCCTTCCCCAGGAGACACACATGCAAGCAACCCCTCGCCCCGAACCGGGCACTTTGCAGCGCCGCGCGCTGTTTGCCGGCGCCAGCACCGTTGGTGTGTTGGCTGCGGTGGCCGCTTTGTTGCCGTCCACCCCCACCCAGGAAGAGCAGACGCAGGCGGCGCCCAAAGCCCCGCCCGAGCGCGGTGGTGGCTACGCACTCACCGATCACGTCAAGCAGTATTACCAGACCACCCGCGTCTGACCCGGCCAGGAGCAGCCATGATGATGTTGACCAAACAATCGCCCGCCAACGGCACCACACGTCCCGTGTCCATGGTGCACCAGCTCAGCCGTGGGTTGGCCCACGCGTTGCCCACCATGGATAGGCGCGGCTTTCTGCGCCGCTCGGGTGTGGGTGTGGGGGTGGGATTGGCAGCCACCCAGCTGACGCTCATGAAAAAGTCAGCAGCGGCCGCCCCGGCTGGCACCGGCAACGGGCTGGGCAAGGTGGAGGTCAAGCGCACCATCTGCACCCACTGCTCGGTGGGCTGCGCGACCGACGCCATCGTGGAAAACGGCGTGTGGGTGCGCCAGGAGCCCGTATTTGACTCCCCCATCAACCTCGGTGCCCACTGCGCCAAGGGCGCGGCCCTGCGCGAGCACGGCCACGGCGAGTACCGCCTGCGCACCCCCATGAAGCTGGTCAACGGCAAGTACCAGAAAATCAGCTGGGACCAGGCGCTGGACGAAATCACCGCCAAAATGAAAGAGCTGCGCGCTGCCAGTGGCCCCGATAGCCTGTACTTTGTGGGCTCATCCAAACACAACAACGAGCAGGCCTACCTGCTGCGCAAGTTTGTGAGCTTTTGGGGCACCAACAACTGCGACCACCAGGCCCGCATTTGCCACTCCACCACGGTGGCCGGTGTGGCCAATACCTGGGGCTACGGAGCCATGACCAACTCGTACAACGACATGCAAAACAGCAAGGTCGCTTTGTACATCGGCTCCAACGCCGCCGAGGCCCACCCCGTGTCCATGCTGCACATGCTGCATGCCAAGGAGAGGGGCTGCAAGATGATCGTGGTGGACCCGCGCTTCACCCGCACGGCTGCCAAGGCCGACGAGTACGTGCGCATCCGCTCGGGCACCGACATTCCGTTTCTGTTTGGGCTGTTGCACCACATCTTCAAAAACGGCTGGGAAGACAAGCAGTACATCAACGACCGCGTCTATGGCATGGACAAGGTGCGCGAGGAGGTGTTGGCCCAGTGGACGCCAGACAAGGTGGAGGAGGCCTGTGGCGTTAAAGAAGCGCAGATGGCCAAGATCGCCAAGATGCTGCACGACAACAACCCTGGCACCGTCGTGTGGTGCATGGGGCAGACGCAGCACACCATTGGCAACGCCATGGTGCGTGCCTCGTGCATCCTGCAGCTGGCGCTGGGCAACATTGGCAAGACGGGCGGTGGCACCAACATTTTCCGTGGCCACGACAACGTGCAAGGGGCCACCGACGTAGGCCCCAACCCCGACAGCCTGCCAGGCTACTACGGCCTGGCCGACGGCTCCTGGAAGCACTTTGCCAAGGTGTGGGGTGTGGAGTACGACTGGATCAAAGACAAGTACGCCCCCGGCATGATGACCAAACCTGGCATCACGGTGTCGCGTTGGATCGACGGCGTGCTGGAGAAAAACGAGTTGATCGACCAGGACGCCAACCTGCGCGGCGTGTTCTTCTGGGGCCATGCACCCAACTCGCAGACCCGTGGCCTGGAAATGAAGCGGGCCATGGACAAACTGGACCTGCTGGTGGTGGTGGACCCGTATCCATCGGCCACGGCGGCCATGGCTGCCATGCCCGGCAAGGCCGAAGACCTCAACCCCAACCGCGCGGTGTACCTGCTGCCAGCGGCCACCCAGTTTGAGACCAGTGGCTCGTGCACGGCGTCCAATCGGTCGCTGCAGTGGCGCGAACAGGTCATCGAACCGCTGTGGGAGAGCCGCTCGGACCACATGATCATGCAGCAGTTCGCCGACCGCTTGGGCTTTGGCAAGGAGCTGTCCAGGAACTTCAAAATGAAAAAGGTCAAGGGCATGGACGAGCCCGTGGTCGAGGACATCCTGCGCGAAATCAACGCATCGGTCTGGACCATTGGCTACACCGGCCAGAGCCCCGAGCGCCTGAAGGCGCACATGCGCAACATGGGTGCCTTTGACATCAAGACCCTGAAGTGCAAGGGCAAGGTGGTGGACAAAGAGTCCGGCTACGACATGAGCGGGGACTACTTCGGTTTGCCCTGGCCCTGTTTTGGTACCGCAGCGCTCAAGCACCCCGGTTCGCCCAACCTGTACCAGACCGACAAGCACGTCATGGACGGTGGTGGCAACTTCCGCGCCAACTTTGGCGTAGAGCGCGACGGTGTGAGCCTGCTGGCAGAGGATGGCTCCCATTCATTGGGTGCCGAAATCACCACTGGTTACCCGGAGTTTGACCATGTGCTGCTGAAAAAGCTGGGCTGGTGGAACGACCTGACCGATGCCGAAAAAGCCGCTGCAGAGGGTAAGAACTGGAAAACCGACCTGAGCGGCGGCATCCAGCGGGTGTGCATGGCCCACGGCTGCCACCCGTTTGGCAACGCCAAAGCCAGGGCGGTGGTGTGGAACTTCCCCGACGCCATCCCCAAGCACCGTGAGCCTATCTATGGCATCCGCCCCGACCTGGTCGCCAAGTACCCCACGCACGACGATCAGAAGAACCGCTGGCGCCTGCCCATCCTGTACAAGTCGCTGCAGGACAAAAACGTGGCCGACAAGGTGCACGAGAAGTACCCGCTCATCATGACCTCCGGTCGCCTGGTCGAGTACGAAGGCGGTGGCGAAGAAACCCGCTCCAACCCGTGGCTGGCCGAGCTGCAACAAGAGATGTTTGTGGAAATCAACCCGGCAGTGGCCGCTGCCCGTGGCGTTCGCAACGGCGAGCGGGTGTGGGTGGTGACGCCCACGGGTGCCCGCATCAATGTGCAGGCACTGGTGACCGAGCGGGTGGATGCACAGACGGTGTTTTTGCCGTTCCACTTTTCCGGCCGCTGGCAGGGTCAGGACCTCAAGGCCCACTACCCCGAGGGTGCCATGCCCATCGTGCGCGGCGAAGCGGTCAACACCGCCACCACCTATGGTTACGACATCGTGACCATGATGCAGGAAACCAAGACCACTGTTTGCAACATCGAAAAGGCCTGATGCCCCACGGGCATCAGCACACAGGAGACATTGATGGCACGAATGAAATTCATCTGTGATGCCGAGCGTTGCATCGAATGCAATGGCTGCGTCACCGCTTGCAAGAACGAGCACGAGGTGCCGTGGGGCGTGAACCGCCGCCGCGTGGTGACACTGAACGATGGCTTGCCGGGCGAAAAATCCATTTCGGTGGCCTGCATGCACTGCTCGGACGCACCCTGCATGGCGGTGTGCCCCGTCAACTGCTTCTACCGCACCGACGAGGGTGTGGTGCTGCACGACAAAGACGTGTGCATTGGCTGTGGCTACTGCAGCTACGCCTGTCCCTTTGGTGCGCCACAGTTCCCCAGCCAGGGCACCTTTGGTGTGCGCGGCAAGATGGACAAGTGCACCTTTTGCGCTGGTGGTCCCGAGGCCAATGGCAGCGAGGCCGAGTTTGAAAAATACGGCCGCAACCGCCTGGCCGAGGGCAAGCTGCCCGCCTGCGCCGAAATGTGTTCCACCAAGGCCCTTTTGGCCGGTGACGGCGACGTGGTGGCCGACATCCTGCGCAATCGGGTGGTGATGCGCGGCAAGGGCGCCGAGGTGTGGGGCTGGGGTACCGCCTATGGCAGCCAGCAGGCCGGTCAGCCACCGGCTGCCGAGGCCAAGAAAGGCGGTGCCGCATGAACGCCCGTGTCTGGTGTGTGCTCGCGCTGGCAACGGCTGCGCTGGGCTTGAGTGGTTGTGGCGAGCGTGCGCAAACCCAGGGGTCCTGGTCGGCGGCCAAGCGCGACGCGGCCCCGTACACCGGCGGCTCACCGTCCAGTTTTACCCAAGGCGGCTGGAAGGCGGGTGACCGCGATGCCTGGGCCAGTCAGCTGAAGGCCCGTGCCCAGTATGGGCAAAACGACCACCAGCGCGTGGTCACCCCATGAAAGGAGCCGTGCGATGAAAGCCAGCCAATCGATGCTCCTGGGTGGTTTGTTGTGCCTACTGCCCGTCTGGGCGGTGGCTCAGCCACCTGTGCCCGCGGCGCCTGTGGTGCTCGCTCAGGCCAGTGCCCCAGGGGTGCAAAGCGCCAACATTTTTGAGGTCAAACCCGACGCCAGCGCGCAACCGGGCTATGCCGACCAGACCAATGGTGAGCGCGCCAAGGTGCAACCCGGCAACAACGCGCCCATGTGGCGTCAGGTGGGTTCGGGCGTGACGGGGTACAGCAGCCTGCCCGCCAGCCAGGCCCCCGAAGCGGGCAACCTCATCCAGCCGTTTGTGCAGTACCCGGGCTCCAGCCTGACCAACGCGGGTGAGGCGTGGCGACAGGTTCGCAACCACTGGATCCTGCCCTATGGTGGCTCGCTGCTGCTGATCGCGTTGCTGGCGCTCGCCATTTTTTACAAAACCAAGGGGCAACTGGGTGGGCATTTGCCTGACACGGGCCGAAAGATCGAGCGCTTTACCCCCTTTGAGCGGGCGGCCCACTGGACCAATGCGGGTGCCTTTGTGGCGCTGGCGCTCTCGGGCATCGTCATGGCATTTGGCAAGTTCTTCATCCTGCCGGTGATTGGGGGCACGCTGTTTGGCTGGTTGGCCTACGCACTCAAGAATGTGCACAACTTTGTGGGGCCGCTGTTTGCCGTGTCGCTGGTGATTGTGATCATCACCTTCATGAAGGACAACATCGCCAACCGCGCAGACTGGGTGTGGCTCAAACGCGCCGGCGGCATGTTGGGTGACCACGAGGTGCCTTCGCACCGCTTCAATGCCGGAGAAAAAGGCATGTACTGGTGGGGGGTGGTGTTCCCGGGGGTGCTGGTGGTGGCCTCCGGGTTGGTGCTCAACCAGCTGGTCCCTGGCTTGGGCGACTTGCGGGGCGAGATGCAGGTGGCACACATGGTGCACGCCGTGGCCGGCATCATCATGATGAGCATCCTGGTGGGCCATATTTACATGGGCACGGTGGGTGTCAAGGGCGCCTACGGTGCCATGAAAACCGGCTATGTGGACGAGGGCTGGGCCAAGGAACACCATGAGCTGTGGTACGACGACGTCAAGGCCGGCAAGATTCCGGCCCAACGCAGCCAGCCGAATGAAGCGGGTCAACCGGCCTCGGCGGCGCGGACGGCCTCTGTTTGAACCGAACGCACCAGGAAACCCCATGAAGCATTTGACACTGACCCTTGCGCTGAGTGTGCTGGCCTGGCCGGCACTTGCCAAACTTCCAGCCCCCAGCGACGACGCCAAGGCCAAGGCGGCTGAGGCTGCAGCCAAAGCTGCCCACGGCAACAAGGTCGCGGCGTACCAGAACTGCAAGGCCATTGACCGTGCGGCTGCGCACTACTTCAAGACCGCTGCCGCCGCGAAAAAAGACGTGGCCCCAGCACTGCCCACCCCAGCCTGTGTGGACCCGGGGGCCTATGTGGCGGCTCCTCCAGCAGCCGCTGTGCCTGCTGCGGGTGCCGCGCCCGTGGCCGCAGCTGCCCAAAAGCCCTGATTCTGTCGGGTGAATGGCCACTTTCCCTGGTGGCCTCAGCCCCTGTGGGTGTGCCTGACGCAGACTGCACCTTTGCCTTCGCCGTGCTGGCCCGTGCACCCATCCCCACCGCCGCTGACCGGCGGTTCTTTTTTTGGAGACTTCACACATGCTGCCTGACCTGACCGGTGTGGCGCCACTCCCCGCCATGACCCAGGCCCGCGCCCCACTGACGTGCCCGGTGCAGGTCATGAACGAGTTTGGCCAGTTGAGCAGCCTCTCTATTCCGGCCGAACGTGCCCTGACCGTGTACGTGGACAAGCGCGAACTCGTCACCCTCATGACCCTGGGCGGGCATCCCGAGTGGCTGGTGCTGGGCTATTTGCGCAACCAGCGCTTGGTGGAGTCGCTGTCCGACATCGAGTCCATCACCGTCGATTGGGACGTGGGGGCCGCCGCCGTCAAGACCCGCAGCGGTATTGATCGAATCGAAGAAAAAACCGCGCGCCGGGTGGTGACGACCGGCTGTGGGCAGGGCAGCATGTTTGGCAACCTGATGCAAGAGGTGGACACTTGGGTGCTGCAGGGCCAGACCCCGCTGCGCCAGAGCGAGCTGCAGCGCATCGTCAACACCATCCGCTTGCAGGAGAGTACCTACAAGTCGGCCGGCTCTGTGCATGGGTGTGCGCTGTTTCGGGGCGGCGAGAAGCTGTTGTTTGTCGAAGACGTGGGCCGCCACAACGCAGTGGACACCATCGCCGGGTGGATGTGGCTGCAGCAGGAGCGTGTGGCTGGCCAGCCAGGCACCCAGACCATGGGTGGCGGCGACAAGGTGTTCTACACCACCGGGCGGCTGACCAGCGAGATGGTCATCAAGTCCGCCCAGATGGGGGTGCCGGTGGTGGTGTCGCGCAGCGGTATGACGCAAATGGGCCTGGAAGTGGCGCAGCGCGTGGGGCTGTGTGCCATTGGCCGTGCGACCCACAAGCGGTTTTTGTGCTTCACGCACCCGCAGCGCCTGGTGCTCGATGCAGTCCCCGAGCCGCTGGCGGCGGTTGCCTGAGGTTCTAAACTCGGGGCAGTTCAACTCACCCAGGAAGCATCGCATGTCCCAGCCCCAGCGCCAGGTCCACGTCATTCAGCACCCACTGGTGCAGCACAAACTGACGCTGATGCGCAAAAAGGACACCAGCACCAAGAGTTTTCGGGAGCTGGTGCACGAGATCAGCGCCATGCTGGCTTACGAAATCACCCGTGACATGCCTATGCAGACCATCGAGGTGGAAACCCCGTTGGAGACCATGACCTCGCGCGTCATTGACGGCAAGAAGGTGGTTCTGGCGTCCATCCTGCGGGCTGGCAATGGCTTTCTGGATGGCATGCTCCATGTCATTCCGGGGGCGCGGGTGGGCCATATTGGTCTGTACCGGGACCCGGATTCCCTGCAGGCGGTGGAGTACTACTTCAAGATGCCCAGCGACATGCAAGAGCGCGATGTGATTGTGCTGGACCCCATGCTGGCCACCGGCAACAGCGCGGTGGCCGCCGTGGACCGCCTCAAGCAGACGCAGCCACGCTCTATCCGGTTTGCGTGCCTGGTGACTTGTCCACAGGGCTTGCAGACCTTTCACGACCACCACCCCGATGTGCCGGTGTACACCCCGGCGGTGGACCGAGGGCTCAACAGCCACGGCTACATCGTGCCCGGTCTGGGCGATGCGGGGGATCGCATCTTCGGCACCAAATAGCGGGTGCTGGAGCGGTCTTGAAAATTGAATAGCTAACTATTCAACGCAGGCAAGCGAGAATGGCTTTTTTCTTATAAAACCATGCGCTGCAGCAAGGCATGAAGTCTGGTGTGGACCCAATGCCTCCACCTTAGGGTAAGGTGAAGGAATGACTGTGACGACTCCGCAACCGACTTTCCACCCACCCTCGCAGCGCCCTGGCGCGTGGCCATTGGCGATGCGCTCGCTGTGGCGGGACTTTCGTGCCGGTGAATTGCGCCTGCTGGTGCTGGCGGTGGCCCTGGCGGTGGCGGCTCTCACGTCGGTCGGTTTTTTTGCCGATCGCTTGCAAGGCGGCCTCAGCCGCGATGCCCGCCAGCTGCTCGGTGGCGATGTGGTCCTCAGCAGCGACCACGCAGCGCCAGCTGCCTTCAAGGCCGAGGCCGAGCGCCTGGGCCTGAACACCGCGCAGACCATCAGCTTTCCGACCATGGGCCGTGCGCCCGATGCCCTGGGTGGCGCTGCCCGCCTGGTGGCGCTCAAGGCGGTGGAGCCGGGTTATCCCCTGCGCGGCCGTTTGTCGGTGGCCGAGCAGGCCGGTACGCCGGGGGCGCCCACCACCGCCATCCCCACCCCAGGCACGGTTTGGGTGGACCCTGCGCTGCTGGTGGCCCTTGGGGTGGAAGTCGGTCAGCCCCTGCTGCTGGGCGATCGTTCGTTCGAAATTGCCCGCCTGATCACCAATGAGCCGGACCGGGGCGCAGGCTTCATGAGTTTTGCACCCCGGGTGATGCTGCACCAGGTCGACTTGGCCGCCACAGGCTTGGTCCAGCCGGCCAGTCGCATCAGCTGGCGGTTTGCGGTGGCCGGGCCAGACGCCCCTGTGGGCCGCTATGCAACCTGGGTGCAGGCGCAACTCGACCAGGGCAGCTTCCGCGGCGCCCGCCTTGAATCGTTGGAGGCCGGGCGTCCCGAGATGCAGCAGACGCTGGGCCGAGCCGAAAAGTTTTTGAACCTCGTGGCCCTGTTGGCCGCGCTGCTCAGTGCGGTGGCGGTGGCCATTGCCGCCCGGGGGTTTGCGGCGCGCCACCTGGACGACTGCGCCATGTTGCGGGTCCTGGGCCTGCCTCAGCGCACCATGGCGTGGGCCTATGTCATCGAATTTGCAGCCGTGGGTGTGGTCGCCAGTGCGCTGGGGGTGGCGCTGGGCTTTGGTGTGCACCATGTGTTTGTGGCCCTGCTGGGTGGCCTGATGAACGTGGCCCTGCCCGCCGCCAGCCTGTGGCCAGTGGCGGTGGGCCTGGGGTTGGGCCTGACGCTGATGGTGGCATTTGGCTTGCCACCGGTGTTGCAGCTGGCGCAGGTACCGCCGCTGCGCGTCATTCGGCGGGATGTGGGCGGCATCAAACCCGCCTCGCTGGCCGTGCTGGGTCTGGGGGTTGCGGGCTTTGCGGTGCTGCTGCTGGCCGTCAGTCGAGACGTCACCCTGGGCCTGCTGGCCGTGGGTGGCTTTGCCGCTGCCATTGCGGTGTTTGCCCTGGCCAGCTATGCGGCAGTGCGCCTGCTGCGGGTGGTGGTGAACGAGGCCACCGCTCCGCGCTGGCTCATGCTGGCCACCCGGCAGCTGTGCGCCCGCCCCGGTTACGCCGTGGTACAGGTCAGCTCGTTGGCCGTTGGGCTGCTGGCGCTGGTGCTGCTGGTGCTGCTGCGCACCGACCTGGTCGATTCGTGGCGTCAGGCCACGCCGCCTGACGCGCCCAACCGCTTTGTGATCAACATCCAGCCCGACCAGGGCGATGCATTCCGTGCCAAGCTGACCGAGGCGGGTGTGGCGCGCTACGACTGGTACCCCATGATCCGGGGGCGGTTGGTGGCCATCAACGGCGAGGCCGTCAACCCCGAGAGCTTCGATACCGAACGCGGCCGCCGCCTGGCCGAGCGCGAGTTCAACCTGTCGCACGCTGCCGAGCAGCCTCCCCACAACCTGGTGGTGGCCGGCCAGTGGCTGCCCGGCGAGGCAGATGGCGCCAGCGTGGAAGATGGCCTGGCCCAGGAGCTGGGCCTGAAGCTGGGCGACACCGTGTCGTTTGACATGGCTGGCATCGTCCAAACCACCCGGGTGACCAGCCTGCGCAAGGTGGACTGGGGCAGCATGCGGGTCAATTTCTTTGTCATGTTCCCGGTGGACACCATGGACGATGTGCCCGTGACCTACATCAGTGCGTTCCGCGCCCCCGAAGGCGAGCAAATGTCGCAGTTCGACAACACCCTGGTGCGCGAGTTTCCCAACATCACCAACGTGGACATGAGCAACACCATTGCCCAGGTGCAGGCGGTGCTGGGGCAGGTGATCCGGGCGGTGGAGTTTTTGTTCGCCTTCACCCTGGCCGCAGGCCTGGTGGTGTTGCTCGCAGCCGTGACCGCCACCCGCAGCGAGCGGGAGAGAGAGTTCGCCATCATGCGGGCGGTGGGTGCCAGCTCGGTCTTGCTGCGCCAGGTGCAGCGCGCCGAGCTGCTGGGCGTGGGGCTGCTGGCGGGGGCCATGGCCTCGGTGGTGGCCTCTGTGGTGGGTTGGGCACTGGCCCGCTATGCCTTCGAATTCGCCTGGAACCCTTCCCCCTGGGTGCCGGTGCTGGGCTCGTTGGCGGGTGCGGCCCTGGCCCTGGCTGCTGGGTGGTGGGGGCTGCGCAGCGTGCTCAACACGCCTGTGGTGGCCACGCTGCGTCGCGCATCGGTCTGATGGGCCGAGCGCTATCGCCTATTCGCATCCGCATCAGCATCAGCATTCGCCAGCAACTCTCTAACCTCCCCGAGTCTTTCCAAGGCCACCACATGCCCCTCCAGCCTGCCTCCGCCCCAGCGCCAAGCGATACCGAGGGCAGTGCCCACGTGCTGACCCCATTTGAGTGGATGGGCGGAGAGCCGCAGGTGCGCGCCCTGGTGGACCGCTTTTATGACCTGATGGACCTGGAGCCCGGTTATGCCGAGCTGCGCGCCAGCCACGGCAGCACGTTGGACGATGCCCGCCAGAAGCTGTTCTGGTTTTTGTGTGGCTGGCTGGGCGGGCCCGACCACTATGTTCAGCGCTTTGGCCACCCGAGGTTGCGCATGCGCCACATGCCGTTTGCTATCGGCATTGTCGAGCGCGACCAGTGGTTGGCTTGCATGGACCAGGCCATGGGTGAGGTCGGGGTAAATGCCGAGCTGCGCCAGCGGCTGAGGGGCAGTTTTTTCCAGACCGCCGACTGGATGCGCAACCGGGGGGTGTGAGGCGGCGGCGCATGGCCGCGCCTTGGCCACCGCATCAGCCCGGCGTCAGCAGCACCACCAGCGCACCGGCCCCACCGTCGGACGGCTTGGCCTGCACAAAGGCCAGCACCTCGTTCTTCTGGACCAGCCAGCGCTGCACCTTGTTTTTGAGCACAGGGGTTTTGCCCGGTGAACCCAGGCCCTTGCCGTGCACCACCCGCACGCAGCGCCAGCCGACTTTGTGCGCCTCTCGCACAAACTGGCTCAGTGCCGCACGCGCCTCGTCGGTGCGCAGCCCGTGCAGGTCGATCTGGCCTTGCAGGCTCCATTGGCCGCGCCGCAACCGGCGCACCACATCCAGACCGACGCCAGGGCGGCGGTAGCTGAGCGCGTCATCGGTGTCCAGCAGGCTTTCCACATCGAAGTCGTCGGAGATGGCCTCGCGCATCACGGCCTGTTCGTCCAGTTCGCGCTGGCGGGCCCGGGGCAAGGCACGCTCGCGCTCAATCAGTGCCAGCCGTTGCAGCCGCAGTGGCCTGACCGCGCCCACCGTGCGCGCAAACAGTGTGCGCTCGGCATGCGCCAGACGCTCGGCTTCGGCGGCGGCCGCCAGCGCGGCCTGCTGCAGCCGCGCGCGTTCCACCAGCACGCCGCGAATGGCAGCGAGCTGGGCGTGGGCGGTTGATGGGGTGGTGTCGGGCATACAGGGCGGGGGCCAGGGGCGCGGATTGCAGGCCACATGGGCATGAGCCTATTGTGCGGGGTGGGCCGTGACTGGGCGGCCCGGCGGGGCATGCCCCCACGCCACGCTTGAGGGAGGCCTGACTCAGGCGCTCAGACCATGCCCAGCTCGGCCATGCTGGTGGCGGTGTGGGCCGTCACCACAAAATGGTCCAGCACCCGCACGTCCACCAGGGCCAGGGTGGTTGTGAGCGTGCGGGTCAGGGTTTCGTCCGCCGCTGAGGGTTTGGTACTGCCACTCGGGTGGTTGTGGGCCAACACCACCGCAGCGGCATGGTGGTGCAGGGCGCGCAGCACCACCTCGCGGGGGTACACGCTGGTTTGCGTCAACGTGCCCCGAAACAGCTCCTCGAAGGCCAGCAGCCGATGCTGGCTGTCCAGAAACAGCACCGCAAACACTTCATGGCTGCGCGCACCCAGCTGCAGCTGCAGGTAGTCGCGCACCGCCTGGGGGCCATCGAAGCAGGGTTTTTCGTGCAGCTGCTGGGCTAGGGCGCGGCGGGCCAGCTCCAGCACCGCCACCACCTCGGCCCGCTTGGCCGGGCCCAGGCCTTTGATGGTTTTGAGCGCCTCGGCCGGGGTGTGCAGCAGGCCCGCCAGGCCCTTGAATTGTTCCAGCAGTTCCTGCGCCAGTGCCACCACGTTTTTGCCAGGTATGCCAGTGCGCAGCAGCAGCGCCAGCAGCTCGGCATCGCTGAGTGCGGTTGGCCCGCGTGTCAGCAGCTTTTCGCGCGGGCGCGAATCGGCGGGCATCAATTTCATGCTCATGGTCCCAAGCCCCCTGGTTTCTACAATAGGGCCAGTTTAAACACGGCCCTAGCCTTACCCAGTCCACCCCATGTCCATCGTCGATGCCAGCTCCTTCCTGACTCTGCACTACCGCCTCTCCAGCGTGCACGGTCAAGACTTCGTCAACACCTTTGAGGGTCAGCCTGCCACCCTCAGCCTGGGCTCTGGCCAGCTCTCGCCCGCGCTGGAGCAGCGTTTGCTGGGGCTGGAGGAGGGGGCGCAGCAGACCTTCGATCTGCCCCCCGGCGAGGCCTTTGGCGAGCGCCAGCCCGACATGGTGCAGTGGGTGGCGCGCAAGCTGCTCAACGAGCTGGGCGATCCCAAAGAGCAGTACGTGGCCGGTGACGTGGTGCAGTTCCCCACGCCCGACGGTCTGGGCAGCTACGCTGGTGCGGTGCGCGAGGTGCGCGCCGACGGCGCGGTGCTGTTTGACTTCAACCACCCCCTGGCAGGCCAGGCGGTGCGCTTTGAGGTGCAGCTGATTGGGGTGCTGTGATGAGCGACCCAGCGCTGCGTCCTGGTGCCGAGGTGCTGCTGGCCGAGCCGCGCGGTTTTTGTGCGGGGGTGGACCGGGCCATCGACATCGTGGAGCGCGCACTGGCCAAGTTCGGTGCGCCCATTTATGTGCGCCACGAAATCGTGCACAACACCCATGTGGTGAATGACCTCAAATCCCGCGGCGCCATCTTCATTGAAGACCTGGCCGATGTGCCCCCCGGTGCCACCCTGATTTTTTCCGCGCACGGCGTCAGCAAGGCGGTGCAGCAAGAGGCGCAGGCGCGGGGTTTTCAGGTGTTCGACGCCACCTGCCCACTGGTTACCAAGGTGCACGTCGAGGTGGCCAAGCTCGCCAAAGAGGGCTACGAGTTCATCATGATTGGCCACAAAGGCCACCCGGAGGTGGAGGGCACCATGGGCCAGCTGAGCGATGGCATTCACCTGGTGGAAGACGTGGCCGATGTGGCCCGCGTGCAGCCCCGCCAGACCGAGCGCCTGGCGGTGGTGACCCAAACCACCCTCAGCGTGGACGACGCCGCCCAAATCACGGCCGCCGTGGTGGCCCGCTTTCCCGGTATTCGCTCGCCCAAGCAGCAAGACATTTGTTATGCCACCCAAAACCGCCAGGATGCCATCAAGCTCATGAGTCCTCAGGTGGACGTGGTGGTGGTGGTGGGCAGCCCCACCAGCAGCAACAGCAACCGGCTGCGCGAGTTGGCCGCCAAGCTGGGCACCACCGCCTACATGGTGGACGACGCCAGCGAACTGCAACCCGAGTGGTTCGAGGGCAAGCAGCGGGTTGGCATCACCGCTGGGGCCTCTGCGCCTGAGCTGCTGGTTCAAGGGGTGGTGCAGCGCCTGCGCGAGCTGGGCGCGGTGGCGGTGCGCACCATGAACGGCATTGAAGAAACCATCCAGTTCCCGTTACCCAAGGGTTTACGGTTGGATTCGACCGATGACCAAATTGGCTGAATGGCTAGCAAACATTGCATGCTATATAAGCGTAAAAGCCATTTTTTATTCATTTATTAACCGACTCTCCCATGCTAGACATCACCCTGCTGCGCAAAGACCTGCCTGGCGTTCTGGCCAAACTGGCCACCCGCAAAAGCCCACAGCCTTACCTTGATGAAGCGGTGTTTACCGCGCTGGAGGCCGAGCGCAAAAGCATTCAGGTGCGCACCGAAGAGTTGCAGGCGCAGCGCAACAGCCTGTCCAAGCAAATTGGTGGTTTGAAGGGCAAGGGCCTGCATGCTGAGGCCGATGCCGCCATGGCCCAGGTGGCAGCGGCCAAGGCCGAGTTGGAAACATCCGCAGCCAGGCTGGAAGCTATCCAGGCCGAGTTGTCGGCCCTGCTGCTGGCCGTGCCCAACCTGCCGCACGACAGCGTGCCGGTAGGGGCTGATGAGGCTGCCAACGTCGAGCTTCGCCGCTGGAGCCCTCCGCAGGCCGATGGTTCTGGCGGTCTGGGTGGTTCGCCTGTGCCGCTCGGCTTCGAGCCCAAAGACCATGTGGACCTGGCGCTGCCCCTGGGGCTGGACCCCGAAACCGGTGCCAAGCTGGCCGGTGCCCGCTTCACGGTCATGAAAGGCCCCATTGCACGCATGCACCGGGCGCTGGCGCAGTTCATGTTGGACACGCAAACCAACGAGCACGGTTATACCGAGTGCTACACCCCCTACATCGTCAACGGCGACACGTTGCGCGGCACAGGCCAGTTGCCCAAGTTCGAGGGCGACCTGTTCGCCGCCAAGAAGGGCGGGCAAGAGGGTGAAGAAGTGCCCGACAACCAGGCGCTGTACCTCATACCCACCAGCGAAGTGACGCTGACCAACTTCGTGCGCGACACGGTTCTGCCCGAGGCAGAGTTGCCCATCAAACTCACCGCACACACGCCATGCTTTCGTTCTGAAGCCGGCAGCGCCGGGCGCGACACGCGCGGCCTGATCCGCCAGCACCAGTTCGACAAGGTGGAAATGGTGCAGATCGTCCACCCCGACACCAGCTATGAGGCGCTGGATGCGATGACTGGCCATGCCGAAGCCGTGCTGCAAAAGCTGGGCCTGGCCTACCGTGTCATCGTGCTGTGCACGGGCGACATGGGCTTTGGCGCTACCCGCACGCACGATCTGGAGGTGTGGGTGCCCGCGCAGAACACCTACCGCGAAATCAGCTCGGTCAGCAACTGCGAAGCCTTCCAGGCCCGCCGCCTTCAAGCACGTTTTAAAAACGCGCAGGGCAAGAACGAGCTGGTGCACACCCTGAACGGCTCCGGCCTGGCTGTGGGCCGGGCGCTGGTGGCTGTGCTTGAAAACTACCAGAACGCCGACGGCAGCATCACCGTGCCCGAGGTGTTGCGCCCCTACATGGGTGGCGTGGCACTGCTCAAGGCCTGAGCAACGGCCCCTGCGGTTCGGCTGCTAGAATCGCGGCTCTTCAAAGACCAACACCCCGGAAAGATGGCAGAGTGGTCGAATGCACCGGATTCGAAATCCGGCGTACAGGTTCTCCTGTACCGAGGGTTCGAATCCCTCTCTTTCCGCCAGAATCACACGGTTTTGGGTCGTTAGCTCAGTTGGTAGAGCGTCTGCCTTACACGCAGAATGTCGGCGGTTCGAGCCCGTCACGACCCACCAGACACAGCCCCCATCGGTAACGGTGTGGGGCTTTTTCTTTGCCTGTTGCCCGTGACCAGCGCCAGCCCCAGTTGGAAACGGAGAAACCGCAGCTCGGTGGCCGGGTCTGGTGGTGGTGGATTCTTGCCTTGCAAGACTCACTTCAAGCCTGTCGAGCCACAGGCGCGGCTTATCAATGGGGTGCCCAGTTGAAGGGCTTGAGTCGGGTGACCAAAGCGCCTGCCGGGCGGCGTGCGGCCCGGGTGTTCAAGGCAGGGGGGCCGACGTGTCGGCCGACCGTGCCGCAATTTGGCGCAATGCCTGCTCGAACACCTGCACGGATTGCCCGCCCGAGATCAGGTGCCGCTGATTGATGATGACCGCAGGTACCGACCGGATGCCCTGGCTGGCATAAAAAGCCTGGCGCTCCCGCACTTCCGGGGTGTACGTGCCTTGTGCCAGGATGGCCTGCGCGTGGGTGGTGTCCAGCCCCGCTTGCGCCACCGCCGCCAGCAGCACGTCGTGCGAGTCCATGGCCAGGCGGTCGCGGTGGCAGGCCTGCAGCAGGGCCATTTTCAGGGCGGCTTGTTGGCCGGGGTGTTCTTCGCCCGCCCAATGTAGCAGCCGGTGCGCATCCAGGGTGTTGTACACCCGGCCTCGGCCATCGGCGTTGAATTCGAAGCCGACCTCGGCACCCCGCAGGCGGATGGTGTCGCGGATCTGGGCCTGCTGCTCCGGGGTGGAGCCGTATTTTTGGGCCAGGTGTTCGCCAATGTCTTGCCCGCCGGGCCACATGCTGGGGTTGAGCTCGAACGGTTGAAAGTGGATGTCGGCTCGCACCGCGTCCGAGGCGCGCTCCAGTGCCTGTTGCAATGCACCCAGGCCCACGGCGCACCAGGGGCAGGAGATGTCGGACACAAAATCGATGCGCAATGTGGTGGTCATGGTTGGGTGTGGTTGAGGTGGGTGGTGGACAAGTCAATTGGCGCAAGCCGGGCAAGCCGGGCAGGGCGGGTTACCAGGATTGGGGGTCGAGCCGGTAGAACTGCTGCAACTGGCCATACAGCTCGGGGTGCTGGGCCGCCAGGGCACGCGGCTGCATGAAGAAGGTTTCGGTGGCCACCGCAAAAAACTCTTCGGGTGCCGTGGCGCCGTAGGGGTCGATGAGGGTGGTTTCACCCGCGTCGGTCAGCCAGCGCAATTCGTCGTAGGCCCGCTGGAACACCTGGGCCCAGGTGGCCAATTGGGTGCGCCCAAGGGCGGGCGCACCATTGGCGGCCCCGGTTTCCTGGTCCAGCTGGTGGGCAAACTCGTGCATGACCACGTTGTCGGCAGCCTCCGTGATTGCGGGCTGGGCCCACTCGCCACCTGCTGCGCCGCGCTGGCTGTCGGCCCAGGACAGCACCACCCGTCCTTCTTGCCACGACTCGCCCAAGCGCGCCTCGCGCCCGTGCTGCACCACACCGCCCGGTCGGTGCTGCTGGGCCTGCACCACAAAGGCCCCAGGGTAGAGCAGCACCTCTCTCAGGTCGGGGTAGGGTTCGGGCACGGGTGAGTGGTGGGGCGTGGTGGTTGCGCCTCGGCTGTGCAGCTCCAGCACCAGTACGCATGCCTGAGCGGCAATGAGCACGCGCATCTCGTCGGTGACCTGCAGCCCCTGGCAGCCAATCACGGGTTTTTCTGCCACGAACACCTGCACCATGGCCTGAAGCCGCCGCTGCAAGGGGTGGGGCAGCCGCTGGTACAGCGCAAACTGTTGCTGCAGCAGGCGCCGCCATGCAGGCGGAAACGCCCGCGCGCCCAGTTGCCGCCGCCGCTGGCGTGCCCACCACGGCACGCCCACCAGGGCAGCCAGCACAGCGGCACCCAGCACCACAAAGCCCAGCTCAGGTGACATGCCAGGTCGGGCACAAGGGCCTCAGCCCTGTTGCACCCAGTCGATGATGGGTTGCCATTGCTGCAGGTCTCTGGCGGTGCGGGAGGGTGGCAGGTCAAACAGTGTCATGCCCGCGCTGGCGGCTTGCACATACAGCTGGGTGTCGCGCAGATGGGTCAGCACCGGGATGTCCAGCGTTGCGAAAAATGCGTCCAGCTCGGCAGCGGCGCGGGTCCGGGCATCGACCCGCATACCGACCACGGCCACATTGGCCTTGCCCTTGAGCACGGCCTTGGCGCTGAGCAGCTTGTTCAAAAAATCCTGGGTGGCCCACATGTCAAAGGCCGAGGGTTGCACCGGCACGATGACCCTGGCCGAGAGCTTGAGCACCCGCTCCAGCAGCTTGCCATCCAGCGCGGCCGGGGTGTCAAGCACCGCGTGGCTGACCCCCTTGGGCGGGCGTGCCACCCGATCCGCGCCAGTTTCCCAGGTCTGTATGGGTGGCAGGTGGTGGGGCCGGGTGGCCAGCCAGCGGCGGGCGGACCACTGCTGGTCCACATCGCCCAGCATCACGCTGGCTCCCGTGTGGGCCAGGTAGCCCGCTAGGTTGGTGGACAGGGTGGATTTGCCGGAGCCACCTTTGGGGTTGGCAATGAGAAAGGCTTTCATGGCAGTGGGCTCATGCGGTTCACGCGGTTCGGAAGGGTTCGGGCCGTTCAGAGCTTGGCGTCGCGCAGAGTGGCCATGGCGGCATCAATCGCGTCGGTGGGCACATTGGCCCCGGTGGGCTGACCGAGTTCGGCCAGTGCCGCGCTGCCTTCGGTCTGCAGCCGCGCAATGGCTGCGCCGCAGGCTTTGGCTTGCTCGAAGCCTTCGCTTTGCAGCAGCAACTGGCCACTGGCATCTGCCAGCTTGAAGTAGAACAACCCGTCTTTTTCGCGGTACTGCTTGAACGTGGGCAGTGCGGCCTTGTCGGTCTTGGCCGCTTTGGCAGGGCTGGCCCCGGCCGCCAGATGGCGAAGCCCCACGGCATGGCGCAGTTGCCGGGTGAAGGGGGTGGCAATGGCGCGCGCCTTGGTGGCACCAGCCAACAGAATGCGCTCTACCTCGCTGGGGTGGGTCATGTAGTGTTCGTAGGCCGCGCGCATGGGGGCAATTTCGGCGTCCAGCCGTTCGAACAGCTGCTGCTTGGCCTCGCCCCACGCAATGCCGTCGGCAAAAGCCTGGCGCATGACGGCGGTTTCGTCCGGGGTGGCAAAGGCCTGGTAAATCTGGAACAACGCACTGCCTTCGGTGCTTTTGGGCTCGCCCGGCGTGCGCGAGTCGGTCAGCAGGCCCATGACCAGTTTTTTGAGTTGCTCGCGCGGCACGAACAGTGGGATGGTGTTGTCGTAGCTTTTGCTCATCTTGCGGCCGTCCAGCCCGGGCAGGGTGGCCACGTTGTCGTCGATGGCGGCTTCGGGCAGGGTGAAGTGCTCGCCGTACAGGTGGTTGAAGCTGGCCGCCATGTCGCGTGCCATTTCAATGTGCTGGATCTGGTCGCGCCCCACAGGCACCTGGTGGGCGTTGAACATCAAAATGTCCGCCCCCATCAGCACGGGGTACATGAACAGGCCTGCGGTCACGCCGTCGTCGGGCTCTGTGCCGGCGGCGGTGTTTTTGTCCACACTGGCTTTGTAGGCGTGGGCGCGGTTGAGCACGCCTTTGCCGGTGACGCAGGTCAGGAACCAGGTCAGTTCGGGAATTTCGGGCACGTCAGACTGGCGGTAGAACACCACCCGCTCAGGGTCCAGCCCTGCGGCCAGCCAGGTGGCGGCAATTTCCAGTGTGGAGCGCTGCACCCGCGCCGGGTCGCCGGTTTTGATGAGGGCGTGGTAGTCGGCCAGAAAGTAAAAACTCTGCACGCCCGGCCGGGTGCTGGCCTGTACCGAAGGGCGCACGGCCCCCACGTAGTTGCCCAGGTGGGGGGTGCCGGAAGTGGTGATGCCAGTGAGTACGCGCTGTGTGCTCATAAATAAACAGTAAAAAAGTGCATTTACGCTTGATTTATATAGATTGTTTGCTATCTATATAATTAGATGGGACGCGGCCGCGACCATTGCCCTGGCATGGGGCCTCAGCCTGTCAGAACAGCAGCAGGCGCACCGGGGTCAGCAGCAGTTCGATGGCGGCTGCCGTGGCCTGCATGAGCGGGCGCAGCCACAGATTGCCCACCACCCCAGCGACGACCAGGGCCAACACAATGAAAAACCCGTACGGCTCGATGCGTGACACCGCCATGGCCTGGCGCATGGGCAACAGCCCCACCAGAATGCGTCCGCCGTCCAGCGGCGGCAGCGGAAAGAGGTTGAAGGCGAACATCACCAGATTCACCAGCACACCGGCCTGGGCCATTTCCAGGAAAAACGGTTCCTGCAGCCCCATGGCATACATCAGGTACATCCACAGTGTCCAGGCCACTGCCTGGACCAGGTTGGCCCCTGGGCCCGCCAGTGCCACCCAGATCATGTCGCGCTTGGGGTTGCGCAAGCGCCCGAAATTCACCGGCACCGGCTTGGCGTAGCCAAATAAAAAAGCCCCGGATGTCGCAAAGTACAGCATCAGGGGCATGAGGATGGTGCCCACGGGATCGATGTGCTTGAGGGGGTTGAGCGTGATGCGCCCCAGCATGTGGGCGGTGGGGTCGCCGTAGTGCAGGGCGGCATAGCCGTGCGCCGCCTCGTGCACGGTGATGGCAAACAGCACCGGCAGTGCGTAAATGGCGACGGTTTGAATCAGGTTGGCAATGTCCATGCGCCGGATTGTCCCAGACGCCGTGTCTTAGCCCAGGCCCAGCGGCCCCAGGGGACCCTGGCCCAGTCGCTGCACCACAGGGTCATCCCCCTGCCCCATGGGGGTCAGGTCAATCACGGTGGTGGGTTCCAGGGTGCAGGCGCCCGCGCTGATCACGGCGGCCAGGTCGTGTTCGAACCGTTCGCGAATCTCTTCGGGGTCGTTCATGGCGTCTGCCTCGCCGGGGGCAATGAGGGTGGTGGCCAGCAGCGGCGCACCGTGCTCGGTCAGCAAGGCCTGCAGCGTGGTGTGCTGCGGCACCCTGAGGCCAATGGTTTTGCGCGACGGGTGGCTCAGGCGGCGGGGCACCTCTTTGCTGGCTTCCAGAATGAAGGTGTACGGGCCCGGTGTGCCCAGCTTGAGCAGCCGGTACTGCCGGTTGTCCACCCGCGCGTAGCTGGCCAGTTCGCTCAGGTCGCGGCACAGCAGGGTGAGGTGGTGCTTCTCGTCCACCTGGCGGATACGGCGCAAGCGGTCTGCGGCCGCCTTGTCGTCCAGGTGGCAGACCAAGGCGTAGCTGGAGTCGGTGGGCACGGCCAGCACGCCGCCCTTGGCCAGCAAGGCAACGGCCTGGCGCAGCAGGCGGGGTTGGGGGTTATCGGGGTGAACGTCAAAAAACTGGGACATGGGCCAATTGTCGCGCCGTCTGCACCAGGGCGCGCAACAGGCAGGATTGTTGACATGCATCAAGCTTGCGGTGCGGTTCTTTGACATCGGTCAATCCGGCAAAGTCCGAACACGGGTGCAATGCATCCGTCAAGTTTCAAACCCCACAGGAGAACCCATGAAAGCCTTGTCTGACCTTTTTTCCACCAGCTACGGCCTGATGAGTGTTGGAGTCATTGCTTTCACCATCGGCATGGGGGTGTACTTTTACCGCTACTTCAATCGGCGCATCGAAGAAGATGCCGCCGCAGCCAAGCTGCGCGGCGAGTAAGCGCCGACTTCGCACCGGCGGGCCTGCGGCCAGCCATGCCGCGTTGCACAATGGCGCATGGCCGAATTTGCACCTTTCCAACCGATGGCGTCGCCTGTGGGCGGCATTCCCTGCGCCAGTGTGGTGGCGGCCCTCGATGGCTGCCTGACACCGTCCACCTTTCGTGACTACGGCCCCAACGGGCTGCAGGTCCAGGGGGCAGAGGCGGTGGCGCACATCGTGAGCGGGGTGACGGCCAGCCTGGCCCTCATCGAAGCGGCCATCGCGGCTGGGGCCGACACTTTGCTGGTGCACCACGGGCTGTTTTGGCGCGGCCAGGACGGCAGAGTCACTGGCTGGATGCGCCAGCGCTTAAAGGCCTTGCTCGCGCACGACATCAACCTCTTGGCCTACCACCTGCCGCTGGATGCCCACCCCGAACTGGGCAACAACGCCCAATTGGCGCGGGTGTTGGGCCTGAGGCCGCTGGCTGGCCCAGAGAACGGGCAAGTGGGTGGGGGGGATTCAGGTGGTGCGGGTGCACGCACCTCGGGTCACTTTGGCCGCTTTGGCGAGCAAGGCCTGGGCTTTCTGGGGCTGAGCCCCTGCGCCACCCTGGGGGAGTTGGCCCAGCTTGCCGAGCAACGGCTGGGGCGGCGCATCACCTGCGTGGGGGAGCCCGCGCAGCCACTGCGCACCGTGGCCTGGTGCACAGGTGGGGCACAGTCCTACTTTGAACCAGCCATGGCCGAAGGGGCGAGTGCCTTCATCACCGGCGAAATTTCCGAACCCCAGGCCCACCTCGCCCGCGAGATGGGGGTGGGCTACCTCGCCTGCGGACACCACGCGACCGAGCGCTACGGTGTGCAGGCGGTGGGCGAGCACCTGGTGGCCACACTGGGTGTGCGCCACACCTTCATTGACATTGACAACCCCGCATGAGCACCGAATCCAATCCTGTGCAGCCCACCCCTGGCGCTGGTGTGCGGTCCCATCCGCCCGTGGTCATTTCCATGGGGGACGCCGCGGGCATAGGTCCTGAAATTGTGGCCAAGGCCTTCCGCGATGCGCCCGATCTGCTGCGGGGGTGTGTCGTTGCTGGCGATGTGGCGGTGCTGCAGCGGGCGGCGCGCTGCGTGGGGGGCTTGTTGCCGGTGGCGGTGCTCGATGGGCTGGCCGATGTCGGCCAGGTGCCACCCAGGTGTGTGCCGGTGGTGCAGGCCTGCTCGGGCTTTGCGCGGGTTGGCGAGCCCCATCGCCCTGGGCTGCCAGCGTGGGGACAGGTCAGTGCCGCTGCTGGTGGGGCTGCGGCCGAGTGCATTGCCTGGGGCGCGCGGGCGGCGCTGAGTGGCCGGGCGGCGGCGCTGGTGACTGCGCCGGTCCACAAAGAAGCCCTGAGCGCCGCAGGCCTGCCTCACCCCGGACACACCGAGTACCTGCAGGCACTGGCGGCCGAGCACCAGGGTTGCAGCGTGGCCGATGTGCCGGTGCGCATGATGCTGGCCAATCCCGAGCTGAGAACCGTGCTGGTGAGCATCCATGTGTCGCTGCGCCAGGCCCTGGATGCGGTGACCTTTGACAACGTGCTGCAGACCTTGCGCACGGTGCAGTCCAGCCTGGGCTCGGTATCAACGGGCGCGCCACCCCAGCGGTTGCGGGTGGCGGTGGCCGGGCTCAACCCGCACGCGGGCGAGGGTGGCCTCTTCGGACGCGAAGAGCTGGACGTGATTGCCCCCGCCATTGCACAGGCGCGGGCCGAGGGCATAGACGCCCATGGGCCCTATGCGCCGGACACGGTGTTCATGCGTGCACGTACCGGGGAGTTCGACGTGGTGGTGGCCATGTACCACGACCAGGGGCTGATACCGGTCAAGTACCTGGGCGTGGAGCACGGGGTCAACGTCACCCTGGGTCTGCCAATGGTCAGAACCAGCCCCGACCACGGCACCGCATTCGATGTCGCCGGCACCGGGCGGGCCGACCCTTCCAGCCTGCTGGCCGCCATCCGCTGGGCCAAAGGGGCGGTGGTTCGGCCGTGATGGCCAGACCCGGTGGGCGGGTCTTGTTGGCGCTGGGTGGCCGGTGTTCTTCAGGCTTAAACTGACGTTTTCGCTTGAATGGCGGTCGTATCCAGCTATTTGTTTTTCAGGCTGTCGCGGATCTCACGGAGCAACTGAATGTCTTCCGGTGTGGGGGGAGGTGCCGCAGGTGCGGCGGGTTCAGCGGCCTGTTCGCGTTTGAGGCGGTTGATCTGGCGCACCATGATGAAAATGATGAACGCCATGATCAGGAAGTTCACCGCCACGGTGATGAAGCTGCCGTAGGCCAGCACAGGCACGCCAGCTTTGGTCAGCTCGGCCAGACTGCTGCCCGTGCCTTCGGGCACTTTGCCCAACACCAAGAATAGGTTGGAGAAGTCCAGGTTGCCCACCAGACGGCCCACCACGGGCATCATGATGTCGTTCACCATGGAGGTGACGATTTTGCCGAACGCTCCACCAATGATCACGCCCACGGCAAGGTCGATCACGTTGCCTTTGACGGCAAACTCCTTGAATTCCTGAACCATTCCCATAACAACTCCTGTTTGTCAAACGTTTTACACAGGCCACAACACACCCTGTGTGACGCGGGCTGTGGCCAACCAAAAAAAGTGGGTCAGCCGTCGGCGTTGATGGCGGCGATCAGCTCCGCCAGCACATGCTCGGCGTGTTCGTTGTCTACCTGGCAGGTGCCTGCGGCGTTGTGGCCGCCACCGCCGTGCTTGAGCATGAGTGCACCCACGTCGGTCCGGCTGCTGCGGTCCAGAATGGATTTGCCCGTGGCAAACACGGTGTTTTGCTTCTGAACCCCCCACAGCACATGGATGGATATGTTGCACTGGGGGTACAGCGCGTAAATCATGAAGCGGTTGGTGGCCCAGATGGTTTCTTCATGGCGCAGGTCCAGCACCACCAGGTTGCCGTGCACGGTGCTGCAGCGCTGCAGCTGTTCCAGCGCTTTGTCGGCGTGGGCGTGGTAGATGTCGATGCGCTCTTTGACATCGGGCAGCTGCAGGATGTCTTCGATTCCGTGGTTCGCGCAGTACTTGATCAGGTCCATCATCAGCTGGTAGTTGCTGATGCGGAATTCCCGAAAGCGCCCCAGGCCAGTGCGCGAATCCATCAGGTAGTTCAGCAACACCCAGTCGGTGGGCCGCAGAATTTCTTCGCGGTTGAACTGGGCAGAGTCGGCCTTGTCCACCGCTTCCATCATCTCGTTGGAAACGGTCGGGAAAGTGGCAGCGCCACCGTAGTGGTCGTACACCACCCGCGCAGCAGATGGCGCTGTGGCCGAAATGATGTGGTTGGGCCGCTCGCCTGTGTTGCGGATGGTCTCTGACTCGTGGTGGTCAAAGGCCAGGTGTGCGGTGGGCACGTAGGGCAGGTTGGTGGTGATGTCGCGGCTGGTGATCTCGACCTTGCCGTCTTGCATGTCCTTGGGGTGGACAAACTTGATCTCATCGATCATGTCAAGCTGGTTGAGCAGCACGGCGCACACCAGGCCGTCAAAGTCGCTGCGGGTGACCAATCTGAATTTTTGTGAACTCATGCCTGTCCTTGTTGCAAAAGGTAAAACGGGGTCAAAACCGGGTCAGTCGGCGCCTGCCGATGGGTCTGCGCCAGCGCCTGGACAGCTCGCCTGTGGCCCACCGGCGGTCATCCTAACCCACAACATGCCCCGGGCAGCTGGGTGCAAGGGGCCCTTGTGGCGTGTGCCACACGCCACCCGGCAAGAGATCACGCCCCGGTGGGGAAGGTGCCTGGCAGCAGGATGTCGCGGGTCACGTTGAGCAGCTGGGTGTGGCCGCTGAAGGCCATGGTCAGGTCCAGCTCTTTGTGGATGATTTCCAGGCACTTGGTCACACCCGCCTCGCCCATGGCGCCCAGGCCGTACAGAAACGGGCGGCCGATGTACACACCCTTGGCGCCCAGGGCCCAGGCCCGCAGCACATCCTGGCCGCTGCGCACGCCGCCGTCCATGTGCACCTCGATATCCTGGCCTACCGCCTCCACCACCCGGGGCAGGGCGTGGATGCTGCTTTCGGCCCCATCCAACTGGCGGCCACCGTGGTTGCTCACGATCAGGGCGTCGGCACCGCTGTCCACCGCCAGCCTGGCGTCTATGGTGTCCTGAATGCCTTTGACGATGAGCTTGCCACCCCAGCGTTTCTTGATCCACTCCACATCGGCCCAGTTCAGGGCGGGGTCAAACTGTTTGGCCGTCCACTCGCTCAAGGACCCCATGTTGTCCACGCCTTTGACGTGGCCGACGATGTTGCCAAACCCATGGCGTCTGGTGCCCAGCATACCCAGGCCCCAGCGTGGTTTGGTGGCTATGTTGAGGATGTTGGCCAGCGTCAGCTTGGGTGGGGCAGACAGGCCGTTTTTCAGGTCTTTGTGGCGCTGCCCCAGAATTTGCAGGTCCAGCGTGACGACCAGTGCGCCGCAGTTGGCGGCTTTGGCGCGGTCGATCAGGCGCTCGATGAAGTCGCGGTCTTTCATCACGTACAGCTGGAACCAGAAACCCTGGCCGGCGTGTTCGGCCACGTCCTCAATCGAGCAGATGCTCATGGTGGACAGGGTAAAGGGCACTCCAAATGCTTTGGCAGCCCGGGCGGCCTTGATTTCGCCATCGGCATGTTGCATGCCAGTCAGGCCGGTGGGGGCCAGGGCCACTGGCATGGTCACCTTTTGGCCCACCATGGTGGCGGCAGTGCTGCGGTTTTCCATGTTCACGGCCACGCGCTGGCGGAACTTGATTTTTTGAAAGTCGCTTTCGTTGGCGCGGTAGGTGCTTTCTGTCCATGACCCTGAGTCCGCGTAGTCGTAGAACATGCGCGGCACCCGCTTCTGGGCCAGAACCCGAAGGTCCTCGATGTTGGTGATGACGGTCATGGGTGTTGTTTCGGTGGTTGTTTTGCAAAAAGCAGTCAGGGGTTGCATGGTAGCCAGCGCTGCGCCCCTGCACCGTTGAAAGCCAATGTGCGCGGGTTGAAAATTTTGCGTTTCTGGCTGGTATCAGGCGGGCAGGCTGATTTGCAGCGTGCGTTCGGTGGCCGTCAGTGGTTCGACTGTTTGCAGTTGCTGTTCCAGCACGGCCAGTGTGGCGTCGGATGCATCGTTGCCCGCAACCTGCCGCTGGCGAATGCGGGCGCGCAAGGTGTCAGGTGCCGCTTCACAGGCCAATATGTGAAACGGGCAACCTGCCTGCCGGGCCACAGCAGCAAATGCGTCCCGCTGCGCCTGGTGCAAAAAGGTGGCATCCACCAACACGTGCCAACCGGCTTGCAACAGGTGCGCGGCACGCTGGGCCATGTGGTGGTACACCGCATTGCGGGTGGCGGGGGCGTACTGGTCAGGTGGGCCTGCGCCGCCGGGCTGCCCGTGGCAGGCGTTGGCATGCCGGCGTTCGATGTCCGAGCGCAGGCGGATGGCCCGGTCCGTGGTGTCGGCTTGCAGCCAGCGGCTGGACTGCCAGGTTTTGCCACTGCCCGACAGCCCGTGTGTGATGACCAGTGCGGGCCGGCTAGGCGCGGCCAGTTGCCGGGCCAGTTGGATGTGCCTGTGCAAATCGGTGAGGCAGGCTGTCGGCGTGGCGTCTTGCTGCGCATGGCTGCCCGGGCCAGCACCCAGTTGCGCCAGGCGAATGCCCGTCACCTGTGCCCGCACCATGGCGCGGTAGACGGCGTAAAAGGGCAGCAAATCGGTGGCATCGGCGTCGCCTGTGGCGTCCAGCCAAGCGCTCAACAGCACATTGGCCAAGCCGGGTTGGCGGTGGTGCAGCAGGTCCATCCAGGTGAAGGCCAGGTCGCTGGCCACGTCAATCCAGCGGAACTGGTCGTTGAATTCGATGGCGTCAAAGGCCTGTACCCGGTGGTCGATGAGGGCCAGGTTGCCCAGGTGCAGGTCGCCATGGCCTTCGCGCACCCACCCGCTTTTCAGCCGTTGCGCCATCAGGGGGGCCAGGCGGTGGTGGGTTTGCTGCATCCAGTCGGCCAGCCAGGTCAGGTCGGCCTGAAGGGGGGCTGGCAAACCCACGGGTTGCAGTGCCAACACAGTGGCCTGTGCCTGGGCCAGCACCTTGGCCGGGTGGCCAAACGGCATGTCGGGCGTGGCCACAGCCGCCTGGCGCTGGATGCGCGCCAGGTCGGCAGCAAACTTCGTCAGGTGCCGGGCTGTGAGTGTGGGTCCAGTGACATCAAGTGTGCGGTGTGATGGGCTGGATGAATGGCCGTGGGCTGGGGTGCACAGGCGGTCAAGCGTCAGCGCATCGTCAAACCGCCGCATGTGCACAGCGTATTCCATGGCGACGTCATCGTCCTGCCCTGGCTTGCCCCAACTGGGCGCGTCGGGAGTACCCACGATCGGCAGCACCTCGGTGTACAGCGGTGGCTGAGGTGGCGGTTGTTCGAAGCGGCGGTTGACGGTCAGCTCGGCCAGGCAGGCTGCGCGGCGCAAGGCCAGCGTGCTGAAGTCCATGAAGGGCAGCTTGACCGGTTTTTTGATCTTGTAGGCATCTGTGCCTGCCAGCAGTACCCAGGCCCCGTGGGTTTCGTGCAGCACCGCGTTGGCCGCTTGCGCCTGGCGTGCCGCTGCCAACAGGGCCTGAATCAGCGGTGGCAGTTCGGTGGCCATGGGCGCAGGGGTTGCGCCATCAGCTGCAACTGACGCTGCCGCAGCCGCTCATGGTGGCGGCGCGCACCTTGCTGGGGTCGGCCAGTGTTTCGGTGTGGCTGTCAAAGCCCACGTCTTTCAGGTGCAGGGCCAGTCCAGCGTCCATGGTGGCGGCATGCTGCGGAAACCATTCCACCAGCGCTTCGGCCAGGCGCTGGATGATTTCGTTGTCACCCTCCAGGTAGTGTGTTTCCACCGCCCGCATGGTGTCGAGAATGGTGGCGTGGTGCGTGGCGTGGCAGTTGTCGGCCGAAAAGCCTGTGGCCACCATCCAGCGTTCTTCCTGTTCGAAGTGCGCCACTGTGTGCGCCAGAAACTCCCGGTACAGCGGCAGCTGGTCCCGCGGTGGGGTGGCCAGCAAGGTGTTGAGCATGGCCACGAATTCTTCGTGGGTGTCGTCCATGCGGGTGTCGCCGGTTTGGAGCTCAGTGACCCAGCTCAGCCCCGCTGGCGGTTGGGGCACCGCGTTGCTGGTGGGCTGGGCCTGGGCGGTGGAGGGCGGGGCGGGGTGGGCTGTGGTGGTGGTGGACATGGCGCGCAAGGCTACTGTGGTCGGCGGGTGGCGGCGTTGATGCACATCAAAACGCCTCCTGCGGACAGCCAAACGCCAGTCCGCATAGCCGATTTTGCCGCCACCTGCCGCCTGTCAGCGCCTTGGGCTGTGGCCACACGGTGCATCGTGGCTGGCGCGAGGCTGGGGCACCTGGCGTGGTAACTTCGCCGCCTGAATTCGCTTTGCCTCTGCTTGGACCCATATGAACATGCCCGTGACCACCCTGGCGGTACCTCCCGACCGCTTTCGCGCCATCTCTGCGCCACGGTTGGCGGGTATGCGCCGTGGCATTGAGAAAGAGAGCCTGCGCGTCCGTCCCGACGGGCAGCTTGCCCTCACCCCCCACCCGCAGGGCCTGGGCTCGGCCCTGACGCACCCGCACATCACCACCGACTACAGCGAGAGCCAGTTGGAACTGATCACCGGCGTGCACGCCGGTGTGCAGGATTGCCTGGACGAACTCACCCACATTCACCAGTACACCCAGCACACCCTGGCCGCGCAGGGGGACGAGATGATGTGGGTCTCCAGCATGCCCTGTGGCCTGCCCACCGACGAGACCATTCCGCTGGGGATGTACGGTCTGTCCAACGTGGGCCGGGCCAAGAGTGTGTACCGCATGGGCCTGGGCCTGCGCTACGGGCGGCGCATGCAGACCATTTCGGGCATTCACTACAACTGGTCTCTGCCCGGCGTCAGCAGTGCCGAGTACTTTGCTCTGATTCGCAACTTTCGCCGCCATGCCTTCCTGTTGCTGGTGCTGCTGGGGGCGTCACCGGCGGTGTGCAACAGCTTTGTGCAGGGGCGGGAGCATTCGCTGCAGGTGCTGGCCGGTCGCACCCTGCACATGCCGCATGGCACCTCATTGCGCATGGGCAAGCTGGGCTACCAGAGCGAGGCGCAGTCGTCGCTGAGCGTGAGCTACAACGGGCTGGACGGCTACACCCACTCGTTGCACGACGCGCTCACCCGACCCTGGGGGCCCTACGAGTCGCTGGGCATCCGCAACCCAGGTGGCGACTATCTGCAGCTGGCGACCACGCTGCTGCAAATCGAAAACGAGTTCTACGGCACCATCCGCCCCAAGCGGACCATCTTCCCTGGCGAGCGCCCGCTGCATGCGCTGCGCGAACGCGGGGTGGAGTATGTGGAGGTGCGCCTGCTGGACCTGGACCCGTTCGAGCCCATTGGCATCAACGCGCAAACGCTGCGTTTCCTGGATGTGTTCCTGATGCACTGCCTGCTGGCCGACAGCCCACCCGACACCCCGCAGGAACTTGCCGACATGGCCGACAACCAGCACCTGACGGCTGCGCGCGGGCGCGAGCCCGGTCTGATGCTGCAGCGGGCTGGCCAGGCCGTGTCGCTGGTGGACTGGGGGCAGGAGCTGCTGGCGGCCATGGCCCCAGTGGCCCGGTGGCTGGACGGCCACGCCATCCAGGGCACCAGTGCCCATGCCGATGCGCTGGCCACCATGGTGGAGCGGCTGTCCCACCTGGAGACAGCACCATCTGCCAGGGTACTGGAGCAGATCAGGGCCCGTGAGGACCAGTCGTTTGTGGGTTTTGCGCGCGAGCGCTCGGCCCACACCCGGCGCTGGTTGTTGGACCTGCCGTGGTCAGCCGCCCAGCAGGCAAGCTTCGACGCCGAAAGCCGGCAGTCGCTGGTGGACCAAAAAGCCATCGAGGACACGGACTCCATGCCCTTCGAGATGTACCGGCAGGAGTACGTTTCCCCCCACCGCCTGGGCGAGCACCTCAGGGCACCGGCCTGACCCCTTGCCACACAGCCGCTGAAGTGCCGCGCTGGGTCTGCCGGGCTGGGGTACTCAGGCCTCGCCGCCGAAGCGCTTGACCAGGTTGTCGATGTACTGCTCGACCAGTTTTTCGAACTCGTTTTCCACCACCGGGGCCACCACCATTTTCATGAGGCCGGGCAGGGGCACATCGATGGTGCCCTTGATGGACAGGGTGACGGCTGTGGAGCCTTTTTGGCCCTGAACCGTCCACTCGCCCCCGACTTGGGCATTGCCCACCCCTTTGACGGGCGTCCACCGCACGCTGCCCTGCTGTTTGCCGGCCTTGAACTCGCTGGTGTAGCGGCTGGCGTACACAGTCTGGATGTTGACCTGGGCCGTGCCCACTTTTTCCATTTCCCACTGGAAGACGCCGTCGCCAAGGTCGGTCAGTTGCTCTACCTTGGGGAAGTGGCTGACCGATGTGGGCACATCGGACAACACGGCAAACACCTCGTCTGCCGCTGCCTTGACGGCGAATTCGTATCCCAGTTCTATGTGGACGGTGACGGTCATGGGGTAAGGGCTCCGGTGGGTGGTTGAAAGGGGCCAGTCGTTGGAAAAGAAAAAAGGTCCGGCCCGCCGCTGGGCCAAACATTGTGGCATGTGGTCAAGCCCGGCTTGGCCCCGGGGAGGGTCTGGTAGCGACTGCGCAGTGGGTGTGCGCGCCTGGGGGTGTGGGACACTCGGTCTTTGACTGGTTGACTGACTGAAAGGGTTGCACCATGGCCTTGCCCTGGCTGGCATTGATCAAAGCGGTTCCGTGGACGGAGGTGGTGGCCCATGCTCCCACGGTGCTCAACGCCGCCAAAAAACTCTGGAGCCCCAAGTCCGGCCAAGCGCCCATGGCGCGGGGTGCAACAGGCCAGGCCGTGCCCTTGAGCCCCGAGGCCCGCTTGGCCGCTCTTGACGAGCAGCTGGCCGAGGCCCAGGCCCAGCTTGCCGAGACCAACCAGCTGGTGCGGGACATGGCCGAGCAGCAGGCCCGCATGCTGGTGCAAATTGAAGACAACCGCCGCACCTTGCGCCGCACCCGGTGGCTGGCCGTGGGCGCGCTGGCACTGGCGTTGGCGACGCTGGTGGCACGTTGGGTGGCCTGATGGCGCGGTGGCCATGCGACGGCTTCCTGGCGTTGGATGTTTTTTGCCAAACAAAAACAATAGCTTCAAACGCTTGTATTTAAAGCGTAAAAGCTGATTTTTGTTCAAAATTTACAGGTGGGTTCTCAGCTGCCACAGCTCGGGGAACAGCACCACATCCAGCATCTGGCGCAAATAGCCCACGCCGCTGGTGCCACCGCTGCCTCGCTTGAAGCCAATGACCCGCTCCACCGTGGTGACGTGCCGGAAGCGCCAGAGGCGAAAGGCGTCTTCCAGGTCGGTGAGTTTTTCGCCCAGTTGGTACAGCGCCCA
Organism: Burkholderiaceae bacterium; assembly: GCA_030695205.1. GTDB lineage: Bacteria > Pseudomonadota > Gammaproteobacteria > Burkholderiales > Burkholderiaceae_C > UBA2334. The sequence continues at coordinate 12,378 of JAUYTN010000011.1, read as the reverse complement.
GTGCGCCTCTGGCTGGCGGTACACCGCCAGCCAGGCCTGCACGACCGCCTCGTCGGGGGTATAGGGCTGGGTCCAGTCGCGGTGCAGGTGGCTATGGGGCACAGCCAGGCCCGCATGGGCCAGCCGCTGTAGCGCCAGGTCGTACAGCGATGGGGCTTCAAACGCAGCCTGTACCTGGGCCAGCAGCTCTGGCCGGTGGGCGTGCGGGCGCAGCATGGCGGCGTTTTTGTTGCCCAGGCTGAACTCGATGCAGCGGTACTGGTGGCTCTGGAAGCCGCTGGAGTTGTCCAGGTAGGGGCGAATGGCGCTGTACTCTGGCGGTGTCATGGTGGCCAGAACGTCCCAGGCGTGCACCAGTTGTTCCATGATTTTGCTGACACGCGCCAGCATCTTGAACGCTGGAGGCAGGTCGCCGCTGGCCACACGCGCCATGGCCGCGCCCAGTTCGTGCAGCAGCAGCTTCATCCACAGCTCGCTGGTCTGGTGCTGCACGATGAACAGCATCTCGTTGTGGTTGGGCGAGCGTGGGTGCTGTGCGTTCAGCACCGCGTCCAGGTGCAGGTAATCGCCGTAGCTCATGTGGCGGCTGAAGTCCAGTTGTGCTTTTTCGGCATGGACGATGGCTTCGGGGGTGGGGTTCAGGTGGGGGCACATGGGGCGGCCTCTCAGGTTACGGCGTGTTTCTGGTGGAAGCGGGGCTGCTGCCACTCTGCGCTGGCCAGCACCTGGCGCAGGTGCTCGGCGGCGTGCCACACCTCTTCAAAGCCCAGGTACAGCGGGGTGAAACCAAAGCGCAGGATGTCGGGCGTGCGCTCGGGGTGGGTGGCATCGCCCGCGCGGAAGTCGCCCACCACGCCGCGCGCAATCAGTGCCTGCACGATGGCGTAGGCCCCGGCGTTGACTGTGGGGGTGGCGCTGCCATTGCCATTGCCCGGCGGGGCAAACGTCAGGCTCACTTGCGACCCGCGCGCTGGCGCGGCACGGGGCGTGGCCAGTCCCAGGCCCAGGCCGGCGCAGCGCTGCTTCACCAGGGCCACAAACAGGTCGGTCAGGGCCAGGCTTTTGGTGCGCAGTGCGGCCATGCCGCCCAGGGGCTCGGCGGCCAGCAGGGTATCCACCCCGCAGGTGAGTGCCGTCAGGCTCAGGATGGGCTGGGTGCCGCACAGGTAGCGCGAGACGCCCGCTGCAGGCCGGTAGTTGGGGGTGAACTCGAACGGCGCGGCGTGGCCCCACCAGCCCGACAGCGGTTGCCAGAAGCTGTCCACATGGCGGGCGTGGGCCCACACAAAGGCGGGGGCGCCGGGCCCGCCATTGAGGTATTTGTAGCCGCAACCCACGGCAAAGTCGGCCTGTGCGCCGTTCAGGTCCACCGGCACGGCCCCGGCGCTGTGGGCCAGGTCCCACACGGTCAGTGCTCCAGCGGCGTGGGCGGCGGCGGTCACGGCGGCCATGTCGTGCATGGCGCCGGTGCGGTAGTTGACGTGGGTGAGCATGAGCACGGCCACATCGGGGCTCAGCTGTGCCTGCACCTGTGCGGTCAGGTCGGCCGCAGTGGTGGCGCTGTGGCTGTCCACGTCCATCAGCCGCAGGGTGTAGCCGCGCTCGGCGCACAGCCCTTCTGCAATGTAGAGGTCGGTGGGGAAGTTGCTGCGCTCGCTCAGCACCACCCGGCGCTCGGGCGTGTCGGCGGCGGCAATGTTCAGCGCAGCGCTCAGGACCTTGTACAGGTTGACCGAGGTGCTGTCGGTGGCCACGACCTCATTGGGTGCAGCGCCCACGAGGCGGGCAATCTGGTTGCCCACGGTCTGGGGCAAGGCAAACCACCCTGCGCTGTTCCAGCTGCGGATGAGGTCGCGGCCCCATTCCTCGGTGATGGCTTTGGCCACGCGGGCCGGGGCGCTGCGTGGCATCACGCCCAGTGAGTTGCCGTCCAGGTAGATGGTGTGGGGCGGCAGATCGAACAGATCACGCAAGGGGCGCAGCGGGTCAGCGGCGTCCAGGGCGCGGCAGTGGTCCAGAGTAAGGGCGGCGGGTGTGGTCATGGTTGTTTGACAATTGATAGCAAAGAAGTGAATGCAGTCAAGCGCTATGTGGTTGTTTTATTCAAAAAATAAAATCGATAGTGAATAGTTCAATACCAACAAGCGATAGAGGGTGTTTTTATTGAGAATGATCGGGAGATTCGGCGGCTGGTGATGTGGCGGTCGCAAGCGATGCAGCAGGTATGGCCGGTGCCAGTGTGGGTGCCGACGCGAGTGCTGGTGTGAGGGCGCGCAGCACGGCGCGCACGGGGCTGGCGTCGGCGGTCATGAGCTTGAGGGGCAGGGCAATGAGTTCGTAGTCGCCCTCGGGCACGTCGTCCAGCACCAGGTTTTCCAGCACGCGCAGGTGGCGCTGGCGCAGCACCTGGTGGCTGTCCAGGGTTTTGCTGTCGGCGGGGTCCACGCTGGCGGTGTCAATGCCCACCAGCACCACGCCCAGGTCGGCCAGCTGCGTCACGGTGTCGGGGGCAAAGGCGCTCAAGCCCGCGTCCCATTCGCGCTGCGGCATGCGCTGGTAGGTGCGCACCAGCACACGGGGCGGCAGTGGGGCGGTCAGGGCATGGGCCAGGTGGTGGGGCATCACCAGCGGGCCGGGGGCTATGGCATGGATCACCCGGCACGGCCCGATGAAGGGAGCCAGGTCCAGTGCGCCCACGGCCTGGCCTTGCGGGTCGTAGTGCAGTGGGGCATCGGCGTGTGCGCCCAGGTGTGGCGAGAGGGTGATGGCCCCCACGTTCACCGGGCAGCCCGGCCCCAGCGTGGCCACCCACTGCTGCTGGTAGGGCGTGTCGCCGGGAAAGGCTGGCGTGTGTGCATCGACCGGGGGGGAAATGTCCCACAGCGCAGGGGCTTTGGGTGCGTGCTGGGTGGTGGTGTCAGGGCTCATGCGCGCTGAAGGTAGCACCGGGTCAAGGGCTGTGGTGTCGGTTGCTTGCAACAGTGGTGCCACTTCGGTGGGGTTGATGCAGGTCAAGAGAATTTCATAAAAACGTCAGAAGGTCTGCGTTTTCTCAAATGAGAATGAATTTCATTTGGTAGGCTACACGCCATATGTGCCAACCTTCATTTGCCATGGTCGCCGTCATGAACCCCAACGCTGCTGTCTCCCACCCAACCACAGCCGCAGTGGCCTGCGGGCTGGACGACTGGCCGTTGCACGCCCAGGCACAGATCGTGGGGTTGGCCACCCCAGCCACTGACGAGCAGGCCCACACCCTGCTGCGCTTGCTGGAGGTGGGGTTTTTGCCGGGTGAGTGTGTGCGCCTGACTGCCTGTGGCCTGCCTGGGCGGGACCCCCTGGCCGTGCGTGTGGGGCAAAGCACCTTTGCGCTGCGCCGCCATGAGGCGGCGTTGATCCGCGTGGCGCCCCCGGCTGTGACGCTGGCCCCAGCCCACCACAAGGTGCCGGGCAGCAGCGCCCACGGCCAGGACGGTGCCGTGGCGGCAGTGGCCGGGGGCGGCGCATGACGGCCGCCGCACCTGGCGCAGATGGGGCCGAAGCCACCGGCTTTCGCATGGCCCTGCTGGGCAATCCCAACTGCGGCAAAACCGCGCTGTTCAACCTGCTGACCGGTAGCCGCCAGAAGGTGGCCAACTACGCCGGGGTGACGGTGGAGCGCAAAGAGGGTCTGCTGCTCACCCCCGGCGGGCGGCGTGTGCAGGTGCTGGATTTGCCCGGGGCCTACAGCCTCAACCCCTTGAGCCAGGACGAGGCCGTGACCCGCGACGTGGTCACCGGCGCCCGCACCGGCGAGGCCAGACCCGACCTGCTGGTGTGTGTGGCCGATGCCACCAACCTGCGCCTGAACCTGCGTCTGGTGCTGGAGGCCAAGGCACTGGGGCTGCCCATGCTGCTGGTCCTCAACATGATGGACATGGCCCGAAGCCAGGGCCTGGCCATTAACGTGCCTGCGCTGTCTGCCGAGCTGGGCATGCCCGTGGTGCCCGCGGTCAGCGTGCAGGTGAATGGTGCGGCCGATCTGGTGGCCTACATCGAGCAGTTGGACCTGGCCGGTCTGGCCGCCCAGCGCCAGGCTCTTGCCGCCCAGGGCCCCGTGGCCTGGCAAGCCCCCAGCCTTCAAGACGTGATGGACACGCAGCAGCAGGTGCGTGCCATCCTGTCCAAGGTGTTGACCGCACCCACCACCAGCCTTCGCCTGGACGATGCCATCGACCGCATCGTGCTGCACCCGCTGTGGGGCATGGGGGTGCTGCTGGCCACGCTGTTTCTGATGTTCCAGGCCGTGTTCTCCTGGGCGGCAGTGCCCATGGATTGGATCAAAGCCAGCATGGGCTGGCTGGGCGAGGGGGTGGGCGGCATGCTGGCCGAGGGGCCGCTGCGCAGCTTGCTGCTGGACGGTGTGCTGGCCGGGGTGGGCGGCGTGCTGGTGTTTCTGCCTCAGATTCTGGTGCTGTTTGCGTTCATCCTGGCGCTGGAAGACTCGGGCTATTTGCCCCGCGCCGCCTTCTTGCTGGACCGGGTCATGGGCACCGTGGGCTTGTCGGGGCGGTCGTTCATTCCGCTGCTGTCGAGCTTTGCGTGTGCGGTGCCCGGCATCATGGCCACGCGCACCATCACCCACTGGCGCGACCGCTGGCTGACCATTCTGGTGGCTCCGCTTATGACTTGCTCGGCCCGTTTGCCGGTGTATGCGCTGCTGATCGGTGCGTTCATTCCCGACCAAACGGTGGGCGGCTGGTTCAACCTGCAAGGCTTGGTGCTGTTTGTGCTGTATGTGGCGGGCATTGTGTCGGCCATGGCGGTGGCCGGGGCTGTCAAGCTCTGGCGCGGTCACGCCACCCCCACCCCGCTGCTGATGGAGCTGCCTGCCTACCGCTGGCCCAACCCGCGCAACCTGGCGCACGGCCTGTGGGGGCGGGCGGTGGTGTTTGTGAAGCGGGTGGGCACCATCATCCTGGCGTTGACGGTGTTGCTGTGGTTCCTGTCCAGCGTGCCCGGTGCCCCCGAGGGGGCCACAGGCCCGGCCATCCAGTACAGTCTGGCGGGGCAGCTGGGGCAGGCGTTGCAGCCGCTGTTTGCACCGCTGGGGTTCAACTGGCAAATCGTGGTGGCGCTGGTGCCCGCCATGGCCGCCCGCGAGGTGGTGGTGGGCGCACTGGGCACGGTGTATGCGCTGTCGGCCAAGGGCGATGGCAGCGGTGAAAGTGTGGCCGACCAGTTGGCCCCGCTGATTGCGCAGGACTGGTCGCTGCCCACCGCGCTGGCCCTGCTGGCCTGGTTTGTGTTTGCGCCGCAGTGCATCGCTACCCTGGCCGCGGTCAAGCGCGAGGCAGGGGGATGGAAACCCGCGCTGGGCATGGCGGCGTACTTGTTTGGCTTGGCCTATGCCGCCACTTGGGTGGTGTACCGCGTGGCGCTGCATCTGTTTGGGGCAGGCGCATGACCGCCGACATGCAGACCTGGGTGGTTGTGCTGTGCGTGCTGGTGGCGCTGGTCTATACCGTGTGGGTGGGCGTGCGCAACGTGCGCAACGTGCGGCGGGTGCGACAGGGTGGTGCGGCGTGTGGTGACTGCTCGGGCAGCGCGTGTGGGCGTGGGGGCTGTGTGCGCCCACAGCCCATTCACTGGCACCCGCCAGTGGGGCGTTCGGGGCGACCACCTGACCCGTCCTGACCGTTGGCACGCTGGGCTGAAACAAAACGACATCAACCGAAACCGGCCAGAGATGATCCAGGCCGCCGGGCGCGGCACCATGCAGGTCATGTTCAACCCCCGCCAAAAAGGCCTTCTGTCATGAAAACCTGGATCCAACGAACCCTCATCACCACCCTGGGCGCTGTCGCGCTGGTGGCTGGCCTCGCCGGTTGCGCACGCGACCACCACGCCGGAGGCTGGAGCGACGAGCGCGTGACCGAAATGCGCGGCAAGGTCATTGAAAAAATCAGTGACAAATTGACGCTCAACGATGCCCAAAAGCAAAAGCTGGGCGTGCTGGCCGACGAGGTGCTGGCCCAGCGCAAAGCCCTGAAGGGCGATAGCACCGACCCCCGTGCCCAAATGCAGGCGCTGGTGAAGGGTGACAAGTTCGACCGCGACACCGCCCTGTCGCTGCTGAACGCCAAAACCCAAGCAGTGCAAGGCCAAGGCCCCAAAGTGATTGCCGCCATGGCCGATTTTTACGACAGCCTGAACCCTGAGCAGCAGCTGCAGGTGCGCGAACGCATGGCCCAGCGCAAGGGCTGGTGGAGCCGGGGTTGAGCGCCGTTCAGGGCTGGCGGGCGCAGCGCCGGGGGACAATGCCGCATGGCCCGTATCCTGCTCATTGACGACGACGCCCAGCTGGGGGCCCCACTGGCCGCGTACTTCAGCCGCTTCGAGCTGTCGCTGATCCATGCCCAGACCCCCAGTCAGGGCCTGCACTGGCTGCGCCACCCAGGGCCGGACGGCCCGTTTGATGCGGCCATTTTGGACGTGATGCTGCCGGAGATGGACGGTTTTGCACTGTGTCGCACCATCCGCGCCGAGAGCGACGTCCCCATCGTCATGCTCACCGCCCGTGGCGAGGTGATGGACCGCGTGGTGGGCCTGGAGCTGGGGGCAGACGACTACCTGCCCAAACCTTTTGAACCCCGCGAGCTGGTGGCGCGGCTGCAAACGGTCATGCGCCGCCGGGTGGTCGTGCCGCCAACTGTCGCGGGCTCGACCCGTGCAGCGGGCGCCCCGGTGCTGCACTTTCAGGGGTTGTCGCTGGACCCTGTCCGGCGCAGCGTGCAGCGACTGGGCGCCGAGGTGGAGCTGACGGGTACCGAGTTCGAGTTGCTGCACCTGCTGGCACGCGAGCCGGGCAAGGTGTTCAGCCGCGACGACATCCTCAACCAGTTGCGCGGTCATGAGGCGGAGCTGTACACCCGCGCGGTGGACATCGTGGTCAGCCGCCTGCGCAAAAAGCTGGAGCCTCTGGATGCCATCAAAACCCTGCGCCATGCGGGCTACTCCCTGGCGCTGCGTCCCTTGCCGCTGTGACACCCTCTCCATCACCTTTGACAGCGCCTGACGCACCCCAGCCTGTGCCTGGTGTCCCCGGTGCGGCCCGGGAGCCATGGCATGTGCGCGCCCGCCAGTGGCTCGGGCACTCCATCAAGGTCAAGTTGGTGCTGGTGTTCCTGCTCCTGGCGGTGGCGGTGGCGGTGGCGTTTTTGCTGGGCGCCCGCCAGGCGTTCACGGTGGGGTGGCGTGAAGCCGCCCGCCCTCTGCTCATGGACTATGTGGACCACTTGGCCGCCGAGGTGGTGGGGCAAGGCCCGCCCAGCACAGACAGGGCGCAGGCCATCGCCCAGCGCCTGCCCGTGACGGTGCGCATCGAAGGGCCGCAGGTGCAGTGGCAATCGCACCCCGAGCTGCACCGGCCAGATTGGCTGGCCTACCGCGCCGACCGCGAACCCGGCGTCGAACCTCGCCTGCCCGAGCGCGGCACCGATTGGCAAGACCTCTTGCAGCGACGCACCGCAGACGGCCATGTGCTGACCTTCGGGCTGAATCCAGACGCCTTCGAGCGCCGACCACGCCTGGTGGGCTACACCCTGGCCGTGCTTTTGCTGCTGACGCTGCTGGCCTTTTTGTACACCCGCCGACTCCTGCGCCCGCTGGACGACATTGGTGCTGGCGCGCAACGCTTTGGTGCCGGAGACTTCACCCGGCCCATTGCGGTGCGACATGCGCAGCGGCCCGACGAGCTGGGCCAGTTGGCGCAAACCATCAACACCATGGGCCAGGACATCCACCAGATGCTGGAGGCCAAGCGCGGCCTGCTGCTGGCCATCAGCCACGAGCTGCGCAGCCCCCTGACCCGTGCCCGCTTGCACACCGAGCTCTTGCCCGAGAGGGACGACATCCAGCCCCAGCGCGATGCCCTGTTGCGCGACCTTCAGGACATGGGCCAGCTCATCAATGACTTGCTGGAAAGCGAGCGCCTGGCGGGTGGCCATGCCGCGCTGCAGCGCGAGCCCACCGACCTGGCCGCGCTGGTGCGCGAAGTGGTGGCTGGGTTGCACACCGCTGGCGCGGGAGGTGCCCCGGAGGTGGTGGTGAATGTGCCCCCCGATGGCCCGCTGGTCTGGGTCGACCCCACGCGGGTGCGGCTGTTGTTGCGCAACCTGCTCTACAACAGCTTGCGCCACGCTGCCGGGGCTGCCAGGCCACCCGAGGTAGCGGTGGCGTGGACTGCACAAGGGTTGGCTGCTCCTGCCATAGAGGTGGTGGTGCGCGACCACGGCCCTGGCGTGCCCGACGACCAGTTGTCCAAACTCTCCCAGGCGTTTCACCGCCCCGACAGCGCCCGCACCCGCAGTGCGGGCGGCGTGGGCCTGGGCCTGTACCTGTGCCGCCTGGTGGCGCAGGCCCACGGTGGCACGCTGAGCCTGAGCAACGCGCAGCCAGGGTTGCGGGTGGTGGTCAGCCTGCCGCTGCTGAAGTCGCCACAGGGCCTTCGGGCGCGCTGAGCACGAGCACCTTCAGGGCCCGGTCGGGCGACACATCGGCAAAAGCCGCCGGGTTGGGCAGCCGTTGCGTCACCACCAGGCTGGGGGCGTGTTCGGCCACCTGGTCGCGCAGCCAGGCCTCGCCCAGCTCAGGCGCATTCAGGCACAACAGCACTTGGCCGTCGGGGTTGAGCAGGTCGGGCAGGCGGCGAATCAGGCGGGCATAGTCTTTGGCCGCCACGAAGCTGCCCTTCTGAAAGCTGGGCGGGTCAGCCACGATGAGGTCGTAGGGGCCCATGCGGGCCACCTTGCCCCAGGACTTGAACAGGTCGTGCGCCATGAAGCCCGCTCCGGCCGAGAGGCCATTGAGCGCGTGGTTGTGCTGGCCCAGCCCGATGGCGCCCTGGCTCATGTCCAGGTTGACCACGCGGCGTGCACCGCCTTGCAGCGCCGCCACCGAAAACGCGCAGGTGTAGGCAAACAGGTTGAGCACCTTGATGCCTGGCCAAGTGCGCGCGTGTTCGCGCACCCAGCGCCTGCCCTCGGCCATGTCCAGAAACAGGCCGTGGTTTTGCCCGCGCAGCAGGTGCACGGCGTAGCGCGCACCGTCCTCGGTCACCACATGGGGTTCGGGCACGGCGCCCGCCATCAGGCGGGTCTCGGTTTGCCCGCCATGGCGGCACTGGTACACCCAGTTCAGGGGCTGGTCAGGCGCCAGCTCGGCCCAGCGCTGGTGCAGCGCCTGCTCCACACTGGTCAGGTCCTCGTCGGCCAGGGGTTGAAAGCTGGTCAGAAGCCAGACGGGTGGGTAGATGTCCAGCGCCAGGTGTTCGCAGCCGGGGTGCAGGCCTCCCCGCCCGTGGAACACCCGCTGGGCGTCGGCATAGGCATCGGCGACACCGACCCGGGCAATGGCGTCCAGCAGTGGCTGCATCAGGCCTGCTGGCCCAGCAGCAGGTACTCCATGAGTGCTTTTTGCACATGCATGCGGTTTTCGGCCTCGTCCCACACCACGCTTTGTGGGCCGTCAATGACCTCGGCCGTCACCTCCTCGCCCCGGTGGGCGGGCAGGCAGTGCATGAAGAGGGCATCGGGCTGGGCCACGGCCATCATGTCGGTGTTGACACGCCAGTTGGCAAAGGCGGCGCGGCGGGCTTCGTTCTCAGCCTCATAGCCCATGCTGGTCCACACGTCGGTGGTGACCAGGTCTGCTCCTCGGCACGCATCCAGTGGGTTGCTGAATACTTTGTAGCATGAAGTGTCCGAAACACAAGCGGTAGAGGCCTGAACTTCGTATCCCCTGGGTGTGCTGATGTGCACCGTAAAGCCCAGCAGCTCCGCCGCTTGCAGCCAGGTGTTGGCCATGTTGTTACCGTCGCCCACCCAGGCGACCACCTTGCCTTGGATGGCGTCCAGCGGCTGGCCGCTGGCGGCGGGGCGGTGCTCTACCAGGGTGAACAGGTCGGCCAGAATCTGGCAGGGGTGGAACTCGTTGGTCAGCCCGTTGATGACCGGGACACGGGAGCACGATGCAAAGGCCTCGATCTTGGTTTGCTCGAACGTGCGGATCATCACCAGGTCCGTCATGCGGCTGATGACGCGGGCGCTGTCCTCAATGGGTTCTGCCCGGCCCAGCTGGCTGTCGCCGGTGGTCAGGTGCACCACGCTGCCGCCCAGCTGGTACATGCCCGCTTCGAAGCTCACCCGGGTGCGGGTGCTGGCCTTTTCGAAAATCATGGCCAGCGTGCGGTCGGCCAGGGTGTGGTGTTTTTCGTAGGCCTTGAACTTCTTCTTGATCAGGGCGGCCCGCGCCAGCAGGTAGGCGTAGTCGTCGGCGCTCAGGTCCTTGAACTGCAAATAGTGTTTCATGGCTGGGGTCTCGTGGTGGCAGGGCAGGGGGTCAGGGTGCTTCGGCCAGGAATTGCTGAATGAGGGGCACCAGAATGGCCACCAGTGTGGCCGCATCGCCCTCGGTGAAGATGAGCGGGGGCACCAGGCGCACCACGCTGTCTGCCGTCACGCTGATGAGCAGGCCCGCGTCGGCGCAGCGCTGCAGCAGCACACCACAGGGGCGGTCCAGTTCAATGCCCAGCATCAGGCCCATGCCGCGCACGTCCTTCACGCCGGGGGTGGTCATGAGCCGGGCGTACAGCGTGTTTTTGAGGTAGGTGCCCACTTTGGCGGCATTGGCCATGACCCCTTGCTCCTGCATGATGCGCAGGGTCTCTACCCCGGCGCGCATGGCCAACGGGTTGCCGCCGAAGGTGGTGCCATGGTTGCCCGGCTGCAGGATGTTGGCGGCCTTGGGGCCGGCCACCACCGCGCCCACTGGCACGCCCGAGCCCAGGCCTTTGGCCAGTGGCATCACGTCGGGCACGATACCTGCCCATTGGTGGGCAAACCATTTGCCGGTGCGACCGATGCCGCACTGCACCTCGTCAATCATGAGCAGCCAGTCGCGCTCGTCGCACAGCACCCGCAGCTGCTGCATGAAGTCCACTGTCATGGGGTGCACCCCGCCTTCGCCCTGGATGGCCTCCAGGAACACGGCCGTGATGTTGGCATTGCCTTCGGTGGCCCGCTTGAGCGCAGCGATGTCGTTGCGGGGAACCCGCACAAAGCCTTCGACCAGCGGGCCAAAGCCAGCATGGATTTTGGGGTTGGCCGTGGCGCTGAGGGTGGCGATGCTGCGACCGTGGAAGGCCCCTTCAAACACCACCACCTCGGGGCGGTCAATGCCCTTGTCGTGACCAAATTTGCGCGCCATCTTGAGGGCGGCTTCGTTGGCCTCCAGGCCGGTGGAGCAGAAAAACACGTTGGTCATGCCCGACAGCTCCACCAGCCTGGCGGCCAGGGTTTCCTGCAGGGTGACGTGGTAGTAGTTGCTGCAGTGGATGAGCTTGCCCACCTGGTCTTGCAGCGCGGCCACCAACTCGGGATGGGCGTGGCCCAGGGTGTTGACAGCAATCCCGCCCAGGCCGTCCAGGTACTCCTTGCCGTTCACGTCCCAGACTCGGCTGCCTCGGCCATGCGACAAGGCGATGGGCAGTCGCCCATAGGTGTTCATGACATGGGGGGACGAGGCGGCAATGGCTGTGGAAGCAGCGGTCATGGAAAGACTCCAGTCGTTGTGGGTAAGAAGCAGGGGGACGAAATCAGGGTCCGCCAAACACAACGGCCCAACGCTGGGTTGAGCCGTTGAGCTGGAATTTTAGAGGCTGTTGTCAGGGCTTGGCCCAAGCGGCGGCGGCGTGCCTGCGTGGGGTCGTTGGGCTCAAGTCTTATATAAGATAGAATACTTGTGCGCTGCAGCAGACAAGCGATCCTTGCGCTCCAAGCCTTCTTCTGTCTTCACCAGGGCCAATTACCCATGGTCTCTCACACGTCCCGGCAACTGTTCATTCAAGGGGTCACCACCTCTGGTCGCACCTTTCGCCCCAGCGACTGGGCCGAACGCCTGGCCGGGGTAATGAGCCAGTTTCGCCCCGGTGGCGCCACGCCGGGCAGCCATTTGAGCTACTCGCCTTGGTGCATCCCCACGTCGGTGGGGAATGTCAAATGCGTCATCATCCACCGCGACATGAGGGACGCCGAACCCATGGCCTGGGACTTTTGCATCAACTTCGCCCGCGACAACGACCTGCAAGTGGTTGAAGCCTGCCCACTGCCCGATCCACCCGCAGGCCTGGCGGGCAAACCTCGGCCCTGAGGCCCCCGCCAGGGCCTTGCCAGTCGCCACCTTCGGGTGGCTTTTTTGTGGTGCGCCCAGCATGGGCGCACACCTGCGGGTGCAAGTCCCGCTGCGAGCTGGTCACAGTGAGCAAAGCGAAGCGCAACTGCGTAAGGGCGACCGAGCGTGGGAAGGAAGCGTGGAGCGTAAATCGCGAGCCGATGAACA
>JAUYTN010000010.1 GCA_030695205.1 Burkholderiaceae bacterium | reverse complement strand
GGTGATCATGTTCTTGACGTAGTCAGCATGGCCGGGGCAGTCCACGTGGGCGTAGTGGCGGTTGGCCGTTTCGTATTCCACGTGGGCGGTGTTGATGGTGATGCCGCGTGCTTTTTCTTCGGGCGCCGCATCGATCTGGTCATAGGCCTTGGCCGAACCACCGAACTTGGCAGCCAGCACGGTGGTGATAGCGGCGGTCAGTGTGGTTTTGCCATGGTCAACGTGGCCAATGGTGCCCACGTTGACGTGGGGCTTGGTGCGTTCAAACTTTTCTTTTCCCATTTTCAATTCTCCAAAAAGAGCAATGGCCGTGAGTTGGTTTTACGTCTGCACCCTGTTGCGAAATCCCCGGTCACGGACCAACCCGGGGGCACAGAGTCGCAGACACACTGAATTACTTGGCGCGGGCCGACACGATGGCTTCGGCTACGTTGCGAGGTGCTTCGCTGTAGTGCTTGAATTCCATGGTGTAGGTGGCACGGCCCTGAGACATGGACCGCAGCGTGGTGGAGTAGCCGAACATTTCGGACAGTGGCACTTCGGCCTTGATGGCCTTGCCGCCACCGACCATGTCGTCCATACCCTGAACCATGCCGCGGCGTGAGGACAAATCGCCCATCACGTTGCCGGCGTAGTCTTCGGGGGTTTCCACTTCCACGGCCATCATGGGTTCCAGAATGACCGGGCTGGCCTTGCGGCAGCCTTCTTTGAAGCCCAGAATGGCCGCCATCTTGAATGCCATTTCGGACGAGTCCACGTCGTGGTAGGAGCCGAAGTGCAACGTCACCTTGACGTCCACCACAGGGTAGCCCGCCAGCACGCCGGTGTTCAGTGCGTCAATGACGCCCTTCTCCACCGCGGGGATGTATTCGCGAGGCACCACGCCGCCCTTGATGGCGTCGACAAACTCGAAGCCCTTGCCGGCTTCATTGGGTTCGATCTTGAACACCACGTGACCGTACTGGCCCTTACCGCCGGACTGACGCACGAACTTGCCTTCGCTGTCTTCGACGGTTTTGCGGATGGTTTCGCGGTAGGCAACCTGGGGCTTGCCCACGTTGGCTTCCACGCCGAACTCGCGCTTCATGCGGTCAACGATGATTTCCAGGTGCAGCTCGCCCATACCGGCGATGATGGTCTGGCCGGATTCTTCGTCGGTTTTGACGCGGAACGATGGATCTTCAGCAGCCAGACGTTGCAGAGCGATGCCCATTTTTTCCTGGTCTGCCTTGGTCTTTGGCTCCACCGCCTGGGCAATCACGGGCTCGGGGAACACCATGCGCTCCAGCATGATGATGGCCTCTGGGTCACACAGCGTTTCGCCGGTAGTGACGTCTTTCAAGCCCACGCAGGCGGCGATGTCGCCGGCACGGATTTCGTCCACTTCCAAGCGGTTGTTGGCGTGCATCTGCACGATACGACCGATGCGTTCTTTCTTGCCCTTGACAGGGTTGAAGACGGAGTCACCCTTCTTCAGCACACCCGAGTACACCCGCACGAAGGTCAACTGACCCACATAAGGGTCGGTCATCAGCTTGAACGCCAAAGCCGACAGCTTTTCGTCATCGGCGGCGCGGCGCGAGGTGGGGGCTTCATCATCATCGGTGCCGCCGACAGGCGGAATGTCCACTGGCGATGGCAGGAAGTCAATCACTGCATCCAGCATCCGCTGAACGCCTTTGTTCTTGAATGCGGTGCCACACAGCATGGGCTGGATTTCGGTGGCCAGGGTACGGGTGCGGATACCGGCACGGATCTCGGCTTCAGTGAGCTCACCTTCTTCAAGGTACTTGTTCATCAGCTCTTCGCTGGACTCGGCGGCAGCCTCAACCAGCTTCTCGCGCCACTCTTCGGCCTGGGCTTGCAGTTCGGCTGGAATCTCCATGTACTCGAACTTCATGCCCTGCGAAGCTTCGTCCCAAATGATGGCCTTCATCTTGATGAGATCGACCACGCCTTTGAAGTTTTCTTCGGCGCCGATGGGTATCACGATGGCCACGGGGTTGGCCTTGAGGCGCAACTTCATCTGGTCATAGACCTTGAAGAAGTTGGCGCCGGTGCGGTCCATCTTGTTCACAAAGGCCAGGCGGGGCACTTTGTATTTGTTGGCCTGGCGCCACACGGTTTCAGACTGAGGCTGAACGCCACCCACGGCGCAGTACACCATGCAGGCGCCATCAAGCACGCGCATGGAACGCTCCACCTCAATGGTGAAGTCCACGTGCCCGGGGGTATCAATGATGTTGAAGCGGTGCTCTTCGTAGTTGAGCTCCATGCCCTTCCAGAAACAGGTGGTGGCAGCGGAGGTGATCGTGATGCCACGCTCCTGCTCTTGCTCCATCCAGTCCATGGTGGCGGCGCCGTCGTGGACTTCGCCGATTTTGTGGTTGACACCCGTATAAAACAGGATGCGCTCGGTGGTGGTGGTTTTGCCGGCATCAATGTGTGCCGAAATACCGATGTTGCGGTAACGCGCAAGGGGCGTGGTGCGTGCCATGAAAATTCTCCGTGTTTGATGGACTAAAGCCCGCTACCCCAATGCTTGAGGTGGCGGGCTTGCTTCTGACCACTTGACGGGCGGTTGGGGAACCGCCGTGAATCAGAAGCGGAAGTGGCTGAATGCCTTGTTGGCTTCGGCCATGCGGTGCACTTCGTCACGCTTTTTCATGGCACCGCCACGGCCTTCGGTGGCCTCAATCAGCTCATTGGCCAGGCGCAAGGACATGGATTTCTCGCCACGCTTGCGGGCAGCCTCCTTGATCCAGCGCATGGACAAGGCCAAGCGACGGACAGGGCGCACTTCGACAGGCACCTGGTAGTTGGCACCACCCACGCGGCGGGACTTGACCTCCACCATGGGCTTGACGTTGTTGATGGCGATGCTGAAGGCTTCGACCGGGTCTTTGCCGGTTTTCTTTTCAATCTGCTCCAAGGCACCGTAAATGATGCGCTCGGCGACGGCTTTCTTGCCGCCTTCCATGATCACGTTCATGAACTTGGACAGCTCGACATTGCCGAACTTGGGATCCGGCAGGATTTCACGTTTAGGGACTTCGCGACGACGTGGCATGTTTTCACCTCTGTTGCTTCAGTTGGCACCTTTTCAGGCACCGCGAGAATCCGACTCGCATGCGGGACTCTCACTTACTCGACCTGGCACTGCTGACTTCAGCGCACCGACTGGTCACTACGTCCGATACCAGCTTGCCGGCCAGCTCGAACACCGATTGTTCGGGTGCATGCACCCTGTTGGCGAACCGCCAGGCTTACTTGGCCTTCGGACGCTTGGCACCGTACTTGGAGCGCGACTGCTTGCGGTCTTTCACGCCTTGCAAGTCGAGCGAGCCACGCACGATGTGGTAACGCACACCGGGCAAATCCTTGACACGACCGCCGCGCACGAGCACCACAGAGTGCTCTTGCAGGTTGTGACCTTCACCGCCGATGTACGAGATGACCTCGAAACCGTTGGTCAGACGCACCTTGGCGACCTTACGCAGCGCGGAGTTGGGCTTCTTGGGCGTCGTGGTGTACACACGGGTGCACACGCCGCGGCGCTGGGGGCAGTTTTCCATCGCGGGGCTCTTGGATTTGATCTTTTCGACCTCCCGCCCGTGACGAATGAGTTGATTGATGGTTGGCATGAAACGTCCCTAAACGTTTAAATTGGCAAAAGAAATCCCTCCGGAAAATTCCGAAAAGCCCTCGAATGTAGCACGGAACAGGCGCTTGCGCCAGTCATCTGCGGACAGATCACTTGATCCACAGACGGATCGCATCCCAGGCCCGGCCCAGCACACCGGCCTCTGGCACGGTTTCCAGCACCTGCAGTGGCACCTCGGACAGCACCGTTCCATCGGCACGCGAGACCTTCAACACGCCCAGGGATTGGCCAGCCTGCAGCGGTGCCACCAGGGGGTCGTCCCGCAACACCTCGGTCTTGAGCTGACCCGCAGTCCCGGTGGGCACTGACACCACCACGCCATTGGGCAGACCGAGCTTGACGGTTGCCTGTTTGCCTTTCCAGACGGGCAGCTCCACCACAGGTTTGCCGGCTTGGACCAGACGCACCGCCTCGTACGCGGTGTAGCCCCAGTTGAGCAACTTCTGGCTCTCGCTGGCCCGCATGTTTTCGCTGCTGGCACCCAACAACACGCTGATGAGGCGGCGCTGACCAGCAGGGCCCTCACCCAGGGTGGGCACTGCCCGCCGTGCGGTGGACACCAGGCAATATCCCGCGGCGTTGGTGTGGCCGGTCTTGAACCCATCGACCGAGGGGTCGCGAAACAGCAAGGTGTTGCGGTTGGTGTCGTTGGACTTGGGCGTGCCTGCGTAGCGGTAGCGCTGAATGGCATAGTACGGCACGTACTCTGGGAAATCTGCCAAGAGCCGGGTCGCCAACAGCCCGAGATCGCGCGCGGTGGTGAAGTGGCCAGCCGCGGTCAGCCCCTCGGGGTTGCGAAACTGTGTGCCATTCATGCCCAGGGCTTTGGCCTGCTGGTTCATGAGCTCCACAAAGCGTTCCACCGTCCCGCCCACGCCTTCGGCCAGCGCCACCGTGGCATCGTTACCCGACTGAACAATCATGCCTTTGAGCAAGTCTTCGACCGGCACCTGCATGCTGGGGTCAATGAACATGCGCGAGCCAGGCATCTTCCAGGCTCGCTCACTCACCGAGAGGGTTTGCTCAAGGCTCAGCTTCTTGGTTCGCAGGGCATCAAACACCAGGTACGCCGTCATGAGCTTGGTCAGCGACGCCGGCTCCACGGCCATGTCGGGGTCTTTGGCGGCCAGCACCTGGGACGATGTCACATCGAGCAGCAGATAGGCCTTGCCGGCAATTTCCGGCGGGGTCAGCGCCTGCGCCCCCACCGACAGACAGGCGGTTGACAGCAGACAGGCGGCGGCCACACGGGACCACTGCGACGGGACAGACCAGTGGGAAACACGGGAAATCAACATTCAAACTTTCATTAGATGGACAAACACAGCACCCTGCGGTCCCACCAAGCTCGACGGAGCGATCGCAGGGCACTCTCCAGGGAAGATGCGCGGGGCCTCAGGTCACCGACCCGGGGCTGCGCGCCCTCACGCCGCCAGATGGCGCACCGCGAGGGCCTTGAGCAAAGGCAATTGCCCATGAAAAAAATGGGCCACCCCCGGCACAACCACCACCGGAAGGTGCTGGGGCCGCGCCCAGTCCAACACCGATGCCAATGGCACCGTATCGTCGGCCTCCCCATGGATGACCAGGGTGCGGGCATGGAGTTCCGCCGGAATGGGTGCCACATCGAACCGACTGGCGGCCGTGCCCACCAACAGCACCTGAGCCAGTGTCCGACTGCCATGCAACCGGGTCACGGCATGGCTGGTGACAAAAGCGCCAAACGAGAAGCCTGCCAGGCTCAGCGGCCCCGAGGGCGCGTGCGCCTGAACCACGGCCAGCAAATCGTCCAGCTCGCCCACACCGCCGTCGTGTGCGCCTGCGCTGCGACCCACCCCCCGGAAATTAAACCGAACGGCTCGCCACCCTTGCTGCACATAGGCTCGCGCCAAGGTTTGCACCACCTTGTTGCTCAGGCTCCCGCCAAACAAGGGGTGGGGGTGGCTCAGCACGGCCACGCCACGGCACTCACCCTCGGGTTCGTCGATAGCGACTTCCAGGGTGCCTACCGGGCCTTCGATTGTGCAGAGTTGGGTACTGGAATTCATACATTCAATAGCTAACTATTTATACCAAATAAGCGTAAAAGGCATAAATCGCCAGAAAAAATTCAACGACCGACATCGGGAGGGGTCAGCAAGCGCTGCACCACCTCACCGCCCGCCAGGTGGGAGGTCACAATTTCATCGATGTCGTCCATGTCCACATAGGTGTACCAAACCGCCTCGGGGTACACCACCGCAATGGGCCCCCCCGCACAGCGGTCCAGGCAACCAGCCTTGTTCACCCGGACCTTGCCCGCCCCCAGCAAGCCCTGCGACTTGGCCTGGGCCTTGCAGTGCTCGAAGGCCTGGGTAGCCAGGTGCTGTGCGCAGCAAGCAGCACCTCCCTCACGGGCATTGGTGCAGAAAAAAATGTGCCGCTGGTAGTACGAATCGGAGGAGGCTGTGGTGTTCATGCGGAGATTTTAGGAGCCTGCGCCGGGCAAAGACGCCCTCGGGGCTGACAGAGGGGGCTGGCGCATGGGTTGACCAGGTGGACGCTGGCCTAATCCTGCAGCCGCGTGTCCAGCCGCACCGCACGGCGGCCGCTGATGTGTGCGGCTGCGTGGACCATGGCCACATAGGGCCACAGCCAGCCCAGCCACTGCGTCACCCCATGAAAACGGATGAAGCGCCCCTGTGCCCACACCTGCAATGACTCGGCAAAGTAGGGCGTCGCGGGCGAGCTGTTGAGCAGTGCCAGCCCCGTCAGCAACACCCACACGAGCCAGACCACGCAGGCGCGGCGCGACAGGCTGGCACTGAGCAACCCCAACACCATCACCATGCCCAGCGCCAGCACCGCTGGTGGCGTGAGCCACTTCCAGGCGTGCGCTGGCCCGTAGGTCAGTGCTGCGGACAAGCCCTCCACCACCACCGAGCCGCCCACAACGACCACCAACAGCAGCGCACGCCGGGTAGTGCCACGCAGCACCGAGTAGCCCAGCAGACAAGGCGCCAGCAGCAGCAGGGCCATGCAAACCGCCTGGAACAACGGACTCAGTGGCCGGGGGTCCTCCAGCACCACCGGCAGCCAGTGGGCCAGGCCTGTGCCCTCCAGGGTCTGGGCTGCGGTGGCGTACAACATCCACCCGACCTGCCCCACCCCAAACGGCAGGGGTGTGGGGTAGAGCAAGGCCGCAGGCCACAGGGCCAGCAGAACCAATGCGCCATGGGCATCGGCCTCGAACCAATGCCCCCGCCAGCGCTGCCAACGCTGCATAGCGGTGGTGCGCGACAGGCCCCACGCCAGCCCGGCACCCATGACACCGCCGGCGGAGTTCAACATCCAGTCCACATTCGACGACACACGCGCCGACAGGTAGCCCTGTACCGTCTCCATCAGCAGCGACAACAGGCTGGGGTACAGCACCAGCAGCCACCAGCCGAGGCGAGACGCACCAGAACGCAGGGCCACCAGCACACACAAAAACCCAAGTGGCACATAGCCCAGCCAGTTGCTGAGCACATCGAACCACGTCCAGTAGCGGGGCAGAGGCGCGGTGAGAAAAGCCCAGGGCGGCTGCCCGGACAAGCGCCAACCGTCAAATGGGTACAGGCTGGCGTACACAATGAGCGCCGACAACAGCGCTGCCATGGGCCATGCGAGCGTGCGCTGCCCCATCGTGCATCAGAATGGCTTGACCACCACCAGGCACACAGCCACCACCAGCATGATCACTGGCAACTCGTTGAACCAGCGGTACCAGACGTGGCCACGGGTGTTGGTGCCAGCCTCCAGCTTCTTGAGCATCACGCCGCAGGCGTGGTGGTAGCCCAACACCAGAAGCACCACCGCCAGCTTGGCGTGCATCCAGCCATTGCCCGGCCCCCAGCCAATGCCGTAACCCGCCCACAGCCACACCCCCAGCACCACAGCAGGCACCATGAGCAGATGGGTAAAACGCATCAGCTTGCGCGCCATCAGCCGCAGCCGCTGGCGTTCCGCGTCGCTGCCAGGAGGCACCATGGCCAGGTTGACAAATATCCGTGGCAAGTAGAACAAACCGGCAAACCAGCTGGCCACGAACACGATGTGAAAGGATTTGACCCAAAGCATGGCCCGAGTGTAGACCGCAGGCTCTGTGCGCAGCGTCAGCGCCCGCAGAAACTGGGGCGGATGTGCCCGGTCGTTGCGCGTCCATGCCGGGCGCACAAAAAAAAGCCCGGCCAATGGGCCGGGCTGAAATGCCTTTTAAGCTGTCACACTCCAAGGCACCCGCTCAGGGAGGAAAAGCGGGGGGCCGTCTTTCGACAGCCCAGTGAGAAGTTTAACCGAACTTGCCAAAGCCTGACAAGCCGCACGGCGCAAAATGTCCCCTCGATGACAAGATGCCTACGCCCGCTCTGCCCCAGATGGCAACCAAGCCAGACACAATGCAGGCACTGGACGCAGCACATGGCCCTCGGGGTTGGCGATTGACCGATCATCGGCTGGCGGTGGCTGCGCCTCGACCACCCGCCGCCATCGAGCCCAGTGTGCCGAACGGGTCGCCCCCACCCCTCACAACACCGCTACACGCCCACACACCATGACCGCCCACACGCCCCTGCCGCCGTTTCCACTGTCCCGCCCACGCCGCCTGCGCCGCGACACCTTCACCCGCAACCTGGTGCGCGAGCATGCGCTCACACCTCACGACCTGATTTACCCAGTGTTTGTGCTGGAAGGCCAGGGCCGCCGCGAAGCCGTCGGCTCCATGCCCGGCGTAGAACGCCTAAGCCTGGACCTGCTGCTGCCCGTGGCCGAAGACTGTGTGAAACTGGGCATCCCTGTCATGGCTCTGTTCCCGGTCATCAGCCAGCACCTGAAGACCCCCGACGGCCAGGAAGCCACCAACCCCGACGGCCTGGTGCCCACGGTTGTGCGGGCCCTCAAGAAGGAATTTCCCGACCTGGGGGTGATGACCGACGTGGCCCTGGACCCCTTCACCAGCCACGGCCAGGACGGCCTGCTGGACGAGGCCAACTACATCATCAACGACGCCACCGTCGAGGTACTGGTGCGCCAGGCGCTGACCCAGGCCGAAGCGGGAGTGGACATTGTGGCCCCCAGCGACATGATGGACGGGCGCATCGGAGCTATCCGATCGGCGCTGGAGGCCAAGGGGCATGTGCACACCCGCATCATGGCCTACAGCGCCAAGTACGCTAGCGCCTTTTATGGCCCCTTCCGCGACGCGGTGGGCTCGGCTGCCAACCTGGGCAAGGCCAACAAAAAGGTGTATCAGATGGACCCTGGCAACACCGACGAGGCTCTGCGGGAGGTGGCGCTGGACATTGCCGAGGGTGCCGACATGGTGATGGTGAAACCCGGGATGCCCTACCTGGACGTGGTGCGCCGTGTGAAAGACCAGTTCCACATGCCCACCTTTGCCTACCAGGTGTCGGGCGAATACGCGATGCTGAAAGCCGCCGCCCAAAACGGCTGGCTGGACCACGACGCGGTGATGATGGAGAGCCTGCTGGCCTTCAAACGCGCGGGGGCCGACGGGGTGCTGACCTACTTTGCCCGCGATGCGGCCCGGCTGCTGCGCGCCTGAGCAAGCACCTGCACCCCCGCCCTCCATGGAGCTGCTGCACCTGAGCGCCGCCGGACCACTGGCACTGGCCACTCCGCCCAACCAACTGCCCAGTGGCGGTTTCGTGTGGTGCGCCCTGTCACAAGATGAGCTGAGCACAGACCCCCACACCTGGCTCACCCAGCTTGAGCGGTGGGTGGGTGTACCCCTGCTGGAGCTGCACCTGCGCGACCTGCTCAACACCCAGCACCCCTCCAACCACGACGACACCCGCCACTACGACCTCGTCATTCTTCGCCAGCTGGCGACGCCGGCCGACAGCCCCAGCACCGCCACCGGCACCACCCCCTCACACGCACCACCCATCGCCACCAGCCGCCCGCGCAAACGGTTGGGGCCGCCCATCCTGGCGCGCCTGCACACCCTGCCCGTGGGCATGGTGGTGTTCGAGCGCCTGCTGCTCAGCGTCCACGCCGAGCACTGCCCAACGCGCGCCGACATGTTGCAGCGCCTGGTGGCCATGAGCCCCGGCAAACTGCCCACGTCCCCGGCTGACCTCATGCTGCGCATGGCCAGCCACTTGGTGGACCGCTTCCTGGATCTGCGCAAGCCACTGACAGACCAGCTGGACCACTGGGAAGCCGCTCTGCTGGACCCTGGCACCCGCTTTGTGAACTGGCGCGCCCTCCTGGCCGCCCGCAACCACCTGCACGCGCTGGAAGACCTGTGCGACAGCCAGCGCAACGCCTTGCAAAAATGGCTTCGAAACCTGGAAGAACAATCCACCAGCCACGAAGCGGCAGCGGTGTTGAACGAGCGCGAGCTCTTGCGGGCTCGGAGCCGGGATGTGATCGAGCACATCGACCGCATGGTGCGGCACGTCCAGCGCTTGGCCACCAACACCGAGACGGCGGTGCAAATGCATTTCAGCGCCCAAAGCCACCGCACCAACGAAATCATGAAGATGCTGACCGCGCTCACCGCCATCTTTTTGCCGCTCAACTTCATCACCGGCTTTTTTGGCATGAACTTTGAATTCCTGCCGCTCATCCACACCAGCCTGGGTCTGTGGTGGGCAGTGGGGGCCATGGTGGTGGTGGCGGGAGCACTGGGCATCGTGTTTTGGCGCAACCGCTACCTGGCCCGCAGCCAAACCTGACCCCCGACACGGAATGCCACCCCCCACTGACCCCATGGGCGTGCTGCTGGTCACCGGTGCATCCCGAGGCATTGGCGCGGCCACCGCCTGCCTGGCCGCACGGCAAGGCTGGGCGGTGGCGGTGAACTACCGGTCCAACTCGCTGGCGGCCGACGAGGTGGTGCGCCACATCCGCAGCCAGGGCGGGAGGGCCATGGCCGTGCGGAGCGACGTATCGCAAGAGGCCGACGTGCTGCGCCTGTTTGAGCAGGTGGATGCCAAGCTGGGCACCCTGACGGGCCTGGTGAACAACGCCGGGGTGGTGGACGTGGCCTGCCGCCTGGCCGACATGGGCGCAGCCCGGCTACAGCGCCAGTGGGGCACCAACGTGTTCGGCAGCCTGCTGTGTGCCCGCGAAGCGGTGCGCCGCATGAGCACCCGGTACGGCGGCTCAGGCGGGGCCATTGTCAACGTCTCCAGTGTGGCTGCCGTGCTGGGCGCGCCTGGCCAGTATGTGGACTACGCCGCCTGCAAAGGGGCCGTGGACACCTTCACCGTGGGGCTGGCGCGCGAGGTGGCCGCCGAGGGCATTCGGGTCAATGCGGTGCGCCCCGGCATCATCGCCACCGACATCCACGCCAGCGGCGGGCAACCCGACCGAGCCCAGCGCATGGCCAGCTCCATCCCCATGCAGCGCCCAGGCTTGCCCGAGGAAGTGGCACAGGCCATCGTCTGGCTGCTGGGGTCCGGGGCCAGCTACACCACTGGCGCCGTGCTGGATGTAGGGGGTGGTCGTTGACGAATTATTTATGATGTTTTATGGGTTTTGCGCTTGCCTATAAACGATAGTTTGCTACAAATTTATACAACTGAAAGCAGCCAAGCGGCTACCCATGGCAGCGTCAGGGCACTGAACAAGGCCGATAAACCCATGGCCAGCCCGGAGAACGCCCCCATGGTGTCGCTGACCTGAAAGGCCCGTGCGGTACCAATGCCATGGGCCGCCGTGCCCAGAGCGAAGCCACGCACCACCGGGTCGTGGATGCGCAGCACATTGAACAGCGAACGCGCCGTGGCGGCCCCCACAATGCCGGTGCACACCACCAGCACAGCGGTGAGGGAGGGCAGCCCGCCGATGGCCTCTGCAATGCCCATCGCCACCGGGGTCGTGACCGACTTGGGCGCCAGCGAGGCCAGCGTAGCGGGCGAGGCCCCCAGCCAGCCGCCCAGCAGCAGCGCCGACGCCGTGCCTGCCAGGGTGCCTGCCACCAGACCACCCAGCAAGGGCAGCCACAGGGTCCTGAGGCGAGGCAGTTGCTCGTACAGTGGAATGGCCAGCGCCACCGTGGCCGGACCCAGCAGGAAGTGCACGAACTTGGCCCCCTCGAAGTACACCGCATAGGGCGTGGCGGTGGCCCACAGGCCCACCCCCAGCAAAGCCACGGCCAGCGCCACCGGATTGACCAATGGGTTGAAGCCGCTGCGGCGGTAAGCGGCAAATGCAAGCTGGTAGGCCACCAGGGTGGCGGCCAGGCCCAAGAGCGGGGTGGCCGACAGGTACACCCACACCTCAGCCAGTGCGGCGACCAGATCGGCAGGTGCACTGGGCACCGAAGCGCCCATCGCAGCATCCCTGGCTGCAGCCGGTGCAGCGGCGACTGGGTTCATGGCCCTGGCTGTGCTGGTGGCTGGGAAGGCTGGGGTGGCTGGGGTGGCGCCGCCCAGCGCATGAGCCAGCTCGACACCCAGGCGGTCACGGCCATGCTGATCCACGTGCTCAGCACCAGGGCCACGCCAATGGCCAGCGCCTCATCGCCCAGGCGGCGCAGGTGCAGCATGACGCCCACACCAGCCGGCACAAACAACAGAGACAGATGCGCCAGCAAACCCTGCGCAGTGGGGCGCAGCTGCGCCAGCCCGGCGGGATACAGCCGCAGGCCCAACAGCGCCAGCGCCATGCCAACCACCGGGCCGGGCACCGGCCACTGGAACCAGCGCGCCAGCACCTCACCCACCAGTTGCAGCAGCAGCAAAGCTGTCAGGGCGGGCAGCATGGCCGGTACGCTCAGCTGGCGGTGGCCGCAGAGGCGGAGATGGCGGCCGTGGCGGTGCGCTGCTGCAGCACCGCATCCAGCACCTCCACCCAGTGCTGAACCGGCGTGGCCGTGCCGCTTTGCAGGTGGGTGATGCAGCCGATGTTGGCCGATGCAATGACCCTGGGCGACAGCTCCGCCAGGTGGCCAAGCTTGCGGTCGCGCAGCTCGTAGGCAATTTTGGGGTTGGTCACCGAGTAGGTACCGGCCGAGCCGCAGCACAGATGCGGCTCGCACCGCGCCACCTGGATCTGAAAACCCAGCTCGGCCATGTGCTTCTCGACGCCGCCTTTGAGTTGCTGGCCGTGCTGCAGCGTGCAGGGCGGGTGAAAAGCCACCGGCCCGCTCTGGGCGGCCAGGTGGGCATCTACCCGGTCACGCAGCAATGGCACCAACGTGGGCAGGAGTTCGCTCAGGTCGCGGGTGATGGCGCTGATGCGCTGGGCTTTGTCGGCGTACAGCGGGTCATCCTTGAGCACATGGCCGTAGTCTTTGACCATCACACCGCAGCCCGACGCGTTCATGACAATGGCTTCCACACCCGATTCGATGTGCGGCCACCAGGCGTCGATGTTGGCGCGCATGTCGGCCTTGCCGCCATCGTGGTCGTTCAGGTGGAAACGGACGGCACCGCAGCAACCCGCCTTGTCGGCCACCACGGTTTGGATGCCAGCGGCATCCAGCACCCGCGCAGTGGCGGTGTTGATGTTGGGCGACATGGCAGGCTGCACACAGCCTGCCAGCATCAGCACCTTGCGCGCATGGGTGCGGGTGGGCCAGGCACCCGCGTTCTGGCGGGCGGGCACCTTGTTTTTGAGGTTGGCGGGCAACAGATCGCGTACCAGTTGGCCCATCTTCAGCGCCGGGCCAAACACCGGCGACGGCAGCCCCTCTTTGAGGGCTGTGCGCACTACACGCTCAAGCAGGGGGCGGGGCACTTGGGCATCGACCACTTTGCGCCCGATGTCCAGCAGATGGCCGTACTGCACTCCGCTGGGGCAGGTGCTCTCGCAGTTGCGGCAGGTCAGGCAGCGGTCCAGGTGCAGCTGCGTGCTGCGGGTGGGGGTTGACCCCTCAAACACCTGCTTGATGAGGTAAATGCGCCCACGGGGGCCGTCCAGCTCGTCGCCCAGCAGCTGGTAGGTGGGGCAGGTGGCGGTGCAAAAGCCACAGTGCACACAGTTGCGCAGGATGGACTCGGCCTCTTGGCCCTCGGGTGTATCCCGGTACTGGGGTGCTAGGTTGGTTTGCATGGGGTGTGGTGTGCGCAGTCGGGAGGGCAGAACTCGGCGGTCAACGTTAGGCGGTCAAAACTCCGGGTACAGGCGCCCGGGGTTGAAAATGCCAGCCGGGTCGAACTCGGCCTTCAGGCGGCGGTGAATGGCCAACTGAGGCCCGGACAGCGGCGCAAACACGCCGTGTGCAGCCTTATCCACCCCGGCGGGTGCGCGCCACAGGGTGGCATGCCCGCCCACCGCCTGGGCAGCGGCGCGCAACTCGGCACCCACCTGGGCAGGGGCCCACAGCCAGCGCAGCGCACCGTGCCACTCCACCAGTTGGTCAACCGGGCCCTGAGCGGCCAGCGGCAGCACCGGAGTCGTCTGCGGCACCGATACCCGCCACAGACAGGCATCAGGCGACGGGGCAGTAAAAAACGGCAGGCGCTGCTCGCGGCAGGCCACCCAGTCGGGCGCCGTCGTGGCATCGTCCAGCACCTGGCCGCCCATGCTGCGGCAGGCAGACTCCACCGCCGCCACCGCCCCCCGAAGCCGCACATACAACATGGCCCGGCCCTGGTCAGACACCCAGCAACTGGCGTTGAGCGGCAGCGGCTGCCCGCCCCAGCGGTTGAGAGCGGCCAGCGCCTGCGCCTGGTCCATTTCGAATGCCAAAGTAGCTTGGGCGGGGGCCACAGGCAGCACCTTGAGCGACACCTCGGCCAGCACGCCCAGCGTGCCCATGGCCCCGGCCATGATGCGGCTGACGTCATAGCCTGCAACGTTTTTCATGACCTGCCCACCAAAGGTCAGCACCTCGGCCCGGCCGTTGACCACCACGGCCCCCAGCACAAAGTCGCGCACCGCCCCCACGCTGGCCCTGGCGGGGCCGCTGAGGCCAACCGCCACCATGCCCCCGACCGTGGCCGCCCCCCAGTGGGGTGGCTCGAACGCCAGGCTTTGCCCTTTGTCGGCCAGCACGGCATCCAGCTCGGCCAGTGGCGTCCCGCCACGCACGGTGACCACCAGCTCAGTGGGCTCGTAAGCCACGATGCCGCTGTAGCCCCGGGTGTCCAGCACATCGCCATCAAGCCGCAGGCCATAAAAATCTTTGCTGCCACCTCCACGGATGCGCAGCGCCTGGCCGCTGGCGGCGGCGCGGGCAATGGGTTCGACCAGGTGGGTGGTGAGGGCGTGGTTCATGCCCGCATGGTAGCGAGCACGCCTTCAGTGCGCGATGAATTTTTTGAACACCACTGCCCCGGAAAATTGCGCACGCACGCCCTCCCTATTGGGCATACCCCAGACAAGCTCCTGCGTTGGGCCGCCCCCGGCACTCCCGGGTCAGGCGGCGCTCACGGTTCTCCACGGTCTCCCCACTGGGCGTGCGCTCTGGCAGTGAAGCGGCGGCGGTCTTTTTGGTGGCGGTGCGTTTCACTTTTTTCGCTTTGACCTTTGCCTTCGCTTTCACTGGGGCTTTCGCCGAGCCGGTCTTTGTGGTCTGCGCGGCTGACACAGCCCACGCGACAGACTGGCCGAATGCAAGGCCGAAGGGCTGGGTCCATCCGGCCTGCGCCGCACCGTGGGGCAGCGCCACACCCAAGGCCAGCGCCAGCCCCCACGCCATGCGCCACCTTCTTCGCCCTGGGGCAAGCGCCTCCGTTGTCTGCGGCAGGGTGTGGTGTGGTGTGGTCATTGGCGTGGGGCCCATGTCGGTGTCTCCGTCGGTTGCCGTGTGTTGAGAATGGTCCCAGTTATAGCCGCTGGCCGGGCAAAGAAAAATGAGCCCGGGGCTGCTGACAGCCACGGGCTCATTCACAAGACAACAAAGAGGGGATGCGCCGGGGCACCCCCTACCGATATCAGCGGCTGTAGGCAGTCTCACCGTGGCTGGAGATGTCCAGACCTTCGCGTTCTTCCTCTTCGGTGACACGCAGGCCAATGACCATGTCCACCAGTTTGAAGGCAATGAAAGCCACCACGCTGGACCACACCATGGTGATCACCACGCCTTCGGCTTGGATCAGCAACTGGCTGCCGATGCTGAAGTCGTCGGCACCCGTGCCGCCCAGGCCGGGGGCAGCAAACACGCCCACCAAGAGGGCACCCACAATGCCGCCCACACCGTGCACACCGAACACATCCAGCGAGTCATCGGCACCCAGCATTTTCTTCAGGCCGCCCACACCCCACAGACACAGGAAACCAGAGGCCAGACCGATGACGATGGCACCCATGGGGCCAACGGAACCGCAGGCTGGCGTGATGGCCACCAAACCGGCCACTGCACCCGAGGCCGCACCCAGCATGGAGGCCTTTCCTTTGCCCAGCGCCTCACCCACACACCAGGCCAAAACAGCAGCGGCGGTGGCCACCAAAGTGTTGATGAAGGCCAGCGTGGCAGAGGCGTTGGCTTCCAGGGCAGAACCGGCGTTGAAACCGAACCAGCCCACCCACAGCAGGGAAGCACCCACCATGGTCAGCGTCAGGCTGTGGGGTGCCATGGACTCTTTGCCGTAGCCAATGCGCTTGCCCACCATGTAGGCACCCACCAGACCGGCCATGGCCGCGTTGATGTGCACGACGGTACCGCCGGCGAAGTCCAGTGCACCCTTGTCGAGCAGGTAACCACCAGCACCCCACACCATGTGGGCAATGGGGGTGTAGCTGAAGGTGAACCAGATGGCAGAGAACAGCAGCACGGCAGAGAACTTCATGCGCTCGGCGAAGGAGCCGACGATCAGCGCACAGGTGATGCCTGCAAAGGTAGCCTGGAAGGCAATGAAGATGAACTCGGGAATCTTGGCCTCGGGCGTGAACGTGTCAGCCAGCGATGCCATGGTCACCCCGCTCAGGAACACCTTGTCCAGGTTGCCGATGATCAGGCCCTCCCCACCGAACGCCAGGCTGTAGCCGTACGTGGCCCACAGCACGGTGATGAGCGAGAACACCACCATGACCTGCATCAGCACCGACAGCATGTTTTTGCTGCGAACCAGGCCGCCGTAGAACAGCGCGAGGCCGGGCACGACCATCAGAATCACGAGGATGGTGGCCACCATCATCCACGCCACATCGCCTTTGTTGACGGTGGGCTCGGGCGCGGCGGCTTCGGCGGCGGGTGCTGCATCGGCAACCGCAGCGGCGGCGGCTGGCGCTTCCGCCAAGGCGGGCGTGGCAGTGGCCGGGTCAGCAGCCGCAGTCACGGCAGCGGGCGCATCTGCAGCAGGAGCCGCGGTCTGGGCATGGATGCCCGCCCCGCCAAAGGCCAGGCCGAGGCCCAGCACCAATGAGGCAAATATTTTTTTCATGGTGGTGTCTTTCTGAGTCGGTGTTGGGTGGGCGGGTCAGAGCGCTTCTTTGCCGGTTTCACCGGTGCGGATGCGGACCACTTGCTCCAGGGGCGTGACAAAAATCTTGCCGTCGCCGATTTTTCCGGTCCGGGCTGCGCCCTCAATGGTTTCGATGACTCGGTCCACCAGGCTGTCGTCCACGGCAGCCTCTACCTTGACCTTGGGCAGGAAATCGACCACATACTCGGCGCCGCGGTACAGCTCCGTGTGGCCTTTCTGGCGACCAAAGCCCTTGACCTCGGTCACGGTGATGCCCTGCACGCCGATGCCGGAGAGCGCTTCGCGCACCTCATCGAGCTTGAAGGGTTTAATGATGGCGGTTACAAGTTTCATGGAATCAACTCCTCAGGGTCAAACGATGACGACCATCAAGCACGGACCGTGCCAACTCACATCACCCACACCACCCACCCGCCTGGCCGGACGCCTCAGTGGACAGGCGCCTGGGCATGGCCGCCTGGGCTCTGAAGCGCAGGGGCCACCCGGTTTTGTGCCCACACACCCCATAAATGCACCAAATTGGTGTGATTGGCGAGCCACCCTGCCGATGGCGCGGCAAGGAGTGACACCATGAGCCTGTCCGTGGTCCAAAGCCGTGCGTTACTGGGTCTGGAAGCCCCGCCGGTGTGCGTGGAGGTGCACCTGGCCAATGGCCTGCCCAGCTTCACTTTGGTGGGTCTGGCAGACACCGAGGTGAAGGAAGCGCGCGAGCGGGTGCGCTGTGCGCTGCAAAACAGTGGGTTGGAGTTTCCAAGCAACAAGCGCATCACGGTCAACCTGGCCCCGGCCGATTTGCCCAAGGACGGTGGCCGCTTTGACCTGCCCATTGCCCTGGGGCTGCTGGCGGCGAGTGGCCTGATCGACACCGAGCGCCTTGCGGGCCACGAATTTGCCGGTGAGCTCAGCCTGAGCGGCGAACTTCGACCAGTGCGCGGCGCCCTGGCCATGGCGCTGGGCGTGCACCACAGCGGCAACACCACCCACACCCTGGTGCTGCCCCCCGGCAGCGCTGAAGAAGCTGCGCTGGTACCGGGCACCAAAGTGGTGCGCGCCAGGCATCTGCTGGATGTGGTCAACGCTTTTCGGCCCGCGCCTGCTGAAACTCTCGGGCCCGAAGGCGCGGCCGACGCCGACGGCTGGGCCACACTGGCCCCTGGCGCACCGCCGCCACCGGCCCACCACCTGGATCTGCGCGATGTCAAAGGCCAGGCGGGTGCCCGCCGCGCGCTGGAAATTGCCGCTGCAGGCGGCCACAGCCTGCTCATGAGCGGCCCACCGGGGTCGGGCAAAAGCATGCTGGCTCACCGCTTTGCAGGCCTGTTGCCACCCATGACCACTACCGAGGCACTGGAGAGCGCCGCCATCGCCTCGCTGGTGGGGCGGTTTGCCCTGGCGCAGTGGGGCCAACGCCCCACCGTCGCTCCGCACCACAGCGCCAGCGCAGTGGCCATGGTGGGTGGAGGCTCGCCACCACGGCCTGGCGAAATTTCGCTGGCCCACCACGGCGTGCTGTTTCTGGACGAGTTGCCCGAGTTTCCCCGCGCCGCGCTGGAGGCCCTGCGTGAGCCGCTGGAGACTGGGCTCATCCGCATTGCACGGGCGGCGAGGCAAACCGAGTTTCCAGCGAGGTTTCAACTCATCGCAGCCATGAACCCCTGCCCCTGCGGCTACCTGGGCCACCCTACCCGTGCCTGCCGCGACACCCCTGACCAAATTTCCCGCTACCAGGGCAAGATCAGCGGACCCTTGCTGGACCGCATTGACTTGCATGTGGATGTGCCGGCCCTGCCACCCCACGAGCTGCTGGCATCCACTCAGTCCACGGGTCAGGCCAGCCATAGCAATGAATCCAGCCAGGACGTGCGAAAACGGGTTTTTTTGGCACAAACTATGGCCATCAACCGACAGGGACACACCAACCATGCGCTGCAAGGCGCCGGTCTGGATACCCATGTGCGGCTGGACGACAGCGCGCGCCAATTCCTGCACAAGGCGGCCACCCGGCTGGGCTGGTCGGCACGCAGCACCCACCGCGCCATGAAGGTAGCGCGCACGGTTGCCGACCTCGCTGGGGCCGACCATGTCCAAACCAGCCACCTGGCCGAGGCCCTGCAATACAGGCGCGGTCTGCAAGGCCAGGCCTGAACGCAGCCAGGCTTCCCTGCCGCACTGCCGGACTGCCGTCTGCACCACCACGCACCGTGCCCACACCAAGGTGACAGAAGGCGCTGGTGAGGGTCGGGCTCTGGTATCGTTTTCGTTTTCATCCACACCGAAAGGGTTTGCCCATGGGCCACCTCCACCACCCGATTCCCGCGCACGCACGCGATCTGGGCCATGCCCGTTCTCCGATGCCCTCCCACCAGGGTGTTTCCGAGACCATGCGGCGCAGGCTGGGCTGGGCGGCACTGGCCGCAGCCGCGCTGCTGGCCATGGGCCTGGGCGGCGCACCCGACAAAGCACATGCCCAGGCCACGGCCACCTCGGCCAAACCCGTCAAGCTGCTGGTGGGGTTTCCGGCCGGTGGTGGCACCGATGCCATTGCACGCATCCTGGGCGAGCACCTGAAAGACGCACTGGGCCAACCCGTCATCGTAGAAAACAAGCCGGGCGCTGGCGGTCAGATCGCGGCACAGGCCCTCAAAGCCGCGCCAGCCGATGGTCACACCCTGTTTGTCAGCCACGACCATACCGTCACCATCCTGCCGCTGGTTATGCAAAACCCAGGCTTCAACCCCGCCACCGACTTTGTGCCCGTGGCCGGCTTTGCGACCTTCGTGAAC
This sequence comes from Burkholderiaceae bacterium, assembly GCA_030695205.1. GTDB lineage: Bacteria > Pseudomonadota > Gammaproteobacteria > Burkholderiales > Burkholderiaceae_C > UBA2334. The sequence continues at coordinate 175,306 of JAUYTN010000010.1, read as the reverse complement.
GCCCTGGCCGTCTCAGGTGGCACGCCCGCCAAGTCCTTCAACGAGTACGTGGCCTGGGTCAAGGGCGCAGGACAGGGCAAAGGCGCGGTGGGCATTCCGGCCCCTGCTTCCACGCCCGAATTTCTGGTGCGGCTGATTGGCCAGAAGCATGGGCTGGACCTGGTGGCAGCGCCCTACCGAGGCAGCGCACCCATGATGGGCGACATGCTGGGCAACCAGATTGCCGCCGGCGTGGGCTCGGTGCCGGATTTCATGGAGAACCACAAAGCCGGCAAGCTGCGGGTGGTGGCGGTGCTCGGTGGCCAGCGCCAGGCCGCACTGCCTGACGTACCCACCCTTTCCGAGCTGGGCATGGGCGGCCTGGAAGACATGCCCTACTACGGCCTGTTTGCACCTGCCGCCACACCCAAAGCCGAACTCACCCGTCTGTCCAACGCCCTGGCCACCGCCATCGCCCTGCCCGAGGTGAAAAACCGCCTGGGCGCAATGGGGCTGACGGTGGGCTTCATGAGCGGCGCCCAACTGGCCGAGCGCGAAGCCGCCTACCGCGCCACCTGGACCAAAATCATCAAGGACAGTGGCTTCAAGCCGTTGTGACGCGTACCTAGCCGCCGGGCCGCCTGGGGTGGCGGTAGTGGTGGCTGGGCTGCAACTGCACCGCCTGACCTGCGGCCTGGCCGCCTCGAAGAATCAGGGTGCCAGGCACACCCGGTTGCGACCGGTGCGTTTGGCCTCGTACAGCGCCTCGTCCGCCCGGTTGATGAGGTGGCGGTAATCCGGGTGACCGTTGTGCATCGCCACACCAATGCTGATGGTGACACGGATGGTCTTTCCCTCGGCCAGCGAAATGTCTGCCGCTTCGACCCGTGCGCGGATTTTGTCGGCCACGGCCATCGCGTCTGCCTCGGTCACTTCGTTGAGCACGGCCAAAAACTCTTCTCCACCGTAGCGGAAATAGAAATCGCTGGCCCGGCCGTGGCTGATGAGCAAGCTGGCGACGCTTTGCAGCACGCGGTCACCTATCTCGTGACCATGGTCGTCGTTGACCCGCTTGAAGTGGTCCACGTCCAGCATCAGCACCCCAAAGGCGTTTTCGTGGCGGCGCGCCAGCAACAGCGCCCGGCGCATGATGGTCGGCAAAAAACGGCGGTTGTAGAGCTGGGTCAGCACATCGCGGCCCGCCTCCAGGTCAGACAGGCGGTCGAACATCGCGTTGACCAGAAACCGGCACTCTTCCAGCTCGGCCAGAAATTCTCGCAAAGACTGCGCTGCCCCAGCGAGCCGGGGCTGGCCCAAGGCCTGCACCTGGTCCACCGCAATCAGCGGCAGCAGGGTGTGGTCTAGGCGGTCAATGTGCTGAGCCACACCGCCGATCTCTCTGGCCTCTTCAAACATCAGCGGGGCCTTGTGCTGCATCCACAACCCAAACGCCGACGACCGCAACCTGGGCAGGTGCCCCACCGGTGCGCCCGTGGCCAAGGCGCGCAGCACGCTGTTTTCCCAGTCGGTCAGGGCAGCGAGTTGGCGGTGGCGCTCCAGCGCCGCGTGCTGGCCCGCCGTCACCATGCGAAACATTTCGTCGGTGCGAGCGCCCTGTTCGTGGGAATGCACGTAGGCGCTGCTCATTTCAGCAAAGGCCAGGTCCATCAGGCTGCTGACGTACTGCGCGGCCACCAGCAAGTCGTGGCGCGCCAACTCCGACTGCACCAACAGGTCAAACAGGCGGACCTTGAGCAAGCGCATGCCGCGCGAAACCAAGTGCACCGGAATCTCCGCCCGCGCGTGCACCTCGCCCACCTGCCGTTGCAGGGCGGCCATGGCTGCGTGCTGGCGGTGGTTGCCACCAAACAAGGTGTCCATCCAACGCTGGATGGACGCATGCAGGCGGGTGTGAACGGCGTCGTGGCTGAGAAAGCTGCTGGCCTCCGAGTCGGCCATCATGGTGGTGTAAAACACCGTGGCCATGGCCTCGCGGTGCGCTGACACGAGGGCACCCACGGCTTCCAGAATGTGCGGCGGCGTGCCCTCCAGCACGGTGCGCCAGTCGGCGTCCTCCACCGCTGCCACCACTGGTCCGGGCTGGCCAGGCGGGTCTGCGTGCTCGGATGAGCCGACGGATTGGACAGGGTGCGGCAAGTTACTCATGGCGAAACGGTCGAAAAAAGCAAGCGCGCGCCCGCGCTCACAGATTGGGCGCCAGCAAGCGCCGGGTCTCGGGCTCTGGTACGCCGCTGCGCCGTACCAGATCGGCCACCTGGTCATCCCCCACCTTGCCCACGTTGAAGTACGTGGCCTCGGGGTGGCTCAGGTAGAAACCGCTGACGCTGGCCGCTGGCGTCATGGCCAGGCTCTCGGTCAGGCCCATGCCGATGTCGGCACAGCCCAGCACCTCAAACATGTTGCGCTTGACGCTGTGATCGGGACAAGCGGGATAACCCGGTGCGGGACGAATGCCCTGGTACTTTTCAGCAATGAGGTCATTGACCGACAAGGCTTCGTCGGGCACGTAGCCCCAGAAGTCGGTGCGCACCTTCAGGTGCATGAGCTCGGCAAAGGCCTCGGCCAGACGGTCGGCCAGGGCTTTGAACAGGATGCTGTTGTAGTCGTCGTGAGCGGCCAGAAACTGAGCCTCTTTCTTCTCAGCCCCAATACCGGTGGTCACCGCAAACATGCCCACATAGTCACTAAATGTTAAGCTTTCTTGCCCTTTATCGCTTGATTGTATTGATTTGTTTGCTACATTTATTGCAAACTCAGCAGGAGCCACAAAGTCGGCCAGGCAGCGGCTGGGGCGCAGGCGGGTCTGGCCGACTTCGTCCGTGTATTCCTGCTTTTCGGTCTGCTGGCGCAGGCCGTGCCAGGTCAGGGCCACCTGGCTGCGGGACTCGTCGGTGTACAGGGCAATGTCGTCATGGTTGACACGGTTGGCAGGCCAGAGACCCACCACAGCATTGGCCGTGAGCCAGCGGCCCTCAATGATCTTTTTCAGCATGGCCTGTGCGTCGGAGAACACGCGGCGGGCCTCTTCGCCCACCACCTCGTCGGTGAGGATGGCGGGGTAGGGCCCGGCGAGGTCCCAGGTCTGGAAAAACGGGCCCCAGTCAACGTACTGCGCGATCTCGGCCAGGTCGTAGTTTTTGAACACCCGGCGGCCAATGAATTTGGGAACGGGGGGGGTGTAGGCGCTGAAGTCAATGGGCGTGGCGTTGGCGCGGGCTTTGTCCAGTGGCCACAGCGGCACCTGCTTCTTGTTGGCGTGTTGCTGGCGCACGCGCTCGTAATCTGCATTCAATTCGGCCAAAAACTGCACACGACCATCGCCAATCAGGCTTTGCGCCACGCTCACGCTGCGGCTGGCATCGGGCACATACACCACGGGGCCGCTGTAGTGGGGTGCAATTTTCACAGCGGTGTGTACGCGGCTGCAGGTGGCGCCACCGATGAGCAGCGGAATGCCCTGCTCCCGAAAATGCGGGTCCTTTTCCATTTCGCCTGCGACGTACTGCATTTCTTCCAGGCTGGGGGTGATGAGGCCAGAGAGCCCCACGACATCGGCCCCCACCTCCTTGGCTCGGGCCAGCACCTCATGGCAGGGCACCATCACGCCCATGTTGACCACCTCGAAATTGTTGCACTGCAGCACCACGGTGACGATGTTTTTGCCGATGTCGTGCACATCGCCCTTGACAGTGGCAATCACAATCTTGCCCTTGCTTTTCACATCGCCGCCCGCCGCTTCCAGCGCCAGCTTTTCGGATTCGATGTAGGGCAACAAATGCGCCACGGCCTGCTTCATCACGCGGGCGCTTTTCACCACCTGGGGCAAAAACATCTTGCCCTGGCCAAAGAGGTCGCCCACCACGTTCATGCCGTCCATCAGCGGGCCTTCAATGACGTGCAGCGGGCGGCCGCCGGTGGCCTTGATTTCCTGCCACATTTCCTCGGTGTCCTGGGTGATGAACTCGTTCTGGCCACGCACCAGCGCGTGACTCAACCGCTCGCGGATGGGCAGGGCACGCCATTCGTTCTTTTTGCTGTCGTCTTTGGCCGCGCCTTTGGCGTTTTCGGCCACTTCCACCAGGCGCTCACCCGCATCGGGTCGGCGGTTCAGCACCACGTCCTCCACCCGCTCGCGCAGGGTGGGTTCCAGCTCGTCGTACACGCCCACCATGCCAGCGTTGACGATGCCCATGTCCATCCCCGCTGAAATAGCGTGGTACAGGAACACGGTGTGGATGGCTTCACGCACCGGGTCGTTGCCCCGGAAGCTGAAACTCACGTTGCTCACGCCGCCGCTCACCTTGGCGCCGGGCAAATTTGCCTTGATCCAGCGCGTGGCTTCGATGAAGTCCACCGCGTAGTTGTTGTGCTCTTCAATGCCGGTGGCAATGGCGAAGATGTTGGGGTCAAAAATGATGTCTTCGGGCGGAAAACCCACCTCGTCCACCAACACCCGGTAAGCGCGCTCGCAAATTTCAATCTTGCGCTGGTAGGTATCGGCCTGGCCCTGTTCGTCAAACGCCATCACCACGGCGGCGGCGCCGTAGCGTTTGACCAGCGTGGCCTGGCGTTTGAACTCGGCCACGCCTTCTTTCATGCTGATGGAGTTGACGACCGACTTGCCCTGCACGCAGCGCAGGCCGGCTTCAATCACGCTCCACTTGCTGCTGTCGATCATCACCGGCACGCGGGCAATGTCGGGCTCGGTGGCCATCAGGTTCAGAAAGCGCACCATGGCGGCCTGGCTGTCCAGCATGGCCTCGTCCATGTTCACGTCCACGATCTGTGCGCCGTTTTCCACCTGCTGGCGGGCCACGGCCAGGGCGTCTTCGTAGCGCCCTTCCAGAATCATGCGGGCGAAGGCCTTGGAGCCTGTGACGTTGGTGCGCTCGCCAATGTTGACGAACAGGCTGCCTTGCCCAATGCGCAATGGCTCCAGGCCAGACAACAGCATGGCCGGAACGGCACGGTCAAAAGGGATCACAGCAGTGGGGGCAGACGCAGACATCGAACTCACCTGGAAAAACAACAACAGTGCCCAGAGGCACCACAGGTGAGCGCGGTTGGTTGCGGCGGGGCCATCCCAAGCCTGACAACCCCGGTGTGTTGGCGGGGTGGGTTGCTGCAGCGCTCCTTGGGCAGGCTGCGGAGTTTATCCGCTGCCCCTTACCCTGCATTGGCAGGCATTACCAGGCGATGCAAGCGACGGATCGCATGCCCCACAAAGCTGGCATGACCTGCCCTTCACTTCATTGCTGGCGTTCGGCCAGGAAGATTTCCACCCGCCGATTGGCGGCCCGGCCCGCGTCGGTGCGGTTGTCCGCCACCGGCTCGCGCGAGCCCCGACCGTCAATTTGCACGCGGCGGCCGTCCACCCCACGCGAGGTCAGGTAGTCGCGAACGGCCGCCGCGCGGTTGACCGACAACGGGTTGTTGATGGCATCGCCGCCGGTGCTGTCGGTGTGGCCCACCACGCGCACATCCATGTTGGGCTGGTTGCCCAGGCCTTGCGCAAAGGCGTCGAGCACAGGGCGCAGGCCCGCCCGAATCTCGGCACGCCCGGAATCGAACGACACGTCGCTGGGAATGTTGAGCTTGAGTTGGTTGTCGGCGGTTTGCACCACATCCACGCCGGTGCCCCGGGTGGCCTGCTCCATGACGGCCTTTTTGTCCGCCATCTGACGCGACCACACATAGCCGCCCAGCGCACCCAGGCCAGCGCCGACCGCAGCACTCTTCTTGCTGTCGCCAATGGCAACCCCCGCCAAGGCACCCACACCAGCACCGATGGCGGTGTGGCGTTGGGCGTCGGACATGTTGGCGCAGCCGCTGGCCAGCACGGCAAGGGCGGCGCATGCGGCCACCAGGCTTTTGGTGGGTGCGCGTTCAGTAAACAGGTTCATGTCAATCTTTCGGTGGGTGCAATTGGGCCGTCAAGCAGGTGCTTTCCGGACGGAGAAGGGGCCAGTCAACGCACCGGTGTACCACAGCAGGCGGTGCGCCTCGGTGCGCTGCCTCACAATGGACACCAAGTCGATGCCACTCGGCTACTTCTCCTGAAGGGAGGTGGCCTGCCAACAGGAAGTTCCAGCATGTTTCAAACGATTGTCAACAAAGTCCGCACAGCGGCTGGCCTCATTCCCGGCGAGCCGGCCGCTTGGAAGCTGGACTTTCCCGCGCCAATGACCAGCGCCGAGTCGGCTGCCGACATGCTGCGCGCACCCACCGCACTCATGCGCCTGAGCGAGGCACAGGCCAAAACCGTGGTGCGCTACATGCAGCCCCGAATCGTGCCGCCCGACACCATCATTTTTCAGGAGGGTGACCAGTCGGACACAGGCTTCATGCTGCTGGTGATCCGGGGCGAAGTCACGGTGGAGACCAAGATCGTCAGCCGCCAGTGTCCCGACACACTCACCGTGCTGGGCCCAGGCAGCCTGGTGGGCGAGATGGCCCTGTTTGACGGTGCTGCCCGCTCGGCCACCTGCACCGCCACCTCCGAGCTCGGTTGTGCCGTGCTCACCCGTGAAGCCCTGGAGAGCCTGACCCGGGACGAACCCGCCACCGCCGCCCACCTCATGGCGGCCATTGCCCAGCGACTGGCTGAACGCCTGCGCCAGAGCGACGACAAAATCAACCTCTATAGCCACCTGGTGCGCACCATGCAACAGGAAATTGATGCGCTGATGCCCTGATGCACCGGGTGCCCATCGCCGCCACACGGGCCCATCCCCCACACCCTTCACACCCACCGCCCCATGCCACCGGCCATCTCTGCGTCGCTTGCCCACTCCGCCGCGCCGGTGGGTGCACCCACCGACTGGGCGGCACAGGAGCTGCTGCTCATGCGCGAGGTGATGCGGCTCATGGGGCACGGCCTGTCGTCGGCCCCTGTGCTCAGGGAGATGCTGCACCTGATGAGCGAGCTGCTGGGCCTGAACCGAGGGCGCGTGGTCATGGCGGACGCCCTGCCCCAAGCCAGCCCCACCGCCGCCATCCGACATGCCTATGGCCTGACAGAGGAGGAAATGCAGCGCGGGGTGTACGCCTGGGGCGAGGGCATCACCGGGCAGGTACTGGCCACAGGGCAGCCCGCGCTGGTGCAAGACATTGATGCAGAGCCCCGGTTTCTGTTTCGGGCGGTACAGCGCGATCAGTTGCCCTCCGAGACGGTGGCCTTTCTGGCCTTCCCCATCGCGGTCAACGGGGTCACGGTGGGTGTGCTGGCCTGCCACCGGCTGCGCAGCCGCCAGCGGCTTCTCAGCGACGACCTGGCCATGCTTCGCACACTGGCCACGCTGGCAGGGCAGCTGCTGCGCCTGGAGGCACTGGTGCAGGAACAGACCGCGCAGCTGCAGCACCACAACGCCGCGCTGGCCCACGCACTGGACAGCCATGCCGCGCGCTACGGCCTGGTGGGCCACTCCCCCGCGCTGCTGCAGGCCCTGGGCGAGCTGGAGCGGGTGTCGCAATCGAATGCAACGGTGCTGCTGCTGGGCGAGTCCGGCACTGGGAAAGAATTGTTTGCCCGTGCGCTGCACCTGGCCAGCAAACGCTGCGAGCGGCCCTTCATCAAAGTGAATTGCTCGGCCATTCCGGACACACTGTTCGAATCCGAGTTGTTTGGGCACGAGCGCGGGGCCTTCACGGGCGCCGTGGGTGCGCGGGCAGGCTGGTTCGAGCAGGCCAATGGGGGCAGCATTTTTTTGGATGAAATGGGTGAACTGCCGCTGGCCATGCAAGCCAAGCTGCTGCGCACCCTGCAAGAGGGCACTCTGGTGCGCCTGGGCGGTACCCGTGAGGTGAAGGTGGATGTGCGCCTGGTGGCCGCCACCCACCGCGACCTGGCGCGCGAAGTGGCAGCAGGCCGCTTCCGGCAGGACCTGTTTTATCGGCTCAACGTGGTGCCCATCCGGTTGCCCAGCCTGCGCGAGCGCATAGACGACATCCACCCCCTGGCCCTGCACTTCCTGAGCCGTGCCAACCAGGCCCACCAGCGCAACGTACACCTGACGCCCGAGGCACTGGGTCGCCTGGCCGAGCACGACTGGCCCGGCAATGTGCGCGAACTGGGCAACCTGATCGAGCGGGTGGTGCTGCTGTCCGACCACCCCACCGTGCATGCCCACGAACTGGGGCGCTACCTGCCGGGCGTCAGCGAGCCCATGCCCTGGTCAGGGGTGTCAGCGCCCACCTTGACGCCGCCAGCTGCACCCACTGGGGCCCCACTGGTGCGGGAGCATTTGAGTGCGCAGTCCCACGGCCTGGCCGAGCTGCAAGCAGCGCTGCAGCGCCATGGGGGCAACCAGTCGAGGGCCGCACAAAGCCTGGGCCTGACACTGCGCCAATACAACTACCGCCTCAAAAAAGTCGGCTTGCGCTGACGCGCCCTCGCCAACAGCCTGACCAGTGACACCGACAGCGCCCAGCTTGGGCGTCAGAGCCGGAGTTTTGTGTTGACGTTGTGTCAACATTTTGGCAACAACCACACAGTCCCCTGTTAGACATGGCTTCAAGCCGGTCGACCCTATGAGCCCAAAATTACAGCGAACAACTCATATACAGCAAGCGGTAAAGCACTATTCTGTTCATTATTTATGCGCCTTGCACCGGTGTGGCACGGCAGTTGCGAAGCAATGGGCAGACACACCCTGGTGTCACCCCTGTACACCCACCCCAACCGGAACACCCTCATGACCTCTGCGACCATTGCCGACACCCCCACCACCGCCGGACCCACCACCGTCAAAGCCTACCTGCGCCCCATCGACGCCGCTGGCCTGGCCACCTTTGCAGCGGGGGGCAAAGCCAACCCTGCTCGCCGGGGCACCAACAAAGTCCACACCGTGATGGAAGGCCAGTACCGCAGCCTGTCGTACGTGGGCAACCACACCCCCGTGGTGGTGGACGAGCCGCTGCACCTGTTCGGTGAAGACACGGCACCCGCCCCCGGCGAAATCGTGCTGTCGGGCCTGGGCGGCTGCATTGCCGTGGGCGTGACCGCCGTGGCCACCTGGAAAGGCGTGAAGCTGACCAAGCTCGAAGTGTTCCTGGAAGGCGACATTGGCAACCCCGCCGCCTGGGGCGCCGGTGGTGCGCTCGAAATGACACCTCCGCAAATGGGCTTTCAGGCCATCCGCGTGAAGGTGCTGGTCGAGGGCGACGCCACGCGCGAAGAGCTGGACGAGATCGTCAAACACGCCAACTTCTATTCGCCCGTGGCCAACACCATGCGCAACCCCATTCCGTTCGAGATTTCGCTGGCCTGACGCGTTCCCACGACGTTCCCAAACCCAATCCGTTGATTCAGGAGCCCACCATGAACCCCACTGACTTGCCTGGCGACGTTGTCCAAGCCGCCACCACCGAAGACCTGCTGAGCGCCGTGCGCGCCATTGCCCAGGGGCCGCTGGCCCATAGGGCGCAGGCCATTGACGAAGGCGCGTACCCTGAAGACCTGTTGAAGCAACTCGCGGCCGTGGGGGCCATGGGCGCGCACATTGACCGTCCCGGCCAACCCGGCGACTACATGGCCACCATCGCGGCCATGGCAGAGGCGGGCAAGGTGTGCGGGGCCACAGCGTTCATGATGTGGTGCCAGTCGGTATGTGCGCTGTACATGGACGCGTCATCCAACCCGGCACTCAAAGGCGAGCGCCTCTCTGCCCACCTGAGCGGTGCTGGCGTCGGGGGCACGGGCTTGTCCAACCCCATGAAGAGCTTTGCGCAGATCGAGAGCTTTCTGCTCAAGGCCACGCCCACCAAAGGCGGTTACCTCGTCAACGGCACCCTGCCCTGGGTCAGCAACCTGGCGGGCAACCACTACTTTGGCGCCATTGCCAGTGTGGTGGGTGAAGCCGGCAAAGAGGTCATGTTCATCCTCAAGTGCGATGCACCGGGTGTCACGCTCAAAGGTTGCCCCAAGTTTTCGGGCATGGAAGGCACGGGCACCTATGCCGTGCAATGCAAAGACCTGTTCATCGGGCCTGACGACATCGTGGCCGACCCGGCCCGCCCCTACATCCGCAACATCCGCGCAGCCTTTGTAATGCTGCAATGCGGCATTGCCGCCGGCATCATCCAGGGTGCCATCGACAGCATGTGGGCGGTGGAGGACCAGCTGGGCCACGTCAACCAGTTTCTGGACGACCGGCCCGACCAGCTACAGGCAGAACTGGACGACCTGCTGGGCCGCGTAGCCGAACTGGCCAAAACGCCCTACGACAGCTCGAACGAATTTTTCATCGACGTGCTCAACGCCCGCATCGACGGTGGCGAGCTGTGCATGCGCGCCGCCAACTCGGCGCTGATGCACCAGGGCGCCCGTGGCTACCTGATGCAGTCGGACGTGCAGCGGCGCGTGCGTGAGGCACAGTTTGTGGCCATCGTCACCCCCGCCATCAAGCACCTGCGCAAAGAAGTGGCCGCGCTCTGCGCAGAGGACATGCCCGCATGAGCCCCCAGTCCGCAGGCGAAGCGCCGTTCCTCCAGTACATCTGCAACGCCTGCGGCCTGATCTATGACGAGGCCAAGGGCGACCCCGACAGCGGGTTGCCCCCCGGCACACGCTTTGCCGACATCCCCGACGACTGGGAATGCCCGCTGTGCGCCGTCACCAAAACCGATTTCTCGCCGTACACACCACCTGATCTGAGCAAGCTGCGCAGCGCAACTGCCAGCGCGGGTGCGCGCCCAGCCGCCAAGAAAGGCAAGGCGGGCGTGGTCATCGTGGGCGCTGGCCGCGCAGGCTGGCAGGTGGCCCAGGCCATTCGCGAGACCGACGCAGAGATGCCCATCACGCTGGTGACCGCTTGTAGCGGCGATGTGTACGACAAACCCTTGCTGTCTGTTGCACTGGCCAAACACCTGGCGCTGGACACACTGGTGCGTGAAACCGGTGCCCAGGCCGCCACCCGACTGGGTGTGCGCCTGTTGGCCCAGACGCAGGCCACCCGCATTTGCACCCGCACCAACACCCTGACCACCACGCGCGGCAACCAGCCGTTTGACGAACTGGTGTTGGCCCACGGCGCACAGGTGGCCTTGCCACCCAGCCTGCCCGCCGAACTGTGCTGGCGCGTGAACCACCTGGACGCGTACCTGAAGTTCCGCGCAGCCATTGCCGACAAGCCCCAGCACATTGCCATCGTGGGGGCAGGGCTCATTGGCAGCGAACTGGCCAACGACCTGGCACTGGCCGGGCACCGCATCACCCTGCTCGACCCTATGCCCACACCGTTGGCACGCTGGGCAGCGGCAGTAGCGGGTGAGCCCGTGCTGGCCGCCTGGAAAGACCTGCCGATTGCGTTTGCGGGCGGTGTGTCGATCGCGGGCGTGGAGGCCAACACAACGGGCAACGGGCCTGGACGCGTGGTCACGACCACCTGCGGCCAGCGCATCGAAGCCGACCAGGTGCTGGCCGCCACCGGCCTGGCCACACCCAACCGGCTGGCCACCAGCGCCGGACTGGCCTGGAACAACGGCATCGCGGTAGACGGCACCACCCTGGCCACCAGCCACCCCCGCATCCACGCCCTGGGCGACTGCATCACCATTGCGGGCCAAGCCAGCCGTTACATCGAGCCCATCGGGCGTCAGGCCGCCACCATTGCTGCCAAGCTGGCGGCCCGTCGAGCAGGGGCTGAAGACTCCGCCTGCCCCATCCCCTATGAAGCGAAACCTGCGGTGGTAAGGGTCAAAACCACCTCATGCCCGCTGACCCTTGGCTGAAGGGCCGTCTGCGGCCTCAATGACGCACAGCCGGTGCGCAGGTTGTACACAGCCCCAGGTGTGCCTTGCGCTCGCTTTACCCCGCCTTGCTGACCTGCTTGGCGCGGCGCTGGGCCATTTCACGCCCCATGCCGACGGTGTCCAGATGCTCCAGACGCTTGCGGGCCTCGGGGTAGGCCAGCGACTCTTCCAACAGCATGTGGTCTTGGTACAAAGCCTCGAACACATCCAGTGCATGGCTCAACTCGTCGGTGTCAAACCAAGTGCTGCCATCAGCTGCGGCATCGATGCTGGGCGCAATGGACAGCCAGTTCTCTTCCAGCCAGCCATGGTCCTGGGTCAAGCGCTCGGCGGCTTGCACGATGTCGGCATCGCCACTGGCCAGCAACGCCGGGAAAATATGCCGTTCTTCATCCAAATGGTGCTGCCTGGCCTCTGTGTTGAAAAAATCGAGCACCTCCCGGGCTTTCTCCTGCGACGCTCGGTCCAGGCCATCGGTGGCGATGCGGTCCACCAGCAGCCGCAGGCGCTGCACGTGATCGGCAATTCGGCGGTGGGTGGCATCGAGAAACTCGAATACACCGGGAGGGGGGATCGTGACGGGCATGACAAACTCCTCAAAACATCCAACACAAGCCGCTCATTGTGAAGATGCTGCGCCGCAGCATCTTGATCTGACGCAAACACGTCGCCCATCCGCCCCATCCACGCGCCCCACCTGTCCTGCCTGTCCGAAAATTCCGCCTACTGATGGACCTCCAAACCAGTTCGGCAACAGGTTTCACTTGAAAAATCGGCAATCCACGCTATCATGTAAGGCTAATTTGCTGGCTTGGGTCCGATGTGGCAACGGGCACCTCCTGCTGACACAGCACCAAGCCCAACGGCGCGCGTTTCCTCAGGCCCGCTCCGCCACGCCATTGCTCCCACGGCCTGCTCACCATCGCCGTGCCCCGGACTGATGCACACTGATTTGTGCCAGCCTTTTTTGCTGCTCCTGGTGAGGCAGCCCACCAGACCCACAGGAAACAGGCCATGGCCAAAGAAGAACTGATTGAAATGACCGGCAAGGTCGATGAAGTATTGCCCGACACCCGCTTTCGTGTCACGCTGGACAATGGACACCAGTTGGTGGCGTATTCCGCCGGCAAAATGCGCAAGAACCACATTCGCATTCTGGCGGGCGACCGTGTGTCGCTGGAGCTGTCGCCCTACGACCTGAGCAAGGGGCGCATCAACTTCCGCTTCATCGAAAACCGCGGCAACAACCCGGGCCCCGGCCCACGCCGCCCACGCTGAATAGCCCCACCCCGCAGTGGCGTCGCCTCATGGTTGCGCCTCCGCCACACAAAGCCGCACCACCGACACCGTGGCGCGGCTTTTTTTTGCATGCTGGCGACCTGTCAAAACAAGCGGCCAACGTTGAACAGCGTCAACACACCCAACACCGCAAAAATCACAGCAGACACGCCATGGACCCATGACATGGAAATGCGGTTGGCCAGTCGGTCGCCCACGAACACGGCGGGCACGTTGGCCAGCATCATGCCCAGTGTGGAACCGGCCACCACAGCCACCAGGTCGCTGTAGCGCGCGGCCAGGGCCACGGTGGCAATCTGCGTCTTGTCGCCCATTTCGGCCAGAAAAAAGGCCGCCACGGTAGTCCCAAACACACCCCAGCGGGTGCTGGTGTGGACATCGTCTTCGTCGATGGCGTCAGGCACCAGCATCCAGGCGGCCATGGCCAGGAACGACAGGCCGATCACCCAACGCAGCACGTCGGGCCCCAGCGCCTTGGCCACCCAGTCGCCCAGCGCACCTGCCATGGCGTGGTTGGCCAGTGTGGCCACCAAAATACCAAGGATGATGGGAACGGGTTTGCGAAATTTGGCAGCCAGCAGCATGGCCAGCAATTGGGTTTTGTCGCCCATTTCGCCCAAGGCGACCACACCGGTGGAAATGAAAAATGCTTCCATGGGAACTCCAGGGCCTGCAGACAACAAAAAACCACACTGCACCCCCGGCCCTAACCGGGGTGCGTGTGGTCAAAGGTCTTGCCAGGCTCAGGCCCCAAAGGGCCGGGCTGTGTGCGCCATGGCCATGAGGGCCAAGTGTGTTGACGCAAGCCCCTGCGCGATGCAGGGCGGCTACTCCCCAGTGACGGGAGCCGGGAGTGTACCGCCTGGTGATGGTGCGTCCGTTGCGACCTCAGTACTGCTTGTACGGAAGGAACTTGCCCGACAGCACCACGTTCACGCGGTCGCCCTTGGGGTCGGGCTGGCGCACGATGTCCATGGAAAAGTCGATGGCGCTCATGATGCCGTCACCGAACTCCTCGTGAATCAGCTCTTTGATGGTGGTTCCATACACGTTGACGATTTCGTACCAGCGGTAAATCAGCGGGTCGGTGGGCACCGCCGTGGGCAGCGAGCCTTTGTATGGCACCACTTGCAGCCATTTTTGCTCTTCATCGGTCAGGCCGAAGATGTCGCCCAGCACGGTGGCTTCGGCGGCAGAGGCGGTCATCTGGCCCAGGCACAGTGCTGTGGTCCATTCCTTTGATTGGCCCACTTTCTCGGCCACGTCAGACCACTTGATGCCCTGGGCGACTTTGGTGCTGATGATTTTTTCGGTAACTTCCAGACGGTTCATGGTGAAACTCCTCTCGGTGGTTGGGTAAACAATAGGTTGGGCACAGCTCCGCTTGAGAGGCCCTGACCTCCGTCAGCGAGCAGGGAAAACAAAACGGTTCAGTGGGCTTTGGCGCGGCTCACCAGAAAGTCCACGATGTGGTTGCGCAGGTCGTAATAGCCGGGCAAGTGATGCAACTCGGCACGGGTACGGCTGCGGGGCAGCGGGTTGACCACCACCTCGGCCATGCCACCGGGTTTGTAGCCAGTGTCGGTCTCAGTGCCATTGGTCATCAGCAAAATGCGGTCGGACAGCAAAATGGCCTCGTCCACATCGTGGGTGATCATGAACACCGTTTGCTGGGTGCTGCGCACGATGCCCATCAGCTCGTCCTGAATGGTGCCGCGCGTCAGCGCATCCAGCGCGCCAAAGGGCTCGTCCAGCAACAGCATCTTGGGTTGGATGGCAAACGCCCGGGCAATGCCCACGCGCTGCTTCATGCCGCCCGACAACTGGCTGGGCTTTTTGTCAATGGCCAGCGCCAGGCCCACCATGGCCACGTTCTTTTCGACCTGCTCATTGACTTGCGCCTTGCTCCAGCCTGGCCAGCGCGACTTGACGGCAAACGCAATGTTCTGGCGCACCGTCAGCCAGGGCATCAGGGCATGGCTCTGGAACACCACGCCTCGCTCCAGGCTGGGCCCGGCCACCTCGCGCCCATCCATGAACACGTTGCCACTGGTGGCGGTATCCAGCCCCGCCAGCACGTTCAAGATGGTGGTTTTGCCGCAGCCTGAGTGGCCAATGATGCACACAAACTCGCCTTTGCCGATCTCGAAGTTCACGTCGGCAAACACCGGTTTGGCGGGGTTGTAGGCCTTGGAGAGGCCTTCGATCTTCAGGTAACCGGACATGGCGGGCTCTTTCGGTGTGGGCGTAACTGGCGTCGTGGCAGCAGGCAGCAGCCGGGCGGTGTTTTCGCGAACCTGGGTGTCATTCCACATAGGTCACCGCCTTCTGGGCCTGGGCAAACAGCAGGTCCAGCAGCATGCCCACCACGCCGATCAGCAACACCGCAAAAATCACGTTGGTCAATGACAGGTTGTTCCACTCGTTCCACACGAAGTAGCCCACCCCGGTGCCACCCACCAGCATCTCAGCCGCCACGATCACCAGCCAGGCAATGCCCATGCTGATGCGCATGCCCGTGAGGATGGTGGGGGCTGCCGCCGGCAGAATCACCTGGAAGGCCTTGCGCAGCGGTGTCACTTCCAGCGTGCTGGCCACGTTGAGCCATTCGCGCTTGACCGACGCCACGCCGAACGCGGTGTTGATGAGCATGGGCCACACAGAGCAGATGAAAATCACAAAGATGCCGCTCACGTCCGAGTCTTTCAGCGTGTACAGCGCCAGCGGCATCCACGCCAGCGGGCTGATGGGCTTCAGCACCTGCACAAACGGATCAAACGCCTTGCGCATCAGCGGCGACATGCCGATGAGGAACCCCAGCGGAATGGCCACCATCACCGCCAGCAAAAACCCCAGCCCCACCCGCGCCAGCGAATGCGCGAGCTGAATGCCTATGCCCTTGTCGTTGGGCCCTTTGTCGTAAAACGGGTCTGACAGGTGCACCCAACTGGCCCTGGCCACCTCCATGGGGGGCGGGAACCCGGTGCTCTTGGCGGCGCCGGGGTCTTTGCCCATCATCTTGGCGTACTCGATCTCTTCTGCCGTCATGCCCGTGGAGGCGCCGCCAATGCTCGGCCCCGTGGTGGCCAGTTGCCACGCACCCACAAAGCAGATGAAGATCAGCAGCGACACCAGGGCCGCCCGCAGGTTGAGGCTGGCGGCGTTCATGTCAACCTCCGCTGGGCCGCTGGCAACCGATCAGGGAGGTTGAAGCCCCCTCGGGGGGCAGCGAGTGCAACGAGCGTGGGGGTGTTCATGTCACGCCTTCTTGATCGCAAAGCTGTCGGCGTAGGCCGCTGCCTTGGCTGGGTCGAACTCTTTGCCCATGATCTTGTGCTTGGTGTAGCCGGGGCCTGCGGTGAAGGGCATGCCCAGATCCTTCATGTGCTTGCGTGCGTCGGTGATGAGGAACACCTTCTCGGCAATCTGCTGGTAGTTCACATCGCCCTTGATGTGGCCCCAGCGCTTCATCTGCGTCAGCATCCACACGGCCATGCTCTGCCAGGGCATGGGGTCGAAGTCGGCACGGTCGGGCACGTTCTGGATCTTGCCCAGGCCATCGGCAAACTTGCCGGTCAGCACCTGGGTCAGCACGGCTTCGGGCTGGTTCAGGTACTGGGCGGGCGAAATCACCTTGGCGATCAACTCGCGGTTTTCGGGCTTGCGGGCCATGGCGGCGGCGGTCAGCACGGCGCGGTACAGCGCGGCAAAGGTGTTGGGGTTCTTCTGGATGAACTCGGTGCTGGTGCCGAAGGCGCAGCAGGGGTGGCCGTTCCACAGGTCTTTGGTCAGCACGTGGATGAAGCCGACCTCGTCAAACACCGCACGCTGGTTGAACGGATCGGGGCCCAGGAAGCCGTCGATGTTGCCGGCGCGCAGGTTGGCCACCATTTCAGCCGGGGGAATGACACGCAGTTGCACATCGGTGTCGGGGTTGATGCCGTGCTCGGCCAGGTAGTAGCGCAACAAAAAGTTGTGCATCGAGAACTCGAACGGAATGCCGAACTTGAATCCCTTCCAGTTCTTCGGGTCGCGGTTGTCCTTGTGCTTCAGGCTCAGGGTGATGGCCTGGCCGTTGATGTTCTGGATGGTGGCCACGTTCATGGGCGTGGCGTTGCTGCCAAGCCCCAGGCTGATGGCCAGCGGCATGGGCGACAGGAAGTGAGACGCGTCGTACTCCTTGTTGATCATCTTGTCGCGCACCAGCGCCCAGCCCGCCGTTTTGGTCACTTCCACGTTCAGACCCTGCTTGCTGTAAAAGCCCAGGGGGTGGGCCATGATGAGCGGCGTGGCGCAGGTGATGGGGATGAAGCCGATCTTCAGATTGGTTTTTTCCAGCGCATTTTTGTCCTGGGCCATGGCCTGCAGGCTGGTCACGGGCAACACACTGGCAATGGCTGCCATGGCTGTGCCCTTGCCCACGGCGCGCAGGAAGCGGCGGCGCACCGCGTCTTGCGGGAACAGGGCCTTCACGAGCGTGGCCTCGATGAATTCGTTGCTGTAGGCCTCGAAATCTGCTGTTTCGCTGCGGGCACGCAGGGTGGCTGCGGCTTCGTCAGCATTGGCTTCGGCATGGTGGTCGGCCAGCGTGTGGTCTCGGCCACAGCTGCACTTCATCATCAGGGGGCGGTCGGCGTTGTACGGGTCGAAAAAGTCAGACATGGCACACCTCGTGAGTTGTTGGTGCGTCCCACAATGCAAGGGGTGGGCCAACTTTTCCGGTTCGTGTGCCGGGTGCCGGATTGATCGGCTTTTTGTGCCCAGGTTTGCTATTGCCTGTAGGGCTGGCCCTACAAAACCCCCAGGGGCATCAGCGCTGCCCGTGCCGCTCGGCGTACAGCGCAAGCTCCACATCGTTCTTGGTACCGGTTTTTTCCAGGATGCGGGCGCGGTAGGTGCTGACGGTGTTGGCGGCCAAGCCCAGTTGCGCACCAATTTGCGTCACGGTCTGGCCTTGTGTCAGCAGGCGAAACACCTGGTGCTCCCGGTGCGACAAGGCCTCCGGCCCCGCCTGTGCACCACGCTGGCCCACGGCGGCGGCCAGTGCCTCTGCTGTGGCGGGCGTCACATAAACGCCACCCGCAGCCACTTTGCGCACGGCAGCCAGCATGTCATCGGGGTCGGCGCTTTTGTTGAGGTACCCGTTGGCGCCCAGCTTGATACACCGCACGGCGTATTGCTTTTCTGGGTAGGTGCTGAGCATGAGCACGGGCAGGCGGGGGTGGGTGCGGCGCAGCGACTGCAGCACATCCAGCCCGTCAAGGCCTGGCAGGGCGATATCCAGCAGCACCACGCTCAGCCCGTCGGCTCCCCCCAGCATGTCCACCAGGTGCAGGACCTCGGGCCCGGTGGCGGCTTCGGCCACCACGGCCACCTCGGGGGCATCGGCCAGCACCTGCTTCAGGCCTTCGCGCACGATGCGGTGGTCGTCGCCCAGCAGCACGCGCAAGCTTGCCACGGGCGGCTCAGACATGGTGCGCACCAGAATTACAAGCTTTTTTGACCTCTATCGCTTGTACTGGTTGAGTTTTTAGCTGTAAATTTAACACTAACGTGGTGCCAGCCCCAGGAGCACTGTGCACGCCAAGGTGTCCGCCCCAATGGCGGGCACGCTCGCGCATGCCCATCACGCCATAGGCATTCGCCGCCTCGAACGTGGCGAGCGCGGCACCCACACCGTTGTCCCGCACGGCCACGCGCAACTCGCCCGCGTCGCAGCTTATGTCCACTGCCAGGGCGCTGGCCCGGGCGTGGCGGCCCACATTGCTGAGCATTTCCTGAAAAATGCGGAACACCGCCATGGCCTGGCGCTCGGGCAGTTCGGGCAAGTGCTCGGCGTCGAGGTGCCAGTCCAGTGCCAGTTCGGCGCTGGCGGCAAACTCGTGCGCCTGCCACTCCAGCGCGGCCCACAGGCCCTGGTGGTCCAGGATGCTGGGGCGCAGATCGGTGATGATGCGACCCACGTTGTCCACGGCGTTCTCGATCAGGCGGCTCATGTTCTGGCACTTGCAGCGCATGCGCTGGCGCATGTCCTCGGCATCGGCCAATGGGCGCTGCTGCTGCTGCTGGGACAGGCGCTTGTCCAACCAATTCACATCCATCTTCAGGGCGACCAGCAAGCTGCCAAGTTCGTCGTGCACTTCACGGGCGATGCGGGTGCGCTCGTCCTCGCGCACGCTCTCACTGCGGGCAGCCAGTTCGCGCAATTGGGTCAACGCTGTTTCCAGGGCCAGCGTGCGCTCGCTCACACGCTGCTCCAACTCGTCTTTGGCTCGCTGCAAGGCGTCGGCAGCGCGCTTGCGCTCGGTGATGTCCACGAAGGTGATGACCGCACCTCGCACCTCGCCCTGGTCCACGATGGGGTGGCTGGAATACTCCACCGCAAAGGCCGAGCCATCCCGCCGCCAGAACACCTCGGTGTCGATGCGGCAGGGCAACCCCTGGCGAAAGGCGTTGAAGATGGGGCACTGGTCCTCGGGGTAGGCCAGGCCATCGGCACGGGTGTGGTGCGTCAGGTCGTGCATGTTGCGCCCCAACAACTCAGCCGGCTCGTAGCCGATCATCCGAGCCCCGGCAGGGTTGATGAACACGCACAACCCGTCAAGGTCCACGCCGTAAATGCCTTCGCCGGTGGAGGCCAGCATCAGGCCCAGCGGGTCGCGCCAGGTGTGGTCCAGGGGCGGCGTCAGGGCATGGCCCAGGGGGACATTCGGCGGGCGTCGGTCGGGAAACATCCCCTGAACATGCAACGCTTGTGCCAACGCCGCTGCACGGTGACAAACACCTGCTGGGCGGCAGAGTCAGCGGCTGCCCCGTACCTCGCCCTCGCGCCGGGGATCGGCCCCGCCTGCCCAGAGGCCCTGACCGGGGTGGCGCGCCAGCAAGCCGGGCTGGCCGCTGGCCCGAACGCCGTTGAACACCACGCCATGCAGCCCACTGGTGAAGGCCGGGGTGGCCGCCACCTGGTGGCCCTTTGCGGTCAGTGCGGCCTTGAGCGCGGGCGTGTCCAGCACAGAGCCCTGCTCGATGGCCGTCACGGCGCTGGTTTGCGCCCCGAAGTTGGGCAGATTGATGGCCTGCTGAATGTCCAGCCCCCAGTCCACCAAGCCGAGCACGGTTTTGGTCACGTACTGGATGATGGCGCTGCCTCCCGGCGAGCCGATGGCGGCTTCCAGATCGCCGGTGTGTGCATTGAAGATGAGCGTGGGGGCCATGGAGCTGCGCGGGCGCTTGCCCGGCCCGACGCGGTTGGCCACCGGCCCAGCCGCATCGGCAGGCACGAAGGAAAAATCGGTGAGCTGGTTGTTGAGCAAAAAGCCGCCCACCATTTGCAGGCTACCAAAGCCGTTTTCGATGCTGCTGGTCATGGCCACGGCATTGCCCCAGCGGTCCACGACCGACAGATGGGTGGTGGACGGCAGGTTGGGCGAAGCATCGGTACCCAGCGCCAGCGCGGCCCCGGGCGGCTGGCCCGCAGCAGGCATGCCCAGGCTGCGGTCGGGGCGAATGAGCTGCGCACGCGCTTGCAGATAGCCTGCGTCCAGCAGGCCTGCGGTGGGCACGCTCACCCAGTCAGGGTCGGCCATGTATTGGGCACGGTCGGCATAGGCCAAACGGTAGGCCTCTGACACCAGGTGCACCGCCTCGGCGCTGGTGGGGCCCAGGGCCGAGACATCAAAACTCTGCAACAGCCCCAGGGTTTGCAACGTGGTGAGGCCGCCCGAACTCGGCGGCGGGATGCCGCACACCCGAAAGCGCACCCGGTAGGTGGCGCACACCGGCTCACGCACCTGGGCCTGGTAGCCGCTCAAGTCGGTCAGCGTCAGACGACCTGGCCGCGTGGGGTGGCGGGCCACCGCCTGCACCATGGCGTGGGCCAAGTCGCCGTTGTAAAAGGCATTGGCCCCGCCACTGGCAATGGCGCGCAGGCTGGCGGCCAGCGCCGGGCTGAGCAGCCAGGTGCCCGTGGCCAGCGGGCTGCCGTCGGCCTTCAAAAAGTAAGCCGCCACCGCGCCACCCTGCGCCCGGATGCGTGCCGCCGACCCGGCGATGGAGGTGGACAGACGCGGCGACACGGCAAAACCCTCCTCGGCCAAGGCAATGGCGGGCGCAAACAGCGTGGCCCAAGACAGCTTGCCGTGGGCGCGGTGGGCCAGCTCCAGCATGCGCAGCACACCGGGCGTGCCCACGCTCAAGCCACCGTCCACCGCTTGCAAAAACGGCAGGGGCTTGCCGTCCGGGGCCAGAAACTGGTCGGGTGTGGCAGCGGCAGGTGCTGTTTCGCGCCCGTCGTAGGCCAGGGTGTGGCGCTGAGCCGCATCAAAGTGCAGCATGAATGCCCCGCCTCCGATGCCCGACGACTGCGGCTCCACCACATTCAGCGCCAGCTGGGTGGCGATGGCGGCATCCACCGCGCTGCCGCCCTGGGCCAGCATGGACACACCCGCCTGTACCGCTAACGGGTGGGCGGCGGCCACCATGTCGTTCGGGGCGAAGGCAATGACCTTTGGGGTGTAACCCGAGGGTGGCTCAGGCGGGGTGAAGTCGAGGATGGCTGCGGGGGCAGAGGCCGTCGGTGCAGGCGCCAGTGCAAGTGCCGATGTTGTTGCAGGCTCCGTCTGGACGGGCACATGCCCAGGCCCCGAAGCGCTGGCGCAACCTGCCAGCCCCGCGACCAGCAACGCAACCGAGACCGCCCCGCTCCACATGCCCGTCCGCTGCAAAAAATGCACGGAAACCCCCTTCAGCGCTTGTCAGCATTCAATAGTTTGCTATTGAAAAATAATTACATAGCAAAGTATCCAATATCAGCAAGCGAAAAATGCCAATTTTGTGACGAACAAGACCCCTCACAGGGTCGGCACAGTGCGTGGTTGCTGGCGGGTCAGGTCAGGTATTGGGCGCCGTCTTGGCACTCCAGATCATGGTGATGGCCAGCACACCAAACACCACCGCCAGCGACACGCTCACCGGGATTTTGTAGAAATCCACAATCAGCATCTTGGTGCCAATGAAGGTCAGCACCACGGCCAAACCGTAGTTCAGCAGGTGGAAGCGGCCTGCCGCTGCCTGCAGCAAAAAGAACATGGCGCGCAACCCCAGCACCGCCATCACGTTGCTGGTCAGCACAATGAACGGGTCTTTGGTGATGGCAAAAATCGCGGGGATGGAGTCCACGGCAAAAATCACATCCGTCATGGCCACCAGCGCGACCACCATGAGCAGCGGCGTGGCGATCTTGATGCCGTTTTCGTGGGTCCAGAAACGTTCGCCGTCGTACTCCTTGCTGACGGGCATGAAGCGGCGCAGCAGTTTGAGGGCGGGGTTGTCATCGAGGTCGCCGTCCTCGTCGGTGCCGAACCACATCTTGATGCCGGTAAAAATCAAAAACGCACCGAAAACGTACAGGATCCAGTGGAACTGCGACAACAGCCAGCCGCCCACCAGAATCATGACGGCCCGCAACACAATGGCACCGATGATGCCAATCATCAGCACCCGCTTCTGAAACGCCGGAGGCACCGAGAAGTAGTTGAAGATCATCAGGAAGACAAAGATGTTGTCCACCGACAGGCTCTTTTCGATGAGGTAGCCGGTCAAGAACTCCAGCGCCTTCTCGTTGGCCACCGGCATCGACCCCGTCTCCAGGTGCACCCCCCACCAGAACAAGGCGTTGAACACCAGGCTCAAGGCCACCCAGGCCAGCGACCAGACCAGCGCCTCCTTCACCCCCACCGCATGCGCACCCTGCTGTTTGAGCACGACAAAGTCCACAAACAGGGCCACCAACACAAACACCACAAAGACGGCCCAAAGCCAGACGGGAGCAATTGATGACATACACACTCGGGGAAACAGGGGTTGACGAAGGAGGCCACTGCCTCCGGTGTGTGGTGCCAGCCGACACCCGCGCAAAGGCGCAGGATTCTACGCAGTTGGGCTCAGCGCACCAGCAGCACAGGTACTTTGCAGTGCGCCAGCACCTGGGTGGCCACTGAACCCATCACGAGGTTGGCCAGTGCGCCGTGGCCGTGAGAGCCCATCATCACCAGATCGAAGTCGCCGTCTGCGGCGGTTTGGGCAATCAACTCGCCCGCGCGCCCCACCCGGTGGGTCACTTCGGGGGTGATGCTGTGGCGGGCCAAAAACTCCACCACCGGGGCCGCGATCTTGGCCGCTTCATCGGTGTAGTAGCCGTTGGCCACCTCGGCCCCCACCGCGGCACGCGCACGCGGTGGCAATGCCTCCACCGCAGTGAACAGGGTAAAAGCGTTGTGTGGCCCAAACAGCTCGGGATGCGTGACCAGGTAGGCCAGCATTTTTTTGGTGTAAGGGCTGCCATCCACTGCCAGCAAAATTTTCATACGGATTCTCCGGTGGGTTCAAAAACAACCAGGCGCTGTCTGCCGGGCCATCAGGTATTGGGGGCAGTTTTGCTGCTCCACACCATGGTGATGGTCAATATGCCCAACACCACGCCCAGCGACACAGACACGGGGATTTTGTAGATATCGATCAGCACCATTTTGGAGCCAATGAACACCAGAATAACCGCCAGGCCGTAATTGAGGAGGTGAAAACGGCTGGCAGCGGCCTGCAACAGAAAAAACATGGCCCGCAAACCCAAAATGGCGAACACGTTGCTGGTCAGCACAATGAATGGGTCTTTGGTGATGGCAAAGATGGCGGGGATGGAGTCCACCGCAAATATCACATCGGTCAGGCCCACCAGGGCCACCACCATGAGCAATGGGGTGGCGATTTTCTTGCCGTTCTCCATGGTCCAGAACTTTTCGCCGTCAAATGACTTGCTGACCGGCAGCACCTTGCGCAGCAACTTCAGCGCGGGGTTGTCGTCCAGGCTCGACTCTTTGCCCGCCGCCCACCACATCTTCAAGCCAGTGAGGATGAGAAAAGCACCAAAGACGTACAAGATCCAGTGAAACTGATCAATCAACCAGGCACCGACCAGGATCATGATGGTGCGCAGCACGATGGCACCGATGATGCCGATCATCAACACCCGCTTCTGGAAAGCGGGGGGCACCGCAAAGTAGGTGAAGATGAGCAGGAACACAAAAATGTTGTCCACTGCCAGGCTCTTCTCAATGAGGTAACCGGTCAGAAATTCGAGAGACTTCTCATTGGCGATGGCGCTGGAGCCCGTTTCGTGCTTGATCGCCCACCAGAACAGGGCGTTGAACACAAAGCTCAACGCCACCCACACCAGCGACCAGTTGAGCGCTTCTTTCACGCCCACCTCGTGTGCGCCCTGCTTTTTGAGCACGACAAAATCGACAAACAGTGCCGCCAGCACAAAGCCGACAAACACCACCCAGAGCCACAGGGGAGCGATGGTTTCCATAAAAGACCTGCCAAAACGTTGGTGTTGAAAAACAAACACCCGCAAGGTCTTGCAGCACTCTGGCACAGCCAGGGTGAATCAGCACCGGTGGCGCCGTTGGGGCACACACGTATTGACGGCGGCTGTTGCCACCAGCCGCTCATGAATGCGACGGTGACCTGCTACTCCCCTTGAAGGGACCGGCGATTCTCAAGCCGCCCGGCACCGTCAGGCAATGGGCAGCCACAGGAGGCACCCTCAACAAAAACCGAAACAACGCCAGCAACACCGATGTGCAGATGAACGAGCAGACACCACCTCCCAGTGCCCCAAGGCGGGCAAAAAAGGGAGGGTGGAAGGACTGCTCAATCCAAGGTCACCACCGGCAGGGCGGTAGCCTCCAACCCTTTGAAATCAAAGGCCTTGGGGTCCATCAGGTGTGAGGGCACCACGTGCTTCAGCGCCGTCACCATCGAGGCCAGGCGCCCCGGGTGCTGGGTTTGCCACTCAGCCACCAACTGGCGCATTTGCTGGCGTTGCAGGTTGTCCTGGCTGCCACACAGCGTGCAGGGAATGATGGGGAAGGCCTGCAGATCGGCCCAGCGGGCCAGCTCGGCCTCTGCCACATAGGCCAGCGGGCGGATGACGGTGTGGTTGCCTTTTTCACCCGCACTGTTCTGGCTCACGCCTTTGGGCGGCATGGCTTGCAGCTTGCCCGCGAAGAAGAAATTGAGCAAAAAGGTGTGCAGCATGTCGTCGCGATGGTGGCCCAGGGCGATTTTGTTGCACCCCAGCTCGGTCGCAACCCGGTGCAAGATGCCCCGGCGCAGGCGGCTGCACAGGCTGCACATCGTGCTGCCTTCGGGCATTTGCTGCTTGACGACGCTGTAGGTGTCTTTGGTTTCGATGTGAAACGGCACACCCAGCCGGGTGAGGAATTCGGGCAACACGTGCGCCGGGAATCCGGGCTGCTTCTGGTCCAGGTTGACGGCCACCAGCTCGAACGGCGGCGTGCCGTGCAGGCGCTGGTAGCGCAGCAGCATGTCGAGCATGCCGTAACTGTCTTTGCCGCCCGACACACACACCATCACCTTGTCACCGGGCTCGATCAACCCGAAGTCGGCAATGGCCTGGCTGGTTTGCTTGAGCAGGCGTTTGCCCAGCTTGCCATCGTCCAACGGGTTGTCGCTGCCCTGGGCCGACGGGGCCGGGGCAGCGGCGGGGAGCAGGGTGATGGCCGACATGCCCACTCAGGCCGCCACGGCTTCGTCGGCCTTGAAGCCCATGCGCTGCGCGCCCAGCTTCAGCGCCCGTGGCGCGCACGGCAGCACCTGGCCTGCAATGGCCGCAATGTGGTCGGGCGTGGTGCCGCAGCAGC
This sequence comes from Burkholderiaceae bacterium, assembly GCA_030695205.1. Classification (GTDB taxonomy): domain Bacteria; phylum Pseudomonadota; class Gammaproteobacteria; order Burkholderiales; family Burkholderiaceae_C; genus UBA2334. The sequence continues at coordinate 149,534 of JAUYTN010000010.1, read as the reverse complement.
CGCCCACGATATTGACCAGCCCCTCGGCGGCAAATTCATGCACCAGGCGACTGGTGACATCGGGCGTTTCGTCGAAGCCGGTGTCGCTCATGGGGTTGGGCAAACCGGCGTTGGGGTAGCAGCTGATGAAGGTGTCGGGCGCGGCCTTGGCCAGCTCCTGGATGTAGGGGCGCATCAGCGTGGCACCCAGCGCACAGTTCAGGCCCACGGCCAGCGGTTGGATATGGCGCACGCTGGCCCAGAAGGCCGTCACGGTCTGGCCGCTGAGGATGCGGCCAGATGCGTCGGTGACCGTGCCGCTGATGATGACGGGCAGGCGATGACCTGTGTTGTCAAAAAACTCTTCGATGGCAAACAGCGCCGCCTTGGCGTTGAGCGTGTCAAAAATGGTTTCCACCAGCAGCACGTCGGCCCCACCTTCCACCAGGCCGTCAATCTGCTCGTAATACGCGGCACGCAGCTGCTCGAACGTGACGTTGCGCGCACCGGGGTCGTTCACATCGGGGCTGATGCTGGCGGTTTTGGGTGTGGGGCCAAGGGCACCGGCCACGTAACGTGGGTGGTCGGGCGTGGAGAACTTGTCGCACGCGGCGCGGGCAATGCGGGCAGAGGCCACGTTCATCTCACGCGCCAGGTGGGCCATGTCATAGTCCTCCTGCGCCACCGTGGTGGCGCCGAAGGTGTTGGTTTCAATCAGGTCGGCCCCGGCGGCCAGGTAACGCTCGTGGATGTCGGCAATCACGTCGGGGCGCGTCAGGCTCAGCAGCTCGTTGTTGCCCTTCACATCCTTGTGAAAGTCTTTGAACCGCTCGCCCCGGTACTGCGCCTCGGTCAGCTTGAAGCGCTGGATCATGGTGCCCATGGCCCCGTCGAGGATGACGATGCGTTGGCTCAGTGTGGCGGGCAGCGCTTGGGCGCGGGTGTAGGCAGGCGTGTTCATGGGGTGGATTGTAGAAACCGGCCCCCAAGCCACCCTTACCAACCGCCCTTAACCCAACGCCTGCACAGGCCAACGCGACTACGTAAGCTGCCAGCCATGGCCCTGTCTGCCGACCACCCCCACCATTGCCCTGCCCATTGCCCCACCGCCCTTGGCCGCTACCGCGTGGTGTGGTTCAAGCGCGACCTGCGCGTGCACGACCACACCGCGCTGGCCCAAGCCGCCGCGCACGGGCCGGTGCTGTGCCTGTATGTGCTGGAACCCAGCCTGTGGGCGCAACCCGACGCGGCGGCGCAGCACCTGGCCTTCATCCACGAGAGCCTGCGCGACCTGCACCGGGCGCTGAAGGCCCACGGCGGCCAGCTGCACCTGCGCGTGGGCGAGGTGACCGATGTGCTGGCCGAGTTGCACGCCCAGCACCCGTTTGAAGCCCTGCACGCCCACGAAGAAACCGGCAACGCCCACACCTACGCCCGCGACCTGGCCGTGGGCCGCTGGTGCCGCGCCCACGGCGTGGGCTGGCACGAGGTGCCGCAGTTTGGCGTGGTGCGCCGCCTGAGCAACCGCAACACCTGGCAACCCCGATGGGAGGCGCTGATGGCCGCACCCACCGCCCCGTTGCCGCCGTTGAGTTTTGTTGACCCGCCCGCCTGGAGTGACCCGCACACCCGCCACCGCTGGCCCACCCCCGAGTCGCTGGGCCTGGACCCCTGGCAACCGCCCCAGCGCCAACCGGGGGGCGAACCTGCAGGCCTGGCCGTGCTGGCCGATTTTCTGGACCACCGCAGCGCCAGCTACCGGGGCGGCATTTCGTCGCCGCTGCGGGCGCCCGACGCGTGTTCCCGCCTGTCGGCCCACCTGGCCTACGGCACCGTGAGCCTGCGCCACGTGGTGCAAAGCACCCGCGCCCGGGCGGCCGAGCTGCCCGCCCAAAGCCGCCAGCGGCAGGGGCTGAACGCCTTTTTGAGCCGCCTGTACTGGCACTGCCACTTCATTCAAAAACTGGAAAGTGAACCCGAGCTGGAGTGGCGCAACCTGCACCGTGGCTACGACGGCCTGCGCGAGCCCGGCTGGAACCCCGCGCACTTTGAAGCCCTGCAACAAGGCCGCACCGGCTGGCCCATGGTGGACGCCTGCGTGGCCATGCTGCGCGAAACGGGCTGGATCAACTTCCGCATGCGGGCCATGCTGGTGTCGGTGGCGGCCTACCCGCTGTGGCTGCACTGGCGCGAGGTGGGGCTGTGGCTGGCGCGCGAGTTTTTGGACTATGAGCCCGGCATCCACTGGAGCCAGCTGCAAATGCAGTCGGGCACCACTGGCATCAACACCACCAGGGTGTACAACCCCGTCAAACAGGCGCAAGACCACGACCCCCAAGGCCACTTTGTGCGCCGCTGGCTGCCGACCATGCGCCGCGTGCCCGACACCTGGCTGTTTGAGCCCTGGCGCATGCCCGAATCGGTGCAGGCCGCGTGCGGGGTGCATGTGGGGCGCGACATTCCGCTGCCCGTGGTCGATCTGGCCTCCGCCACCCGCGAGGCCAAAGCCCGCCTGCACGGGCTGCGGGCGCAACCCGCCGTGAAAGCGGCCAAAGCCGCCATCGTGGACAAACACGGGTCGCGCAAAGGCATGCCCGGGCGCACGCGGCGCACGGCAGACGGACACGAAGCGCCGGTTCGCCCACGCCGAGCCACCGCTACCACCGGCCCCGCTGATTCGCCCCAGCTCAGCCTGGACCTGGGCTTGGGCCCGGACCTCGAAACCCACCCCAAACTCTGACCCGCCCTGCCCAGCAGTTACCCCATGCGCATGCAAAAAAAGCAAAACCTGCCCAGCAAACTGTGCGTCTGCTGCGGCCTGCCGTTTACCTGGCGCAAAAAGTGGGAGCGCGACTGGGAATCCGTCAAATTCTGCTCGGACCGCTGCCGCCAGCAGGGCGCTGGCAACGGCGGAACAGCCAAGGCCGGCGAGGCATCCAAACCACGCAAATAAATAGCTTAAACCTCATTAAATTCGAGCGTAAAAGGCTATTTTTATATGAAATTGACTGCGCCATCTGCATCAAACCCCAGCTTTGCTGGGGAAGCCGCCGCCGTTCCCCCAGCCTGGCCCACACACTGGCCGCCCGGCGGCGTGGTGTTCTGGTTTCGGCACGACCTGCGGCTGCACGACAACCCCGCGCTGGCGCACGCCGTACAGCTCGCCCGCCAGCGCCACACCTGGCTACTGCCCGTGGTGGTGCTTGACCCGGCGCAGACCGCAGCGCTCACCCCCTGGGGCTTTGCCCGCCAGGGCCCGCACCGTGCCCAGTTGGTGGCCGAGGGCGTGGCCGCGCTGGCCGAGAGCCTGCATGCGCTGGGCACACCGCTGTGGGTGCGCCATGCCGACCCGGTGGCCGCGCTGACCGAATGCATGCAGCAACTGCACATCAGCGAACTGGTGTGCGAAGACATTCCCGCGCCTGAAGAACAGGCCACCGTGGCCGCCTTGCGCGATGCAGGTGCCAACGTGCAGGTCCGTCAACGGGCACAAGATCAGACAGGAACGGCAGCAAGTGTGAAGTCAACCGTGAAGGTGACCACCATCTGGCAGTCCACCCTGTTTGCACCTGAAGACCTGCCCATGGCACCCGACCGAGTGCCCGACACCTTCACCGCGTTTCGCCAGAAGCTGGAGGCCAGCGGTGCCGCCGAGGCGCAGCCATTGCCAGCGGTGACCGATTGGCCACATGCGCCAGCGCTCGCCCGAGAAACTGACGCGGCACACTTGCCACGTCACCTGGCGGCGTCCGCATACCTGCCGTTGCCCGGCACGGCAAGCACCGCCACCGTCGCGGGCCATGGTGGCGAGGCAGCGGCCCTGGCGCACCTGGCCCGCTACTGCGCCCAGGGCCTGCCCCATACCTACAAAACCACCCGCAATGCGCTCACGGGGTTTGACCACTCCAGCCGCTGGTCGCCGTGGCTGGCCAGTGGGGCCTTGTCCGCCCGCCAGGCCATGGCTGCCATCCGCCGGTTCGAAGCCGAACGCGGTGCCAACGACAGCACCTACTGGCTGTGGTTCGAGCTGCTGTGGCGCGACCACTTTCGCTGGATGCACGCCAAGCACGGCGCGGCGCTGTACCGGGCCAGAGGGCTTGGCTCCTTGCCATCACCCACGCACAACGCCCAGGGCTTCAAGCGCTGGTGCAGCGGCCACACCGGCCAGCCGCTGGTGGACGCAGGCATGCGCGAACTGGCCGCCACCGGGTGGCTGAGCAACCGCATGCGGCAAATTGTGGCCAGCTACCTCATTCATGACCTCGGTGGCGACTGGCGGGCTGGGGCCGCGTGGTTCGAGCACAGGCTGATCGACTTTGACCCGTGCAGCAACCAGGGCAACTGGGCCTACATCGCCGGGCGAGGCACCGACCCGCGCGGAGGCCGCCGCTTCAACACCGACAAGCAAACCCAAGACCACGACCCCGATGGTGACTACCGCAGGCTGTGGGGCGGTGCCACCTGAAGGCCCGCCAAACCGTCAGTGCGGATTGACCCAGTTTTCAACCCGCAGCCCTGCATACCCAAGGAAATCAGCTTCGTTGTTGGTGACCAATGTGACACCCAAGGCCAACGCATGTGCGGCAATGAGTTTGTCCAGTGCATCCTTACTCCGCTCGCGGCGGGCTGCACGCAGTGGCCCGTAGGTTCGAGCGGCCTGGCCTTCAAACGATTCGACCACTATGTCCTCCAGCAAACTGTCCAGCGCCGCGCGATTTTTGGGCTGCGACTCGCCCGAGCACGCCACGCCAAACTCCAGTTCTGCCAGGGTGATGGCCGAGATCACCACATCACCCACAAAGCACTCGGCAAACCGCTCGCGCACCTGGGGGGGCTGATGCTTCATCAAATAGATGCAGATGTTGGTATCCAGCATGTACTTCGGGTTCATAGGGCCTCGCGCTGACCTTCGATGTTGAGCGCACGCCCCTCACTCATGAAGTCGTCGGAAAACTGGCTCAATTTGCCCAGCACATCCCCCATGCGCCGCTTGGCGGGGCGAATTCGCAGCTCGTCCCCATGCCGCTCAATGACAAGCTCCATGTTCCAACTGCTGTACGCCAGGTCAGCAGGAATGCGCACGGCTTGCGAATTGCCGTTTTTGAAGAGTTTGGTGTTGGCCATGACCGATCTTCCGTATACGTGAATACCAATTGGATATACGCATACATCCTACCCCAGCCCCATCCACATGTAAACACATGGATGTACAAGAGTCGTGTTTCAGCGGTTGTACCGTCTGAACATCACGCGGTGGCGTGATGGGAACGGGTGGTGCACAGGCCGAATTGGTGGCGCTGTGGCAAATCTTCGTGGCGCACGCCAAGCCACAGTCAGGTGTCAGGGCTTGATGGCCACCTTCAGCACCCCATCGCGCTGGTTGGCAAACAGCTCGTAAGCCGCCACGATGTTGTCGAGCTTGAACTGGTGCGTGACCAGCACACCGAGGTCGATGCGGCCCGAGGCCACCACGTTCATCAGGCGGCGCATGCGCTCCTTGCCGCCGGGGCACAGGGCGGTGACGATGCGGTGGTCGCCCAGGCCTGCGGCGAAAGCGTTCAGAGGTATGGTCAGGTCGCTGGCATACACGCCCAGGCTGGACAAGGTGCCGCCGGGTTTGAGCACGCGCAGGGCCGATTCGAAGGTTTGCTGGGTGCCCAGCGCCTCAATGGACGCATCCACACCGCGCCCGCCTGTGATGGTCATGATCTCGTCAACCACATCGCACTGGTTGAAGTTGAGCGTGAGGTCGGCACCCATTTTTTTGGCGATGTCCAGCCGGTGATCGTTGCCGTCCACCGCGATGATGGTGGTCGCGCCCATCAGGCGCGCACCCGCCGTGGCGCACAGGCCAATGGGGCCTTGCGCAAACACCACCACCGTGTCGCCCATGCGGATGTTGGCGTTTTCGGCCCCTTTGAAGCCGGTGGACATGATGTCGGGGCACATCAGCACCTGCTCGTCGGTCAGTCCATCGGGCACGGGTGCCAGGTTGCCCTGCGCATCAGGCACCAGCACGTACTCGGCCTGGGTGCCGTCGATCAAGTTGCCAAAACGCCAGCCCGCCGTGGCCTTGTAGCCGTGGCAGCCACACAGGCCCATTGGAATGAGGTAGCTACCGTCTTGCGATGCCGCGCCGTCCTGCGCGGCATACGAGTTGAAGTTGGGGCAGATGGCACCCGCGATGACGCGCTGGCCTTCGGTGTAGCCCTGCACGGCGCTGCCCAATTTTTCGATCACACCCACCGGCTCGTGGCCAATGGTCAGGCCCTGAGCCACCGGGTACTCGCCCTTGAGGATGTGTACATCGGTGCCGCAGATGGTGGTGGTGGTGATGCGGATCAGGGCATCGTTGGGCCCGACATCGGGGATGGGCTTGTCCACCACCTCGATGCGGTTCTTCCCGACAAACACAGCAGCTTTCATCATCGTGGCCATGGGCACTCCTGGAAGGGTTGGGCATTTGCTCGGGCTGCGCCAGCGCGCAGCACGTGCCAGCAGCTTGGTGGCTGTGCGGGCATGCATCTGTGCGGCAGCGCGCGGAGGCACCAGACAGACAACATCACCACCAGCTGCCAGCCTGTCTCTGGACCGGCGCACACAGCTGGGTCTGCATGAGGCAGGTGGTTGGCAGGCTGCAGAAGCAAAAAAACGCCTTGGTCGGCGGTAGGTGTGGATGGCGTGCCGCGCTTTAGCTTTGCATAGCCTGCTGCGCGGCGCGGGCCAGAAAGCCCGACCTTGTCATGTGGTGCGCGCTGGCGTAGGTATCAATTTGCTGCACCAGGTTGGCGGGCAGGCTGATGTTCAGGCGCACGGGGGCGGCGTTGATGCGGCTGATGTCAATGTCGGCCAGCATCCACACGCCGCCTTGGTAGTCGGGGTGGTTGGCCAGTTGCTCCAAGGGCGTGGGGGCGGGCACCGCGCCGGGCTCTCCATGAAAGTGCGCCTCCACCGCCTCTTGAATGGCGGCGGGCAGTGCGTCCCAGGTGTCAGCCGCACTGTGACAGCCCGCAAAGTCCGGAAACAGCACGCCGTGGGCCTCAGTCTGGTTGCCCACATGCACGTAAACGGGGTAAAGCATTTTGGGTACTCCTGGTCCAGGGCTTCACAGCCCGGCTTGTTTGAAGATGCTGCGCACCGTGGGCAGTGGCAGGTCTTTCTTGGGGTGTGGCACCGTCACCTTGCCAGGTTTGGTAGGGTGTTTGAGTTGATGGTGTGAGCCCACCACATGCACCACAAACCAACCGTCAGCCTTCAGTTGTTTGATGACATCGGCACTTTTCATGCGCCAACTATACACACAACTACACAAAAATGCACCCAAGACTATGAGGTCCGACACCCACTAGCGCCCACAGTGCTGCAACATGCACAAGATAAAGCATAGCTGTCAGCGCATATGCAGCATGCGATAAAGCCCAATATTTCTCAAAAATGACGTCAACCACCGAACCCACCGACGCACCCGCCACCACCGCCCATACCCTGCGCCTGGTGCTGGGCGACCAGCTCAACCCCTTGCACAGCTGGTTTGCCCAGCCGCAACCGCATGTGGTGGTGGTGCTGATGGAGATGCGGCAAGAGACCGACTACGTGCTGCACCACGCCCAAAAGGTGCTGGGCATTTTTGCGGCCATGCGCGACTTCTGCTCCCACCTGAAAAGCCAAGGCCATCGCGTGCGCTATGTGGCCATCAACGACCCCAGCAACCGCCAGAGCCTGACGACCAACCTTGACGCGCTGGTAGCCCATTACAACGCCCAGCACGTGCAGTGGCAGGCGCCTGAAGAGTGGCGGCTGGACCAGCAACTGACCCACTGGGCCAGCCAGCAGCCGTTTGAGTGCCAGGCGGTGGACACCGAACACTTCTACACCCCGCGCGACGAGTGCGCCCGCCTGTTTGGCACGCGCAAGCAGTGGCTGATGGAGCACTTCTACCGCGGCCTGCGCCGCCGCCACAACGTGTTGATGACAACAGGCGGCGAACCGGAAGGCGAGCAGTGGAACTTTGACCACGACAACCGCAAGCCCTGGCGCGGCACCCCGGCCGAGCCCGCTGACCCACGCCCCACCCACGACCACAGCGCGCTGTGGGCCACCATTCAGGCGGCAGGCGTCAAGACCTTTGGCAACCCACAAGCCGCAGCCTTCCGCTGGCCGCTGAACCGGGCCGAATCGCTGGCGCTGCTGCAGTCGTTCATCACACACGCCCTGCCGCACTTTGGCGATTTTGAAGATGCCATGGCCACCGGGCGCATTCGCCTGTTCCATTCATTGCTATCGTTTTCACTCAACACCAAAATGCTCCAGCCGCAGGAAGCGGTGCAAGCGGCCGAGGCCGCCTACCGCAGCGGGCACGCGCCGCTGGCGGCTGTGGAAGGCTTCATCCGGCAAATTCTGGGCTGGCGCGAGTACGTGCGCGGCGTGTACTGGGCGCACATGCCGGGCTACACCGAGGTCAACGCGCTGAATCACCAGCGCCCGCTGCCCGCTTGGTTCTGGACGGGCGACACCCGCATGGCCTGTATGAAGCAGGCGGTGGGCCAGTCGCTGGAACACGCCTACGCCCACCACATTCAACGCTTGATGGTGATTGGCAACTTTGCCCTGCTGGCCGGGCTGAACCCCACCGAGTTGCACCGCTGGTACCTGGGCGTGTACATCGACGCGTTCGAGTGGGTGGAAGCGCCCAACACGCTGGGTATGAGCCAGTTTGCCGATGGCGGCCGCCTGGCCACCAAGCCCTACGCCGCCAGCGCCAGCTACATAGGCCGCATGAGCGACCACTGCCAGGGCTGCGCGTACAGCGCCAAAATCAAAATGGGCACCGGCACAGGCAAAGACGCAGGCAAAGAAGCCTGCCCGTTCAACGCGCTGTACTGGGACTTTTTTCTGCGCCACCGCGAGCGGCTGGGCAGCAACGTGCGGCTGGCGCTGGTGTACCGTCAACTGGAGAAGATGAGCCATGGTGACAAGGCAGCCGTGCAAGCCCAGGTTCAATTGAACCTGGCACGCATCGACAGCTTGTGACCGGGGCCTGCGGCGAGTGTCAGCGCAATTCCCACACCGACACGGTGCCACTGACCTCGTGCCCAGCCAGCAGCAGCGCCTGACCGGAGGGGCTTTGGTCGGCGGGCACGAAGGCCAGGCCCTCTGGCGACACATCACCGTCAGCCAGGGTGGTGGTGTTTTGCAGCCACTGCACAAACACGGGGCTGGCAGGGTTGCTCACGTCGTACACCAGAATGGCACTGGTGCGCTCCAGCGCCACAAACGCATGCGGCCGACCGCGCACTTGGCCAATTGCCACGCTTTCTGGCTCCGGGCCTTTGTTGTCCAGTCGGTCTTTGACCTGTGCGCTGCCCAGCAGGCTGATGGGCAGCGTGGCGTACGCACGGCGCTCCAGGTCTGAGCCCGAGTCGTACACCTGGGCTCCGGTCTGCGCGTTGTAAATAGAGAACGAACGGCCGCCCAAGGTGTACAGGCGCTCGTACTGTCCCTGACTGTTCAGGCCCATGGTGCGGATGATGTTGAGGCGGCCCAGCTCGGTCTCGCCTTTGAGCACCGCTGCGTTGGGGAAAGCCGTGGGGCTGAGGACGATGCTGGCGTGGCCTGCACGTTGCGTTTCGGCCGATGCCAGAAAATCGTCGCGATCGTCGCCCTCGTTGGCGGTGATGAAGTAGCTGACGCCGTTGACCGTGAAGCTGGCAATGCCGTCGGGCATGTACACGCCAAACAGGTTGGGGTAGGACTTGAGTGCAAACGGTGCGGTGGCGGCCACTTTGTCCGAAGGAGCCAGTGCATTGGCAGCCAAGCCATGGTTTTTGAACCCCATGGCCACGATGCGCTCGATTCGGTTGGTGGCCAGGTCCACCACTGCAACGGCATTGTTCTCCTGCAAGGTGACATGGGCCTTGGTGCCATCGGGAGTGATGCTCACATACTCAGGCTCCATGTCCTGCGCCACGGTAGCGCCGCTGCGGCCGATGCGCACGGCGGCTGGCAACTCACTGAATCGCCTGCCATCGATGTTGAAATCGGCAAAGCCCAGGGTGGTGGCAGTGTCAGCCGGTGTGCCATTGGCCACTGCGATGACCGAAACAGTGCCATCGGGGTCAATGCCATCGGTGGCAAACGACACGCTGAGCTCACCCTCATTGGCCACCACCAGTTTGCTGCCGTCTGGCGTGAAGGCCATGCCGTCGGGCAGGCTGCCAACGGTCACTTTCTTCAGGTACGTGGCATTGCCCAGGGCATCGAGGCGGTAAAACGCCACCACGCCGTTGTCGGTTTTGGGGGTTGCCTGCACAGCAATGGCCAACAGGTTGCCGCTGATGGCGAGCGTCTGAACGCCACCAGCGGTAAAGCCCGCGCCATTGACATCGGCGGACACCGACGTCACGGACCCAGCCGTCAAATTGCTGGCGGTAACAGGATTGGCCAGCGCAGTGCTGCCCAGGTTGGCCAGGCTGATGCGCTGAAACGAAGACTTGGTGGTGGCGCTGTCCACCGTGATGAACATCGAACGGCTGGCGGCGTGGTACGCCACAATTTCAGACATGCCCGCCGTGGTGTTTTGGGCATAGCGGCCCACCAGCGTGGCTTTGGCAGGTGTGGTGTCGACGACTGGAGCGGGAACCGGAACGGGCACCGGGTCGTCGCTGCCGCCACAGGCGGTCAGGGCGGCCAGCACGGCGGTTGCGAGCAGAGTACGAGGGGCAGACAACAGGTTCATGGCGGGCAGTTAGGCTTGGGTTCAGACAAGGGCAGGGCGTAAAGCTGCGAATGTATGAACCATGTGTGTCTTTGCAGTGACAGCGCCGCCACCGGGTGCGTGGCGGAACCCGCTTGGCTGTCACTGCAGGCCGAAAGCCCCGCCCACGATGGGTGCAGGTTTGCCGCACAGACGCGCAACGTTAACCGCGGCTTTACTGGGTGTTTCTAAGCTTGGCCTCATTGAAGCAAAGCGCAGTGCACCATGGCCCACATCAAGCGATTTTTCTGGTTTTTTCTACTGGCCTTGTCCGCGCTTTGGTGGTGGACCGACACCACCCTATGGGCCGCGCTGCCTCACTTTTTTGCATGGCGTGCGGTATTCATGCAGGCCAGCGGTGTGCTGACCATCGGCGTGATGAGTGTGGCCATGGTGCTCGCGGTGCGGCCGGTGTGGTTCGAGTCCACCCTGGGCGGGCTTGACAAGATGTACCGCCTGCACAAGTGGCTGGGCATTGCAGGGCTGGTGCTGGCCATCAGCCACTGGTTGCTGGCCCAAGGCACCAAATGGGCGGTGGGGTGGGGCTGGCTTGCACGCCCCGAGCGCGGCCTCCGGCCCGTGCTGCCCGAAGGCAGTGTGCAGCAGTGGCTGTCCACCCAGCGCGGCCTGGCAGAGAGCGTGGGCGAGTGGGCGTTTTATGCTGCCGTGCTGCTCATGGTGCTGGCGCTGGTCAAGCGCTTCCCTTACCGCTATTTTTTCAAGACCCATCACCTGATTGCAGTGGCCTACCTGGCACTGGTGTGGCATTCGGTGGTGTTGCTCAAGTTTGAGTACTGGAGCAGCCCGTTGGGCCTGGTGATGGCCGTTCTGCTGCTGGCCGGTACCGTGGCTGCCGTGCTGACGCTGTCGGGCCGCAGGGCCGCACGTCGCCAGCTGGTGGGCGAGGTGGCCGCTGTGCGCCAGCATGGGTTGCTGAAGGTGCTGGAAATCGACATTCAGTGTCAGGGCCAATGGGCGGGTCATGTGCCGGGGCAGTTTGCCTTCGTCACCCTGCATGCCGACGAGGGTGCCCACCCTTACACCATCTCATCAGACTGGCGCAACGACGGCCGCCTGACCTTCATCATCAAAGCCCTGGGCGACTACACCCGCACCCTGGCGAACCGTACCCAGGTGGGCGATGTGGTGAAGGTAGAGGGACCGTATGGCCGCTTCAACTTTCAGGGTGCGCAACCGCGCCAGATATGGGTGGGCGCAGGCATAGGCATCACGCCGTTTGTGGCGCGCATGAAAGCACTGGCGCAAGCGCCTGACGGCAAAGCCATTGACCTGTTTCACACCACGGCAGTGCTTGATCCGCACGTGATGGGCCTGCTGGAGAAAGACGCCAGCGATGCCCGCGTGGGTCTGCATGTGCTGTGGGACCCACGAGACGGCCTGCTGACCGCAGACCGGATTGCCGCACAAGTGCCCAACTGGCACGATGCCGACTTCTGGTTCTGCGGCCCCAGTGCCTTCGGTCAAGCCCTGAAAAAAAACCTCGTGGCCATGGGCCTGCCTGCCGCGCGCTTTCATCAGGAGCTGTTCGAGATGCGCTGACGGTTGGGTTGCCTGGGCAATTTAAACGCATGCACCCAATGGCTGCATCGTTGGCGACGTGTGCTTAGACGGGGTGAAGGGAAGGCTTGCTGGATCACACCGGTGTCGGACTGCGTTGGCCTCATGACGGTGACGATGCCGATTGAGAACACCTTGCGCTCAGGCCAGCCAGCGCACGCCGGCCTGCCAGCGTTGTACCCAGTCGATCACGTCGGCTGCGGGCATGGGTCGGGCAATGCCGTAGCCTTGAGCCAAATCGCAGCCCAATGACAGCAGCATTTGCCCGTGTGCCTCGGTTTCCACCCCTTCAGCGATCACGGTCCTCCCAAACGCCTTAGCCAGGCCAATGACACCGCTGACAATGGCAAGATCGTCCTCATCAGCGAGCATGCCGCGCACAAAACTCTGGTCAATTTTGAGGATTTCAGCGGGCAGGCGGCGCAGGTAGGTCAGCGAGGAGTACCCAGTACCGAAGTCGTCCAAGGCAAACGTCACTCCCATACCTTCGCACGCTCGGATGGCCAAACCGACTGTGCCCACGTCTTCCACAGCGCTGGTTTCCAGCACCTCCAGTTGCAACAGTTGGGCCGAGACCTCAGGGTGCTTCGCCAGAAGTGCGCTGAGCTGAGCCGCAAACCCGATTTGTTGCAACTACCGCGCATCGATATTCACGCTTATCGGCAGTCGCAGTCTTAAACGTTGCCATTGGGCCATCTGTCACGCAGACGAAGGCTGGAATGTGACAAATTCCTGGGCAGACTCAAGGCCAATCTGAATACCGGGTGACACTGGGCAAGCCGGTCCGCTGTAGCATGTAACTGAGTCGCTCATGACCGGTCTGGTAGTTCCCAACTGGCGTGATGGCGAAAAATGGTGCAACGCCACGGTGGCCGATGGTCTAGACAGTTTGAATTGATCGCCGCGTTCTATGGAACACAAGCGAGGTCAACCCAGACCCAGTGGCCTTGTGACACCAGCTGCGAATCATCGACAAGACGCGCACGGACTTATGCACTGGCTGCAACCGTCTGGTGCGCATGCAGAAAGACTTGAGATGCGCAACCTGCTGTTTGGCTTACTGCTCCTTCTCCTGTCGCCGCTGCTGTTTGCCGAGACCCCAGCGGTCATCACATTCAATCAAGGTCAGATCACGGTCTTGCGCGACAAAACAACACAACTGACCCTGGAGCACGTGCGATCTGCGCATGCCGGGGGCCAGTTCAAGCCACTCACGGGCAACTTGGGTCTGGGCTTTAGTCCTGATGCGGCCTGGCTGCACCTGTCAGTCAACCAGGATCACCCGTCCGCGCGTTGGCTGGAGGTGATGCCGCCCTACCTTGACGACATTCGTCTCTTTCACATTGACCCCGATGGCCGGATAGACGAACGGCGCAGTGGCGACCGCCTGCCGCAGACTGCCAAGGAAGAGCCCTACCGTGGCCACGTTTTTAAACTCGATTTCAAACCAGGCCACCACGACATATTCATCCGCCTGCAAACCAGCAGCACCCTGGCGGCCATCGTCAAGCTGTGGCAACCGCGCGCATTCGAGCAGCACTTGCGCGGCAGCTATTTTGGTTTCGGTCTTTACTTCAGCCTGATCCTCACGGTGCTGCTGTTCAACACAGCCAACTGGCTGGTGTCGCGCCGCAGCATTTTTCTGGTCTATATCGGCTATCTGCTGGTCAACGGCATTCAATGGCTGGGCATCAATGGGTTCGTCGCCGAGTTCCTGCTGCCCGAGCAGCCTGGTCTGGCCAACCTGGCGCTGGGGCTGTCAATTTCGGCAGGGGCAGCCATGGGTTGGCTGTTCTTCATGAAGATTCTCGAGCTCAAACAGTACCACCCCTACCTGTACCGCTTCAGCCAGTTCGGTATTGCTGGCAGCCTGGTCACCTTCGTTGCGACGCTGGTTGGCCAGTACCAGTTGTTTATGACGATTCTTCTGTTGACGGGCACCGTCTCCCTGCTCACCGTGCCCTGGCCCATATGGCGGCTGTGGAAAACGGCTGAGATCTGGGCGCGTCTGCTGGCGCTGGCCTATCTGCTCTATGCCTCGCTGCTCCTGCTTAATGTTCTCAGTACCCTGGCCATCCTGCCATTTGCCGAATGGAGCATTCAATCTGGCATGGCCAGCAACATTGCCCACATTCTGTTTCTGCACTTTGCCCTTCTGCTGCACTTACGCCGCATCGAGGCCGACCATGCGATCGCCCTTGACAAGTCGGCGCTGGCGGAACGGTTGCTGTCTATGGAGCAGATGCACAGCGTCGAACTGGAAAAGCTAAGCCGCACCGACTCATTGACTGCCTTGGCAAACCGCCGTCAATTTGATGAAACTCTGAGGAATGAATTCAGACAGGTGATCAGAACCAAGGCCCCGTTATCCGTGATCATGATCGACATTGATTATTTCAAGGCGTTCAATGACACCTACGGTCATCAGAGGGGTGACGAGTGCCTTTAGGTGGTGGCAGGTGCCATCAAAGCTGCCATGAGGCGCCCACAGGATTTGGCGGCCAGATATGGCGGAGAAGAGTTTATTTGTCTCCTGCCCGAAACCAACCACGAGGGTGCCATTGCCATTGCCATGGCGATCAAGAACAACATTGCCGCCCTCAAGTTTCCCCACAAAGGCTCTCAAGTGGCCGATCATGTCACGGTGAGTTTGGGGGTTGCTACTGATGTTTGCGATGCAACCAGTCTTCCGGAGCACATCGTCAAAATGGCCGATGGCCATTTGTACTGGGCAAAAAACAATGGCAGAAACCGCGTTGGTCACGAAGGGACTGGCGCACACTGAATACACCCCTTGTGACCGAGTGATGACGAACCGGTATGTAGTCAGATCGGGCAGCAGGCTCCAGTCTTGACCGCAGCGTTACTGGCATCCTTGATGTCTTCGCTTTGACGTGCTGCTGGTCAGCACCGACGCGGCCTCCAACCTCGACGACATGCTGGGCATTGTGCTCAGCAACCAGCCAGTGGCGCCTCCTGCTTGAGCCCCCACTCGGGCCTGAAGATGAAGTAAGCCCGCTTCACTGCCGCTCTGGCTGCGCTCACCACCGTGGTGCTGGTCACCCGGCACGACCCGCGCCGTACCAACCGGCAACGCCCCCTGACACCTGCAAGCATTTTTTTTACCACCACCTGACCACACAAGGCACACACCATGAACCTGCAAGACATCGCCGTCCAGACCATCGACGGCTCCCAACAGACGCTGGCCGACTACCAGGGCAAAACGCTGCTGGTGGTCAACGTGGCCAGCAAGTGTGGCTTTACCCCGCAGTACAAAGGCCTTGAAGAGCTGTACCAGCGCTACAAAGACCAGGGGTTTGCCGTGCTAGGCTTTCCGTGCGACCAGTTTGGAAACCAGGAGCCTGGCACCGACGCCGACATTGCGCAGTTTTGCAGCCTGACCTACGCCGTGACCTTTCCGATGTTTGCCAAGGTCGAGGTGAACGGTGCCCATGCCCACCCGCTGTTCAAGGTCCTCAAATCGGCCGCCCCTGGTCTGCTGGGGTCGGAGGGCATCAAATGGAACTTCACCAAGTTTCTGGTCGATGCAACCGGCCAGACCGTGAAACGCTACGCCCCCACCGATACCCCCGCCAGCCTGGCCAAACATATCGAGGCCATGCTGCCTGACTGACAGGCCACGTATCGGTAGCAACCCCATAGACGGCATGAATTCTGCTTGCCCACAATGAGCCAAACCCAGGTCGCGGCAGCAAGGTGCTGCCCCGCGACGTTGAAAGGCAGACGGTGAGCACATGAAACTGAGCATCAAACTTCCACTCACCTTTGCTGCCGTGCTGGCATTGACCATGGTGGCCGGCGTGGCAGGCATGGCCATGCAAAAGGCGGCCATCGACGTGTTTGCCGGGCCGGTCGAGGCCTATGTGCAGCTGGCCCGCAAAACAGGCGAAACCGAAAGCACGTTCAAAACCCAGGTGCAGGAATGGAAAAACACCCTGCTTCGCGGTGCCAAACCCGAAGACCTGAACCGCTTCTGGTCGGCCTACCAGAAGCAGGAACAGGCCGTTGTCACCCAAACGCAAGAGATCATCCGCACGCTCGAAGCGAAGAACGCACCCCCAGAGCTGAAAACCAAGGCTGCCGCGTTTATGGCTGCCCACGTGAAAATGTCAGAGGGCTACCGCAAGGGGCTGGAGGCATTCAAGGCGGCAGACTTCGACCACAAAGCGGGCGATGCAGCCGTGAGAGGCATGGACAGGGAGGCCACCCAGATGCTGGGCCAACTGGTGGAGGCCATGGTCACCACCAGCAACGAGATCGAACGCCGGGCCATCGCCGATGCCAACCAAGCGTTCCAACTCAGCCTGGCGGCCATGCTGGCCAGTGTGCTGGTGGGTCTGGGTATTGCCATCTGGATCAGCCGTGACACCGCCAAACACCTGGCAGCCGCCATGGACACCGCCAACATCGTCGCCAGCGGAGACCTGACCAGCCGCGTGACCGTGGATGGCAACGATGAAATTGCCGAACTGCGCCGGGCATTGGGCACCATGCAGTCAGAGTTGGTCACCATGGTCAAACAGGTATTGGGCAACGCCGCCCAGCTGTCAGCCGCCAGCACAGAAATTGCCCAAGGCAACCTGGACCTGAGCGAGCGCACGGAGTCTCAGGCCAGCGCCTTGCAGCAACAAGCGGCCAGCATGGACGAGCTGAGTGCCACGGTCAGCCACAACGCCCAGAACGCGTCCATGGCCAACCGCATGGCCACCGAGGCAAGCGAAGTGGCTGCGGAAGGCGGCCGTGTGGTGTCGGAGGTGGTGGCCACCATGCGCGGCATTTCCGACAGCTCACGCAAGATTGGCGACATCATTGGCGTGATCGACAGCATTGCCTTTCAAACCAACATCCTGGCGCTGAATGCAGCGGTTGAAGCGGCCAGGGCAGGCGAGCAGGGCCGCGGGTTTGCCGTGGTGGCGTCCGAAGTGCGTAACCTGGCGGGCCGCAGTGCAGCCGCTGCGCAGGAAATCAAGGCGCTCATTTCTGCCAGCCTCAGCCAGGTGGAGGCTGGCGGCAAACTGGTCGATGCCGCTGGCGACAAGATGGCTGACGTGGTGAAGGCCATTCAGCAGGTCAATTCGATCGTGGGCAGCATTGACACCGCCAGCGCCGAGCAAAGCGCCGGTGTGGCACAGGTGGGCCAGGCCATCACCCAACTTGACCAGACCACCCAACAGAACGCAGCATTGGTCGAAGAAATGTCCGCAGCCGCTGAAAAACTCAAGCAGCAGGCAGCCGAGCTGGTCAGCGCCATGGCCATGTTCAAGGTCGAACGTTCAGCCTGAGACGGGCCTCAACCAAGTCTCCCGCGTCACCCGCATGCAGCGGTCACTGCTGCCCAGCCCCCTTGACCATGCGCTTGCACAAGGGCAGACGCCAGGCCTGAACGGAGCCCGCTGCAAACGTGCCATGCTGTCGGGCATGAACACCCCCACCCTGCCCGGCTTTGCCACCGCCCCCACCCGCTTCCTGTTTTTCACGGGCAAGGGCGGGGTGGGAAAAACGTCTTTGTCCACCGCCACAGCCATTGCTCTGGCCGACTCGGGCCGGCGGGTGCTGCTGGTCAGCACCGACGCGGCGTCCAACCTGGACGACATGCTGGGCGTAACTCTCAGCAACCAGCCGGTGGACGTGCCCGGTGTGCCTGGCCTTCAGGTGCTGAACATCGACCCCGATGCCGCCGCCGAAGCCTACCGCCAGCGCGTGCTGGCACAACTGGCCGCCGATGCGTCGGACGACAAACGCAACACCGTGCGCGAACAGCTGTCGGGCGCGTGCACCACCGAGATTGCAGCGTTTGACGAATTTGCCGCGCTGCTGGCCCGCGACACCGACTCGGTAGCCCAACCCACCCACGACCACGTGGTGTTCGACACCGCGCCCACCGGCCACACGCTGCGCCTGCTGAGCCTGCCCAAGGCGTGGAGCGGCTTCCTAGCCGACAACGACCGGGGAGCGTCGTGCCTGGGGCCGCACTCGGGCTTGAAGATGCAAGAGGCCCGCTTCAACGCAGCGCTGGCTGCGCTGAGCAACCCGGCGCTCACCACCGTGGTGCTGGTCACCCGGCCCGACCCGCGCCCCATGCAAGAGGCCGCCCGCACATCCACCGAGTTGCAGCTGCTGGGCCTGGGCAACCAGCGCCTGGCCATCAACGGCGTGTTCCACGCCAGCCAGCCCGACGACGCGGCCGCCAACGCCATTGAGGCCCTGGGCCGCGAGGCCATGGCCCACATGCCCGACGCACTGGCTGCCCTGCCGCGCGACGAAGTGCCCCTGCGCGCCTTCAACACCGTGGGGCTGCCTGCTCTAAGAGCGTTATTGGGTATAGCTAACTACCCAATACCAGAAAGCGCTGAAGGCATAAAAAGCTTCAAATTTTCAGCCACCACGCCCCCCACCGCCACACTGGCCCAGCTGACGGACGAACTGGCCACCGCCGGGCACGGGCTCATCATGGTCATGGGCAAGGGCGGCGTGGGCAAAACCACCATTGCCGCCGCGCTGGCGGTGGGTCTGGTGCAGCGCGGCCACAGCGTGCACCTGACCACCACCGACCCCGCAGCCCACGTCAGCCAAACGCTGGCGGGCGAACTGCCCGGCCTGAAGGTGGACCGCATCGACCCCGTGGCCGAAACGCAGGCCTACATCGCCAAGATCATGGCCAGCAAGGGCAAGAACCTCGATGCCGACGGCAAGGCCCTGCTGCTGGAAGACCTGCAGTCGCCCTGCACCGAAGAGGTGGCCGTGTTTCACGCCTTCAGCCGTGTGGTGAACGAGGCCCGCACCGCCTTTGTGGTGCTGGACACCGCGCCCACCGGCCACAGCCTGCTGCTGATGGACGCCACCGGCGCCTACCACCGGCAAATGACGCAGCAATATGAAGGCATGGCCAACGCCAAACACATCGTCACCCCGCTCATGCGCCTGCAAGACCCAGCCACCACCAAGGTGCTGCTGGTCACCCTGCCCGAAACCACGCCGGTGACCCAAGCCGCCGCGCTGCAAGACGACCTGCGGCGCGCCCACATCGAGCCGTGGGCCTGGGTCATCAACAAAAGCCTGGCCGCCACCGGCACGGTGGACCCACTGCTGCAAGCCCGGCTGGTGGGTGAACAGCAACAAACCGAGCGCATTGCCCAGGGGCTGGCGCAGCGCACCTATGCGTTGCCGTGGCTGGCCGAGTCGCCGGTGGGTGTGGCGGCGTTGGGGGCTTTGACATAGGCGTAAGGGCCCTGTGCCAGGCAGGCCAGCGCCCCTAGAATGGCCCGCAAGGGAGGCAGGCCACATGACACCAGAACAGCAAGCCAGGGTTGGCATTGACGCATTGCTTGCAGCCGCAGGCTGGCACGTGTGCCACCTGGCCGACGTGAACCTGAACGCAGGCACAGGCCCCGCACGCGGCGTGGCCATTCGCGAATTTCCGCTGCTGCCCGGCCACGGCTTTGCCGACTATTTGCTGTACGTCAACGGCAAGGCCTGCGGCGTGATCGAGGCCAAAAAACAGGGTGCCACCCTGAGTGGTGTGGAGGTGCAAAGCGCCCGCTACGCCCAGGGCTTGCCGCCCAGCCTGCCCGCCTGGGTGCGCCCGCTGCCATTTGTGTTTGAGTCCACCGGGGTGGAAACGCGGTTTACCAACGGGCTGGACCCTTCTCCCCGCGCCCGCCCACTGTTTGCCTTTTACCGGCCCGAGCTGCTGCTGCAGTGGCTGACCCCGCTTCTGGAGAACCCCACCACACCCAAGGTGCAAGAACCCGGCGTGACCTACCTGCCGCCCAGGCCCGCCACCTTTCTATCGCGCCTGCAACACATGCCCCCACTCGTCACCGAATGGGGCCAAGGCGGCGCCAGCCACAAGCTGTGGCCTGCGCAAATTCAGGCCATACACAACCTGGAAAAAAGCCTGGCCGCCAACAAGCCCCGCGCCCTCATTCAAATGGCCACGGGCAGCGGCAAAACGTTTACCAGCATCAGCTTCATTTACCGGCTCATCAAATTTGCCGGGGCACGGCGCGTGCTGTTTCTGGTGGACCGTGGCAACCTGGCCCGCCAGACCAAGAAGGAATTCGACGCCTACGCCAGCCCGCACAACAACTACAAGTTTGGCGAGGAATACATCGTCCAGCACCTGCAAAACAACCAGCTGGACACATCGGCCCGCGTGGTCATTTGCACCATACAGCGCATGTTCAGCATGCTCAAAGGGCGCGAGCTGCCG
Source organism: Burkholderiaceae bacterium (assembly GCA_030695205.1). Taxonomy (GTDB): domain Bacteria; phylum Pseudomonadota; class Gammaproteobacteria; order Burkholderiales; family Burkholderiaceae_C; genus UBA2334. The sequence goes on along the minus strand of JAUYTN010000010.1, from coordinate 128,988 downwards.
CCCGAGGCCGACGAAGAAAGCACCGAAGGGCTGGACAGCCTGTTCAAAGAACCCGAGCCCCTGCGCTACAACCCCGCCATCCCCATCGAAAGCTTTGACGTGGTGGTGACCGACGAGGCCCACCGCAGCATCTACAACCTGTGGCGGCAGGTGCTGGAATACTTTGATGCCCACCTGGTGGGCCTGACCGCCACGCCCAACAAACAGACCTTTGGCTTCTTTAACCAGAACCTGGTCATGGAATACGGCCACGCCCAGGCCGTGGCCGACGGCGTGAACGTGAACTACGACGTGTACCGCATCAAAACCGAGGTAACCGAAGCCGGGGCCAAGGTGGACAAAGGCTACTGGCTCGAAACGCAAGACAAAGCCACCCGCCGCAAAACCGCCTGGCAGCTGGACGAAGACTTTGAGTACGACCCCGCCGAGCTGGACCGCGCCGTGCAAACCCCCGACCAAATTCGCACCGTGGTGCGCACCCTGCGCGACCGTTGGCAAACCGACCTGTTTCCCAACCGGCAAGAACTGCCAAAAACCCTGGTGTTTGCCAAAGACGACAACCACGCCGAAAAAATTGTGGAGCTGCTGCGCGAAGAATTTGGCCGGGGCAACGAGTTTGCGCAAAAGATCACCTACCGCAGTGCACAGGGTGGAGGCACCACGCCCGAGCAACTCATCAAAGACTTTCGCACCGCCTACTACCCCCGCGTGGCCGTGACGGTGGACATGATTGCCACCGGCACCGACATCAAGCCCGTGGAAATTGTCATGTTCATGCGCAGCGTGAAAAGCCGCAGCTTTTTCGAGCAAATGAAAGGCCGTGGCGTGCGCGTGTGCAACCCCACCGACCTGGCCGCCGTCAACCCCGCCGCACCGGGGCAGACGGTGCACAAAGACCACTTTGTGATCGTCGATTGCGTGGGCGTGTGCGAGCGCGACAAAACCGACAGCCGCCCCATGGACACCAAAAAGAGCGTGCCCTTCGACAAACTGCTGCAAGCCGTCAGCCTTGGCAGCGTGGATGACGAGGTGCTGAGCAGCGTGGCCGTGCGCCTGACCCGCATGGATAAAGACCTGACCGAAGCCGACCACCAACAGGTGCGCGAGCTGAGCGGTGGCCACACCCTGCACAGCCTGGCGCGCGGCATGGTGCAAGCCCTGGCCGCCCAGGCCGATGGCGAGCTGCCCCCGGCCGAGGCCGAAGCGAAAATTCAAAGCGCAATTGCCCCCTTGCGCTCGCCTGAATTGAGAAGTTTGCTACTGAAAATCAAACAAAAAGCCGACCTGGTGATAGACACCGTGACGCAAGACAGCCTGCTGCACGCCGGTTTTGCCGAAGGCAGCGACCGCGCCCAGGCCCTGGTGCAAAGCTTTGAGGCCTTCATTGCCCAGCACAAAGACGAAATCACCGCGCTGCAAATTTTGTACAACCGCCCCTATGCCGCCGGGCAGCAGCGCAACCCGCTGCAATTTGCCCAACTGAAAGAACTGGCCAACGCCCTGCACGCCCCACCGCACTTGATTGACGAAAGCGCGCTGTGGCAAGCCTACGCAGCATTGAAAAAAGACCGCGTGCGCGGCACCACCCAGCGCCGCCTGCTGACCGACTTGGTCAGCCTGGTGCGCTTTGCCATGAGCCAAGACAACGAGCTGCTGCCCTACCCCGAGCGCGTGCAAGCCAACTTCAAAGCCTGGCTGGCCCAGCACCAGCAGGCCAACCCGGCGCACGCCTTCACCCCCGAACAACAACACTGGCTGGAGATGATTCGCGACCACATCGCCGCCAATTTAGGGCTGGACATGGAAGATTTTGAATACGCCCCCTTCAACGCCCAAGGCGGGCTGGGCAAGGTGCACCAGCTGTTTGGTGCGGACCTGGGCAAGGTGATTGAGGAATTGAATCGGGAGTTGGCGGCGTGAAGGTGGTTCCATTGCGCGAGGCCGTTGCGGTCAACCCCAAGCTGGACCGATCTGGCCTGACTGACGACCTGCAGGTGTCATTCGTGCCCATGGCCGCTGTGGGAGCCGCTGACGGCTGCATGGATGTCAGCACGCTTCGCACTTATGTTGAGGTGAAGAAGGGCTACACCCACTTCCGAAATGGCGACGTGCTGTTTGCTAAGGTCACGCCCTGCATGGAAAACGGCAAGATGGCCGTTGCCCGCAACCTGCAAAACGGCGTTGGCTTTGGCTCCACGGAGTTTCATGTGCTGCGGCCCGGTGACAGCGTTGATGCGCAGTACCTGTACCACTTCGTTTCCAGTCAAACCTTCCGCAAAGAAGCCGCACGGCACATGACGGGTGCAGTTGGGTTACGGCGGGTGCCCACCGCTTTCCTGGAAAGCGCAGAAATCCCACTGCCACCGTTGGCGCGCCAACGCGAAATCGTCGCCGAGATAGAAAAGCAGTTCTCCCGCCTCGACGAAGCCGTCGCCAACCTCCAGCGCGTCAAAGCAAACCTCAAACGCTACAAAGCCTCCGTCCTCAAAGCCGCTGTCGAAGGCCGCCTCGTAGAAACCGAAGCCAGCCTCGCCCGCCGCGAAGGCCGAACCTATGAAATCGGCGAACAGCTTTTGCAGCGGATTCTTGAGGAGCGGCGGGCGAAGTGGGCGGGGCGAGGGAAGTGGAAAGAGCCCGAGTCACCGACAGCGGATGCGGCTTTGCCCGACGGTTGGACGTGGGCCAGCGTTGATCAGTTGGCCGACGTTGGAACTGGTGCAACGCCAAAGCGCGATAAGGCTGCGTATTGGAACGATGGCGACGTGCCCTGGGTTACGAGCAGTGTTGTCAACGGCGGCTATGTTGATCAGGCGTCCGAGGTCGTAACCAAGCTTGCCCTCGCAGAAACTAATCTCACCCTCTACCCGATTGGGACCCTACTGATCGCCATGTATGGCGAGGGCAAGACACGTGGCAAATGCACTGAGCTTCGCATTCCGGCCTCTACAAATCAGGCGCTGGCAGCCTTGCAGGTTGACTTGTCCATCCGTGGCTATCTGCGCCACTTTTTGGAATTCAACTACGAAGAGATGCGCAAATTCGCATCTGGTGGCGTTCAACCGAATTTGAATTTGAGCTTGGTTCGAGCGGTATGCGTGCCATTGCCACCGCTATCTGAACAATGCCGCATCGTCGCCGAAGTCGACCGCCATTTGTCCATCATCCGTGAAGTTGAATCCGAGATAGCCTTGAATCTAAAACGCACAACAGTCCTCCGGCAAAAAATTCTGCACAGCAGCTTTTCGTCGGTTAAAGCCGAATAACCACTCCATCAAAGGTGAAATATGCCGACGACCGCATCGCTACCAATCAAGTCGCTCAGTGTCGACTTGAAGAATTTCAGAACTGTCCCGCAAGCGGATGAGGTCAGCGCAGTTCGCGCCATGATTTCGATAAATCCCGATTGGTTTTGGGCACTCATGGAAAGCTTGTTGGAGGATGGATATCACCCAACCGAAAACATCATCGTTCAGAAAAATGGAAAGAAATTATTTGTTAGAGAGGGGAATAGAAGGATCGGCGCGCTGAAGTTGATACACGGCTATTTGACAAATTCTCAAATTTCGCTGCCGACCCATATCGCGGCGAAAGTTGAAGAACTGCCAACTGCTTGGAAGCGCGGAAACAAGGAGGTTCCTTGTGCAGTATATGAAGAATCAGAAACCGATCTGGTAGATAAAGTTGTCACCCTAACTCATGGCAAAGGTGAAAAGGCTGGTAGAGACAAGTGGAATGCTGTAGCTAAAGCACGTCACAACCGAGATAAGAGTGGCGCCAGTGAGCCAGCTTTGGATTTGCTTGAAAAGTATCTATCAAAAGGGAGAAATTTAACGACGCAGCAAGCGGAGCGTTGGAGTGGTGATTACCCTCTGTCGGTGCTAGACGAGGCCATCAAGCGGATAGCTCCACGGTTGGGATTTTCGACATCCCGCGCGCTGGCTGATGCTTACCCCCGTGCGTCTAAACATCGAGACGTAATTGAAAAAATCATTCTTGATGTGGGTCTTCAAAGTTTGGACTTTAGTACGCTTCGTAGTCAAAATGAAGACTTTGCAGTCGCTAGATACGGGGCTGCCCCCATTGAGAAATCCTCCAAAAGTAGTGGAAAAAAATCTGCTGCAGATCCTGGGACTCCGTTTGATTCACCCGCATCGCGGGCAGAGGTTCCTGCAGTAAATTCGTCAGCGCCGAAAGCAAAATCGAAAAAGATAGCTGCGGTGGCTGTTTGCGATCCGCGCTCAGTAACCCGAGCGTTAAAGGCGTTTTCCCCCAAAGGTAATGGGCGAGACAAACTCGTCACCTTACTTGAAGAGATCCGGAGATTAAAGTTAGGTAGTCACTCGCATGCTTTTTGCTTTCTCCTTCGAAGTATGTTCGAGATATCTGCAAAGGCTTATTGCAGTGATCATGCGAAGACAGGAGGGCCCTCGGCGGTCAAGGCAAGTGGCGAGGATAGGGCACTGATTGATGTACTCCGTGATGTGGTTGCGCACATGACCAAAAACAACACAGATAAGCAGATGCAACGAGTATTGCACGGGGCGATAACAGAGCTTGGCAATGCTGCGAGTATTCTGTCTGTGACGTCCATGAATCAATTGGTGCATAACCCAAAATTTTCTATCAACGAATCACATATTTCCGCATTATTTGGCAACATATTCCCCCTCTTGGAAGAGATGAATAGATAGAGCAAGGCGTTAGTGATATTTGGCAAATGAGAGACAAGTATGAATCGATACAAAACACCGCTTCGCTATCCGGGAGGAAAGCAAAAACTTTCACCTTTCATAAATGAAATAGTTGAACAGAATAATTTAGTTGGCGGGCATTATGTCGAGCCGTATGCAGGGGGGGCTGGCGTGGCAATGGAACTCCTGATTTCAGATAGGGTTAGTCACGTTCACCTAAATGATTCATGCAAAAGAATATATGCCTTTTGGCGCTCTGTTTTAACCAAGCCAGATGAGCTTTGTGCGCTGATCATTCGTGCATCGTTAACAGTTGAAGAGTGGCGACGGCAGCAAGCAATATTTGCTGCGCCCGAGAAGTCGGACGAATTGGCGCTTGGGTTTGCTACTTTCTATTTGAATCGTTGCAATCGGTCAGGAATTTTGTCTGGAGGCCTGATTGGTGGGTTGCGGCAAGACGGTGACTGGCGGATGGATGCCAGATTTTCACGCAACGAACTAATTCGAAGAATTGAAGTTATTACATCAAAAGCAAAAGCAATTTCTTTACACAATTGGGATGCCGAGCGGTTTATTAAGGAGTATTTGCCTAGTGTGCCTGAAGATGCCTTGGTTTATCTTGATCCACCATACTTCAAGAAGGCTGATCGCCTCTATATGAATCATTATTCAGCTGATGACCATGAGCGAATTGCCACCGTTATTCAGCAAAGTGTCAACCATAAATGGATAGTTTCCTATGACAACGCGCCAGAGATTTCTCAGTACTACTTGAAACGACGGTCGTTTGAATACGACCTCCAGTACAACGCTTCTAAGGCGTACATGGGGAAAGAGCTAATCATCCTTTCGGACGACCTGATCGTTCCGGCCAGTTCAAACGTTTTGGGCGTGGACACTGCCTTGCAAAAAGTGACGCCTAAATTTTTGCTTCCGAAGGCGTGGGCTATAGAGGGGGCTGGAGCCATTGCTTAGTATGGGTATGTCTAACCGTCAGCTCGACCTTTTCTCTGCCCTGCAATCAAGCACTGAGGGCATCGACACCGAATTCAAGTCGGCGCGCGGTGGCATGCCCGGCAGTTTTTGGGAGTCGTATTCCGCCATGGCCAACACCCAAGGCGGCACCATCGTGCTGGGCGTAGCCGAAAGAGCCGACGGCCTGGTATGGGAGGGCGTGCCCGATGCCGCGCAACTGCGTACCGTGCTGTGGGGCCAGTTGAACGACCGCAACAAGATCAGCGCCAACCTGCTGCGCGATGACGATGTGCGCACAGTGGAAGACGAAGGCCGCCAGTTTGTGGTGGTGAGCGTGCCGCGTGCCTCGCGCTTGCAGCGCCCGGTGTTTGTAGGACCCAACCCCTTGACGGGCACCTACCGCCGTGCGGACGAAGGCGACTACCGCTGCACTGACGATGAGGTGCGCCGCATGCTGGCCGACCAGTCCGCCACGCCTGCCGACTCGCAAATCGTTGAGCACTTTGGCCAGCCCGACTTTGACCCCGAAACGGTCAAGCAGTACCGCAATCGCTTTGCCTCCCGCGCGCCAGACCACCCTTGGCTGTTGCTGGACGATACCGCGCTGCTCACCAAGCTAAGCGCCTTGCGCCGCGACCGCGCCACCGGGCTGGAAGGTGCCACCGTGGCGGGCCTGCTGATGTTTGGCCGGTTCGAGGCGCTGCGCGATGCGCTGCCGGGCTTTCATGTGGACTACCGCGAGCGCCTGTCTGACGACCCCGCCGTGCGCTGGACCGACCGCGTGGTGCCCGACGGTACCTGGGAACACAACCTGTTCCAGTTCTACGTGCGGGTGATGCAGCGGCTGTCGGGTGACTTGAAGATGCCTTTCCAGCTGGACCGCGAGCTGTACCGCAAGGACGACTCTGCCGTGCATGAGGCGCTGCGCGAAGCGGTGGTCAACGCGCTGGTGCATGCGGACCATCGCGGCCAAGGCGGTGTGGTGATTGAACGGTATGCAGACCGCATTGAGTTGTCTAACCCCGGCTCGCTGCTGGTGTCGCGCGTGCAGTTGCTGCAAGGCGGCGTGAGCGAGTGCCGCAACAAGAGCTTGCAGCTGATGTTCCAGCTGATGGGTGGTGGCGACAAAGCAGGCTCGGGCATGGACAAAATTCGGGCAGGGTGGCGTGCGCAGCACTGGCGTTCGCCCCGACTGGAAGAAACCTTGCAGCCCGACCGCGTGAAGCTGGTGCTGCCCATGGTCAGCCTGATTCCGCACGAGGTAGACCAAGCTCTGCGCCAACGCTTTGGCAACCGGTTTGCCACGTTGGACAAAACAGCAGTGCAAGCGGTGGTGACGGCCCAGCTGGAAGGCAGCGTGACCAACAGCCGTATGCAGGAAATCACCGGCGAACACGCCAAAGACATCACCAGCGTGCTGCAAAGCCTGGTGCGCGATGGCCTGCTGACGCAGCAAAACCAACGGCGCTGGGCCAGCTACCGCGTAGCGGAGGACTCCCCCCAATCTGTTGATGACTCCCCTCATTCAGCGGGGGACTCCCCCCAAAGCTCCCCCCAATTGGGCGGGGACTCCCCCCAATTGGGCGGCAACTCCCCCCATTTCGACCGCTTGGTGGGGCTTTCGCCGGAATTGCAAGGCCTTTTGCCACTGGCAGAACCCGCCCGCAAGAACAAGAAACTACCCGTGGACCAACTCAAGGCTGTCATTCAGCAGCTTTGCGCTGGTCGTTGGCTTGCAACGTCTGAACTGGCGGCACTGGTGGACAGGGATGCCGACAAATTGCAGTCGCGCTTTTTAACGGCGATGGTGCGGGAAGGTGCCCTGGAATTGCGGTATCCGGATGTTCGCAATCGGCCTGATCAGGCGTACCGGGCGGTTGTCAACGGTTCGGCACACGTTGGAGACATCAAGTGACCCCAGACCAACTCACCGCGCTGGCCACCAATGGCGAGTCCGACACCTTGGAGTTCAAGCGCTCGACAGGCGAGCGGCGCGAGGCCATGCACGCCCTGTGCGCCATGCTCAACCACCGGGGCGGGCGGGTGTTGTTTGGCGTTGCGCCTGACGGCGGTGTGGTGGGCCAGCAGGTGAGTGACCGCACGCTGGAAGAGCTGGCACAAGAAATCCAATCCATTGAGCCACCGGTTTTTCCCGACGTGGTGCGGGTGCCCTTGCCATCGGGTGCCGAGCTGGTGGTGCTGACGGTGGCACAGGGCGGGGGCAGGCCCTACAGCTACAAAGGCACAGCCTACCGGCGGGTGGGCAATGTGAACGCCAAGCTCTCGCGCGATGAATACAACCGCATGCTGCTGGAACGCCTGCACGCCGATCAACGCTGGGAAACCGAACCCGCCACAGGCTGGACCGTGGCTGATTTGGACACAGCCGAAGTGGCGCGCACAGTGGAGGAGTCCATTCGCCGTGGGCGGCTGGACGACCCCGGCACCCGCGACCCCGCCGAGCTGTTGCGCGGGCTGGGCTTGCTGCGCAATGGCCAGTTGCTGCGTGCTGCCGTGGCGCTGTTTGGCAAAGCTGAAGAGCTGGAATTGCGCAGCCCGCAATGCATGCTGCGTGTGGCGCGGTTCCGTGGCCTTGACCGCACAGAGTTTTTGGACAACAAGCAGTTTCACGGCAATGTGTTCCAGCTGTTGAGCCGGGCTGAGCGCTATTTGCGCGAGAGCCTGCCCGTGGCAGGGCGGGTGTTGCCGGGCCTGTTTGAGCGGGTGGATGACCCGCTGTACCCGCCAGTGGCGCTGCGTGAAGCGCTGGCCAATGCCTTCAGCCACCGGGACTACAGCATTGGCGGTGGCTCTGTGGCGGTGGCCATTTACGATAACCGGCTGGAAATCACGTCTTCAGGCTCTCTGCACTTTGGCCTCACCCCGGAGGCGCTGTTCAAACCGCACGAATCCTTGCCCTGGAACCCGTTGATCGCCCGCGTACTGTACCGCCGTGGGGTGGTGGAGTCGTGGGGGCGCGGCACGCTGAAAATGGCTGAGCTGCTGGAACAGGCTGGCCTGCCACGCCAGGACATGGAGGATGCCGGGGGATGTGTGACGGTGCGGTTTTGGCCTTTGCGGTACGTGCCACCGCAGCGCGTGGCGCATGACTTGACTGAGCGCCAGCGCATTGTGCTGGCCACCGTTGAACGGTATTCCGGTGGTTTGGGGCTTCGGCACTTGCGTGACGAATTGCGAGGTGTGGCCACCGAATGGGAAATCAAAGGCGATTTGGCCTTGCTGAAAAGCCTGCATCTGGTCGAACACGTGGGCTGGGGTGCCAGTTCGCGTTGGCGCTTGGTGGTCCGGCAGGACTCTTGACCTCTTATTCCCTTTCATTCCCTCTTATTTCCTCTTATTCCCTCTTATTCGTGATTCGCGAATAGCAAATGCCCCGCATCTGCCATATGCAAATTGCATAAACCCACATGAACACCACCACCAACTCCTTGGTCCAGAAGCTCTGGAACTACTGCAACGTGCTGCGCGACGACGGCATGAGCTATGGCGACTATGTGGAGCAGCTGACTTACCTGCTGTTCCTGAAAATGGCCGACGAGCGCAGCCAGCCGCCTTACAACCAGCCCAGCATCGTGCCCGCCGCCTATGCCTGGCCCACGCTGCTGCAGCGCGATGGCGATGAGCTGTTTGACCACTACCGCCACATGCTGGAGCGCCTGGGCCAGGAGCGCGGCACGCTGGGGCTGATTTTTGGCAAGGCACAAAACAAGTTTCAAGACCCGGCCAAGCTGCGCCGCCTGGTGGTGGACCTGATCAACGCCGAAAACTGGACCATTCTGGGTGCCGACGTGAAGGGCGACGCCTACGAGGGCCTGCTTGAGAAAAACGCGCAAGACACCAAGAGCGGCGCAGGCCAATACTTCACACCCCGCGCCCTGATTGCTGCCATGGTGGACTGCATGGCCCCGCAACCGGGCGACACCGTGTGCGACCCAGCCTGTGGCACGGCGGGCTTTTTGTTTGCCGCGCACGACCATGTGGTGGCACACCACAAAAACCTGACGCGCGAGCAGCTCAAACACCTGAAAGAGCGGGCTTTTACCGGTTACGAGCTGGTGCAAAGCACGGCGCGGCTGGCGGCCATGAACCTGCTGCTGCACGGCATTGGCTCTGAAAAGGCGGTGCCGGTGGTGGTGGGCGATGCGCTGGTGGCAGACCCCGGCCAGCGGTTTGACGTAGTGCTGGCCAACCCGCCGTTTGGCAAAAAAAGCAGCACGGTCATCGTGGGGGAAGACGGGCGCACCAGCACAGAAAAAGACACCATTGAGCGCGACGACTTTTGGGCCACCACCAGCAACAAACAGCTCAACTTTGTGCAGCACATCAAAACGCTGCTCAAAACCCATGGCCGCGCGGCGGTGGTGCTGCCCGACAACGTGCTGTTTGAAGGCGGCGCGGGCGAAACCATTCGCAAAAAGCTGCTGCACGAGTGCGATGTGCACACCCTGCTGCGCCTGCCCACCGGCCTGTTTTACGCACAGGGCGTGAAGGCCAATGTGCTGTTTTTTGAGAAGCGCCCCGCCAGCGAAACCCCGTGGACCACGCAGCTGTGGATTTACGACCTGCGCACCAACCAGCACTTCACCCTGAAGACCAACCCGCTGCGCAAGGAAGACCTTGCCGAGTTTGTGGACCTGTACAAGGCAGGCAACCGCCACCAGCGCCAGCCCACTTGGTCAGCCGAAGCGGACGCCGCCAAAGGCTCCGGCCCTGAAGGCCGCTGGCGCGCCTACAGCCATGCAGAGCTGTTGGCCCGCGACAAAGCCAGCCTGGACATCTTCTGGCTGAAAGACGAGTCCTTGGCCGACAGCGACAACTTGCCGCCGCCGGGCGTGATTGCCCAGGAAATTGTGGAAGACCTGCAGGCTGCGTTGGAGCAGTTCAGGCTGATTGCAGCCGACATGGGTGCAGACTGACCCAGCAAAAAACGACCCCAAAACCTCCTACATGGTGGCCGCCAACTGTGCCGCCTGCTCAATCGCGCGCTTGGCGTCCAGCTCGCCCGCCTCCAGCGCCCCGCCAATGACGTGCACCGTTTTGCCCAGCGCCAGCAGCTCGTCGGCCAGGGTGCGCAGTGGCAACTGGCCCGCGCACAGCACCACGGTGTCGCACGGTATCCAGGTGGCGTCGGTGCGCTTCTCGCCATGGGTGACCAGCAGCCCTTCATCGGTGATGCGCTCGTAGTTCACGCCGCTCACCATCTCTACCTGTTTGTTTTTGAGGGCGGTGCGGTGTATCCAGCCGGTGGTTTTGCCCAGGCCTGCGCCCAGCTTGCCCGCCTTGCGCTGCAACAGCGTCACCTGGCGCATGGGTGGGCTCACCTGCGGGCGCTGGGCGCTGAGGCCGCCGGGGGACAGAGCGGGGTCGGTCACGCCCCACTCGGCCTGCCACTCGGACAGGTTCAGGGTGGTGCTGTGTACGTGGCCGTGTTCGTCGGTGCTGACCAGGTACTCGGCCACGTCAAACCCGATGCCGCCCGCCCCAATGATGGCCACGCGCTGGCCCACAGGCTTTTTGTGGCGCAGCACGTCGATGTAGCTCAGCACCTTGGGGTGGTCCTGGCCGGGAATTTTCGGGTCGCGCGGGGTGATGCCGGTGGCCACCACCACCTCGTCATAGCCGCCGAGGTCGGCGGCGGCCACGCGGGTGTTCAGCCGCAGGTCCACGCCGGTGGTCTCTACCCGGCGGCGCAGGTAGCGCAGCATTTCATTGAACTCTTCCTTGCCCGGCACCTGGCGCGCCAGGTTGAGCTGGCCGCCCAGCTCAGTCGCCGCATCAAACAGCGTGACGGCGTGGCCGCGCTCTGCCGCCAAGGTGGCAGCGGTGAGCCCGGCCGGGCCAGCGCCCACCACGGCCACACGCTTTTTGGCGACGGTGGGGCGGAACACCAGCTCGGTTTCGCGGCAAGCCCGGGGGTTGACCAGGCAGCTGGCGGTTTTGTTCTGGAACACATGGTCCAGACAGGCCTGGTTGCAGGCAATGCAGGTGTTGATGAGGTCGGCCTGGCCCCTGGCGGCCTTGTTCACAAACTCGGCATCGGCCAGCAGCGGGCGGGCCATGGAGACCATGTCGGCCTGCCCGCTGGCCAAAATGTCTTCGGCCACCTCGGGGGTGTTGATGCGGTTGCTGGTGACCAGCGGCGTGGTAATGCCAGCCGCCGCCAACTCGGCTTTCATTTTGGCGGTGACCCACGCAAACGCCGCACGCGGCACGCTGGTGGCGATGGTTGGCACCCGCGCCTCGTGCCAGCCAATGCCGGTGTTGATGATGGTGGCACCGCCTTGCGCCACAGCCTTGGCCAGTTGCACCACCTCGTCCCACGTGGAGCCGTTGGGCACCAGGTCGATCATGGACAGGCGGTAGATGAGCGTGAAGTCCTGGCCCACCGCCTCGCGGGTGCGGGCCACAATTTCCAGCGGCAGTTGCATGCGCTGGGTGTAGTCGCCACCCCAGCGGTCGGTGCGGCGGTTGGTGTGTGTGGCCAGAAACTGGTTGATGAGGTAGCCCTCGGAGCCCATGATTTCCACGCCGTCGTACCCCGCCTCGCGGGCCTTGGCGGCACAGTTGACGAAGGCGCGAATTTGCCGCTCCACCCCCCGCGCCGACAGCTCCCACGGCTTGAACGGCGAAATGGGCGAGCGGATGCGCGACGGGGCCACCGCCAGCGGGTGGTAGGCGTAGCGCCCGGTGTGCAGAATTTGCACCGCAATCTGGCCGCCTGCCTGGTGCACGGCATCGGTCACCACCCGGTGGCGTTGGGCGGCGCCGCTGGTTGACAGTGTGCCCGCAAAGGGTTTGGCCCAGCCCGCCACGTTGGGGGCAAAGCCGCCGGTCACGATCAAACCCACCCCGCCCTCGGCCCGCTCGCGGAAGTAGGCCGCCAGTTTGCTCAGGTCTCGCCCTTCTTCCAGGCCAGTGTGCATGGAGCCCATCAGCACCCGATTTTTGAGGGTGGTGTGGCCCAGATCCAAGGGGCTGAGCAGGTGGGGATACGGGCTGGTGGAGGGTGCGGCAGCGTGCTGAGGGGAATGAAGCGAAGAGGACATGGGCGGGACCGTTGCAAACAACAAGCCCGCCAGCCTAGCGACCCCAGGGGGCTGGGCGTAGAGGGCTCACCCCAAAACCAGCCCGTGTTTGCCCCACCGCAGTCAACCCCGAGACAGGGGCTGCCCCCGCTCAGGAGGCGATGTAGGACTCCAGCTGCGCAATGGTGAACTCGTGTTCCTCAAGGAGGTCGTCCAGAATGTCGCGGATGGAGATCATGCCCACCACACGCCCTTCGTCCACCACCGGCAGGTGCCGGATTTTTTTCTCGCGCATGATGGCCATGCACACCCGGGTGCCGGTGCTGGGGCTGACCACCATGACGTTGCGGGTCATGATGCTGTCCACCTGGGTGTCTTTGGAGTTTTTGCCTTGCAAGGCGACCTTGCGGGTGTAGTCCCGCTCGGATATCACGCCCACCAGCTTGTCGCCCTCCATGACCACCAGCGCGCCCACCTCGTGCTGGGCCAGCAGCTGCAGGGCACTGAACACGGTGTCATCGGGCCTGATGCGGCACACGGGCACCGCCTGCCTGGCCAACAAAACGGAAACGGGTTTCATACATCAACCTCCTGGTATCAAGGAACAAGTGGGGGAACGTGGTGAAAAGCTTACCCCAAGCCCAAGCCCGCAACGGCGGGCACCCACGGTATTTGGCACCCCAGCGGGAAAACACCCATGCCCGACAATACCCCCCCATGAAACACCTGACCCCCAAAGAGGCCTGGGCCTTGCTCCAGCAACAGCCCGATGCGCTGTTTGTCGATGTGCGCATGGAGATCGAGTCGCTCTACGTGGGCCGCCCACCGGGGGTGGAGAACATTCCCTGGTACGAGTACCCCGACCTCACCCCCGACCCCGCCGCCTTTGCCGCGGCGGTCGAGCGAGAGGCGGGCCACAAAGACCGCACCGTGGTGCTGATTTGCCGCAGCGGCAAGCGCACGGTGGATGCCGGCACGGCCCTGGAAGCCGCCGGGTTCAGCCATGTGGTCAATGTGCTGCACGGCTTCGAGGGGGAACTCAACGACCGCTTCCACCGCTCCAGCATCAGCGGCTGGCGGGCGGACGGGCTGCCCTGGGAACAGATGTGAATTTCATACAAAAACAGGCTTTATCGCTTGATTGAGTTGAATAGTTTGCTATCAGGTAGTTCCTGCGAAATGGGTATGAACCACCCCGAAGGTGCCGCTGAAGCAGTGAGCAGCGGTGCGCCCACCGAGGCCCACGCGGTGCTGCAGGAGGTGTTTGGCTACAGCCGCTTTCGCGGGCCGCAGGCCGACATCGTGGGCCATGTGCTGGGCGGGGGCGATGCGCTGGTGCTCATGCCCACCGGGGGCGGCAAAAGCCTGTGCTACCAGGTGCCTGCCATCGTGCGCCACCGCCAGGGACTGGGGGTGGCGGTGGTGGTGTCACCGCTCATTGCCCTCATGCACGACCAGGTGGGCGCTCTGCACGAGGCGGGGGTGGAGGCCGCCTTCCTCAACTCCAGCCTGAGCAGCGATGAGGCCAGCGCCATTGAGCGCCAGCTGCTGCGCGGCGAGCTGGTCATGCTCTACGCCGCGCCCGAGCGCTTGACCACCCCCCGGTTTCTGGCCCTGCTGGACTCGCTGCGCGAGCGCCAGCTGCTGAGCCTGTTTGCCATTGACGAGGCGCACTGCGTGAGCCAGTGGGGCCACGACTTCCGCCCCGACTACCGGGCACTCAGTGTGCTGCACGAGCGCTTTCCTGGCGTACCCCGCCTGGCACTGACCGCCACCGCCGACGACCTCACCCGCGCCGACATGGTGGCCCACCTGCAGCTGCAAGGGGCACGCACCTTCATCAGCAGCTTTGACCGGCCCAACATCCGCTACCGCATCGTCGAAAAAACCGACCCGTCGCAGCAACTGCTGCGCTTCATCCGCCATGAGCACGCGGGCAATGCGGGCGTGGTGTACTGCCAAAGCCGCAAACGGGTCGAGGAGGTGGCCGCCCTGCTGGCACGCGAGGGCATCCACGCCCTGCCCTACCACGCTGGGCTAGATACCCACACCCGCCAGACCCACCAGGACCGTTTTCTGCGCGAAGAAGGGGTGGTGGTGGTGGCAACAATAGCCTTCGGCATGGGCATCGACAAGCCCGATGTGCGCTTTGTGGCCCACCTGGACATGCCCAAAAACATCGAGGGCTACTACCAGGAAACTGGCCGCGCCGGGCGCGACGGCGAACCCGCCGACGCCTGGATGGCCTATGGCCTGCAAGACGTGGTCAACCAGCGCCGCATGATTGACGAGAGCCCGGCTGGTGACGACTTCAAGCGGGTGCTGCGCGGCAAGCTCGACGCCTTGCTCGGCCTGGCCGAGGCCACCGACTGCCGCCGCGTGCACCTGCTGGACTACTTTGGCGAGCACTACACCGGGCCAGCTGCCCCCGGCCACAGCGGCCCCTCAGCCGCGCCGCGCTACCGGGCCATGTGCATGAACTGCGACAACTGCCTGCAGCCCCCCGAGACGCTGGATGCCACCGAGGCCGCGCGCAAGATGCTGAGCTGCATCTACCGCGTGCAACAGGCCAGCGGCCTGGCCTTCGGGGCCGGGCACCTCATCGACATCCTGCGCGGCAAGCCCACCGACAAGGTCGCGCAATACGGGCACGAGCGCCTGAGCACCTTCGGCATCGGTACTGACCTGTCCGACACCCAGTGGCGCAGCCTGCTGCGCCAGCTCATTGCCCGGGAGGCTGTGGCGGTGTCACCGGACGGCTACAACACCCTCTCGCTCACCGATGGCGCACGCGCCATCCTCAAAGGCGAGGCCACGGTGCGCCTGCGCCTGCCCAGCCCAAGCGCCGATGCACGGGGGCGCGGGCACCGCACCAGCCGCAACGACCCAGGCGACCGGGCAGCGCGTGTGGCCGCTGCCGAACAGGCCCACAGCGAACTGACACCCGGTCAGCAACAGGCTCTGGTCGCCCTCAAGGCATGGCGGGCGGGCGTAGCCAAAACCCACAATCTCCCCGCCTTCATCATTTTTCACGACAGCACCCTGCTGGCCCTGGCCCAGCAGCAGCCCCAGACCCTGGCCGATTTGCAGGGCATACCCGGGGTGGGCCAGAAAAAGCGCGAGGCCTATGGGCCTGGGGTACTGGAGACCTTGGCCAGCACCCGTCAGGCCGACTGACCCGGGGGCCACAGCGCCAGCACACGCGCCATCTCCTGCACCAGTTGCTGGCGGTCCACGGGCTTGGTCACGTAGCCGTCCATGCCTCCGGCCACGCAGCGCTCGCGGTAGCCGTCCATCGCATGGGCCGTCATGGCGACGATGGGGGTGTGGCGCTGCAGCGGCAGCTCGAATGCGCGGATGCGTCGGGCAGCGGCAAAGCCATCGAGCACGGGCATCTGAATGTCCATGAACACCAGGTCAAACCTTTGGGCAGCACAGGCCTCCACGGCCTTTCTGCCGTTGTCCACCAGCGTGACGTGCAGGCCCAGAAACTCCAGCAGCTTGCGCGCCACCACCTGGTTGATGGGATGGTCCTCGGCCACCAGCACCCGCAACCCCTTGGGAATGTCAGCCCCCGGCGGCGATTCGTCCAAGGGTGGTGCCTCGGCCACCGGAAGGTCGAGGTCAAACCAGAACTCGCTGCCCTGCCCGACGGTGCTGCGCACCTGCAGCGTGCCACCCATGAGGGCTATCAGGCGTGCAGAAATACTCAGACCCAGCCCGGTGCCCCCAAAACGGCGGGAGATGGAGGTATCCGCCTGGGAAAAGGCCTCAAACACCGAGTCAAGCTGCTCGGGCGCGATGCCGATGCCGGTGTCCGACACAGAAAATCGCAAGCGGCGCCAAGCGTCAGGGGCGCTGGCTTCGGGCGCCCACCCGACGCGCAGCCTGACCTCACCACGCTCGGTGAACTTGACGGCGTTGCCCACGAGGTTGAGCAGCACCTGGCGCAAGCG
This sequence comes from Burkholderiaceae bacterium, assembly GCA_030695205.1. Taxonomy (GTDB): domain Bacteria; phylum Pseudomonadota; class Gammaproteobacteria; order Burkholderiales; family Burkholderiaceae_C; genus UBA2334. Next base: position 112,320 of record JAUYTN010000010.1, on the reverse strand, counting down.
CCCAGGGTCGCCCACCCGCCAGGGCGGCAGCTCGGCATCGACCTCCGCCAACAGCGACAGGGCTCGCTCCTGTGCGGTGTGCGCCAAGGGGGCCACCGCATGGCGAACCACCTGCGGCAGGTGAAACACCACCGCCTCAATGTCGAGCTTGCGGGCCTCGATCTTGGAAAAATCCAGCACATCGTTGATGACCGTCAGGAGCGAACGCGCCGATGCGTGAACCATGTCCAGGTAGCCGCGCTGCTCGTCGTCCAGGGTGGTGGACAGGCACAGCTGCGTCAGCCCCAAGATGCCGTTCATGGGGGTGCGGATCTCGTGGCTCATGTTGGCCAGGAAGTCGCCTTTGGCGCGGCTGGCCGCCTCGGCCGCATCGCGGGCGTCGGCCACGCCCTGTTCCCAGGCTTTGCGGGCCGAAATATCCAGGCTCACGCCAGTGGCGCGCAGGGGCTGGCCGTCGGGCGCGCACTGCACGATGCGACCCTTGAACTCCACCCACTTGTAGCTGCCGTCCTTGCAGCGCAAGCGCACGTCGTCGCGGTACATCTCGGTGGTGTCGTGCTCGAAGTACACACCCAGCGCCTGCCCGAAGCGCTTGCCGTCGCCGGGATGGAGCAGGCCCACCAGGGTACTGGCGGTGGGTGCCAGGTCGTGTACGGCATAGCCCAGCATGGCGGCCCACTCGGCACTGAAATACACCTCGTCCGTCTGCAGGTCCCAGTCCCAGAGGCCAATGTTGGAGCCCTGCACCGCCAGCGCCAGGCGCTCTTCGCTTTCTTTGAGTTGCTGGCGGGCTTCTTCCTGCAGGCGCTGGTTGGCCTGGGTGAGCTCGGCCGACCGCATCTCCAGACTGTGCCTGCTGTGGGCCAGGTCCTGCTCCATCAGGGCATAGGTGCTGTTCACCTGTGCCAACAGGCTGGGCAGTGTGCGCAGCACCTCATCTGGCGTCAACCCGGACACAGCCGCGGCCTGCTGGCGGCTGACTGCCTCCACCGCACCAGGCGCTAGGGGTGGCCAGGCCAGCAACACCCGCTGCACATCCTGCGAGCTTGCGAGGCCCCAGGCATGCTGCAGTTGGCTCAGCAACAGTGGGTTGGGCAACAGGGTCACGTTGGTAGTCCGCCAGGGTACTCGGTCGGGCCAGCAGGCCCGGGATTGCCAGCATACCGCAGGGCCTTGTGTGCCACGACAATGCGCCCATGATTGAATTTGCCGATATCCAACAAGCCGCCCAACGCCTGCAGGGCCAGGTGCTTGAGACACCGTGCGTCGAGTCCAAGACGCTCTCGCAACTCACAGGCGCGCAGGTGTTTCTGAAGTTCGAGAACCTGCAGTACACCGCGTCGTTCAAAGAGCGCGGCGCGTGCAACATGCTGACCCAGCTCGCCCTGGTACACCCGCCGGTGCGGGGGGTGGTGGCCATGTCGGCGGGCAACCACGCACAGGGCGTGGCCTACCACGCACAGCGCCTGGGCATGAGGGCGGTGATCGTGATGCCGGTGTTTACCCCCGGCATCAAGATCGAGCGCACCCGGGGCTTCGGGGCCGAGGTGGTGCTGCACGGCCAGAGCCTGGACGAGGCCCGCCAGCATGCCCACCACCTGGCCGAGCGCGACGGGTTGACGTTTGTCCACCCCTATGACGATGCCGCCATCGTCGCGGGACAAGGCACCGTCGGGCTGGAGATGCTGCAGGCGGTGCCCGACTTGGAGCACCTGGTCATCTCGGTGGGTGGCGGCGGCCTCATTGCAGGCATTGCCACCGCGGCCAAGGCCATGCAACCCGGCATCCGGATCACGGGGGTACAGACGCAGCGCTTTCCGGCCATGGTCAATGCCATGACCGGCAGCCAGCACGCCACCGATGCCCTGAACTCCATCGCCGAGGGCATCGCCGTGGGCACGCCAGGGCGCATTCCCCAGGACGTGGCCCGCCTGCGGGTGGACGACTGGCTGCTGGTGGACGAGGGCGACATCGAGCAGGCCATCGTGATGCTGCTGGAAATCGAAAAAACCCTGGTCGAAGGGGCCGGGGCCGCCGGCTTGGCCGCGCTGCTGCGCCACCCCGAGCGGTTTCGGGGCCAAAAAGTCGGCCTGGTGCTGTGCGGCGGCAACATAGACCCGCTGCTGCTGGCCTCCATCATCGAGCGGGGCATGGTCAGGGCAGGCCGCCTGGCCAGGCTGCGCGTCAGCACCCGCGATGTACCCGGTTCGCTCGCCCGCATCGCAGCCACCGTGGCCGATGCGGGGGCCAATGTCAACGAGGTGCACCACCAGCGCGCGTTCACCTTGTTGGCGGCACAGAATGTGGAGATCGAACTGGTGCTGCAAACCCGTGGGCCCGAGCACATCCAACAGGTGCTGCAGCACCTGCGCACCAACGGCTTTGACAGCGAACTGTGCTGAGGCCCCCGCTGCGCGCACCGGGCTTGCCCTAAAATTGACAAAAGTCAAAGCTTCACAGACCCCACCGCACAGGAGACTCCCATGGCACACCCCACCCCAAGTACCGACACCCAACAGCCGCCCGATGTGGTCGAGTCCATCGTGGGCTACATGCCGGTGGTGCTGCCAGTGGCTGGCGCGGTGTTGATTTTTCTGCTGGCCTTCATCGCCGTGTTCATGGCCTGAAGCGGCACACACCCCACCCCAGAAGCCAGCACCTGCTGGCTTTTTTTGTGTCCAGCCAGCCGGTCCAGTTGAAATTGGCATGTTTTTGGCCTTTTGCGCTTACTGCACAAGCACAACCAGCTATGGTTTGATATTTTTTCACACCCATCTTTCGCTTTATTTGCATGACGTTATGCCGTTCTTGCATGTAACCACCCAGTAACCGGTGGTCCGACTTTTTAAAATACGTCTCCTTGGCCGACACACGGGACCAGGCAGCAGGCCATACCCCTCTGCCACCTGGCTTCCAACCTGCACCCAGCCCACCGCTGCGCAGCCTCCGGGCGCCGACCGAGACGCTGCCCCCGCTAGCCCGCTCACCGCAGGCCCCGCAGGGGGATGTTGAAAAACGTCTCGTGACTACCGATTGGTCCCCCTCGCGCCGCATTGCACGGCCGCGACGTTTTCCGACATCCCTCTTTTTTACCTTTGGAGCTGTCCCATGAACGCACCCGTGATGCAGGGCTTGACCCTGAACACCCCTTCGTATGTCAAAAACGCCCGGCTCATTGCCTGGGTGGCCGATATGGTGGCCCTGTGCAAGCCCGCTGCGGTGCACTGGTGCGACGGCAGCCAGACCGAGTACGACCAGTTGTGCGAGGGCATGGTGGCCAGCGGCACCCTGAAGCGCCTCAACCCAGCCAAGCGCGCCAACTCCTACCTGGCCTGTTCCGACCCATCGGACGTGGCCCGCGTGGAAGACCGCACCTACATCTGCTCCGAACACAAAGAAAACGCCGGCCCCACCAACAACTGGATGGCCCCGGCCGAGATGCGCGCCACGCTGCAGCCGCTGTTTGACGGTTGCATGGCTGGGCGCACCATGTATGTGGTGCCGTTCAGCATGGGCCCGCTGGGCTCCCCGATCGCCCACATTGGCATCGAGTTGTCCGACAGCCCTTACGTGGCGGTCAACATGAAAATCATGACCCGCATGGGCAAGGCCGTGTTCGACGTGCTGGGCACCGACGGCGATTTTGTACCCTGCGTACACACCGTGGGCGCACCCCTGGCGCAAGGCCAGGCAGACGTGGCCTGGCCGTGCAACCCCAAGGTCAAGTACATCGTCCACTACCCCGAAACCCGCGAAATCTGGAGCTACGGCTCCGGCTACGGCGGCAACGCACTGCTGGGCAAAAAGTGCTTTGCGCTGCGCATCGCCTCCAACATGGGGCGCGACCAGGGCTGGCTGGCCGAGCACATGCTCATCCTGGGCGTGACCAACCCCGAGGGCAAGAAGTACCACGTCGCAGCGGCCTTCCCCAGCGCCTGTGGCAAAACCAACTTCGCCATGCTGATTCCGCCCCAAGCGCTCAATGGCTGGAAGGTCACCACCATTGGTGACGACATCGCCTGGATCAAGCCACGCAAGGACGCCAGCGGCAAGACCCGCCTGTTCGCCATCAACCCCGAGGCTGGGTACTTTGGTGTGGCCCCTGGCACCAACACCCTGACCAACCCCAACTGCATGGCCAGCCTGGACAAGGACGTCATCTTCACCAACGTCGCGCTCACCGACGACTGCGACGTGTGGTGGGAAGGCATGGGCGAGGCCCCCGCCCACGCCATCGATTGGCAAGGCAAAGACTGGACGCCTGAGCTGGCCAAGGAAACCGGCGCCAAGGCTGCCCACCCCAATGCCCGCTTCACCGTGGCCAGCACCAACAACCCGGCCCTGGACAGCGCATGGGACGATCCCGCCGGTGTGCCCATTGACGCCTTCATCTTCGGTGGCCGCCGCTCCACCACTGTGCCGCTGGTGACCGAAGCCCGCAACTGGGTAGAAGGCGTGTACATGGCCGCCACCATGGGCTCCGAAACCACCGCTGCGGCCTTCGGTGCCCAAGGCGTGGTGCGCCGCGACCCCTTCGCCATGCTGCCGTTCACCGGCTACAACATGAGCGACTACTTCCAGCATTGGCTCACCATGGGCGAGCGCTTGCAGGCCGACGGCGCACAACTGCCCGCCATCTACTGCGTGAACTGGTTCCGCAAGGGCGCAGACGGCAAGTTCGTCTGGCCCGGCTACGGCGAAAACATGCGTGTGCTCAAGTGGATGATCGACCGCCTGGAAGGCAGCGTGGCCGGTACAGAAACCATGTTTGGCACCAGCCCCACCTACGGCGAAATCACCTGGAGCGGCCTGGACTTCAGCCAGGCCCAGTTTGACAGCGTGACCAGCATCGACAAAGCCGCCTGGCAGCAGGAGTTGGTGCTGCACACCGAACTCTTCAACCAGCTGGCCTACCACCTCCCCAAGGAGCTCGAGGAGACCAAAGCGCGGCTTGAAGACCGCCTGAATGCCTGATAGGTCGACCGACCCGCTGGTGCAGCGACTCTGTGGTCGCCCTGCCAGTGGGCCAGCCAGCCTTTGGGCTGAATCCCACCACCCCCCAGGGGTGGTTTTTTTTCGGGGTTTCGGGGCGTGGCTGCCGGGGTGACTGAATCAGCGCACGGTGGCACCGGCGCGGTGCTGTGCCCGCTGGCGGGCGATGCGCTGGGCCCAGGTGTCGAGCCACTGCAAACTGGCGCGGGACCAGCCCGCCGCCGAGCGCAGCAGCCACTGCATGGCCCCCAGCAGGACGCACCAGGTCACCGTCCAGGTCAGGAACACGTCGTCGCCCACCCACCCTTGCAACACACGCTGCGTCACCAGCACCACCGTGGCCAGGCAGGCGGCCACCAGCATCAGGGTGATTCCGCGGACAGTCTCGGCACCCACCGAGGTCGAGGGGCACACCGGCGCAGCCAGCGGGGACGAACCCACTGTTGCATCGGGGGCTTTGGGGCCACCAGGCCAGGCAAACAGTTTCATGAGGGACTCCACAGCTTTACAACACACAGGGGTCGGATAATAAGGGTTTACCCTAATCCTTGCACCGCACACGCCCACTGAGCCCGCGCCACGGGACCACAACGTCCACGTACACTTGTCCAAACACAGCTTGGACGCCACCCACCATACCGCCATGAACGTTTCGATTGCCATCGCTGCGGGCCCACACGCCGACAAGGCGTTGGCCTGTGAGGGCTTGCTCCCCCACCCGCTGGGCCATCGGGACCGCCACTGCACCACCACAGCAGGGGCCCTGACATGCTGAAAAAAATCCGGGTCGAAGATGTGCGTCTGGGCATGCACATCAAGGAGTTTTGCGGCTCGTGGATGGACCATCCGTTCTGGCGGGGGCAGTTCGTGGTCAGCGACCCTGCCGATCTGGACAAAATCCTATCCAGCAAGGTGCGCGAGGTGCTCATCGACGTCAGCCTCGGGCTGGACGTGGCCAGCCCCATTGGCGCCGCCGCCAACCCGTCGGCCACACCGGACGCCGAGGCCATGGCCGATGTGGTGATGTACGACCGCCATGCACCACCCGCCGCGGTGCAACAGAAGGTGTCGTCCAGCAAAGAATTTGCACGGGCAGCGGCCATTTGCCGCCAGGCCACCAGCGCGGTCACGTCCATGTTCCAGGAGGCCCGCATGGGGCGTTCGGTAGATACCCACGTCGCCCGCCAGGTGGTGCAGGAAATCTCCGACTCGGTGTCGCGCAACGGCACGGCCCTCATCAGCCTGGCCCGACTCAAAACCGCCGATGAATACACCTACATGCACTCGGTCGCGGTGTGTGCGCTGATGGTATCGCTGGCCCGCCAGCTCAAGCTCGACGACGCCGACACCCGCAGCGCCGGACTCGCCGGCTTGCTGCACGACGTGGGGAAAATGGCCGTGCCCATGGATGTGCTCAACAAGCCCGGCAAGCTGACCGACGAGGAGTTTGGTCTGGTCAAGCGCCATCCGCAGGAAGGCTGGCGCATCCTCACCGCCAGCGGCACCCAGGACGCCGGTGCGCTGGACGTCTGCCTGCACCACCACGAAAAAACCAGCGGTACCGGCTACCCCAAGGGCCTGAAGGACGCGCAGATCAGCCGCATCGCCAAAATGGGGGCGGTGTGCGACGTGTACGACGCCATCACGTCCAACCGCCCCTACAAGCAGGGCTGGGACCCGGCGCAGTCACTCAAGCAAATGGCGTCGTGGGTGAGTGGGCACTTCGACCCCCAGGTGTTTCAGGCGTTTGTGAGCAGCCTGGGCATTTACCCCACCGGCTCGCTGGTGCTGCTGGACAACCAAAAACTCGCGGTCGTGACCGACCAGTCCAGCGAATCCCTGCTCAAGCCCATGGTCAAGGTGTTTTTCTCGGTGCGCTCCGGCCAACGCATCCCGCCGGAGACCATCAACCTGGCATCGCCCACCTGCCGCCAGAAAATCATTGGCCGGGAAGACCCCGACAAGTGGAAGTTTCCCGATCTTGACGAGCTGTGGTCGGGCCTGCCGCCCAGCCGATAGCAGCCTGTCGGGGGTATCGCCTCAGCGGGCGCTCAGGCCATCAAAGCAGGTGCGCAGCACATGCTCGACGATGTCGTCATGGCTGAACTGCCCCGTCGCCTTCATGAAGCCCAGCACCGGGTCGCACGCCCTGGAAAACAGGGTGTACAGCACCACGATGGCCGGAATGTCGCGGCTGATGGCACCGTCGGCCTGGGCCTGCACAATCCATTCACCCAGCTGGTCGCTGACCTCGGTCAGCAAGTCGAGGTAAGCGCTGTGGCCCATGAGGGTGGCGCGCAAGCTGGAGTTTTCGCTGGGCAGCAACGGCATTTCGCCGTCGAGGTGGACACCCATGGTCCAACGGGCCACTTGCTTGAGCTTGCTGGCGGCGGAATCTGCCTGAGGCAAGGCCCGCAAAAACGCCTGGGTGCGCTGCAGGATGCGCACCATGGCCGCAGCCGCCAGGTGCTCTTTGCTGGGGAAGTGCTTGTACAGGCTGGCCTTGGCAATGCCCACCTCGTTGGCCACCTCGTCCACCGTCATGCTCTCAAAGCCCTTTTCGGCCAGCAGCTTGTTGACCGCCAGCACGATGGCATCTTCCCGGGCCTGGTGCATTTGCTCCCTGAAGCTGGGTTTTTTGGTGGCGTGGGCCAGGGCAGAGGGGCGTTTGGCGGTGGTGGTGACCATGGACATGTCCTTGTATGTGTCCTAAATTGGACCACAGCAACAAAAACCTCACACCCGGGTCATAAAAAATACCGTGCGTTCAAAGTACACATCCTACGTGTGCGGCGTGTGGTCACTCTCCACCAAGCGCTCGGACAGGTGCAATCCCAGCCTGGCCGGACACCACCTGAAAAACCCCCTGCACTCCCAGCTGCGCACCGGCCTGGGCCGGAAACGGCGTGGCCATGAAGGTGGCCAGCAGGCGTTCGGGCGACAGGTCAATCAGGGTGTAGCCCCGTTCGTCGCTGCGGGCGTGGAGGATGTCGGGGTTGCTCGCGCGGATGCGTGCCAGGGCCCACTCGCTCATGCCCCGCGACGACACGGAAGTGGTCACCACCTCGCTGGCCACGATGGGCGAGGTGGGGTCGTTGGGCACCAGGCGCAGCTGGGCCGCCACATGCTGGTGCACATCGCCACCGAGCAGCACCACGTTGTCGGCGCCCGCATCGACCACCGCCTGCAACAAGGCACGCCGGGCGGCGGCGTAGCCGTCCCACCCGTCGGTGTAAATCGTGCGTCCCAGGGGCGTGTCGATGCCGGTGGAGCTGACCTGGGTGCTTTGCGCCAGCAGCCGCCAGCGGCGCTGCGACGCGGCCAGGCCACTGGCCAGCCAGGCCTGCTGGTCGGCACCCAGCATGGTGCGCGCAGGGTCTTGGGCCTCGGGGCACTGCAACACCGCACGGCCACCGCCCCGAATAGGGTCGCGGCACGGCTGGGGGCTGCGGTACTGGCGGCAGTCCAGCGTCCACAGGTCGGCCAGCTGGCCCCAGGCCCAGTGGCGGTGGATGCGCGGGTGCGCCGGGTTCAGCGCGTCCAGTGCCTGCCCAAAGGGCCAGACCGGCATGTGCTCGAAGTAGGCCTGGTAGGCCGCCGCCCGGCGGGCCAGAAACACGGCGGGGTCGCTGTAGAGGCGGTCCTGGTCGGCGGCGTAGTCGTTGTCCACCTCGTGGTCGTCCCAGGTGCACAGCCAGGGGTGGGCGGCGTGGTTGGCCCGCAGGTCGGCGTCGCTTTTGTACAGCGCATGGCGCTCTCGGTACTCGGCCAGGGTGCGGGCGGTGCCGCCGGTGTGGGCGCGCACCCGGTAGCGGGGGTTGCTGCCCTCGTAGATGTAGTCGCCCACAAACAGCACCAGGTCCAGATCGCGCACGGCCATGTCGGCATGGGCGGCGTAGTGGCCCTGCTCGTAGTGTTGACAGGAAGCCAGTGCCAGCCGCAGACGCTCCACCGGCGCCTGTGCACCGGGCGCGGTGCGGGTACGGCCCACCGGGCTAAGGGCATCCCCGCAGGCAAAGCGGTACCAGTAGTGCCGCCCCGGCAACAGGCCCCGCACCCGCACATGTACGCTCCAACCTCGCCCGGCATCGGTGGCCACTGTGCCGCGCATGACCCGCTTGCTGAGCGCTTCGTCAGCAAATATTTCATAGCTAACTATGCAATTCTGGCCTGCGTAAATGCCTGATTTTTCTTCAAAATGGGTGCGCTGTGCCTCGTCGCTGGCCGACTGGCCGGGCTGCGCTGGGCCTGGGTACAGCCGGGTCCACAGCAGCACCGAGTCCGGGCGGGGCTCGCCGCTGGCCACCCCCAGCGCAAACGGGTCGCTGCGCCAGCGCGGCTCCCCCACCGTGCCCAGCGAGGACGCAGCTTGCGCCCAGGCGGCCTGGGCCTGCAGCCAGGCCATGGCGGCCAAGGCGGCGGTGGACTTCAGAACGTGTCGGCGGTGCATGCCCCAATTGGAACACCAGCCCTGGGCGGCTGCGCTGGACGGGCCGCCGGTGCCTCCACCCACCCGACGGGATGGCAGGGGTCACTGCTTGCGCTGCACAAACAGGTTGCGCTTGGCGTCCTTGGGGTAGGCAAAGGTGACCACACCGTTTTTGACCTGTCCGAGGTAGAGCATGTTGGCGGTGACCGCGTCTTTGTCGGTCAGGCTGAATGGCTTTTCGTAGGTAGCCACCACGCCGTAGTAATTGCGGGGAATGTTCTCCAGCGCCCGCTTGATGGCGGGCCCGTCCACCGCACCGCCGCGCACGCCAAAGAGCGCGTGCAACAGCAGGTAGGCCGAGTCATAGCCCTGCGCGGCCGCCACCGGCACGGTGATGCGGGGGGCATTGAACTTGCGGGCGTAGTTGGCCAGGAACGACGCGCGGCGCTCATTGCTGGGCTCGGCAATGAAGGTTTGCACCATGAGCGCACCCTCGGCGGCCTCTTGCGCGCCGTCGATGAAGAACGGAAACGACAGTGTCCATGGCCCCACAAAGGGCACGTCCCACTTCAGGGCTCTGCGGCCTTTGGCAATGACCGCATTCTCCGGGCCCACGGTGTAGCCAACGATGACGTTGGCTCCTGCGTCGCGGGCCGCCTTCAGCTCAACAGACAGGTCTTTCACGCCGGTGGCAAAGCGGGCCACGTACACGGGCTTCACGCTGATGGTGGCCAGCGCGGCCTCCAGGTCTTTCAGGCCAGCCTCGCCATAGCCGGTGGTGTCGGCAAACACCGCCACCCGCTCCCAGCCGCGCTGGGCGAGGTCTTGCACGATGAACGGGGCCTGGATGGCGTCGCGTGCCGAGGTTCTGAAGATGTAGCTCTCGGGCGCGGGGTAGCGGGCGGTCAGCGGTGTGCCCGTGGCGCAAGGAATGATGAGCGGAATGCGCGCCGTCTGGAACACCTCCAGCGACTGTTGCGCCACGCCGGTGTTGCAAAAGCCGATGGTGGTCACCACCCCGGCCGCGGCCAGTTCTTCCGACATGCGGCGGCCCACGTCGGGGCGGGCGGTGTCGTCTCGCACCACCAGCTCCAGCTGGCGGCCCAGGTAACCCCCGACCGCATTGATTTCGTCCACCGCCATGCGCACGCCGTTGTGCATGGGCATGCCGAAGTCGGCAGACGGCCCGGTGAACGGCCCAATGAGGCCAATGCGCAAGGGCTCTGTCCCTGGCTTGCCTGTGGCCGGTGCGGCTTGTCCCTGGGCCAGGGCCACCAGTGGCGCCCCCGCCAGTGCGGCCAGCAGCAGCCCCGCCTGCACCGCCCGCCTTGCCAGAGGCCTCGCCACGCGCCGTACCTCCGCCACCATTGCCACCACCACCGCTGTTGCCACCATGAAAACTCTCCTGTTGACCGACACACCCGCCCCCTGTGGCAGGTGCACATGTTGCAAGGGTGTCGAGTGTGAACCGCAGCGCCCTGGCCCGTCCCCGGGCAAACACGCACCTGGCAGGGCCAGGGGGCCAGACGTCAGCCAGGCGTCAGCACCCCATCGGGGGTACGCAGGCTGTTCTGCGCCGCCTGGCGCAAAGCCTGGCTCAGACCGTCGAGCACGTCGGACTGCAGGTTCCAGCAGTGCCAGTACAGCGACACCGGCAACCGGAACGCGGGCAGCACATTGACCAGCTGGCCCCCGTCCAGCCAGGGCTGCACCAGCAGGCGCGGCACCACGCCCACCCCCCAACCGGCCAGCACCGCCCGCACCTGCCCTTCGGAAGACGGCACAAACAGCTGCTTGAGCACCACCCGGCGCAGGCCAAACGCCTGGGCCACGAACTCGCGCTGCATGTCGTCCTTGCGGTTGAACGCCACAAACGGCGTGTGGGCAAACTGGTGCGCACCCAGCCCGTGGGGCAGGTGCTCGCTGGCATAGGCCTTGTGGGCCACAGCCACATAGTCCATCAGCCCCAGGGGCTCCATACGGCACCCGCGCAGCGCCTGGTCCATGGACGTGACACAGCCCAGCACCTGACCCTCGCGCAGCCACTCGTGCGTAAAGTCCTGGTCGTCGGTGATGATTTCAATGGCCAGGCCCGTGCGGGCCATGGCCGTCAGGGCCGGGAGCGCCCACGTGGCGATGCTGTCGGCATTGACCGCGATGGACACCCGCTCATCCTCGCGCCCGCCGCCGGTGGCGCTGGGGGCCAGCTCCTTGAGGTCTTTTTCCAGGTCGGCGCGCAGCAGGCGCAGCATTTTGGTGTGCTTGAGCAACAGCTGCCCCGCGGACGTGACCCGCAGCGGGCGGCTGCGCACGATCAGCACCGTGCCCACCTGCGCCTCCAGCGCCCGCAGGCGCTGAGACACCGCCGACTGGGTGATGCTCAGCCGCTGGGCGGCCCGCTCGAAACCACCCTCCTCCCAAATAGCGGCCAGGCATTCGAGGGCATCGGGGTCAAAGCTGCTCATGGCACCTCGGTATTAGTCAATGTGATGGATATCGATTCGATTGAATCATGCTTCACAAAAAGGCGGTGGCTTTCCATACTGCGCCCTTGTTTCATTCCTTGGTCATCAGGAGCTATTTTCCATGCGAGTCACTGTGTTGGGCGCGGGCATCATTGGGGTCAGTACCGCGTGGCATTTGCTGGAACGCGGCCACGAAGTCACTCTGGTCGATCGGCAGGCCGATGCCGCCATGGAGACCAGTTTTGCCAACGCAGGGCAGATTTCGGTCAGCTACTGCGAGCCCTGGGCCAACCGCGAAGCCCCGTTCAAAGCCCTGAAGTGGCTGTTTGACCCCGAGGGTCCGCTCAAATTTCGCCCCCAGCTCGACGTGGCGCAGTGGACATGGGGCCTGCAATTTCTGGCCCAGTGCAACGACGCCGCCTTTGAGCGCAACGTCGCCCAGCTGGTGGCCCTGGGCCGCTACAGCCACGCAGCCCTGAAAGACCTGGTGGCCAGCACCGGCATCAGCTACCACCGGCTGACGCGGGGCATTGCCCACTACTACACCGACCCGCGCTCGTTTGACGATGCGGGCCAAGCTGCCGAGCTCATGCGCCGTCACGGCGTGGCGCGCCGGGTGGTCAGCCGGGACGAGTTGCTGCGCATCGAGCCTGCGCTGCGCGGCTTTGCCGACCAGATCGTGGGCGGCACCTACACCGAAAGCGACGAATCCGGTGACTGCTGCCTGTTCACCCAAGAGCTGCTGGCGCGCTGCGAGGCAAGGGGCATGCAGTCGCTGATGCGCCACGACATCGAGCGCATCCACGCCCGGGGAGGCGAGGTCAGCGGCGTGCAGCTGCGCGACCAGACCAGCGGCCAGACCCGCCAGCTGGTGGCCGATGCCTACGTGGTGGCCTGCGGCTCCTACACCACCGCACTGCTGAGGCAGGTGGGGGTGAACGTGCCGATTTACCCCGGCAAAGGCTACAGCGCCACCCTGCCCCTGCTCAAGCCCGAGCAGGCCCCGACCGTCAGCATGCTGGACGACCAGATGAAGTGCGCCATCTCCCGCCTGGGCAACCAGCTGCGGGTGGCGGGCACCATCGAGCTGGGCGGTTTTGACCTGAGTCTGGACACCCCCCTCGCCCGCACCCGCGCACGCATGCTGTCGCGGCGCATCGAGCAGGTGTTCCCCGGTGTGGCCGACACCCGTACCCCCGAAGAGGGCGGCAACCCGCAGTTCTGGTGCGGCCTGCGCCCGGCCACACCCACCAACATCCCCATCATGGGCCGCACCCGGGTGGGCAAGCTGTGGGTCAACGCCGGCCACGGCACCTTGGGCTGGACACACGGGGCAGGCTCGGGCAAGGCACTGGCCGAGCTCATCAGTGGCCACCAGCCAGCGCTGGACATCCGGTTTCTGGGTCAGGACAAACCCCAACAGCTCCGACCCTTGAAAACCAGCGAAAACCATAGCTAGAAATTCATATTTAGCAAGCGCAAAAAGCCTTTTTTATATATATTTTTTCATCTGCCTGGGGGTGAGAGGCACCACCAGCGTGCCGCTCTCTGCCCCGTGGCACCAGGGGTTGATCCGCCCTGACACCCTGCTGCCGGGGCGATACGGGACAATCGCGCCCTGCCTGGCCAGTCTGTGTTGGGCCATTCAGCCCTTGCCTATGCCCACCACCACTGCACCCACATTGCCAGTCGCCACACCCATGGGCTTTGGCCAGCGCGAGTTTCGCGACGCACTGGGCATGTTCGCCACCGGCGTCACGGTAGTCACCACCCTCAACCCGGCGGGGCAGCCGGTGGGCCTGACGGCCAGCTCCTTCAACTCGGTCTCGCTGTCGCCGCCCCTGGTGCTGTGGAGCCTGGCGCACGGGGCCAGCACCATGGCAGCGTTTCGGGCCTGCAGCCACTACGCCATCCACGTGCTGGCGGCCGACCAGCTGGCACTGGCCAACCGGTTTGCGCAGCGCGGCATTGACCGCTTTGCCGGGGTGGAGCACCGCGCAGGCCACAGCGGCGCGCCCCTGCTCGCCGATGCACTGGCGGTGTTCGAGTGCCGCAACCGCAGCCAGCACGACGAAGGCGACCACCTGATTTTTGTGGGCGAGGTGGTGCACTGCCACCCACTGCGTTCAGCCGCACCGCTGCTGTACCACCGCGGACACCTGCTGCCCGGCCAGCTGGCCCCGCTGCCCGAACCAGCGGTCGCCCAGCCAGCGCACTGACCCACCCGCGCATGGCCAGCGTGTTGTCCGCCATGCTGCTGTCGCCGCAAGCGGACGACCCAGCGACCATCGAAGTGGCCAGGGCTTCGCTGGCCTTGCGCACGGGGCAATCTGCGGCATCCAAATGGATCATCTGGGTGGCCTGCGCGGCGGCCGTTCTGGCACTGCGTGAGGCGTTGGACTTGCCAGTGCTGCTGGCCTGGGCCCTGCCGGTGATGGCCATGGCCGAGGTGAATGCGCGAATCTGCACCCGCGTGGCTGCCGCGCTGGACGCGGCCACACCCGCACAGCTGAGGGCGTACCAGGTGCGGTTGTGGGCCATGACCCTGGTCAACCAGAGCCTGATGGCCAGCACCGTGTGGTGGTTCGGGTGGGAAGACCACGCCGCCCTGGCCGCCACCGGCACCGCACTGCAAACCGTGTACCTGTTTGCCGCCCTGGCCAATGCGGGCACCCACCCACCCACGTTCGTGACAGGGGCGTGGATCAACCTGCTGTCAGCGCTGGTGTACTGGAACCTTTACAGCCCCTTGACCGGTGCGGTGAATCTGTCGGTCATTGGGGCCGGGCTGGTGCTCACCCGACTGGCCCGCCAGGTGGCGGACACCTTTGCGCAGAGCGTGCGCATCCGCTTTGACAACCAGGCACTGCTGCGCGAACTCGCGGCCGAAAAGCGGGCCATGGAGGAAGCGACCCAGCTCAAGCTGCAGCTTCTGACCAACGTCAGTCACAGCGTGCGAACACCGGTGAGCGCCATCCTCAACATGACCTACCTGGCCCTGAAGTCCGACCTGTCGCCGCGCCAGCGCGAGTACCTGCGTGTGATCGACGAGTGCGGCCACCACCTGCGCGGGGTGGTCAACCAGGTGCTGGATTTCTCCAAGATCGAGGCGAACATGCTGCGCCTGAACCACGCGCCGTTTGAACTCTCCACCGTGCTGGCGCAGGCGCTGGCCATGGCCGAGCCCAAAGCACGCGCCAAGTGTCTGCCGCTGTCACTGGAGCTGGAACCCGGCACACCCGAACACCTGGTGGGCGACCCGCTGCGCCTGACCGAAGTGCTGCTGAACCTGGTCAGCAACGCCATCAAGTTCACGCCCAGGGGCCAGGTGCGGGTACGGGTGCAAGTGGCTGCCACAGACCACACGGCGGAGCGCGTTCAGCTGCGAATCAGCGTGCTGGACACTGGCATTGGGCTGACCCCTGCGCAATTGGAGCAGCTGTTCAAGCGGTTTTCACAGGTCAACCACCCAGACGGTGTGCCGGGAGGCACCGGCTTGGGGCTGGAAATCACCAAAATGCTGGTGCAGCTGATGGGTGGCGAGGTGGGTGCCCGCAGCACGCCGGGCGAGGGCTCCGAGTTCTGGTGCACGCCGTGGCTGTCCCTGCAAAACCCCGGTGGCGCGGGCTTGCCCGCGCGCGGTGCGGCCGCTCAGTCCAGCGACACGGCCGAGAGCACGGGGTACAGCTCGTCCACCCAGTGATCGACCTCCTCGGGCGTCACCTCCAGGTAGGCCATGCAGGCGACACCGTGCTGGCGCCACTCGCGCAGCTCGGGCAGGTTGTCGTGCCGGCCCATCAGATGGTCGGCCACCAGCCCCAGGGCCACCAACTGGCGCACCACCGGAGCAAACGACGCATCGCGCAGGCTGCTGAAGTCGTGGTGCAGGCGCACCGCCACCGCCACATCGGGGGGCAGGTGCCAGGTCCGGGCCACCAGGGCGCCCACCACCGCATGGTCGGTGCGGTGATTGGCGTTTTCGGTCTGGGTGAAGGTGCGGTCCTGGCGAGCCAGCGCCTCGGTCAGGGTGGAGGCGTAGCCACGCACGCCCCGCATCATCACGGGTATACCCACATGGCAGAACAAACCGAAACTGTGCGCCAGCCCCGGCGGCAGCGAGTACAACTGGGTGCCAATGTGCTCACAGGCCAGGGCCTTGCGGGTCGAGCTTTCCCAGAAATGGGCCAGCACCGGCGAGTGCAGCGGGATGGCGCCGCGAATCAGAAAACCGGTCAGCAAGTCCACCGCCGGGCCTAGGCCGAGCACCGTCATGGCCTGTCCAACGGTGTGCACCGGCTGCTGCAGCGCGTACGCGGGGCTGTTGGCCCGGCGAATGAGCGCGGCGGCCATGGCCACATCGGCGCTCGCAATGCCATCGATCTCGCCCATGTCGGGCTCTGCTGTGGCGGTGGCAGCCTTGAGCCGTACCAGCAACTCCGGGCAAGGTGGGATGACGATGTCGCGCAGCGGGCCGCTGCGCCGGGCGCCATCGAGCTCGGCATGGATGGCCGCATGGCCGGGCCCAGCGGTCAGCGGCTGGGCCGGTGCGGCAACAGCCGCTGGGCCTGTGGTGGGGCTGGGGCTGGGGCGTAAGGGGCGGTCGAGGGTGGTCATGCGCGTGACACTGGCTGAACAGGTCCAAAGAGGGGGTGGTCAGCCCATCATACGGGGCCAGTGCGACCGGCCCGCCGGTCCTGGCGCCGCATGCCGGACGGCTCTGGCCCCAGGGCCTGGCGCTGGCTCCACGCCAGAAACTCTGGCCAGGGCACCGGGCGGCTGAAACAGTAGCCCTGCAACTCGTCGCAGCCCAGGGCGGTGAGCGTCTGCGCCGTGGGGGCATCTTCCACACCTTCGGCCACCACCGTGAGGTTGAGGGTGTGGCCCAGGGCAATCACGGCCTGAACAATGGCGGCATCGGCGGTGTCGTCCAGCATGCCGCGCACAAACGACTGGTCCACCTTGAGTTTGTCGATCTCAAACCGCTTGAGATAGGCCAGGCTGGAGTAGCCGGTGCCAAAGTCGTCAATGGCCACCTGCACCCCCAGCTGCTTGAGGGCCGCCACCTGCTCCTGCGCAAAGGCGGGGTTGTCCATGAGGTGGGACTCGGTCAGCTCCAGCTCCAGCTGCCGGGCAGGCAGCCCGGTGCGCTGCAACACGTCCTGCACCTGCACCACCAGCATGGGGTCTGCCAGCTGCGCGCCAGACAGGTTGACCGACAGCTGCCACCGGCAGGGTGTGCCATCGGCCAGGGGCGGCAGGCTGGCCCACTGGCGGCAGGCGTGCTCCAGCACCCACAGGCCAATGGGTTTGATGAGGCCGGTTTCCTCGGCCAGACCGATGAACTCGGCCGGCGGCACCTGGCCCAGCACCGGGTTGTGCCAGCGCAGCAAAGCCTCCGCCCCGGCCAGGCTGCGCTGGCGGGCATGCAGGCGCGGCTGGTAGTGCAGCGAAAACTCGCCCCGCTCCAGCGCAGTGCGCAACTGGGCCTCCATGTGCTGGCGGGCCAGAACCCGCTGGTCGGTCTCGGGCGAAAAGTGGCGGGCGGTGTCCCGCCCGGCGGCCTTGGCCTCGTACATGGCGGCGTCGGCGCGGCGCAGCAGCTCATCGGGCTGGTCGGCATCGACCGGGTACACCGCCACACCCACGCTGCACGACACCGACAGGGTGTGCCCCTCCACCGACAGCGGGCAACGGATGGCCGGAATCAGGCGCTCATTGACCACCGCGTCCAGTTCCTGCCCATGGCCCACCTGGCGCAGGATGACGACAAACTCGTCCCCCCCCAGGCGGCTGACCGTATCGCCTTCGCGCACCGCATGCACCAGCCGACGCGAAACCTGCCTGAGCAAACCATCACCAATGTGGTGGCCCAGGGTGTCGTTGATGAGCTTGAAGCGGTCCAAGTCAATGAACAGCACCGCCACCCGCTCACCCGTGTGTTCGGCCTGGGCCAGTGCCTCGGCCAGGCGCTGCTGGCACAGCGAGCGGTTGGGCAGCTCGGTCAGCACATCGTGCTGGGCCAGAAAGCGGATGCGCTCCTCCTTGGCCTTGCGGTCGGTGATGTCGATGGAGATGCCGATGTAGTTCTGGGTGGTGCCTGCGCTGCCGCCCTCGCGCACCGCCGACACCATGAGCCACGCCGGGTAGGCCTCGCCGGTTTGGCGGCGGATGTGCACTTCCCCCTGCCAGGCGTCTTTGTCGTCGATCACGCTCCACTGTGGGCCAGGCCCGTCGAGCAAGGAGGCAAAGTCCTCGCCCAGCACCTCGTAGAACTCCCGGGCGGTGCTGCGGCAAAACGCGCGGTTCACGCTCAGCACCCGGTGCTCGGCGTCCATGATGATGATGCTTTCGGACGAGGCCTCGAACACCTTGGCCCACAGCTCCAGGCGCTGCTCCATGTGTTTGATGAGGTTGATGGGCGAAAACGCCGTCAGCACCGCATCTCGCCCCTGGTACCTGAGGCGGCGGGCCGACAGCACCGCCCACGAGGGCTCGGCACCGCCTTGCCAGTGCACCTCGAACTCGTCCACCGCGTCGCGGTCGGCCAGGCGCTGAAAAAACCGCGCCCGCACTGCTGGGGTCAACCCGGTGCGCCAGGGGTCAAGCTGGCAATCTCCCAGCCAGGGGCGGGCCGGTCCGTTGGCATGCAGCACCTCATGGTCGGGGATGGAGGTGACCACCATCGGGATGGGAAAGGCCTCCACCAGCTCGCGCTGGGCCTGCGCGGCGCGCGCACTGGCCGCCAGCTCCTGCTGCACCAGGCGGTCGCGGTCCAACTGGGCGAGCATGCTGTTGAAGGCATTGACCAGCTGGCCAATTTCGTCCTGGCTGCTCCAGTGGGCACGGCGGGTGTAGTCGGCGCTGGCGCGCACGCTATCGGCCACACCGGCCAGCGCCTGCAAAGGCTTGGCAATCTGGCTGGCCACCAGGTACACCAGGCTCAGGATGCAGGCCAGCAGCGCCAGCGCCGTGCCCAGGTGCAGCCACATGCGGCCAAACAGGCTGTCCACCCTGGCGGACAGCAGGCGGTTGAGCTCAACCAGGGCCCCCTGCCAGGCGC
Source organism: Burkholderiaceae bacterium (assembly GCA_030695205.1). Lineage (GTDB taxonomy): Bacteria > Pseudomonadota > Gammaproteobacteria > Burkholderiales > Burkholderiaceae_C > UBA2334. The sequence goes on along the minus strand of JAUYTN010000010.1, from coordinate 93,374 downwards.
TGTCTAGTGCCAACAGCACGTCGCTCTGCACCTGGGCCGTGGTTCCTGGCGCGGCGGCGGCTGGCCACGGCACCTCAGCCCCCGCCACCGCCTGCAGCCGCGCCAGGTAGGCCCTGGCTTGCGCCACCAAAGCGGTACGCTGGGGCGCCAGGGCGGCTTGCAGCGCGGCGTCACCGGCAATCCAGGCCTGGTTGTAGTCGGCCTCCATGGCCACCAGCACAGCCTCCAGGCGCCCGGCCAGCGTCAGCAGCTCTGCAGCGCGGTTGCCCGTCGCCAGCGGTGCACCCGCACGCTCCATGAACACGGCTGAGTCGTGCAGCACCTGCAACAGCTCCGGGTAGCGCAGCACCACCAGCGACATCACGTAGTAGCTGTCGAGGTCGGGGTCCAGAATCAGGTTGGACTGGTTGCCCACGGTGGTCAGCAGCTCGCGCCCGGCGGCCAGCAGCACGCCCCGGTCGGGCACACCGCCGCCTGCACCCAGCGGCACTGGCTGCAGCGCCTCGCGAAAGCGCTCGGCCACGTCGTGGGTGCGCAGCAAGTCGTCGTGGGCATCACGCACCACTGTCAGCGCCCGCAACGGGTCGGATGACGCCTCGCCGGCTGGCCCAAACACCGCCATCAGGTTGCTGCGCACCACCTCGGTGTAGGCCGCGCCGACAATTTCCTTGCGGGTGAAGTCGATCGACAGGAATTTTTCGTGAATCAGGATGCCCGAGACAAAAATCACGGCCGTCAGATCCAACAGGTAAATGAGCATGAGCTTTTTGCCCACGCTCAAGCGGCCCAGCCACCGCGACAACGCGTCCGTCATGCAACACCCCTGTCACCCCGCCCAACGGCACCGCGCCGGTGGGCCTTGGGGTCTCATCTGTACCCAAGCAAATTTCGCACCACAGCGGTGCGTGTGCAGTCGCCAAGTTGTCAACAAGCGGCGTGCAGGGGTCAGCCACAGGGAAGCCAATACTTCTACACTGTGAAAAATGCACGTGCTGCTGATTGACGACCACCGGCTGTTTTCACAGAGCCTTCTGTTTTTGCTGGAGGACCTGGACCCGACCCTGTCGTGCCGGAGCGCCGCCTCCATTGCCGAAGCAGTGGCCCTGCCTGGCCCGTTTGACATCATCTTGCTTGACTACGCGCTGCCCGACAGCGAGGGGCTCAGCGGCCTGCAGCGGGTGCTGCGCGCGCACGCCGAGGCCACCGTGGTCATGCTGTCTGGCGACGAGCGCGCCCAACTGGTTCACGACCTCATTGAGCTCGGTGCCGCCGGTTTTGTGCCCAAATCGTGCGACATGCACACCCTGCTGCGGGCGCTGCGCACCATGCTGGCCGGTGGGGTGTACCTGCCTGATTTCGCGCTGCGCCGCTGCGCTGGCCAAGGTGGCGGTGGCGGTGGCGGTGGCGGTGGTGCCAATTTCGCCGACACAGAGGGTGTCCACCCCGCAGAGTTCTCTGTCAGCCAACTGGAGGCCGATGCCGCCCTCAGCCTGCCACCGCGCCAGCTGGAGTGCCTGATCAAGCTGGTGCAGGGCAAGTCCAACAAGGCCATTGCCCGCGAGCTGCAGTTGGGTGAGAGCACGGTCAAAAGCCACGTCTCTGCCGCCTTTCGGACGCTGGGCGTGAACAACCGCACCGAAGCAGTCTTCAAGGCGGCCCGCCTCGGCCTGCTGCCCCCCGAGCGGGTGCAGGCAAGCCACGCACCCCGATGACCCGCCACTGACGCGGACACGACAGCCCCAGCCTGTCGCCAGCCTGACACGGCATGCCCACCCCCCGAGAGCGGGAGCACAATGCCGCCCATCGCATTGGCAAGGAGTCATTCATGGGTATGTTCAACTGGACCGAAAGGTCCGAATCCGCGCTGGCCCGGGGCGGCGTGATTGGGCCCGACGAGCGCCTGCCCTGGGGCGCCACCACCGTCATGGGGGTACAGCACCTGATTGCCATGTTCGGCGCCACGGTACTGGCCCCCATCCTGATGGGGTTTGACCCCAATGTGGCGGTGCTCATGAGCGGCGTGGGTACGCTCATCTTTTTTGTGGCCACCGGCGGCAAGGTGCCCAGCTACCTGGGCTCCAGCTTTGCCTTCATCGGGGTGGTCATGGCCGCCAGCGGCTACTCGGGGCCGGGCCCGAATGCCAACCTGGCGGTGGCGCTGGGCGGCATCGTGGCCTGCGGCCTGCTCTACACCCTCATTGGCGCGGTAGTGCATGCCACGGGCACGGGCTGGATCGAGCGCTTCATGCCGCCGGTGGTCACCGGCTCGGTGGTGGCCGTCATTGGCCTGAACCTGGCGCACATCCCCATCAAAAACATGGCGGCCACGGGTTTTGATGCCTGGATGCAGGCCATCACCTTCGTGAGCGTGGCGCTGGTGGCGGTGTTCACCAAGGGCATGGTGCAGCGGCTGCTCATCCTCATGGGCCTGATCGTGGCCAGCGTGGTGTACGCGGTGCTGACCAACGGCATGGGCCTGGGCAAACCTCTGGACCTGTCGGGTGTGGCCAACGCCGCGTGGCTGGGCATGCCAAACTTCAGCACGCCCACCTTCAGCGCCAACGCCATGCTGCTGATTGCGCCGGTGGCCATCATTCTGGTGGCCGAGAACCTGGGCCACATCAAGGCCGTGACGGCCATGACCGGCAAAGACCTGGACCGCTACATGGGCCGCGCCTTCATGGGCGACGGCGTGGCCACCATGGTCAGCGCCAGTGCGGGCGGCACCGGCGTGACCACCTATGCCGAGAACATCGGCGTGATGGCGGCCACCAAAATCTACTCCACCGCCGTGTTTCTGGTGGCGGCGTGCATGGCGGTGCTGCTGGGCTTTTCACCCAAGTTCGGCGCGCTGATTCAGGCCATTCCGCTGCCCGTTATGGGCGGGGTGAGCATTGTGGTGTTTGGCCTGATTGCCATCGCAGGCGCCAAGATCTGGGTGGACAACAAGGTGGACTTTGCCGACAACAAAAACCTGCTGGTGGCCGCCATCACCCTGGTGCTGGGCACCGGCGACTTCACCCTCAAGTTCGGTGAATTTGCCCTGGGCGGCATCGGCACCGCCACCTTCGGGGCGATTGCGCTGTATGCGCTGCTCAACCGCCGGGCGGCCTGATGCGCACACCACGCAGCGCCGCGCCATTTTATTGATAGCCATCTATCCAATGCCAGAAAGCGCAAAAAGCATTTTTTATTCACAATGATGACCACTTTGTCTATCTGGAAGAAGCCCATCGCTCTGGAAGCCATGGCCGCCATGGCGCGGGGCACGGCGGTCAGCCACCTGGGCATCGAATTCCTGGCTGTGGGGGACGACACCCTCAGCGCGCGCCTGCCGGTGGACGCACGCACCCGCCAGCCCATGGGCCTGCTGCACGGCGGCGTGAGTGTGGTGCTGGCCGAAACCCTGGGCTCCATGGCGGGCTACTTTGCCTGCCTACCCGGCCAGGTGGTGGTGGGCCTGGACATCAACGCCAACCACCTGCGCGCGGTGCGCTCGGGCTGGGTCATGGGCACGGCCCGAGCCGTGCACGTGGGCCGCAGCACCCAGGTGTGGGCCATCGATATCACCGACGAAGCTGGCCAACCGGTGTGCGTCTCGCGTCTGACGCTGGCGGTGCTGAATCAGGCGCCGGGAGAGGACGCTGAGCCGGGTGGTCTGACCGCCCAGCCAGCCTAATCAGCCCTTGCCGATAAGGATCATATAGATAGCAAACTATCCATGCCTACCAAGCGCAATAGGCATTTTTGATTAATAATCAGCCAACACGGGCCGCTGGGCCAGCCACGCCACCAGAGCCTCTGGTGCCATGGGGCGGGCGAACAGGTAGCCCTGGCCGGCGTGGCAGCCGCATTCGGTCAGAAAGCCCAGCTGACCCTCGGTCTCCACCCCTTCGGCAATGGTGTGCAGGCCCAGGGTGCGGGCGAGCTGGACAATGGCCCGGACAATGCTTTCATCGGCCGGGTCACGCCCGAGGTCGCGCACAAACGACTGGTCCACCTTGAGCACATCCACCGGCAGGCGGCTCAGGTACGACAGCGACGAATAGCCTGTGCCAAAGTCGTCCATCGACAGTGCCACCCCAACGGCCTTGAGCCTGTGCATGATGGCCACCCCCTGATCGGGGCTGCGCAGCGCCAGGCGCTCGGTCAGCTCCAGCTCCAGGCAAGCCGGTGCCACACCCGTCTGGCGCAGCGTGTCTGCCACCAGCTGGGGGAAGTCCTGTGTCCAGAACTGGGCCGACGACACATTCACACTGACGGCGATGCACCCCAGCCCCTGCTGCTGCCACGCCACCACCTGCGCCAGCGACTGCGCCAGCACCCAGTTGCCAATGGCCACGATCAGACCGGTCTCTTCGGCCACCGGGATGAACTCGTCCGGTGACACCATGCCCAGTCTGGGGCTGTACCAGCGCAGCAGCGCCTCGACCCCGGCCAGGCGGCCCGATGCCAGATCGACCTTGGGCTGGTACACCACCGCCAGTTCGCGGCGCTCCAGCGCGGCCCGCAGCTCGGCCTCGATGGCACCCCGGCGCATGGCCTGGGCGGCCATGGCCGGGCTGAAGAACGCCACCTGGTTGCGCCCCGCCGCCTTGGCCTGGTACATGGCGGTGTCGGCGTTTTTCATGAGGTCGGCGAAGGTGCGGCCATCATCGGGGAACAGGGCCACACCCAGTGAACCGGTAAAGCGCAGCTGCACATCGCCCACCGGCATGGGCGGTGCCAGCGCAGCCAGCACCTTGGCCACGCACTGCTGCACACCGGGCTGGTCCAGGTCGGGCAGCAGCAGCACAAACTCGTCGCCCCCTTGCCGGCTCACAGTGTCTTGACCACGCAAGGCGACTTGCAGGCGCTGGGCCACCTCCACCAACACCATGTCGCCCACGTCGTGGCCATGCAAGTCGTTGATTTCCTTGAAGTGGTCCACATCCATGAAAATCAGGGCGAACCTCTGCTCAGCCCGGTTGGCCGCACGGATGGCCTGCTCCACCCGGTCGCGCAGCAGGTAGCGATTGGGCAAGCCGGTGAGGATGTCGTAAAAGGCCAGCCGCTCGATTTCCTCCTCGGCCAGCTTGCGCTGCGACACATCGGTGAACACCGCCACGTGGTTGACGTTTTCCTCGTTGTCACCGGCCACGCGGCTGATGCTCAGGCGCTGCGGGTACACCACCCCGTCTTTGCGGCGGTTCCAGATTTCGCCCTCCCAGCGCCCCTTGGTCAGCAACTCGTGCCAGAGCTGGGCATAGAACTCGTCAGACTGCCGACCCGACTTCAGCAGCGCAGGCGTGCGGCCCAGCACCTCGGCCTCGGTGTAGCCGGTGATGGCCTCGAACGCCCGGTTCACCGACAGAATGCGGTTGTCGTGGTCGGTGATCAGGATGCCCTCTGAGCCCTGGTGGAACACCTCCATGGCCAGCTGCAGCCGCAACTCGGTCTCTCGGCTTTTGGTCACGTCGGTGGTGATGCCCGCCACCGCAAACACCTGTCCGCCCGGGTTGAGCAGCGGAAACTTCTGGCTGATGAACTGGCGCTTGCTGCCGTCGGGCCCGCGCAGGGTTTCTTCGTAGGTCAGCGCCTTCTCGCTGACCAGCACCGCGTGGTCGTTGTGGGCATGGGCCTTGGCATCGGCCTCGGGCAACCAGGCCTCGCGCCGCTGGCCCAGCACCTTGTTCAGGGGCTGTTGTACGGTCTCCAGCAACGCATGGTTGGCCAGGATGCAGACGCCATCGCGGTCAAAGGCGTAAATGAGCGCATCGGCGTTGTCCAGCACAGACTGGAACACCAGCCGCTCGCGTTCGCTGGCGCGCTGGGCGGTTTGGTCGGCAAACAGCAGCACGCAATGGTCGTCCAGCTGGTAGGTCTGAGGCAGCAGCACCAGGTGCACGTCGCACACCGCGTCGTCGGCCAGGGCGCAGCGCACGGCCATATCTCTCAGGGTTTGCCCCTGCGACAGGCTGGCGGTGTGCAGGGCCTCGGTCAGGCGGGTGTCTTCGCGCACGGTCAGCAACCGAAACACCGAGTGGCGCCGCAGGTGGGCCACGTCCCGAAAACCAAAGTAGGCGGCGGCGGACTCGTTGGACTCCTGAATCAGCCCGTTGCGCGCCACCACCAGTGCGGGCATGGGCAGCAGCTGGAACAGGCTGGCGTAGCGCGCCGCTGACGCCTCGGACACACTCTGCGCGGTGATGAGCTGCTCGTTTTGCACCTCCAGCTCGGCCCGGTACAGCGACAGCTCCTGCTGCGTGCGGTCATCGTCCCCAGGGGAGTACGGGCCGCTGGCCGTGCGGTCAGCGGACATCGGGGCCCCCCTCGGCAGCAACCGCCCCCACTGTCGGTGTTGCGATGGCTGCAGGTTCTTTGTACCAGCTCGACACATTCACGTGGCTGACCACCGCCCCGAACTCGTGCCCCCTGACAGCCGCTACGTTCATGACGAACCAGCGCTGCTCGCCTGGCGAGTGGCAGGGGTACTCCAGCGAAAAGTGGGCCACGCTGCCCTCCAGCACCGATTTGAGGCCGCGCAGGGCTCGGCCGGCGTAGTCGTCGCCCCCGGCGCTGGCGGCCTGGCAGGCCGCGAGGTAGTTGGTACCGGGGCCAGCCCCCTTGAGCTCGCTGTTGCCGTTGGCCTTGCCAAAGGTGCGCCAGGCGGCATTGACCAGTGAGATGGTGCCGTCGTTCTCCAGCACCGCCACGTGCTCGGGCAGGGCGTCGATGACGGCCTGCATGCGCTTGAGGTCGCGGAACACCGTGACATCGACAAACGTGGCCACGGCACCGCGTTGCTGGCTGGACAGCACGCTGTAGGGCAGGATGCGGCACAGAAACAAGCGCCCGTCGGCGGCCAGCACCTCGTGCTCGGCCATGCGCTCGGTCAGCATGGTGCGGCGCAGGTCGCCCATCAGGTTGGCGTACTTGAGCTTGTGCGCAATGTCGTCCAGCGGGCGGCCAATGTCGGTGTCGCGCAGCTTGAACAAATCCACCGCATCGGGGCTGAAGCGGGTGAGGTTCATGTCGTGGTCCACAAACACCGTGGCCACCCCCACCGCCTTGGCCATGCTGTCCATGTCGGTGTTGAGCCGGTTGAGGATGAGCATTTTTTCCTGGAACTCGGCGTTGACGGTGTTGAGCTCCTCGTTGACCGACTGCAGCTCCTCGTTGGAGCTTTGCAGCTCTTCGTTGGAGGCCATCATTTCTTCGTTGGTGGCCTGCAGCTCTTCGTTGGAGGTTTCGAGCTCTTCAATGGTGGCCTGCAGGCTCTCGCGGGTGGCCATGAGCTCGCGCTCCAGCAGCTCCACCCGCTCCATGGTCTCGGTGCCCACATCGATGGCGGTGGGCTGTGCCGCATGGGCGGGCAGTTGCTGCTGCTCAAAACACAGCAGCACAAAATGCTCGTCGCCAGGCTGGCGCACCGGGTGGGCGCACAGGCGCACATGGGTCGCATCGGTGGCACCTCCCTCCCAGGTCATCCAGTCTGAGACCAGGCGCACGCCGTCTTTGGCGGCCTTGAACACCAGAGCCGAGGCCACGGGCACCAGCCGCTCGGGCAGGATGCGCGACAACTCCAGGCTGGCCAGCCCCTCCTTGACCCGGAAATACGGCTGCACATCGCCAAACAGGTGCACGGCCTCTTGCCGGTCATTGACCAGAATGGATGGGGGCACGTAGGCCGCCATCAGGGTGGACACACCGGCCTCGATGACCTGGCCGTCCGACGGCAGCGCCCGATTGGCCAGCTTGGGCAGGCGCTTGCCCGGCTCGGCCGCATGGCCCTTGCTCAGGGGGGAGTCGAACAGCAAACGGGGGCCACTGTCGGTGCGGCGAAACAGCTTGTGCTTGGCATCCAGGGTGGCAAAGCCTTTGCTGGAGGGCAGCGATTCGCTGGAGCCCAGAAACAACGCCCCCCCTGGCTTGACGGCGTACTGCAAGCGCTGCACCGCCCTGTCCTGTGCGGCGGGGCGGAAATAAATCAGGGTGTTGCGGCAGCTCACCAGGTCCATGCGGGTAAAGGGCGGGTCGTCCAGCAGGTTGTGCCGGGCAAATACGATGGACTGGCGCAGCTCGGGCTTCACCACAAAGTGGCCGCCGCTCTTGGTAAAAAACCGCTCCAGGCGCGCCGGTGTGAGTTCGGCGGCCGCCGACTCGGGGTACTGGCCCGCAGAGGCCACGTCCACGTTTTGCTGGTTCACGTCGGTGGCAAACACCTTGAGCACCGGCCACTTGCGCTCGCGCTCGAAGGCCTCCAGGAACAGCATGGCCAGCGAATAGGCCTCCTCGCCCGTGGAGCTGCCCGCCACCCACACCCGAATGGCATCGCCACCGCTGGCGGCAGCCACCAGCGGGGCCACCACCTGCTCGGCCACCGAGGCAAAGGCGTCGGTGTCCCTGAAAAAGCTGGTCACGGCAATCAGCAGCTCGCGGCGCAGCACAAACAGCTCGGCCCGCTCCTCCTCGACCAGGGCCAGGTAGGCCACCAGGTTGGGCACATGGCGCACCTGCATGCGCCGCTCGATGCGGCGCATGACCGTGGCGGGCTTGTACTCCCGAAAATCAATGCCCCCGGCCTGTTGCAGCAGCGCCATCAGGGACTGCAGGGCGTCTTCGCTCGTCAGGGGAGCCACTGCCAAGGTTTCGTCCAGCTTGCGCATCGCCTCGTAGGGGCGGTCCTGGATGTGGGACAGCACCCTGGGCGCCAGCTCCTCGGCGGGCAGCACCTCGTCCACCACGTCGGTGGCAATGACGCTGCGCGGCATGCCGTCGAACTTGGCCTGCTGGGGGTTTTGCGCCAGCAAAAAGCCCCCCGACGCATTGATGGTGACCGCGCCGCGCGTGCCGTCCGAGCCCGTGCCCGACAACACCACACCCACCGCCTTGGAGCCATAGGCCTCGGCCAGGGAGTTAAAGAATATGTCGATGGGCAGGGTCAGCCCGTGCGGGCTTTTGGGGCTGAGGTGCAGCAACCCGTCTTCCACCCGCATGACCACGCCCGGCGGAATGAGGTGCACCTGGTTGGGCTGCAGAACCATGTCGTTTTCGACCATGAGCACGGGCATGCGGGTGTGGCGGCCCAGCAGGTTGCTCATCATGCTTTTGTGGTCGGGCGAGAGATGCTGAATCACCACAAACGCGGCACCACTGTCGGTGGGGCAGTGGTCAAAAAACGTCTCCAATGCCTCCAGCCCACCGGCGGAGGCACCTATGCCCACCACATAGCCCGAAAACAGGCCTGGGCGGGGGTTGGCAGGTGGTGGGGTCACAGTGGCACGGGACATGGTGGGGTCAACGGTTGGCGACATGGGATCTGGGCTGGTCATGGGGGGCCTGGTGGCTGGCTGTGGGGTGTGGGCCGCAGCAGCGCCTGGCAAGCGGCGCGGCAGCTGCCAGGGGCGTGCACCCCGGCGGGCAGGCGGGCCAGCAGGCCCACCCCGGCACCGCCCACCCACAGCGCCACGTCAGCGGGCAAGGCGGCGCGCAGGGCCTTGAGCTGGCGCTGCGCCACCCGGGGTGCGGTACCCGCGCTCAGCGACAGGGCCACCCCCTGGGCACCGTGCAGCCGGGCAGCAGCAGCCAACTCGGCATGGGGCACGCTGGCCCCCAGGTTGATGCAGGGCTGGCCCACCTCGTGCAGCACCGCGTGCAGCATGGACAGGCCCAGGGTGTGCCACTCGCCCGACAGGGTGGCCAGCAGCCAGGGCCGCAGGGGCGGCGGCGTGGGAACGGCCTCTGGGGTGGGTGGCACCGCCAGCACCGCCTGCACCAGCGCTGCCAGGGCGTGCTCTTCGTGCACCGCCACGGTACCAGCGGCCCAGCCTGCGCCCACAGCGACCATGAGCGGAGCGGCCACACCCTCCACAAAGCACAGGGCACCCAGTTGCTGGTGCTGCCCCTGCAGCCAGCGGTGGCAGGCGGCGCTGCCCTGGGTGCGCAGCAGGCCCAGCACCGACGACGCCCAGGCCGGGTCGGTGTCGGCACAGGTAGCAGCATGGGTGGCGGCATCGGGCACAGCGAGAGCGAATGGAGCCTTGGGCACACCGATCGGTGACTCGGCCAACGCTTCCTCCAGCGCCTGGGGCAGCGACTGGCCCAGGTCCAGGCGGCGCTTGATGGCGTGCAGCCGCGCCACCTCTGGCGCGGTGTACCAGCGCGCCCCACCGCTGCCACGGCGCGGCTCGGGCAGGCCGTGGCGGCTTTCCCATTTGCGCAGGGTGGAGGTGGACACGCCTACTTGAGCGGCGGCAATGCCGATGGAAATCATGTGGGAAGGCCGTTGAAGCGGCGGCCTGACGCTGTGGCCTGACGGCAATAGGGCGCATGATACTGTCCAATGCTGGCTTGGACATGACCCAGATCAACGCTGGCGCTGCTTGTCCCCATACATGGCCGAATCGGCGGCACTGAGAACCTGCTCGGCTGTGCCCGCGTCGGCGCCGCGCACCACATACACCCCCACACTGGCCGAGCCTTGGCAGGTCAGCTCGCCCAGGGTGTAGGCCCTGGCCAGCTCTTGCTGCAGCTCGTCGGCCACCTGGACTGCGGCGCGCTGGGCGGTGGGGCGGTCGGTGCCCAGCTCGCCCAGCAGCACCACAAACTCGTCACCGCCCAGGCGGGCGACGGTGTCGCCGCCGCGCACCCGCTGGCCCAGGCGGTTGGCCACTTCCACCAGCATCTGGTCGCCGGCCTGGTGGCCGTGGGTGTCGTTGAGCTGCTTGAAGCGGTTGAGGTCGATGAACAGCACCGCCAGGTGGCTGCCGCTGCGCCGAGATGCCTGCAGGGCGCAGCCCAAGCGGTCCAGGAGCATGCGCCGGTTGGGCAGGCGGGTGAGCGCGTCGTGAAAGGCCAGGTGCGCCAGTTCGTCGGCACGCTCTTTGTCGGCGGTGATGTCTCGCTGAATGGCGGCGAAGTAGGCCACCTGGCCGCGCAGGTCCAGCAGGGGCACGATGCGGATGTCCAGCCAGTACCCCCGGCCCGATTTGGCGTAGTTGTAAATGACCTCGCGGCAGGGCTTGCCCTCGCGCAGCGCCTGCCCCATGCCCGCGCGCGCAGCCGGATCGGCGTCGGCCCGCTGCAACATGCGCGGGGACTTGCCGATAACCTCCTGCGGCAGATAGCCCGTCAGCTCGGTGAACGCCTGGTTGACGTACACGATGCGCGGCCCCGGCTCCTGCAGCGGCGTGGCTTCGGTGACAAGGACCACGTCCTGCGCCGAATCGACGATGTCTTTGAACGGGATGTCGGCCCGGGCGTAGCGGTTTTCGGTGAAGGTGACCACCACCCGCTCGATGCCACCCGCCGCCCCCCGCAAGGGCCGCGCATGCACGGTGAGCCAGGTGATGTGCGTCTGCTGGCCGTCCACCACGCCCAGCAGCTGACCCTCCACCGGCAAGCCGGTGGCCAGCACCTGGTTGACCGGGAGCTGCTCGATGGCCAGGGGTTGCTGGTCGGTGTTGAGCACCCGCCAGCGAAAGTCCAGGCTCTCTTTGCCCTGTGCCTGCGCCGCCGTCATGCGCAGCACCGCCAGCGCCCGGGTGTTGGCATACAGGATGCTGGTATCTGGGCCATGCACCACCACACCCACCGGCAAGGCGTCCAGCAGTGCCAGGGAATCGATGCCATCAAACGCCAGGGAAGTCATGGTGTGGTCTCGCAGCAGGGGGGCATGGCCTGGGCCAGGTTGGCCCGGGTGTGCTCGGTAAGGTAGTCCAAAAACGCATGGGTGCGCCTGGGCACAAAGCGGCGGCTGGGCATGGCGGCGTACACGGTGTAGTGGCCACTCACCCAGTCGGGCAACACCCGCACCAGCTGGCCACTGCACAGGTGGGCGGCGACCAGCTCCAGCGGCGCGGCGCAAATGCCCGCCCCGTCGTGGGTAGCGCGAAGCAGGGTGTCGGTGTGGTTGGCCCACAGCACCGGCTGCACCGGCACCTCCACCACCCGCTCGGGCTCGGTGGCATGCTGCAAGCGCCACAGAGTCGGGCGCTGGCCAGCCAGGCGCAGGCGCAGGCACAGGTGCTGGCTCAGGTCTGGCGGCTGCAGGGGCAGACCATGCCGGGCGACGTAGGACGCAGCCGCCACCAGCACGCCGTGCGAGGCAATCACCGGGCGGGCAATGACGTTGCCATCAAAGCTGGCGTCGGCCCCCATGAGGGTGATGTCGTGGTCTTCGATGGCGGGCTGGTCGGGCGCATCGACGTCGATGTCGAAGACGATGCCGGGGTGCAGCTGCCGAAAACCCGCCACCAACGGCGCAAGGATGTGCACCGCCAACACCGGGGGCGCGTGGATGCGCAGCACGCCCCGCATCTCTTGCGTATGGGCCTGTGCCAGGCCATCGGCTTCGTCGATGTCTTGCAGGATGTGGCGCACCCGGCCCAGGTAGGTGTGCCCCGCCTCGGTGAGTGAGAGGCGGCGGGTGGTGCGCTGCATGAGGCGGGTGCCCAGGTGTTCCTCCAGGTCCACCACCAGGCGGGTGACTGCGGCGGGGGAGAGGTCAAGCTGGCGCGCAGCAGCGGCAAAGCTGCCGGCATCGGCCACCTGCTGGAACACACGCATGGAAAGCAATCGGTCCATGGAAAAGGTTCTGGGGTTTTCAAGCCCACTATTGTTTCTAAATTGGCAACAGTGTAAGCCTTAAAGGCCTATTTATCTACCTCAAACACAGGAATACAGTCCAACCCATCGATGAGCCAGCGCAGTTGGCGACTCACCGAGGCAGGACAGACGGGACCGATGAAGCCCGCCCGCCCTCGCAGTCAACCACTTGTTTTTATAAAGGATATTCATCATGGCACGCACATTGTTTTCTCTGGCTTCTTTGACCATTGCCGCCGCCGCCACCTTGGCTTCGGCCACGGCCTTTGCCGCCGACATGCCCGCTGCGGGCGAGTTTTCGGGGGTGGAGCAGGTGTCTGCCCCCTTCACCGCGCACTTGCACACCGAGCCCCGCATGCGCTACGACATGGCCACCAGCGGTCAACCCGCTGCCGGTGAATTTTCAGCTGGCGACGCACAGGGCTTGCCCGCTCCCGGCCTGAGCCGCGACCAGGTGCGCCAGGCGCTGGCCGATGCCCGCCGCGACGGCGTGCTGGCCGCCAACGGCGAATCTCCCGAGGCGGTGGCCCCCACGCCCTCGGCCAAAACCCGCCAGCAGGTTCGCCAGGAAGGCCGCATGGCGCTGCGCGCAGGCCAGATTGCCACGGGCGACGCCCGCATGTGACCGTCCGGTGACCGTTCAGCCCCTCGGTGGCGGAGGGCATCCGGCGCAAGCGCTGGTGGCTTGCAGCACAGGCCGCAGGGCGGCCAGCACCTGGGCACCGGCGGTGTCGAGATAGCCGGTATTGGTCACTTCCCACCAGCGCCCTGGGCACAGGTGGTGCATGTCGGGCAAGGCGGTGGGGCGGTCCAACCGGGCCTGGATATCGGCCACCCCCTCCCGCTGGCGGTGCTGCAATCGCTGCGCCAGCAGCGCACGCGGTGCGGTGAGGTGCACCACCACCAGTTGGGGGCAGCAGGCCACGGCCTGCGCCACATGGGCGCGTGAGCCATTGACCAGCACGCACAGATCGGTGGCACCGGGTGGCTCCAGCTCAGTGGTGCGGATGCCGTAGTGCTGTCCGTTGGCCTGCCAGTGCAGCGCGAACAGCCCCCCGGCGAGCAAACGGTCAAATTCGGCCGGGCTGACGGCCTCGTGCGCCTCGCCACCCGGCACCTGCGCCCGGGTGATGGTGCGCCGCGCCAGGTGCACGCGGGGCCATGGGGCCTGCTTCGGCCAATGGTCTACCAGCCAGGCCAGCAAACTGTCTTTGCCCGCCCCTGAAGGGCCCATCACATACACCGGCTGAATGCTCATGGGCGCAGCACACACAGGCCCTGCCCCTCGGCCAAGCCGCGAAAGTCGCTGCGCCAGGCGGGCTGCGACAGGTCGAGCTGTATGCGCTCGTTGTCCAGGGCCGTCAGCACCACCGCCCCGGCCAGCGCAAAGCTGTACACCGGCACACCGTCAATGGCGACCGAGCGCAACCGCCCATGCGAGTGGTTCAGGGTGACTTCGCGCACCCAGGTGCCTCGGGTGGGCAGGTACACCACCTCGCAGCGCAACTGGACGGTGGCGGCGGCGGCAGATCCTTTGGCTGTATCGGCTGTATCAGGTGTATGGGCCGCAGTGACACCCAGGGCTGCCAGCAGCGCCAGCGCACAGGCGGCGCGGTGGAGTGCCTGCCGCTTCATGGCGCGCCCCGCCCGCCGTCACCCACCGCCAGGCGCCACAGTGAGGTGACCTCCGCCGCACGGGCGGCGTGCAGCGGGTCGCTGGTGTCGGCTGCTTTGCGGTGGGTGGGCCGGGCGTCGAGCCGGGCCACCACCCGCAGCCCGGCGGCGGCCACCCAGTCGGCCAGCTCGTGGGGGCTGCGCAGGCCCAGGTGCTCGGCCAGGTCGGACATGATGAGCCAGCCCTCGCCACCCGGCAACAGGTGATTGGCCAGCCCGGCCAGAAAGCCGCGCAGCATGCGGCTGTCTTCGTCATACACCGCACGCTCCACCGGTGAGGTGGCACGCGCAGGCAGCCACGGCGGGTTGCACACCACCAGGTGCGCCCGCCCGGGCGGGAACAGATCGGTGCGCAGCAGCTGCACGCCTGGCGCCAGGCGCTGCAGGTTGGCCCGGGCACAGGCCAGGGCGCGCTCGTCCAGGTCGGTGGCCACCACCTGGGCCACGCCACGGCGGGCCAGCACGGCCGCCAGCACGCCGCTGCCGGTGCCAATGTCGAAGGCGCGCAAGGTGTCAGCCGCTCCCGGCAACGGGGCCTGGGCCACCAGCGCGACGTACTCACCGCGCACCGGAGAAAACACACCGTAGCGGGGGTGGATGCGGTTGAGCGGTGCCTCGCCCAGCGCGGGCACCTCCACGCCTTGTCTGGCCCACTCGTGCGCACTGGTCAGGGCCAGCAGCTCGCGCAGCGAGGCAACAGAGCCAGTGGTGTCGGCGGTGGGCTCACCCCAGCCCTGGGCGCAGGCCTGGCGAACATCGGGCGCGCGGCGCAGGGCCAGGCCGTGGTCGGGGCCGAACGACAGCAGCACCATGCCCAGCAGCCTGGCCCGCTGCGACTGGGCCTGGCGGTGGCGGTGAAAGGCCGCAGCGGGGACGCTGGCCTCGGTTGGGCTGGTCGGGCTGGGAGGCACGGCCAACCCGTCTGACCCGAAATTTGAAGCTTTTTTGGCTTTTTGCGCTTGACTGGTATAAATAGTTTGCTCTTGTTTCGAAGAGCTTTTTCGAGCGCCTTTGGGCTGGTCAATGCGGCGTGCCAGGGCCTGCAGCAGCTGGCGGGCGTTGTGGAAGTCGCCGCGCCAGAGCATGGCCGTGCCCTCGCTGGCCAGGCGCTGGGCCATGGCGGCGGTCAGGGTGTCGTCGGCCAGCACCACCCGCCGGGGCGGGGGGGCACCGCGTTCGCTGCGCCAGTGCGCGCTGCGGGCATGGCCACCTTCGACCCAGTGCACCAGGGGCCAGGGGGTCAGCTCGGGTGCAGGTGCTGGTCCAGGTGCAGGGGCGGTCAGCACCACAGCTCAGGCGGCATCGGCCTGGGCCATGCGTTCGCTTTTCCAGTACACGTCGTCGCCGGTGCTGCCATCGGCCCGGTAGCGGTTGAGGGTGCGGGCCAGCACAAACATCAGGTCGCTCAGGCGGTTGAGGTACTGACGGGGGGTGTCATTCAAGGCCTCTTCGTTGCCCAGGGCGACCACCGAGCGCTCTGCACGGCGGGCCACGGTGCGGCACACATGGGCCTGCGACGCGGCACGGGTACCGGCGGGCAGGATGAACTCCTGCAAGCGGGGCAGCGGCTCGTTGAAGGTGGCCAGTGCCTCGTCCAGCGCCAGCACGGCCTCGGGCTTGAGCAGCTCGAACCCCGGAATGCTCAACTCGCCGCCCAGGTTGAAGAGCTGGTGCTGAATCTCCACCAGCAGGCTGCGCACGGCGGCGGGCATGTCCTCGCACAGCAGCACGCCAATGTGGCTGTTGAGTTCGTCCACATCGCCCATGGCGTGCACGCGCAGGCTGTTTTTGCTGACGCGCTGGTTGTTGCCCAGGCCGGTGGTACCGGCATCTCCGGTGCGGGTGGCGATTTGGGTGAGGCGGTTGCCCATGGTGTGTGGTGCTCCGGGTTGGTCAGGGATTGGGGACTGAATTGTCGGCCACGGGCTTGTCGGCCAGCTGCAGGGCGCAGCGCGGCAGCCACACCGTGACTGTGGTTTCGTTGAGCGCGTCGTCGCAGGCCATGTCGATGCTGCCGTGCTGGGCCACCGCCAGCAGCCGGGCCGAGTAGGTGCCCAGCCCACTGCCAGATGACTTGCTCTGGGTGACGAATTTGTCAAAAAACACGTCGCGGATGTCGCGCGGGACCACGCCTTTGTTCTGAATGAGGATGCGCAGCGGGTTCTCGTCTTTGAGGATGACGTGCACCTTGCTTTTGCGCGGCGCGGCTTCGCAGGCGTTTTTGATGAGGTTCTGAAACAGCGAGTGACACAGCGTGGCGTCGCCCTGGGCCTGGGGCAGCTCCTGGCCCACGGGCACGTCGGCATCGACCACGATGGACAGGTCTTTCTCGGCAAACGATGCCCGGGATACCTCGACGATGCGGCGCAGCACATCGCCAATGCGCACCGGCTGCACATCGAGCTTGTAGCGGCCGGTTTCGATCTTGTACATGTCACCCCCGAGGTTGACGGAGGTGAGGGCCTGCTCGGCGGTTTCTTGCACCAGCCTGAGCTTGTCCATGTAGCGCTGGGGCATGTCGTCGTCGGTGGCGAGGTTGCGCACCATGCCCACGATGCCGCTGAGCGAGCCCTTGAGGTCGTGGCGGGTCATGTTTTCGACTTCTTCGCGCAGCCTTGCGTTTTCCAGCATGGCGTCGTAGTCGCTTTGCAGCTGCTTGCGCAGCTCCACAAACCGCAAAAAATTGGCCACGCGCTGGCGCAGCTCGCGCGGTGGGGTGGCCTTGGTGACGAAGTCCACCGCACCCAGCTCCATGCCCCGGCGGCGGGTGCTGTCGCTGGTGTCAGAGGTCACAAAAATGACCGGAATATTGGCCATGTGGGGCGTATCGCGCAGATGGGCCACGGTCTCGAAGCCGTCCATGCCAGGCATTTGCACGTCGATCAGCACCAGATCGGGCGGGTGCTGCGAGCGGCAAATGCGCAGGGCCTCGCGCCCCTCGGGGGCAGCGCTTACGTCGTAGTCGTCCTTGAACAGGCGGCTGATGAGTGCCAGGGTGGTGGGGTTGTCGTCCACCACCAGGATGTGGGAGGCCGGCAGCATGAACTGCGACTCGGGGGCGTCCGGGTCGGTCTCGGCCGCGTCGGGCCGGCGGGTGCGGGGGGCGGGCTTGGGCGTGGCCTTGGTGTCGGTGGAGAGCAGCCGCTCCAGCCGGGCGCGCAACACGCTGGCATTGAAGGGCTTGACCAGCAAGCCGCTGACCCCGGCGGCAATCACGTCCTGGATGCGGGAGCGCTCGACCTCGGAGGTGACCATGAGCACGGGCAGGCGCGCCAGCTTGGCGTCGCCCCGCACCGCACGCAGCAGCTCCAGGCCACCCATGACGGGCATGTTCCAGTCGGTCAGGAGCACGTCCACCCGCTGGGCGCGCAACTGGCGCAGTGCCTCGGCTCCGTTTTTGGCGGTGAGCACCTTGCTCCACCCCATGCCGCGCAGCTGGTTGGCGGTGACCGAACGCATCAGCTCCTGATCGTCGGCCACCAGCGCGGTGAGCTTGTCAAACATCATGTTGGTAGGCGCGTTGTGGTTCTGACTCGGATAATGGCTTTCATTATCTGGTTTTGGCAAGGAATACCCCATGAATGCTCCCACCCCCAGCGACGTGTTGCGACCACAAACACACCTGCGTGAGGTTCCTCACGATTTTCTGGCGGCTCTCAAGACCCGATTTGGCCCAGCCTGCTCCACCGCGCTGGCGGTGCGCGAGCAGCACGGGCGTGACGAGTCGCCCTTCACGCACGTGCCACCCCCTGCCGCCGTGGTGTTTGCCGAGTGCACCGCTGACGTGGCCGATGCGCTGCGCCTGGCGGCCCAGTTCAAGGTGCCGGTCATTCCGTTTGGGGTGGGCTCGTCGCTGGAGGGCCACCTGCTGGCGGTGCAAGGTGGCATCAGCCTGGACGTGAGCCGCATGAACCGGGTGCTCAGCGTCAACGCCGAGGACCTGACCGTGACGGTGCAGCCCGGCGTGACCCGCAAGGCGGTGAACGACGCGGTCAAGAGCGATGGCCTGTTCTTCCCCATCGACCCCGGTGCCGACGCCAGCATCGGCGGCATGGCAGCCACCCGTGCCAGCGGCACCAACGCCGTGCGCTACGGCACCATGCGCGAAAACGTGCTGGCGCTGGAGGTGGTGACGGCGCAGGGCAATGTCATCCGCACCGGCACCCGCGCCAAAAAAAGCAGCGCAGGCTACGACCTGACGCGCCTGATGGTGGGCAGCGAGGGCACGCTGGGGGTGATGACCGAAATCACCCTCAAGCTCTACCCCCTGCCCGAGGCGGTGTCGGCGGCAACGTGTTCGTTCCCAAGCATCGAGGCCGCCGTGCGCACCACCATCACCACCATCCAGATGGGCATACCGATTGCCCGCTGTGAGCTGATCGATGCGGCCTCGGTGCGCGCCGTCAACGCCCACAGCAAGCTCAACCTGCGCGAAGAACCCATGCTGCTGATGGAGTTCCACGGCTCACCCGCCAGCGTGCAGGAGCAGGCCGAGCTGGTGCAAGACATCGCGGCCGAGCACGGCGGCGAGTCGTTCGAGTGGGCCACCACCCCGGAAGACCGCACCCGGCTGTGGACGGCCCGGCACAACGCCTACTTTGCCGCCGTGCAAAGCCGTCCGGGCTGCCGCGCCATCACCACCGACACCTGCGTGCCCATCAGCCGCCTGGCCGACTGCCTGCTGGACTCGGTGGCCGAGGCCGACGCCAGCGGCATTCCGTACTTTCTCGTGGGCCATGTGGGCGACGGCAACTTCCACTTCGGCTACCTGATTGACCCCGACAGCGCGCAGGAGCGCGAAACCGCCGAAGCCCTGAACCACCGGCTGGTGGCCCGTGCGCTGGCACTGGAAGGCACCTGCACCGGCGAACACGGCGTGGGCCTGCACAAAATGGGCTTCTTGCGGGACGAAACCGGCGCCGGTGCGGTGGACATGATGCGCGCCATCAAGCAAGCGCTGGACCCGGACAACATCCTCAACCCCGGCAAGATTTTCTGCATGGACTGAAGCGGTGCCCCACCCCTGCCCCCATACGGGCCGCACCTGCAAAGACGTGTTCAGCTACCAGGTGAGCGCCACGCTCAACGGCGAAACCGTGCCATTGGTGGTGCAAGTAACCGTGAACATCAGCCCCCCGGTGGCACGCTGAATGCGCTCAGGCACGCTGTGCAGGCCTGATCCCTCAGGCTGAAACAGCCTCGGCCGGGCCGGGCTGGGTGGGTGGTCGCTCGGTTGGCAGCGGCGTCTGGTACAGCCACACGGTTCGGCCATCCGGGCAGGGCCAGGCCAGGGTGGGGTCCACATCGGGCACCGCAAACTCCAGGCTGGCGAGCCACGCGCCAGGGCGCAGCTCGTGCTGCGCCTTGTCCCATGCGCGGTCCATGCTCTCGGGGCGTTGGAACAGGTACACCAGATCGTAGGCCGACCAGCTGTGTCGCCACATGTCGCCCTGGCGCACGTGGGCGTGGCGGCAGCGCAGGCCACACACCACACGCAGCGGCCAACTGCGCTCGATGCCGTACACCTTCACCTCGGGCCAGGCACGCTCCAGGGCCAGCAAGCCATCGCCCAGGCCACAACCGGCATCCAGCACCCGCCCGGCCAAGGGCAGGGGCACCTGCTCGGCCAGGCCGTCCAATGCATGGGCGGGGGTGGGAAACAGCGGTGCGTCACGCCATGAGCCCGGCGGGTACAGCAGCACCAGCAGGGCCAGTGGCAGCAGCCATACCCAGGCAGGCCAGGCCGCCAGCACCTGCGCCCCACCCGCCCCGGTAACCAGCCACCACGACAGCGGAAACCCCAGGGCCAACATGCCCCGGCGCACCCAGGTGTCCACCAGCACGCTGGCCAGCACACCGGCTGCCGCCGCCACCGCCCACGACCACGCCAGGGGCAGCGCCATGAGCCGCAGGCCCACAAACCCCAGCCACGCCAGCACCCACACCAGCACAGCGGGCAAGGGCCAAGGCCAACGTGAAAGTGCCATCCATGTCATGCGCTGCAGTGTAGAGGGATGGGAGTGCCCCTGTCCGGGTGGACAATCCCCGGGTGAGTTCACTTTGCCCCGCATACCCCTGCATGACTCGCCCCATGACCCTCCCCCTGACCCGCCCTGTTCACCCTGCCCTGTTGCTTCGCACCCTGTCAGCCGCCCTGGCCCTGACGCTGGCTAGCGCCTGTGGCGGCGGTGCCGCCAAGGACCCCAGCCCGGCAGATGCCACCACGCCCCCAGTCGTGCTGCCCCCTGCTCCACCGCCGCCACCACCACCACCGGTATCGTCGTACCCACTCGCCCAGCGCCCGGGGGTGCTGGCCGAGCGCTGGGGCAAACCCCGGCGTTTGCTGGTGGGCCTGGGCACAGCCACTGTAGCGGCCATACAGGCGCAAAGCCTGCAGCCCGACATCTACGACCAGTACCTGGTGGGCGTGGGTGCCACCTCCTGGCCCAGCTGGAACAGCCCCAGTGGTGCCTATGTGGCCATCGTCGCGGCCAATGCCGACAAGCTCGGTGCCGTCCCCATGTTCACCCTGTACCAGATGGCCACGCTGGGCGACGGCAACCTCAGCGGCTTGGCCGACCGCGCCTTCATGACCGGCTATTGGGACAACGTGCGGGTGCTGGCGGGGCAGCTGGCGGCCTACGGCAAACCCGCGCTGGTCAACCTGGAGCCCGACTTCTGGGGCTATGCCCACCGCGCCGAGGCCGACCCCACCCGGCACCTGGCCCTGGTGGCCAGCGCCAACCCCGACTGCGCCGCCCTGCCCGACACCGTGGCGGGCATGGGCCAGTGCCTGCTGCGCATGCTGCGCCAGAACGCACCCCAGGTCTACGTCGGGTTTCCACCGTCGCTATTCCCGGATGTGCTCCCGAACGAGGTGCGCTACCTGAGCCGCGTGGGTGCGGCTCAGGCCGACTTCGTGGTGATGCAGACGCTGGACCGGGACGCGGGCTGCTTTGAGGCGCGCTACACCGCTAGCGGGGCCGCCTGCACCCGCCTGAGCAGCGTGCCCTACCTCTGGGACAGCAGCAACCAGACCGAGCCCAGCTTCACCAGCCACTTTGCGCAGGCCCGCCGCTTCTTTGAGGGCTTGCAGCTGCCGGTGCTGTGGTGGCAAACCCCTCTGGGCGTGCCATCGGCCACGCCCGGTGGCACCGCCTTTGCCTTTCGGGACAACCGGGTGGACTACTTCCTGACCCGTCCCAACGAGCTGGTGGCCGCTGGCGGTGTGGGCGTGGTGTTCAGCCCGGGGCAGGCGGTGCAGACCAACATAGGCACCGACGGCGGCCAGTTCAAGCGGCTGAGCACCCGCTACTTCGCCGCCCCTGCGGTGTTGCCATGAGCCACGGCTGGCGACACGCGCAGCATCGACAGGCAAGGGCGTGGACGAGTTGGGCGTATGCGCTGGTGCGGCTTGTACACCCCCGGTAACACGGGGTTGTGGGACCGCCAGATCGCGTGCAGACTGATGGTCTTCACTTCACCGCAAGGAACGTTGCCATGAAACGCCGTGAACTCCTCACCGCCAGCCTGGGCTTGCCCTGGCTGGGCCTGACAGCCGCCAGCGCCTGGGCCCAAGACAATCCACCGCCCGCCTTTGACCCCAGCTTGGCCCAAACCGACCCGGCGCAAGCCGCTCAAGCCTGGATAGACGCGAGCCAGCCTGAAGGGCTGGCCGCTTTGAACAAGGTATGCATTGCCCAGTTCAGGGTGATGTTTGCCACCCGGGCCACGGCTTCGGCCTCGGCCAGTGGCGGCTTTGGTTCTGGCCCTGGTTCAGCCAACATGCACGGAAGCTACACCTTGGCCGGGGTGGATGATGCCTTGATGCAGTCCATCACCGACACCGCCTACCAGCGCCTGACGGCCTCGCTGCAAGCCAGGGGCCTGACGGTGGTTCCCTTTGATGCGCTGCCCGCTGCGGCGGTGGAGCGCTTCAAAAAGGACGCTGTGGCGGCACCCGCAGAAATCAAGCGGGGCTCTGGCAAAGGCCAGGGCAAAACGCACAAACTGTTCAGCGCACAAGGCCTGCCACTGTACTTTTCAACCGCTGACCCCTTGCGCTCCCTCATGGGATTTGGTGTGTCGATGTCGGGCCTGGGCTGGGATGCCCTGGACTACGTGGAGTCGGGTGTGTCGGGGCCAGAGCAACTGGGTTTGCTCAAGGTCACGCTGGTCATGGACTTCATTGAAACGGACGCCTCGGGTGGCTTTTTCGCCCGCACTGCCAGCGTGGATGGCAAGCCCGGCATCAAGCTCACCACGGAATCCAACCTGCGCGCCATGGTGCCGCAGTTGCTGTCGCAAAAGCCCAAACCCGATGGCAGCTTGCTGTGGACCACCGCCAGCTACACCTTTGACAAGATGCCCACGCTGGCACTCAAGCAAACGCTGCAACCGGCCAACAGCGGGCTGCTGGGCGTGAATGACGTGACCGACGCCACGGTGGCCGGGGTTCAGACTGCGCTGGCCATCGTGGGCTTTCTGGGCGGCATGGGCGGTGGCCGCAAAGACAAAAGTTACGAAGTGAAGGTGGACCCTGCGCAGTACCAAGCCTCAGCCCAGGCCACCATGGGGGCCGTGCTCGATACCTGGGCACGGCAGATTGGCCCGGGCAACTGAAGCCACGCCCGCGGGCGCTGGTCCATGCACTGGGGCCGCCCGGCGGAGTCAGGCAAGCCTGCGCAGCCGTTCAATCAGTCCGTTGAGTTCGTCCATCGACGAAAAGGCGATGCTGAGCTCACCGGTGTCCTCCAGCCGACCCTGGCGCTTGACGCGTTTTTTTACCCGCACCTCGACCGTGGCCATGAGTAGGTCGGACAGTTCTTCCTCCACGCGCAGCACATCGCGCGGTTTGTCTGCGGCAACCTTGGCGGTGCGCGGCGTGTCACCGGCTGCGAGCTGGCGGGCCAGGCCCTCGGCCTCGCGCACCGAGAGGTGGCGGGCCGCAATCTGGTTGGCTGCGGTGATCTGTACCGCTTTGTCCAGTGGCAGCAACGCGCGGGCATGGCCCATGTCCAGGTCACCGGCCATGAGCATGGTCTGTACCGGCTCGGCCAGGTGCAGCAGGCGCAACAGGTTGCTGCCCGCGCTGCGGGAACGGCCCACTGCCTGGGCGGCCTGCTCGTGGGTGAGGCCAAACTCCTGAATCAGCCGCTGCAAACCCTGGGCCTCTTCCAACGGGTTGAGGTCTTCGCGCTGGATGTTTTCGATGAGCGCCATGGCGGCGGCGGCCTCGTTGGGCACGTCGCGCACCAGCACCGGCAGGCTGTCCAGACCAGCCAGCTTGGCCGCCCGAAAGCGGCGCTCGCCCGCGATGATTTCGTACACCGGCCGCGCCCCACGCCCGGCCACCGCCTCACCTTGGCCGGTTTGCAGCTGGGCCAGCCGGGCCAGGCCATCGGCCTCGCTCAGGCGCCGCACCAGAATCGGCTGCATGATGCCCTGGGCCTTGATGCTTTCGGCCAGCTCGTACAGCGCGCCCTCGTCCATGCGGGTGCGGGGCTGGTAGGCACCGGGCACCAGGTCTCCCAGTGACAAGGTGCTGGGCTGGTCGGCAGAGGTGGGGGACTGGCCGTCGGTGGCCAGACCCAGCGCGGGGCCCAGCAGGGCCTCCAGGCCGCGGCCAAGGCCTTTGGGTCGGGATGTTGCCATGGTGAGTTCTCGGTTCAAAACATTGGATAGGTACGGCAGCGGGCCAGCAACTGCTTCAGCAGGGCATGGCCGTGGGGCCAGTCGCCCAGGCCGGATTCGGCGTTGATGTGGCCACAGGGGCCCAGGTCCAAGCACTCGCTGCCCCAGGCCTGGGCCAAGGCGCGGGCGCGCTCCAAGCGGCAAAACGGGTCGTTCTGGCTGGCCACCAGCACGCTGGGAAATGGCAAGGGCTGCAAGGGAATGGGCTGCCAGGTGGGCAGCTGGTCGCGCAGGTCGGGCTGCTCGGTGTCGCCTGGGGCCACCAGCAGGGCCGCCTGTACCCGCCGTGTGCTCTGGCTGACCGATGCCCACGCCGCCACCTGTATGCAGCCCAGGCTGTGCGCCACCAGGGCCACCGGCCCCTCGCTGGCCAGCACCGCTTCTTCAAGCTGGATCAACCAGTCCCCGCGCAAGGGCCGCATCCAGTCGTGCTGGTGCACCCGCTGGTGGCCGTGCAGGGCCTCCCAGCGGCTTTGCCAGTGGGCAGGGTCGCTGCTTTGCCACCCCGGCAGGCTCAGAATTCGGACATCATTGGGCATAGCAAACTGTGTATATGCATCAAGCGCAAGAGGGCAATTTGTTTTGCAATTCTCGGTCACCACACCCAAGAGATGGCCCAAGGCGCTGTTTCACGTGAAACCAGTGGCTGCAAAGGAGGTTTCAGGCCGTTGGCATGGGCGTGGCGGAAGGGGCTGCCGTGGGCTTGGATTGGGCACGGGCGACCATTTCCTCGGCAAACGCCACAAAGGCGAGGCTGCCCTTGGCGGCGGGGTCAAACACCACGCCTGGCAAGCCGTAGCTGGGGGCCTCGGCCAGGCGCACGTTGCGCGGAATGACGGTGTTGAACACCTTGTCGCCAAAGCGCTGCTTGATTTGTTCGCTGACCTGCTGCTGCAGGGTGATGCGCGGGTCGAACATGACCCGCAGCAACCCAATGAGCTGCAAGTCGCGGTTGAGGTTGGCATGCACCTGTCGAATGGTGTGCACCAGGTCGGCCAAGCCCTCCAGGGCAAAGTACTCGCACTGCATGGGCACGATGACGCCGTGCGCACTGCACAAGCCGTTGAGGGTGAGCAGGCTGAGGGAGGGTGGACAGTCAATGAGCACAAAGTCGTAGTCGGCCTCCACCGTGGCCAGTGCTGCGCGCAGCCGCATCTCGCGCCGGGCCAGCGGCACCAGCTCCACCTCTGCACCAGAGAGCTCCCGGTTGGCCCCGAGCACATCGAACGCACAGCCGCTTTCGCTCAGCTTGCCGGTGTGGACACGGGCCTCGGCCACCGTGGCGTCGCCCAGCAACACGTTGTACACGCTGCGCCCGAGCTGGCGCTTGTCAATGCCAGCACCCATGGTGGCGTTGCCCTGCGGGTCCAGGTCCACCATCAGCACACGCTGCCCAACCTTGGCCAACCCCGCGCTGAGGTTGACGGTGGTGGTGGTTTTGCCTACCCCGCCCTTTTGGTTGGCAATACAGAAAATATGAGCCATGACTGCTTCCGTGTGCTTGGCCGGTGGTACTGAGGCGTTCGAACTACCGCGACAGCGCGAGTTTGATGCCAAAACCGACCAGAAAAACCCCGGCCAGCTTCTCCAGCCCGCTGCTGACCCGTGGGCTGGCGCGCAGGCGCTCGGCCATGAGGTGGGTGATGAGGGTCACGATCAAACCATACAACAATGTCAGGGCGGCGATGGTAGCGGCCATGGCACCAAAGGTGATCAGCCCTCGGTGGGTGGCAGGATCGACAAACAGCGGGAAGAAGGCCATGTAAAACACAATGGCCTTGGGGTTGAGCAAGGTGATGCCCAGCGCTTGCTGGAAGTATTGCCGGGGGCGGATGTTCAAAATGGGCGCAGCACCGGGTTTGGCAGTCACCATCTTCCAGCCCAGCCAGGCCAGGTAGGCGGCCCCCAGCCACTGCACCGCCTGAAAAGCAGTCGGGTAAGCAGCCAATAAAGTGGCCACACCGGCCACCGCCATCCACATCAGCACCTGGTCACCGGCGATCACGCCGAACGTAGCAGCCAGGCCCCCACGGATACCACCTTTGCCGGTGGAGGTGATCAGCGCGAGGTTGCCTGGGCCGGGAATGGCCAGGAACAACACGATGGCGGCCACAAATGCGCCGTAGTCTGCGATACCGAACATGGTGGTGGGGCGTGGGTGGAGAGGGGGGTGAGTTTACGGGACGAGCTTGTGCTTTGGCTTGCGGAGTGTTTGCAGGGATGGTGTGTCTTGTCCGGCGCTACTTGTGTGCGGCACCGTGTCGTGCCAGGCGCCGCTTGTGTGGGGGCATCGTGTCGTGTCCGGCGCGCTTGTGTGGGGGCGGGGTGTGGTGGGCGCGTGGACTCCGGCCCTGCTCGCGGGCCGCCGCCTGGGGTTGGCGGCTGTTGCTTCATCAATGCCGGGCTGGCGAGCCTTATCTGTGGCAACCGCGAATGGGGGCCTGCGCTCACGCACCCACCACACCCCGCTGGCCGACACGAGGGCACGCCAACAAAAAGCCGAGCGCAAACACTCACAGAGGCGTTGGCGGCTTTCCCGGCAGTGCCACCCACCCGTCACTCACAGGGGGTGGGTGGGGCGGATGGGCGCAGGCCCCCATTCGCGGTTGCCACAGCGTAGGCCCGCCAGCCCAGTGTTAACGAAGCAACACCAAAACCCCACAAAACACCGCCCGCGAGCAGGGCCGGAGAACAGCCGCCACGCCCACCCCCTGGCGCGAGGTACTGAAGCGAAGTACAGAAACGAAAACCTAAAGAGAGGCAGCCGATCGAAAACACCGAGCCCCAACAATCAACCAGCCACCCGCATCCACACCAGACACCGCTCTGCGTCCACCCCCGGCACCGCCAAAGGCTCCACGTGAACCACCTCCACATCAGAGCCCAAAGCCTGCAACTCTTCAACCGGGTGCTTGCCTTTCATGGCCATCCAGACACCACCAGTGGCCAGTGCCGGACGCGACCAGGTGGTGAAGTCCTGCAACGAAGCAAAGGCGCGGGAGGTGACCACCGCAAAGCCGCCCTGCACCGTCTCCACCCGGGCGTGCAAACCCTTGAGGTTGGGCAGGCGCAAACTGGCCGCCACCTGCTGGATGAACGCCGCCTTTTTGTTGACCGCGTCCACACACGTCACATGAACCTGGGGCACACAAATGGCCAGCACCACACCGGGCAGACCACCACCTGAGCCCACGTCCAACACCGGCACAGGTTCGCCTGAGGCAGGCGCACCACTGGGGCCGTGCACCACCTGCAGATGGCGCAGCAGCGGGCCCACCGCCGTCAGGCTGTCCATGAGGTGGTGGCTCAGCATCTCATCGGGGTGGCGCAGCGCGGTCAGGTTGTACACCTTGTTCCATTTGTGCAGCCAGCCCATATAGGCCAGCAGGAGGTCCAGCTGGGCATCACTCAGCGTCAGACCCAGGGTCTGGGCACCGGCCTGCAGCACTTGGCGGGGGTCGTGGGCCATGCTCATGCCTCTTCCTGCGCAAGCGGTGTAAAGCCCTTGAAGCCACCTTTTTTCAGGTGAATCATCAGCAGCGAAATGGTGGCAGGCGTGATGCCCGTCATGCGCGAGGCCAGACCAAGGGTTTCGGGCCGGTGCTTGGACAGGCGCTGACGCGCCTCCATGCTGAGCGCCGTGACCTGCATGTAGTCCAGATCGGGCGGCAGCTTCAGGTTTTCGTAATGGGCGGCACGCTCCACATCGCCTCGCTGCCTATCGATGTAACCCGAGTACTTGGCGGCAATTTCCACCTGCTCCACCACCGAGTCGAGCAAGTCATCGCCCAATGTTTCACGTGAAACAACCGACGCCTCGGCGTGTCTGCCGCCATCCATTCCCATCAGATCGGCATAGCCCACACCGGGGCGGCGCAGCAAGTCGAACAGGTTGTGCTCGTGTGCAATGGCCTTGCCCAACACCCGCTCCGACTCCGCAGGCGGCAGGTTGCGCGGATTCACCCAGGTGGCCTTGAGGCGTGCGGTCTCTCGCAGCACCGCATCCCGCTTGTGGCAAAACGCGGTCCAGCGGGCATCGTCCACCAGGCCGAGCGCCCTGCCCGCTTCGGTCAGGCGCATGTCGGCGTTGTCCTCGCGCAGTTGCAACCTGAACTCGGCCCTGCTGGTGAACATGCGGTAGGGCTCGGTCACGCCCTTGGTGATGAGGTCGTCCACCAGCACACCGAGGTAGGCCTCGTCGCGCCGGGGCAGCCAGCTCTCCCCGCTGTACGTCACGGCACCAGCGGCGCTGGCTGCGTCGTTGCCACCGCCCATGGCGCGGGCTTGCAGCCCGGCATTCAACCCGGCAAACAGGCCTTGGGCTGCCGCCTCCTCATAGCCGGTGGTGCCGTTGATCTGCCCCGCAAAAAACAGCCCTCCAATCTGCTTGGTCTCGAAGCTGCTTTTGAGCGAGCGGGGATCAAAGTAGTCGTACTCGATGGCATAGCCAGGCCGCAGGATGTGCGCGTTTTCCAGGCCCGGCAGGCTGCGCACCAGCGCGTGCTGGATGTCAAAAGGTAGGCTGGTGGAAATGCCGTTGGGGTAGAACTCGTGCGTGGTCAGCCCTTCGGGTTCCAGAAAAATCTGATGGCTGTCCTTGTCGGCAAAGCGGTTGATCTTGTCTTCCACGCTGGGGCAGTAGCGCGGCCCCACGCCTTCGATCTTGCCGGTGAACATGGGGCTGCGGTCAAAGCCGCTGCGGATGATGTCGTGCGTGCGCAGGTTGGTGTGCGTGATCCAGCACGGCAGCTGGCGGGGGTGCATGCTGGCCTTGCCCATGAAGCTGAACACAGGCACGGGCTTGTCGGCCGTGCCCGAGCCTGGCATGCCGTCGCCCGGCTGCTCTTCACATTTGGAAAAGTCGATGCTGCGCCCGTCGATGCGCGGCGGCGTGCCGGTTTTGAGGCGACCCTGGGGCAACTTCAGCTCTTTCAGCCGGGCCGACAGGCTGACGGCTGGTGGGTCTCCGGCGCGGCCAGCTGCATAGTTGTTCAGGCCCACATGGATTTTGCCGTCCAGAAAAGTGCCCGCCGTCAGCACCACGGTGCGGGCCTTGAACCGGATGCCCACCTGCGTGACGGCACCCACCACCCGGTCGGTCACGCCATCGCTTTCCACCATCAGGTCATCCACCGCCTGCTGGAACAGCCACAGGTTGGGCTGGTTTTCCAGACGGTGGCGGATGGCGGCCTTGTACAGAATGCGGTCAGCCTGGGCGCGGGTGGCACGCACGGCCGGGCCTTTGCTGCTGTTCAGAATGCGGAACTGAATGCCTGCCTCGTCGGTGGCAATGCCCATGGCACCACCCAGCGCATCCACCTCTTTCACCAGATGGCCCTTGCCAATGCCGCCGATGCTGGGGTTGCAGCTCATCTGCCCCAGCGTCTCGATGTTGTGGCTCAGCAGCAGGGTTTTGCAGCCCATGCGGGCGGCGGCCAACGCAGCCTCGGTGCCAGCGTGGCCGCCACCGACCACGATCACATCAAATTCTTCTGGGTACAGCATGGGGAGCAAGGCGCACAAGGCCAAGAGGTAGGTACACCTGGAAACCGCCAGGGCAAGTCGCCGCTGGTGCGCTGCGCTTTTTGAAGCAGCCCAACCAGGCGGCGAGGGGAACCTATTTTATCGATCCCCTGCCTGTGGGCGTGTTGCCGGCAGACAGTACCCACAGCCGCTGTGGCACACACGGGTGGGGGGACCACAGGCGTGATGGGCCATGTTTCACGTGAAACATCCGCTCCTCACGCGGCTGGGTCTCGGGCGCCAGCTCCCGATTCGACGCTCCCCGCCCGGGTCAGCTGTACACCGCCACCGCCTGGGACAAGGCGGCCGACTGGGCCTTGAGCGCCCCCGCCGCCGCTGAAGCCTGCTCCACCATGGCGGCGTTTTGCTGAGTCATGCGATCCAGCTGACCCACCGCCACATTCACCTCCGAAACACCGTGGGCCTGCTCCTGGGCGGCTGTGCTGATTTCATTCAGCAACTGGGCCACCTGCTGTATCTGTTGACCGATGCCATCGATCGCCCGGTGGCTTTCGTCCACCAGGCCAGCACCCGATGTGACGTTGTTCACACTTTCGCTGATGAGCGCCTTGATCTCTCGCGCAGCCCCCGCGCTGCGCTGCGCCAGGCTGCGCACCTCACCGGCCACCACCGCAAAACCCCTGCCCTGTTCTCCAGCGCGGGCAGCCTCCACAGCGGCATTCAGGGCCAGGATGTTGGTTTGGAACGCAATGCCATCGATCACCCCAATGATGTCGTTGATCTTGCGGCTGGACGCATTGATCTGCGCCATGGTGTCCACCAGCCGCTTGACCAGGGCTTCTCCCGCCTTGGCCGATGCGGTGGCTTGCGCAGCCAGGTCTTTGGCGGCCAGTGCCGCCTGGGCGCTGTTGCCCACGCTGGCCGTCATTTCGTCCATGGCCGCAGCCGATTGCTCCAGGTTGGCAGCCGCCTGCTCGGTGCGGGAACCGAGATCGTTGCTCGCGGCGGCAATCTCGCTGCTGGCCACCTGCACCCCCTGGGCTTGCGGCCCCACGTCGCCCACCAGCGCACGCACATTCAACCCGGCCTGGTTGAGGCAACGCAGCGCCAGCCCCAGGTCGTCGGCCCGGTCCAGGCGCACCGACTCATCGAACTGGCCCGACGCCACGGCGCAGGCCTGCTGCGCCAGCACACGCGCAGGCACCACCAGCTGCCGGTGCAACCAGGCACCACAGCCCAGCACCAGGGCCAATGAACCCATAGACCAACTCAACAGCGGCACACCCTGCAGCCCCACCGCCCAGGCAAGCCCCAGCATCAGTGGCCACAGCATCGCCAAGCCCCACCACAGGCGGGCAGACGTTGACATGGTTTGCGTGGCCGAGCGCCAGGCCATGGCGCCGGTGTGCACCACCAGGCCCTTGTGAAGCCCCACAGCGCCTGCCTTGCCAGCACGCATGCGGGCGTACAAAGCCGTAGCAGCCGCCACCTCCTCACGGGTAGGCTTGGTGCGCACCGAGATGTAGCCCTCCAGCCGCCCCCGGCGCACCATGGGCGCGGCATTGGCCCGCACCCAATAGAAGTCACCGTTCTTGCGGCGGTTCTTGACCAGCGCCGTCCAGCTCTGCCCAGCCTTGAGGGTGGCCCACATGTCAGCGTACGCTTCTGGGGGCATGTCCGGGTGGCGCACCAGATTGTGAGGTTGGCCGTACAGTTCGTTTTGCTCAAAGCCACTGGCGGCAATGAACGCCGCATTGGCGTAGGTGACTCGGCTTTCGGTGTCGGTGGTGGACATCAGCGTCACACCGTCGGGCAGGGGCAGCTCATTGGCCGTCACCGGCTGGTTGTTTCTCATGGCGTGGGGTACTCGTCTGAAGGGGTGCGCGAAGTCGGAGACACTGGCGGCCTGCAGAAGGCTGTTCGGCACACAGGCAAGCGCTGTGCGATTGTCAGGGGCATAGCCACAAGCTGTTTGATCTGTATCAATTATTTTTCTGCACCACCATGAAACTACTCGTCTTCGCGGGCAGCACCCGCACCGGCTCCTACAACCGCCAACTGGCCCGCGTGGCCGCCGATATGGGCGAGTTTCGGGGAGCCGAGGTCACCCTGCTGGAACTCAGCAGCCTGAACATCCCGCTCTACAACGCCGACCTGGAAGCCCAAGGCACACCGCCCGATGTCATCCGGCTCAAGGCACTGATGCACGCCCACCCCGGCTGGGTCATCTGCTCGCCCGAGTACAACGGTGGTATGACCGCCCTGCTCAAAAACACCCTTGACTGGGCGTCCAGTCCCATCAAGGGGCACCCAGAGTGGGCCGACAGCGGCATCAAGCCCTTTGCAGGCAAAGTGGTGGGGCTGCTGTCGGCATCGCCCGGTGCGCTCGGTGGGTTGCGCAGCCTGGCCCAGCTGGCCCCCATGCTGCGCAACCTGCAATGCTGGGTGGCCCCCCGCCAGCACGCCCTGGGGCATGCGGACCGTGCGTTCTCCGACCACGGCACCCTACTCAGTGAGTCCGCCCATGCGGCCGTGCAAGGCGTGGTGGACCAGGTGCTGTTGGCTGCAAGCCGACTCAGCCCACCACAACCATGAGCCAGCCACCGGCCTCCTTGAGCCCCGGCGACTGGCAGCGCCTGCGCCAGCTCTACCCCGCACTGCCTGCGGCGGAAGTTGAGCACTCCGACCCACTGCCCGTGCTGCACGCCCCGGAAGGCATGACCCTGTTCCTGGAAGACCAGGCCTGCCAGGGTTTCCCACTGGTGCTGGAAGGGGAAATCCGGGTCAGCCGCTCGGCCAGCAACGGGCGCGAACTGGAGCTGTACCGGGTGGTACCGGGCGAGATGTGCTTGGTGTCATCGGCCTGCCTGTTCTCTGGGAGCACCTTCACCGCCAGGGGAACCACCACCGCCGCCACCCAACTCGTGATGCTGCCCGCCACTGCGTTCCGCACCGCGCTGGCCGATGAGCCATTCAGGGACTTTGTGCTGGGCCTGTTTGCCGTCCGCATGGCCGACCTGACCGGTCTGATCGAGGCTGTGGCGTTTCAGCGGCTGGACAGCCGCCTGGCTGCCACCCTGCTCGGCCATGGCAGCCAGGTCAGGGTCACCCACCAGGCACTGGCCGATGAACTGGGCACGGTACGCGAAATCATTACCCGGCTGCTGCACCGGTTTGAACGCTCCGGCTGGGTGGAACTCTCGCGCGAATGCATCACTATCCGCGACAGCGTGGGGCTGCGTCAGCTGGCAACCCAAGGGACTCGGCCCTGAGCCGACCACGCTGGCCGGGCTGGCTGAGCGCGCCCCCACGGAGGGCGGGCTGCGGATGGCGCCCAGACCAGCGTGACCCAGGTCACAGACACAGCGGCGGTGCACGGGTTCAATAGCGGTCTTTACCACCCCAACCCAAGGACCCACACCATGACCAAAAACATTGGCAACACCGAACGCATTCTCCGCATCGTCGCCGGCCTTGTGCTGGTGGCGCTGGCCGCCACTGGCACCGTGGGCCTGTGGGGCTACATCGGCATCGTGCCCCTGGCCACCGGCCTGCTGGGCTGGTGCCCGCCGTACGCCATGCTGGGCATCAGCACCTGCAGCGTCAAGAAGCCTGACTGACGCTGCTGGGGCCAGACGCTGGCCCTGAAGCTGCCTGCACACACACGCGGTCACGGCCCGCGTGCTTGGCTTGGTACATGGCCTCGTCGGCGCGCTGCACCAGCGTATCCGGCGTGTCACCCAGCACCAGGTCCGTGACGCCAGCGCTCAGCGTCACCGGGCGGCTGGCCGCAAAGGTCTGGGCACGGGCTGCCTGCAGCAGCCGCTCTGCCAGGGCCTGCGCCTGGAGAAGCGGCGTTTCGTGGCAAATGACCACAAACTCCTCCCCTCCCCAGCGGCACACCGTATCCACGCCTCGAATGGTGCGCTTGACCAGCGCCCCCAACTCCACCAACACCTTGTCGCCCACCAAGTGGCCAAGCTCGTCGTTGATGCGCTTGAAATGGTCAATGTCCAACAAGATGACCGCCATGGGCCGCCCGTGTCGCAAGGCACGCGCCACGTCGGAGGCGAACGACTCGTGCAGCCCGTTGCGGTTGAGCAGGCCAGTCAGAGGGTCGGTTTGGGCCATGTCTTTGAGTTGGCGGTTGATGGCGCGCAGCTTGCGCATCCACCACAGGCTGGTGGCCAGCACACTCAGCAGCAACAGGCCCAAGCCAATGGCCAGGGTGTAATCGCGCTTGACTTCCGTCACCACCTTCATGCTCACGTGTTTGTCCACCGCTTGCCGCCGGTCGTCGTCCGTCAGGCTGGCCACGCCTTTTTCAAGAATGGCCAGCAAGGTGGTCTCGGAATGCAGCACACCCATGGCCAGGCGGTTTTCGTAGCCGGGAATCAGGCCAGAGATTTTCAAGTTGAACCATCCACCGGTCTTGATGGTATGCGCTGCCACGATGAGCGAGCGCAGCGTCATGTCAGCCCTGTGCTCGGACACCCAGCCCAATGACTCCGGCTCGGAATGGGTGTCCAGAACCCGCAGATTGGGAAACTCGCGGGTGATGCGTTCGTGCATGGCCGTGGCCTTGGGCAGGGCAATGGTTGCGCCTTTCAGTGCCGCCAAATCGGCAATAAAGGGATGCTCCTCGCGGGTGATGAGCACGTTCGGGTCGATCAGCACCGGCTGGGTAAAGCGCAGCCATTGGTCGCGATCGGGTGTGCGGTTCAAAAAACTCATCACCAGGCATTGCCCGGATTTGGAGGCAGCCACCGCAGCCTCCCAGTTGGGGGTGGCGTGCACCACAAACCGTACACCGGTGCGTTCGGACACCAGCGCCAGCAACTCGGCGGCAATACCCTTGTACCGACCTGCGTCGTCGATGACCTCGAACGGCCACCAATCCGGGTCCACACACAGCGACACGGGGTTGTGCACACTCAGGTAGGCACGCTCGCTGTCGGTCAGTTCGACCACTTGACCTGGGGTGGAGCTGGCCAGCGCACCGCCGCACACGCACCCCACACACAGCGCCACCGCAACAGCGCGAGTGCGCAAACGCTCCCCTATTTTTGGTTGTTTCATGGTGCCATTGTTGGACAGATTGACCGCCCATCGGCTGCGTCAGGTCAAACAATGCACCGCCCAGGCGGCAAGCGCTCAGCTGCCGTCGGCGTAGCGCGCCAACTCCCACGCACTGACGTGCTGGGCGTAGCTGCTCCACTCCTCGCGTTTCAGCGCCAGAAACTGCTGGCAAAACGCATCGCCCACCGCGTGGCGCAGCGGGGCGTCGGCTTCCAGCGCGTCCAGCGCGGCGTGCAGGTCGCGCGGTAAGCGCGCCGGCATCGGCTGGCCAGCGGCCAAGCGCTGGTACAGGTCTTCGTCACAGGCCTGGGGCATGGGCAGCGCGGGGTGGTCCATGCCGTCGAGCCCGGCAGCCAGCGTGGCGGCCAGGGCCGCGTAGATGTTGCAGCTGGGGTCGGGCAAGCGCCACTCCAGCCGCCCGGCCACGCTGCGGACCAGGCAGGTGCGGTTGTTGTGCCCCACCGCCTTCCACACCGGCGACCAGGTGGTGCCACTGGCGCTGTGGCTGGCGGCCAGGCGCTTGTAGCTGTTGACGGTGGGGGCGCAAATGGCCGCCAGTGCGTCGGCGTGCATCAGCAGGCCATTGGCAAACCGCAGGCCGTCTGCGCTCAAACCCATCGCACTGGCAGGTGCCACCGGGTCGGCCATCACCGCCCGACCCTGCGCGTCGGTCAGGCTGAGGTGAAAGTGCAACCCGCTGCCCGGTGCGCCCGCTAGCGGCTTGGGCATGCATGAAAACACCAGCCCATGCCGCTCGGCCACGGCGTGTGCGGCCAGCTTGAAAAGCTGGTACCGGTCGGCGGCGGCCAGCGCGTCGTCGTGCCGGTAGTTGATTTCGTACTGGCCTGTGGCGTCTTCGTGATCGATCTGCTCCAGTGCAAAGCCCAGTTGCGTGAGCGTGGCCCTGAAGTCTTCCAGCAACACCTGGTTCCGGTGCATGGCTTTCAGGTCGTAGCTGGGTTTGGCCAGGGTGTCGAGCGCATCGCCCACTTGCCAGCGGCCATCTGCCCCCTGCTTGAGCAGAAAAAACTCCGGCTCTATGCCCACCCACAACGTGAGGCCGCGCTCGGCCAACCGCGCCACTTGGCGCTTGAGCACCTGGCGCGAGCAGGTGTCCAACGGCTCACCACCAGCAAAGCCATCGCACACCGCATGGGCCACCCCGGGCATGAACGGCAGGGCCTGCAAACTGTGCGGTTGCACGCGCCCGTAGTACTCGCTGCGCGCACCCATGCGCAGCAGGCCCGTGCCCCAGATGCTGGGCCCGGCAAACCCGGCGCCGGTGGCCACCAGGTCGGGCAGGTGCGCCAGCGGCACCAGCTTGCCCTTGGCCACACCGTGGATGTCGGTGAACTGGGTCAGCACCGAGTGGATGCCCTGGCGGCGCAGGGCGGCCATTTGGTCGTGCAAACTGTCGCCCATGGGGTGCCTATTGGTTAAATTCAACAATAGCTAACTATCTATATGCAGTAATCGCAAATAGCATAAAAAGCTTGAAATTCAGGCATCCAGCGCCCGCTCCATGATGGCCATGGCCTCTTCAAACACCGCATCCTCAATGGTCAGAGGGAACAGGAAGCGGATCACGTTGCCGTACACCCCGCAGGTCAGCAGCAGCAGCCCGGCCTTGAGGGCGGCGGCTTGTACGCGTTTGGTCTTGTCGGCATCGGGAGCGCCGGTGGCGGGGTCGGCAAACTCGCAGGCCACCATCGCGCCCAGGCCTCGCACATCGGCCATGGCGGGGCGGCTCTCGGCCCAGGCTTGCAGGCGGGTGGTCAGGCGCTCGCCCAGCACGGCAGCGCGTTCGCACAGCTGCTCTTCGGCCATCACATCCAGCACGGCATGCGCAGCGGCCACGGCCAGCGGGTTGCCCGCGTAGGTGCCACCCAGGCCGCCAGGGTTGGGCGAATCCATGATGGCCAGCTTGCCCGACACCGCAGACAGCGTGGTGCCGCCCGCCATGCTCTTGGCCATGGTGATGAGGTCCGGCTGTATGCCCAGATGCTCGCAGGCAAACATCTTGCCGGTGCGGGCAAAGCCGGTTTGCACCTCGTCGGCAATCAGCACAATGCCGTGCTGGTCGCACAGCTGGCGCAGCCACTGCGCGGCTTCGGCCTGGATGGGGTTGAACCCGCCCTCGCCTTGCACCGGCTCAAAAATGATGGCGGCCACGCGGGAGGGCTCGATGTCGCATTTGAACAGCTGCTCGATGGCCTTTTTGGTGTCGTCCAGCGAAGCGCAGTGGCAGGGGAAAGGCACGTGGTACACCTCGGGCGCAAATGGGCCAAAACCCGCCTTGTACGGCTGCACCTTGCCGGTCAGGCCCACGGCAAACAGGCTGCGCCCGTGGAAGGCGGCGCCAAATGCGATGACCCCCCCGCGCCCGGTGGCGTGGCGGGCGATCTTGATGGCGTTTTCCACCGCTTCGGCACCCGTTGAAAAGAACGCCGTCTTGGCCGGGCCGCTGACCGGCACGATGGCGTTGATGCGTTCGGCCAGGCTCACGTACTCGGCATACGGCACCACCTGGTAGCAACTGTGCGTGAAGCGCTGCAGCTGCGCCGCAATGGCCGCCTGCACCTTGGGGTGCACGTGCCCGGTGTTGAGCACCGCAATGCCCCCGGCAAAGTCGATGAAGCGGCGGCCCTCGATGTCCCAGAACTCGGCGTTTTTGGCGTGGCTGATGAAAAAGTCGCCCATCACCCCCACGCCGCGCGGCGTGGCCGCCAGGCGGCGGGCGTGCCAGGCGGCATTGGTGTGGGGATGTGCGTCGGCGGCGGCGAGCTGGGCGGCGGTGGTGGGTGCGTTCATGGGTTTTTCCTATCAATCAAAGGAGCGTACTCTTCAGTTAAAGCAAGCGGTAGGGGTTAATTCGGTTCAGAGAAACGCTGATTTTTCCGTGATCGGGCAACTTCGCTGGCCAAGGGTGAAAGCTGCAAGCGGCTGTGCTCAGACAGCCTGACCATCACCTGGGTCACCCACTTCGTCACCTTCATTTTCAAAGTCCTCGGCAAACCGGCGCTGCATGTCGGCCAGGGTGGGCATGCCCGCTTTTTCAAGGGTGATGCACAGGCCCATTGCGCCCAGAATGGCCAGCAGCGACGACACCGTCACGTCCTGCCCGTGCTCCAGCTTGTGCAGCACCGTGCGACTGCGACCCGCCCTGGCAGCCACATCCACCGCCGACAGCCTGTGGTCTGCGCGGTGGCGGGCAATGGCTGTGCCCAGGTCAGAAGTGAGCTTTATTTTGTCCATGATGGTGGACATTTTTAGGTTTTTTCAGCAAAGTGTCCACGAAGATGGTCACACCGGGCTGTCAATCCGAATCCAGGTGGTCTTCACCTCGGTGTATTTGTCAAACGCGTGCAGCGACTTGTCGCGGCCCACGCCGCTTTGCTTGAAGCCGCCAAACGGCACGGTAATGTCGTCTTCGTCGTAGGAGTTGACATGCACGGTGCCAGCCCTCAGCGCACGCGCCACGCCGTGGGCCTTGTTGATGTCGCGCGTCCACACCCCCGCTTGCAGGCCGTAGATGCTGGCGTTGGCCTGTTGCACCACATCGGCCACGTCGGTGAAGCTGAGCACGCTCAGCACGGGGCCAAATATTTCTTCGCGGGCAATCGTCATCTGGTTGGTCACGCCGTCAAAGATGGTGGGCTGCACATAGCAGCCGCCTGTCTCGGTCAGCGCCTGCTGGCCACCGGCCAGCAGCTTCGCGCCTTCGGCTTCGCCCAGGGCTATGTAGCGCAGCACGTTGTCCATCTGCACCTTGTCCACGATGGCACCCATCACCGTGGATTTGTCCAGCGGGTTGGCGGGCTGGAACTTGGGCGCCAGGGCCAGGGCTTTTTCCAGGAAGGCATCCTTGATGCTTTCCTCCACAAACAGGCGCGAGGGCGCGTTGCAGCTCTCGCCCTGGTTGAAAAAGATGCTTCCCACGGCAGCGGCCACGGCCTTATCCAAGTTGGGGCAGTCGGCAAACACGATGTTGGGCGACTTGCCGCCCAGCTCGGTCCAGGCGCGCTTCAGGTTGCTTTGCCCGGCCATCACATGGATCTGCTTGCCCACGCGGGTGCTGCCAGTGAAAGCGATGCAGTCCACATCCATGTGCAGCGCCAGCGGGCTGCCCGCCTCGGGGCCGTAGCCGGGCACCACGTTGAACACGCCGGGCGGAATGCCGGCCGCCAGCGCCAGCTCGGCCAGGCGCAGCGCCGTGAGGGGTGATTTTTCGCTGGGCTTGAGTACCACCGAATTGCCAGCCGCCAGCGCCGGGGCGATCTTCCAGGCGGCCATGATCATGGGGTAGTTCCACGGCACGATGATGCCCACCACCCCCACCGGCTCGCGGGTGATGAGGGCCAGCGCGGTGCGCGGCGTGGGTGCGATCTCGTCGTACACCTTGTCGGTGGCCTCGCCGTACCAGCGTATGCAGTTGGCCGCGCTGTTCACGTCCACGCCCTTGGCGTACTGAATGGGCTTGCCCATGTCCAGGGTTTCGGTCAGCGCCAGCTCGTCGGCATGCGCCAGGATCTGGTCGGCAAACTTGATCAGGATGCGCTTGCGCTGCGCAGGGGCCATGCGGCTCCATTTGCCCGCCTCGAACGCGGCACGGGCCACGGCCACCGCCGCATCCACATCGGCCTGGCCGCAGCGGGCCACGGTGGTGAGCAAACGGCCATCGACAGGGGAAATGCAATCGAACGTCTGCCCATCGGCAGCGGCCACGCGCTGGCCGTTGATGAGGGCACGGCCATCGAAGGCGGGCAGTGGCGGGATGGCGGGTGTATCAGCAGACGTGTGCGTGGTCATGGGCAAAGCTCCGAGGTGAATTGGCACCATGCTACCCCGCCGGAACGGCAGGTGGTGCAACCACTTTTGGTGCAAGGTGGTGGGCCAATTGGGGCGACGGCCTGGCACACGGGCCCTGGCAACCCCAAAGCCTGGCGCTCGTCCTGGTGGCTGAGGTGGGTCAGTTCACAGGGGCTCGGGGAGGTGCAAGCCCTCTTCCACGGCCACGCGCTCCAGCGCCGTCTCCAGCAGCACACGGGCAGCCCCCGCGACGCGGTGCAAGTAGCCATGAAGCGCGGCATCGGCTGGGCTTCGGTGCTGGCAGTCGGCGCTGTACGCCTCAAAACTGGCCACCTGAATGAGCAAGTCGGCCAGGTGCTTCGGGCATTCGCAGGCCACGGTCGAAGGCAATCCGGCAAACGCCGTCAAGGCTGCGTCGTCAAACCGCCGCGCAGGTGCCGGGCTGCTGGTCAGGCCCAGGGCACCGGGCGCCCAGGGGTCGCCCGCGCGGGCGGCGGTAGGTGGTGAGTCGCTGCTGGCACGCAGCAGGTTGGCCTCAAGCGCAGACAGCCAGTGGCCGAGCGCCTCGTCGTCGCTGGGCTCCTGAATCAGCGCCACCCCCGCATCCAGCAGTTGCCTTTTGGTCGAGGCACCGGCAAAGCGGTAGGCCACTGCGGTTTGTCGCGGTCCCAGGGCGTCCGTGGCCGCCGCCAGCTCACCCACGCTGTGCCCGTGCAGACCGGCTGCCTGCCACAGCAGCAGGTCGGGCGGTGCGCTGCCGTGGCCCGGCGCGCCGGTGGCTTCGGCAGCTTGTGCGGCCTGCACCGCCTCTGCCAGCGACGCATACACCCCCAGCACCACAGGCACCCGACCCCAGCGCCGAAGAATGGCGGCGCGCCTGAGCCGGTGGGCCATGGCCTGCCCCACCACCACCAGCCGCAGGGGCTGCTGGTGCCAGCCCGGGGTGTGGCGGCTGTCGGCATCCGCGTCCGCCACCGGTGTGGGCAACGCAGCCGCCAGTGCCTGCAGCTGGCCCAGGTCCAGGCGGGCCAGCGAGCCAATGCCGTGACCCTGGGTGGTCAGTTGGCGCAACAGCACCACGCGCTCGATGTCCGCCGCCGAATACAGCCTGTGCCCTGAATCGGACGTGGTGGGGGCCACTGCCTGGTAGCGCTGCTCCCAGATGCGCAGCGTGGCCACCGGCATGTCTGCCCGCCGCGCCACCGCACCGCTGCGAAAGCTGGGCTGGCCTGGGCCCTCTGGCTGGCGAGGGAGACGCAAAGACTTGGGTTGTGGCATACCGCTCCAAAAAAACAACTCATTCACATTTGATTGAGTTGGATTATCGCCACCACCGAACGCCAAACACGCTGCAAACCAGCAAAACCCCTGCAAGCAAGCCATCAAAAACCCTCAAACGCGCTGCATGAGTTGCTTTTGAATACCATCCGGCATCGAAGTTGTTGGATTGCCCGCCCCCGACACCCCAAGCCATCGGGGGATGGCTCACTGAAACAGGCTTGAACTTTGGACGCAACCACCATGAACAACACACGACGCACCTTTTTGATGACCCTGGCAGCAGGCAGCGCCACCTTCGCGACGGTGGCACACAGCCAGGTCAAACTTGACGAGAAAGACCCGCAGGCAGTGGGCCTGGGGTACGTGGCAGACGCCACCAAAACCGACGTGAAGAAGTTTCCCAAGTACGCTGCCGGCCAGGTGTGCACCAACTGCGCGCTTTACCAGGGCAAGGCCAGCGATGCCTGGGGAGGCTGCCCGCTGTTCGCCGGCAAGCAGGTAGCGGGCAAAGGCTGGTGCAACGCCTGGGTCAAAAAGGCCTGATGGTGTCTGACCTTGCCAACCGAGCCCGGCCCGCGCACGGTGCGACCCGCTGCCTCTGCACGGGGCGCTACTGACCATGACCGCCATTGCCTCCGAGATTGACCGCTTCAACCGGCTCAGCGCCACATGGTGGGACAGCCAGGGGCCCATGAGGCCACTGCACGTGGTCAACACCCTGCGGCTTGGGTACGTGGCGGAGCGCATGGCCCGCCACCTGAACACGCCACCCGGCCCGGCCAATACGGCACTGACTGGGTTGCGCGTGCTGGACGTCGGCTGCGGTGGCGGCCTGATGGCCGAGCCCCTGGCGCGCATCGGTGCCCAGGTGGTGGGCATTGACGCGTCGCCCGGCAACATCGCGGCGGCGCGCCTGCATGCAGCCGGGCAAGGCATCCATGTCGACTACCGGCTGGGCGAGGTGGAGCAGGTGCTGGCGCCTGGCGAGCGCTTCGACGTGGTGCTGGCGCTGGAGGTGGTCGAGCACGTGGCCGATGTGCCCGCCTTCGTCCACGCGGCGGCCTCACACGTGGCCCCCGGTGGGCTGTTGTTTGCCTCCACCATTGACCGCACGCTCACGAGCTGGGTGGTGGCCATCGTGGGTGCGGAGTACGTACTGCGCGTGCTGCCCCGCGGAACCCACCGGTGGGGTCGCTTCGTCAGAGCGGCCGAACTGGCGGCCGCCGCCCACCACGCAGGGCTGACAGCCGGCGAGAGTGTGGGCATGCGCTACGACCCGTTTCGGCACCGGGCCGCCTGGTGCACCAGCACCAGGGTCAACTACATGACGGTGTTTCAGCGCGAGGGCCCCCGTGCCCACACCCACTGACCCCAGCCCCGGCAAGTCGGGCGTCTGGCCCGCCGCCGAGCAACCCAGCGTTCACCGCCACCGCATCCAGCGCGTCGAACACCGTGTTGTGCCGGTGGGTGAGTGGCCCACCGCCGGGTATCAACGCGCCCCCCAGGTCTTGGCCAATGGCCTTGAACTTCCAGCGCTGGCCAATCAGCTTCAGGCTGCCCACCAGGTGCCCCTGGGCATCAAGCACGTGGCAGGCGGTGACCGTGCCGTTGGTTTCAATGGGGTGCAAGGTCAGTGGGGCCATGGGTTGTCGGGGCATGTCAGGTGCCGCAGAAGGTGTGGTATCCCCGCGCCTGGTCGGGGTGGGCGGGCGTGGCATAGCGCACTTGCCCGGGTGCTTCGTCAAACGGGCGCTGCACCACCGCCAGCAGCGCGTGGAAAGGGGCCAGATTGCCGCTGTCGCTGGCGGCGCTCAAGGCTTCTTCCACCCGCTGGTTGCGCGGGATGTACATGGGGTTGGCACCGCGCATGGCGGCGGCCCAGTCGGCGGGGTGACCGCTGGGGTTGCGCCGCAGGCGTCCTTGCCAGCGGGGCAGCCAGGCGTTCAAGGCGGTTGGGTCGGCACACAACTGGGTCAGGCGCGTGTGGGCAGGGTTGCCCACCGCTGCGGGCGCGGCCACCTGGGCTTCGGGGTGGGCGGGTTCTCCCTCCACCGCACAGGGCAGCTGCACGGCCTGCTCAGCCACGTCACACAGGTGGCGGTGGGCCAGCGTCCAGTCGGCGCCCTGGCCTTGCAGCGCGGTCAGCCAGCCGTGGATGAGGGCCAGGTCTTCTTCGTCGCTGGCCTGGGTGCCTGCGTCGGGCTGCAGCCCCAGTTTGGCGCGCATGACGGCCAGCCACTGCCGCTGGTACAGGGCACCAAAGCGGTTGATGGCATCGCTGGCCAGGGCCACGGCCTGCTCGGTGTCCGGGTGCAACAGGGGCAGCAGCGCTTCGGCCAGGCGGGCGAGGTTCCACTGGGCAATGCCGGGCTGGTTGCCCCAGGCGTAGCGCCCGCCGTGGTCGATGGAGCTGAACACGGTGTCGGGGTCGTAGGCCTCCATGAACGCACAGGGGCCGTAGTCGATGGTTTCGCCCGAGAGGGTCATGTTGTCGGTGTTCATGACGCCGTGCACAAAGCCCAAGCCCATCCATTGCGCCACCAGCGCTGCCTGGCGCTCGCACACGGCGGCCAGCATCGCCAGGTAGGTGGCGGCGGGCGTGGCCTGAGCCGACTGGACCGCTTCGGGCATCAGCTGAGGATAGTGCCGGGCCAGGGTGAAATCGGCCAGGCGGCGCAGCATGTCCACGTCACCCTGCCCCGCCACCCACTGGAAGGTGCCCACTCGGATGTGGCTGGCAGCCACGCGGGTCAGCACGGCGGCGGGCACGAGGCCACTGTCGCGCCGGATGCGTTCGCCGGTGGTGGCCACGGCCAGCGAGCGGGTGGTGGGCACGCCCAGCGCGTGCATGGCTTCGCTGACCAGGTACTCGCGCAACATGGGCCCCAGGGCGGCTTTGCCATCGCCCCCACGTGAAAACGGCGTGCGGCCCGAGCCCTTGAAGGCCACGTCGCGCAGCTGGCCGTGTGTGTCCCGCACCTCGCCCAGCAGCAGCGCCCGGCCATCGCCCAGCTGGGGCGAGTAGCCGCCAAACTGGTGCCCAGCGTAACCTTGGGCCACAGGTTGCACGCCCTCGGGCACCGCATTGCCCGACAACAACTCGGCCCCGGCGGGTGAATCCAGCGCCTCAGCAGGCCAGCCCAGCTCGTGGGCCAGGGCGTGGTTGAAGACCTGCAACACAGGCCGGGGGGCGCGGGCAGGTGGCCAGGCCACACACAGCTCGGGCAACTCGGTGGCGTAGCGGTGTTGCCAATGCAGCGTGTGCGCCGCCAGGGGAGAAGAAATATGGGCCATGACAGCAAGCGTAGCCGCTGGCCCCGCCTTCCCCTGTTGTCGCACTGCAAAAGCCCCGCACTGCAGCGGGTGGGCGCGGGTCAGGCGGCGGAGCCGCCGCTGACCACGCTGGCGGTAGCGGGTGGTGCGCCACACACCCGGTTGCGCCCTTGCGCCTTGGCGCGGTACAGCGCCTGGTCGGCCCGGGCCAGCGTCCGGCTGAGGAGTTCATCGGTGGTGGCCTGCGCGGCCACCCCCAGGCTGACGGTGCATGACATCGGGCGCAACTTGTCGTCGGGCACCTGGACCACACCCACCTGGCGGCGCAGGTGTTCGGCGGTGTTCAGGCCTTCGGCCAGCGTGGCATTGAACAGCACCACCGCAAACTCCTCACCGCCCATGCGCCCCAGGGCATCTTCCTTGCGGATGTTGTCGCGCAGCGCCCGCGCCACGGCCGCCAGCAAGCGGTCCCCCACCTGGTGCCCGTGCTGGTCGTTCACGGCCTTGAAATGGTCGATGTCCACCATCACCACACACAAAGGCATGCCCATGCGGCGGGCTTGAGACTCCATGCCCTCGGCCCGCTCCAACAGGCCGCGTCGGTTGGCAACGCCGGTCAGTGGATCGGTCACCGCCAACAGGCGCAATGCATCATCACGCTGGTGCAGCTCGTTCAGAAAAGACTGCAGCACCACCGCCACCAGAACAGTGATCAGCGGGATGACCGTGAGGTAGGAGATGCGAATATAGGCCTGCGGCAGGTGACTGAACAGCTTGGGGGTGTCCAGCATCTCGGTCGCGTAAAAGACGACCAGCAATGCCACCACGGTCAGGCCCCGCCACCACCGCTCGTGGTGGCCGAATACCAGAAAGGCGAGCGGAATGCCCGCAATGACGAACAAATGGAACCCGCTCTCACGCGGAAACCCCCAGAGGCCAAACATGGCAATCTGAACCACGTACACCCCCGTCAGCCAGAGCCGGCTGGCCAAGCCCGTGCGGTGGCGCAGCACCACAAAGTAGGCGGCATAGCCCAG
Source organism: Burkholderiaceae bacterium (assembly GCA_030695205.1). Lineage (GTDB taxonomy): Bacteria > Pseudomonadota > Gammaproteobacteria > Burkholderiales > Burkholderiaceae_C > UBA2334. Next base: position 48,456 of record JAUYTN010000010.1, on the reverse strand, counting down.
CACAAACACCGCATTGAGGCCTGCCGCTACCGGGGACAAAAACACCAGCCCGTACAGGGCCGTGTACACCAGCGACAGCACCAGCCCCAGCACCGCCAGCAAGTTGACCACCCGCAGCTTGGCCCGCTCCACCTCAGGCAAGTGGTGGGTTTGGGCGTGGTACATCTGCTTCAGCAGCGCAATGGGCGTATGGTGCATGTCAGGCGTGTTGGGCGTTGCGCAGAGAGTGTGCGCTCAGCGTCACGTAGGCCCTGACGCCTGAAAATTGCAGGTGTCCGATCCACCAAAGCGGTAGCTGTTGCGCCCTGCCCGCTTGGCGGCGTACATGGCCTGGTCGGCCTGCAGCAGCAAAGGAGTGGCCTCGGTGCCGTGGTCTGGGCTGACGGCCACCCCCACGCTGGCCGACACCTGCACCGTGCTGCCCTCCAGATCAAAAGGCTGGCTCAGCGTATCCACAATGGCCTGGGCCACACGCTCGGCGCTGGTGGCGCTCTCAATGTCGGTGAGGATGACGGTGAACTCATCACCCCCCAGCCGGGCCACCGTGTCAGAGCCACGCACGCAGGCCAGAATGCGTTGGGCGGCCTGCACCAGCAACTGGTCGCCGCCATGGTGCCCCAGCGAGTCGTTGACCTCTTTGAAGTGGTCCAGGTCCAGGTAACACACAGCGAGCTTGCCGCTGCTGCGGCGCAGTTTTTTCAGCTCCACCTCCAGCCGGTCCTGGAACATGCGCCGGTTCGGCAGTTGGGTGAGCAGGTCATAGTTGGCTTGCTGCCACAGCAGCTCCGCTTCCTTCTTTTTCTCGGTCACGTCAGAAAACAGTGCCACCCGCCGGTGGGGCTGGCCATGGCTGTCGTACAGGGTGTTGATGGTCAGCCACTCCACAAACAAAACGCCGTCTTTGCGCCGGTTCCAGATTTCGCCCTGCCACTGGCCCTCGGCAGTCAGGGCCTCCCACATGCGCCGGTAAAACTCCACCCCCTGCCGCCCCGAGCGCAAGATGGCGGGCGTCTGGCCCAGCGCGTCTTCGCGGCTGTAGCCGGTCAGGCGGGTGAAGGCGGGGTTGACCTCGACGATGGCGTTGGCCTCGTCGGTGATCAGGAGGGCCTCGCTGCTGTGCTCCAGCACCAGCGCCGCCAGGCGCAGCTTGTCTTGCTCGGCCTGGTGTTCGGTCACGTCTCGGCCGGTGCCCACCACGCCCACCACCACACCGTGCTCGTTGACAAACGGGGCTTTGCGCACATCCAGCACCAAGTGCTGGCCCTTGACATTGCCCCACTCCTCAAACTGACAGGGCACGCCGCGCTGCAGCGTGGCCACATCGGAGTCCTGGCACAGCTCGCCGAAGGTGTGCCAGGTGGCGTTGTCGGGGTGCCGCTCGCGCTCGCGCTGCGCGAAGTACAGGTCGGTCCGGCCCAAGGGCTCCTCGGTGCTCTCGGCGCCCAGCAACTGCTCGCAAATGGCGCGGTTGGCAAACAGGTAGCGCCCCTCCAGGTCTTTGGCCCAGACCATGTCGGGCACGTTGTTGCACATGGAGTGCAGCAGCTGGGCCAGGTGCTGCGAAGTTTTCTGGCTGATGCGCAGCGCCTCTTCCGACCGTTTGCGCGCCTCGATGTTGGCCACCCCACCGGCCATGAGCCGCGGCGCACCCTCTGGCCCCGCAGCAATGACCGCCCCCCGCACGTGCACCCACACCCAGCCGCCCTGCTCCGCGCGAATCCGGCAATCACCATCAAGATCGGACGCAGCGCCGGCCAGGCAATCTTGATACCACGCCACCAGGTGGGTACGGTCGTGCGGGTGCACCAGCGCCAGCCACCGGCGCAGCGTCATGGGTGGGCTGACCACCGGCAGGCCCATGGCGGCGAGCCGGGCGGTTTCAAAGCTCAGGGAATCGCTGCGCAGGTCGTACTCCCAAAACACCGTGCCCGAGACATCAATGGCGGTTTGTAGCCGACGTCGGCTGGCCTCCAGCTCGCGTGTGCGTTGGGTCAGCTGGTCGGCAATACGCCCGATCTGACGCAGCCTGTTGCGGTAGGAGCGCACAACAAATGCGGTCATGTACACCGTCAGCACCAGCATCACCGACTGAACGACCGCGTACATGAGTGGTGTGGTGCGGGGCTGCTGGGGCAGCCAGCCAGCCGCACTGCCCGCCACCATGAGCCACAGCGCGGCAATGCTGAGCCCACCCGCCCACACAGCGGCGCGCACGCTGAACAGCCAACCCATCAACACCAGCAGCACCGGCAGGGCCACCACCGCCGGGGTCAGCACCCCACCATTGAGAAAGCAAGCCGCCAGCACCAGCAGCCAGCCCCCCAGGCCCAGCACCTGCTTGGCCCGCCACACCCCCCACCGGGCCAGCACCCCCCACGCCACCAGCGCCAGCACAGCGCCCAGGGCCGGGAACAGCGGGCGCAGCATTTGCTCGGGCGCGGCCCAGCGCAGCACCGCCACAAAGGCCAGCGCACCCACGCCCAGCGACAGCAAGGCACCCCGCATGAACTCGGGCGTGGCCACCTCGGTGCCATTGCCGCCGTCTGCGTCCGCCTCAAACTTGGATGCGGAAATCTCTTCGGTACTCATTGTTGTGTGTCCCTGTGTGCCCCTGTGTGCCCCCAACGGAGCCCCTCAAGCATAGCCCCGGCGGCCATCGGCATGTCTTTGCGCTGCGTCAAACATGGGCCCGGTGCTGCCACACGGTGGCCGCACCACCACACCCACGGGCACCCGGTCTGGACCTGGGTGCGCCTATCATCGCGCCGCAGCTTGCAGCCGCCACACGGGCCAGCCTCTGCCACCCCGACGCTTCTCCACACGTTCCACACCTTCTCACCGAAAGGCCCCCACATGCCACCCATGGCTCGCAGTTTTTTCAAGGTTTTGCGCAGGGTGCTTGGCCCTTTCATGCTCCTGAAAGAGTGGGCTACCCGGCCCCGGGGCGTGGTGCGCCCACCCGAACAGCAGCAGGCGGTGGACCGGCAGTGCCAGGCGCTGGCGCTGTACCAGTTCAGCACCTGCCCGTTTTGCATCAAGGTGCGCCAGGAAATGCGACGGCTGTCGCTGCCGATTGAGCTGCGCGATGCCCAACACAACGCCGCCCACCGCCAGGCCTTGCAGCAAGCCACCGGCGCCACCCAGGTACCGTGCCTGCGCATAGCCGATGACAGCGGCCAGGTTCAGTGGCTAAAGGACTCCAAGGCCATCGTCGGCTACCTGCGCACCCGCTTCGGCTGATCAGTGCGCGTGCGGCTCCGCCACGGGGGCGTGGTCGCGGTCGGGTTTGGTCCAGGGGTCGAGGTGGGTCATGAGGTCGAGCACCCGGTGGCGCTGCACAACCCGCTCGCGGGCATCGACGGCAATGTCATGGGCCGCCTCGACAGTCAGGTCCGCCCTCACCTCCAGGTGAGCGTCCACGGCGATCATGTCGCCCATTTTGCGGGTGCGCACCTCGTGCACACCCATGACGCCGGGGGTCTGCAGCAGCGTTTGCCGAATGGCGCTCACCTCTGCTTCGTCCACGGCCCGGTCCATGAGGTCGTGCAGGGCGTTCCAGGTAAAGCCCCAGCCCATGCGGGTGACCATCAGACCCACGACCAGCGCCGCAATGGGGTCCAGAATGGGGTAACCCATCAGGTTGCCAACGATGCCCACGCCCACAACCAGTGACGACGCCGCGTCCGAGCGGGCGTGCCACGCATTGGCCACCAGCATGCTCGACTTCACCCGCTTGGCCACCGCCAGCATGTACCTGAACAGCAGTTCCTTGGACACCAGCGCACCACCTGCCACCCACAGGGCCAGTGGGTGAACCTGCGCAATGGCCGTGGGGGTTTGCAACTTGTCCACCGCCGACCACAGCATGCCCACGCCCACCCCTAGCAGCAGCAGGCCCAGCACCAGGGAGGCGGCGGTTTCAAAGCGGTGGTGGCCATAGGGGTGGCCCGCGTCCGCGTCTTTGCTGGCGTGGTGGCCTGCCACCAGCACCACAAAGTCCGACACCAGGTCCGACAAGGTATGGATGCCGTCGGCAATCAGGGCCTGCGATTTGGAGAACACGCCCGCCGCAATCTGCACCACCGTGAGGCACAGGTTGACCGCCACACTCACCCAGGTGATGCGACGGGCGGCGCGCAAACGCTCTTGCGCGGTGAAGATGGGGTGCTCGGTATCGTCCGCCCGGTCAGAAAAGTTCAAGATGTGGCCTGTGCATGAAAAAGGCCGCCATCTTAGGCGGCAGACCTGAAAAGGGCATCAACAGGGCAACCCGGCCGCCAACCTGAGCCCGCTGCCTCAGCCGCGCGGGGCCAGTGCGGTGGTTTCCATGCGCAGTGCAGCGGCCATGTCGCGCTCGCGCTTCAGGGTTTGGCGGGCGACCCACACGCTGTAGCTCACGATGACGATGGTCACCGTCACGATGAGCAAGGTAGCCGCCGCGTAAATGGTGGGGTTGATGCCCCGGCGCGCATAGCCAAAAATGACCTGCGGCAGGGTATTGACGCCGGGGCCGGACAAAAACTCGGCAATCACCACATCGTCAAAGCTCAGGGTGAAGCTGAGCAAAAACGCCGCCAGAATGGCCTGGAAGATGTTGGGCAGCGTCACCAGAAAAAACACCTGGTAGGGCTTGGCACCCAGGTCCATGGCGGCTTCTTCCAGGCTGCGGTTCATTTCCATCAGGCGGCTTTGGATGACCACCATGCCATAGGCCATGCCCAGCAAGGTGTGGCCCAGCACAATGGTCAGCACACCGCGCTGTGGCCAGCCAAAGGCGTTTTGTGCGCCCACCATCAGCAGCAGCAGCGACAGGCCAATGACCACCTCGGGCATGACCAGCGGCGCGTTCACCATGCCCGAGAACAGCGTGCGGCCCTTGAAGCGGCGGTAGCGCACCAGCACAAACGCAGCGAAGGTGCCCAACACCGCCGACAACACGCCGGTGATGGTGGCCACCTTGAGCGACAGGAAAAAGCCCTCCACCAGCTTGGTGTCGCGCATCAGCGCCTCGTACCAGCGCAGCGAAAAGCCGGTGAAGTTGGCGTCTTGCCGGGTACTGTTGAAGCTGAAGACGATCATGAACACCAGCGGCAGGTACAGAAACAGGAAGACCGCCACCATCCAGAACTTGCCAAAGTGTTTTTCGAGCCATTGTTTCATAGTAAAAAAGGCCTCCAGCGTTTGACGGTATTGGGTTTGTAGCTATTTATTTCAGCGGTAGTGCAGCGGTCCTTAGCCACGGCGCTCGTCCTGCTCGGCGGTGTGGTGGTAGTACAGGGCCAGGGGCAGCACAATGACGGCAATCATCACCACCGCCAGGGCAGAAGCGCGGGGCCAGTTGTTGGCGGTGAACATCTCGTCCCACACCACCCGGCCAATCATGATGTTCTCAGGCCCACCCAGCAGGCTGGGAATGACGAACTCGCCCACCGAGGGGATGAACACCAGCATGAACCCGGCAATGATGCCCGCCTTGGACAGCGGCACGGTGATCAGCCAGAAGGCCTTGAACGGCGTGGTGCCCAGGTCGTAGGCGGCTTCCAGCAGCCGAAAGTCCATCTTCACCAGGTTGGCGTACAGCGGCAGCACCATGAAGGGCAGGTACACATAGGTCATGCCCACCAGCATGGACACGTTGGTGTAGAGCATCTGAATGGGCTCGCTCGTAAGGCCCAACCCCATCAGCACCTGGTTGAGCACACCGTGGTCACCCAAAATGCCTTTCCAGGCATAGACGCGCAGCAAAAACGAGGTCCAGAAGGGCAGCATCACCATCATCAGCAAGGCCGGGCGGACCGAGGCTGGCGAGCGGGCAATGAAGTAGGCAAACGGGTAGCCCAGCACCAGACACAACACCGCCGTGACAAACGCGTACGCCACCGAGCGGAAGTAGGCCTCGACGTACAACGTCTGGAACAGCGGCGCATCCCAGTCGGACTTGAAGATGGTCCAGTAGTTTTCGTACTTCAACTTCAGGATGCCGGCCTCGGCGTCCCACAGCGGCTTGAAGGGGTGGATGTCGTTGCCCATGTCCACAAAACTGATGTAGAGCAGGATGAGAAACGGCAGCAGGAAAAAAACGGTCAGCCACGCATAGGGCACACCAATGACAAAGCGTTTGCCAGGCACGGGCAAGGTCGATGCGACAGAAAAATCAGCGGCCATGGTCGGGGTTCTCCGGGCGGGTGGGGCGGGGCTTGTCTGGACGGGTGCGGGCACTCAGTCGCGCAGCACCACCGCGTCGGTGTTGTCCCACCAGAAAAACACCTCATCTTCCCAGGTGATGTCGAGCTGGCTGGTGCGCGTGCCGTTGGGCTCGGTGATGCGGATGCGGTCACCGTTGGGCGTGGCCACAATGAAGGTGTTGTACGAGCCAAAGTAGGCAATTTCCTTGACCTTGCCCGTGAACAGGTTGTGGTCGACCGCCGGTCGCTGCTTGGCAATGCTGACCTTCTCGGGCCGCACGGCGATGGCCACCTTCATGCCCACGCTGCCGCTGACCCCGTGGCCCACCTGCACCTCGCCAATGCGGGTGGCCACGGCGCAGCGGTCGGGCTCGTCCACCGAGAGCTGGCCGTCGAGGAGGTTGACGTTGCCGATGAAGTCAGCCACGAACCGGGTGGCCGGGTACTCGTAAATCTCTTTGGGCGTGCCCACCTGCAGCACACGGCCCTTGCTCATGACGGCAATGCGGCTGGCCATGGTCATGGCCTCTTCCTGGTCGTGGGTGACCATGACCACGGTCACACCCACTTTTTCGATGATGTTGACCAGCTCGAACTGCGTCTGCTCGCGCAGCTTTTTGTCCAGCGCGCCCAGAGGCTCGTCCAGCAGGAGCAGCTTGGGCCGCTTGGCCAGGCTGCGGGCCAGGGCCACGCGCTGCTGCTGCCCGCCCGAGAGCTGGTGGGGCTTGCGCTTGGCGTACTGGCCCAGCTGCACGAGGTCGAGCATTTCGCCGGTGCGCTGCTGCACCTCGGCCTTGGGCAAGCCCTCGCGCTTGAGGCCAAAAGCCACGTTTTCCCAGATATCCAGGTGAGGAAAGAGGGCGTAGCTCTGGAACATCATGTTGATGGGACGCTCGTAAGGTGGCAAACCCGCCACGTCCTGTCCACCCAGCAATATCCGGCCCGAGGTGGGCTTCTCGAAGCCCGCCAGCATGCGCAGCAGGGTGGACTTGCCACAGCCCGAGCTGCCCAGCAGCGCAAAAATCTCGCCCTTGCCAATGGACAGGCTCACCTCATCCACTGCCACCGCCTCATCGAAGCGCTTGACCAGTTTTTGCGTCTCCAGGTAGCGCTCGCGGGGCACTTTGTCGGCAGGTTTGGGGGCGGATTTGTCGGCCATGGCGGGTGGATCCTGGTTGGTCGAGTGGAAGGGTTCTGCAATGAAAAAGGGCTGTTCGTACACCGGTAGAACAGCCCTTGAGACCTGCGCCTGATGAAGCTCAGTCCAGGTCTGGTGTGGTCAAGTGGCGACTCACTTGCCTGCTTTGAACGCGTTGTAGGCCGTGGCCATGGCTTCGCGGCTTTCGTTGGTGAACTTGCCGGGCTGAATCAGCTTGGCGGCAAAGTCGGCGTCCACAAAAATCGTCTTGTTGCCTGCGGTTTCGGGGGCGATTTTTTCCATGGCAGCCTTGTTGCCGGTGGGGTAGCTCATCTCGTTGGACACCTGGGCACCGCTCTCGGCACGCAGGTAGAAGTCAATGAACGCATGCGCGTTGCCAGGGTGCTTGGCGTCTTTGGTGATGGCCATGGTGTCAAAGAAAGCGAGCGCGCCGGTAGAGGGCAGCATGGCTTCGATCACGTCCTTGGATTTGTTTTCCTGGGCACGCTGGGCCGCGATGTTGATGTCACCCGACCAGCCAATGGCCACGCAGGCCTTGCCACCAGCGATGTCGTCGATCATGGTGCTGCTGAAAATGCGGATGTCCTTGCGCACCTTGGCCAGCATGTCGGTGGCCACTTTGTAGTCTTCCGCGCTGTTGCTGTAGGCGTCTTTGCCCACGTAGTGCAGGGCCACAGGAATGATTTCGGTGGGAGAGTCGAGGTAGGCAATGCCACAGCTCTTGAGCTTGGAGGTGTACTCGGGCTTGAACACCAGGTCCCAGGCGTTTTCAGGCATGGCCATGCCTTTGAGCGCCTTTTCGACCTTGGTCTTGTTGATGCCCACGGTGGTAAAGCCCCAGGCCCATGGCACCAGGTGCTTATTGTCGGGGTCGGCCTTGACCAGCGCACCCATGATGGCGGGGTCCAGGTTGGCGTAGTTGGGCAGCTTGGCTTTGTCCAGCGGCTGGAACAGGCCGGCTTCGGTCTGCGCGGGGCTGAAGGCGGTGCCGGGCACCACGATGTCGTAGCCGGTGTTGCCTGCCACCAGCTTGGCGTTGAGGGCTTCGTTGGTTTCAAAGGTGTCGTAGTTGACCTTGATGCCGGTTTCTTTTTCGAACGCGGCAATCATGCCCTCGGGCACATAGTCGGGCCAGTTGTAGATGTTGAGCACCTTGGGCTCAGGCGGCGGCGCAGCAGGCTCAGCGGCCACTGGCGCTGGCGCCGGGGCAGGCGCAGGCGCAGGCGCGGGTTCTTCTTTTTTGCCACAAGCGGCCAACAACAAGGCGGTAGCGGCCAAAGCCAAGACATGCTTTTTCATGGTGCAACAAACTCCTGTGAATCAATGAACAAAAACTGCCAAGCAAAAAACGTGCGAAGTATTTTAGGGAATGCCCCGTCGGCTGCTGCACCACATCGGGCCATTTTTGGCGCAACCCATGGTGAATGATGCGTCAAATTTCTTCAACCACCCGCACATGGGTGGATGGCGGGTGGGAATTGGGGCACTGGCCAACGCCAGGCTGAGGCCTCCTGCATGGAATGCGCGCAACATCGTCATTGCCCCAAACCATCCGGGTTGCCCGGTCGGATGGTGAAGGTCCACGCACAGACGCCTTCGCCTTGAATGCAAAACACATATTCGTCACCGCGCTTGAAGATAGACCCACACATCCTACTTCAGCGTCTCCACCTCGAACCCCACCACATTGCGCTCGGCCTGGCTGAATTCCATTCCAATCAGGTGGATAGGCTCGCCCCGTGCGCGGTATTTGTCGGCATAGCGCTTGTCCTTGATCTGCTGCAGCGCCCGGCCCTCGGGCACCAGCTCCACCACCTTGAACTCGAACATGAACACTTGGGCCTGGAACAGCACAGCCATGTCGATGCGGCCTTTGTTCGTGGTGTCTTCCAGCCGGATGTCCAGCCCCAGCGCAGCAAAATGGCTGTAAAAAATGCTGGCCCAGTAGCCCTCGTACTGTGCGATAGGGCTGTTGCGGTACCAGTCGTGCGGAATGCTGGAGAAAAAGGCCTGGAACATGGCCCTCATGCCCACGAAGTCCTGGGCTTGCAGCAGCCGGTACAAACGGCCAATGTAAGGGCCCGGCAGTGAGGCATTGCCCACCAAATACTGAAGCAGGCTGTCGTTCAGGCTGGCCTGAACCTCCAGGTTGGGGTATTTGAGCGTGATCTCCATGCGCCCGGGAATGCGCCACACCGAATCGATGGTCAGGTACCCGGCCTGGAACATCAGGGCTTCGGGCGGGATGTGGTCCACGTCAAACGTGGACAGCAAGGTGTCTGCAGCCACCATGTGGCCAATGTCGGGGGTAAAGGTTTTGGCGTTGGCCAGCAAGTTGATGAGGAAAGTGGGCGTGCCAGTTTCAAACCAGTAGGGCTTGAACTCCCGCCGGTCAAACAGCAGCAGCAGGTCGAACGGGTTGTACACACCCTCGCCCAACCAGTTGTAGCCGTTGTACCAGCGGCGCACCTCTTCGCGGTCCAGGCCGGGCAGCTCGGGGGCGAACACAGTGTCCACATCGGTGTCGGTGTAGCCGCAAATGGCGCTGTAGCGGGCATCGAGGGTGATGTCGTTCATGTGGTTCAGCCCGGAGAACAAACTGACCTTGCTGAACTTGCTTACCCCGGTGATGAACACAAAGCGCAAATGTTCATCGGCATCTTTGAGCACGCTGTAGAAGTCTTTCAGCCCCTCGCGCATGTCCAGTGCTGTGGCGCTGTCGGTGATGTTGTCGAGAATGGGTTTGTCGTATTCGTCGATCAGCACCACGGCAGTTTGGCCGGTCTGGGCATGGGCCAGGGCAATGAGTTGCGCCAAGCGCCCCGCCAGTGAGCTGTGGGTACAGGCAACGCCCAACCGGTCCTGGTTGTCTTCCAGCAGCTCGCCCAAGCGCTCATCCAAATCCGCCCGGCTTTTGAGCACCCCACCCCCAAAGCTGATGCGGATGACCGGGTGCGTGCGGGTCCAGTCCCAGCGTTTGTCGGCCCACAAGCCGTTGAACAAGGCACGGTTGCCCTCGAACATCTGTTTGAGGGTGTCCAAAAACAGGCTTTTGCCGAAGCGGCGCGGGCGGCTGAGAAAGTAACAGTTGCCAGTTTGCGCCAGCTCCACCGCGTAGCCGGTTTTGTCCACGTAGTAGTGCGCGTCGCCGTCGCGCAGCTTCACAAAGCTCTGTATGCCGATGGGCAACTTTTTGCGAACGGGTGAAACGGCGGTGCTCATGGTTTGGATTCTTGCATGCACACCGCTGGCGCCCGCCGCTCAGCCCCAGTGCCCGCCCGCCTTCAGCCCGGCCAGCGTCAGGTCCAACACCTGGCGGATGGAGACCATCATCTCGTCAATCTGCGCATGGGTCATGGTCAGCGGCGGGGCAATGATCATGCGGTCGCCCACGGCACGCATGATCAGGCCGTTGGCAAAGCAATGCGCCCGGCACTTCATGCCCACGGCCAGGTCTTCGGAGAACATCTGCATGCGCCCATCGGCCCCACGCGTTTTGCTTTTCACCAGCACCAGCCCGGCCACAAAGCCGCAGGTTTCAGCCACGCCCACCAGCGGGTGGTCGGCCAGCTCGGCGTAGCGCTTGGCCAGATAGGGGCCGATGTCGTCCTTCACCCGACCGGGCAGGTTGTCGCGCTCCATCAGCTCGATGTTGGCCAGCGCCACCGCGCAGGCCACCGGGTGGCCGCTGTAGGTGTAGCCGTGGTTGAACTCGCCACCCTGCTCGATCAGCACCTGGGCCACGCGGTCACCCACCATCACGCCGCCCAACGGGATGTAGCCGCTGGTCACGGCCTTGGCAAAGGTGACCAGGTCGGGCTTGTAGCCAAACTTTTCGTAGGCAAACCAGTGGCCCAGGCGGCCAAAGGCGCAAATGACCTCGTCACTGATGAGCAAGATGCCGTACTTATCCACAATGCGCTGGATTTCGGGCCAGTAGGTGGCGGGTGGAATGATGACGCCGCCTGCGCCCTGCACCGGCTCGGCAATGAAAGCGGCCACCTTGTCGGCGCCCAGCGCCAGAATTTTTTCTTCCAACCAGCCAGCGGCGCGCACGCCAAAGTCGGCCTCGCTTTCGCCGGGCAAGGCGTTTTCAAAGTAGTAGGGCTGGTTGATGTGGGTGATGTTGGGAATGGGCAAGTCGCCCTGCGCATGCATGCCGCTCATGCCACCCAGCGACGCCCCGGCCATGGTGCTGCCGTGGTAGCCGTTGATGCGCCCGATGATGACCTTGCGCTCTGGCTGACCCAGCAAGTCCCAGTAGCGGCGCACCATGCGCACGTTGGTGTCGTTGCTCTCGCTGCCGCTGCTGCTATAGAACACGTGCTGGAAGCTGCGCCCATCCACCGTCGGTGCCAGCGATGCCAGCTTGGTGGCCAGCTTCACGGCGGGTTCGTTGGTGGTCTGGAAAAAGCTGTTGTAGAAGGGCAGCTTCATCATCTGCGCGTGCGCCGCGTCGGCCAACTCTTTGCGGCCATAACCTGCGTTCACGCACCACAGGCCGCTCATGCCGTCGAGCAGGCGCTGGCCTTCGCTGTCCCACACATAAATGCCTTCGGCCCGCTCGATGACGCGCGATCCCCGGGTAGCCAGGTCACCGTGGTCGGTAAAGGGGTGGATGAAGTGGGCGCTGTCCAGCGCCTGAATCTCGGGGGTGCTCAGGGGTGCATTCATGGCAAATTTGTCCATAAAAAACGGCTTTACCGCTTGTTGGTGTTGAATAGTTAGCTATGGATACAGCTAGCCTGTGGCTCACACATGCAGCAGCAGGTGCTCGCGTTCCCAGGGGGAGATCACCTTCATGAACTCGGCAAATTCCAGCTCTTTGATCTCGGTGTAGATGGTGATGAACTCTTTGCCCAGCACCTCGTGCAAATCGGTCTCTTTGCGCAGCATGTCCAGCGCCTCACCCAATGACCGGGGCAGCGAATAGGGGGCGAGGTAAGCATCGCCCTTCATTTCGGCTTTGGGCTTGATTTGGTTCTTCATGCCCAGGTAGCCGCAGGCCAGGGTCATGGCCATGGCCACATACGGGTTGGCGTCGGCACCAATCACGCGGTTTTCGATGCGGCGGGCCTGCGGACTGGAGATGGGCGAGCGGATACCCACGGTGCGGTTGTCGTGGCCCCATTCGATGTTGATGGGCGCGGCAGTGTGGCGGCTCAGGCGGCGGTAGCTGTTCACGTAGGGGGCCACCAGCGCCATGGCAGCCGGCACATAGCGCTGCAGACCACCGATGTAGTGGAAAAACGCTTCAGAGGCCGTGCCGTCTTCGTTGCTGAAAATGTTTTTGCCGGTTTCCTTGCTCACGATGCTTTGGTGCACGTGCATGGCGCTGCCAGGCTCGTTTTCAATGGGCTTGGCCATGAAGGTGGCGTACATGTCGTGACGCAGCGCGGCTTCGCGCACCGTGCGTTTGAAGAAAAACACCTCGTCGGCCAACCCCAGCGGATGGGCATGGAAGAAGTTGATCTCCATCTGACCCGCACCCACTTCGTGGATGAGCGTGTCCACATTGAGCTGCATCTTGTCGCAGTAGTCGTAAATCTCTTCAAAAAGCGGGTCGAACTCGTTGACCGCATCGATGCTGTAGGCTTGGCGCGAGGTTTCGGCCCGGCCACTGCGGCCAATCGGTGGTTTGAGCGGCACGTTGGGGTCGGTGTTGCGGGCCGTCAGGTAGAACTCCAACTCGGGCGCCACCACAGGGGCCAGGCCCTCGGCCTCGTACAGATCACACACCCGGCGCAGCACGCTGCGCGGCGCAAACGGCACCAGCTTGCCCGCGTGGTCAAAGCAGTCGTGAATGACCTGGGCCGTCGGGTCGGTGGCCCAAGGCACGATGCGCACGCTGCTGGGGTCGGGGCGCAGCTGCATGTCTTTGTCGGTGGGGTCCACCACGTCGTAGTAGGGGCCACTTTGCGGGAATTCGCCCGTCACGCCCATACCCACGATGCCCTGGGGCAGGCGCATGCCCCGGTCTTCGGTGAACTTGCCACGCGGCAGAATTTTCCCCCGCGCCACGCCAGTCAGGTCGGGCACCAGGCACTCGACCTCGGTCACGCGCCGCTCGTTGAGCCAGCGTTCCAGGTCATTGAACGTTTTGCATTTTTGGACAGGATCGGTCATAAATTGGCTAGGTTAAAGATGGAAATGCCTTCGGATGATGGCGCAAAAAGCCACGCCTGCGACGGCTGCTCGCAGCGGCCACCGGGCCGCTGCACCCACCCACCTCACTTGGGGCGGCCCCGCCTTCGCTGCACACAGGCCTCGCCAAACGCACCCAGAATGGCCGCGTAAAACCGGTTCTCCCAGCACCGCCATTCCGGGTGCCACTGCACCGCGCAGGCAAAGGTGGTGGCCGCTTCTACCTCGAACGCTTCCACCAGACCGTCGGGCGCGTGAGCCACCGCGCGCAAGCCACTGGCCAGGCGGTTGACGCCCTGGCCATGCAGCGAATTCACCCGGGCGGTGGTGCCACCGGCCCACACTGCCATGGCCGAGGCGGGCTCAATCGCGATGTCGTGCGCGGGGGCGTACTGCACCTCAATAGGCAGGTGCTTGGGCTCCCGGTGGTCCATCAGGCCAGGTACCTCCTGCACCTGCTGGTGCAAGCTGCCACCCAGCGCCACGTTGATTTCCTGAAAGCCCCGGCACACACCCAACAAAGGCACGCCCTGTGCCACACAGGCCTTGACCAGCGCCAACGTAAGGTGGTCGCGCTCTGCGTCGAGTGGCAAGGAAGGATCGGCCACGGACTCGCCAAAGTGGGCTGGATTCACGTTGGAGGGAGAGCCCGTCAGCATCACCCCGTCGACCAGCGACAACAGGTGGTCAATCTGGTCGGCCTGCGCCAGGCCGAACACCACCGGCTGGGCGTGTGCCCCGACCCGAACTGCCCGGATGTATTTGTCCCCCAGCACCAGAAACGGCATGCGGTGGGGTTCGTTGCCGAGCTCCCGGTGATCGGCGGGCAACCACACCAGTGGCGTGGGGCTGGCCAATTGGCCTGTGGGCAAAGGCAAGGGCATAGGCAATCTCCGGAAGTGGCACACGCCGGACCATTGTGGGGGCTGAATTGGCTGGGCCATGGCTCCATTTGTGGCACCATGAAGGTACCAATTGTGCGCTGCCCCCCGGAGATTGCATGCTGTCTGAACTGTTGCTGGCCCACCTGTCCCGCCTGCAGTCCCCCCAGCCGCCACACCGTGCGGCCAAGGGCGCACCCCTGCCCCTGAACCGCCAGCTCTACACCGCCTTGCGCCAGGCGATGCTGCATGGCCACCTCAGCGCAGGGGAGCGTTTGCCCTCCAGCCGCGACCTGGCCCAGGACCTGGGTCTGTCGCGCAACACTGTGCTGGCAGCCATAGGCCAACTCACGGTGGAAGGCTATCTGGTCAGCCAAGTGGGCAGCGGCACCTTTGTGGCCGACAGCGTGCCACTGGTGGGGGCCAGCCAACGCAACAGCAACGGGCTCACGAGCGGGAACCCATCAGCAGGGGGCGCTGGTCCCGGGTGGCCCGCCGCGCAATGGCACACGCCACCGGCCACACGCACACTCTCACCGCGTGGCGAGGCACTGGCCCACCAATCCACCGCCAACACCCTGGAGGTGCAGCCCTTCACCCCAGGACCAGCCGATTTCAGCGCCTTTCCGGTGGCGCTGTGGCAACGCCTGCAAAACAAGCACTGGCGCGCCACCCGCCCCGACATGCTGGACTACAACGGCAGCGGTGGCCACGGCCCGTTGCGGCGCGCAGTGGCCGACTATGTGCGGGTGTTTCGCAGCGTCCACCTCGATCCAGAGCAAGTCATCATCACCAGCGGTACTCAACAGTCGCTGCAGTTGTGCGCGCATTTGCTGGCCGACCATGGCGACACCGTCTGGATGGAAGACCCCGCCTACTGGGGCGCCATCAAGGCGTTTGTGGCGGCAGGTCTGACCCTGCGCGCAGTGGCTGTGGACGCAGAAGGCATCCATCCCCAGCCCGCCGATCACGAACACCCACCCCACCTGGTGTACGTCACCCCATCGCACCAGTACCCCAGTGGGGCGGTCATGTCACTGGCCCGGCGCCAGGCCCTGCTCGAAGCCGCCCGCCGCCACAACGCCTGGGTGCTGGAGGACGACTACGACAGCGAATTCCGCTTCAGCGGCCCACCCATGTCGTCGCTGCAGGGACTGGATGTCGATGGCCGGGTGCTCTATATGGGCACTTTTTCCAAGGTGCTGTACCCCGGCTTGAAACTGGGCTACCTGGTGGTGCCCAAAGCGCTGGTGGCCGATTTCAAGCAGGCCCACTACGACCTCAACCGCCCCGGTCAAATGCCGCTGCAGGCGGCGCTGGCGGAATTCATTGAGATGGGCCACTTTGCCAGCGCACTGCGCCGGGCGCGTCAGGCCTATGCCGAGCGGCGCAGCGCCCTGGTGCATGCCTTACACCCCGTGCTGGGCCAGCCCGATGGCCCCTGGCTGGCAGGTGCCGAACAGGGTTTGCACCTGTGTCTGCGCCTGCCCGAACACACCGATGACGTGGCCCTGGCCGCCGCCGCGCAGGCGCACCACCTCACGGTGCGGCCCTTGTCGGCCTACTGCCAAACGCGGCGCGACATGCGCGGTTTGGTCATTGGTTACGGCTATGCGCCACTGGCTGCCATCCACCGGCATGGGCCGGTGCTGGCCAAGGTCATCGGGCAGGTGGTGGTGCCTTAGTTGCCTGGGCTTGCGCGGCGGCCCGGCGTTTCATGACGCCCAGCACCAGCCGGATGGCCAGCACCACATTCACTGCCACCACCAGCAGGGCTGGCCACAGCGGTAGCTGCTGCCCGGTGATCCAGCCAAACAGCAACAAGCCCACCAGCGCCAGTGCACCCACCACCTGCGACAGCGTCGCAAAACTCGAATAACCCGTTTTCACTGCAACCCCTTGTTGGCCAGACACCTGCAAACCGAAGAAACACCACGCCAAGTGCGAGGTGCCAGGGGCAGCCCGCCTGCCCGACCCCTATTTTCAACCATGGCCAAGTCAGCGCAGTGCGTCCATCAGCCGGTGCCACAGCATGCCCACAGCCAGGGTGGGGGTTCGCAGCCACGGGCCACCGGGAAAGTCGTGGTGGCGCAGCCGCGCGAACACATCGAATCGCTCAGCCTGGCCGGCCACCGCCTCAGCCACCAGTTGCCCAGCCAGGCCGGTCAGGGCCACCCCATGGCCACTGAAGCCCTGGAGATAGAACACATTGCCCTCGCTGCCCAGCCGACCGAAGTCGGGGCCACGGTTCATGCTGATGTCCACAAACCCTCCCCATACAAATTCCACCGCCACCTCCCGCAACTGGGGAAACACCTGCACCATGCGACGGCGCATGGTTTCTTTGAGATCGCGCGGTGTTTGGGTGGTGTAGCTGACCCGCCCGCCAAACAGCAACCGGTGGTCAGCACTGAGGCGAAAGTAGTCCAGCACAAAGTTGTTGTCGCACACCGCTGGGTTGCGCGGCAGCAGCTGGGCACACTGCTCGGGTGACAGCGGCTCGGTGGCAATGATGTAGGTGCCCACCGGCATGACGCGAGGGGTCAACTCAGGCGCCACCCTGGGGCCGAACTCGGGCAGCATGCAGTTGCCGGCCAGCACCACATGGCTGGCCTGCACCTCGCCTTGGGCGGTGCGAACCACGACCCGCGAGCCCCGGATCAGGTCCACCACCGGACTGTGTTCGTGCACCTGCACGCCCAAGGCTTGCGCCGCCTGGGCCAAGCCCAGCGCGTACTTGAGCGGGTGCAAGTGACCAGACACTGCTTCGTAAGCCGCGGCATGGTAGAGCGGACTGTCGATCAATCGGGCCACATCGGCCCCGGTGGCGACCTCGGTGCGCAGGCCATAGCGTTGCTCAGTGTCTGCCATGTCCGCCAGCAAGGCCTTGGCTTTGGCCCTGGAATCGGCCACATACAGGTAGCCCTTGACCCAGTCACAGGCGATGCCGTGGCGGGCAATGCGCTGGTCGATCAGGTCGATGGCCTGCAGCGACATGTCCCACGCACGGCGGGCATCGGCCTGGCCCAACTGCTGTTCGAACAGGCCCTGGCCACTGGCGTACCCCACGATGGCCTGGCCACCGTTGCGTCCCGACGCACCGCTGCCTACCCGGTCGGCTTCCAAGACGGCCACCTGGTAACCCCGCTGCTGCAGTTCGATGGCGGCTGACAGCCCCGCAAACCCTGCCCCGACCACCGCCACATCGACCTGCACACGCCCTTGCAAGGGAGCCTGTGCGGCTGGGCGCTGCACGCTGGCTTCGTAGTAGCTGAGCTGGTTGAGGCGGGTGTCCGATCCCAACAGCCCCCCGGGTGTCAGGCGTTCGCGCCAATGGCTCCACATGGCTCAGTCCTTCGCGGCCATGGGTGGCAGGCGTGGACGGGCACTCTGGGCCAGCTGGAGCGGCGACAGGGCAGAGAGGTGTTTGGCCGTCTGCCCGGCCAGGTAGGTCCACACCACATGCGCGGCCGCCTGGGTGGTGAGTTCGGCATGGTCGTAGGCGGGGCACACCTCCACACAGTCCATGCCGACCAGGTTCAGGTGCACCAGGCTCTCCAGCAGGGTCAGCACCTGCGAGCTGGTCAGGCCACCGGGCTCGGGCGTGCCGGTGCCGGGGGCGTAGGCCGGGTCCAGGCAGTCGATGTCGAAGGTCAGGTAACACGGCCGGTTGCCCATGCGCTGCATGATGCGGGTGAGTACCCCATCCAGCCCGGCACCGTCCAGACCACGGAGGTCGCGCGCCGTGAAGATCAGGCCACCCTGGTCCTGCACGTACTCACGGGCCTCGCGCGCACCGCTGGAGCGCAAGCCGATTTGCACCGTGTGGGTGGCGCTGACCAGGCCTTCTTCGATGGCCTCGTAGGTCCAGGTGCCGTGGCCGGATGGCTCACCGAAGTGGTCGGTCCAGGTGTCGCAGTGGGCATCGAAATGCACCAGGGCCAAGGGTTCGCCCTGGCCATAGCGGGCTTTGGCTGCCCGCAGCAGCGCCAAGGTCACAGAGTGGTCACCCCCCAGGCTGACCACATGGTGCTGGGCCATGAGCCCTTGCGCCTGGCGCTCGATGTGCTGACGTACCTCGGCCAGCGACGAGGCATTGGGCAGGCGCATGTCGCCGGCATCGGCCAGGTAGGCCAGCGGCGACACGTTGAACACTGGGTGGATGCCGTCGCACAGCATCAGGCTGGCGCGGCGCACGGCTTCCGGGCCAAACCGGGCACCGGGACGGTGGGTCACCGCCCCATCAAATGGCACACCACAGACCACAAACGGTGCCTGCGCACGCTGCGCCAGCGGTGGTGCCGCCAGAAAACGGGTGGTGTGGTTGGCATAGGCAAATTCACCCAGACTCATGGTGTCAACCTTTCAGCATTCAAGAGCTTCAACAATACAGGCTCGGCACATGGCCGACAGAACCACTTGACGGCGGTGACAGCTGACCACCGGCCACGCTTCAATTTTTAACTCCGCAAGGGCTGCTGACGCCAGGCCAGCACCGCCCCCAGCCACAGCGCCAGGGCAGAGCCCAGCAGCCCACGGGTCAGGCCACCAGGGCCATCGGCCACCCAACCCACCGCCGAAGGGCCAAATATTTGCCCCACCGCAAACACGATGGTGAAGGCACTGATGCCCGCTGGCCACTGGGCCACGGGCAGGTTGTGCCGCACCAAGGCAGTGGTGGAAGCGACCACCGACAGAAACACCGCGCCAAACAGTACCCCAGACAGCCACATCAGCGGCCAAGCGGTGAACAACGCGGGCAGCAACACAGCCACACCCAGCAAGGCATTGAGCACCGCAAGAGCCCCGCCGCCCTGCGCCTTGTCCAGCAGACCAGCCCACAAACGGGCCGACACCACCACCGCCAGGCCCAGCGATGCATAAAACACCGTGATATCACCCGCCACCACGCCCTGCTCGCGCAGCAGCGCCACCACAAACGTCATGTAACCGATGTAGCCCAGACCAAAGCAGCCATAGGCTGCCAGCGCAAAGCCCAGCCGGCCCCAGCGCAGGTCACCCGCCTCAGGAAGCTTGGCTGAAGCGGCATGAGAAGCCTTATCAGAAACAATAGCTGTTTGTGCTTTACCGACAAGCGATAAGGCCTGTTTTTTCTTAAAAAATCTCGCAGGCCATGTCAATGCCAGGGTCGCCACACCACAGGCCAGGGCCAACCACCACCACGCCCACGCCCAGGCATGGGCTTCGCCGCCGTGGGCCTGCATCACCGCTGGAACCAGCCACGCCGACAGCACGATGCCCCAGCCCACACCGCCATACACCACCCCCAGCAACAGCCCGCTATGCCGGGGGTACCAGGTGCCCAGGCGGGCGGCCAACAAGCCACCGGCCACAAACACCCAGGCACTGGCCACACCAGCTAGCAGCCGCTGCGCAAGCAGGGGCATGGCATCGAGCAAAAAGCCACTGACTGCCATTAACCCACTGGCAAGCACCGAGCCCGCCAGCAACACGGTGGTGATGGGAAAGCGGCGCATCAGCCACGGGGCACTGAGGGCACCCAACAGATAGCCGAGGGCGTTGGCGGTGTTCATTGCTCCGGCAAGGGTGTAGCTCCAACCCAAGTCGCTGCGCATGGGAGGCAGCAGCAGTGCATAGGCAAACCGAGTGATGCCCAGCGAAACCGCTGCCGACAGCGACAGCACACCCGCCACCCACAGCCCTTGCCAGAGGGGCAATGGCTGGTCTGTCGTGCAAGACGTAGGTGATTGGGACATGAATGATGAGCTCAAAGCGGCAACTGTAGGACAGCAGCAGCAGGTTTTCTTCTTATCTATAGCTTCTATATTTCAATAGCAGTAGTAGTAGAGGGGCGGCAGCGGAGGTGGACAAGTGGGTTTTGGTCTTTTGAATCAACGCATTAGCCCGCTCTGAAGTTTGTGGGCAAGCGGCTTTTGCGGGTGTACCCCGAATGGGTACAACCCCAGGAGTGGTCCACACGCTGTGGATAACCAACCAAATTCATAATTTTTATCCACAAACTTGTGCTGTGCGTGGGCTTTTCAGCTGCCGACATCCCTGAGTGGGTGTATCTGTAGCTGGGTAAACGAGGGTTAGCGGGTCTGTTTCAAGGCTTGGACGGGTGGTGGGCTGTGGGTTTCCATCGCTTGAGCAGCAAGGCATTGCTGACCACCGACACCGAGCTCAGCGCCATGGCCGCACCCGCCAACATGGGATTGAGGTAGCCCAATGCGGCCAGTGGGATACCGGCTACGTTGTAGGCAAAGGCCCAGAACAGGTTCTGGCGGATTTTTTTCACCGTGCGCCGCGAAATATCGAGCGCCTGGGCCACCAGCATGGGGTCACCGCGCATGAGGGTGATGCCGGCGGCATGCATGGCCACGTCAGAGCCGCCACTTCCACCGTGGCTGTGTGGGTTGCTCATGGCCATGCCCACGTCGGCAGCCGCCAGGGCCGGTGCATCGTTGACGCCATCTCCCACCATGCATACCGTGCGCCCATGGCTTTTGAGGGTGTTGACCTGGGCGGCCTTGTCGCCGGGCAGCACCTCGGCCAATACGTCGCCACTGTCCGGGTCAAGGCCCAGGCGGCGAGCCATGGCATAGGCTGCGCCCTGGTTGTCGCCAGAAATCATGACCACCTGGATATGGCGTGCCTTGAGCTCGGCAATGGCGTCGGCAGCGCCTGGTTTGGGTTCATCGGCAAAACCAAACAGGGCCAGTACCTGTGGGCCCACAGCCAGAGCGGACACGGTGGCACCTTCGGCTTGCCAGGCTTGTGCCTCGGTTTGGAGGGTGCCCAGGTTCAGCCCAAGTTCATCCATCCAGCGCAGGCTGCCCAGGCGCACACTCAGGGCCTGGCTGTTGAGCAGATCGATGGGTTGGCCGGGCAGCGCTTCTGGCAGCCATTTGGCCTGTGTGCCACGGCCAGGCACGCTGCTTACATCGGTCAGCACAGGCGCTGGCTGGGCCGGGTGGGTGTTGGTGTCGCGGGCACGTGCAGCGGCCACCACCGCTTTGCCCAGTGGATGTTCGCTGTCGGCTTGCAAACACGCCGCCAGTTGCAGTGCCTGACCTTCTTCCACCCCCTGGGCTGCGCACACATGGTGGAGCACCGGCAAGCCCACGGTGAGGGTGCCGGTTTTGTCAAAGGCCACGGTGTTGACCCGGTGGGCCAGCTCAAGGGCCTGCACATCTTTGATCAGCACACCGTGCTGCGCCGCTACCCCAGTCCCAGCCATGATGGCAGTCGGTGTGGCCAGGCCCAGCGCACACGGACAGGCAATCACCAGCACAGCCACCGCATGGAGCACAGCTGTTTCAAAAGCCAGGCCTTGTGCCATCCAACCGCCCAGTGTTGCCAGGGCGATGAGCACCACCACCGGTACAAACACCGACGCCACCTTGTCCACCAGCCGCTGCACCGGTGCCTTGCCCGCCTGTGCGTCCTGCACCAGGGTGATGATGCGCTGCAATGTGCTCTGGGCACCCACAGCCGTGACTTTCACATGCACCACCCCATCGCCATTGAGGCTGCCCCCGGTCACAGAGTTGCCCACGGTTTTGGCCACAGGCATGCTTTCGCCGGTGAGCATGGACTCGTCGGCCTGGGTGTCGCCCTGGGTCAACACCCCATCGGCAGGAAACCGCTCGCCTGCACGCACCACCACCTGGTCACCGTTCAGCAACTCAGCCACCGGTACATCCACCGCTTCGGTGCGCCGAACGCCATCGGGCAGCAGGTGAGCCACCTCGGGCCGCAGGTGCTGAAGCGCCCGAATGGCGCTGGTGGTTTGCCGCTTGGCCCGGGATTCCAACCATTTACCCAATAGCACCAGGGTGATGACGACCGCCGAACCTTCGTAAAACAAATGGACCATTTCGCCCGGTTCGGCCTTCCACCACAGCCAGGTGGACATGGCCCAGCCCGCCGTGGTACCAATGGCTACCAGCAGTTCCATGTTGCCCGAGCGGTTGCGCAGGGCATGCCAGGCCGAGCGGTAAAACACCCAGCCCAGCCCAAATTGCACAGGGGTGGCCAACACAAACTGCACCCAAGCGGGCGGCATCCAGTGTTGGCCCACCAGGTCTCCCACCATGGGCAGCACCAGCGGAGCCGTCAGCAGCAAACCGATCAGCACGGGCACAAAGTCGCGGCTGATGCCCATCCATGCTGGTTGTGGCGTGTCAGCGTCTGCGTCGGACACAGGTCGGGGTTCGTAGCCAGCGTCTCGCACCGCTCGGGCGGCACGGGCAGCCAAGTCGGGATCGGAGGCCTCTGAGACGATGCGCGCCGTTTCTGTAGCCAGGTTCACAGTGGCATCCGACACACCGGGCAGTTTTTTCAGGGCCCGTTCGACACGGCCCACACACGAGGCGCAGGTCATGCCGCCAATGGCAAGGTCAAATGAAATGGTCATGGTGGAAGTGTCGGCCTTTCTGAAGCAATTGGCACCCATGGCAACCATTGGAACACCGCCCACCCCAACCAAGCAGAGGACACCAGCTGACACACGCAGGTTCAAAATAGGGCTAGGCAATTTGCCTGCTTGTACCAATTACTATTTTTACCAACCATGAACCACACCTTCACTGTGCAGGGTATGACCTGCGGCCACTGCGAAAAATCTGTTGTGATGGCCATCAAAACCCTGGACCCCGCCGCCACCGTCCAGGCCGATCGAACCCAGAACCGAGTGGACATCACCAGCGACTTGCCCCCCGACACCTTGGCCCAGGCCATTGCCGAAGAGGGCTACACCGTCGAACCTTTGCGGCAGGTGCCCTGACGGTCTGCTACAGCCATTGCCACTGGCGCTGCACTGTCTTCAGAGACGTGCGGGGCTTTACAAAACATCACACAGCACGCAAGCAGGACTTACACAGGGGGTTCACAGTACATCCATCCCATCCACGGGGTGTTGCCACACCCCAGGGACCGGTGGCAGACGCTCTGCCAGAACGCTTGTACGAAAGAACCCCATGACCACCCTCACCCACCGTTTTCTGATGTCTTCTGTGGCTGTGCTGCTGGCCGCTGCCACCACCACCGCCATGGCACGCGGCCCCATGGGCTGCGATGCGTCTGCCGATGGCACACCCCAAGGGCCACGCGCCGAGAAAATGCAGCAGCGCATGGCCGAGCGCCACGCCCAACACCAAGCCGACCTGAAGGCGAAATTGAAACTGAGCGCCGAACAAGAAGCGGCGTGGGCTCAGTTTGTGCAAGCGACCCAACCCAAACCCATGGGTGCTGCCGGTGCAATGCGACAGGCACCAGTCGATATGGCCCGCTTGACCACGCCCGAGCGCATCGACGCCATGCAGGCCTTGCACGCTGAGCGAGCTGCCCACATGGCCCAACGGGGTGAAGCCGTCAAAACCTTCTACAAAAACCTGTCGGCCGCCCAACAAGCGGTGTTCGACGCCGAAACCACACGCCACGGCATGGGCCACCGCAAAGGTGATGGCTACATGAAAGGTGACATGAAAAGCGGTATGCGCGGCCAAATGGGGGGCTGAACCACGGCCTCACCCACCACCCATAAGGGCAGACTTTGGGCTTGGAAGCCACACACCAGCCCCTGAATAGAGCAACCGCCTACCCCGGTTGCTTTTTTTTGTGCTCCACAACCATGTGGATAACTAAGTAACAACTGATCACTTATCCACTGATGTTGTGATTCTTTGAAGTTTGTCCACTTTGCGCAGCATCTGCCCATAGCGGTTGGTCACAGGCTTGAGAGAGCATCAGCCATCTGATTTACATGGGGATTTGAGGCTTATCCAAGGCCACACGCGACCTCTACTACGACTACGAATTAAAAATAGAGACTATAGATACAGAGACAGGAGCTTGGTACGCATTCACTCAGCCAAACGCCCGGTTGGCTGAAATCGATTGGCTCTCGCTGCTAAGATTTGCCCGGTTGTCGCCCATGCATCCCGACATGGCACTGCTTTTTTGGCGCTTCGCATCACCTCTCCTCCAACCACTGCCCACACATTGCCCACCATGTCCGACGCTTCGCGGCCGCCTGCCCCACCCACCAAGCCGCATGCGTTTGAAATCAAAGGGGCAGATCTGCCTCTGGTGGCCTTGTTGCTCAAAACGGCCAACCTGCAGCGCCTGGCCGACGAGTGGCAGGTGCAGTACGGTGACAACCCCAATTTTTTCGACAACGAACCCTTGGTCATTGACCTGAGCCCCTTGGCGTTGGGTGACGAGCACCCAGCAGTGCCCGACTTTCAGCAACTGGTGGTGTTTTTGCGCAGCCAGCGTACCTGGCCGGTGGCGGTCAAGGGCGGTACGGTGGCGCAAATGGCGGCGGCACTGGCCATGGGCCTGGTAGCTGCACCCGAAGCCGTGCTGCAGCGCGAACGTGGCAGTGGTGACCCCATGACTGAGTCCGGTGGTTCCCAGCCATTGGCCAACCCGTCCACCAGCGATCAACCGCCAGCCGTGGTCCAGGCTGGAGCCGCACAGACAGACATGGTGCCAACCGCGTTGGTGATCGACAAGCCCCTGCGTTCCGGGCAGCAGGTCTATGCCAGAGGGCGTGACCTGGTGGTCATGGCCATGGTCAACCCGGGAGCCGAGGTCATTGCCGATGGTCACATCCATGTGTACGCACCGCTGCGCGGCAAGGCCATTGCCGGTGCCCGAGGCAACGGCGATGCGCGCATCTTTGCGCTGAGTCTGGAAGCTGAACTGATTTCTATCGCCGGTATTTACCGAACCAGCGACGTACCTTTGCCCGAGGCCGTCAAGGGCAAGCCCGCCATGGTCAGTTTGCAACCCGCCGAGGGCGGTGACAAGCTGGTGATACTGCCCATTCAGCATTGAAGCGGCCGGGACCACACTCATCGGGGTTGTCGCGGGTCCAAGGGCTGCAGGTCGCCAAAAAACAGCGAACCAAAGCAGGCAAAATAGCAGCGTTTGTGCGCGGGTGTGACCGGGTTTGCAATGAGCACCGGCCACGCGCACTTCTACAGGAATGCGTGGAATGGCAAAAATTATTGTGGTGACCTCGGGCAAGGGCGGCGTGGGCAAAACCACCACCAGCGCCAGTTTTTCAGCGGGTTTGGCGTTGAGAGGCCACAAAACAGCGGTCATCGACTTTGACGTGGGTCTGCGAAACCTCGACCTGATCATGGGCTGCGAGCGCCGCGTGGTGTACGACCTGATCAATGTCATCCAGGGCGAAGCCAACCTGAACCAGGCCCTCATCAAAGACAAGCAATGCGACAACCTGTTTGTGCTGGCCGCTTCTCAAACCCGCGACAAAGATGCCCTGAGCCAGGAGGGTGTCGAGCGGGTGCTGAAGGGCCTGGCCGACATGGGCTTTGAGTACATCATTTGCGATTCACCCGCTGGCATAGAAACAGGCGCCCTCATGGCCATGCACTTTGCCGATGCTGCGCTGGTGGTGACCAATCCCGAGGTCTCCAGTGTGCGCGACTCTGACCGTATTCTTGGCATGTTGGGCAGCAAAACCAAGCGTGCCATTGAGGGTTTGGAGCCGATCAAAGAGCACCTACTCATCACCCGCTACAACCCCAACCGGGTGCAAGACGGCCACATGCTGTCGCTGGAAGACATTCAGGACATTTTGCGCATCCCGTTGATTGGGGTGATTCCCGAGAGCGAATCGGTGCTCCAGGCGTCTAACCAGGGTGTACCTGCGGTGCATTTGCAGGGCAGCGATGTGTCAGAAGCGTACAAAGACGTGGTGGCGCGTTTTATGGGCGAAGACAAGCCTCTGCGCTTTACCGATGCGGAAAAACCAGGCTTTTTCAAGCGCCTGTTCGGGGGAAAGTAAGTGATGTCATTTCTTTCATTCCTGCTGGGCGAAAAAAAGAAAACGGCCAGTGTGGCCAAAGAGCGCCTGCAAATCATCCTGGCGCATGAGCGCAGTGGGCGCAACGCGGCAGAGCCAGACTACCTGCCAGACCTGCAGCGCGATCTGATTGCCGTCATCAGCAAATACATCAAGATCAATCCCGACGACATCAAGGTGCAACTTGAGCGCCAGGACAACCTGGAAGTGCTGGAAGTGAAGATCGAACTGCCCGATGGCAAATAGCCAGTTGGCAGCCAAAATGATGAATAAAAAATGCCTCTATCGCTTGTTGTATAAGGATAGTTAGCTACAGTATCAAGCAAAGCTGTCGGTGGCGGCCTGGGTGGTTTCAAACACCTTGATGAGGTTGGTAAATCCCGACATCGACAGCACGCTCAGCACATTGGCCTGTACGGCGGCCACCCGAAAATCGCCACCCAGCCTCCGGCTGCTTTTCAGGGCAATCAGCAGTGAGCGCAAACCGGCGCTGCTCGTGTAGTGCACGCCGGACAGGTCGGCCACCAGTCGGGTGCGTCCGGCTTCAATGTGTTCGGAAAATGCCTTGGTCAGTTGGTCAGCGGTCAGGCTGTCGATACTGCCTTCCACCGCAACCACGGTGACGGGCTCCAGCTGTATCACGGTGATTTCCATGGGGATCTTTCAACGATGGAATGGGATGTGCCGCAGCTTGGCAGGCACCACAACCAAACCATTGTGACACGGGTAACCCCTGCCACATGGCGCAGGAACCGGCCCCGGGTTGGCTGCGTGCAGTCCCTCTGGCTGCTTGCAAGTGGCGCCGCTACACTGAGCCGTTTAGGACCCAAACGGAGCGGTACCGCAGAAAGAAACGCCATGAGCCCAGCTGAGCAAGCTCCCGAGCCCGAACCATTTCTGAACCAGTTGCTGGAGGTGGTCAACCGCATTTCGGCAGATGGTGACTTGCAAGCCGTGCAGCCTTTGTTGGCCATGACGTCGGTGCGCTCGCAGTCGCCCACCCTCACGGCCTTGGCGGAGGGGTTCGCTCGCATGGTGGTCAAGCTGGAAGCACGCGAATACGAGCTGGAGTGCACCATCGCGGACCTGCAGCGCGCCAAACTTGACTTGGAGCGGGCCAACTACGACCCCCTGACAGGGTTGCCCAATCGGGTCATTGGCCGTGACCGTTTGCACCAGGGCCTGATGCAGGTGCGCCGCACCGGCGGGCAACTCGCGGTGTTCTACATGGATCTGGATAAGTTCAAGTGGGTGAACGACCACATGGGCCATGCCGCTGGTGATGAGTTGCTCCAGCAAGTGGCCCGGCGCGCCAATGACAGCCTGCGCAGCGTGGACACGGTGGCGCGCCTGGGTGGTGATGAATTTCTGTGCGTGCTGCCCAGCCTGGACGGTCAGGCAGTGGTCGAAGACCTGGCACAGCGGCTGGTGGACGCCATGCGCCAGCCATTCATCTTGCGAGGTGGCGTGGCCCATATCGGGGCGAGCGTGGGCATTGCCATGTATCCCGAACATGGCAGCAGCGTGGACACGCTGCTGGAGCTGGCAGACGCTGCGCTCTACACGGCCAAACACGCTGGTCGCAATGTGTACAAGATGTATCTGATGGAGCCGAATGCCTCAGACCATGCCAGCGGTAACTGAGAACGACACAGCGGAGGCAAGTTTTCAGGCCAGCGTGCGCGCGCAGCAGGCCTTCTTGGCCATGTGTATGGCCGTGGTGGCTGCCTTTTTGTGCCTGGGTGCGTACCTGTCGTACGACGCGTTGCACAGCAACGCTGAAGACTCGGTGCGCTCTCGCTTTGAGCTGTCGGCCCAACGGGTTGCCCTGACGGCCGAACGTGCCATGGGCACGGGGCTGGAGCTGAGCACCCAAACCACTTTGCCTGCCTTGTTGCGCAGGGCCACCGACCAGGACGCCGCCATTGTGAGCTTTGATGTGGTCGACGCCCGCGGGGTGGTGCTGTTCAGCGCCGACCCGTCACGCGTTGGCCAGACACCCGCGCCAGCGGACCACCACACGGTCAGCCAGGAACTGCTGGACGACCTGGGCCAGAGACAAGGGACGGTGCAGGTCAGGTTTGATCCGGAGTTGCTTGGCAGACTTCAGCAGCGCTTGGCCAGTGAGGTCCGAACCGCGCTGTGGGTGCCCCTTGGTCTGGCGGGTGTGGTCATGGTGCTGGGTGGTGGCGTGCTCATGCGGCTTGCCCGGCGCGTGTGCGTGACCAGCCAGCCGGGTGAGCGTGTTCGGGGGGCTGCTGTGCTTCGGCCTGGCTTTAAAGGCAGCCTGTCGCTGCTGGCGGGTGTGGTGCTGTCACTGGCCCTGGCGGCGCTTCACTGGCAGGCAACGGGCATTGCGCAAGACACGCTGCCGCCACAGATGCTGGCCAAAGCGCAGTCGGTTGCTCGGGCGTCGTCAGCCCAGGTGGCGCTGGCCATTGGTACCGGTGTGCCTTTGGCCCAGTTGCGGGGCGTGGAGGCCCACTTTGATGCCCTGCTCCAGTCAGGCCCGGAAATCGTCGCCATGGCACTGGTGGATGCGCAAGGGCGCACCGCTTTCAGTCGAGGCGTGGAGCTTGCCCCTGGCAAAGCCCATGCGGTGTCGGAGCCGGTGGTTGTGCTTGGGGAGACCGTGGCAGAAATCCGCGTGGCCATCGATGTCCAGGTGCTGGAGCGCCACCTGCGGGCCAATGCGCTGGACATTGGCTTTCTGGCGGTGGTGGTGTTGCTCATGGCCAATGAACTCATGGCACTGCTGGGCAGCTTGTCGTTCAGCCGCTATTTGATGGCGCTGGATCGGCACCTCGACCAGCGGCTCGCCACCCGCGGGAACAGCCCGTTGAGTGGTGCCAGCCCTGCGGCCACCGCCGTGCGTCCGGTGCTGTTTTTGTTCATGCTGGGCGAAGAGCTCATTCGGCCCTTTCTGCCCAGCCATGCCCGTGCTCTGGTGCCCGAGGGGCTGGACAACGCCACCACCTGGGGCAGTGTGCCGCTGGTGGCTTTTCTCGTGGTGGTGGCGCTGTGCCAGCTGCCATTTGCGTCGCTGTCCCTCCGTCTGGGCCGTCGTCGGGGCTTGATGGGGGGTGCTGCGGTGGCGGCGGTGGGCTACGCCTTGTCGGGCATGACGACCGATTTTTGGGTATTCACGCTGGCCCGCGTGCTCAGCGCGTTGGGCTTTGCGCTGGTGTTTGTGTCATCGCAGGGCGCGGTGGTCGATGGGTCCGACGACCGCAACCGCACGCCCAGCTTGGCGGTGTTTGTGCGCGCCATTCTGGTGGCTGGCCTGTGTGGGCCACCGCTGGGTGGTTTGCTGGCCGATCGGTGGGGCGTTTCCGTGGTCTTCGCGCTGGGCGCATGGCTCTGTGTGCTGGCCGTGGCACTGGCCTGGCATTCGGTGGCTACTCCTCATCCGCATGAAGCTGCCGATGTGTCTGTAAAAGGCGACACTGGCCTGGTGAGTGTGGCCGCCGTGTGGCGATCGCCCGGTTTACGCAGCCTCATGGTGGGTGCGGCGGTACCGGCCAAACTCATGCTGGCAGCCACCTGTTTTTACCTGGTGCCCATCGGGTTGGCGCAGCAGGGGTACTCGAGTTCTGAGATTGGCCGCTTTCTCATGATCTATCCGCTGCTGATGGTGTTGGGTGTGGCACCCCTGGCTGCCTGGGCCAGGCGGCTGGACCGTCAGCGCGGCTTTGTCGTGGTAGGTGGCCTGCTGGCGGGTGCCGGTGGTCTGCTGGGCCTGGTGCCCCTGAACGACACCACCGTGGTTGCTTTGCTGGTGCTGTTGGGCATTGGGCAGGCCATGTCGGTCACGTCGCAAACCCAACTGGTGCTGGTCATGGCGGAGCGCGTGCGTGGGTTGTCTTCCTCGCAGGTGTTGGGCTTTTTTCGCATGCTGGAGCGTGGCGGCAGTGCGTTGGGGCCAGCGGTGGGTGCGGGCTTGTTGGGCGCGTTGGGGCTGGGGCCTGCCATTGCCATCACCGGTGGGGTGGTGATCGTCGGCAATTTGTTCTACGCTTGGCAATCTCGCCATGAACCCACGGCTGCTTGAACCAACTCCAGGGAAACGCTGCATGGATCGACGGACTTTTGTGAATCTCAGCCTGGGCGGCATGGCCCTGGGTGGCCTGGGCCAGGTCGGGGCACAGCCACAGCTGCGGCCAGTGTTGCCCAACCGCCCCCGCATTCTCATGCTGACTTTTCGGGGTGAGACGGACATCGAGCGGGGTTTTTTTGCCTACCTGGCCAACGCCGGTCTGAAGTGCGAATTCATGGTGCGCGATGTGCAGCAAAATGTGGCCAACGTCCCGGCCATTCTGGAAGAGGCGGTGGCCTTCCAGCCCGACTTGATCTACACCTGGGGCACCGGCGTCACGCTGGCCGTGACGGGCAAGTTCGACGCGCCACAGAGCCACGCGCTGGCGAAGGTTCCGGTGGTGTTTGCGCCCGTGGCGGCACCGGTTCAAGCACGCATCGTCCCCAGCCTGAGCGGCCAGGGCCGCGACGTCACGGGCGTGGTCCATGTGGTGCCCACGGTGGTGCAAATGAGGGCCATGCAGTCGTACATGCCGTTCACCAGGCTGGGGCTGCTCTATACCCCCACCGAGCTCAATTCCAGGGTCATCGTGGACGAGGTACAGGCCTATTGCCAGAGCTCGGGTGTGCACATGGTGGCACACAAGGTCAAGCTGGACGACAAAGGCAAACCCACCGCCGATGGCCTGGAGGCGCTGGTGGCCAACCTCCACCAGCAAGGGGCCCAGTGGCTGTACCTGCTGCCCGATACGTTTTTGGGCACCGTCATGCCCCGCCTGTGTGCCGCCGCGCTCACCCAACGCCTGCCCACGTTTGGCGCGGCCGAGCTGTCGGTGCGTTCGGGTGGCGTGCTGGTGGGCCTGGTCAGCCGCTACTACTCGGTGGGCCAGCTGGCTGCAGTCAAGGCGGTGGACATACTGGTCAACCGCAAGCCGGCCTCCTCCATCCCCATTGAAACGCTGAAGCGGTTTTCCCTGATTGTGAACATGGAGGTGGCACGCAATCTGGGTGGGGTGTATCCGCCCATCGACATGCTCAACTACGCCGAAATCATCGGTACCACCAAGGTTGGCACATGAGCCGCACCGTGGACTTGGTCGATCTGGATGTTCCGTTGCCACCAGGGTTGCGCTGGCAACGCCTGACCATCGCTGACCACCAGCAGGTGTGCGCCCTGCATCTGGCGTCCCTGGAAGGCATTGCGGCCAGCGTGGTTCGCCGCGAAGAGCCCGACTTCTTTGCAGCCACCCTGCTCGGGCGGGGCGAACTGGCGGGCGTGTTCCATGGGCCCGACATGATTGCCTACACCGTGTTGCTGCGGACCATGGCCGTGTACGACGACCCATCGCCAGAATGGACCCCCGACCCCAGCATGCCCCTGGTGAAACTGGCTGGCTCCGGCGTGCTGCAGGCGTGGCGTGGTCTGGGGTTGCAAAAGGCGTTCATTGCGCAGCGGGTGCGCATGGCGGGGCCACAGGCACAGGTATTTGGCACCGCATCGCCCGCCAACCAGGCCAGCTGGAGAAACCTGCTGAGCGGCGGTTTTACCTTGCGGGCTATCAAGCACATGTACGGGGGCAGCCCGCGCTTCATTGGGGTTCGCTTGCCCCATCAGCCGCCTGCTGGCGGCGCAGAGCCATCCGCAACCGACGTGGAGCTCGACTGCTTTGACACGGAGGGTCAACAGCACCTGATGCGGCAAGGCTGGCAGGGTGTGGCGGTGGGGGCAGGGCCCAACCGCATTCGTTACCGCCGTGTGCAGCCCCCCGAGGCAACCCCATGACACGGTCTGTGGGCCTATTGCTGACGGTGGATCTGGATGCGCTGCGCTGCAATTGGCAGCGTGTTCAGGCGCGGTTTACCGGGCAATGTGTGGGCGCGGTGGTCAAGCACGATGCCTATGGCTTGGGCCTGACCCATGTGGTGCCGGTCCTGGCGGCGGCTGGCTGCCGGTACTTTTGGGTAGATACCCCGCAGCGCGGGCTCGCGGTCAGGGCCGCGCTGCCTGCGCATGCTCCGCACGCCGATGTGCTGGTGTTGTATGGCCTGGCGGGCATGTCCATGGCGGACCATGCCGCCCACGGGCTGGTTCCTGTGCTGACCAGCCTGGAAGAAGTGGCCAGCGTGCGTGAAAGCGCCCGGCTTCACCACACACCGCACCGCGTGGCCATCCACCTCGATACCGGCTTGACCCGCCTGGGTCTGCAAGAGCCCGACGTGGTCGCGCTGCTGAACCATCCCGATTGGCTGGAGGGCTTGCACATCACCGACTGGGTCACGCAGCTCAGCCGCTTCGATGCGCCGCACGACCCGGCCTGTCTGCGCCAACGCGCGCGATTCGCGCAATGGACCGCCCGGCTGCCCGCAGCCCGCCGCTGTGTGGCCACCTCGGCCGGGGTGCTGGCCGAGCCACCGCTGCACGGCGACCACGCCCGGGTAGGCGCTGCGCTGTATGGCATAGACACTGCGCCCGACCACGGGCAGCAGTTGGCGGTGGTCGCGACCCTCACCGCACCCGTGTTGCAGGTGGTGGCCGTGCCTGCCGATACGGCCGTTGGCTACGGTGGGTTGTTCCGCACGCCACGGCCCTCGCTCATTGCCACGGTGGCGGCAGGGTACGGCGACGGTCTGCCGATGCCGTTGGCCCAAGGCGGGCAGGTGGTGTTGCACGGGCACGCAGCGCCCATCGTCGGCGCAATGGCCATGGGGCTGCTGAGCGTGGACGTGACCGACCTTCCAGCGGGTGCCGTCAGGCCAGGCGACGCAGCCGAGCTGTACGGCACCCACCTGAACCTGAACAGCGTGGCCCGCCGCGCCGGCCTGTCGGCCGCAGCGGTGCTGGTGCCCAGTGCCAGCAGGGCCGAGCGGCGCTGCACCACCGCCTCGGTGCCCGGTGTATGCACGGCTTCGGGGGTGCTGGCATGACACTGCGCCTGCGCATCATCCTGGCCCTGTGTGGTGGCATGGTCGTGACGCTGGCAGCGGGCTACTTCGCGGGTACTTTGGCGGCCGCCTCGTTGCAAAAGTCGGTGTCCGATGCACACGACGCCCATTTGCTCGCCACGCTGGAGGCCAATGTGCAGTCCAGGTTGGCCATTGGCCTTTCGCTCCAACAGCTGGGCGCGTTGCAGCCAGCCATTGAGCTGGAGCGGGCCAACGCACCGGGCGTGCTCAGCATCGACCTGTTCTCCGACAAGGGCGTGCTGCTCTACAGCACCGACCGCAGCGCCGTGGGCTCGCAGGTTCCGGCGGAATGGGTGCTGGCCCTTGCGCAGCTTGGCCGCTGGCACCTGCAAGGGCAAGCCGAGCGGGTGATCGGCGCGCGCATCGAGGACGACCTGGGTGTGGCGATTGGTGGTATTGCCCTGACGATTGACCATGAAGCCAAGCCGACAGGCGGGGTACGGACACCGCTGCTCAACGCGCTGTCACACGATCGGCTGGTGTGGGGCCTGTTGGCCAGCCTGCTGGCTGCGGTGGCCGCGGGCGCGTGGGCTCTGGCAAGGGTGTTTCGTCCCGCGCACGACGCCCTGGCCGTGCTGAGCGCGACCGATGTGGCACCGCAGTCCACCACCCACGGGTTGGCCCAGGCCGCATGGGCGCGCAAGCGCCTGTGGGCCGCGCTCCATCGGGACTTGGACGACGGGCTTGCCAAACTAAGGGCGCTGGACCGTGAAACCTGACGCCACGCTCTGGATGGTTCGCTTTCCGCGCCGGTGGCTGGCTGCCCTGAGCTTCGCGGTGGTGGCTGGCTGCGGTGGTGCGGGCAGTTGGTGGGTCGTGGCCCACATGCAGCAAGAGGCCGCGCTGACCGCCTCGTCGCAGGCCCAAGCGTTTGCCGCTTCGGTGGCCCGCACCCTGGCGGGCCAGTTTGAAAACGCCGTGACCCACGGCGCACCGCTGGAGCAGATTCCACGGACAGAGGCTTATCTGCAAAAGATTCAGCGCTCTACCCCCGGCGTCAGCCAGATCACGCTCAGAGACGCTGAGGGTCGCACCCTGGCGGCAACCCCTGTGCTATCAGCCGAACAAATGGCCCAGGCGCTGGCCACGGTGGCGGTTGCTGGCCGCATGGCGGGTGCGGTCGAGGTGCAGGTGGCCACCACCCAGTTTGCCCAGCAAGGGTGGCAGCATGTGGCTTGGCTGCCGGTGGTGGTGGTGCTGGTGGCCGCCCTGACGGCCGCCCTGGTGGCTGGTGGCCTCGGGCGCAGTGCCCACCGGGCCCATGCGCTGCTGCATGCCCGCTTGCCCCCCGCCATGGCCCTGAAGCCACTGGGCAGCGATGAGTTCGCCCCCCACCCCGACGACGACCCTTGGCAGGCCGCGCTGCATCGCCTGTTGCAAGGCGATGCCGACATTCAAGACCGACTGGCCGAGGTGGAGAGCCTGGCGCAAGAGATGCTGGCGGTTGACTTTGACGGCAAGCTGGCCCCCCGCATCGAGGCCATTCGGGCCCATGCATTGCGGGCCCTTGACCAAGGACCCGTGTGATGCTGCTCAGAACCCGCATCACGGTCTGGGTGGCTGCGGGCCTGGTCTCGCTGACGGTGCTGTTGTCGGGCACTGCCGTGCTGCGCGAGTCCATCTTGCACCAGCGCATTGCCCAGGCCACCCAGGCTGGCCAGGTGGCGCTGTGGAACGAGGTGCTGGATGTCGAGTTGGCCGCCTTGACCACCGAACTGGCCCGGTTGGCACAGGACGGCGCGTTTGCCAAGGCCGTGGCCGCTGCCCGCTACAGCGACGCCTTGCAGGGTCTGGGGCGCACCAGCCTGGCCGTGGACGGGGCAGCGCCCCCCGAGTTTGTGATGGTGGTGGGGGCCAACGGCGAACCGCTGTTTGCGGCAGGCGTGGCATCGACGGGCGCGGTGGTGGATGCCACCGTCATCGACAAGGCCCTTGACGGCAAGCCATCCACCGGCCTGCGCATATTGCCCACCGGTCAGGCCTATGTGGTGGCGGCGCAGGCCATGGACACCGGGGGTGGTGCCGTGGTGCTGATCGGGGGCCGAACCGCGCGGCCCGCACTGGTCCGGCTGGCTCGGCACCTGGGGGCAGAGGCCAGCCTCATCACCGTGCGCGGCAGTTTGGCTGAATCCACTGCGCCCGAGCTGCACCGTTCGGTGGCCAGCCGCGTGTCACCCCGGGTGCCAACTTTCCAGGAGGTGGACGTGGGCGCGCGCAGCTATGTGGTGTCGGGCGTGCCTGTCCATGAAGTCTCTGGCAGCCCGGCGGGCAGCCTGGTGCTGATGGAGGACGTGACGGCCTCGCGCGCCGACACCCGGCAGCTGGTGCAGTGGTCCTTGCTGGGTGCGGTGGCCCTGGTGCTGATGGGCATTGGCTTGCTCAATGCGTTGCTGTGGCGCAGCTTTCAGCCACTGCAGGCCGCCATTGATGCGCTCAGGTCGTTGTCGCGCGGAGAGGCGCATGTGCCGCTGCAGCGCGGACGCAGCGACGAGATCGGACAAATTGCCGACGCCGTGGTGGTGTTTCGCCAGCACGCCCACGAGTTGATTGCCAACCGAGCACTGCGTGAGCGGATTCGCCGCCGCCAGGAATCGGTCATCCAGCGTGAGCTCAGGGTGTTGTCAGAGGTGTCGGACAGTTCGGACGATGACCGGCTGCTGGCCAGCCTGGGTGACGACAGCCACGGCGAGCGGCCAGACGACTCGCTGCGGCGCTTGGCCATGGTGCTGTCGGGCATGACCGGGCGCATCGTACGCCAGCAAAACATCCTGACCAGCATGGTGGTGGAGCTGCGCGAGGCCCTGCGGGTCAAGACCCAGTACATCGCGCTGCAGCACGAGCTGGAGATCGCCTCCAAGATGCAAAGCGCCATCTTGCCCAGGCGCTTTGTGCCCCGAAATGGCCTGAGCATTTGCGCGTCCATGACGCCCGCCAAAGAAATTGGCGGGGATTTTTACGATTACTTTGACCTGGACGAGCACCGGGTGGCCATGACGGTGGCCGATGTATCGGGCAAGGGCGTGCCGGCCGCCCTGTTCATGGCGGTGTCGCGGACCCTGCTGCGTGCAGTGGCCAAGTTCAGCGACGACCCCGCCAACTGCGTCAGCCAGCTCAACAGCCTGCTCGCGGTGGACAACGACCAGATGATGTTTGTCACCTTGTTTTATGCCGTCATCGACACCCGCAGCGGTCAGGTGACCTATGCCAACGCGGGCCACAACCCCCCGTATGTGTTGCGCAGCGACGGCCCGCTGGAGCCTGTGCCAGCCACCCGGGGCATTGCGCTGGCGGTGTTCGAAGGCATGGACTTCGAGTTGGGGCACCTGACCCTGGCACCCGGCGATGGCCTGTTCATGTTCACCGACGGCGTGACCGAAGCCTTTGACCCCGAGGGCCAGATGTTCGAGTCTGAGAGGCTGGAAGCCCTGCTGCTGACGCACATGCACAGCCCCGTGGACGAGGTGCCCGGCGCCATCCAGGCGGCGGTCAAGGCGTTTGAGGGCGGAGGCCCACAAACCGACGACATCACCTGCCTGATGGCGCGCTACGCACCCACGACTGGACTCCAGGGCCCAACCGAGCGTTGAGGGTTGTGGTCAGGCGCTTTGGCAGAAGGCGGCAGCCATTTGACCAAGGTCAGGCAGTTTTCTCCCCCTTCAGACTGGTACGCCATGCTGTCCATGAGTTGGCGAATCAGAAACCAACCCAAACCACCTACTCGACGGCCGTGCACGTCGGCTTCCAGGTCTGGTTCAGGCGCGTCCTCCGGGTGAAATGGCGCGGCGCGATCAAAGATGTGCACCTCAATGCGCGGTGCCGGTGGGTCGGCGTGTTGTGACACCGTCACCGACATGGGCCCGGGTGCTTGGCCTTTATAGCCATGGTCGCCAATGTTGACGCACACTTCTTCGATGGCCAGCCGCATGGCAAAGGCACCAGCCTCGTCCAGTGGCAATTGCGCGCACATGGACTCCGACCATGCCAGGCAATCGGCCACACCTGCACGGTCGGCCACACCCGACCAGTATCCCAGGGGTTGTGGTGCGTCGATGGCGTCGGTGGGTGAATTCATGGTGGCATCACATGCGGTGCCGCCTGCCCGGCGGTTGAAGGGTTGTGCGCCCGTTGACCGCCTTTGACCCGCGTAGCCATTCGTTAAAAACGGCGCATGGTGTGTGCGGTGTGTAGAGTGGACAACAACCGCGTGATATTGACACAAGCCCATTCAAGTTCCAAGGACGCCCCGATGACCGTGCCAGCCAGCCAGCCCCATTTTCTGCCCGACTCCGCCTTTGCCCGGTTGATTGTTGCGTTGGCGGCAGACCCCTGGCCCAGCGAGCGGGCGCTGACCGAGCTGCCGTTCGGGCGCGACCTTGCCGGGTTGGTGGACCACGAGCGCGACCCGAAAGACAACCGCGACACGCCCGGCCATGTGCGGGCGGTGGTGAAAAAGGCCCTGCAGATCAACGAGCACGGTCTGAGTGCGGTGGTGCAGACCAGCGACCAGGAGCTGCTGTACCAAATGGCCGACCTGGAGTGCGACTACCTGGCCATTTACGAATCGCCCGAAATGGCTGCGCGCGGCTGGTCGGCACAGGCGGCCAAGGGCTACATCGCGGTGGCGGCGCTGTACCACGACATTGGCAAAATCATCCAGCGCGATCGCCACCCCACCATTGGCTACTACCACTTGCAGTACAGCCCCGAACAAGCGGCCTTGCGAAGCCAGTTCCGTACCGAGCTGGACCATTGGCTGTTTTTGCACATCATCCGGTTCCATGACGTGTTTGGCGTGGTCAGCACCGGTGA
Organism: Burkholderiaceae bacterium; assembly: GCA_030695205.1. Classification (GTDB taxonomy): domain Bacteria; phylum Pseudomonadota; class Gammaproteobacteria; order Burkholderiales; family Burkholderiaceae_C; genus UBA2334. Next base: position 10,458 of record JAUYTN010000010.1, on the reverse strand, counting down.
AGGGTCGCTGTCGGCCCTGGTGGACCTCATTCCCATGCGCGAAATGTCGGAGGCCGAACGCCTCGGCATCCTGCATCTGTTCCTGCGCATCAACCTGGCCGACATCGCTGGCACCGTGCCGGTGCGGGAGGCCAAGATCCGCCACATGATGACCGACCTGCGCCGAGCCGCTGCGGCTATGCCATCGGGTGGCAAGGGCACCCAGCCCACGGAGGGCCTGGCATTCAGGGAAGCGCTGATCGAGGCCGACGTCAGCGTGGGCCGGGCGGTTGCCCGCATCCAGCGCATGTTGGCCGAGCCCGGGCTGCCCGAGTATCAGGACGAGGGGCTTGACATCATCATCGAGCGCGAGCTGATGGCCATTCAGGGCTCGAACGTGCGCCAGTTTGCCCACACGTTTTCTCATGTGTGCAAGCTCGATTACCTGCTGCGGTTCATTCGCGCACTTCAACACCACGCCAGAGACACCGGCAAGCCAGTGCGCACGGTGGTCAACGGCTTTGTGGCACTGCTGTGCCGGGTGGTCAACGAGTACGGCGACCTCACCCACCGCGCCGGAGGTGACCGGAGGCGCATTGGCATTGCCCTGAAGGGCTGGACCCGCGAACCCGCCGCGACCGCGCAGCTGTGCAGCATGCTGTTTGGGGACACCCACCTCGCCTTGCAATGGGCCACCGAAGAAGCCACTGCCTGGTTTTACGACTAAATTTCAAGCTCAATAGGCCATTAGCGCTTGTATTTAAACAATAGTTTGCTATTGTTTAGGTCCTGTGTGCCAGCGTGCCGCACCAGGCCTCTGGGCGGCTGACGCCATCAAAGGTGACCTTACTTGACCAAGTTACCCCGGTTGCCCACCACGGTGAGCTCCACCAGGCGCGAGGCGCTGGCAGCGCCTTTGCCAAAGCTCAGCACCACGCCACCAATGTCGTACTCCTTCATGCCGTTGAGGGCCGCCACCAGGCCGTCACGCGTCAGCTTGGGCCCGGCGCGGCGCATGGCCTCGGTCAGCGCCTTGGCATTCATGTAGCCCTCCAGGCTCAGGTGCGAAAAGTCGGTGTGGCCAGCAGCCGTCATGGCGGCCTGGTACTCGCGCACGATGGGCAAGCTGCCCCTGCTGGGAAAAGGCACCACCTGGCTGATGGCCACCCCCACCCCATCCGGGCCCAGCGTCTTCAGGTTGGCCGCACTGGCCAGCACAGACAGCGCGTACATCTGCAGGCCTTTGTGTTGCTTGTTCACCGCTTTGATCACCTCAATGGTGGGCTTGCCCGCCAAGCCGAGGATGAGTGCATCAGGCTGGGCGGCCATGAGGGCATCGGTGGCGGACACTGCGTTGCTGGCATCGTTCTCCACCGGGGCCACCGCCACGGGTTTGAGCTGGCGTTGCTCCAGCGAGGCGGTGGCGGCCGCCAGCACTTCTTTGCCAAAGGTGTTGTTCTGGTAGGCAATGGCTATTTTCTTGAAGCCAATGGTTGTCACGTGCTGGACCAGCTTGTCGGCCTCGTCGGCGTAACTGGCGCGCAGGTTGAACACCCCGCTCAGGCCCGGTGCCCGCACCGACGGTGCACCGGTGAACGGCATCACCACCGGCAGGCCCGCCTTTTGAGCCACCGGAATCAGTGCCTCGTTGTTGGGCGTGCCAAAGGTGCCAAACAGCGCAAACGTGGCCTTGTCGGTCACCATGGCGTTGATGAATTCCTGGGTCCTCTGTACGTTGTAGGCATCGTCCTTGGCCACCAGCACCACCTTGCGGCCGTTGACACCACCCTTGGCATTGAGTGCGTCGAAGTACACCGTGGCGCCTTTAAGCACATCCTGCCCCAAGTCACCCAACGGGCCGGACAGGGCGGTCGTTTGGCCCAGGGTGATGGTGTCGGCGGTGACGCCAATGTCTTGGGCATGCACAAGGCCAGTGCCGCTCATCAACGGCAGGCTGCCAATTGCGAGCAACCACGTGCTCAGCAGTCGGGGTGTCAGTGGCTTCATGGGGAGTCTCCGGGTGGTTTTGTCTTCATTATCTCCCGGCCAACCAGGGCACCGACCCCCTGCGGGCCAGGGTGGGGCTGGTGGGAAAGGCCTCGTGGCGCGGGCCTTTTCCGGCAAGGGACAATACCTGTTTGCACCCAGTCTGTACCGTGAACCACGCCTTCCCCATTCGCTACATTGAGCCCGTGTTTCGCCCGCCCAGCGAGGCGGATTCACTGATCCTGCCCGTGACCAACGGTTGTTCGTGGAACCAATGCACCTACTGCGAGATGTACACCGCGCCGCAAAAGAAGTTTGCACTGCGCGACGAAGACGAAACCCTGCGTGCCATCGAGCGCAGCGGGCAGTTGTTGGGCCACCAGGTGGCCCGCGTCTTTCTGGGCGATGGCGATGCCATGGCTTTGTCTACCCGCCGCCTGATGGTGGTGCTGCAGGCCATTCGCACCCATTTGCCACATGTTCGGCGTATCTCCAGCTACTGCCTGCCGCGCAACGTGCGCCACAAAACCGTGGCCGAGCTGACCGAGCTGCGCCAAGCTGGCCTGTCGCTGGCCTATGTGGGGGCCGAGTCGGGCGACGACACGGTGCTGCAAAAGGTGAACAAGGGTGAAACCTATGCCACCACCGCTGACGCGCTGACCAAGCTGGGCGAGGCGGGCATCAGCCGCTCGGTGATGCTGCTCAACGGCTTGGGTGGCAAGGTGTATTCGCAGCAGCATGCGCTGGCCTCGGCCCGCCTGGCCAATGCCACGCAGCCCGAGTTTCTGGCTACGCTGGTGGTGAGCTTCCCCAAGGGCGAGCAGCGGTTTCGGGCCAATTACCCCGAATGGGAGGCCCCCGACCTGCCCGACCTGTTTGCTGAAATGGCGCAGTTTTTGCGGGCCACCGACCTGAAGCGCACGGTGTTCCGCAGCGACCATGCGTCCAACTGGCTGGTGCTGAAGGGCACGCTGGGCGCTGAAAAAGAGCGCATGCTGGCGCAGGTGCACGCGGCCATCGAGCAGCCGCGCACCGCCGGTCTGCGCCCCGCCTGGGCGCGTGCGCTGTAGCCAGCTGCTCATCCCCGCGCCCTGACACCCACACGCTCACACCACCGCCAGCCCTGCCCGACGCCGCCATGGACACCGAAGAAGCCTACCTGGCGCTGGGCCTGGATTGCCGCGCCAGCGACGCCGAACTGAAGGCAAGCTGGCGCAAGCTGGTGGCCCGGTGGCACCCCGACCGAAACCCGGCCGCCGATGCCGTGCAGCGCATGCAGGCCATCAACAAGGCGTATCAGCACATCCGCCTGGTGCGCGAGGGCAAGTTGGCCGAAGTAGCCGCGCCCCCACCTCCAGCCTCGGCGCCATCGGCTTCGCAGGCGCACACCCAGCGCCCGCTGTGTGTGCGCAAGGTGCGCCTGTCGCTGGAAGACGCGTGCCTGGGCTGCATCCGCACGGTGCGTGGTCAGTTCAGCCAGACCTGCCCCAGCTGCACCGGCACCGGTCAGCGCGTGCTGGCCAGCGCGTGCCCCACCTGCCGTGGCAAGGGCGCGGTCCGCAAGGCTGCGTTGTTTGGCTGGTTATGGACCGAAGAGCCTTGCCCGAACTGCGGCGGCGATGGCCGCCAGCGTTCGCTTTGCGATGGGTGCGAGGCCACCGGCGCGCAAACCCTGCACTACCGACGCAAGGTTCGGTTTCCGGGGGGCACGCGGGAGGGGCATGTGCTCAGCGTGCCGGCTGCCCGCCATGGCGACCTGCAGGTGGACCTGGAGCTGCACATCCAGGTGGAGCACCACCCGCTGTTCACGCTGGACGACCAGGGCGTGTTGCGCTGTGAGATGCCGGTCAACGGTTATGCCTGGATGACCGAGCGCTGGGTGGACGTGCCCACACCCGACGGCCTGCAGCACATGCGCCTGGCGCGTGACGCCCGCGTGTACCGGCTCGCGGGCAAGGGTTTTCCGGCCGTGCCCAACGGGCCGAGGGGTGACTTTATCGTCCGGGTGACCCCCGTGTTTCCCACTCTGGATGACCCGCAGCAAACCGACCTGCTGGACCGTCTCATTGCGCAATCTACCCAGGTCGCACAGGCCGATGTCGATCAGCCGCTGGGCCAGTGGGCGCGGCGCATGGCCAGCTGGCAACTGAACTGAAGGTTCAGTCCCGGGCGCGTTCGTTGGAGCGCATCCAGGTGTAAGACACCCCTAATCCCACGGTGGCGCCGGTGGTCTGGCGCACTAGCGGGCTGTTTTTGTTGGCTCCGCCGGCCACAGAATCGAGGCGGGCAAAACCAAACAAGCGCCAGTCGGGCGTGAGGCTGCGCGATGCCGATGCGCCTACGCGCCAGCCCACCAACCCGCTGCTGGCGGCGTAGGCCGGGCGGGCCAGTGTGGCCTCGGCAGCGGTGACCTGGTAGAAAGTGCTGGCCAACTTGTGGTCGGCGACGATGGCCCCAACGCTGGCGCTGTACCGCCAGCCCCCCTGTGAACGGTGCTCGTACACCAGTTCGGGCTCAAACGACAGGCCACGGTGCGCAAAGCCATTGCTCAGGTCGAACACCGCCCGCAAGGGGAGTTCAGCCCGCCAGGTGCCGCCGCCGGGCGCGGCACCCAGGTTCCATTTCAGGCGGGGGCCAAGTTCTACCAGCGTGCCCAGGTCACGCATGCCGTTGCGGGCGTCAATTCGGTTGCTGCTGGAGCCGAATGCGCCAGCAAAGCCCACGTCCACCTCAAAGTCGGGCGTTTTGATGGCGCGCACACCCACGGTGTTCTGGTCGGCCCGCAGCAACTCGCCCCGGTACACCCAATAAGGCAGCGCCAGCGCGCGGTTCACCTGCTGGTCTGAGCCTGGGTAGGCCTGTTGGGACACGCCCATGGCAAAACCACCGATTTCCCACAGCGGCGGGCCGCCAGTGGCCTGGGCCAGCGTGGCACCACCTGCGGTGAACAGCACAGCACATGCCCGCATAAAACGAGGCAATACGCGGCGATTGGTGACTGGTTTCATGTTTTTGGGTGCCTGATGAAAAAAATTAACAACATGGTGTGACATTTCGGCAAACCAGGCGATGCCCCGAATCGTCTGGGACTGTCCGGGCGAGCGCATGATCGGACAGATGCAAAGCGCCGATTCCTCCCAAGACCTGACCGTTTCTTTGACGGCTGCGGCGTTCACACGGGACGGCATCGTGGCGTTGCTGAACAGCGTGGGGTTCGCCGTGCTGGCCACTGAGCACGCGGGGCAACCGCACACCAGTCTGGTGGCCATTACCCCAGTCGATCACTGGCGGCGGCTGGTGTTTGCCACTTACCGCAACACCCGCAAGTTCAGCAACCTCAGCCACAACCAGCGGGTGTCGCTGCTGATGGATGGCCGACGCCAACTGGCAGCTGGCGACACCCCTGGCCATGGTGTGTTGGGTGCCGTGGGGCGGGTGCAGGAGGTCGATGCCGCTGCGCAGCCCGTGCTGTTGCTGGCCCACTTGCACCGCCACCCTGACCTGGCTGTTTTCATGCAGTCCCCAGACTGTGTGCTGCTGGAGGTGGTGGTGGAGGCCTACCAGGTGGTGCATGGAATTGACGATGTCAGCTGGTGGTGCGTGGCAGACCTGAACGCAGCAGGTTGAACTGCGTGTTGCGGCTGTATTGGCGTGCGCTTGCTGGCTCACTCGTTAAAACAGTCGGTTGTTCAGCCGGTCAATGTTCCGCCCGTCCATGACCCAGTTCGTGCAGACCGTCACTGCGTTTCCAGCATGATTTCGTTGCGGCGAAACATGGGCAGCGTCCAGGGTGGGTTGTAGCGGGCCAGTTGTGGGCTGCCGGTGGTTTTGATGTGGCGGGCGGCCAGCCACGCCACCAGCTCGTCGGTGCGTTGCTGGATGCCCGCTTCCGTGTTGAAGCCGCTGTAGCTCAGCACAGCCCATGTTTTGGCGGGTACCTGGTGCAACTGCACGGCCGAATTGTTGGGTTTGGGCAGCGTGGCCAGCGTGTAGGCACTGGGCATCACAAAGTGCACGCGCCAGCGTGTGGCGCCTTGCAAGGCCAATGGTGTTGGGCCAGCTTCCCCGACAGGGGGCAGCAGGGGCTCCATGGCCACTGGTGCGGTCATGGCGATTTTTTGCGATGCTGCCCTGGCAGGCGTTTGGATGGGTTCCATCGCCACGGGCGCTGTCATGGCAATTTTTTCCGAGGTCTGTGCAGGCGATGGCTCCGCAGACATGTTGTTGCCAAAAATGTAGTCGGCAATGGCGCGAAAGCCTTTGCCCGAGGCCGCATCCATGTCGCCTTCAACCACTGTTTCGGCCACGATGAACGGCGCATAGCGGCGCAGCTCGATGTGGTCGTGCCGCGAAACCACCTCAAATTTGGGTTCTTCGGTGGCCATGGCCGGTGTTCCAGTCAGCCCCACCGCCAGCATCAAGCCGAGCGGAAAGGCAAGTTTCAAGACATTCAACATGGTGGTTATCAGCCTTGGTTGGGGTCGGCATGTGGTGTGCAGAGCTGTGTGCCACCCAAAACGCTCATTGGCGTGCAGCCGTCGGGCCTGGTGGCGATGTGAAAGGCGCTGAGGTGTGTGCGGTCGCTGCGGCGGCTGCGGGTTGTGCTGGCTCGGTCTTGGTGGCTGGGTGGCACATTTTTGTGCCATCCCACTGTTGGCCACACCAACACCGTCCATCAGCGTCAATGATGCAAGTGCCTGTTCCGCAGCAGCGTTCGTCCTGTGGCATACAACGTTCCTTGTCAATGAATGGCCCGCACGAACGGAGGGGGTGTTTGTGTCAAGCCGGGCCAGGCAGTGTGGCACGGGGCTGGCCCGGCTTGTGTGCCAATCCAATTGGGCTCACTGCGGCTGGGGGTGATGGCCGTGGTGTGCAGGCAATGCACCCCCCGACTCAGCGGCCGATCTGGGCTGGTGGGCGCGACGCCTTTTGCGTCAGTACCCAAAACGTGCTGACCAGCATGCCTGCGGCAAGCGTGACCGAGCCCAAAGCAGCCATGCCGTACTTGGAGGCGAACAACAGTGCAAAAACTTCCATTTCAATCTCCTGGGCTTCAAGCGGAACCGAGCCGCGACTTACGAATAAAGCGATGACCCCGCCCGGGACCACCGCGCAAAACCAACTTTTGACTTACTTGGGAAGAATCACCGCGTCAATGACGTGGATGACGCCGTTGTCGGCCACGATGTCCGTCTTCACCACGTTGGCAGCATCGACCTTCACGCCGCCCGTCGTGGTCACGGTGATGTCGCTGCCTTGCACCGTTTTGACCTTGCCAGCCTTCACGTCGGCTGCCATTACCTTGCCTGGCACCACGTGGTAGGTCAGCACGGCAGTGAGCTTGGCTTTGTCTTTCAGCAGGGCATCAAGCTGGTCTTTGGGCACCTTGGCAAACGCTTCGTCGGTGGGTGCGAACACCGTGAACGGGCCTTTGCCCTTGAGCGTGTCAACCAGACCGGCTGCCTGCAAGGCGGTGGCCAGGGTCTTGAACGAACCCGCCGCCACGGCGGTATCCACGATGTCTTTGGCCTGAACAGCGGTAGCTGCAAATGCGGTCAGGGCGATGGCGATCAGTGACTTTTTCATTGGGAAGCTCCTGGTAAAAACAAAAAAACACCTGTTGGCTAACTGAGTAGCGTATTCTGATACCTATTGGTAATCTCATGAACTGTGCGGTAAATTAACAGTTCTAGCGGTGTGGGTTTGAACCGATCTGGCCGGGTCTTCGGTGGGCAAGGTGTCGCAGGGGCCCCCAAGCCGAGTACGTGGGCTGATGGGGACTGATTGCAGCCAGTGCCAGCGCCAGCGCGTGGCGAAACCCCACCAAGGGGTGTGAGACCCAGCGGTGTCGCGTCTACAGGGCGCGTGTTCGGTCTCGGTGAGGCTTCGGGCCAGAGGGGGCAGCTGCCGCCAGAAACGGTTGCACCAACCCATGCACATCGACGCGCGCCCCGAGTCGGGCCGCCAACAGGTACAGGCCGCCGAGCTTGCGGTGCAAAAACAGCGTGTCGATGGGCGGTATGTGCCAAAAGTCGCGGTCCATGCCCAGCGCCATGCCGGCCTGGCGCAGGCGTTGCACCATGTCGGTCTGGCCAAAGTCAAAGTCGCCTGCATGGCCCAGCGGCTCCAGCGCCATGTGCATCATGTCGAGCACGGCCGTCTGGTGTTTGAGCAAGGCCTGCTCGTCAAAATAGCCAATGGCCATGGCGGCCTGCTTCATTGCCGGGCGGTCCCCGGCCAGTGCCGCGACCATCAGCTGGCGATAGGCCGCGCCGAAGCTGGGGGAGAACGCGCGGGTGGCACCGAAGTCCAGCAGGATCAATTGCCGCGTCAGCGGGTCATAGCGGTAGTTGGCAAAGTTGGGGTCGGTTTGCATCAGCCCAAACTCGAACAGCTCTCTGAACACCAGGTTCACCAACAGGCGCACGATGCGGTCGCGCTCAGCCTGCGGGGCGTCGGCCATGGCCTCGATGGGCACGCCCCCCACAAACGACATGGCCAGCACATGCGAGGTGGTCAGGTCGGCATGCAGGTGGGGCACCACGAACTCGGGCGCATCGGCCAGCAGATTGGCAAAACGCTGCAGGTGCGCGCCTTCGGCCTGGTAGTCGGCCTCTTCGCGCAACTGGCGTTTGGCCTCCCGCAGCAGCGGTGCAATGTCCAGCGTGGCGGGCAACAGGCCAGACAGCCGCAGCAGCGTGGCCACGTTGTTCACATCGCTGCTGATGCTTTTGCGCACACCGGGGTACTGAATTTTGATGGCCAGATCGCGCCCGTCCAGCGTGGTGGCGCGGTGCACCTGCCCGATGGAGGCCGCCGCAATGGGCGTGAACGCAAACGGCTCGAACCGCGCCTGCCATTTGGCCCCCCAGTTGGCCGTGAGCACGGCTTGCACCTGGCGCGGCGGCATGGCATAGGCATCGGCCCGCAAGCGCCCCAGGATGGCTGCCAGCTCGGGCGGCAGCAGGTCGCCCGCGTCCATCGAAATCAGCTGCCCGACCTTCATGGCCGCACCCCGCATCTGGGCCAGTTGCTGGGTGACCTTGAGGGCGTTGGCCGGTGTCAGCAGCAAATTGCTGAGTTTGGGGCGCTTGCCTTGGGCCAACTCACGCGCACCGGCCAGCAACATGTTGCCCGCCACGCCGGTGGCCATCTTCCCCATGTGCAGCACGCGGCTGAAGCGGCTGCTGGGCACGGTGGCATTGCTGACGCTGGCGGCGGGCTGCGTGCCTGTCGCAACCGGCCTGTCACGGGGTGTTTGGGTCAAAACAGAGCCCTTTCAGGGTTCGGCACATTCGGCTGCCAGCGCGAAAACGCGTGGCTCAGGCTCTCAGGCGGGCTTGTCGCTGTCGTTCATTTCATAGGCGTCGGCCACATAAGCCGGGCCCTTCATCAGCATGACGATGGCGCAGCCAATGGCCAGCGTCAGCACCAGCGTCCAGAGCAACCACTCCATGCCCGCCGCAGATTTTTGGAAACCGGGCAGTATGTTGAACCAGTTCATGTGGGGCTTCCTTTGTCAAGCAGCGAACCGCGCATGGGGTCAGCGCACCAGGGGGCGAATGTGGCTGAAGCCGCCATCCACGGCCAGTACCTGGCCGGTGATGCGCGCCGCGCCGGGGCTGAGCAGCCAGGCCATGGCCTCGGCCACGTCATGGGCCGACTGCACGCCACCCAAGGGGTACTGCTTGCCTGCGCCTTCGCGCAGCACGTCGGTTTTCAGCATGCCCGCCGTCATCGGGGTGTCGGTCATGCCTGGGGCCACCACATTGATGCGCAAGCCCTGGGCCGCGTAGGTGGCGGCCATGCTGCGGGCCAGTGCCTCGATGCCGCCTTTGGCGGCTGCAATGGCCTCGTGGTTGGCCACCCCCACGCGCGATACCACCGAGCTGGCCAGCACGGCAGCGCCCGGCAGCTTGCCCTCGCGCAACGGTGCCTGCCAGGCCGTCAGCATGAAAAACGCGCTGTCGAGGTTGACGCGCATCACTGTGCGGTATTGCTCCGCACTGGTGCGGTGGATGGGTGCAATCAGGGTGCTGCCCACGCAATGCGCCAGCAGTGCAGGAGGCTGGCCCGCCAACCGGGCGGCTTCAGCCACCGCAAAGGCGGCACCCTCGAGTGTGGTGACATCGGCCGTCACATGTGCGTCGGCAGGCACCTCCGCCAAAGAGGCCTCGTCGCGCCCCACCGCCACCACAAAGTGGCCTGCCGTGCGGAGCAAATGCACCACCTCCCGGCCGATGCCGCCGCGTGCGCCCGTGACCAATGCAACTGGGCTCATACGCGCCCCACGATGGAAGCGGTGGCCATCAGCTCTTCCAGCAGCGCCAGGCTGACCTTGCCGGACACACCGTAGGGGTCGAACTCAGGCCGCTCGGAGTACTTGAGCACGATGGAGGTGTTGAGCTTGGCGAGGTTGACCTGCCCCATGGTCCAACCGCCAAAGCGGCGCTCGGTGATTTCTTCGTAGTGCAGCAGCTGCACCTCGGTGTG
>JAUYTN010000003.1 GCA_030695205.1 Burkholderiaceae bacterium | reverse complement strand
GGCGACGGTGCGCTGGCGGGGTTTGCCGTGTTCGTCCCGGTAGGACTCCACCAACTGGGCGTAGGTGTGGCCCCCTGAGCGGGTGAGCTTGATATACATGGGCGGAGTGTAGCAAACACCGCCAACGGTTACCAGTACATTCGCCTACGCTGATTGCCACTACAAGAAAATCACAACAAGCATCCTAAGTTGTTGATTCATAACGCCCCGACACCCCGAAATCAGAAAAAATCGCGATTTGGTGTCGAACTCGGGGGCCCCGCAAACCGAGTGGCTGCAGGCCCACATTCCCGGCAGGGGCGCCAGCCTGGCGGATGCTGTGGCCGATGTGCTGGGCCTGGCGGTGGGCGTGGCGTGGGCGCTGCTGCTGCGCAGGCGTAAGCGCAGTGCGGCGGCGCAACAGCCAAATGGTGAATTGCACGGCCAGCAAGCACCCGTGGCCAATGGTGTGCGGGTGGTTTGATTGCCAGTACAGTGTTTGCCATGAATGCAGACAAACCTTCGGCATCGCTACCGCCCACTCGGTCAACAGTGGCAAATGATGCGTTGGCTTCAAATCGGCTGACGCCCTCAGAGATAGCGTTGCTACGGCAAGGGAAGAAAGCCATCTCTGACTATGTTCAAGCGGAATTGCCAGCCCGCCTTGCCAAGTTGGGTTTGGCACATGTCCTGCACAAGCCTTGAAGCCGGTTGAAATTGGCTTGGTATGGCGCGCTCGTTCAACCCGAACTGCTTCGCGCGCGAGCGGGCATTTTTTTGGAGTTTTATGCTGACCACATCGTTTTCCATCTGGCTAAGTTTGACCGCTGAAAAGGCAACTGCTATCCACCCGGTGCGGTCGGTGGAACGCTGATGTTCATGGCCCATGATTTGACGTTGCCTGCTTTACAGGCGCTGGTGGCACAGGGCGAATCGCAAACGCTGGAGCTGAAAAAGTCCACCGCCGAGAAAGATAGGGCTTGCCGCACCTTGTGTGCCATGGCCAACGGCCAGGGTGGGGTGGTGGTTTTTGGTGTAACCCCGGCGAGCAAGCTGGTGGGCCAGCAGGTAACCGACCGCACCTTGGAAGAGTTGGCCCAGGAGTTTCAGGGTTTTGAGCCACCGCTGTTTCCCGTGGTTGAACGCAAGGTGGTTGCCGAAACCGATGGCAAACGCCTGGAGCTGCTGTGGGTGCTGGTAGACAAAGCACGGCATGCACCGGTTTCGTTCAGGGGCGTACCTTACGAACGGGTGCTGAACACCACGCGCGTGATGCCGCGCACGGCGTATCAGCGGTTGTTGCTGGAGTCGTTACACGGCACGGCCCGCTGGGAGACCGAACCTGCACCGGGTTGGACGGCGGCACAGCTTGACCATGCTGAGCTGATCACCACGTTGGAAGAAGCCATCAGGCGTGGACGCACGGAAGACCCTGGCACCCGCGATGCGTTGCAGATACTGAAGGGCTTGGGTTTGGTGCTGCGTGACGGCCAACTGTCAAGGGCTGCGGTGGCGTTGTTTTGCCCCGTTGGGCAACCGTTGCCCGATTTCCCGCAACTGAAGTTGCGGGTGGCCCGCTTCAAGGGCACAGACCGAAGTGAGTTTGCTGATAACCGGCAGTACTGGGGCAACGCGTTTGCACTGATGCGCCAGGCCGAACGGTTTTTGCTGGATTGGCTGCCAGTGGCAGGCAAGGTGTTACCCAATCAGTTGGCGCGGGCTGACACGCCTGCCTTGCCCACCGAGGCGGTGCGGGAGGCACTCGCCAATGCATTTGTGCACCGTGACTACGCCAGTGGCGCGGGTTCGGTGGCGGTGGCGCTGTTTGATGACAGGCTTGAAATCATTTCGTCGGGAGAATTGCCGTTTGGTTTGACGCCCGAGATGCTGTTTCAACCCCACGAATCGATGCCGTGGAACCCGTTGATGGCGAATGTGTTTTACAAGCGCGGGTTCATAGAAACATGGGGTCGGGGCACGTTGAAAATGGCCGATTTGCTTCGCGAGGCAGACCTGCCTTCGCCTGTGCTGCGTGAGCAAAATGGGTTTGTGACGCTGACGTTTGCACTACAAAGCGCAGGCGGTTCAGGCAAAACGCTGGGGAAAACGCCGGGAGAAACGCTGGGGAAAACGC
>JAUYTN010000001.1 GCA_030695205.1 Burkholderiaceae bacterium | reverse complement strand
CCCCCAAAAAACCTCAAAAATAGGCCTTGTATTATATCAACCCCTAAAATCGCCCCAAACACGAAAACTCTACCCCCTTTTTTAGAGCAAAATTCACGTATATTTGGATCTGAAAATTAAGCGCCCCCTACGCCATCCCTAGATCCCCCTTTAAATTTTTCAGAGGTGGGGGGTATATTTTAGCTATTGCCCGAAAAGTGGCTCCACGGGGCTGTTTTTTCACCTTTTTTCACCCTATGAAAGTAGGTGAGGGCTATAGGCAACCCCCATACGCTGATTTTGACGTTTTTTCACTATTTTCGACCCTAAAAAAATACCCCCTTTTTTCTCGATTTCCACCCCCATACGCCACATTAAATTAGACGATAATAAACCCCATACGCCATTCACCCACAACATACACGTTTTATAAAAACGTGTGTGACACGTGCTAACGCACGTGGTATACACGTGGGTGTTTTCTTTTTTGGTAATAACAGGTAATCTCTACTAAGTTTTATTTATACACCATATATCTCATAAAGCCACTTTGCTTTCTAACATTTTGGTAACATTCTGGGGTCGGATGCGGAACACACTACATGTATTCTTTTAAATAACCTTTTAACCCCAAAAACCCATTATAAGATTTTAATCACGTATCCCATTTATAAATTTACCGAGAGGTGATGCGAAGCAATCTATCATAAGATATTCAAATAATTTTTTTTTATTTTAATTCATCACTTAAATTTCACATCATCACTTCTATAAAATATTTTTATAACATCATCACTAACATTTTTATAATTTTATTTTATAACATCATAACAATATTTTTAAAAATATTTTAACAAGATCCCTATCACTTCTTACTAGTACCTTATACACTGCTTATCAGTACTATCACTACTACTTTTTTTTAAATTAAATTATAAATAATTTTTATAATATTTTTATAAAATTATTATTAATATCATAAAAATAATCTCATCTCAAAAAGAATACATGTAGTGCGTCCCGGATCCCACCCCAAAATACCCCCAAAAAATCAGAACAGCAAAATCTAAACAAAATAGATCACGTAAATATAAAAAATAAAGATGCCCTCTCCCATAATTTTCAATCTTAATTCTCCTAACCCCAAACACCCCCATTAATTTAATCACGAATCTACTTTTATAAAAATATTATTAACATAACATTTTATAAAAATTAATTTATTATAATTTTATTTTAATATTATTTTATAAATAATTTATAGAAATAATTTAATTTTAATATTTTTATAAAAATACTATAAAAACACCCTCCTTTCAGCATTTTTTTTATAAATAATTTATAGAATTTTATAAAAATAATAAAACCTAAAAAAATACCCCTTTTTTACCATTTTTTATAGACCCCCTATAACCCCCCAAAAACCTCAAAAATAGGCCTTGTATTATATCAACCCCTAAAATCACCCCAAACACGAAAACTCTACCCCCTTTTTTAGAGCAAAATTCACGTATATTTGGATCTGAAAATTAAG
>JAUYTN010000047.1 GCA_030695205.1 Burkholderiaceae bacterium | reverse complement strand
ACCACCATTCCACGCTGATGGCGGACACTTCGGCTACGATTTGAACGTCACTCAGGACACCCGCGCAGCGTGTCCGCCATCGGCTGGAACGCTGTCCGCGATGGGAATGGAATCACTGTCCGCCATCAGTGGAATACGCAGGCTACTTCAGCCGCTGCCTGGAATGGGCACGCATGGCCCTGCCAATGCCTGTGCTTCTGGCGACCGCCCACCGTGACGAAGCCGCGCCGCACTTGCATGTGCTGATGCTGCCCGTGAAGGATGGGAAACACATTGGCGGCGCGCTGATTGACAAGGCGAAGCTGCGCAACTTGCGCGAATCGTTCTTTGCTCAGGTGGCCGGGCCTGCCGGGCTGAAGCGGGATGGTGCGAAGGTGAGGGGCATCGTCAAGCAATGGGCTGTAGCCGCTGTGCTGGCAAGGTGCGAAGGGCTGGCGCTGCCCGCTCTCATGGGGCCACTGTGGCCGGTGTTTGAGTCTGGGATTCACAGCGACCCCACCCGGCACCTGCTGGCGCTGGACATTGACGTGAACACCATCAGACCACCCACTGACAGCCCACTACCAAGCCCTATAGCCCTTCAGCAAAGCCCTATAGCCCTTGCCTCAAGCCCCATAGCCCTTCAAAAACAGGGGCAGAAAACCCAAGGGCTATCCTGTGTAGCCCTTCATCAACACACCACCCCTGCGAGTGCTCCAAAAGCAGCTTCAGACGCTGCCACCGAGCCAGCAATGCAGCCCTGTTTGAATGCGCTGTGGGCCGCTGTAGGTTGCCGTTCCAACTGGACAACACCCAGCAAAGCCGAGCGCATGCGCCGTGCCCGTGACGCACAACAGCGAGCGATTGACAGACACCGCATCAAGCCTGCCGCCCTGGCACCTGCTGGCGCTGTCCACCACCACTGCGAAACAGTTCGTGTGCGCGACGAGTTCGCACACGACACCACCGCCTGGAACGATTGAGGAAAGACCCACCATGAACACCCCCATGACCCACCACCACCTGAAAGCCCAGTGGCTGAACGACAAGCATGGCCCGGCCATCATGCTTACCCAGCAAGACGGTCACGATGAACCCGACGAGGTACTGATGCACCCATGGCAGTTGCGCGCCCTGTGCGAGCACTTCGGGCTGATGGCAGTCGACCACCAAGCAGCCAAGACCATCGCCACTTTGCAGCGCCGCATGCTGGCCCTGCGTGACCGTATAGATGACCTGGGGCACTACATGGTTCACCACAGTGACCACAAGCACGCCGACCTGTCGCATGAACTGAACACCATCAACATGCTGGCCGAACTGGCAAACGAGTGGTGCACTGATTTTCAGGACACCCCCACTGCGGTATTCGCCACCCCCGCACACCCAGCACCCGCCGCTGCGCAGCAAGCACCTGACCCGACGTCCACCCCTCATCAAGCCGCTCTGCTGTGACCGAACCCCAAGGACACCCCATGAAACCGACCGCCACCCTCACACCCGATGGTCAAGCCTACGACCTGAACCCGACCGCCGTCCTGCTGATACTGGCCGACACAGCCTATGGCGAGGGTAGCCACGACACCACGTCCAAGGGCCGCACACGAGCCGCCAAGACCGTGCGCGACATGCTGGCTGCTGCCACCGCTGGGGGCTACACCAAGGCCGACATTCTGGAAACGCTGCTGACCATGGGCGAGGTGTCCAAGCGGGTGACCGCCATGTATGCCGATGCCATGGATGCAGCGGGCAACGAACGCATGGGCCGCATCTTTGCTGGTATGCGTGCTGAGTTGAAAGGCGGTGCGCAATGAACACCTCACCGCAATTCATGGAAGCCCTCCACCTGTACGACCGACTGGCCCAAACCATTGGCGACACCCATCCAAAAGCCCAAGTCGCATTGATGCGGGTGTTTGACCTTGCACCGCCAGAGTTGCATGCGCAGATGAAGGCCAAGGGCCGAGAGCTGGGCCTGATTCCTGATGCTGGCGGGTATCTGGCCGATGGCACCCCCGTTTATCGCCTGGAGGATGTGGCAAAGCAATTGGGCCTGAGCGAATCCGAGGCGCAAGCATCCATCGCGCAATTCATGGCCGAACGTGAAGCCATGGGGTTGGAGGCAAGAGCGTTTGACCCGGCACTGATTCACCGTGTGCAGTGAGGGCTGAACCATGCCCCTGGCGCTGCGCAAACAAGCCACTGTAGCCCGCGCTGATGACAAGGGTGAAGGCAGTACAGCGCCTTGCAAGCCGCCACAGCGTGTTCATGACCGGGTGGGGCGAACTGGCCCGCATCGAGCAAGCAACCGGGGTAAGCGGCTGAGCAAATACCCCTCTTTTGGGGTATTTGGGCCAGACCAATGAACCGCTGATATTGGTATCCAAGCTGAAGGCTACAGCGTGTGGGTAACAGGAAACCACGTTTTTTGCCAGTTGATTTAGGCTCAATTTCTGAAAGGCAACCATGAGCAAAGCACTCACGACCGAGCGCATGAAGCTGGACATTCGCACGATGCAGGATGACACCCTTGCCCCGTGGTCACATCGCCACCAGTGGAAAAACGGGACCACCGTCCTCCTGAGATTCAAGCGCCGCGAGAAAAGGGCGACCATCGAAATCACCGTGCCGGGGAAGGAAGTGCACATGACCGCTGTTGAGTTGGGTACGACAGCGCAGTACTTTGGAGGTAGTCGTGCCTGGTGGAAATGCCCATGCTGCCATGCGCGTGTGGGCGTGCTGTACTGGAGCTGGCGCTGGCAATGCCGCAAGTGTGCGGAGCTGGTGCATCCATCGACCCGCCAAAGTGAAAGCAGCCTCTCCTATGGCCAAGTGAACAGAGTACGCCGCAAACTGGGGTGGGGTGGAGGGCTTCTGTCCCCGATGGCTGGGCGCAAGAAGGGCATGCACCGGGCAACCTACAACCGCCTGATACAAGAGCTGGCCGAGGTATCAGCGGCCGCTGCTGGTGCGGGTGATGCTGTCTTTGAGCGTCTGAAAAAGCGAATGACGGGGATGGGTACGCCAACTACGAAAGTTTCGTAGTTGTGACAGCCTGACTTTTCAAGGGGATGCACATTCAGACCCGGCCACCATGCCGGGTTTTTTTGTGCCCAGGATGTTTGGCTACACGGTACAAACCATCGCCTCAGTCTGTAAACAGTCTGTAAATGGCCTGAATGAAAAAAGCCCGCTATCGTTTAAATAGTGGGCTTTCCTTTGCTGTATTGGTGCCGGAGAGATGAATCGAACACCCGACCTTCTCATTACGAATCGGAGGGGCTACGGTTTAACGGTTGTGATTGAACCTTAATAGTCCTTTACAAAACAACAACTTAGCGCTAGTATCACCTTAACCGTCACCCACCAAATATGCTGGTTTTGCACCCCAAATGTTAGATGGGTGTTAGATGGAAAAGGCCCCCAATGCCCAAGCTGCTGTTCAACAAAACTACCCTTCTGGCAGTCGAGTCTCCCCTCGACAAACCAGCCACCGACTACTACGACACCAAGGTGCCCAAGCTGGTCATGCGGGTTACCAAGGGGGGTACCAAATCGTTCTATGTTGTTAGACGGGTGGGCACTTCCGTGGTGTGGTTGAAGCTGGGCACCTTCCCTGACATGACCGTGGAGCAGGCCCGTGGTGAAGCCACCAAGGCACTTGCTGAGTTTGTGGGCGGCGCTAATCCTGCCGCAGTCAAGCGTGCGCTGAAAGCCGAGCCGACATTCAGCGATGCGCTGGCCGACTTCTTGGAGGGCAAGCGCAAGCGTGACGGCACACCCATTGCACCCAAGACCAAGCGCGATTACAGCGACCTCGTTCGCCTGCACTTTGGCCCACTTGCCAAACGCAAGTTGTCGGCCATAGAGCGCACAGACGTGAAGGCCCTGCACACCAAGCTGACCAAGGCGGGTAAGCTGGGGCAAGCCGATAAGTGCGTGGCGCTGGTTTCCAGCGTTTTCATGTACATGCTGGACACCGAGCAATACAGCGGCACCAACCCAGCCGAGCGCGTGAAAAAGAACCCACCAGTGCAGCGGGACAGGTTCATTCAGCCTGACGAACTGCCAAGGTTTTTTGAAGCCCTGGCCGGGATGCCCAGCCCCACCATGCGCGACTTCTTTTTGATGGCGCTGCTGACAGGTGCCCGACGTGCGAACGTGTGCAGCATGCGCTGGGCAGACCTCGACCTTCAGTCTGGTGTCTGGCGCATTGCCATGACCAAGAACGGCACACCGCAGAACGTCACGTTGTCACCCGAGGCCGTCGTGGTGCTGGAGGGCCGGGAGAGGGCAGGCGAGTGGGTGTTTCCCGGCGACGGCGCTACCGGGCACATCGTGGAGCCGAAGAAGGCGTGGGCCGCGCTGCTGAAAGCGGCAGGGCTGGAGAACTTGCGTGTGCATGATCTGCGCCGCACGCTGGGCAGTTGGCAGGCACGCACGGGTGCGTCATTGCCCATCATTGGCAAAAGCCTGAACCACAAGACCCACCAAGCCACTGCCATCTATGCCCGGCTGGACCTCGACCCGGTTCGCCAGTCAGTCAACACAGCCACCAGCGCGATGATGGAGGCGGCAGGGCTGAAAGAGCCTGCTGTGGTGCTGCAACTGCGCAAACAAGCCTGACAACCGGGAAGCCCTGCACCGGACAAGGCAGGGCAAGCAGACGGGGCCAGCGCGTGCGGGAACACAGCGCCAGCCCCTGACCATCAATGAAAGTGAGTTCAAAAATGGCTACTGAGAATGTACCGAACATCGTGGGCGGTAGCGTCCCCTACGACGATGCCCACGCCTGCAACGGCTTGTTGTTCGACGTGCTGACGCTGCTTCACGCTGTGGCTGACACAGTACCCGAGGATGGCCCGAGAGACTTTCGCGGGCTTACAAGCCCAAACAGTCGCGCTCATTGCCTGCTAATTCAAGCCATGAACCAAACAGCCGAGGCCATCAAAAAACTGGGTATCTGACACCGTTTTGCCAGCCCTAGCGCGACGGCGCGAAAACCCGGTTCCCCTGCCGGTCTGGGCTGGCATCTATTTCAGGGCGTGAAGGGGTGGATATGAGCGTGAACGAAAAGCTGCGGAAGAAATATCACGAAAGAGAGAGGCTTGAAGTTCAGAAGATTTATCAGCGTTATTTGGCGTTGAACGATGAAAAACTTGAATACGGTGGTAATGAGGCGTCATCGTCGGCAATTTGTGTAATGTTCGAAATCATAGGTTCATTTGCTGACGGAGAAGCCGAGCAAAAAAAGCTGGGTAGATTGCTAAATGACTTGGTAGTTTGTGCAAAGCAAATTAATGAACCGGGAGACAGTGTTTTCAACTTCGAGGAAGCCATCAAAGCTGCAAGATCGTCACTCGCAAGGGCAGGGAGCGAGGGTCGCCACACAGAAAATAGGGCCATGAAAGCAGATGTTTTCAAGTGGCTGAACGACAACTTCGCCAGTTGCAAAAGCATGGATGCAGCGGCTGAGGCAATGTCGGGAAAGCTGGTGCCCGCGACTTTTCGCACCGTGCGCGACTGGGTGACGGAATGGAAAAAACTACGGTCTGCCAGCACACCGTAAGTCCTGCCAGCACACCGTAAGGTTTGCCAGCAAACAGGCTTCTCGCAACGCCAATTATAACGAAAACTCACGTCCATACCGCAACGGCAATTCAGCCAAGCGGGTCTAACTGGACGTGATTCATGACCCTTCACCAGATTGTTGAAAGCAGCCGTTCGCTGCTGGAAGAAAGAAGTCGTTCGCTCGTGGACGACAAAGGGGCTGGTGCCATCCTGGATGTAACTCCGGGCACCTTGGGCGTCTGGAGGAGCACCGGGCGTTACAACCTGCCATTCATCAAGGTGGGCCGCAACGTGCGTTATCGCGTTGCTGACCTGGAAGCGTGGCTGGAAAAGCGCCGCCGCGATTCCGGCGCAACGGCTTAAAGGGGGCACCGCGCAATGACCCCAACCAAAACCACCCCGGCCCAGTATTCGCACCCCGATGGTTACACCGTTGGTTACAGCGACTGGCACCTGATCTGCATTGGTGAGGACGACACCACCGCCTTCATCCCGATTGGCTCCCGTGGGCTGATCGACCTCGGGTTGAAGCTGGCCGCATTGGGCATGGCCCAACTGGGAGGCACCGCTTGATGACCGCCCAAAACAAAACCCCAACCAGCGTGGCGACACTGGCAGGGGCATCAAAGTTTCAACAGTCAAAACAGATTGTATCGCTTGCCTTGAATAGGCTCAATGCTATTTTTTGCATGCGTGTGCTGTGTCTGGGTGACGTGCTGCCCCTGTTCCTGGCGCTGCTGATGCTACTGTTTGTGGAGTTGCTGAAATGACCGAACAACACGACGGCAAGACCTTCAACACCTTGGCGGCGCAGCTGGCATTGCAAGGCCACACCCTGACCCGCAGCAACCCCAAGGACGGCCGGGTGACGTACTACGTCAGCCGCTGGGGCATGGTGCGCGCCCTGCCGGACCTGGACGCTGTGAAGGCGTTTGCGCGCCAAGTGGGAGGTGCCCATGCTTGACACCGATACCTCCCAAGCCGTTGACGCTTTGAACGCCATCCCGCCAGACCTTCCCCATGACGAATGGGTGAAGGTGGGCATGGGTTTTCACGACGCTGGCGGCGACTTCGACACATGGAACGAATGGAGTTCTGGCGCAGCCAGCTATCAACCGAGTGCAGCACGCGATGCTTGGAAGTCATTCCGGCACGGCGGCGGCGTGGGGGCTGGAACGCTCTTTCACATCGCTGGTGAACACGGATACACCCGCTCTGGCCCACCACCAGACCGAGCCATGATCGAGGCCCGCAAGGCCAAGGCCGCAGCCGACAAACTGGCGCACGATGCGCAAGAAGCCCAACAGCACCAACGTGCTGCCCAAGCTGCTGAGGCCGCGCTGAAAGCTGCTGTGGCTGCACCAGAAAGCCACCCGTACTTGGTCGCCAAAGGTATCAAGCCCCATGGCCTGCGCACCGATGGCGGCAACCTGCTGGTGCCCATGCGAGACACGGGCGGCAAGCTGCACAGCCTGCAAAGCATTGGCCCCGACGGCGACAAGCGGTTTCAACCCGGTGGGCGGGTGAAGGGCTGCTACTTCGCCAT
The DNA here is from genome assembly GCA_030695205.1 of Burkholderiaceae bacterium. Lineage (GTDB taxonomy): Bacteria > Pseudomonadota > Gammaproteobacteria > Burkholderiales > Burkholderiaceae_C > UBA2334. The sequence continues at coordinate 120,134 of JAUYTN010000047.1, read as the reverse complement.
GGGCAAGCCAGTCGGGGCGCTGGTCATTGCCGAGGGTGTGGCGACCGGGGCCAGCATTCTCGAATGCACCGGGCATGCTGTGGCCGTGGCCTTCAATGCGGGCAACCTGTTGCCAGTGGCACAAGCCCTGCGCGCCAAGTACCCCGACCTGAAAATCATCGTGGCCGCTGACGACGACGTGGGCACCTCGGGCAATCCGGGCCTAACCAAATCAACCGAGGCGGCGCTGGCTGTGGGCGGCTGGCTGGCCGTTCCTGACTTCGGAGCCGACAGACCGGACGGGGCAAGCGATATGAACGACCTTCACCAGATCGCTGGTGCTGCTGCTGTGAAGGCGTGTATCGAGGTGGCGGCGCAAGTTTCCACAAGTAGCCAAGTGGTTGCCAGCGCCAGCACCGGACAGACGTTCGCTCCGCTGGGCGACGGCGACGGCGCAGTGGAACCGGGTACAGCATGGCCCACCCCTGAGCCACTGCCCGAGGGGCTGCCCCCGGTGCCCGCCTTTGACCCCGCCCTGCTGCCCGATGCCTTGCGCGGCTGGGTGGCTGACATTGCCCACCGCATGCAATGCCCGATGGACTTTCCAGCCGTCGGAGCCATCACGGCACTGTCGAGCCTGATTGGTGCGCGTGCTGTGGTGGCTCCCAAGGCTCGGGACGACTGGCGCGTGGTGCCCAACCTGTGGGGGCTGATCGTGGGCCGTCCTGCCGTCATGAAAAGCCCTGCCCTTGCGCAGACACTGGGGCCACTCAACCGCCTGCAGGCCAGTGAGTTGGAAGCCTGGAAGCAAGCCCATGCCGACTGGGAATTGGATTGCAAGGTAGCCGACATGGCGAAAGACGCCAGCGAGAAAAAAGCCAAGGGCTTGGCATCCAAAGACCCGGCGGCGGCGCGCGCCCTGCTGCAGCCAGGTGACACACCAGCGGAGCCACAAGCCCGGCGGTTCATCGTCAACGACGCTACCGTCGAAAAGCTGGGCGAACTGCTGGTGGCCAACCCTTGGGGCACCCTGTCATTCAGGGATGAGCTTTACGGGCTGCTGAAGTCGCTGGACAAGGAAGATCAAGCGGCGGCACGGGCATTCATGCTGCAGGCGTACGACGGGAATCAGGGCTACACCTTCGACCGCATCCTGAGAGGCACCGTGCATATTCCCCGTGTGTGCGTGGCCATGGTGGGCGGCATTCAGCCGGGCCGCATTCAGGAGTACGTGCGCAGCGCGGTTTCTGGTGGCACCGGGGATGATGGCCTGCTGCAGCGGTTTGGCCTGACCGTGTGGCCAGACATTCAACGGGAGTTTGCCTACATCGACCAATGGCCTGATACCCACCAAAAACAGACCGCATGGGCCGTGTATGAGCGGCTGGCCACCCTACTGCCTGCCACCGACGACGACCCCGTGGAGTGGCGTTTCAGCCCTGATGCACAAGGCATCTTTGCCGAGTGGATGGTGGAGGCCAAGACCGAGCTGAGAGGCGGCGAACTGCACCCGGCGCTGGTGTCGCACCTGGACAAGTACAGCAAGCTGGTGCCCGCACTGGCGCTGATCTTTGCGCTGGTGGACACGCCAGACAGCGGCAACGTCATTCACGAGGGCGAGCTGATACGGGCACTGGCATGGGCCGAATACCTCCGACCCCATGCGGAAAGGCTTTACAGCGCAGCAACGACACCCGAAACAACCGGAGCTGCTGCCCTGCTGAAAAAGATTCAGGCGGGCAAGTTGATCGACAGGGATGGCGTTCTTCTGGAGTCATTCACTCCCCGAGAGGTGGCCGTGAAAAGCTGGGGCGGGCTGGCCAGCACCGACACCGTGCGCAAGGCTGCCGACGTGCTGGTGGACTACGGCTGGCTGGTGCCAGACACCGTGCGCAGCGGCGATGCCAAAGGCCGTGGGCGACCCAGCGACCGCTACCACGTCAACCCGGCGGCGATGGAAAGGGGGGCAGCATGAGCTACCTTGCACGATTGAAATATCTCAAAGGCACCGAAACCCACCCTACAAAAACTACGAAAACCCTTTCTGTAGTTTCTGTAGCCCCTGTTCTGGCACCTGCTGAAAATTCACTGGGCATTTTGGGCCGCGTGGCGAGAGTCGGAGTCGGGCGACCAACTCCACCAGCCGAGCCGATGTATCACCCACCAGCGGGCGATTTTGGTTTGGCTGCAGACCCGGTACCGCTGCGGCTGCTGGGGACGAAGTTCGGTGAAGGGGCAAGCCCGTTTGCTGCCTGCAACGACCCGGCAAGCCCGCCAGCACCTGCGCCAGCACTGCAAATCGTGGATACCAACCTGGATACCGCCAGCGTGGTGAACAAGGCGGTAAACACGGAAGCCGCCGATTGGGCCGACCTCGACCGTGCATATCAGGCGCACCACTGGACGTGCCCGACGTGCATATCGGCGGGTAAGGGCTACGGGCTGCGCTGTGGCACTGGCGCTGCGCTGTGGACTGCCTACGACGCTGAGGACATGCCCGTGCCAAAGCGGGCAGCGAGCGCGACACCTGCGCTACGTCGGCCAGCGACGGAGATTCACCCCAGCCTGCTGACACCCGCCAGCCAGACCGAGATCGATCTGATGGGCAAGCGGCTGGCGCTGTTTGATGCGCGTGGTGTGGACGTTGACGATGCCGAGCGGCTGGTGGACAAGCTGCTGGTGCGCGACCGTGAACTTGATCGACGTGGCTCGTGTGCTGAATGCCGTCACCTCGTTGGCAGTGGGCCGGGCAGGTGGAGGTGCAACGACCGCTCCGACACCAGTCTGAACGATCTCGCTGGCGCACACCTTGGCGCGGGGTTCGTGCACCAGCACCTTCATCACTGCCCGAGCCTCAAGGGGGCCGCATGAAGGCACACATCACCCCCATGACCAAGCGCAAGGCACTGGTGCGCATCCTGCACAGCATGCCGGGCAACAGCGCACGTACACAGCAACAGCGCATTGTTCTAGCCCTGCGCCAGTTGGGCACCGTGACCACATCGGAGCTTGTGCGCTGGCTTGACGTACCGCGACCGGGTGCAAGGGTTTGTGAGCTTCGCAAGCTGGGCCCCCCCATCGCCACCCACTGGCGTACCGACACCACCGAGGCGGGCAAGCCCCACCGCTTCGCCCTGTACACATTGAATTGAGAGCAACCACCCATGAAACCGACCGCCACCCTCACACCCGATGGTCAAGCCTACGACCTCAACCCAACCGCCGTCCTGCTGATACTGGCCGACACAGCCTATGGCGAGGGTAGCCACGACACCCCGCCCAAGGGCCGCACACGGGCAGCCAAGACGGTACGCGACATGCTGGCCGCTGCTGCCGCTGGGGGCTACCGACAGGCCGACATTCTGGAAACGCTGCTGACCATGGGCGAGGTGTCCAAGCGGGTGACCGCCATGTGCGCCGATGCCATGGATGCAGCGGGCAACGAACGCATGGGCCGCGTCTTTGCTGGCATGCGTGATGAGTTGAAAGGCGGTGCCCAATGAGCCCGTCACCGCAATTCATGGACGCACTGCACCTGTGCGACCGACTGGCCCAAACCCTTGGCGACACCCATCCAAAAGCCCAAGCTGCACTGATGCGCGTGTTCGACCTGGCACCGCCTGAGCTGCATGCGCAAATGACTGCAAAGGCCCGTGAGCTGGGCCTGATTCCTGATGCTGGCGGGTATCTGGCCGACGGCACCCCCGTTTATCGCCTGGAGGATGTGGCAAAGCAATTGGGCCTGAGCGAATCCGAGGCGCAAGCATCCATCGCGCAATTCATGGCCGAACGGCAAGCCATCGGGGTGGAGACAAGGGAGATTGCCCCGACGCTGATTCACCGTGTGCAGTGAGGGCCGAGCCATGACTGACAAGAAAACCAACTCCACCAAAACCTCGACACCTGCCACCAAACAACGCAACCCCGAAGCGTTTTCTGTGCCCGCCAAGACACCGGAGGAACAAGCCCGCAATGGCGCTGAGCTGGTCACATCGGGCAGGCTGAATGCCATGGTGGTTCACAACTACCTGCCCGTCGACGGCGTGGGCGTTGCACCCGTACACGATGCGATGGCAAGGCAGGCCGATGCAATCAAGGCCGATTGCGAGCGCATCCACCAAGCGGAGGCCATGCTGCTGAATCAAGCTGCGGCACTGCAAGCCATGTTCGTTGATCTGGCCAACCGGGCAAAGCTGCAAAACAACCGCGAGTTCATTCAGACACTGACCGGGCTGGCGCTGAGGGCGCAGACCAACTGCACCCAGACCCTCAAGACCTTGGGAGAGCTTCGCAACCCACGGCAAGCGGTGTTTGCCAGACAAGCCAACATTGCCCATGGCCACCAGCAAGTCAACTACGGCAACCAACCCGTCACCAACCAAACCACCCGCACGGGCGCACATGAAAGCCCGATTGAGCAGAACAGAGTATTGGAGAACGATCATGGCCAATGGTTGGACACCGGAGCGGCGCGCACGTCAGGCCGCATTGATTCGAACCTGGAAGCCGTGGCAGAGCGCCAGCGGGCCAGTGACACCTGAAGGCAAGGCCGTCACCCGGCGCAACGCCTTCAAGGGTGGATTCAGGCCACAGCTACGTGTGCTGGCGCGGCGCACCAATGAGCTGATTCGGGAAATGAAAGCTGTGGGCAACTGGCCACCCTGACGGAGCTGCAAGCGTGCGGGCATATATTCGGGCCGGGTGACAGACAGAGCGCACTGGTGGAAGGCGCTTTGCGCACGGTGGAGCTTGATCGACCACCCAGGGGGGCATCAAAAGTCTGGAGTCTGCCCTGGACGGAAACCCACCTGTATCCCACGCGCAGAATAAATCCCCATGCAAATGACATTCAAAACGGCGGCCACCATGATGGCGCTGTGCGTGGTGTTGCAGGTGCAGGCCGAGACACTTGCTGGGCAAGGTCATCAATGTGGCCGATGGCGATACCATCACCATCCTGGATGACACGCACACCGGGAGCAGGAGCGAGAGTGTGAGAGGGCGAGAGGGTGAGAGGTTGGATCAGCTGATGCTGTGGAGATAAGCGTCACCGAGTAGGTGACGCAAAGAGCCGGGGCCGCGTGAGCGTCCTCGATTAGCCGCTTTGAGCGGCTCACAACTTGAAAGCCCTCGGCCTTGCCGGGGGGATGGTCACTTTTCAATCGAGTTCTTGTAGGGACCTCAGTTTGAATGAAATCAACTCATCAGCTAATTTCTGAAACCACCTCGCACACCGAGATTCTTACTTTCACAGCATACGATTTTTGGTGTGGGATTTGCTTGCCGTAAATTTTATCGGCCACCTAAGTGAGTGGTTATACTTCCATCCGAACCATAAGACTGTTGACCTGAGTTGTGATAATTTACCCCGTCACTGCATGTTGTAATACTTCCGAAGGTTTGACAGGTTCTCATGAGTGGTGCTTTTTTTACGGGACTTTTCGCGATCGGGGTGTAAGTTCCGCCTGCACGCTCGATATCAATTCGCGTACTCCCATCAATAATTGCCTCCCTAGTGCTCGCAGAAGCAATGCTTTTGAGTGGCAGGCCCATTGCCTGTTCCATCTGTTTAATGAATTGTTGTCCACTTTGCCCATTAGATCGCGCAACACTAGCAGCTCCTTCAATAATGCTACGCCTCGTGCTGGCTGACGCGATGTTTTTCAGGGGCATACCCATCGTCTGCTCCATTTGCATAAGATATTGTTGGACGTTCTGGGTATTTGGTTGCGCTACTTTTTCCGAAGCCCTTTGTCGGGCTATCAGTTGCCTAGCACCCTCACTGGATACTTCGTTGGGCCGCGCTGAAATGACACCGCGCTTTTCCGCTGATGCAGGGCAGAGCGTATCGCTGTATGTCACGATACCGTTCTGACTCACGCACTTGTTAACGGACTGCGCGTATGACAGCGTATAGCATCTAGAAACAATAAAAGCGATAATGACAATTTTTGCTGACAACCACTTCATAATTAATCTCCGTCTTGCATAAAGATATAAGGTTCTGATATTTCGTAGCGGCTACAGTCCAAGTTTGCCATAGATTGATCCTCACGCCGGAGCGCCAATGCACCTGATGTTTGGTATTGTCTAGGGGTTCCAAGCAGGAACGCAGAAAACGCCGTCAGCCCAACTCAAGCCACTGAGCCGGGTTTTTTCTCGCCTGAATGCACACCAGAGGGATGGCGGCATTTTTCAGACATGCCATAGGCCGAAGCAATCAAAACGCCATGGCACAGATAGTGCAACCCGCACGAACCGTGCCTGATAGGTTTCACCTAAACAGACCACCACCGATTCAGCCGTGCGCTGTGGTGCGTTTGCAAGCGACTTGCATGGGGTAGTGGCCTGCACCTGCTGGACGTGCGTCACAGCGTGTTCTGGTGGCACCTGAGCACAGCGCACGGCATTCACCAAGCGGCGCAAAGTGGCTTGGGAGGCGCTGCATCCTGCGGACCTGGGTGGAAACAGTGATTCCACCCAGCTTGATGCACGGGGACATAAGAAGTCGGGTTGGGCCGCCTGAGATTCGGCCTGAACTTTAGGTGGCTCAAGTTGCGCCACTTCAAGTTGCAGGAGGACACCCTGGCCGCTGGCGACAACCGCGAAGCTTTCGTGGCGCGCCTGACGGTGGACGATCTCAAGCGCAAGGTAGGGCGCACTGAGTGCGTGCTTCTTTGGCGGTGCGGCACTTCCCTGAAAAATTAGGCCACCTTAGGGTGAGGTCGGCAGAGGTGCGAGGAAATCCCAGATCACTGGCGGCAACTATAGGGAATCTCACAGATCACCTGCTGGCGGGACCACGACACCTAGGGAAAACACCTAGAACATATTTTCGCTGTGGCCGGACCGAGCCATGCGTGGCGGTTGGCATTTTTTGCGCTGCTGGATGGGCCAGCGGCGTGCAAATGTTAGATGGGTGTTAGATGAACAAAAAGCCCGCTATCTTTTAAATAGTGGGCTTTCCTTTGCTGTATTGGTGCCGGAGAGATGAATCGAACACCCGACCTTCTCATTACGAATGAGCTGCTCTACCGACTGAGCTACACCGGCGAAGCCTTGAATTATAGCGTCGTGTGGTAGCTGGTGACTCGCTCTACCTCGTTGCGCGAGCCCAGGAATACCGGTACCCGCTGGTGGAGTTGGGTCACAGGAACGTCCAGCATGCGCCGGGTACCGTCGGTGGCGGCACCACCGGCTTGCTCCACCAGCCAGGCCATGGGGTTGGCCTCGTACATCAGGCGCAGCTTGCCGGGCTTGTTGGGTTCGCGCTTGTCCCAGGGGTACATGAAGATGCCGCCGCGGGTCATGATGCGGTGCACATCGGCCACCATGCTGGCCACCCAGCGCATGTTGAAGTCTTTGCCGCGTGGGCCTTCTTTGCCTTGCAGGCACTCGTCCACGTAGCGTTTGACCGGTTCGTCCCAGTGGCGCATGTTGCTCATGTTGATGGCAAATTCCTTGGTGTCAGCGGGGATTTGCACGTTGTCATCGGTCAGCACGAAGGAGCCTTGCTCGCGGTCCAGGGTGAACATGGCCACACCATCGCCCACCGTCAGCACCAGCGTGGTCTGAGGTCCGTACACGCAGTAGCCTGCGGCCACCTGCTGGTGGCCAGGCTGCAGAAATTCGCTTTCCTTGACCGGGTCTACTTGGGTGGGGTCTTCCTGGACGCGGCGCAGCACCGAAAAAATGGTGCCGATGCTGACGTTGACGTCGATGTTGCTGGAGCCGTCTAGGGGGTCGAACAGCAGCAGGAATTCACCCATGGGGTAGCGGTTGGGCACGGGGTAGATGCTGTCCATTTCTTCGGATGCCATGGCTGCCAGGTGGCCACCCCATTCGTTGGCCTCGATCAGCACCTCGTTGGCAATGATGTCGAGCTTTTTTTGGGTTTCGCCCTGGATGTTTTCGGTGTCTGCGCCGCCCAGTACATCGCCCAGGGCGCCTTTGTTGACGGCCTGGCTGATGCGCTTGCAGGCGCGGGCCACCACTTCGAGCAGCAGGCGCAGCGGGGGCTGGATGTGGCCTTTCTGGTGCTGTTGTTCAACCAGGTAGCGGGTGAGTGAAACTTTGGATGCCATGGGGGTCGCCTTGGTGGAAGGTTCTATGGTTGAGGGACGGGTCAGTCGGCCAGCGCACGGCCCACGACTTCCCGAACGTCGTTGCTGAGCTCGGTGCGAGCGGCCACACGGGCAATGGCCTCGCGGGCGGCGCTGCGGTAGGGTTCGGCCAGTTTTTTCCAGCGGTCCAGGGCCCGCGCCAGCCGGGCCGCCACCTGGGGGTTGATGGCGTCCAGCGCGATGACCTGCTCCTGCCAGAACACGTAGCCTGCGGCGTCTGCCCGGTGAAACGCGGCCGGGTTGGCCTGGCAGTAGGTGGAAATGACGCTGCGCGCCCGGTTGGGGTTGCGCACCTGGAAGTCGGGGTGGGCCATCAGCCGCTTGACGAGGCCGAGCACCTCGCCGCCGCGGTCTGGGCTGCCGGCCTGCAGAGCAAACCATTTGTCAATGACCAGGGCTTCGTCTTTGAACAGGGCATGGAAGCGCTGCAAGGCGTTGGCCGCCAGCGGGTGACCGGCGCTGACCAGTGCGGCCAGTGCGCCGAAGCGGTCGGTCATGTTGCTGGCATCTTTGAAGCGCTGCAGTGCCTTGCCTGGCCACACCGGGTCACCACTGGCCTGGGCAGCCAGGCACAGGTGGGTGAGTGCCTGGTTGGCCAGTGCGCGGCGGCCACATGATGGGGCGTCGGGCGAGTACGCGCCGCTGTGGCTGTGGGTCTCAAAGGCCCAGGCCCAGTCTGTCTTGAGCTGCACCGCCAGCGCGGAGCGCATGGCCTCGCGCACCGCGTGGATGCGCTGGGGGTCCACCACCTCCAGCTGTTCGGCCAGGTAGGTTTCGGCGGGCAGCGTCAGCACCAGTTCTTTGAAGGCAGGGTCAAGCGACGGGTGACGCAGCACCGCACGCATGGCAGAAATATATGAGCTATTAAGTGCCTTATCGCTTGTTGGTGTTGAATTGTTTGCTATCAGCTCTTTGGCGATGCGCAGGGCCAGCTGTTGCCCGGCTTCCCAGCGGTTGAAGGCGTCGGCATCGTGGGCCAGCAGGGTCAGCAGCTGCTCATCGGTGTAGGCAAAGTCCAGCACCACCGGGGCACTGAACCCCCGCAGCATCGACGGCACTGGCTCGGCGCTCAGGCCTGCAAACACCAGTGTCTGGCTGGCCTCGGTCAGCACAAAGGTGCGGGTGTCGGCGGTGGCGGGGGGCTCGCCTTCTAGCTGCACAGGCAGGGGTTTGCCATCCTGGCTGAGCAGGCCCATGGCCATGGGGATGACGAAGGGGGCTTTGTCCGGCTGGCCAGGGGTGGCGGGGCAGGTCTGGTTGAATGTCAGGGCGTAGGTGCCCGATGGCGCGTCGAAGTAGCCCCGAACGCTCACCCGAGGCGTACCCGCCTGGCTGTACCAGCGCTTGAACTGCGGCAGGTGCTGAGCCAGGGGGCTGTGGGGGTTGGCATCGGCAATGGCGTTGGCAAAGTCGTCACAGGTCACGGCTTGGCCGTCGTGGCGCTCGAAATACAGCTTCATGCCAGCGGCAAAGCCAGCGCGGCCGTCGTCGGAGGCGTTGGCCGTGGCCAGCGACTGCATCATGCGCACCACCTCGGCACCTTTTTCGTAGACGGTGACGGTGTAGAAGTTGTTGATTTCCTGGTAGCTGTCGGGGCGCACCGGGTGGGCCATGGGGCCCGCGTCTTCCGGGAATTGCGCGGTGCGCAGCACGCGCACGTCTTCAATGCGCTTGACGGCGCGGGCCGATGGGCTGCCCGCCATGTCCATGCTGAATTCCTGGTCGCGGAACACGGTCAGGCCTTCTTTCAGGCTGAGCTGGAACCAGTCGCGGCAGGTGACACGGTTACCCGTCCAATTGTGGAAGTACTCGTGGGCCACCACGCTTTCCACATTGCCAAAGTCCACATCAGTGGCGGTGGCGGGGCTGGCCAACACGTATTTCGTGTTGAAAATGTTCAGGCCCTTGTTCTCCATGGCGCCCATGTTGAAGTCGCTGGTGGCGACGATCATGAAGCGCTCCAGGTCCAGCGGCAGGCCAAAGCGGGTTTCGTCCCAGGCAATGGAGGCCATGAGCGAGTTCATGGCGTGTTCGGTTTTGTCGAGGTCGCTGGGGCGCACATACACCTGCAGCAGGTGGTCGGTGCCGCTGCGGGTGCGGATGGGCTGGCTGCGGCACACCAGGCTGCCGGCCACCAGGGCAAACAGGTAGCAGGGCTTTTTATGCGGGTCCACCCACTTGGCAAAGTGGCGGCCATCGCCCAGGCTGCCTTCTTCCACCAGGTTGCCGTTGCTCAGCAGCACGGGGTACTTGGCCTTGTCGGCACGCAGGGTGACGGTGTAGCTGGCCATCACGTCCGGGCGGTCCAGGAAGTAGGTGATACGCCGAAAGCCCTCGGCCTCGCACTGGGTGAAAAAAGTGTCCTGGCTGACGTACAGGCCCATCAGCTTGGTGTTTTTGGCTGGGGCGCAGGTGGTGAAGATTTCCAGCTCGATGGGCTCCACGCCCTCGGGCAGGTTGGCCAGCACCAGCTGGCCGCCCTCCATTTTGAAGCTGGTTCCCTGGCCGTTGACCTGCACACGCGCCAGGTTCAGCTCGTCGCCGTCCAGCCTCAGCGGCTGGGCTGCCACATCTGGGTTGCGGCGCACGCGCATGCGGTTGAGTACTCGGGTTTTGGCGGGGTCCAGGTCGAACGTCAGGTCAACCGTGTCGATCCAGAATGCCGGAGCGGTGTAGTCCTCGCGCTTGATGGCGACAGATGGACCCTCTCGAAATGACATCATGGGAATTCCTTGCAAGTGGGCGCGCAGGGGTGCGCGGTCGGTGGGCGGTGGGGGCAGGGCACGGGGCGAGGGCGTTCAGACGCCTTGCTTGAGCGAGGCCTCGATGAAAGCATCGAGGTCGCCATCCAGTACCTTCTGTGTGGCCGAGATTTCGACGTTGGTGCGCAGGTCCTTGATGCGGCTGTTGTCCAGCACATACGAGCGAATCTGGTGGCCCCAGCCCACATCGGTTTTGGTGTCTTCCAGCTTTTGCTGTTCTTCCTGCTGCTTGCGCAGTTCGTGGTCGTACAGGCGGCTGCGCAGGCGCTTCCAGGCCACGTCGCGGTTGCTGTGCTGGCTGCGGCCATCCTGGCATTGCACCACGATACCCGTGGGAATGTGCGTCAGCCGCACGGCAGAGTCGGTCTTGTTGATGTGCTGGCCGCCCGCGCCCGATGCGCGGAAGGTGTCGGTGCGCACATCGGCCGGGTTGATGTTGATCTCGATCGAGTCGTCGATCTCGGGGTACACAAACACGCTGGCAAAGCTGGTGTGGCGGCCGCCCGAGCTGTCGAACGGGCTTTTGCGCACCAGGCGGTGCACGCCGGTCTCGGTGCGCAGCAGGCCAAAGGCGTATTCGCCTTCAATTTTGATGGTGGCGCTTTTGATGCCCGCGGTGTCGCCAGCGGTTTCGTCTTCCAGCGTGGCCTTGAAGTCTTTGCGTTCGGCGTAGCGCAGGTACTGGCGCAGCAGCATGCTGGCCCAGTCGCATGCCTCGGTGCCACCGGCGCCGGCCTGTATGTCCAAAAAGCAATTGAGCGGGTCGGCCGGGTTGTTGAACATGCGGCGGAATTCCAGCTTTTCGACAATGTCGCCCAGCTTGGCCGCTTCGCCTTCAATGGTCAGCAGGCCGGCTTCGTCGCCGTCTTCTTTGGACATCTCGAACAGTTCGCCGTTGTCGGCCAGCTCGCTGGTGAGGTTGTCCAACACCAACACCACGTCTTCGAGGGATTTTTTCTCTTTGCCCAGCTCCTGAGCACGTTTGGGGCTGTCCCAGACCTTGGGGTCTTCGAGGGCCGAGTTGACTTCCGACAGCTTCAGGGCTTTGGCATCGTAGTCAAAGATACCTCCGTAACTCAACCACCCGTTCGCTCAGGTCGGAGAGTCGGTTGCTGATGAGGTTGATGCGTTCTGCTTCCATGATGTGGCCGTCTTTGTCTGATTCAAAACGGCCATTTTCTCACGCAACCGGTGCGCACTGGCCAGTCGGTCCGGGTGGTCCGGCCTCAGCCTCTCAGCCCAGAAAGGACTGGATCAGCCGGGCCAGCGCGTCTGGCTGGTCGTGGTGCAGCATGTGGCCCGCGTCGTCGATCACCTCCAGGCGCACAGAGGCCACAGATTTCAGGCGCTCGTGGTACTCCTCCAAGGTGAATCGACCCTGCCACCACTGCGCCATCTGGTTGTGGCTGGCCTCCACCGCCAGCACCGGCGCGGTGATGCGCTGGTGAATGGCCAGCATCTCATCCACCCGGTAGAGCACCGGGTTGACCACCTTGTGCGCGGGGTCGCCCAGAATGTGCCAGCGCCCGAGCGAATCGGGGGCAGCCCAGTGGGTGGCCAGCCAGTGGGCCTTGTCGGCACTCAGGCGCGGGTTGGTTTTCATGAGGCGGCGGGCCACATCGGCGGCGCTGTCGTAGGTTTTCAGGGCCTTGTCGCCCTGGCGCAGGGCTTTGAGCTCATCCAGCCACTGGCTCATACGGCCTGGCGCCTGGGCAGGGCGGGTGGCGGGCAGACCAAAGCCTTCCAGGTTGATGAGGCGGCGCACCCGCTGCGGGCGCACCCCGGCATACGCCATGGCGATGTTGCCGCCCATGCTGTGGCCCACCAGGTGGATGGGGGCATCGGGGCTGAGGTGGTCCAGCAGCGCATCGAGGTCGGCCAGGTAGTCGGGGAACCAGAAGCAGTCGGCCCCACCGGTCGGCGTGCGGCCAAAGCCGCGCCAATCCGGGGCAACCACGCAGCCCTCTTCGCCCAGGCGCGCCAGCGCGTCCACCACAAACTGGAACGACGCACCCACGTCCATCCACCCATGCACCATGACCATCAGCGCTTGCCCAGGCGTGGCCTCGCCCCACTGCATGAGGTGGTAGGGCAGGCCGCGCACGTTCAGGGTGGTGCTGCGGGCGGTGCGCAAGGGGCAGTACAGCGCTGGTGCGTCGGAGCGCCGGCCGTTGTCGGTGTCAGGGGTGTGTGGAGTGTTCATGGGCCTGGGGGCAGAAAGAAAGCTGCCCCGTGCAAAGAGGGGGGCAGAAGACGGTGTGCAGCCAACCATCTTACGAAGGCACAGGGCCGCTGGCGGTGTCCGCCACCGCTGTGGAGTCGAGCCCGAGACACCACCACGGGTGGAGCTCGCTTGTGGCCACCTCCGCGCTGGCCTACAGTCGCGGGGTTTTGTCCACGCCTGTTGCCACCATGAACCACCATGCCCCGGCGGTATTCGCCGCCCACACCGCCTATTCAGTGTCTGATCAGTTGCTCGGCCCCGCTCACGACCACCACACCGCCATGCAGCAGCGCTTTGGCTGGCAAGTGCCCGCGCGGCTCAACATGGCCCACTGGTGCTGTGGCCGCTGGGCTGCCAGTGCGGAGCATGCCAACGCCATAGCAGTCATTGCTGATGGGGCAAGCGCTGAAGCCACTTTTCATACCTATTTTGAGTTGCAACAACACGCCAACCGCTTATCGCAGGTGCTGAGCGGCTGGGGCCTGGGGCGGGGCGAGCGGGTGGCCATCGTCATGCCGCAGCGGTTTGAAACCGCCGTGGCCTACATGGGCGTGCTGCAGGCGGGTGGGGTGGGCATGCCGCTGTCCATGCTGTTTGGCCCCGAGGCGCTGGCCTACCGCCTGCAAGACAGCGCCGCCGCCGTGGCCCTGTGCGACGCCTCCGCCTTGCCCCACCTGCTGGAGGTGAGTGGTGACTGCCCCACGCTGCGCCACATCGTGGTGGTGGGTGACTTTGACCCATCCGCACCGGGGGCATCTGTGGGCGGTGTGGCCGTACACCCCTGGCAGGCCACCCTGGCCGCCGCGCCCGAGCACTTCACCTGCGCCGACACCGCCGCCGACGAACCCGCCGTGCTGATCTACACCAGCGGTACCACCGGCAACCCCAAGGGTGGCCTCATTCCCCATCGGGCGCTGGTGGGCAACCTGAGCGGCTTTGTGTGCAGCCAAAACGGTTTTGGTTTTTCACTGGGGGCCGATGGTGCGTTGCCGTTCCCTTGCGTGCTGGGAGCCGATGCCACCGCCGAGGTGCCCCTGCCCACCGGCAGCCAGGCCGTGTTCTGGTCGCCCGCCGATTGGGCCTGGACCGGTGGGCTGATGGACGCGCTGCTGCCCACGCTGTGCTTTGGCCGCCCCATCGTGGCCTACCACGGGCGCTTCAGCCCCGAGGTGGCGTTTTCGCTGCTGCAGCGCCACGGGGTGACCCATAGCTTTTTGTTCCCCACCGCGCTCAAAGCCATGATGAAGGCCTACCCCCGCCCACGCGAGCAGTTCCAGTTTCAGCTGCAAGGCCTGATGAGTGCGGGCGAGGCCGTGGGTGACGCCGTGTTTGCCTACTGCCGCGAGCAACTGGGCGTGGTGGTGAATGAAATGTTTGGCCAGACCGAGGTGAACTACATCGTGGGCAACTTCTGCCTGGGGGCTGTGTGGGGCGAGCCCGTCACCGATGCGTTGAGGCCACCCACCCCAGGCATGGGCTGGCCCGCCAAGCCCGGCAGCATGGGCAAGGGCTACCCAGGCCACCGTGTCACCACCATCGACGACGAGGGCCACGAATGCCCCGTGGGCGTGCCTGGCGAGGTGGCCATCCACCGCCGCAGCCCCAATGGCGAGCCCGACCCCATCTTCATGCTGAGCTACTGGGGCAAGCCCGAGGCCACGCTGGCCAAGTTCACCGGCAGCGCCGACGACAGCTGGTTTCGGACCGGCGACATGGCTGTGCGCGATGCCGACGGCTACCTGTGGTACCACGGCCGTGCCGACGATGTGTTCAAAGTGGCGGGCTACCGCATAGGCCCCAGCGAGATTGAAAACTGTCTGGTCAAACACCCCGCCGTGCTCAACGCCGCTGTGGTGCCCAAGCCCGACACCGAGCGCGGCGCGGTGGTCAAGGCCTATGTGGTGCTCGCCGCCGAGTACATAGCAAACAACCCATACGGAATAAGCGCAAATGGCCAATTTGATGAAGAAACAACCGCGCCACTGGTTGCCGAATTGCAGGCCCACGTCAAATCCCAACTGGCACCCTACGAGTACCCCAAAGAGGTGGAGTTTGTGGACGCCCTGCCCATGACCACCACCGGTAAAGTGCAGCGCCGCATCCTGCGCCTGCAAGAAGAAGAGCGTGCCCGCCGCGCCACCCCTGGCCCCCGTGGCTGACCCCTCTCATGTTTCAACCCCTAAGGAGCACCCCCATGCAAACCATTCCCCTGGGCCACAGTGGCCAAAACCCTGCCCCCCTTCATGTCACCCCCATCTGCCTGGGCACCATGACCTTTGGCGAGCAGGTCAACCAGGCAGATGCCCACGCCATCCTGGACCGATCGCTGGAGCGTGGCGTCAATTTTCTGGACACGGCCGAGATGTACGCTGTGCCCGCCAAAGCCGAAACCTGCGGTGCCACCGAAACCATCATTGGCCACTGGTTCGCCGCCAACCCCGGTGCGCGCCAGAAGGTGGTGCTGGCCACCAAGGTGGCAGGGCCGTCGCGCGGCATGCCCTGGATTCGGGGCGAGCAGTCGGGCCTGACCAAGGCCGAAATCCTCACCGCCTGCGACAACAGCCTGCGCCGCCTGCAGACCGATGTGATTGACCTGTACCAGATCCACTGGCCAGCCCGCAACGTGCCCGCCTTTGGTGCCGTCTATTTCGACCCCAGCAAAGACAAGCCCTGCGCCAGCATCCATGAGCAGCTCGACGCCATGGCTGAGCTGGTGAAGGCAGGCAAGGTGCGCGCCATCGGCCTGTCGAACGAAACGCCCTACGGTGTGCACGAATTTGTGCGTCTGGCCGAACAACACGGCTTGCCCCGCGTGGCCACGGTGCAAAACCCGTATTGCCTGATTAACCGCACATGGGAAAACGGCCTGGACGAAACCTGCCACCGCCTTGGCGTGGGTCTGTTGGCCTATTCGCCTCTGGGCTTCGGGCTGCTGACCGGCAAGTACGACAACGGCGGCATCCACACCCCCGCCACCGACGAAGGCAAGCAAGGCCGCATGGCCCTGTACGACAGCATGAAAGCCCAGCGCTGGGGTCGCCCCGAAGCCCTGGCCGCTGCCGCGCGGTACAACACCCTGGCCCGCGAACATGGCCTCACCCCCAGCCAGCTGGCGCTGGCCTTTTGCTACCGCAACCCCAAAGTGGCCAGCACCATCATTGGTGTCACCAGCCTGGCCCAGCTCGATGAATGCCTGGACGCCTGGAGCGTGCAGCTCAGCCCCGAGTTGCTGAAAGCCATTGATGCCATCCGCTGGGCGCACCGCGACCCGGCGCAGTGATTCGTACCGTGACACGAACCAGCGATGGCCAAAAAGAACAAATCTACCGACCACGTCTCTGAAACCCCTGCCACCGCTTGGCTGAAAAGCCATGGCGTGGCCTACACCGAGCACCCCTACGAGTACCTGGAGCACGGTGGGGCGCAGCACAGCGCGGCGGTGTTGGGCTTGGACCCCTTCACGGTGGTCAAAACGCTCATCATGCAGGACCAGGATGCCAAGCCGCTGGCGGTGCTGATGCACGGCAACCGCACCGTGTCCACCAAAAACCTGGCGCGGCAGATCGGGGCCAAGTCGGTGGAACCGTGCAAGCCCGAGGTGGCCAACCGCCACAGTGGTTACCTGGTCGGCGGTACTTCGCCATTTGGGTTGCGCAAGGCCATGCCGGTGTACGTGGAGTCCACGGTGTTGGCGCTGCCGCGCATCGCCATCAACGGCGGGCGGCGCGGGTTTTTGGTGGGGCTGGAGCCTGGGGTGCTGACGCAGACGCTGGGGGCACGGCCTGTGGCCTGTGCGCTGTCAGAATAGCGGGTTGGCGGCTATGTGTCAGTTGTAGCAAACTATTCAACGCTGACAAGCGTAAAGCGCATAATTTTATTAAAAATGAGGAGATGGTTGTGGCGATTGTTGTGTGGTCTGTATTGGCCGTCGTGGGCGCGTACCTGATCGGGTCCTTGTCGTTTGCGGTCATCATCAGCCGGGTGGTGGGTCTGGCCGATCCGCGCAGCTACGGCAGCAAAAACCCCGGTGCCACCAATGTGCTGCGCTCGGGCAACAAGGCCGCTGCCGTCGCCACCCTGGTGCTCGATGCCGTCAAGGGCTGGTTGCCTCTGTGGGCGGTGGGCGTGTGGGGCCCAGGGCTGGGCTTGGGCGATGGCACGTTTGCATTGGTGGGGCTTGCCGCGTTTGTGGGGCATTTGTTCCCGGTGTTTTTCCACTTCAAAGGTGGCAAGGGCGTGGCCACGGCGGTGGGGGTGCTGTTCGGGGTGAATTGGGTGCTGGCGCTGGCGGCACTGGCCACCTTTGCGGTGCTGGTGTTCTTTACCCGCTATGTCTCGCTGGCGTCTATCGTGGCGGCGGTGTTTGCACCGGTGTACTTTTTGTTCGGGGCCGATGTGGCCTGGCCCGCGTCACCGCCCATGGCTGGGGCGCTCGTGGCCATGGGCGCACTGCTGGTATGGCGGCACACCGACAATATCAACCGCCTCATCCAAGGCAAAGAATCACGTTTGGGAAAGAAATCCGCATGACCGATACAGCTTTTGCTTCTCATGCCGTTGCGGGTGTGCAGCGTTTTGGGGTGGGCCCCCGCTACAGCGAGGCGGCCGTGTTCAACGGTGTGGTGTACCTGGCGGGCATGGTGCCCGAGTGCGCCGAGTTGGATATCCGCAGCCAAACTGCCAACATCCTGGCGCAAATCGACGCCCGTCTGGCAGAAATGGGTAGCGACAAATCGCGCTTGCTGCGGGTGCAGATTTACCTGGCCCACATCAGCGACATAGCCGCCATGAACGAGGTGTGGGACGCCTGGGTGGCACCTGGCCACGCGCCCCCACGTGCCACGGTCGAGGCCAGGCTGGCCCGTGCGGACTGGAAGATCGAGGTGGTGGCCACCGCCGCCCAATACCCGGGTACCCCGCCAGCCACCCCCACCTGAGGCAGCCGCTGGGGCCGCTTCAGCGCATCCCCAGGCCGCGCTCGGGGCCGGTTTTGGAAAACGCCAGTTGCTTGAGCATGGTGTCTGTGTTCAGCCGCACCCGCACCTGCGAGGCCGACACGGCCTGCACCACCGCCACATCGGCGCGGTCGGTGTGGCGCAGGCGGGGCTCGGCAATGGGCTCGTCGCGTTTGTTCAGCACGCTGGCCACATAGGGTTCGTTGGCTTTGGTGCCCCGGCGCAGCACCACCGCGGTTTCTTCGTTGGCCAGCTTCACAAAGGTGCCCGCCGGGTGCAGGCCCAGCACCTGCACCAGGGCCAGGCCCACCTCGTCGTGCCCACCTGCACCTGCTTGCACGATGGCGGAGCGTGCCGCGTCTTTGGCATCCCGCCCGGAACGCGACATGCGCGGGCTCATGGCAGCGGTGTAGCGGTCCACCACCTGCAGGATGCGGGTCAACCGCTCGCCCGGGCCGCGCTGGGCCAGGCTGGGGCCCGTGGGCAGCTGCTCGTGGTGGCGCAACACCGGCTCCAGCCACAGCCGCTCGGTCACGCCAGCGGCGCGCAGCAGGCGCACAGCGTCTGCGGGGTGGGCGTCGATCAGGGCCTGCTGCTGGGTCGATGGGCGCTGCTTTTGTGCCGCCAGCAGGTCTTGCAGCTGGGTCATGGCCACGTTCATGGTCAGCGCCGCCAGCATTAGGTGAATGTCTTCTTCCTCGCTCAGCTTGAGCGGGGTGGCCAGCAGGTGGCACACGCAGGCGCACAGCAGCGAGTGCAGGGCGCTGTACCCGGTAAAACCCGTCACAGCCCGGTGCATCAGCAAAAACACCGCCGCATCGCGGTCTCGCTCCAGCAGGGTCAGGCGCAACCGGTCGGTTTGCTCGCGCAGGCGCTGCACGGCCTCGGCCCGGCCAGTGCCCTGGTCCTGCGCAATCTGCCCCAGCGTGGTTTTGAGCCGGGACTCGATCACCGACCACGCCTCGGGCAGTGAGCCCTCCAGCGCGGGGTCGGCCTCGGTGGTTTTGAGGGAGACCAGTTTGTCGATGTCTTTGAGCGGCGCATCGCGCAGCGTGGCCTCGGCCAGTCCGAGCATCAGCCCCTTGGCCGCTTCTTTGGACTCGTCGTACTCGATGTAGACCGCTTTGCGGTTTTGCAGCGACTCCAAGGCCTGCAGGTTTTCGATGCGCAGGCCCTTGGCCAGCAGCACCCGGCCCATTTCGTCGCGCAGCGTGAAGCGCAGCTGCGCCCCTACGTGCAGCTGCTCCGGAGAGACGCCAATGAGTTCCTGTTTGCCAGAAGGGGTGCTGTCGGCCATGGTGTCGCGGGGAGGGGCGCTCCCCAGGGCGTTGTCAGTCCCGGAAGTTGTTGAAGCTCAGGGGCATGTCGGCAATGTCTTTGCGGATCACGGCCATGGCGGCCTGCAGGTCATCGCGCTTGGCACCGGTGACGCGCACCTTGCCGTCATTGATGGCGGCTTGCACCTTGATTTTGCTGGCTTTGATGGCTTGTTGAATTTTTTTGCCCAACTCGGCCTCGATGCCATTGCGCACCGTCAGCTGCTGCTTGACTTTGTCGCCACCCATTTTCTCGACCTTGCCGGCATCCAGAAAACGCACGTCCACCTCGCGCTTGGCCAATTTGGCGCGCAGCACTTCATCCACCTGCCCAATTTGAAAGTCGGTGTCACCAAACAGGGTGATGACCTTGTCTTTCAGCTCCAGTCTGGCGGAGGTGCCTTTGAAGTCAAAACGGGTGCTGACTTCTTTGGTGGTGTTGTCCACGGCATTTTTAACGGCGACCAAGTCGGCTTCAAGAACGGTGTCAAAAGAGGGCATGAATCGTCAGACTTTCAAGGGAAAACAGGGTGAGACAATCCTGCCATGGTAGTCGAGAAACATGTGCCGCTTCAGGCCTACAACAGCTTTGGCATACAGGCCAGTGCCCTGCAATGGGTGCGCGTGCGCTCTGTGGACGACGTGCTGACGCTGCAGCGCGAGCACCCGGGCTGGCTGCGCAGCGCACCCCTGGTGCTGGGCGGCGGCAGCAATCTGGTGCTGACGGGCGATGTGCAGCAACTCGTCATCAAGGTGGACATTGCCGGGCGCGCCCTGGTGGCCGAGACGCCCACGCATTGGGTGGTTCAGGCTGGCGCAGGCGAGAACTGGCACGACCTCGTGGCCTGGACGCTGGCGCAGGGCTGGGCTGGCCTGGAGAACCTGGCGCTGATACCCGGCACCGCGGGCGCTTCGCCGGTGCAAAACATTGGGGCCTATGGGGTGGAGCTGCAAGACCGCTTTCATTCACTGGATGCGGTGGACCTGCATACCGGCCGGGTGTTCAGCCTGGACGCTGCACAGTGCGGCTTTGGCTACCGCGATTCGGTGTTCAAACACGCGCCAGGCCAGGCGGGGGTGTTGGGGCTGGCAGGGCGTGCCCTCATTACGCAGGTGCGCTTTGCCCTGCCCAAGCGCTGGGTGCCCGAGTTGGGCTACCTGGAGCTGGCGCGCCGGGCCGAGCTGTTGGGTCCACAGCATCCAGTGACGGCGCGGCAGGTGTTTGACTGGGTGTGCGACATTCGCCGCGCCAAGCTGCCCGACCCGGCGGTGCTGGGCAATGCGGGCAGCTTTTTCAAGAACCCCACCGTCACGCCCGAGCAGTGCGCCGACATCATTGGCCGCGACCCCAAGGTGGTGCACTACCCGCTGGCCGATGGCCGCATCAAACTGGCCGCCGGGTGGCTGATTGACGCATGCGGGTGGAAGGGCAAAACCATCGGCCAGGCCGGCGTGTACGACAAGCAGGCGCTGGTGCTGGTGAACCGGGGCACTGCAGACCAACCGTGCACGGGTGGCCAGGTGATGACGCTGGCCAAAGCCATTCAGACCAGCGTGTACGAGCGGTTTGGGCTGCTGCTGGAGATTGAGCCTGTGGTGGTTTGAACTGGTTGGCCTGGGTTTTCAAGGGCCGCCGTCTGTGGTGTGCCGCCCAAGGCAGGGGTGGGGCGGGCTGTGGGCTTCATGCTTGCCCCGCTGGGGGCGGGGTTCCCTGCGATGCTCACCATGGGGTCGGTGCTGCGGAACTCGCTATACGCCCCTTGGGCGTTCCGCTCAGACAGCCGCAGCAAGCCAGATGTTGAACGTGCTGCGCACGCCGCCCCATGGCTGCGCTTCTCGGCGTCGCATCACAAGCCCCCAGCCCGCCCCACCCCTGCCTTGGGCGGCGGGGAGGTGGCTGGATTTCATAGAAAAAATGCCATTGGCGCTTTATTTGTAAGCGATGATAGCTACAGATTTTGTGGTGTTGACCTGGTCAGCGAAAGTAGCGTCTCAACTGCGCGATTCGGCTGTTGTAAAAGCGACAGCGGAATCGGATTGTTGCGCGAGGATGTTGTCCTTGCAGCTACATGTGGCCGTTGGCGGCCACTACCAGCCGTTCACCTGTGTCTGTATCGCTGCCAGTTGTCGAGCCAGACTCGCCAACCGGGGTGGGACTCGGTAATGAGCTGACGACTCGACCCAAAAAGCTGGCTGTCTACGTTACGCTATGCGGCATGAACACGCCCCCGCCTCACATCCCTTTGCGCAATCAGTGGCGAATTCCGAAAGAACTCGCGCTACACGTCGCTTGCAGAGACCGTGTCTGCGTTTATTGCGGAAACGAGTTTGCCCCAATAGGACCTACCGGCAGGCGACGGGCATCGTGGGAACACATCATCAATGATGTAGAGCTCGTGACGGCGGAGAACATTGCCGTCTGCTGCGTTGGGTGCAATGCGAGTAAAGGAACGAAGAGCCTCAAGGATTGGCTTCAGTCGGTCTACTGTGCAAGACAGAACATCAATGAGTCAACCTTAGCCCCAGTAGCACGCGCGGCACTTTACCGCCAGTTGTAGTCAGTCCTGGGTCGTTGCAACGACGCAGACTGAATCACGGTCGTCGGCAACCTGAATTGCGCGTGTCAATCGTCCTTCAGTACTACGCACAGTCGGGTACTGCACGATACAGCCCCTCGGGGAAAGACAGCCTGCGGGATTCTAATTCAGCGATGCGGGGGTAGCTATGGGGTCGCTACCAGTCGCTCCGTATCAATACATGAAAAAATTGCCGCTACCGCTTTATTTATAAGCGATAACAGCTATGAATTTAGAAATTTATTGGTTGTTGCGCACCAAACAGGCCGCTGACCCTTGCACCCCATGGCCCGCCCGCAGGGCCATAGCGGCCCACCCGGCGCTTGCCAGGGTGGGCAAGAAGATGTCAGGGCTTGATGCGCAGCATGTCGGTGCCGTCGCCGGCTGACAGCAAACCCGCCTGGGCGTACACACCCAGCTTGGCGCGGGTGTCGGTGATGTCGAGGTTGCGCATGGTCAACTGACCGATGCGGTCCAGCGGGCTGAACGGTGCGTCTTCCACTTTTTCCATGCTCAGGCGCTCGGGCGCGTAGGTCAGGTTGGGGCTGTCGGTGTTCAGCAGGCTGTAGTCGTTGCCACGGCGCAGTTCCAGCGTCACGGTGCCCGTCACGGCGCGGGCCACCCAGCGCTGGGCGGTTTCGCGCAGCATGATGGCCTGGCTGTCAAACCAGCGGCCCTGGTACAGAAGCCTGCCAAGGCGCATCCCATTCATGCGGTACTGCTCGATGGTGTCTTCGTTGTGGATGCCGGTCACCAGGCGCTCGTAGGCAATGAACAGCAGCGCCAGGCCGGGGGCTTCGTAAATGCCACGGCTCTTGGCTTCGATGATGCGGTTTTCAATCTGGTCGCTCATGCCCAGCCCGTGGCGGCCACCGATTTCGTTGGCCTTCAGGAACAGGTCCACCAGGTCGGGGTAAGCGACGCCATTCAGGGCCACAGGGCGGCCTTCTTCGAACGTGACGGACACCTCTTCGGCCTTGACCACGCAGTCTTCTTTCCAGAACGGCACGCCCATGATGGGGTTGACGATGCGGATGCCGCTGTTCAGGTGCTCCAGGTCTTTGGCTTCGTGTGTGGCACCCAGCATGTTGCTGTCGGTGCTGTAGGCCTTTTCGGCGCTCATCTTGTAGCCGTGGCCGTGCTGGGTCATGAAGGCCGACATTTCGGCGCGGCCACCCAGTTCGTCGATGAACAGCTGGTCCAGCCAGGGCTTGTAGATTTTCAGGCTGGGGTTGGTCAACAGGCCGTAGCGGTAGAAGCGCTCGATGTCGTTGCCCTTGAAGGTGGAGCCGTCGCCCCAGATGTTGACATCGTCTTCCTTCATGGCCGCCACCAGCATGGTGCCGGTCACAGCGCGGCCCAGGGGCGTGGTGTTGAAGTAGGTCACGCCAGCAGTGCTGATGTGGAAGGCGCCGCTTTGCAGGGCGGCCAGGCCTTCCGATGCCAGCTGTGGGCGGCAGTCGATCAAGCGGGCTTTTTCAGCGCCGTAGGCCATGGCCTTGCGGGGGATTTCGTCGTAATCGGCCTCGTCGGGCTGGCCCAGGTTGGCGGTGTAGGCGTAGGGCACTGCGCCTTTCTGGCGCATCCACAGCAGGGCGGCGCTGGTGTCGAGGCCGCCGGAAAAGGCGATGCCCACTTTTTGACCAGCGGGAATGTGTTGCAGAATGGTGTTTGACATGAAATTGGCCTCTATCGCTTGATTGGTAAGCGTTGATAGCTATGAATATATGGATGGTGCTGGCGGCGATGGGCGCTGCCTGGCAAGCAGGGCCTGCATCAACCGAAGTGGCAGATGTAGTGGTAGGCGTCAAATCCCTCGGTCACGCGGATCTGGAACTTGGCATTGCCGGGCACGTTGAATTGCTGGCCTGCAGCGGATGTCACCCACACGTCGGAGCCGTCCAGCTTGTAGTCGCAGCTGCCACCGACGCATTCCATGATTTCGGGTGCACCGGTGTTGAAGGTGAGCGTGGCGGGCAGGATCACGCCCACCGATTTGCGGGTGCCATCGGCCAGTTCCAGGTTGTGGCTGATGCAACGACCATCGAAATACACGTTGGCCAAGGTGGTGACTTGGACGTTGTTCAAAGTGGAGGTGGTCATGGGCGAAGGTTGAGGGTGAAGGTCGAGTCGTGCATGCGCATCGGGCACGGCGTGTGTGCTCAGCCCGGTGGGGCGCTGCGGTTAAAGCAAAGGCTCGATTTTAGGTGGGCAGTCGGGTCAGTTCGTTGGCCCAGGCATCGACGTCGAAGCCCACGGTTACCCGGTCTGGCCATGCCACCACGGGCCGTTTGATGGCGCTGGGGTGGGCCTCCATCAGCGCAATGGCTGTGTCGGTATCGGTCACTGCTGCCTGCTCTTGAGGGGGCAGGGTGCGCCAAGTGGTGCCCCGGCGGTTGAGCAGCGTCTGCCAGTCAGGGCCATGGGGGTGGTCCAGCCAGGTGTGCAGCAGCACGGCTGGTGCCCCGGTCTTTTTAAAGTCCACAAATTCAAAGGGCACGCCTTGGGCCTGGAGCCAGGCGCGGGCCTTTTTGACGGTGTCGCAGTTGGGGATGCCGTAGAGTTTGACCATATGCCCATGGTAACGGATGGGTTTTTCAAACTGATGCGAGGCCCCATGCCGACATGCCACCGGGTGGCCTGAGACAATCCGTCCCCATGTCTGAACCATCCTCCACCCCACAAGCCCCAGTACAAGGCGCCAGCCTGACCGAATGGCTGAGCTACTGCGAGCGCATTCACCCCACCACCATCGACATGGGACTGGAGCGCGTGCGCCAGGTGGCCCAGCGGTTGGGGTTGGGGCCGCGCCTGCCGTGCCCGGTGGTGACCGTAGCGGGCACCAATGGCAAAGGCTCCACCTGTGCGCTGCTGGAGTCGGTGCTGACCGCAGCGGGTTACCGGACTGGGGTCTACACCTCGCCCCACCTGGTGCGGTTCGAGGAGCGTTGCCGCCTGTCGGGTGCTTCCATTGAAAGCGCTGAATTGATAGCCGCTTTCGCTTGTGTAGAAAGCGCCAGATGCCAAAATGATGTAAAAAATCAGTCGGCAGTCAGTCTGACCTACTTTGAGTTCACCACCCTGGCCATTGTGCTTGCGCTCAGCCGGGCCGACTTGGATGTGATCGTGCTAGAGGTGGGCCTGGGCGGTCGCCTGGACGCGGTCAATTTGTTCGATTCGGACTGTGCGGTCATCACCAGCGTGGACATTGACCACACAGAGTACCTGGGCCCTGACCGCGAATCCATCGGGCGGGAGAAGGCCGGCATCATGCGGGCCGGTTGTCCAGTGGTGGTCAGCGACCCCGTACCGCCCCAATCGGTGCTGGACCACGCCCGCGAGTTGGATGCCGATGTGTGGCTGCTGGGCCGGGACTTCAGTTTTTCGGGCGACAAGCAGCAGTGGGGCTGGGCCAGCGTGCCCGAGCGCGGGGGGCGGCGGTACAGCGGCCTGGCCTATCCGGCGCTGCGGGGGGCCAACCAGCTGCTCAACGCATCCGGGGTGTTGGCGGTTCTGGAGACGCTGCGCCAGCGCCTGCCAGTCACAGCGCAGGCCATCCGCACCGGCTTTTCGCTGGTGGACTGGCCGGGGCGGTTTCAGATCGTGCCGGGGCAGCCCGCGTTGGTGTTGGATGTGGCGCACAACCCGCACTCGGTGGCAGCCTTGGCGCTCAACCTCGATGCGATGGGTTACTACCCGGCCACCCATGCGGTGTTTGGGGCCATGGCCGACAAAGATCTGCCCGCCATGTGGGCACGCATTGCGCCCTTGGTGGACCACTGGTACTTCACCGACCTGCCTTTGTCCCGTGCGGCCAGTGCCGAGGACCTCGCCCGGCAATGGAGCGGGTTGACCGGGGCCAAGGGTGTGCTGGCGGGGGTGTTTGCTGCACCGCAGCAAGCGCTGGATGCGGCAGTCGCCGCAGCAGACCCCGCTGATAGAATCGTGGTCTTTGGGTCGTTTCACACAGTGGGTGGTGTGCTGACCCATGGCACCCCGAGGTTGTCGGCTCAGCATCTGTCTCCAAGCCCTGGCTCTGCCTGAACGGCGCCCACGCCCGCGCCACCGGCCTGTTTTTTCTCGCTCCCTCACGCTGTTGGTCTGGTCTCCTCTCGTTTTTTGGTCCATCTCGCGCATGTTCAAGACCCGTCAGCCATCGGCTGCAGCTCCTGTCTCCAATCCACCCACGGTGGAGTGGGTGCGTCAGCGTGCCAAGCACCGCTTGCTGGGGGTGTTTGTGCTGGTGCTGGCCGGCGTGGTGCTGTTCCCGATGCTGTTTGATTCCCAGCCCAGGCCCATTCCGGTCGATATTGCCATTGAAATCCCGTCCAAACAGTCCGCGCCGCCGCTGTCCGCCAAGCCTGCCGAGGGGCGCCAGACGCCCGATGGCTTGCCAGCGGTTGGCGCCGCCGACGCAGTGCCGCCAGATGGCCGCAGCACTGGCGGTGCAGTGGCTGCGCGCGAAGAGGTGGTCGGTGGGTCCGAGGCAGCCCTGCGCGTGCAGGAGGCCAGCCCCCAGCCACGCCCACCGGTTGCGTCTGCACCTGTGACCCCGTCTGCTCCGCCCGCTCCATCGGTGGCACCTGCGCCATCGGCCAAGGAATCTGAGTCCGCCCGTGCGCGGGCGCTGCTGGAGGGGCGTCCAGTCGCTTCTGTCAAGCCGGCGGCCCAGGCCGCTGAGGCACCCACTGGTCAACGCTTCATTGTTCAAGTGGGTGCGTTTGCCGAGTCGGCCCGTGCTCAGCAGGTAAGAAATGATCTGGAGCGGGTCGGCTTGAAGACCTATACCCACGTCGCCGATACGCCACAGGGTAAGCGCATCCGGGTCCGTTTGGGGCCGTTTGCAACCCGTGCCGAGGCGGAAAAAGCCGCTGCCAAGGCCAAAACGACGGGTGTGCCTGCGGCCATCCTGACCCTGTGAGCACCCCGATGGGCACGGTGTGTGTGGGTGGCAGTGGCTGGCGTGTCGGTGCGCTTGGAGTTTCACGAGGTGATTCATGGCCCTGACACTGGTGGATGCACTCATGGCGCTGGTGGTGCTGGTGTCGCTGTTGGTGGGTGCGTGGCGGGGTTTCCTGTACGAGGTGTTTTCTCTGGCTGGTTGGGTGGCTGCTTACTTTGCTGCCCGCTGGTGGGCCGCTGACGTTGCGGCACAGCTGCCCATGGCAGGTGCGTCCGAGGAATTGAGGTACGGCGTTGCCTTTTTGGCGGTGTTCGTCGGTGCAGCGTTCCTGGCAGGGCTTGTGTCCTGGCTGATTCGAAAGCTTGCTTCCAAAGCTGGCTTGCGGCCGGTGGATCGCGTACTGGGCGCCACATTTGGCGTGTTGCGCGGCGGTTTGCTGCTGGTGCTTCTGACAGTGGGTGTCGGGCTGACGCCTTGGGCTCAGCACGATGCCTGGGTTGCTTCACCCAGCGCCCAATTTTTGACGGTGGTGGCCCAAGAGGGTCGGACCTGGTTGCCCCAAGAACTGATGAAAGTCATACCCTGATATGTGCGGAATTGTCGGCGTTGTCAGCAACGCGCCTGTGAACCAGTTGATCTACGACGCCCTGCTGCTGCTGCAGCACCGTGGCCAGGATGCTGCCGGAATTGCAACCCAAGACGGGCGCAAGTTCTACATGCACAAAGCCAAAGGCATGGTGCGTGATGTGTTTCGAACCCGCAACATGCGGGCGCTGCCGGGAAATGTGGGGCTTGGGCAGGTGCGCTACCCCACCGCTGGCAATGCCGACAGCGAGGAGGAGGCGCAACCGTTTTACGTCAACGCTCCGTTTGGCATCGTGATGTCGCACAACGGCAACCTGACCAACGCAGCAGCACTCAAGGCCGAGTTGTTCAGCACGGACCACCGCCACATCAACACCGAGAGCGACTCCGAGGTGTTGCTCAACGTGTTGGCCCACGAGTTGGAGCGCACCACCCGGGGCAACCAGCTGCATGTGAACGAAGTCTTTGAGGCTGTGCGTGGTGTGCACAAGCGCCTGCGCGGGTCCTATGCGGTGGTGGCGCTGCTTGCCGGCCACGGTCTCCTGGCCTTCCGAGATCCTTACGGCATCCGCCCCATGTGCATCGGCCATGGTGATGGCTTGGCGGCAGTGGCCAGCGAGTCGGTGGCGCTGGAGGGTGTGGGCATGGTGTTTGACCGCGACATTCAGCCCGGCGAGGCAGTGTTCATCGATTTGGCCGGTCAGGTCCACGCCCGCCAGTGCGCGGACGTTGTCAGCCACCACCCCTGCATTTTTGAGTACGTATACCTGGCACGGCCCGATTCGGTCATGGACGGCATTTCTGTGTACCAGGCACGCCTGAATATGGGCGAAACGCTGGCCAAGCGGGTGGTGTCCACCGTTCCTCCCGACCAGATTGATGTGGTCATTCCTATTCCAGAGTCGTCTAGGCCCAGTGCCATGCAACTGGCCCAGCTGCTGGGTTTGCCGTACCGCGAGGGGTTCGTCAAAAACCGCTACGTTGGCCGGACGTTCATCATGCCGGGTCAGGGTGTGCGAAAAAAGTCCGTCCGCCAAAAACTCAACGTCATTGCCAGTGAGTTCAAGGGGCGCAACGTACTGCTGGTGGATGACTCCATCGTGCGCGGCACGACCAGCAAGGAAATTGTGCAAATGGCCCGTGATGCCGGTGCCGCCAAGGTATTCATGGCCAGCGCGGCGCCCCCTGTGCGATACCCCAACGTGTACGGCATCGACATGCCCACAGCGCAGGAACTGGTGGCCCATGGGCGCACTCTTGAAGAGATTCGGCAAGTTATCGGTTGCGACGCGCTCATCTACCAGGACGTGGACGCGATGAAGAAAGCCATTTTTGCGCTCAATCCGACGCTGACCGGTTTTGATGCGTCGTGTTTCGACGGGGTGTACTGCACCGGCGACATCACCGTTGCCGACATCGAGCGGCTCAATGGCCAGCGGGTCGTGACCGATGAAGGCCACGAAGACACCTCCCGCCTCACATTGCCCAATGCCCAGCACGCCTGATGCGCCGTTGACCCCATGTCCATGACTGCACCCAAAACCCGCACCCGCTTTGCCCCGTCGCCCACCGGCTTCATCCACTTGGGCAACATCCGTTCAGCGCTGTATCCCTGGGCGTTTGCCCGGGCCACCGGTGGAGATTTCATACTTCGCATCGAAGACACCGACCTCGAACGCTCAAGCCAGGCGGCTGTCGATGTGATCCTGGAGGGAATGGCCTGGCTGGGGCTGACCCCGGACGAAGGCCCGTTCTACCAGATGCAGCGCATGGACCGCTACAAGGCCGTGCTGGCCCAGTTGGTCGAGGCAGGTATGGTGTATCCCTGCTACACCAGTGTGGCTGAACTCGATGCCTTGCGCGAACGGCAAATGGCTGCCAAAGAAAAGCCTCGCTACGACGGCACCTGGCGGCCAGAGCCTGGCAAGGTGTTGCCCCCGGTACCTGAGGGCGTTCAGCCGGTGCTGCGCTTCAAGAACCCACAGGACGGCGTGGTGGCCTGGGATGACAAGGTCAAGGGCCGCATCGAAATCCGCAACGCCGAGCTGGACGACCTGGTCATTGCCCGCCCCGATGGCACACCGACCTACAACTTCTGTGTCGTGGTCGATGACATGGACATGCGTATCACCCACGTCATCCGTGGCGATGACCATGTCAACAACACCCCCCGCCAAATCAACATCTTCCGGGCGCTGGGCCAGGAGCCACCGGTGTACGCCCACCTGCCCACGGTGCTGAACGAGACTGGTGAAAAGATGAGCAAGCGCAACGGAGCCAAAGCCGTCACGCAGTACCGGGATGAGGGCTATTTGCCCGAAGCCATGGTGAATTACCTGGCCCGTTTGGGCTGGAGCCACGGCGATGACGAAATCTTTACCCGCGAGCAGTTTGTGTCTTGGTTCGATCTTGATCACCTGGGTAAAAGCGCCGCGCAGTTCGACGAGGCCAAACTGCGTTGGGTCAACAGTCAGCACATCAAAGCCAAGCCGGATGACCAGTTGGCTGAGTATGTGCGCCCCGTGCTCCAGGCCCGATCGGTCCAGGCCGACGAACGCCTGTCGGCTATTTGTGCCCTCTTCAAAGACCGCTGTGCCACCACCTTGGAGCTTGCCGATTGGGCGCAGGTCTTTTTTGCCGATGTGCAGCCCAATCCGCAAGAACGGGAACTCCATGTCACGGATGCGGTGCGTCCGGCACTCGCGGCTTTGGTAGGTGCCTTGAGCGATTGCGATTGGACCCGATCAGCCATCGCGGCCGCCATGAAACGGGTGCTGACCGAGCAGGGACTCAAAATGCCCCAACTGGCGATGCCTGTGCGTGTGCTGGTGATGGGAACCGCGCAAACGCCCGCGATCGATGCGGTCCTGGAGCTGCAGGGCAAAAAAAATGTATTGGCCCGCTTGCAAGCGGCGTAAAAAGTACCCTATAATTTGAGGCTTGCCAGGGAGCAACAAATAAGTTGCTACCGAAAATTGTAGACCTGTTGGGGGTATAGCTCAGCTGGGAGAGCGCTTGCATGGCATGCAAGAGGTCAGCGGTTCGATCCCGCTTACCTCCACCAAATGTGCTACAATTTGTAGGCTGAGTTTTAGGTTATGACCCTATCGTCTAGAGGCCTAGGACATCACCCTTTCACGGTGAGTACCGGGGTTCGAATCCCCGTAGGGTCGCCAGATTTGCTGCAAAGCAATCAGGCAAATTACCCAGAACATTGTTCTAGGTAGTAGGAGTGGTAGTTCAGTTGGTTAGAATACCGGCCTGTCACGCCGGGGGTCGCGGGTTCGAGTCCCGTCCACTCCGCCAACATGCAAAAAAACCTTGCAAACCAAAAGTTTGCAAGGTTTTTTTCGTCTGGGTCCTCGTTGGTGGAGGGTCAGTGGCCCTCCACCAATGCCTTCGTCCCACACGCCGCAGCATCTGGTGCTCAGAGGGCTGTGTGCCTGGGCTGATTCAGTTCACGAGTACCAGTTTGCCCATCACTGCACGTGAGCCCATGGTGTCAAACGCTTGGAGGAGTTTGGTCATGGGCAGCACCTGGTGGATCAGGGGTTTGACCTTTCCCTCGGTGTACCAGCGCGCCAGGGTTTGCATCATGGCGGTGTTGGCGGCAGGTTCGTGCTTGGCAAAGTCGCCCCAGAACACGCCCACCACCGACGCCCCCTTCAACAGAGGCAAATTCATGGGCAGTGATGGAATGGGGCCACCGGCGAACCCTACCACCAGGTAGCGGCCGCGCCACGCGATGGAGCGGAACACGGGTTCTGCCCAGGCGCCGCCCACAGGGTCAACCACGACGTCCGGGCCTTTGCCACCGGTCAATGCCTTTATCCTTTCGCGCAGGCCTTGGCCAGGGGTGACTTCGCTGTAATTGATGGTGGCGTCTGCGCCAAGCTCCACACAGGCCTCGCACTTGAGGTCGCTGGAGGCGGCGGCAATCACATAGGCACCGGCGGCTTTCGCCACCTGGATGGCGGCTGTGCCCACGCCACCTGCCGCTCCCAATACCAGCACGGTTTCACCGGCTTGCAGGGCTGCGCGATCGATCAGGCCATGGTACGCGGTGGCGTAGGTCATGATGAAGGCGGCCGCATCAACAGGAGTGAAGCGGTCGGGCAGGGGCATGCAAGCTGCGGCGGACACCACCACATGTGTAGCAAATCCGCCAGTGCCGCAGAGTGTGGCGACTGGTTGGCCCACCCTGAGGTGGTTGACACCCTCTCCCAGGGCCTGCACCGTGCCGGCGCATTCGGCACCGGGCACAAAGGGCAGCGGTGGTTTGAGTTGGTACTTGCCCTGGACCATCAGCAGGTCCGGGAAATTCAGGCTGGCTGCCTGGATGGCCAGCAGTACCTGGCCTGGGCCTGGAACAGGGTCGGGCAGGTATTGCCACGTCAGGGCATCGGGTCCGGTGGGGTGTTGGCACAGCCAGGCTTGCATCGGTATAGTCCTTCTCGGTCGGGTGGGTGGCAGGATGGCGCCGCAACCATGATAGGTGGGTGGTGTGTGGGCTAGGGGCTGGTTTGTCGCGGCTGGGACGCCGCTGGTGCTGGCCCTACAGGCAGGGGGGCACACCGCCAGTGCCTAAAATCAGTCCCATGAAAATCCTGCTCTGCAACGACGATGGTTACCAGGCGCCCGGTATCGTGGCGCTGTATGAGGCCCTCAAAGACTTGGCCGATGTTGAAGTGGTGGCCCCAGAGCACAACAACAGTGCGAAGTCCAATGCGCTGACTTTGCATTCACCCTTGTATGTGCACCGCGCGGCAAACGGGTTTCGGTATGTCAACGGCACCCCGGCGGATTGCGTTCATATCGCGCTGACCGGGCTGTTGGGGTACAAGCCAGATTTGGTGGTCTCTGGTATCAACAACGGGGCGAACATGGGCGACGACACCATTTACTCCGGCACGGTGGGGGCCGCCATGGAGGGTTATCTGTTTGGCGTACCAGCGGTGGCATTTTCACAGACTGAAAAAGGCTGGGGGCATCTTGAAACCGCAGCCGCTGTGGCCCGCCAACTGGTGATGCAGCTTCTGCCCAGTTTGCAATCGCCACCCGAGGTGCAGGGCGAGGTACTGCCAGGCCATGGACCGTGGCTTTTGAACGTGAACGTGCCCAATGTGCCCCTGGCTGACCTCAAAGGACTGAAGGTGGCGCGCCTGGGCCGGCGGCATGCGGCTGAGCCTGTGATTTCGCAGGTGAGCCCACGGGGCGACACGATGTACTGGATCGGCAGTGCCGGCCCCGCACGTGAAGACGGCGAGGGCACCGACTTTCATGCCGCCGCACAGGGCTACGCCACCATCACGCCGCTGCAGGTGGACCTGACACACCACGCGGTGTTGCCGTATTGGGTACCGACTGCCACCCAGTTGTCGCGCACGCTGCAGGCGCTTGCATGAGCGCGAACAAGCAGCCCGGCTGGTCCGGTTGGCAGCTGCCAGCGGCGAATTCCGGGCCCAGTCCTGTGGGGCGGCCGCGTCCGGCGTTTCCGGCGAGGTCTGCGATGCCTGTGTCGTCAATTGATTCAAGGAAGATAGCTGAAACATCAAGCAGATCAAGCGTGGTTGGTGGTTTTGGCTTGAATTCTGGTTTGGGACTGGACTCTGCGGCGTTTCGGTCAGCAATGGTACGCAAGCTGGCTGCTTCGGGTATCAGCAACGGGCAGGTCCTCCAAGTCATGGGCTCGGTGGAGAGACACCGCTTTGTGGACACCGCGCTCGCCAACCAGGCCTACGAGGACACCAGCCTACCCATTGGCCTGGGGCAGACCATCTCCAAACCGAATGTGGTGGCCCGCATGCTGGAGCTGTTGCTGGAAGGCCGTGACCGCCCGCTGGGGCGGGTGCTGGAGGTTGGGACGGGTTGCGGCTACCAGGCAGCCGTTCTCAGCCGTTTGTGTGCCGAGGTGTACACCATCGAACGCCTCAAAGGTCTCCATGAAAAGGCCCGCGAGCTGCTCAGGCCGTTTCGCATAGCCAATGTCCACCTCCTGTTGGGAGACGGTATATTGGGGTTTGCGTCGGGGGCACCTTACGACGGCATCGTGGCGGCTGCGGGGGGTGAGTCCATACCACCGGCGTGGACCGATCAGCTGGCGGTGGGAGGGCGGCTGGTCGCACCGGCCCACATGGGCACGCGGGGCCAAAGCCTGGTGGTGGTTGAGCGGACACCCAAGGGCCTGGCGCATACGGTGCTGGAGGCGGTTCAGTTTGTGCCTCTAAAATCGGGCATTGCCTAGCCTTTTTGCTGCAACTGCACATTGCTGCCGGCGGCCACTGTCCGGGTGGTGCGGAGCTGGCGCCAGCTAAGCGCCCGAGCGGCGACTCGGCCCCGGACCGACACCTTCCAGAGCCTCGATTTATCCAACCCGAATGCCATGCACCAGACCACTTTCGATCCCTTCGTCATGTCTTCCAGCGCCGTGAGCCCGCGTCGTCTGCGCTTGCCCGCCGGACGTGTGTGGCAAGCGCTGGCAGCCGTGGCTGCTGCATTGGTGGTGGCTGGGTGCTCGGTCCAGCGGGTAGCCCCCCCCGCGCCCGTGGAAGACCGCACGGTGCAGCGCTCCGCCCACATCGAACCCGGCAGCGGCTCCCCGACAGACACCGCCACCGATCCTGCCAAGGTCCTCCCCCCTGGCGCCGAAAACGCTGGCAAACCAGGCTATTTCACCGTGCGCCCGGGCGATTCGCTCATTCGCATCGGGTTGGAAGTGGGGCAAAACTGGCGCGACCTTGTGCGCTGGAACAACCTGGAAAACCCCAACCGCATTGAAGTGGGCCAGGTGCTGCGCATTGTGCCGCCCGTCGCTGCCCCTGTTCCCGCCCCCGCGGCCACTGTGGCTGGCAGCAAGCCGGCACCAGCGGGGGCGGCGGCCGGGGTCACCACCACTGCCATCAGTGAGCCGACGCTGACGGCCAAGCCCTTGTCTGCGTCGCCATCCGCACCAGCCGCTCAGGCTGGCCGTACCGGTGCCGATGACGTGGCCTTCATCTGGCCGGCCAGTGGCGCGGTGGTGGCGACATTCGACGAGCAGAAAAACAAAGGGCTGGGCATTGCGGGCAAGGCCGGTGACCCGGTGCTGGCCGCTGCCGATGGCCGCGTGGTGTATGCCGGTTCGG
This sequence comes from Burkholderiaceae bacterium, assembly GCA_030695205.1. Taxonomy (GTDB): domain Bacteria; phylum Pseudomonadota; class Gammaproteobacteria; order Burkholderiales; family Burkholderiaceae_C; genus UBA2334. Next base: position 85,587 of record JAUYTN010000047.1, on the reverse strand, counting down.
GCTTGCGGGGCTACGGTAACCTGATCATCCTCAAGCACAACAACACCTTTTTGACCGCCTATGCCCACAACCAGGCTTTGCTGGTCAAGGAAGACCAGGACGTGAAGCAGGGTCAGAAGATTGCCGACATGGGCAGCAGCGATGCCGATCGGGTCAAATTGCATTTCGAGGTGCGCCGCCAGGGTAAGCCGGTGGACCCCGCCCGCTACCTCCCGGCCCGCTGACCCCTCTGGCGGTGGCGGCAGGTGAGGTAGAACGTCTGCACGCAGCACACCAGTGGGTGGTGGCTGGCCTGAGACAATCGCCAGATGTCTGATGCATCCACTCCACTTCCATCCCTCTCGGCGGCTGTAGCTGCCTCCCGCCAGCCCACAGCCCCCACAGCCCCTGCAGCCCCCGCCAACGACGCCGCTGCCCCTGCTGGGGCTGGGGCCGTGCAGTCCACCGGCGCACCCGGTGGCAGGCCCGCTGCGCCAGTGGCCCAGGACCACGGCTTTCCGTCCGATTGGCTGCACGTCAACTCTCTGGACCTTGACGCCCAAGGGGTGGCCCGCAAGGCCGACGGCAAGGTGGTGTTTATCGATGGTGCCCTGCCGTTCGAATGGGTCAGTGCGCAGGTCAACCGCAAGAAGAACAACTGGGAAGCTGCCACACTGACAGCGGTCCACCGCGAGTCCAGCCAGCGTGTCACGCCCGGTTGCCCCCACTTTGGTCTGCACGCAGGCGCCTGTGGTGGTTGCAAGATGCAGCACCTTGATGCGGCTGCGCAGGTCGCCATGAAGCAGCGGGTACTGGAGGACAACCTCTGGCACCTGGGCAAGGTCAAGCCGGAAACCATCTGGCGCCCCATCCAAGGGCCTACCTGGGGCTACCGCTACCGTGCTCGGCTCTCGGTGCGGCACGTGGTCAAAAAAGGCACGGTGCTCATTGGGTTTCATGAGCGCAAAAGCCGCTATGTGGCCGATATGGGCGTGTGCCCGGTGCTGCCCCCCCATGTGAGTGCCATGCTGATGCCCCTGCGCGCCCTGGTGGCGAGCCTGGAGGCCAGGGACCTGTGCCCGCAAATCGAGCTGGCCTGTGGCGACGACGTCACAGCCCTGGTGTTGCGCCACCTGGAACCCCTCTCCAAGACCGATGAAGACCGCTTGCGACAGTTTGCGGCGCAGCATCCGGGTGTGCAGTGGTGGCTGCAGCCCAAGGGTCCGGACACCGTGCGTCTGCTGGACTCGCCAGCAGCCCTGGAGCTGGCCTATGCCTTGCCCGCCTTTGGCATACGCATGCCCTTCAAGCCCACAGACTTCACACAGGTCAACCCACACATCAACCGGGTGCTGGTGGGTCGGGCGCTGCGGCTGCTGGACGCGCAGCGCCATGAGCGGGTGATCGACTGGTTCTGTGGGTTGGGCAACTTCACCTTGCCCATTGCCACCCAGGCTGGTGAGGTGCTGGGCATAGAGGGCAGCGAGGCGCTGGTGGCGCGCTCTCGTGAGAATTTAGATAAAAATAGGGCTTTAGCGCTTGATGGAAGACAGTTGTGTGCTACTCAATTTGTGAGCCGCAATTTGTTCCACATGACACCAGCCATGCTGCTGGCCGATGGCCGGGCCGACAAGTGGCTGGTGGACCCACCCCGTGAGGGTGCGTTTGCACTGTGCAAAGCCTTGGCCGATGTGCACCAGCAACGCCTCGCCAACGCAGGTTTGCCACTGGCGCAGGCCGAACCCGCAGTGGGCGATTCGCAGCCAGATCCGGCGGCCGCTGCTGTGGAGGTCCCACCGGGCTGGACAGCACCGGGGCGCATTGTGTATGTGAGTTGCAACCCGGCCACTTTGGCCCGGGATGCGGGCCTGCTCGTCCACCGTGCGGGCTACCGGTGCGTGGGGGCAGGGGTGGTGAACATGTTCCCGCACACCGCCCATGTGGAGAGCATCGCGGTGTTTGAGTGGGCCGGTCTCCGCTGATGGTGACTGGCCACCGCCTGGTGCCAGCCCCCACCTGAGGCTCAGTTGCGGGCGGGGGCCTGGCTACTGGTGTCGCCGCCATCCGCGTCTTCTTTGGGTGCTACCGGCTTGGGCGCCTCGACAGGTATGGGCAGGTTGCTGATATCGTTTTCGCGCATGTAGCCATCCATTTCCCGCCAGCCTTCGAACACCGCGGCCTTGATGGATTTGGGGTTGAGCTTGTAGCACTCCTCAATGGCGCGACCCACCTGGCGGCAAGCGGCACCGACGGCCTTGCCCTCAGCCTCTTTTTGGGCAGCGATGTGTGTGCCAGACTCAATGCCGAGGTAGTCGCAGCCCGACAACGTGGCGGCAACCAGCAGCAGCGGCGCCAGGGTGCGCCGTGCCGACACAAATCGGTGGGAAGGATTCAACATGGTGCAAGGGGTTTCGACGCAAATGCCGAGGACTTGAGAAAACGCCGCCAGGCGCGAGGCTGTGGCGGCGTACAAATGGCGTGGGATGGCAGGTCGGACCGGCTGAGCCCGGCCTGCAGAGGGAGCGTCAGTCGCGCTCGCCGCCCATCAGGCCTAACAAGGCCAGCAGGCTTTGGAACACGTTGAACAGGCTCAGGTACAGGCCCAGGGTGGCGCTGATGTAGTTGGTCTCGCCGCCATCGACGATGCGCTTGAGGTCGTACAGCATGAACAGGCTGAAAATGCCAATGGCCAGCACGCTGATGGCGGCCATGCCAGCGGAGCTGCCCACAAACACATTGATGACCGAGCCCACCAGCAGCACCACGGCACCGACCATGAGCCATTTGCCCATGCCTTCCAAGCTGCGTTTGATGACCGTGGCCAGGCTGGCCATGACAAAGAACACACCCGCAGTGCCGCCAAAGGCCGTCATGATGAGTTCGGGACCGTTCTTGAAGCCCAGCACCATGGCAATCATGCGCGAAAGCATCAGACCCATGAAGAACGTGAACGCCAGCAGGATGGGCACCCCAGCGGCCGAGTTCTTGAACTTCTCGATGGCAAACATGAATCCGAATGCGCCGCCCAGGAACACGATCAGCCCCAAGCCACCACCGAGTGAGGCGGTGATGCCAGTGGCCACGCCTATCCAGGCACCGGCGACGGTGGGCAGCAGGCTCAGTGCCAATAGCCAGTAGGTATTGCGCATGACCTTGTTGCGCTGCTCCAGCGATACGGCGCCGCCGTAGCTGGGGTTGTAGGTGACGTTGTTCATGGTGAACTCCTGAAAAAAGATGTCGAAGGTTAACCCACTCGGCAACCCGGGGGTTCGCGGTCGGTGGCAGGCGAGAGATCGCCTTAAGGAAACATTACGACCAAAAGTCTACCAACAAGTTCAGGTTTTTCAGTGCGTACTTGCCGCAAACCCTGAGCTCGAAGGAGGCTGTGGCGGTGGTCGTGCGTCGTCGCCCGGGGCCGTGGTGCCCTGGGGCAAAAGCTGCATTCACTTTTGGCGCGGTAATGGCCGCTGTCAAGCCATGTGCCGGTGGCTATGCTCCATGGCTGGTGGTGGCCAAGCCTGTGCCGTGTGAGCCACGCACTGGCTGGTGACCTACATCCATTTCTTTTACAGGACCCTTCGCCATGAAAACCCGCTCCGCTCTTGAACTGTCAGATGTCAAAGCCATTGCCGCCGCGGCCGAGGCCGAGGCCATGGCCAACCAATGGGCCGTGACCATCGCCATTGCTGACGAAGGTGGTCACCTGCTGTGGCTGCAGCGCATGGACGGTGCGCCGCCCATTTCGTCGCACATTGCACCCGCCAAGGCACACACCGCTGCCTTGGGGCGGCGGGAGAGCAAGGTGTATGAGGACGTGATCAACGGTGGTCGCGTGTCTTTTTTGAGTGCGCCTGTGGTGCAGGGCATGTTGGAAGGCGGCGTTCCCATCCTGAAGGACGGCTTTTGCCTGGGGGCGGTGGGTGTCAGCGGCGTCAAGTCCAATGAAGACGCCCAAATAGCCAGGGCAGGCATTGCCGCACTTGGGCTGTAACAAGCGCCTGGCCTTGGTTAGGTGTTTGGAGTCCGCCGCCGGGTGCGGCATAGCCCCTGCCGCTTCGCCCGGGCGCACCGCCTACTTGGTCAGAATCAGTTTGCCCTGCCGGGTGGTTTGCAGCCTGTAAATGGCACCGTTGTGTGCAATGGCCACGGTGTGCTGGCCACGCATGAGCTCGCTGCTGCTCAGGGTCTGGGGGGTACTGCGGCTGGGTGCCCGTGGCAGCGGCCCGTCGGCCGCTGCGGGGGTGTGCGCCGTGCTGTGTGTGGCCGGTGCGTGTGCGTCTGGCATCCGGTCGCCACAGGGGGTCTGTGGGTGCGGGGTCATCGGGCCGCCGGTTCGGTGACGAACCCGATTTTCTTTACCCCGGCCTGCTGGGCAGCGGCCATGGCCTGCGCCACTCGCTCGTAGCGCACGGCCCGGTCGCCCCGGATGTGCAGATCGGGTTGGGGTACTTGCGCGGCCGCAGCGGCCAGCAGGCCTTGCAGCTCGCTGTCATCGGAGAGCTGCCGCTCGTTCCAGAAATAGGCACCGTCGGCATCAACGCTCAGGCGCACGGTTTCGGGCTTGACCAGCTCCTTTTCGTTGCTGGCGCGGGGCAGGTCGATGTTGACCGCGTGTTTCATCACCGGCACGGTGATGATGAAAACGATCAGCAGCACCAGCATCACATCGATCAGCGGGACCATGTTGATCTCGCTGAGCATCTCGTCGCTGTCGTTGTCGGAAAAACCGCCGTGGGCCATGGTGCGTGCTCCTTCAGGGTTTGCGCAGGGCCACCACTGCCGGGGCTGGCGATGGAGCAGGTGCGCCGGGTTGGCCGCCTTGACGCACCCGCGCACCGGTCACAAACAGGGCATGCAGGTCATGCCCGAAGCGGTTGAGTTTGTGCAGCACGCCTTTGTTGCCGCGCACCAGCGCGTTGTAGCCCAGCACGGCGGGTATGGCCACGGCCAGGCCCAGGGCGGTCATGATGAGTGCCTCGCCAATGGGGCCTGCCACCTTGTCAATGGTGGCCTGGCCCGCCGCACCGATGCCCAGCAGGGCGTGGTAAATGCCCCAGACGGTCCCGAACAGCCCCACAAAGGGTGCGGTGGAGCCCACCGAGGCCAGCACAGCCAGGCCACTTTGCAGCCGTGCGGTGAATTCGTCGATGCTGTTGCGCAGCTCGCGGGTGACCCAGTCGCTCAGGTCGAGCTGGTCGTGCAGCTGGGGGCGGGGCGTGGTGTTGCCGGGGCGGGCCAGTGGGTCGTCCTGGCGCTGGATGTGGCGGGTGGCCTCGAGCCCGGTTTCGGCCAGCTGGCGAAAGGGGTTGTTGGTTTCGGCGCCGAGCTTGCCCAGTCCGTCTTCAAAGTCGGTGGCGTGCCAGAACGCCTCTGCGGCTTGGGCCTGGGCACGGTGGGTGCGCAGGTCCAGCAGCTTGATGAGTATCACCAGCCAGCTGGCCAGCGACATGCCCAGCAAAATGACCGCCACCGTTCGGGTGACCCAGTCGCCCTGTGACCACACATGGGCCAGACCGAATTGCGTTTCCATGAAAAGAACTCCAAAAATGAATAAAAGTTAGCTAAAAACCTATTGCTAATAAGCGCAAATGGCATTTTTTGTTGGACAAACCAAGGTCTTTACTCCAACACGAAGTTGATGGGTACGTTGAACCACATGGCCTTGGGTTCTCCATTGACCTTGCCTGGCAGGTACCTCCAGTCACGCACGGTTTTCAGGGCGGTCTGGTCCAGGCGGTCGTAGCCACTGCTGGTGCGAATCTCGGCCTGGGTGGCATTGCCCTCGGTGTCGATGAACACCCGCACCACCACCTTGCCCTGTTCGCCCAGGCGCCTGCTCAGGGGCGGGTAAGGGGGAGGGCGGTTGGCCAGGTAGTCGGCGTTGCTGTCGGGCAGCGTGATTCGCGGTGGCGCCGGAGGCGCTGGCGGGGCGGGGGGCGAGAGCGCCACAGGTGCTGTGGGGGTGGCCACCGGCGGCGCTGGCGGCTGAGGCGTGGTGGTGCCTACCACCGCGTTGGGCGACGGCTCAGGGGTCGCCACTGCCAGCGGCAGGGGGGGCGGAGGGAGTGGTGGCACAGGGGCGGTCCGGGGTTGTGGCACCACGGGCTGTGGTGCGACCCTGGGTTGGGGTTTGGGTTGAGGCGGCGGCTCGACCTTGGGCTGAGCCGGTTCGATGAACTGTGCCAACACCTCGACCGGTACCACCACCTCCACCGCCCGCCGCAGCAAGCCGCTTTGCAGGGCGTACAGCCCCGCCACATGCAGGCTCACCACCGCCAGTGCCAGGATGGCGTGGCGCGAAATGTGTCGGGGTGCAGTCATGTGCAACGGATTGGGCAGCGGTGCTGAAAGAGTGGGATGGGCAAACATGGCAAACAGGAAAGGCTGCCTGCTGGAGCGCTGCAAACGCAGCCGGCAGGCGCAAGGATATCGGCTGTCGGAGGGGGCGGGCGGTGGCTCAGCGCCAAAACACCCAAGCTGCGGCTGTGACCACCAGCGCTAGACAGAGGCCAAGTGCTGCGAGGTGTTCCATGCGCATCCTTCAAGGTGTGCCTGAGTCATGTGGATGTGCGCCGTCGGGCCGACACTGCTGCACTCCTGCCAGACCGAGCGGGCACAGCTTTCACACTTGCCACATTGCGTGGCCACGCCCAACTCCAGTTGCAGGTCGTCAAATGCCATGCCCTGGCGGGCACATTGGCGGATGGCGTGGTCGCTGATGCGGTGACAGACACAGACGATCATGGCAGGGTGTTCGCTTTCGATGCAATTGATAACTGTTCTCATTATAATTGAGATCGATTCTCAATTGAAGGACTTTGGACACCATGCAACACAAAAAATCTGCACCCCACACGCCCCCGCTGTCTGGACGTTCCCCTGGTGGTGGCACTGCATATGCTTTGACAGGGCGCCGGCAAGCCTTGCTGGCCACGCTGCTCTGGGGCAGCGGCATGGGGCCGCTGGCAGCGTGGGCCACTGCAACCGCGCCACAGGTGGCGACTGCGCACCGTGCAGTGCCCCACCAACTGGCCCACACCCGTGTGGCCACCGCCTGGCGCAAGACCCTGCCCGATGGCAAGCACCAGGACCATGTGGGCGTGCTGCGGCTGGATTGGGCCAACCGGCGGGTGGTGGCTGAATCGTCGCAGGCGGTGCGCAAACGCGCCCATGGTTTGCTGGCAGATACATCGGGTGGCTTCCTGGCCGTTGACAGCCGACCCGGCGACACCCTAATGCGCTTCGACGCCGATGGGCAACTGGCGCAAACCGTGTCGTTGGCCGACGAAGAGCCACGGCGCACCCTGGGCGGACACATCAGCCTGAGTGCCGATGGTGCCTGGGCCTACACCGCCGAAACCGACGTAGCCACCGGGCAAGGCTGGCTGTCGGTGCGCGATGCGCGCACCTTGAAACGTGTGGCCGCCTGGCCCACCGGTGGGCTGGACCCACACCACCACCTGCTGACACCCGGCGGCCACCTCGTCATTGCCAACGGTGGCATTCCGCGCGATGCCAAGGGCAACAAGCGCGACCTGGACCGCATGGACCCGTCATTGGCGCTGATGGACACGCGCTCGGGCAAGTTGCTGAACCAGTGGCGGCTGAGCGATCCCCGTTTGAGCTTGCGGCACATGGCCTGGGCGCACCCGGTGGCAGGTGAACCAATGGCGCAGCCCTTGCTGGGCATTGGGCTGCAAGCCGAGCATGACGAACCGAGCTTGCGCCGCAGTGCACCCGTGCTGGCCGTATGGGATGGCGAGCGCCTGACCTTACCCACCCGCAGTGACCTGGCAGGCGGCTACGCCGGTGACATTGCTGCTGGCCCCGGTGGCAGCTTTGTGCTGAGTGGGCAACGCGTGGGGCGCAATGCGCTGTGGCACCCGGATGACCGAACCGGCCTGATGACGCTGGCGGAGTTGGTGGAAACCTGTGCGCTCGCCACCTGGGTACCAGATGGCGGTGGTGTGGGCGTGTTGATGGGCGCGGGCCTGGCTGTAGCCCGTTGGCACCCACAGCACGGTGCCGTGGTGCTGCCCGTGCCCCAGGGCATGGTGCTGGACAACCATTGGATTGTGCTGAGCTGACCCTGCGGCACATGCGAAAAAACCGCTCGACCTGCAACAGGTGGGCGGTGAAAAGGTTCAGTCAGCAAACCTTGGAGAAACGGCAATGTGAAAAGCGGCTGCCGGGCATCAGCCGATGGCACCCGCTTTGCCATCAGAACTTCAGGTTGGCCGTCAGCTGGAACACACGGCCAGCGCCTGGGATGTAATGTCCCGCATACAACTGGTCCGCATACAGCTTGTTGGTGATGTTGCTCAGGTTGGCCTTCAGCGTGAGCTTGTCGAAGTCAAACTTGTACTCGGCCATCAGGTCGGCCGTGACCCAGCTGGGCACTTCAAAGGCTGGCGGCGTGTTGGGCGAGTTGGGCATTTGCCGACCACGGAAGTTGAGGCCACCGCCCACACGCAGCTTGGGTGTGACCTGGTAGGTGCTCCACGCCGTGCCGGAGTGCACCGGGATCAGCCCGGGGCGCGAATTCAGCGTGGCAGCGGTCTGGCCGGTGGCCTCGTCGATAGTGGCCACTGGTATCCACATGTAGGAGCCAAACACCTCCCACTTGGGCGTGATGCGACCAGTGATGTCGAATTCAAAGCCTGCCACATGGCGCTTGCCCGACAGCGTGGTCAGGTTGACCAGCGGGTCGGTGTTGCGCTCGTGCAGCTTGGTGCTGCGAAACACCGCGTAGCGGGTGGTCCACTGTTTGTCAGCCGAGTCGATCTTGGCGCCAAACTCGATGTTGATGGCCTGCTCGGGTGGTGTGTCTACGTTCGCGGCGTTGAGCGAATAGGCCTCGCCGGACGTGTTGAACGAGTTGGCCGCGCCGAAGTGGAAGCTGGCCAGCGGTGTGGGCTGGTACAGCACCCCCACACGCTTGCTCGCCTCGGACACCTTCATGCGGTAGCTGGTGGTGGTGACCGGGCCTGCGGCGTTGTTCGGGATGGTGTAGGTGGCGTAGTCGCCGGTCAGGTTGTCATAGCGCAAGCCAGCCAGCAGCTTCCAATGCGGGGCCACCTGCACCAAGTCTTGCACGTAGAGGCCATAGGACTTGGACTTGAAGCGGTTGGCTTCGCGCAGCACGCGGCTGTTCTCGTCCACCCAGTTGCCGGTGGTTGCGCCACCCACGGTCATGGTGGGCTTGGTGGGCACCACTCCGCCTTGGGCTGTACTGCGGGCGGCGTACACCACCCGGTCTTCCTGAGCAAAGTCCACACCAGCTTGGAGCTCGTGCTTGACACCCAGCGCTTCGAACTTGCCGCTGAAATCGCTCTGGGCATACAGGCTGTCCAGGTCCTGGATTTTCAGGTGTGTGCCGCGGTTGAACACTGTGTTCGGGCCGAAGTTGGCCAGGCTGGCCGCTACCCCCCCAGGCTGCAGGTTGGGGGCGGCAAAGCGGATGGCCCCCGAACGCTGATCACGCTCGTAAGCCCCCTTGCGCACCTTGGTGGTGAGTTCGTTGTCTCGGTCAAACCGGTGGGTGTGGGCCAGCGTGACGTACGTGGCCGAGCCGCCGTTGTAGTCGCTGGCCAGGCCGTAATAGGCCCTGGGGTCCAGCGGCAGGATGGTGGTGGCGCTGGCCGGGGAGCCGTTGGGGTTGGTGGCCGACTGTGCAGGAGTGGGGCGTATCCACGGCAGCCCGTAGTTCATGCCGTTGTGGTTGTCCAGGTGGTAGATGCTGGCGCTGAACTCGTTGCGCTCGCCAATGCCGTGGCGGTAGGTGGCGGCCACGCCTTTTTTGTCGATGCTGCTGCCCGCACCGTTGTTGTCCGCCTGGGTGGCCATGGCGTTGATGCGCAGGGCGGCCGATTCACCGGTTTTGAGGTTGAAGTCGCCCACCGCTCGGCGGTACCGGTGGCTGCCTGCTGTCAGGTCCACCTGGTGCTCGTCTATCAGGCGGGGCACCTTGTTGACCATGTTGACCGCACCGCCCGTGGAGCCCCGCCCGAACAACAGTGAGGCCGAGCCACGCAAAATTTCCATGCGGTCCAGGCTGAAGGTGTCGCGCTCGTAGAACGCCGGGTCGCGCATGCCGTCGACAAACACATCGCCGGTTTGCTGCAGCGAGAACCCACGCAGGCGGATGTCTTCCTCGCCACCCTCGGCCGCCAGAAAGCTGATGCCGCCGGTGCCTTTCAGCACCTCTTTCATGGTGTCGTAGTTGCGGTCGTCCATCAGTTTTTCGGTGACGACCGTGATGGATTGGGGAATGTCGCGCAGCTGCTGCCTGCCCTTGCCGATGTTGGTCTCGGTGGCGCGGATGCTGTCTTTTCCCTCAGGGGCTTGGGCCGCTTCTTTGACGGTGACGGGCTTCAGGGTTCGTTCGGTGGATGCCGACGTCTGTGCCTGTACAGCCAGCGAACTGGCCAGCAGCAAGACGCCCAGGGTGACCTGGGATAATGAAAATTCAATAGCTTGAAAGTCAATTAATTCAAGCGTTGAGTGGCTTTTTTGTTTGAAATGCGTGTGCCGTGACATGAGCAATCCATCAGGTGACAAGGTTGTTGGCTGGCTGATGAACCTCACGCCACGGTGGCAATGCACCCGGCGGGTCAGTGGCTGGCTGGAGCCTGAGATTGTCTCATACGAATAAGAATACTTCTCAATTGAATGGTGTCAGGTTGACCGGACGGGCCGTGTGGGAATGCGCCACACCACCCAAGCGCCGATCGCACCCACCGCCACCACTGCGGCAGCTGCCCAGGGGCGGTGCAGCAGTTGCCACGCCGACAGACCCACCATGACCGCCATGAGGGCGGTCGACAGCCATTTCACCCGCAGCGGCAGGCTGCGGTTTGCCTCCCAGTCGCGCACCATGGGTCCCAGCCAGCGGTGCTGCACCAGCCAGGCATGCATCCGAGGCGAAGCCTTGGCAAAGCACCCAGCCGCCAGGAGCACGAACGGGGTGGTGGGCAACCCCGGCAGCAGCACCCCCAAGGCCGCCAGCGCCAGAGCCAGCCCGCCAGCCGCCACCAGCAGCCAGCGCTTGAGTCTGGAGCGTGCACCGGTGTCCATGGCTCAGGGTACCACCCGTACGGCCAGCCAGCCTGCCGGGTGGTGGTGCAGTGCGATACCCACCATGTGCCCGGCCACGCCCAGGGCCAGCAGGCCAAACCACAGGTGCCCGCTGCGGCTGCGCGCGCGTTTGAGGGCCCAGGAGCCCAGCAACACATAGGCCACCAACGCCAGCAGCTTGGCCCCCAGCCAGGGGCTGTGCCACGGGTGCCAACCGCCCAGCACCCACAGGGCCACACCTGTGCCCAGCAACACCGTGTCAATGGCCACACTCGCCACTCGGGTACTCCGATGCATGGCCCAGTCCGCCCGGGCCAGCACGCCCAGCCAACGGGCAGCAAACAGCGCCAGGCTGAGCGCGATGCTCAGGAGGTGCACGGTTTTGATGAGGGGGTAGGAGGTGACGTCCATCATGGTGGTGCCAAGTGTCGCAGCTTGCCCTTCAACGCACGGGGCCTGCCGACGCCACCTGCCCACGCCGTACCATTCGGCCATGAGCACACACCGCCTGTTTGACTGGATGCCCTGGGCCGACTGGCTGGCGTTGGCCAGCCTGTTTGGCCTGTGGGTCGGGTATGCCCTGCTGGCGTCCCGCGTGGGGGCGCGCAAGCGCTCGCTGCTGGCCACCACCAACCAGTACCGTGCCCGCTGGATGTTGCAGGCCACCCACCGAGACCCGCGCATGCTCGATGGCATCATCAACCAGAGCCTGTCCACCACCCCGGCGTTTTTCTCGTCCACGTCCATTCTGATCATTGGTGGTCTGCTGGCCGTGATGGGCACCACCGACAAGGCGGTGGAGCTGGTCAACGACCTGCCGTTTGCCCAAACCACCAGCCTGCCGCTGTTCGAGTTCAAGCTGGTGGTGCTGGTGGGTATTTTTGTGTATGCGTTTTTTCGGTTTTCGTGGTGCATGCGCCAGTACACCTTTGTGGCGCTGATCATCGGCTCCATGCCCCCACCGGGTGACTTCGAGGCGGGCCTGGCCGACCGCGATGCCTTTACCCAGAAAGCCGCCCGGGTAGTGGGCCTGGCGGCCGAAACCTTCAATGACGGGCTGCGGGCCTACTATTTTTCATTCGCTGCGCTGGCCTGGTTTTTTTCGCCCATGGCCATGGTGGTGGCCACGGGGTTTGTGGTGCTGGTGCTGTACAGCCGCGAGTTCCATTCCGAGGTGTTGGGGATACTTCGGGACTGAGTGGGTACCCCTAGGGCTGTTGGGTCACATTCCTACAATGGCCGCATGACCCCTGCCGCCACGCCCCACATGTCCCTCGGCCCCGTGCAACCTCGGCGCATGAACCTGCCCATTGGCATCCAAAGCTTTGCCAAACTGCGCGAAGAGGGCTATTACTACGTGGACAAAACCGCGTATGCACTGCGACTGATTCGTGAAGGCAGCCATTACTTTCTCAGCCGACCGCGCCGCTTTGGCAAAAGCCTGTTCCTCGACACGCTGAAAGAGCTGTTTGAGGGCAACAGCCCGCTGTTCGAGGGGCTGCATGCCGCCGACCATTGGGACTGGACGCGCCGGTTTCCGGTCATCCGCATCAGTTTTGGCGGTGGGGTTCCCAAAAACCGTGCAGATCTGGCGATGCGTGTGCAGGAAATTCTGCGCACCAACCGCGAAACCCTGGGGCTGCCACGGCCCGCCGACTGGCCAGAGGCCGATACCGCAGGCAACCTGTCGCACCTTATCCGCCAGGCCCACCAGGCCAGTGGCCAGCGTGTGGTGGTGCTGATTGACGAATACGACAAACCCATCCTCGACAACATCTCCGATTCTGCGGTGGCAACCGACATGCGCGAGGGCCTGAAAGACCTGTACTCGGTGCTCAAGGATGCCGACGAGTATCTGAAGTTTGTTTTCTTGACCGGAGTCAGCAAATTCAGCAAAGTCAGCCTGTTCTCCGGGCTGAACAACCTGCAAGACATCACCCTGATGCCTGAATACAGCGCCATCTGCGGCTACACACAGCCGGAAGTGGACACTGTGTTTGCGCCCGAGCTGCCAGGGTTGGACAGGGAAGAAGTGCGCCGCTGGTACAACGGCTACAACTGGCTGGGCGAGAGCGTTTACAACCCCTTCGACCTGCTGCTGCTGTTTCGCAACCGCAAATTCAAACCCTACTGGTTTGAAACCGGCACGCCCATCTTCCTCATCCAGCTGCTGGCTGAACGGCAGTTTTTTACACCGAACCTGAGCCAGGTGGTGGCTCACGAGAAGCTGCTCTCCACATTCGATGTGGGCAACATTCCACCCGAGGCGCTGCTGTTCCAGACCGGCTACCTCACCATCCGAGACAGCCGCGAGCCGCTGCTGGGCAACTGGGTTTACACCCTGGGCTACCCCAACCGGGAGGTGGAGTCCAGCCTGAACATGGCCTTGCTGACCGGTTATGGGCTGAGTGAGCAACACGCACTGACCACCCGGCTGGCGCTGATTGAGCTGCTGCAAACCCGCAATCTGGCTGGGATGGAGTCGCTGTTCCATGCCTTGTTTGCAGGAATTCCCCACGACTAGTACCGCAAAAACCAGCTGGCCAGTTTTGAGGGCTACTACGCCAGCATCTTCTACAGCTACTTTGCCGCTCTGGGGTTGGACATCCGACTGGAAGACATCACCAACCACGGGCGCATCGACATGGCGGTGCTGTTCAACGGCGAGGTGCTGCTGTTCGAGTTCAAGGTGGTGGAGCTGGCACCGCAGGGCAGGGCTTTGCAGCAGATCAAAGACAAGGGCTACGCCGACAAATACCGCGCACGGGGCGAGCCCATTCACCTCATCGGCGTGGAGTTCAGCCGCGACAGCCGCAATGTGGTGGGGTTTGAGGTGGAGACGGCGGGCTGACGGCTGGTGTTCCTACAATCCGGCGCATGTTTGTTCATTTGCGCCTGCACACCGAGTTTTCCGTCGTTGACGGTACCCTGCGGATCGACGAGTTGGTGGCCGCCGCCGCTGCCGACGGCCAACCCGCCCTGGGTATTTCCGACCTCTCCAACCTGTTTGGGGCCATCAAGTTCTACAAAGAAGCGCGGGGTGCAGGCGTCAAGCCGGTGGTGGGCGCCGAGGTGTGGCTGCAGGGCCTGGGCGGGCCACCGTCCGCTCTGCCGGGGCAGGCGGTGTCGCCACATGCCCCTGCGCTGGCGCGTGTGCTGCTGCTGGTGCAAACCCACCAGGGGTACCTGAACCTGTGCGAACTGCTGGCCCGGGGCTGGACGCAAAACGTGCAGCGCGACCAGGCGGTGCTGCGCTGGGAGTGGCTGGAGGCACTCAATGAAGGGCTGCTGCTGCTCTCCGGCGCGGGCGCGGGGCCGGTGGGCATGGCGCTGCTGGCGGGCGACGAGGCCGCCGCTGCCGCACTGGCGCAGCGCTCGGCGCAGGTGTTCGGGCAGCGGTTTTACCTGGAGCTGCAACGCGCGGGTCGTGCGCACGACGAGCGCTTGCTCAGGGTCACGGTGGCACTGGCTGCGCGCCTGGGCCTGCCAGTGGTCGCCACCCACCCCGCCCAGTTTCTGACCGCCGACGGCTACGAGGCCCATGAGGCCAGGGTGTGTATCGCCGAGGGTGAGATGCTGGCCAACCCCCGGCGGGTGCGCCGCTTCACCCGCGAGCAGTACTTCAAAACCAGTGTCCAGATGCAAGCGCTGTTTGCCGACGTACCCAGCGCGGTGGCCAACACCCTGGAAATTGCCCGCCGCTGCAACCTCACCCTCAAGCTGGGCAAGCCGCAGCTGCCCGACTTTCCGATTCCGCTGGTCAACGGCGTGCAAATGGGGCCGGAGGAGTACTTCCGCTACGAGTCGCACCAGGGCCTGGACGAGCGCCTGCTGCACCTCTACCCCAAAGAGGCCGAACGCGAGGCCCAACGCCCCCGCTATGTCGAGCGGCTGGAGTTCGAGCTCAACACCATCGTCAAGATGGGCTTTCCGGGCTACTTTTTGATCGTGGGGGACTTCATCCAGTGGGCCAAGGCCAACGGCTGCCCGGTGGGGCCGGGCCGGGGCTCGGGCGCGGGGTCGCTGGTGGCGTACGCGCTCAAGATCACCGACCTGGACCCGCTGCAGTACAACCTGCTGTTCGAGCGTTTTCTGAACCCCGAGCGGGTCAGCATGCCCGACTTTGACATCGACTTTTGCCAGAGCAACCGCGACCGGGTAATCGACTATGTGAAGGACAAGTACGGCACAGCCGCGGTCAGTCAGATTGCCACCTTCGGCACCATGGCGGCACGTGCCGCCATCCGCGACGTGGGCCGGGTGCTGGACTTTTCGTACGGGTTTTGTGACGGCATCAGCAAGCTGATTCCCAACAAACCGGGCATGAGCGTCACCCTGCAGTACCCGCCCAACCCCCCCAAAGATGGCGACAAGAACAACTACGCCATTGCCATGGAGCCCGAGCTGGCCCGGCGCATTGCGCAGGAGGAGGACGTCAAAACCCTGATCGAGCTGGCGCAGGAGCTGGAGGGCATGACCCGCAACATTGGCATGCACGCCGGGGGCGTGCTGATTGCGCCCGGCAAGCTGACCGACTTTTGCCCGCTGTACCAGCAGCCCGGCAGCACCTCGGCCGTCAGCCAGTACGACAAGGACGACGTGGAGGCGGTGGGCCTGGTCAAGTTCGACTTTTTGGGCCTGGCCACGCTGACCATTCTGGAGATAGCGCGCCAGTTCATTGCCCAGCGCCACAAGGGGCAGGAGAACTTTTCCTTTGAGAACGTGCCGCTGGACGACAGGGCCACCTACCGGCTGTTTGCCGAGGGCAAAACCGAGGCGGTGTTCCAGTTCGAATCGTCGGGCATGCAAAAAATGCTCAAAGACGCCAAGCCCAGCCGCCTGGAGGACCTCATCGCCCTCAATGCCCTGTACCGCCCTGGCCCTATGGACCTGATCCCCAGCTTCGTGGCGCGCAAGCACGGGCGCGAGGTCATTGAGTACCCACACCCCCTGGTGGCCGACATGCTCTCAGAGACCTACGGCATCATGGTCTACCAGGAGCAGGTGATGCAGACCGCCCAGATTCTGGGTGGCTACAGCCTGGGTGGCGCGGACATGCTGCGCCGCGCCATGGGCAAGAAAAAGGCCGAGGAAATGGCCGAGCACCGCGCCATCTTCCGCGCCGGGGCGGCCAAAAACGACATCAGCGAGGCCAAGGCCGACGAAGTGTTCGACCTGATGGAGAAGTTCGCGGGCTACGGCTTCAACAAGAGCCACGCCGCCGCCTACTCTTTGCTGGCTTACCACACCGGCTGGCTCAAGGTGCATTACCCGGCCGAGTTCTACGCCGCCAACATGACGGTGGAGATGGACAACACCGACAAGCTGGCCGTATTGCATGCCGATGCCCTGGGCTTTGGCATCACGTTTGAGCCACCCGATGTCAACACCGGCACCTACACCTTCGATCCGGTCAGTCGCCAGTGTGTCCGCTACGGCCTGGGTGCCATCAAGGGTTCGGGCGAGCAGGCCATCGAGACCATCGTCGCCGCCCGCGCCCAAGGTGGCCCCTTTACCTCGCTGTTTGACTTTTGCGTGCGGGTGGACAAAGGCCGGGTGAACAAGCGCACCGTTGAAGCGCTCATCAAGGCCGGGGCGTTTGACCGCCTCAACCCCAACCGCGCCAGCCTGCTGGCCAGCGTGGAGGTGGCCTTTGACTTTGCGGCCGCCACCGCCGCCAATGCCAACCAGGGCGGGCTGTTCGACATGTTCGATGACGGCGACGACCACGGCAGCAGCACCCAGGAGCCCGGGATGGTGGCCTGCGCCCCTTGGGGCGTGCGCGAACAGCTCACCCACGAGAAAACAGCCATCGGCTTTTACATCTCCGGGCACCTGTTTGACGAGGTGGAGCACGAAGTGCGCCGCTTTGCCCGCACCCGCCTGGCCGATGTGTCCGACTCCCGCGACCCGCAGTGGCTGGCCGGCATCGTGACCGACCTGCGCACCATCAACGGCCAGCGTGGCAAGGTGGTGCTGTTCCGGCTGGATGACAAAACCGGCACCATAGAGGTGAGCATGGACGATGCGCTCTACCAGTCTTGCCGCGACACGGTCAAGGACGATGAGCTGGCTATTCTGCAGGGGCTGGTACAGAACGACCGCTTCTCGGGGGGGCTGCGCGTCAAGGTGCAGCAGGTGTGGAGCCTGGCTGCTGCCCGCTGCCGCTTTGCCAAGTACCTGCGCATCACCGCCACCGGCACCGCCTTGCCCCTGGGGCCGCTGGTGGCGGAGTTTCCACCGCAGCGCCAGACGACAGAACACGGCGAGTCGGTGCGTGGCGTGCGGGTGCGGGTGCGGGTGGAGCGCCCCACTGCCCGCTGTGAGCTGGACCTGGACGAGCGCAGCCTGTTCTTCCCCAGCGACGCCGCGCTGCGGCGCTGGTCCGAATGGGCCCATCCGCAGAAGGCAGAGCTGGTGTACGAATAATTTTATGCTTTTTTGATATATTGCGCTTTATTTATATGAATAGTTTGCTATGAGTATTAATGTATCAACAGGAGGCTCTTCATGAGCATGTACGACCAGGACCTGGAGAAAAACCCCGCAAACCACGTGCCGCTGTCTCCCATGAGTTTTGTGGAGCGCAGTGCCGAGGTGTTTGGCGACCTGCCCGCCGTCATCCACGGCCAGCGCCGCTACACCTGGGCGCAAACGCGCGAGCGTGCCGCCCGCCTGGCGGCTGCCTTGCATGCGCTGGGCGTGGGCAGGGGCAGCACCGTGAGCGTGATGCTGCCCAACACCCCCGAAATGATCGAGGCGCACTATGCCGTGCCGGCGTTGGGGGCTGTGCTCAATACCCTCAATACCCGCCTGGATGCGCATTTGCTGGCCTGGCAAATGGCCCACTGCGAGGCGCAGGTGCTCATCACCGACCGCGAATTTGCCCCCACCATGGCCCATGCCTTGCAGGCCCTGCGCACCGAGCACGGGCGCGAGGTGGTGGTGATCGACGTGGCCGATACGGAATACACCGGCGCCGGCGAGCGGCTGGGCAGCCTCGACTACGAAACCCTGTTGGCTGCGCACGCCCCGGTGCCCACGCTGGTGGGACCGCTGAACGAGTGGGATGCCATTGCCGTGAGCTACACCAGTGGCACCACCGGCGACCCCAAGGGCGTGGTCACCCACCACCGGGGGGCCTACCTGAATGCTGTGTGCAACGCCGTCACCTGGACCATGCCGCACTTCCCGGTGTATCTGTGGACGCTGCCCATGTTCCACTGCAACGGCTGGTGCTTCCCCTGGACCCTGGCCATGTTGGGCGGCACCCAGGTGTGTTTGCGCAAGGTGGAGGCCAAGGCCATTCTGGATGCCATGGCTGAGCATGGCGTGGACCACTACTGCGCCGCCCCCATCGTGCACAACCTGCTGATTGCCGCACCGCCCGAGCAGCGCCAGGGTATTCGCCACAAGGTGCGCGGCATGGTGGCCGGGGCCGCGCCGCCCGCAGCCATGATTGAGGGCATGGCCCAGATGGGCTTTGAGCTCACCCACACCTACGGTCTGACCGAGGTGTACGGGCCAGCAGCAGTGGCCACCCCGCGCGCCCACTGGGCCGAGCAGAGCCTGTCGGAGCAGGCCCGCCTGAATGGCCGCCAGGGCGTGCGCTACCCGCTGCAAGAGGGCATGACCGTGCTCGACCCCGACACCATGGCCCCCACCCCAGCCGACGGCCAGACCATGGGCGAAATCATGTTCCGGGGCAATATCGTCATGAAGGGCTACCTGAAAAACCCCAAGGCCACGGCCAAGGCATTTGAGGGTGGCTGGTTCCACACCGGGGACCTGGCCGTGATGGAGCCCGACCGCTACGTCAAGATCAAAGACCGCAGCAAAGACATCATCATTTCGGGCGGAGAAAACATCAGCAGCCTGGAGGTGGAAGACGCGCTGTACCGCCACCCGGCGGTGGTGTCGTGTGCGGTGGTGGCCAAGCCCGACGAGAAATGGGGCGAAACCCCCGTGGCCTATGTGGAGCTGAAGGCGGGCGCCACCGTCACCGAGGCCGAGCTGGTGGCCCACTGCAAAGGCCTGCTGGCGGGCTACAAGGTGCCGCGCGAAATTCGCTTTGAAGACATCCCCAAAACCTCCACCGGCAAGATTCAGAAATTTGTGCTTCGCCAGCGCAAGGGCGGGGCCAATCAGGGTTGAGGGGCTGGGGTGGGGGCCGCTGCTGGCGGTGGCACCGGTGCCTGGCCCCGCTGCAGCGCGGCGTATACCCAAGCAGCGGCATAGGCGTCGTTGGCGGCGTAGCGCACCTGTTGCTCGCTCAGGTTCAGGGCAGCCCAGTTGGACGTGGCGGCTTTTTTGGACTTCGCAAAGCGCTGCCCAAACAACACCGCCACCGCTGCCTTGACCCCCATTTCCCGGCGGTAGCCCCGCTGGCGGAACAGGGTGTTCAGCTCCACCACACCGTCGGGCTCCACCAACAGCTTGCGCCGCAGGCGCTTGGTGTCGTCGCCCAGGCCAAACCCTGCCTTTTGGTGGGCGGGGTTGGCCAGCCAGCGGGCGACCTCAGCGCGGCAGTCGGCGTCGTGCAGCTGAATCACCCAGGCGTGATCAGTGGTTGCCAGTTGCAATACATGAGGCCCGTCAGACACCTGGTCCTTGAAAAACGTGGGTTTGGACTCCGTGTCAAACCCCCACACCGGGTGCTGGCGCAGCGACTCCCAGGCATCGCAGGCCTGTGCCGCGGTGCGCACCAGGGTGATGTGTTCCAGGTTGAGCGCCGGAAACGGCGGCAGCAGGGCCATGTCGTCCGAGCTGGGTGTGTAGGGCGGAGCTGGGTGTTTCATCGCCCGCAAGGCTACCACCGCACTCGGCCCAGGCGCAGCTGCACAGGGCTGCTGTCACAGGGCTGCGGTGCGCTGGGTACACTGGTTGCCCTCTCGTGCCCGGTGTGCCGGGCGTTTGTGCGTCGAAATCCCTACTGTGTGGCCTGGCCCTGTGCCGGGTCCAATCTGCACCATGGAAATGTTTGTCGGGGCAGCGCTGCTGGCGCTTGCCCTTCATTTTTTGAACGCGGCCGACCAGGCCCGGCGCATTGTGTTGCTGGGCCGCTTTCTCAGCCGCTACCGCATCGAGCAACTCCTGGAGCAGCTGACCCGGGGCTACCAACGGGCCCTGGCAGAGGAGGATGTGGGTCGCAGTGCGGCCATCTGGGCCGGCTTGCACCCGGCGGAAGACGCGCTGTGCAGCCAGTTTGGCCGCTTCGCACGCGAATTTGCGCAGGTCAGCGAGCCGCAGGCCCGTGTCAGCCGCTTGCCCATGGCCGTGCCGTGGGCCACGGTGTGGTTGGCACAGGGGTGTTTTGACATGCGCAAGCTGGTGGTCATCCATGCCCAGGGCTTTGAGCGGGCGGTGGCCCTGCCCACCCGTCCCCCCCAGGGTGCCGATGGCGATGAGCCACCGTTGGCCGACTGCGAGCGCCTGGCGAGGTCGCGTGCCCGTGTGCTGTTGGCCGAGATGCTGCTGATGCAGCACAGTTGCCACTGGTTTTGCAAGTCGCGCAACGTGGCGTCTGCTCGGCTGTTGGCACGCCAGCAGACCAGCCACCAGCAGGTGGTGGCCACCGTCACCGCCGAGACCCGCCGTGCCTATGCCGCGCTGGTGGGGCTGCGCGGGTAAAGCAACAGCGCTCTATTCTTTGGGGCGAAACTCGATGATCAGCGGGTTGTATACCCGCCCGCCCACGTCCAGCGGGAGTTTGGCGGTGCGGTCCAGTGCCTTGAGCACAGCGTCGTCCCAGTTCGGTATGCCACTGCTTTTGACGATGCGCCGCGACGCCACCGTGCCATCGGGCAGGGTGCGCACCTCCACCTCGGCAGTGGGGTTGGTGCTGAGGTTGTCGGTGAAGACGATGTTGGGCCGCACCGCCGCCACCACCCGCCCGGCGTAGCTGGCCGAAGGGCCACTCGACTGCTGGGCAGTGCCTGTGCTGCCAGCAGGCCCCGACGCCCCCGCCATGCCTTGGATGCGCTGGATGTTGGCGGCGCGCTCTTTGGCCAGTTGGGCCTGCAGCCGCTGTTCTTCCTTGGCCTGGGCGGCTTTCTCTCGGGCCAGTTGCTGGGCTTTTTCTTTGTCCTGTGCGGCTTTCTCCCGGGCCGCCTGTTCCTTCGCAGCTTTTTCTCTTGCAGCTTTTTCCTGCGTGGCCTTGGCCTGTGCGGCTTTTTCGGCCTTGTCTTTTTGGGCCTGGTCTCTCAGGGCTTGCTCCTTCTGGGCTTTCTCGCGCTCTGCGGCCTGTTGTTGGCGCAGTGCCTGCAGCCGTTGCTGTTCTTTCTTTTGTTGCTGCAGGGCAATGTCTGCCTGGGCCTGGGCCTGTGCCTCGGCCCGGGCCTGCGCGGCAGCGGCTTGACGGTTGGGTTCGGGTGCAGGTGGGGGTGGTGGGCTGGGCGCTGGGGTGGGCGATGGCTCGGCTGCGGGTTCAGGTGCAGGCGCGGTATCCACGGCCTTGGCCGCGGCACTCTGTGGCAGGCGAGACCACAACTCGGCCTCGGCCACCAGGGGCAGGCTGTCTTTTTGCCAGGAAATGCCCCAGGTCAGCGCTGCCACCAACAGGGTGTGGGCCAGCAGTGCCAGCAGCAGCGGCCCTAGCCAGTGGCCGCCCTGCGGCGGGACCAGGCTGGTGGGTGTGTTGGGGGCTGTGTGCATGGGCGGCAATGGGCGGGCGCGGCGGTGGTGTTCAGGGCACGGTCTGCACCGACAGGCCCACCCGCTGCACGCCTGCGCGCTGCAAGGTGTCCATGACCTTGACCACGGTTTCGTACCGGATGGCCTTGTCGGCCGCAATCACCACGGGCACCTCATGCGCTGCCAGGCCTGTGGCTTGCTGCAATTCGGCCACACGCACCGCCAGGTCGCGCAGGGTGGCGTCGGTGGTGGTGGCGCCTTCTTTCAGTTGCAGCCGTTCGTCTTTGGCTATCAGCACCTGCACCACCCGGTCGGGCGACTTGGCTGCAGACCCCACGCTGGGCAGCTGGATGACGCTGGGCGAAATCAGCGGTGCCGTCACCATGAAGATGATCAGCAGCACCAGCATCACGTCGATGAAGGGCACCATGTTGATCTCGGCCATGGGTTTGCGGCCTCGGCCGCGGCCTTTGTGTGAAATGGCAGGCATGGGCGGCGGGTATCAGTGGCCAGACGCAGTGGCAGGCGCGCCCAGGCTGCGCTGCAGAATGTTGGAGAACTCTTCCATGAAGGTCTCCAGCCCGTTGGCAATGCGGTCAATGTCGTGCGAGTAGCGGTTGTAGGCCACCACCGCCGGTATGGCCGCAAACAGGCCAATGGCGGTGGCCACCAGCGCTTCGGCAATGCCGGGGGCCACGGTGGCCAGTGTCACGGTTTGCATGCTGGCCAAGCCGGTGAAGGCATGCATGATGCCCCACACCGTGCCAAACAGCCCCACATAGGGCGAGACAGAACCCACCGTGGCCAGAAAGGCCAGGTTGGCTTCAATGGCATCGAGCTCGCGCTGAAAGCTTGCTCGCATGGCACGGCGGGCACCGTCCAGCAGCGCACCGGGGTCGGCAATGCGGCGCTCACGCAGCTTGTGGTACTCCCGCATGCCGTTGGCAAAAATGCGCTCCATGGGGCCGCCGTTGCGGGCGTTCTGGTTGGCGGCGGCGTACAGGTCGTTCAGGCTGGTGCCCGACCAGAAGCTGCGCTCGAACTCTTCGTTCAGGCGGGCCACCCGTTTGAGGGCAAACGCCTTGCGAAAGATGGCCGCCCAGCTGGTGATGGAGCCCAGCACCAGCAGGACGACCACCGCTTGCACCACCCAGCTGGCATGCAGCAGGAGTTGAACGATGGAAAGGTTGTTGGTCATGTCCATGGCCGTTGTGTGTGTCTGTGGATGAGGGAGGGGGTCAACTGGCCGCCTGCAGGGCTTGCAGCACAGCAGGCGGTAAGCGGCGGGGGCGCAGGTGCTGGGCATCGACCCAGGCGATGTGCACGTCGCCTTCGCACAGCAGCCGGGCACCCGGTGCAACGCCAGGCAGGGCGTCGGCTCGTGGGTCAAGTTGGCCTGCATGGGCAGAGGCTTGCGGGCCACCGGAAGTTCCGCCAGGCGGCGTTGCCGGGAGCAACCAGGCCTGCTGGTGCAGCTGGCACTGCACCTTGCCCGCATGCCCCATGCGGGCGGTGATGCACAACATATCGTCCAGGCGAGCCGGCAGAAGGTAGCGCATGCAAGCCTCGGTCACCACGAACATGCCACCCTGTTGTTCCTTGAGGGCGTGCTGGTGCAGGCCCAGGCTGCGCAGCCACTCGGTGCGCGCCCGCTCGAAAAACTTCAGGTAGTTGGCATAGAACACAATGCCGCCAGCATCTGTGTCCTCCCAATACACCCGCACAGGAAATGTAAAATACGTAGCAGAATTATTTATCTGCATAAGCGCAAAAGCCGTTTTTTATTGATAATTTCTGCATGGCTGTGCTCACAGTACCCGCTCCAGCCTGGCCACCGCTTCCTGCAGCTGGGCCATGCTGTTGGCCGTTGAAAAGCGGATGTAGCGCTGCGGGTTGGCCAGCCCGAAGTCCCGCCCCGGTGTGGCGGCAATGTGGGCGCGGTGCATCAGCTCGAAGGCAAAGTCCCAGCTGCCGTGGGCGGGGTCATCGGCATCCAGGCCCCAGCGCTGGCAGGCGCCACGGCAGTCCGCCCAGGCGTAAAACGCCCCGTCGGGCATGACAGGCACCGTCAGTCCCAGGCGGTTGAGCTCGGGGATGAAGTAGTCACGCCTGGCCTTGAACTCGGTGCGGCGGCGCTCGTACTCCGCCAGGCTGTCCGGCTCAAAGCAGGCCAGCGCCGCGTGCTGGCTGATGGTGCTGGGGCAAATGAACAGGTTTTGAGCCAGCCGTTCGATGGCGGGCACCAGCGCGGTGGGGGCCACCAGCCAGCCTAGGCGCCAACCTGTCATGTGGAAGTATTTGGAAAAGCTGTTGATGCTCAGGATGTGCTCGCCCAGTGGCTCGCCGCCATCGCCCACCAGCCCCAGTGCCGACTGACCGAATGCAGCGTCGTGGCTGAGGCCCAGGTAGATTTCGTCGATGAGCGTCACGCCGCCACGCTCGTGCACGGTTTGCGCGATGTGGCGCATCTCATCGGGGTGGATGGAGGTGCCGGTGGGGTTGGACGGTGACGCCAGCAACACGCCCCGGGTGCGTGGTCCCCAGGCGGCTTGCACCTGCGCGGCGCTGAGCTGAAAGCGCTGCTCGGCCGTGGTGGGCAGCAGCACAGACGTGCCCTCGGCGGCACTGACGAAGTGCCGGTTGCAGGGGTAGCTGGGGTCTGGCATCAGCACCTCGTCCCCTGCGTCAATCAGGGCGAGGCACGCCAGCTGCAGCGCCGCCGATGCACCGGCGGTCAACACAATGCGCTGTGGGTCTATGTGCAGACCAAAGCGCTGCAGATACCAGCCACTGATGCGCTCGCGCAGCTCGGGCAGGCCGGTGGCCTGGGTGTACTGGGTCTGCCCATCCTGAATGGCCCGCTGCGCGGCTGCTTGCACCAGCGGTGGCGCGGTGAAATCGGGCTCGCCAATGTTCAGGAAGATCATGGGCGAGTCGGTGTGCGCCACCTGCTGCGCCAGCACACTGGCGGCTTTGGCCACCTCCATGACGTAAAACGGTTCGATGCGCTGGGCGCGGCGAGAAATGGGCATGGGTGGTGGCGCTGACAAACAAACAGGACGAACGGTGTGGGCGGTGCGAACAGTTGGCGCGGTGCAGGGGGGCAGTGCAGAAGGGGCAGGGCAGCGACCGGGTCAGCCCACCGCGTGCTGGCCCCCAGGGCTGTGGCGTCTGCCTCAGGCAGTGGTGGGGGGAGGGCGGTTGTCTCTGGCCGCCTCGGCAGCACGCAGCTGCTGCCCCAGCTTGTGCAGCACGCCGTTGACGTATTTGTGCCCGTCGGTGCCACCAAATGACTTGGCCAGCTCCACGTACTCGTTGATGACCACCCGAACCGGTACGTCCAGGCAGTGCTGGAGCTCGTAGGTGCCCAGCCAGAGCACACCATGCTCAATGGGCGAGACCTCGGCCAGAGGCCGGTCGAGCAGGGGCTTGAGCAGTTGGTCCAGTGCCTGGCTGTGGGCAATGCAGCCGTGCAGCAAGGCGTCGTAATGCGCGCTGTCGGCTTTGTGAAAGCCGCTCAGGTCGCGGGTGAAGAGGTCGATGTCGCTGGCCTCGTTGCGGCCCACGATGTGCTGGTACAGCGCCTGGAGTGCGAACTCACGGGCGCGGGAGCGACCCGATTTTTCGGAGGTCTTGCGGGGTGCGCGTGCGCTAGGGGGAGTGGGGTCGGTCATGGGGGATGGGAGGGTCAACCGAGGTTTTCCAGCAAATTGGCCATTTCGACGGCCACGCGGGCGGCATCGGTGCCCTTTTCGGTTTGTCGGGCCACGGCCTGTTCGAGGTTTTCGGTGGTCAGGATGGCGTTGGCGATGGGGATTTGGTAGTCCAGCGACACACGGGTGACGCCAGCACCGGATTCGTTGGCCACCAGCTCGAAGTGGTACGTCTCACCCCGGATGATGCAACCCAGCGCAATGAGCGCATCGAAACGGTCGCTCTCTGCCATGGCCTGCAGTGCCACCGGAACTTCGAGTGCGCCAGGCACCTGGACGACGGTGACATCGTCACTGGCCACGCCTAGCCGCTGCAATTCGGCCAATGTGGCCATGGCCAGTGCATCGGTGATGGCTGCATTGAAGCGGGCCTGAACCACGCCAATGCACAGGTTGTTGCCGTCCAGGCGATCGGCTTTGCCTTTGTCTGCACCAAACATGCGTTACTCCTTGGGGGTGAAACCGGTGACTTCCAGGCCGTAACCCGTCATGCTGGGCATGCGCCGGGGGTTGCCCATGAGCTCCATTTTGCGCACGCCGCAGTCGCGCAGTATCTGCGCGCCCACGCCATAGGTGCGCAGGTCCATGCGTCCGCGCTCGGGGGCTTGCGCCGGACGGGCGGTGCCTTGGAACTGGTCCAGCAGTTGCGCGGCCGATTCGCCACAGTTGAGCAGCACGGCCACCCCGCACCCTTGGGTCTCCAGGTGGCGCAGGCTGGATTCCAGGCTCCAGGAGTGCAGGGTTCTGCCCACTTCCAAGGCATCCAGCACCGACAAAGGCTCGTGGACACGCACAGGCACCACCGTGTCGGCCTCCCAAGTGCCTTTGACCAGGGCCAGGTGCAGCGCGCCGCTGGGTTGGTCTCTGAATGCATGGGCAGTGAATGTGCCGAACGCCGTGTTCAGCGCTCGCTCGCCCAACTTTTCGACCAGGGATTCTGTGCGGGTACGGTGCTCGATCAGGTCGGCAATGGTGCCAATTTTCAGGCCGTGCTCGGCGGCAAACAGCTGCAGGTCGGGCAGACGGGCCATGGTGCCGTCGTCTTTCATGATTTCGCAAATGACGGCTGCGGGTGAACAGCCAGCAATGGCAGCGAGGTCGCAACCGGCTTCGGTGTGGCCAGCACGCATCAGCACACCACCTTCAACCGCTTGCAGCGGAAAAATGTGGCCGGGTTGCACCAGGTCGACGGCTGTGGCGTGCGGCGCCACGGCGGCAGCCACGGTGCGTGCCCGGTCGGCGGCGGAGATGCCGGTGGTGACGCCTTCTGCCGCCTCGATGGACACCGTGAACGCCGTGCCCATTTTGGTGCCGTTGCGCGGCACCATGGGCGGCAGTTGCAGGCGCTCGCAGCGCTCGCGGGTCAGGGTGAGGCAAATCAGGCCACGGCCATGTCGGGCCATGAAGTTGATGGCTTCCGGGGTGACGTGGTCGGCCGCCAGCACGAGGTCGCCTTCGTTTTCCCGGTCTTCCTCATCGACCAGGATCACGATGCGCCCGGCCTTCATGTCGGCCACGATGTCTTCGACAGGCGAAATGGCCACGGGCTGCAGGGCCGATGTGGCGGAGGGGGTGGCGATGTTCATGCCAATGCTTTCGCTCAAGTTGCAATCCGCGCCACTGGGGGTGCGGCCGGGGAGGCGCTGCACAGGGGCAGCGAAACCCCGTATTGTCGCTGCAGCGCCTTCAGCGGGTTGACGCGGTGGTGCCAGCGGCCAGCATGCGCTCCACGTAGCGTGCGACGGTGTCAATTTCCAGGTTCACCACATGACCGGCCTGCAGGTCGCCCAGCGAGGTGTTTTGTACCGTGTGGGGAATCAGGTTGATGCTGAACTCGCAGCCTGCGGCGCTGTCGGCCACGCGGTTGACCGTCAGGCTCACCCCGTTGACGGTGATGGAGCCTTTGTAGGCCAAAAAACGGCCCAGCTCAGCTGGGGCCATCACCCGCAGCTCCCAACTCTCGCCCACTTGCTCGAACAGGGTGACGGTGCCCACCCCATCCACATGGCCGGATACGATGTGCCCGCCCAGGCGGTCGTGAGCACGCAGGGCCTTTTCGAGGTTGATGCGCCGCCCCGCATCGGCCAGCCCGGCGGTGCGCGCCAGTGACTCGGCCGACACGTCGATGGTGAACTGACCGTTGGCTGCATCCAGGCCAGTGACGGTCATGCACGCGCCGTTGAGCGCGATGCTGTCGCCCAGCCCCACATCGGCCAGGTAGCCGTCAGGGGCGCCGATGGTCAGGCGTTTGCCATGCTGGGCACTCGCGCCCAGGTCTTGAAGGGCGACGATGCGCCCGATTCCGGTGATGATTCCTGTGAACATGGGGGGATTGTCGCAGGGCTAAGACAGCTGTATCAGCGGTTCCAGCATTCATCCACAGACAAGGTGCCGGAGCGCCCCCGCACACCGGCTTGGTTCAGCGTCAAATTGCCGCAGGCATCGATTGCCTGCGCCCCCTGGGGGGTTGCAGTCAGTGTGTAGCCTGTTCCTCCCCCGGTCTGTGCGTAGGCGACGGTGTAGCGCTGTGACTCGGAGGTTTGCAGGTTGGCCGGGAATGCAGCTGTCGCTGGGTAAGCGCCTGTGACGGTTGCCGCTCGCTCCAGCCACTGTGCAGCCCTGAGTAAGGCCGTTTTCCCATCTGAGCGGCCCCCCCTGATTTGGTAGTCGCGGTAGCTGGGCAGGGCAACGGCTGCCAAGATGCCGATCAATGCCACCACAATCATTACCTCAATCAGGGTAAAGCCTTTAGAACGTAGGCGTTTGAGGGTGTGCGAGTTCAGGTGTCTCATGTGTCGGGTCCTGTGGGTATTCATTGCAATTGTCGCCAACCCACGCGGCCCGGGGCGATGGCACCCGTGTTGATGCGCATGGTGTCGTTTTCTCGGGGGCCCAGATTCAATACCTCGTTGTTCAGGCCATCGGGGCGGCCCCGTTTCAACCACATTCTGTCGTCCCGGCCGGCTTTCCAGCGGCTGACGCCTGATTCATCGCTGGCATTGAACACACCATCTTTGTTGGTATCAAACACGGGCGAAGCTGTGGGTTGGCCGGAAAAGATGTCCACCAAGGTCAAATACTCTTCCACTGGCGTCGCATCCGGCGTGCATGTTTCCTCGGTCGCCGCCGTCAGCGAACCAACGGCTGGCTTGCGGCTGCGCATGTACATGAGGCTTTTGTTCAAAATGCCGCCGTTTTTCACCGTTCGCTCCGCCAGGCTGGGCCAGTCCAGGTACCAGCCCCGCTTGGCGTTGGCGCCGGTGTAGGGCACCGGGTTGGCAGAGGTTTTGAAGTAGGTTTGCCCGCTGATGGTGGTGGTGAGCGTCTGTGTCTGCTGAACCAGTTGGGTTCTGCCGTACAGAGGCGCTGTATCGGCAATTTTGCTGGCTCCATCGCTTGGGCCATCCAGCAGGGTGACGCCAGAGGCCGTTGCCGTGAACTTGGTGTTGTCCCAAATGGCGTACAGGGTTTGGAGTGCGGTGTCTGTTCGGTCGGTTTCTGTCATCTCCCGGCCCGTGCCAAATGCCAACATGGTGCCCCCGTTAGGGTGCAGTATCCAGGTCGGGGTGGTGGTTATGGGTTGCCGGGTGCCTGCAGTGTCTCTCGCCACGAACAAGGGGTCACCGGAAAACGCCACTGACCAATTGGAGGGTGTGGCGCTGGTCAGGTTGAACTTCCAGACATTTCCTTTTAAGTCGCCGGCGTAGGCAATGTCGGCCTTGTCATCGCCGTTGAGGTCAATCAACCGCGGGTGGGCCAAACCGTTGCCTGCACCCGTGGTGGCATCGGCGACCAGCTTGACCAGCTCTTTTGCGCCATCCAGGTACTGAATCAGCAGTGTTGCTTGCTCGTTGTCGCTGTTGACGCCATTGCCCATGACCGCTGCCCAGCGGTTGTTGTTCAGACGGGTGATTTGTGCAGCCCGCGCCGGGTTGTCTTGGTCCAATGTGGGTTCACCATAGATGTGCCCGACATCGGCCCAAGTGGCTGCGGGCAAACCAACTGAGCTGGAGGCAGTGAAGCTGGCTGTTTTGTCCATTACCACCACCGATGCGGCAGAGGAGGATGTCCAGTCGGCAGGGTTGGTCACGTCCAGTACAAAAAATCCGCGCCCACCACCGGCCATGGTGCCCACCAATGCCGTTCGCCAGGCCGTACCGTTGTAAAAGTCACCGGTGAAGGGGCTGCCATCCACAAAGTACCGGTGCTGGTAGCTGGGCATGGTCAGCTGGCTCAAGCTGGCATAGGCGCCCAAGGGCACATAGGCCATGAGCTCGTCGCCCGTGTTGGCTGAAAAGCCGTGCAACATGCCGTCGTTGGCCCCCACGTACACCATGGGTGTGCGGGATGCCCTAGAGGTGCGGAAACTCCGGTAGCTTGCTTCCGAATAGCCTGCCACAGGCTTGCCCACGGTCCAGATGGATGAGTTGACGATATTACCCAGCCGGTTGTCTCGCGTGCGGAAGGTGCCACCGTTGTTCTGCTCAGCGCTGCGCTCCCCTCGCAAATAATCCAGCCGGGCTTGCCCCACGGTCGCAGCGTCGCTGCCCTTGAGCAAGTCTTGCTGCAATGTGGACAAATTGTCCCATGCGAATGTGGCGGGGTCGGTGCCATCGTGGGTGTAGATCAGTCGGTTGGCGGGGGTGAGTGCATTCAATTGCACCGCCGCATCCCAGACCACCGTTTGGTTCAGGCTTTGGTTGTTGGTGAGGTTGTAGGCCCGGACATGTCCGCTCCAGCGGGCGGCATCGTAGCCCGCCACAAATGCCTTGGTGTCGGTGCGCACAGACTGTGAGCTGGCGGCGATGGACACCAGCGGTGAACTGGAATCAGCCAGAATTTGATTGACGATTTCGGCAAATGCGCTGCTGAGCTCAGCCGCGTTGTTGGCCGATACATAGCGTCCACGGCCATTGATGGCCATATGCCACAACTCTTTTCGCTTGGCGTCGCTGCTGCTGTTGGGGTCGCCCCAGTTGACTGTGCCCAGCACCAGGTTGTTGTAGTCCCCGCCCGACCAAGTGGTGCCGGTGGTGCCACCCCACCGGGGTGCTGTGCCCGTTGACAGCGCTGCCCCGGAGCCGAACCCGATGGTGTAGGTGGTGAGGCTTTGCCAGGTGGCTGGGTTGTTGCGCGGGTTCCAATACTCTTGTAGCAGCTTGGGGTCTGCCACCGTGCCAAAGTTGACTGCACCGGGTTGTTTGATGATGGGCCGGACTTCGTTCGGTATGGTGGGCTGCAAGTCGGTGGACCAATAGTCGAATACAAAATCGGCCAATGTGTTAACTGTGCCCGCACCGTGCGTGTCGCGGTACACATCGAATTGGCGCAAGCCGGTTGGGGCGGTGAGTGTGGTGTAGTAGGGATCGTAGGTGGTGCCATCTGGCAGGGTGCGCAGCGTGCCATCGGCATTGCCAGCCGTGCCGGGATCGTTGCCATAGCTGCTCGCAGAGTTCCATTCACCATCTGTCATGAAGATCTGAAACGATTTTCGGCAAGACAGCAGTGGCAGCTCCTCCACACCAGGGTTTTTGGCGTACGGGTTCCAGATGCCGGTGGTTTTCATGAATTCGCCGACGTTCTTGATCATCAGGTGCGAAGGTGTCATGCTGTCGTGCTTGAGGCTGCTGACCCAATTGTTGAAACCCGTGCGGTGCGTTCCGCTGAACGGACGGACGCGGTTTTCAGGGCATGTTCCCCCGTAGTTGCTTACGGGGGTGCCAAAACCTCGGCAGCGCCACATGGCCTGGAACCCCAACCGAATGCTGTCGTCGGCGACTGCGGTGTTGCTGAATGCATTGTTCAGTGCATTCCTCAGCGCAGTCATGCCCGCTGAACCCATGCTGCCCGAATCGTCCACGGAGATGATGATGTTGGGAGCTGGTTCGCGTCCACCGTTGCCGGCAGGCACATTGGCCAGGTTCAATGGCGCCCCCCAAGTGGGGCTGTGTGCGCACATAGCCAGAAGCACCAGTGCCGCCGCCGCGGTGGGCTTGAGTGGGGATGTATGGAAGCGGGCGGTGTGATGTGGGGACATCGGTTGCTCCTGAATGTGGGTGAGCTTGGTCGCGTTGTCAGAACGCAGTACGCCTGGCGGGGTCGGGAACGATGAACGACTGAACCACGGCCATTG
Source organism: Burkholderiaceae bacterium (assembly GCA_030695205.1). GTDB lineage: Bacteria > Pseudomonadota > Gammaproteobacteria > Burkholderiales > Burkholderiaceae_C > UBA2334. The sequence continues at coordinate 54,054 of JAUYTN010000047.1, read as the reverse complement.
AGCCCGGCTTCAACCCTTGTGCCAGGGCAGTGATCCGAAACACGAAGGGCTCTGATGCCGATGGCGCCCAAAACCCCGAAAAATTGCCGGTTGCGCCTGCGGTGTGGTAGCGGAGGACTTCGACCCAATACCATGCCCTGGGCGGATTGGCTGCCAGCAATGGGTTGCCCGTGGCGCCTGCTGCCGCGCCCGTGTATTGCCCGTAGGAGGCTGCCCTGCGGTTGAAACCGGCCTCTGTTGCTGTGAAAGTGGCCAATGTTCGGTTGTTGTTCCAAGTGGCATCGGTACCACCGGGGTTGTTCCAGAAACTGGTGGTGGTGTCTCCGCTGGTTTGGTTGCCCAAGTCCAGGCAGATACCGTTGCGGCAGGGTGGGGTTCCACCCACTGCAGCGGCGCGCAGGGTGTCTTCCAGGTCTTGGTATTCGTCCAAATCCCGCGGAAAAAAAACGGCAGATGCCGGTGTGCGGCAAGCCGCCCCTGCACAGGGTCCGCCGTTGACAGCGCGACCCAGAAGGTCCAGCTCTGCATCGGCCAGCATGGCCTGCGCTGCCTCGAACGCGCGTTGGTAGTCGGTGTCATTGCTGACCAACGATTCGTTCAGCAGGGCCACCCGGCTCCCGCCGAGAACCAGCAGCATGGAAAGCAACACCATGACCATGACCACCAGCAGAGAGACACCACGTTGCCTCTGCCTGGGCTGTGAAGGTGTGGGGCGCCGTATCGGGAGGGTGGATGCACTCATGTCACTGTCCTTGGTTGCGCAGGTACAGCGTCGAGCGGAAGATTTGCCGCTGCCTGCCGTCATGGGCTGTATTGCCGTCGCGGCAGTTCAAAAATGTGGTGCCTGCTATGACGGGGTGGTTGCTCATCTCCCCCCGCATTTGCAAACACACGTCCACAGCCACCACGTTCGCCCAACCTCCTGCCGCCACCACTTGGTCGGCCTGTCGCCTGAATTGGGTTTGATTGGGCGCAGCCCCCTGTTGCACCCAATAGAGCACCTGAAAGTCCTCAACGTTGTCCGCCACCGGTTGGGCATTGGCATTCCCAGAGCCCAGGCAATCCAAGGTGTTGTTGGTCAGTGAGAACCGGTTTTGCACGCGTGGCAGACCTGCAGCTGTTTGTTGCCCCAAACAGTCGCGGGTGATGGCAGCACCCCGGTTTTCGTAACTGATGGTCAAGGTGTCGGGACCAGCCCCTCCTTCCGTTCCTTGTACGACCAGGCCAGCACCGTTGTTGCCATTGAAGGCGTCGCTGAAGGTATACCGCCGGTCGCCCGGAGGGAGGGCAGGATCGATGGGTTGCACCTCGATGGCACCGCTTTGCCGCAGGTGGAAGGCAACCAGCCGCATGGCATTGTTGCCCTGCGCAATCAAGGCGGACGAGTCGGCGACCACAGTACCCGACGTGCGCGTCAGCACCAGGGTACCAATGGCCGCCAGCAACACAAAGAGGCCAATGGTCAACCCGACCATCAGTTCGACCAGCGAAGCACCTGCTTGCCGGGTGAGGGTGTGGGGGGCTGTGCGTGTGTTCATTGGGGTTGTCCAAACGCCAGGTGGCAAACGCGACCAGCCGGGCAGGTCACGACTGTGCCGCCATCGTTGATGTTGACGTTGAAGGGGGCCACATAGTCGGCGTCAGCCGATCGTTCGTTGGCACGCCAGGCGATCATGACGCCCAGTTGCCTGGCGTCGGCGGGCGATACAAAGCTGGTGGCCTGTCCAGCCGGCAATGTGCCAGCAACCACGACCTTCCATTGGGCCAGATCCCAGGCGGCCTTCTGTGCCCCGGTACAGGCTGCGGCTGCGCAATTGACAGCAGCCGCTGGTGCGGCTCCCCAGCCCACGGTGTACTGGTTGGTTGCGGCCCAGCCAAGGGGGTTGGTTTTCATGCGTTCCAACAGGTCATCGGCCAATCGAACGGCAATTTGGCGGTGGTTGGCCGTCTGGTTTTCCGTCACATTTCGCAACTGAACGCCCAGAAGGCCGAGCACTCCAATCGCCAACACCAAGAGTGCAACCAGGGATTCCAGCAGCGCCGCACCTGCTTGATGGGCATGGCGAGGACGGCGTTGGTTTGTGGTGCTGTTCAGCATGCGACACTCCCGCTCACGGTTCGGATACGTCCACCCGTCGACAGGCAGACTGTGGAAGTTGCCGGCGAACTCACCCCCGATTGCGGCACGACGGTAAAACCAGCAGCGCCCAGGTTGCCGAGTTGGCCCCACCGATTGACGGTGATGCCAGCTTGGGTGACAGAAAAATTCACGGTGACGTTGTTGGTGATTCGGAATTCTTTGATCAACTCATCGGTGCCAGCGTTAAAGGCGTTGTTTGCATTGACGTCCCAGTACAGCGACCATCCGCAGGACCACTGCTGCACGCTGATCATGGCGGGGCAGTCGCCACCGCTGAGTCTCTCCAGGCGTACGTTCCCCCCCCGTTTGATGGCTTCTGCCCGGGCAAGCGAAATGGTGGATGTCAACTGATCGACGGTTGTGCTGACCCGGTAGCGCTCAATCGTCCCCCGAAAGCTGGGTGCAGCCAGTGCGCTGAGCACACCCAATATGGCGATGACCACCAGTATCTCCAGCAGCGTGACGCCCTGGGTCTGGCGGGGAGCCGCAGCTTGTCTGTTGATGGGTGAGGAAGTAACCATGGAACTGATGTTAGACGCACACCGTAGGCAAGCGCCCAACTACGCGAGGAACGGTCGCCGTCAGCGGATCAACGGTGTCGCTGCGCGTTCAGGGCAGACTGACTTCATCCACCAAAGTCTTGAACTCATCCACGTCCGCAAAGCTGCGGTACACGCTGGCAAAGCGCACGTAGGCCACTTTGTCCAGCAGCTTCAGCTCGCGCATCACCATTTCGCCCAGTTGGCTGGACGGCACTTCGCGGGCGCCGAGGTTGAGCAGCTTTTCTTCCATGCGCTCAATGGCAGCGTCCACCTGTTCGGTGCTGACCGGGCGCTTGCGCAGGGCCAGCGCAAACGAGGCGCGCAGCTTGCTGGTGGCGTAGTCGGTGCGCCGCCCGTCTTTTTTGACCACCGCCGGAAAGCTGACCTCGGGGCGCTCGTAGGTGGTAAAGCGCTTGTCGCACTTCAGGCACTGGCGGCGTCGGCGGATGAAAGCGGCGTCTTCCGCCAGGCGGGTCTCTGCCACCTGGGTTTCGGTGTGGCCGCAAAAAGGGCACTTCATGGGCCCACCTGCTGCCGCTGCGCTGCGGTTGGGTCAGGCAAGGCAAGACATAAAATTAATGATAAAAACATGCCTTGGCGCTTGCTGTATATAAATAGTTAGCTATAGACTGGGAAGCGAGCGGTCAGGGCGTTGACCTTGGCGCGTACCGCTTCGATGTTGGCGGCGTCGCGCGGGTTGTCCAGCACGTCGGCCACCAGGTTGGCTGTCATGCGCGCTTCTTCGTCCTTGAAGCCACGTGTGGTCATGGCGGGCGTGCCAATACGCACGCCGCTGGTCACCATCGGCTTTTCTGGGTCGTTGGGGATGGCGTTTTTATTGATGGTCATGTGGGCGCTGCCCAGCACAGCCTCGGCTTCCTTGCCGGTGATGCCCTTGGCCCGCAGGTCCACCAGCATGACGTGGCTTTCGGTGCGGCCCGACACAATGCGCAGCCCGCGCTCGGTCAGAGTTTCTGCCACTACGCGGGCATTGGTCAGTACCTGTTGTTGGTAGGCTTTGAACTCGGGGGTCAAGGCCTCCTTGAACGCGACGGCTTTGGCGGCAATGACGTGCATCAGCGGGCCGCCTTGCAGGCCGGGGAAGATGGCGCTGTTGATGGCCTTCTCGTGTTGGGCCTTCATCAGGATGATGCCGCCACGGGGGCCGCGCAGGCTCTTGTGGGTGGTGCTGGTGACCACGTCGGCAAAAGGTACGGGGTTGGGGTAAACGCCTGCCGCGATCAGTCCGGCGTAATGGGCCATGTCCACCATGAAGATGGCGCCCACATCTTTGGCGACCTTTGCAAAGCGTTCAAAGTCAATGCGCAGCCTGTAGGCCGATGCACCCGCAATGATGAGTTTGGGTTTGGTTTCGTGGGCTTTGCGCTCCATGGCGTCGTAGTCGATGGCTTCATTCGCGTCCAGGCCGTAGCTCACCACGTTGAACCATTTGCCGCTCATGTTCAGGGGCATGCCGTGTGTCAGGTGGCCGCCTTCAGCCAGGCTCATGCCCATGATGGTGTCGCCTGGCTTCAAAAACGCCAGAAACACGGCTTCGTTGGCTGATGCGCCGCAGTGCGGCTGCACGTTGGCCGCGTCGGCGCCAAACAGTTGCTTCACGCGGTCGATGGCCAGTTGTTCGGCCACGTCCACGTACTCGCAGCCGCCGTAGTAGCGCTTGCCGGGGTAGCCTTCGGCATATTTGTTGGTGAGCTGTGTGCCTTGTGCGGCCATGACGGCGGGCGAGGCGTAGTTTTCGCTGGCAATCAGCTCGATGTGATGCTCTTGGCGGGCGTTTTCGGCCTGAATGGCGGCAAACAGCTCGGGGTCGGTTTGCTCGATGAGGATGTTGCGTTGGTACATGGCGGCAGTGTGTCAATGTCGATGGACCTTGGCCCGACCAATCGGAATCCAAGGACTGCCCAGGCGAACGGCTGAACGTTCAAGCCCCTGAATGGAGGCTGAACGGCGCGCTTCCCAGTGGTCATCCACGTCCCCCGTTGTGGGGTATCGCCAGTCGCGCACCACAATGATTTTAGCGGAGCGGCTCAGCCACAACACTGATGTGGGGCGCTTTCCCTTTGGGGGGTGACCTGCACCACCCGGCGGCCAAGCGTCCCCCGAGGTGTGGGGGGCGGCGGTGCTTCAGTGCTTCTTGATTGGCCTGATGCGCCTCAAGCGCCTAGTTCGCCCGGCGCAGCGGCAGGGGTGGCGTGCGCAGACTCGTCAGTCGGTGCGTCGAACTGGGCTGGCACCAGGGCTGGCTGGCTGTTTTTTGGGGGGGCAGCATGGTTCGCGGTGCGGGCAGGTGCGATGGGACGTTTGCCCAGTGCCACGTCGCGCAGGCGCAGGTGCTCACCCATCACTTTGTTGACGTAGTCGCTGCCGTCTACTGTCACCGCGCCCACGTAGAGGCGCAAACCGCCTTCCACACTGCCGGCACGCCGTATGCAATCGCGCAACACCTGCACACCCACCCGCAGGTTGGTGACAGGGTCAAAGGCGGCGAGCTTGCCGCCAAAGTCTTCGTATTTGTCCGTGTGTACGCGGGTCAGTACCTGCATGAGCCCTTGCGCGCCGTAGCTGGATTGCGCAAAGGGGTTGAAGCGGGACTCAATGGCCATGACCGCCAGGATCAGGGTGGGGTCGAGCTGAATTTTTTCTCCGATGTGAAAAGCCTCGGCCACCAGCACACTCAGGGGCTCAGGGGCTACCCGGTACTTGCGCGACAGCCACAGTGCCACGTTGGCCTGGTCTCGGGGAAGTTCGGACGGGTGGGCCGCCGTGGCTCGCTCGGCAGCGAGTTGATCGGGGACAAAAGCGGTGGGGTCGGTGCGCTCTTCTTGGCGGGCGAGGAGAAAGGCCAGCACGTGCTCTTCTGTCGCCGCGCGCAGGTCGTCGCGGGCAAACAGCACCATGGCCAGCGCCGCGATGGCCAAGCCGATCAGCGCAATGCTGTTGTGCATCAGGTCGGAGACGGCTGTTGTGGCGATGCGCAGCCATCGGAGTGGCCTGCCGGGCGTCGCTGCGCCCTCAGAGGTGGTTGCTACCGTCATGGTTGTCCTTTCGACAGAGTAAACGTCCCGCCTTGGCGGGTGTGGCCTGGTGGGCCGCCCAGCCTTGGCGCAAAAAAGACTGGGGAAGCGGCGCTGGTTCTGCGACGCTCAGGACGCCTGTGCCGGGGTGGGGTTTACCCTCGGAAGGCAGTTTCGGCGAATTCTATGGGTGCGATCATGACTGGTCAATACTAAAGAATTCTTCTTTGTATGCATTTTCGATATAAAAGCGCTCGTATTTCGTGGGTGGTACCGGTCAAAACGCAGAACGCTGCGGCGACAATAGAGGGTTGTCAACGTTGGCACAGGAGCGGGTTGGTGCCCGTGTGGTGTCTCCGGCGTTTTGCGCGGCAGGTGCGTGGTGCGCTTGCGCCCTTTTTTATTCATTTGCAGAGTCTTGTTGTGAAAACTGATCGTTTGTCTCCTACCGCTTCCAAAGCTGCCGATACCGCTGCCATGGATCAGTTGACGGGGGGCGCGTTCACTGCGCCCACCACAGGAGAGCGGGCAGCTCGGGTGAGGGAGTGGTTGCTGACATCGCCCGCGCCCGAGGCCATGGCCGAGGTATTTAAAGAGCTGTCGCACCGCGACAAGGGTGCGGCCAAGCCACTGAAAGAAAAGCTTGATGAACTCAAGCGTGCCAAAGCCCAGGAGGGCCTGGTGGTGGAGTGGGCCGCCAAGGCGGAGTTTTTGCTTGCTCAGGACCGGCTGAACGTGGCCGACGCCATGGCCTGGCAGCGCGATGCCGCCAGGGCCGGGGCACCGCTTTCGCGCGAGCCACTGTCCACCTTGAAGGCGCAGGTGGCCGATCGCATCAAAGCGATTGAAGATTTGCAGCACCGCATACAGGTTGAGCGTGAGGCCGCAGTGCTGTTGGCCCAGCGCATCGAGGTGATGTCCACCAAGCCGCTGGCCGACTCGGAACAGGTCAGGCCTGCTCTGGCGCAAGATGTGGCGCAGTGGGATGCCCAAGCGTCGGCCTTGGCCCAGGACCCCCAGTGGAACAGCATCGACTTGCGCTACGCCCCCATGCTGGACAACTCCCGCGCGCAGCTTAAGCTGGTGTGGCAGGCGTTCGACGCAGCCCTGACCCAGGGCCTGCTGGCCATGGAAGACGCCGGTGCTGCATTGCCCTCGGTGCCGGTGTGGGCCGACGAGATCCGCAAAGTCCGTGGTGTGTTGGATGACACGCCAGTGGCATCGGTCCTGAGTGCTGAGGAGCAGGCAGCCAAAGCGGCTCAGGCCAACGAGCGTGTGGCGCTGGCTCTGAAAGCACTGACACAGGAGCTGGAGCAAGGCCACGGCAAGACACTGCCCAAGCTGGCCGGCGAGCTGCGGCAAACGCTGAAAGAACACGGGCGCTGGCTACAGGGCGACCTGGAGGCTCAGGCCCAGGCGGCTCTGGCCCAGGCGGGGGACTTGGAAGGCTGGCAACGCTGGCGTGCAGACCAGCTCCGCCAGGAGCTGGTGGCCACTGCAGAAGCCTTGGTGGCAGCCCCTGAAGGCCAGCGGCCCGGTGGGCGCAAGGTTCAGGAGGCCCTGCGCAGCCTGCGCGAGCGTTGGAAACAAACGGACCAGGGTGGTGTGCCCAACCATGCGCTGTGGAAGCGCTTCGATGAGGCCTGCAACCAGGCCCACAAAATCGTGGAAGCCTGGCTGGACAAGCTCAAGGCCGAAACCGCTGCCAACCGCGCTCAGCGGTTGGCCCTCATCAAAGAGCTGGAAGACTGGGCACAACAGCATGTCGCCAACACCGACTGGAAGCTGCATGTGCGTGAGCTGCACCGCTGGGCCGATGCCTGGCGCAATGGGGGGCACCTGGGTGAAAAGCAATTTGCCGAGCTGCAGCCCCTGTGGAAGGCAGCCATGGCCATTGCGCGTGCACCCCTGGAAGCTGCACAGGCCGACAACCAGGCGCAGCGCCAGGTGCTGATTGCCCGAGCGGAGGAGTTGGGGGCCACCGAGCCCCTGCGCATGGATGCCGTTCGCGCCCTGCAGCATGAATGGCAGGTGCTGGCGCAGGCGGTACCGCTGGAGCGCAAGCTGGAGCAGCGCCTGTGGGATGCGTTCCGCAAACCCATCGACGAAGCCTTCCAGCGCAAAGACGCTGCCCGTGAAAAACAGGCGCAGTCCCTGAGTGTTCATGACCAGCGGGTGCTGGAGGCTTCCAAAGCGCTTGAGTTGGCCACGGCCAGCCAAGACGCGCAGAGCATCCATGCCGCCATGCAAGAGCTGGAGCAGGCTCTGGGTGGGCAGGCGCTTGCAAGTGCAACGGCTCCGCGAGGGCATGGGTCTGCCGATGCAGCGCCTGACACCGGTGCCAATCCCAGCGCCGGCGCAGATAGCGCCACTGCACCGCAGGGCGATGGCGCACCAGCTGCCGTTGCACCCGCAGCCGGGCAGGCGTCTGCCCCGGTGCGCAAGCTGGTGGCGGTCAGGGGTGATGACCGTCCGGGCATGAAGAAGGCCGAGCCAGCACCGAGCGGGCGCATTGGCCGCCCCGCCGATGGCCGACCAGGGCGCGATGGCGGGCGAGATGCCTTCAAAGATGGGGGCAGAGACGGTGGCCGGGGCATGGCCGGTGGCCGCCGCGACGCAGTGCGCCCGGACGCTGGTCGGCCCGATCGTGGCCCCCGCCTGGGTGACGCCGCGTTCCGTGCCCAGCGCGAGGCGCTGGAGCATGCCCAGCTCAGCCTCAAGAAGCTTGCGGCCCAGGCCCATGGCCAGGTGCTGACCCAGCTGTTGCATGCCTGGCAAGCCCGCGATGGTGCGGCACTGCCGCCTGCGTCTGAGCTGGGTCCACGCGTGAGTGCATCTGTGCGCCAGGCATGGGCCCAGGCTTTGGGCGCCGCGCCGCAAGCCGCAGGCAACGAAGCGTTGTTGCGCCTGGAAATGGCCGCCGAAGTGCCTACACCCGCCAGCCATCTGGATGCGCGGCGGGCGCTGCAACTGCAGCTGCTCACCCGTCGACATGAGGCCGCACCGGCTGAAACCTGGCCACAAGACGCCACCCGTGTGTTGGCCAGTGCCTGGGACGAGGAGTCGGCACGCCGTTTGCAGCATGCCCTCAAGCCCTTGATTCGGAAGAATTAAGATAGCTAACTTCGCTTATCCAATAAGCGCAAAAGCCAAAAAAGGCTACAAATTTTTGGCGGCGAGTATGGGGCTGGCTGCGGCGCTGTCTCGGCGGACAGTCAGCACCTGCAGCCTGGGGGTGGGTGCCTCGGCGCTCCAGTCGCTCAGCACCCAGCGGTCTGTCCCATCGGGCCAGGTGTGGTGCGCGGGCTGGTGGGTGTGGCCGTGGATCAGGGTGGTGCAGCTGTGGGTGTGCAGCGCTTGCTGGGCGGCGGCAGGGTCCACGTCTATCCATTGGGTGGCAGCAGCTTTGCGCGACTCGCTGGCTGCGCGCAGGCCTGCGGCCGTGGCCATCCGCGCGTGCAGCGGCTGGCGCAAAAAATCGGTTTGCCATGGCTCACTGCGGACCTGGCGTCTGAAGGCCTGGTAGGGCAAGTCGCCGGTGCACAAGACGTCGCCGTGGCTAAGTAGCCAGCGGGCGTTGCCCCAGTCCAGCACTGCGGGGTCGTCCAGTCCTACCATGCCTGCGGTGGCCAGCAGGGTGTTGCCCACCAGGAAGTCGCGGTTGCCCACCATGAAAAACACCGGCAGACGTTGGCTGGTCTGGCGGATCACGCCAGCGCAGTGCCGCCAGAAAGGGCCGTGGGCTGGGTCGTCCACCACATCGTCGCCTACCCACACCTCGAACAAGTCGCCCAAAATGAACAGGGCATCGCAGGCGGTGGTGGCCATGTAGCCTTGCCACGCCTGAGCCGTTGCCGGCTCGGACGGGTGCAGATGGACATCCGACAGGAAGTCCAACCTCCTCCACTCGGCGGGCACGTTGACCACCTTGGCAAGTTCCGGTGCGGTGGGCAAGGCGGCCGCCGTGGGTGGTCGGGTGCTTGGTCCGGAGTGCCCGGTAGGTCTCAGAGGGCGACGGCTTTGGTCACCACCACGTCGGCCTTGGGCACGTTCTCATGGAAACCGCTGCGGCCGGTGGGCACCTTGCGGATGGCATCCACCACCTCGGTGCCTTTGACGACTTTGCCAAATACCGCATAGCCCCAGCCACTGGAGGTGGGGGCCGTGTGGTTGAGGAAGCCGTTGTCGGCCACGTTGATGAAGAACTGGGCAGATGCGGAGTGTGGGTCGCCGGTGCGTGCCATGGCCACGGTGTACATGGCGTTTTTGAGGCCGTTATTGGCTTCGTTTTTGATGGGGTCCACTGTGGCTTTTTGCTTCATGCCAGGCTCAAAGCCGCCGCCCTGGATCATGAAGCCGTCGATGACGCGGTGAAACACGGTGTTGTCGTAGTGGCCTTTGGCCACGTAGGCCAAAAAGTTGGCGGTGGACAGCGGTGCTTTTTCGGCATCGAGTTCCAGGGTGACGACGCCAAAATTGGCAATGTGCAGTTCGACTTGACGCTGGCTCATAGGTGCTTTCTGGGTAGGTTGGGGAAGGGGGGCCCGTGCGATGCTTGCCGGGCCGGCCGCTGCCACGCCACCACTGACGGAGGCAAAGGCGGCCAGCGCCAGCAAGTGGCGACGGACAGGGGAGAACAGGTGGGTGTGTCGTGTCATGGGCAACATGGGCTGGTTGGAAGGCGGCAGGTGTGGGGTAGTCACTGGCATCACCGACCTACTTGCTCTTGAGCAATGAGCCATTGACGGCCTTTGCGAACCAGGGTCAGTGTCTTGCGGCTGGAGACGTTCAATGGGTCCGCCCGGTAGTGTTGAACAAATCGTACCGTGGCACGGTCGCCCTGGGCGCGGATGCTCACGTCAGAGAGTCTGACCTGTATGCGTGCCTTGGTGACGATGCGGTCCCGGCGCTCCTGTTCCCACGCCTTGCGGCTCTGGCCATTGGGGGGGGAGAATTCGGGGGCGTAGGCGGCCAGGTAGCCAGCCATGTGTTTGTTGGACCATGCCGTGGCCCAGGCCTGTACCGCTTGCCGGATGGCCTCTTCGTCGCCCTGGGATGCTTTGGCTGGGGCGGATGAGCCGCCGGGTCTTGCGGTCGCCGCTGTGACAGCTTTGGCCAACTGGGTGGGGGTGGCTGCGTTGGCGCGGGCCGCGGGTTGGCCACTGGTCTCGCTGGCGGTGCCGTCGGTGGCTTTGGGTGGGTTGACACGTGCAACTGCCAGCCCAGGGCGCTGCATGCCAGCCAGCGGCGTGCCCGCCAGAACCGTGTCCTGAATCAGCTTCCACTCGCCCTTGACCTGGCGCCAATACTGGCGGCGCATGACACCGGTGGGTGTGTGATCCACCGTTTCCTCGAAGGTGGCCACCATGGTCGGCTCAGGTTGGCGCGACTGAAGCAGCGACAGGCGGGTAATGCCCAGCGTCACATCCGGCCTGACCAGCCACACCGATGGGTCGGCCGACAGCCGGGCGGAGCGTTGGTTGGCGGCGGTGTCGCTTTCCTGGCTGAGGACGCGGGGTGTGCCAAACCGGGCAAAGAACTCGTCCGCGCTCCATCCGCTGCGTGCCTGTTGCCACTGCATCAGCACCGACTCGAAGGCCTGACGGTCCGGGGTCAGGGTGTCAGGGTCGATCCATTGCAGCTGCTCAGCAATGACCACCGGTGTGGTGCGGGGTGCCACGGTGTTGAGCAGGTGCTGCATGTCTGGGTTGGAGAGCACCACGCAGCCGTCGGAGGCCAGCGGAGCCCGAACGAACTGATCGGGCGGTGTGCCATGCAGCCAGATGCCAAAGCCTGTGCGCTCGCTGTCAACATCAAAGGCATTGGGGTAGTTGATGGGCAAGGCGCCCGAGCCATAAAACGCTGGCAGCGACTGCCGGGCCCTGACAGATGTCACGTAGTAGTTGCCGAGGGGGGTGCGGCCATCGCCCTCGATGCGCTTGCCGGTTCCGGACTTGCCAACCGACATGAAGAAGTCGGCGACCAGCTTGAGCCTCGGGCCCTGATCGGGGTTGCTGGTGGCCTGGTTTTCAAATAGGTACAGGCGAGATTGCGAGGCGTCTATCGCGATGGCGTGTCGGCTCCACGCCGACAGGGCCACAAACTGGTGAGGGACGGTGCCCGCTGGTGGGCGGTTGTGCAAGGCCTCCAGCCGCTTGCGGGTTTCGGTCCTCAAGGCCGAGAGCTGTGCGTGTCCGGCTTGCGTTGCATCATCCGCAGCGCCAGCCAATCCCGCCAATTGGGCGCTGGGGTCGTACCGCAGTCTAAGCAAGTCGCCATGCACCAGCTGGCCGAGCTGGTAGTTCGGGTGGTCGCGGGTCAGCTGCGCCGACTTGGCCAGTGCGGTGGGTATATCGCCCTGTTCAATGGAAGCAAACACCTCCATCAGTCGGCGCTCGACGCTTTCGCTGGGCAGGGTGTCCGACCTGAGCAGGTCGGCGGCACGCCATGTTCGAGGGGCGCTTGGGTCCAGGGCCACTGGTGACGTGGGACTGGGGGCCGAATCGGTTGGGGGCAGCGACGACCGAGCCCAGACCTTGAGGTGGTCAGGCAGCAGGCTCAGGCCCATGCTCGATGCGATCAGCGCAGCACCCAGCCACAGCAGAAATTTTCGTTTCAAGAGAGTAGGGGGGAAAAGTCAACGCAGTCCGTCGTGGTGGGCGCGCCATGCACCCACCCTGACATCAGAGCCCCGGCAGGGGGATTGGTTCAGGCCATCGTTGGCGATGGTGGTTTCAGCCCGTGGATTCGCGGGTGATGAGCCAGCGGTTGTTCTCTTTCACCATTTCAAGCGTTTTCCGGCTGTTGGAGACCAAACGGCCAGAGCGGTAGTTCTGCCTGAAGGTAACGGTTGCCTTGGTATCGCTGGCCTGGATGTTGAAATCCGACAGGTCGATGCTGATGGCATTTTTGGTCACGATCCGGTTGTGACGCTCCTTCTCCCATGCCTTGCGTGAGAGGGAGCCTGCAGGGTCAAACTGTGCGCTGTACGAGCCCAGGTAGCCAGCCATGTCCTTGGCGGCCCAGGCCTTGGCCCACGTGCGCACCGCCTGGACAATGTCGGCAGACTCGGCCGGGTCACTGGGCGTGGGGGATGAAGATGGGATTTTTGCGGCAGGTGTTGCCGCAGCGGCAGCAGATGGGGTGGCTGCTTGGGCAGCTGGGGGCGTGTTGGCAGCGGCTGATACACGGGCCGGGGCGACTGGTGCGGGTGGCGTTGGTGCCACGGCCACTGTGGCGGGGCGGTTGCCGCTTCGGGTATCGGGCGCAAACAGATTTCGGATCAGCGCCAGCTTGCTGGGCACGCCGGTGTTGGCACTGTCCAGCTGCAATGCTTTGCTGTACGACTGGCTGGCCAGTTTGGCGTACACGTCGCCCAGGTTTTCGTGGGCGGTGGCGTAGCTGGGGTTGGTGCGAATCGCCATTTCGAGGGCTGCACGGGCCTTGTCGAACTGGCTCTGGCCCGCAAACAGCACCGCCAGGTTGTTGTAGGGCTCGGGCAACTCGGGGTAGTCCTCGGTCAGCTTGGTGAAGAGGGCGATTGCGTCGTTGGTTTTGCCCGATTCGGCCAGTATGACGCCTTTGAGAAAGCGCATTTGCGGGTCACGGGGTTTGCTGGCCAGGTACTGGTCAGCGCGGCTGAGGGCGTCGCTGGCCTGGCCTGCGCGGATGAGCCGGTTGACCTCGGCGTAGTCGTCTGCATGCGCCAACGGTGCCCACAGTGCGCCCACCAACAAGCCAACCGTCAGAGGCGTTGACAGGTACGAGCGTGCGTTTTGAAACATGGCTGGTCAGGGAAAAATAAGGATGTTGGCTGCTGACGCAGCTGAGGGTTTGGGCGCGCCGCTGTGGGTGTGTGGGGCGCGAAAACCCCGGCATATATACTGATTCATTGTAGCTGAGGGCCTGTTTGACAAGGCCCATGGCTGCCCTGGCAGCGCCAGGCGGCTGAGCCCGGCGCTACCCTTGCGGCGACAGCCCTCAACCCGGCACAGCTGGTGTTTCCATTCCCCCTCAACCGAGCTTTCGAGCGATTGACCGTTTCCATGAGTTTGCGCATCCACAACACACTGTCCCGGCAAAACGAGCCGTTCACCCCCCTGGTGCCTGGCCACGTCCGCATGTACGTGTGCGGCATGACGGTGTACGACGTGTGCCATTTGGGCCACGCCCGTTCCATGGTGGCGTTCGATGTGGTGCAGCGCTGGCTGGTGGCCAGCGGCTACACGGTGACCTATGTTCGCAACATCACCGATATTGACGACAAAATCATTCGTCGGGCCACCGAAAACGGCGAATCCATCCGCTCCCTGACCGACCGCATGGTGGTGGCGCTGCACGAAGACGCCGATGCACTGGGTATTGCCCGGCCCACCCACGAGCCGCGAGCCACCGACTACGTGCCCCAAATGCTGTCCTTGATTGCCAAGCTCGAAGCACGGGGTCTGGCCTACCGAGTGGGGCAAGGGGATGTCAACTTTGCGGTTCGCCGGTTCGCGTCCTATGGCAAGCTCAGTGGCAAGTCCCTGGACGAGCTTCGCGCGGGCGAGCGGGTGGCGGTGGCCGATGGCAAGCACGACCCGCTGGACTTTGTGCTGTGGAAGTCGGCCAAGGACAGCGAACCCGCCGATGCCAAATGGGACAGCCCCTACGGCAGCGGGCGCCCAGGGTGGCACATTGAGTGCTCCGCCATGGGCTGTGAATTGCTGGGCGAGAGCTTCGACATCCACGGTGGCGGGGCTGACCTGCAGTTTCCGCACCACGAGAACGAAATTGCCCAGTCTGAAGGTGCCCATGGACAGCCGCTGGCCCGCTACTGGATGCACAACGGCTTTGTGCGGGTGGACAACGAAAAAATGTCCAAAAGCCTGAACAACTTTTTCAGCATCCGCGACGTGCTGGCGACGTACGACGCAGAAACTGTGCGTTTTTTCATTGTGCGTGCGCATTACCGCAGCCCTCTGAACTACAGCGACGCCCACCTCGACGACGCCCGCCAGGCACTCAAGCGCCTGTATCTGGCGCTGTCGGTGTGTGGGCAGGTGCCACATGCATCGCCGGATTGGGCCCTGCCCGCTTCCCGCCGCTTCAAGGCCGCCATGGATGAAGACTTTGGTACCCCGGAAGCCATTGCTGTGCTGTTCGAGTTGGCCGCCAGCATCAACCGCAGCCCATCGGTCGAAGCGGCCACGGAGCTGCGGGCCTTGGGCGGCGTGTTGGGCTTTTTGCAGCAAGACCCCCAGGTGTTTTTGCAGTCGGGCTCGGGCATGGCTGAAGATCAGATCCAACAGGCCATTCAGGAGCGGGCGCAGGCCAAGGCCAGTAAAAACTTTGCGCGGGCCGATGAGATACGGCAGCAGCTGCTGGCTCAGGGCATCGTGCTCAAGGACTCGGCGCAAGGCACCCACTGGGAACGTGTGTGACGGCCGCCACCAAACCCGTCGCCCCTTCGAGCGACGCTCCCCACTACTGGGTAGAGGCCTGCAAGCACCTGTCTCGCCAAGACCGGGTGATGAGAAAACTCATTGCCCAGCATCCCCAGGTGAGCTTGAAGTCCCGGGGTGATGCCTTCACCACCCTGGCCCGCAGTGTGGTGGGGCAGCAGATATCGGTCAAAGCGGCGCAGGCTGTTTGGGATCGGTTTGCGGCCTTGACGTCGCACATGGCACCCGACCAGGTGCTTGCGCTGCCTCTGGAGCACATGCGGTCGGCTGGTCTGAGTGCCCGCAAGGTGGAGTACCTGCTCGACCTGTCGGCGAGGTTTGCTTCGGGCGACCTGCACGAGGATCAGTGGGCGCTGATGGGGGACGAAGAGATCATCAAAGAGCTGACAGCCATTCGAGGTGTTGGCCGGTGGACGGCGCAGATGTTCCTGATTTTTTACCTGCTGCGGCCCAATGTGTTGCCCCTGGAGGACGTGGGCCTCATTCATGGGATCAGCCGGGCCTACTACTCGGGTGAGGCGGTCAGCCGCATCGAGGTCAGGGAGCTGGCCGCGCCTTGGGCACCGTTTGCCACGGTGGCGACTTGGTATATTTGGCGTTCTCTGCAGCCCGAGCCCGTGCTGTACTGAACGGGCGCCCCCCAGCTGCAACAGCGGGGGCCAGACGCCGTTGCGAAGAAAACATGCCTGGAGCAACCATTTTGGCCAAACGAACCTACCTGGACTTTGAGCAGCCCATTGCGGAGCTGGAGTCCAAAATCGAAGAGTTGCGCTACGTCCAATCCGAATCTGCGGTGGACATCTCCTCTGAAATCGACCAGCTGGCCAAAAAAAGCCAGCAACTCACCAAAGACATCTACAGCGAGCTGTCGCCCTGGCAAATCACCAAAATTGCCCGCCACGCCGACCGCCCGTACACGCTGGACTATGTCCGAGACCTGTTTACGCATTTCGTAGAGCTGCACGGCGACCGCCATTTTTCCGATGACCTGAGCATTGTGGGCGGGCTCGCCCGGTTCAACGG
This sequence comes from Burkholderiaceae bacterium, assembly GCA_030695205.1. Lineage (GTDB taxonomy): Bacteria > Pseudomonadota > Gammaproteobacteria > Burkholderiales > Burkholderiaceae_C > UBA2334. The sequence goes on along the minus strand of JAUYTN010000047.1, from coordinate 37,871 downwards.
CCAGGCGTGCATGGTGATCGGGCAACAAAAAGGCCGCGACACCAAAGAGCGCTCCCTGCGCAATTTCGGTATGACCAAACCCGAGGGCTACCGCAAGGCGCTTCGGCTCATGAAGTTGGCCGAAAAGTTTCGCTTGCCCGTGTTCACCTTCGTGGACACGCCTGGCGCCTACCCCGGTATTGATGCCGAGGAGCGTGGCCAATCCGAGGCCATCGGGCGCAACATCTTTGAAATGGCCCAGTTGGAGGTGCCGATCATCAGCACCATCATTGGCGAAGGTGGTTCCGGCGGCGCCCTGGCCATTTCGGTTGGGGATCAGGTGCTGATGCTGCAGTACTCGGTGTACTCCGTCATCAGCCCCGAAGGTTGTGCCAGCATTCTCTGGAAAACCAGCGACCGGGCCTCCGATGCGGCCGAGGCGCTGGGCATCACCGCTCACCGGCTTAAAGCCCTGGGTTTGGTGGACAAAATCGTGAGCGAGCCTGTGGGCGGTGCGCACCGTGACCCCCGCCAGATGAGCGCCTACCTCAAGCGCGCCCTGTCCGACGTGCTTCGCCAAGTGGTGGACCTGCCCGTGGATGAGCTGCTGGAGCGCCGCTACGCCCGGCTGCAGTCCTTTGGCCGTTTCACCGATACCAAAGCAGAGTCCCGTGGGGCAGCCAAGGCCGCGCGCCAGCGCTGACCTGCAGCCCATGCCCACCCGCGCCATGTCGCACCCTTGGGGTGCGGTGCAAGCGCTCGCACCATGAGGGCCGTCTCTGACCCTGGCTGTGTCGCCCGACTGGATGCCGCCTTGTTTCAGTGGTCGGTTGCTCAGGGGAGTGTCCCCGTGTCGGAACGCCCGCTGGCGGTGGCTTTCAGTGGAGGGGTGGATTCGTCGGCCTTGTTGCACCGGGCGCACGCGATGTGGCCAGGTGCTGTTCGAGCCATCCATGTCAACCACGGTTTGCAGGCCAGTGCGGCCGACTTTGAGGCGCACTGTGTGTCGGTGGCCCAGCATTGGGGGGTGCCGCTGCGCGTGGTTCGGGTCCGCGTGGAGTGCGGTGCGGGCGATAGCGTCGAGGAACAGGCCCGGCAGTCCCGCTACGCAGCGTTGGCGCGGGAAGCTGCGTCCTGGGGCGTGGGTCGTGTCTTGCTGGCTCAGCATGCCGACGACCAGGCTGAGACCGTCCTGCTCGCGTTGAGCCGGGGCAGTGGTGTGCCGGGGCTGGCTGCGATGGGGAGCAGCGTCGTGCACAGCGGGCTGCGGTTTGACCGCCCCTGGCTGGACGTTCGCCGCCGCGACATTGCAGATTGCGTCCGGGCACTGGGCCTGTCGGCCATCGACGACCCGTCGAATGCCGACACCAGATTCAGCCGCAACCGGCTGCGCCACCGCGTGCTTCCGGTGCTGGAAGCGGAGTTTCCCGCTGTGGTCACAGCCTTGGGGCGAACGGCCAGGCATTGCGCACAGGCCAACGAGCTGCTGCTGGCCCTGGCACAGGAAGATGCCGCAGCGGTCGGTTCGCCGCCCCGCTTGGCCGCACTGAGAGCGTTGTCGCCCGCCCGGCGGGTCAATGCACTTCGCGCGTGGTTGGTCGCCTGTGCAGGGCGCGCGCCAAGCACGGCGCAGCTGGACGAGTTGTGCAAACAGATCGCAGCCGCCACCACCCGAGGGCACGCCATCCATTTGCGCATCGTGACTGGGTGGGTGGAGCGCAGCGATGACTGCTTGGTCTACCTTCCTGTGCCGCCATTGCCCCTGCCGCAAGTCCTTGGATGAGCCGCTGAAGGAGCCCTGAGAGCTGCTACCGATATTCGGGCATAATAGCGGGCTTCGGAGCGATGACCGAGTGGCCGAAGGTGCTCCCCTGCTAAGGGAGTATGGGGTGTAGAGCCTCATCGAGGGTTCGAATCCCTCTCGCTCCGCCAGTGAATCCAAAAAAGCCCCGCTTGCGGGGCTTTTTTGCGTCCGCAAGCGTGGCATTGACCGTTCGTACTGTCTATGTTGCTTGCTGCCGCTGTGGCGGTTCACCACCCCCCAGTCACGATGCGCTCATAGGCGGGGCGCGACTCCCTTGAGGCAGTGCGGGACCTCTCGCTACCGAACGGCCCCCGCCGCCGTCCAGCCGCTGCGGATGGCGCCTTCCAGTGTGGCAGGGTAGGGCCCTTGCACATGGTCGCCCGCCAGGGTCAGGCCAGGTGCGGCGTACATGGCGGGACGTGGTGCGTCGGGTGTGCAGGCAAACGTGGCCCGTTTTTCCACGATGGTGCGTATGCACTGCAGTTGCAGGCCCAATTGGGCGGCGGCCTGCGCTTGTACGGCTTGCTGCAGGTGGCGGGCATCACCCTGGCTGGCGCTGATGACGAAGGCCAGCAGGCCGTGGGGGCCGCCGAGCTGTCCTTTGTCGAACACGAACTGCGCCGGGTAGGCCTGTGTGGGGGCGAGGGCCAGCATGGGGTGCGGCAAGGTGTGTGCGCTTGCGCTGGTGCTGCTGCCAGGGGTACCGGGCGGCGCTGCCTGTGGGGGTGCTCCACACGCTTGGGCCCAGGCGTACACCGTGGCGATGGGCTCGAACTGCATGTGCTTGCTGGCAATGTATGAGAATCTATGTGTAGCTGACTTATCAATACCATCAAGCGCTAGAGGCACTTTCTTATCATAATTTGCCCACACCACATGGTCGAAGTCTTGGCCGTTGAGGTGCCAGGTGGTGTCTGCCGGGTTGCGTGCCAACTGTGTCACCCGGCAGGCCAGCTGCAGCCTGGCGCTGCTGGGGCGTGCGGCCAGCCAGCGCACGGCGGCATCGGGCCAGAGTTCGCCCAATGGCCGTGTGGGCAGCAGCAGGTTGGAGCCTTGGGGGGTGCTGAACAGCGCGTCTTGCAACACCCGCAAAAAAACTTGGCCGCTGGCTCGGGCAGCGGGTGTGTTCAGGGCAGAAACACACAGAGGCTCGATGAACCCGTCTTGCAGGCGTTGGGGCAGGTGGGCGCACAGGTCGGCTACTGTGGTGGCTGCGTTGCACCGAAAGCCTGCCAGCTGCCAGCGCAGCGCGGCGCGCAGCAGCGACCACTTGTCATGCCATGTCCATCCTTTGGCTGTCAGCACGCCTGCCAGCACGTCCAGCGGGGCGGGCCAGGCGGGCAGGGCCAGGCCTGTGCCGTCGGGGTAGGTCAGCCGCAGTGGCAGGCGGTGGAGCACCGCCTCGGTGTCCACCCCCACCAGGCGCATGCAGCGCAGGGTGTCGGTGTAGGCGCCGATCAGGATGTGTTGCCCGTTGTCCAGTTGCAGCGTATCGCCTGCCCGGTGCCCAGGTGGGCCATCGGTGGTGAGCGTGGTGGGCAGTGTGCGGGCGCGTCCGCCCCAGTGGCGGCTGGCTTCGAATACGGTCACATGGTGTCCGTCGCCCACGGCGCGGACGGCGGCGGCCAGGCCCGCCCAGCCGCCACCCACCACGGCCACGCGGCGGGGCTGCACCGGGTGGGGCGGGGCGGTCACAGGCGGCCCAGTGCCTGCACCTTCCAGGCCAGCCACAGCTTGCGCAGCGGTGTGAGGGCAATGCGCCGGTCCAGCACCTGAAAGTTTTCTGCTTCGATTTCGCGCAGCAGGGTGCGGTAGATGCTGGCCATCATCAGGCCCGGCTTTTGGCTGCGGCGGTCGGCGGCGGGCAGCAGGTTCAGGGCCTGGTCGTACAGGGCGTGGGCGCGTTGGGCCTGAAAACGCATGAGCGCCACAAAGCGCTCGGAGTGCTTGCGCTGCAGGATGTCGTGGGCCTTGACCTCGAAGCGCTGCAGCTCGTTGATGGGCAGGTAAATGCGGCCGCGCAAAGCGTCTTCACCCACGTCGCGGATGATGTTGGTGAGTTGGAATGCCTGCCCCAGGGTGTGGGCGTAGGCGGTGGTTTCGGGCTGGGTTTGTCCAAAGATGCCGGCCGAGACTTCGCCCACCACACCGGCCACCAGGTGGCAGTAGCGCTCCAGCGCGGGGTGGTCGAGGTAGCGGGTTTGCTCCAGGTCCATCTGGCAGCCGCGAATCACCGCCTGCAACTGGTCTTGCCGGATGGCATAGGGCGCGGTGTGGGGCATCAGGGCCTGCAGGACCGGGTGGCTGGGCTTGCCCTGGTAGGCCTGGGCCACTTCGCTGCTCCACCAGGCCAGTTTGCGGGCGGCTACATCGGGTTCGGTGACTTCATCGACGACGTCGTCCACTTCCCGGCAAAACGCATAGAAGGCGGTGATGGCGGCGCGCCGCTCGGCGGGCAAAAACAAAAAGGCGTAGTAAAAGCTGCTGCCAGAGGCGGCGGCTTTTTGTTGAACGTAGTCTTGGGGTGTCATGTGGGCGGCCAAACGTGCGCCCGAGTGTAGCCAGTGCTTCTTTGGCTGCAGACGCAAGGGGCTGTCAGCCCATGCGCCATGCCCGCCAGACCAGCACGGGCAGGTCGGCGTGCCGCAAGCGGGGGCGGGTCAGCCAGGTTCTGTGCTGCATGGCCTCTATTTTGTCGGCGATGCGAAGGCCGCCTTGCACCACCAGCCGCAGCTCCCAGCCCGCCCGTCCGGGCACTTGCAAGGGCAGGGCCATGCCTTGCGCCATGGTGTCGCGGGCCGTTGTCAGTAGTTCCGCCACCAGCTGCTCTTGCTGGCGTTGGAGTTGGGCGGCGCTGGCGGGGGTCGGGCTGGTGGGCGGGTTGGTCGGTGTGGGCGAGGGCGGGGGCATGAAGTCGCCCAGCGTCAGGCCATGGCGGGCCAGTTCCGCCTGGGGCAGGTAGTAGCGGTGGCGGGGGAGGTCCACGCTCAGGTCCTGCCAGAAGTTGATGAGCTGCAGTGCCGAGCAAATGCTGTCGCTTTGGCGCAGCCGCTGCGGTTCTGAAATGCCGTACAGGTGCAGCAACAGGCGACCCACCGGGTTGGCGGAGAGTCGGCAGTAGTCCAGCAACTCGCCGTGGTGGGCATAGCACTGTCCGCTGGCGGTGCGGTGCACGTCCTGCTCGAAGGCGCTGAGCAGGTCGTGCAGCAGCTGCACCGGCAGGTTGTGGGCTCGAATGTGCCGCGCCAGCGGCGCAAAGACGGTGTGCCACTGGGGGTCGAATGGGCGCTCTGTGCCCCAGCGAATGGCCTGTGCCAGTTGCGTGCGGTAGCGCCCCAGGTCGTCCAGCCGCTCGGCGGCGGTGGCGCTGCCTTCGTCGGCGATGTCGTCGGCGGTGCGCGCAAACCAATAGATGGCGGCCACCACTGGGCGCAGGTGGGCAGGGCACAGCCAGGAGGCCACAGGAAAGTTTTCGGAATGGGTCACACCGGTTTGCATGGGGTGATTGTCCATGCGGCTGCGGCTGGCGAAGGGTTGGTTTACAGTATGCTAATAACCATCCGGTCAGTAAAAATCACCCCTTGGCGCTTTGGCCTTTGGGCGGGCTGTGGTGTGTGGACGGTGCAGGCTTTCACAGGAACAGGACATATGAAATTTTCCAAACATGCCGTGCAGGCGGGTGTGGTGGTGTGGGTGGCCGTGGCGCTGTCTGCGTGTTCGCGGCCCGTGCCGCCTCAGGAGCCGGTGCGCTCGGTCAAGGTCATGGCGGTGGCGCCGGGGACTGCGGAGTTCCGACAGGAGTACGCGGGTGAGGTGCGGGCGCGCAGCGAATCCCGCCTGGGTTTTCGGGTGGGTGGTAAGTTGGTGAGTCGCCCGGCCGAGGTGGGGCAGCGTGTCCAGACGGGCCAATTGCTGGCACAGCTGGATGCGACTGACTACCAACTGGCCAGCCAGGCGGCGCTGGCCGCCGCCCAGGCGGCACGCACGCAGCGCGATGTGGCTGCGGCGGATGCCAAGCGCTACGCGGAGTTGCGTGCCCAGAACTTCATCAGTGGGGCCGAGTTGGAGCGCCGCGAGGCAGCACTGAAGGCGGCCCAGGCCACCCTGGACCAGGCCACCGCGCAAAGCAGCGCGCAGACCAACCAGAAAAGCTACACCGCCCTGGTGGCCGACCGGGGTGGTGTGGTCCTGGCGGTGGACGCTGAGCCCGGCCAGGTGGTAGCAGCTGGCACGCCGGTGGTGCGTTTGGCGGTGGATGGCCCGCGCGATGTGGTGGTGGCTGTGCCCGAGCACCGGGCAGGCCATGTGCGGGTGGGCATGAAGGCCTCTGTGCGCCTGTGGGCATCTGATCAGACCTACAGCGCCACGGTGCGGGAAGTGGCCGCCAGTGCCGATCCGGTCACGCGCACCTTCCAGGTCAAGCTGGCTATCCCCCCTGCCAGCGATGCGGGCGGGGCTGCGGCGGCTTTGGGCAGCACCGCCTATGTGCGCTTTGACCCAGTGCCTGCGGTGGGAGCGGCAGCTCCTGTGCTCATCAAGTTGCCCACATCCGCCTTGTGGCAACAGGGCCAGGGCTCTGCGGTGTGGCTGTTTGACGCGGGCACTGGCACTGTGCAATCGCGACCGGTTGTGGTGGCCACAGCGGACGGCAACGAGGCTGTCATTGCCTCTGGGCTGGTGGGGGGCGAACAGGTGGTGGTGGCTGGCGTGCATGTGCTGGCCGAAGGACAGAACGTGACCTTGTTCCAGGAAAAAAATGAACAAAAAGTGCCTTCTGCGCTTACCAGCAAACAGAAGTTAGCTATTGACGGAGTGGTCAAGCCATGAACCCGCTCCCCGCTCAACAACCCAAACCGGGCTTCAACCTCTCGCGCTGGGCGCTGGAGCATGTTGCGCTGACGCGCTATCTCATGGTGGTGCTGATGGTGCTGGGGGTGGCTGCCTTTTTTCAGCTGGGGCAGGACGAGGATCCGCCCTTTACCTTCCGTGCCATGGTGGTTCGGGCGTATTGGCCCGGCGCCACGGCGCAACAGATGGCCGAACAGGTCACCGACAAGCTGGAAAAAACCCTGCAAGAGGTGGCGCATGCCGACAAAATCCGCAGCTTTTCCAAGCCGGGTGAGACGCTGATCATCTTTCAGGTGAAGGACAACACCCTGCCTGCCGACGTGACGCAGACGTGGTACAGCGTGCGCAAAAAGATGGGCGACATCCGGGGCACGCTGCCGCAGGGGGTGATCGGGCCGTTCTACAACGACGAGTTCGGGGATGTGTTTGGTGTCATCTATGCCCTGCAAGGCGATGGCTACAGCAACGCCGATCTGAAGCGCGTGGCCGATGGGGCCCGACAACAGCTCCTCAAGGTCAAGGACGTGAGCAAGGTGGAGCTGTTTGGTGTGCAGGACGAGCGCCTGTTCATTGAAATCTCCCACCGCCGCCTGGCCACGCTGGGTCTGGACATGGGCGCTGTGCTGGCCCAATTGGGACAGCAGAATGCGGTGGAGTCGGCTGGCGCGGTGCAGTCCCCGCTGGACGTGGTGCAGGTGCGTGTGGGCGGCGCGTTCAATTCGGTGGAGCAGGTGCAGGCCATGCCGATTCGCACGCCCAACGGGGTGCAGCTGCGCCTGTCCGATGTGGCCGATGTGTACCAGGCCTATGTGGACCCCCCTCAGGTCAAGGTGCGGCACCAGGGCAAGGAGAGCATTGCGCTGGGCATCTCCATGGCCAAGGGAGGTGACATCATCGCCATGGGCAAGGCGCTCAAGGGTGTGGTGGCGGACATTGAGGCCAGCTTGCCCGCCGGCATGGAGTTGTTGCAGGTGCAAGACCAGCCCAGTGCGGTCACCACGTCGGTGAACGAGTTCATCAAGGTGCTGGTCGAGGCGGTGGTCATTGTGCTGCTGGTCAGTTTTCTGAGCCTGGGGTTGCACCGCAACCCGAATGGCCGGGGCTTGCGCAGCTTCACGCTCGATGTGCGCCCTGGGCTGGTGGTGGGCATCACCATCCCGCTGGTGCTGGCGGTCACCTTTCTGGCCATGCAGTACTGGGGCATTGGGCTGCACAAAATCTCGCTGGGCTCACTCATCATCGCTCTGGGGCTGCTGGTGGACGACGCCATCATTGCCGTCGAGATGATGGTACGCAAGCTGGAGGAGGGCTACACCATGTTCCGTGCCGCCACCTTCACCTGGGACGCCACCGCCATGCCCATGCTGACCGGCACTTTGATCACGGCGGCGGGCTTTTTGCCCATCGGCATGGCCAAGTCGTCGGTGGGTGAGTACACCTTTGCCATCTTTGCGGTCACCGTGATTGCTTTGGTGCTGTCCTGGTTCGCGGCGGTGGTGTTTGTGCCTTACCTGGGTGTGACCTTGCTGAGGGTCAAGCCCCATCTGGGGGCGGCCCATGAGGTGTTTGATGGGGCGATGTACACCCGCTTTCGGGCACTGGTGAACTGGTGTGTGGAGCACCGCTGGATCACCATCGGGGCCACGGTGCTGACGTTTGCGCTGGGCATTGTGGGCATGGGCAAGGTGGAGCAGCAGTTCTTCCCAGACTCCAGCCGCCCTGAGATTCTGGTGGACCTGTGGTTGCCCGAGGGCAGCAGTTTCGCGCTCAATGAGTCGATCGCCAAGCGGGTCGAGATCCGTTTGGCCCAGGAGGAGGGGGTGCGCACCGTCAGTACCTGGGTGGGCTCTGGTGTGCCGCGCTTCTATTTGCCACTGGACCAGACCTTTCCGCAGACCAATGTGTCGCAGCTGATTGTGTTGCCCAAGGACCTGGCCACCCGCGAGTCGCTTCGCAAGCGCTTGCCTGCGGTGCTGGCCCAGGAGTTTCCCGAGGTGCGGGGCCGCGTCAAGCTTCTGCCCAACGGGCCGCCTGTGCCGTATCCGGTGCAGTTTCGGGTGGTGGGAGCCGACCCCTTGGTGTTGCGCACACTGGCCGATGAGGTCAAAGCGGCCATGCGCGCCAACCCCAATACCCGTGGCGTGAACGACAACTGGAACGAATCGGTCAAGGTGCTGCGGCTTGACGTGGACCAGGCCAAGGCCCGAGCTTTGGGGGTCAGCAGCCAGTCGATTGCGCAGGCTGCGCGCACCATCCTCAGTGGCACAACGGTTGGGCAGTACCGGGATGGGGACAAGCTCATCGACATCGTGCTGCGCCAGCCGCTCGAAGAGCGCGATGCCATCAGCGACCTCGGCAATGCCTACCTGCCCACGGCGAGCGGCAAAAGCATTCCCCTTACCCAAATTGCCACGCCCACTTTTACCTGGGAGCCTGGCGTGTTGTGGCGCGAAGGGAGGGACTACGCGGTCACAGTGCAATCGGACACGGTCGAGGGTATGCAAGGGGCCACCCTCACAGCCCAGCTGTGGCCGGGGCTTAAAACCATGGCAGCCAGTTGGCAAGCCAAGGGGTTGACCGGATACCGCATTGAGGTGGCCGGTGCAGTCGAGGAGAGCAGCAAGGGGTCTTCGTCCATTGCGGTGGGCATTCCGGTGATGCTGTTCATCACCTTCACGCTGCTGATGCTGCAGCTGCACAGCTTCAGCCGCGCCATGCTGGTGTTCCTGACGGGGCCGCTGGGCCTGGCTGGGGTGGCTGCTGCACTGCTGGTGCTCAATCGCCCGTTTGGCTTCGTGGCCTTGCTCGGCGTGATCGCCCTGATGGGCATGATCATGCGCAATTCAGTCATTCTGATTGACCAGATCGAGCAGGACCGCGCCAATGGGGTACCTGCCTGGGACGCGGTGGTGGAGTCTGCGGTGCGGCGCATGCGCCCCATCGTGCTGACGGCAGCAGCGGCTGTACTGGCCATGATTCCGCTGTCGCGCAGCGTGTTCTGGGGGCCCATGGCGGTTGCCATCATGGGTGGCCTCATTGTGGCAACGGTGCTGACCTTGCTGGCCTTGCCTGCCATGTACGCGGCATGGTTCCGTGTGAGCAAGGAGCCCAGGGCTGCGGCCTGACCCCGGTGGGTGCCAGTCGGGGTGGCTGCTGCACGGTAGAATGTGCGGTTGCTTTTTTTTGCAGAATGCCACTGACCAGCTCAGGTGCGGCGGCAGTGGTTTGTGCATGCGCGGGTGGCGAAATTGGTAGACGCACCAGGTTTAGGTCCTGACGGTGGCAACACTGTGGGGGTTCGAGTCCCCCCCCGCGCACCACCCTTATTCATTTGGGGCCGAGGCTTTCATGACCCTCGGCCCTGTCCCACACGAAGGAGATCCCATGGCAGTGACTGTTGAAACCCTCGAAAAGCTGGAGCGCAAGCTCACCCTGTCGTTGCCACTGAGCAGCATCACCAACGAGGTGGAAACCCGCCTCAAAAAGATGGCCCGCCAAGTCAAGATGGACGGCTTCCGTCCCGGCAAGGTGCCCTTCAATGTGGTGGCCCAGCGCTACGGCTACTCGGTGCACTACGAGGTGATGAACGACAAAGTCGGCGAAGCCTTTGCCGCTGCTGCCAATGAAGCGCAGCTGCGTGTGGCAGGCCAGCCCAGCATCACCGAAAAAGATGGTGCACCTGAAGGCGAAGTGTGGTTTGACGCCCAGTTCGAGGTGTACCCCGACGTCAAAATCGAAGGCCTGGATACCGCCGAGATCGAAAAGGTCACGGCCGAGGTCAGCGACGCTGCCATCGACAAAACCCTGGACATCCTGCGCAAGCAGCGCCGAACCTTTGCACAGCGCTCCGCCGAGTCAGGTGCCGAAGACGGCGACCGCGTGACCATCGACTTCGAAGGCAAGATCGACGGTGAGCCGTTTGCCGGAGGCAAAGCGGAAGGCTTCCAGTTTCTGGTGGGCGAAGGCCAGATGCTGACCGAGTTCGAAAACGCTGTTCGCGGCATGAAGCTTGGCGAGAGCAAGACCTTTCCCCTGAGCTTCCCAGAGGACTACCACGGCAAAGACGTGGCCGGTAAAACCGCCGACTTTCTGGTCACTGTGAACAAAATCGAGGCGGCACACCTGCCGGAAGTGAACGAGGCGTTTGCCAAGTCGCTGGGCATCGAGGGCGGTACCGTCGAGGGTTTGCGCGCCGACATCCGCAAAAACCTGGAGCGCGAGGTCAAGTTCCGTTTGCAGGCCCGCAACAAGCAAGCAGTGATGGATGCTCTGGTGGCCAAGGCCGCGCTCGACCTGCCTAAGTCCAGCGTCAAGTCCGAGGTCGAGCGACTGGTACAGGGTGCCCGCGCCGATTTGAAGCAGCGTGGCATCAAGGATGCCGATACCGCCCCGATTCCGGAGGAGATATTCACCGAGCAGGCCGAGCGCCGTGTCCGCCTGGGGTTGGTGGTGGCCGAGCTGGTCCGAGCCAATGGCTTGCATGCGAAGCCCGAGCAGATCAAGGCGCACATCACCGAGTTGGCTGCTTCCTACGAGAAGCCGGCCGATGTGGTTCGCTGGTACACCAGCGACGACCGTCGCATGGCAGAAGTCGAGGCCATCGTCATTGAAAACAATGTCGCCGAATACGTCATGGCCACCGCCAAGGTGGTTGACAAGGCGATCGGCTTTGATGAGCTGATGGGACAAGGCTGATGGATTCGCACCCAGAGATGGGTGTGCAGAGGCTTTGTGCCCCTGAATGAAAAAGGCAGCTTGACAGCTGCCTTTTTCATTCGTTTGACTTGCAATGGATCCCTTGACCCCCACGTCATCTGGCCGTGGATAAATGGTTAAAGTACAACTTTGAGTAAATGGAGTACCGATGAGCGCACTTGATACGCAGGCTTTGGGCATGGTCCCCATGGTGATCGAGCAATCTGGCCGCGGTGAGCGGGCCTATGACATTTATTCCCGCTTGCTCAAGGAGCGGGTGGTGTTTCTGGTGGGCCCGGTCAATGACCAAAGTGCCAACCTGGTGGTGGCCCAGCTGCTGTTTCTGGAAAGCGAGAACCCCGACAAGGACATCTCTTTCTATATCAACTCACCCGGTGGGTCTGTCAGCGCTGGCATGGCAATTTTCGACACCATGAACTTCATCAAGCCCGATGTGTCCACCCTGTGTATGGGCATGGCGGCGAGTATGGGAGCCTTTTTGTTGGCAGCAGGCGCCAAAGGCAAGCGTTTTTGTCTGCCCAATTCTCGCGTCATGATCCATCAGCCACTGGGTGGAACCCAAGGCCAGGCCACCGACATTGAGATCCATGCGCGGGAGATTCTTCGCCTGCGCGGCGATTTGAACCGTGTGCTGGCCGAGCGCACCGGTCAGCCCCTGGAGAAAATCGAGCGCGACACGGAGCGCGACTACTTCATGGCTGCTCAGGAAGCCATGGCTTATGGACTGGTGGACAAGGTCATTGACAAGCGCGGTGCCGTTGCCTGAGAGCAGCCATACGTCCTGCCGGTCCTTGTGCGAGCAAGACCCGGTCGGTTTGAGTGAGTCCCCCGTGCAGATCGCCGGGGGCGTTTTGTTTAGTGCAGGAAGTGTTCATGGCCGATAAAAAAGGCACCTCAGGCGAAAAAACCTTGTATTGCTCGTTCTGTGGCAAGAGTCAGCACGAGGTCAAGAAATTGATCGCCGGTCCATCGGTGTTTATTTGCGACGAGTGCATTGACTTGTGCAACGACATCATTCGGGACGAGTTTCCGAACAAGGATGTCGCCGAGGTTGCAGCCTCTGCCGGCATGCCCACACCGGTTGAGATCAAACACAACCTCGACAACTATGTCATTGGCCAGGAAGTGGCCAAGCGCGCATTGGCTGTGGCGGTCTACAACCACTACAAGCGGTTGCAGCAAAAGGAAAAAGGCCAGAAAGACGATGTGGAGCTGGCCAAGAGCAACATTTTGCTGGTGGGCCCCACCGGTTCTGGCAAAACCCTGCTGGCCCAGACGCTGGCACGCATGCTCAATGTTCCCTTTGTCATGGCGGATGCCACCACACTGACCGAGGCTGGCTATGTGGGCGAAGACGTTGAAAACATCATCGCCAAGCTGCTCCAGGTTTGCGACTACGACGTGGCCAAGGCCCAGCGGGGCATCGTGTACATCGACGAAATTGACAAAATTACCCGCAAGTCCGACAACCCGTCCATCACCCGTGATGTGTCCGGTGAGGGTGTTCAGCAGGCCCTTCTGAAAATGGTGGAAGGGACGCTGGCGTCCATCCCACCGCAGGGTGGCCGCAAGCACCCCAACCAGGATTTTTTGCAGGTGGACACCACCAACATTCTCTTCATTTGTGGCGGTGCATTCGCAGGCATTGAGAAAATCGTCGAAAACAGGACCGAGGCCTCGGGCATTGGTTTTGGTGCCGCCGTCAGAAGCAAGAAGGCACTCAGCATCTCCGAGTCTTTCAAGGTGATTGAGCCCGAAGACCTGATCAAGTTCGGCCTGATCCCTGAGCTGGTGGGTCGCCTGCCGGTGGTGGCTGCGCTGGAGGAACTGACGGAGGATGCGCTGGTCGAGATTCTGACTCAGCCGCGCAATGCGGTCGTCAAGCAGTTCACCAAACTGATCGCCCTGGAAGGCGTGGAGCTCGATGTGCGGCCGCCGGCGCTGCGTGCCATTGCCCGAAAGGCCCTCAAGCGCAAGACTGGGGCACGCGGCCTGCGTTCCATTCTGGAGCAGGCCCTGATCGACACCATGTTCGATCTGCCCAGTTCGTCCAACGTGGAAAAGGTGGTGGTGGACGAAGCCACCATTGAAGACGGAAAGCCCCCGTTGCTGGTGTATCGGGAAGTGGCCAAACAGGCCTGACGACAAACAGTCGAGTTCAACTCCATAGAAAGAGATCTGTATGTCTGGAAACAAAATACTGCCCAGCGAACCTGTGGAGCTGCCGCTGTTGCCCCTGCGTGACGTGGTGGTTTTCCCCCACATGGTGATTCCGTTGTTTGTGGGCCGACCCAAAAGCATCAAGGCCCTGGAAGTGGCCATGGAGTCCGAGCGTCGCATCATGCTGGTGGCCCAGAAGGCAGCAGCCAAAGATGAACCTTCCGCGACAGACATGTTTGACATGGGTTGCGTCGCGACCATCCTGCAGCTGCTCAAGTTGCCCGACGGCACCGTCAAGGTTCTGGTGGAGGGGCTGCAGCGGGCGAAAGTCAGTGCGGTTCTGGACCATAGCACCCATTTTTCAGCCGATGCCCTGCCAATAGCTCCGGAGGACGCGGATCCTGCGGGACAAACCAATGAGATCGAAGCGCTTCGCCGGGCGGTCATGCAGCAGTTTGACCAGTACGTCAAGCTGAACAAAAAAATCCCATCCGAGATACTCACTTCGATTGCCAGCATTGACGATCCGGGTCGGCTGGCGGACACCATCGCCGCCCATCTGCCCCTGAAGCTGGAACTCAAGCAAGAGGTGCTGGACCTGGCACCTGTGAGTGAGCGCTTGGCCAACCTGTTTCAGCAGCTTGAGCGCGAAGTGGACATCCTGGCGGTGGACAAAAAAATCCGGGGCCGCGTCAAGCGGCAGATGGAGAAAAATCAGCGCGATTTTTACCTGAATGAGCAGGTCAAGGCCATCCAGAAAGAGTTGGGTGAAGGCGAAGAGGGCAGCGACCTCGACGAAATTGAAAAAAAGATCAAGCTGGCCAAAATGCCCGCCGAAGCCCGCCGCAAGGCCGAGGCCGAGTTGAAAAAACTCAAGCTCATGTCGCCCATGTCGGCAGAAGCCACGGTGGTCAGAAACTACATCGATGTGTTGACCGCCTTGCCTTGGAGCAAAAAAACCAAGGTCAAACATGACCTGAAGCTTGCAGAGGATGTGCTCAACCAGGACCACCACGGCCTTGAAAAAGTCAAGGACCGCATTCTTGAGTATTTGGCGGTGCAGCAGCGGGTGGACAAGCTCAAAGCGCCCATTCTGTGTCTGGTGGGCCCGCCTGGGGTTGGCAAGACATCTCTTGGTCAATCCATCGCCAAGGCCACTGGACGCAAGTACGTCCGCATGGCATTGGGGGGCATGCGCGACGAGGCCGAGATCCGTGGTCATCGCCGCACCTACATCGGTGCGTTGCCGGGCAAGGTGTTGCAAAGCCTGACCAAGGTGGGCGCGCGCAATCCTCTGTTTCTGTTGGACGAGATCGACAAGCTGGGCACCGATTTCCGGGGTGACCCGTCCAGCGCGCTGTTGGAGGTGTTGGACCCCGAACAGAACCACACCTTCGGCGACCACTACGTCGAGCTCGACTTTGACCTCAGCGATGTGATGTTTGTGGCCACGTCCAACTCCATGAATATTCCATCGGCCTTGCTTGACCGCATGGAGGTCATTCGGCTGAGCGGTTACACCGAGGATGAAAAGACCAACATCGCCCTCAAGTACCTGCTGCCCAAGCAGATCGAGAACAACGGCCTCAAGCCCGGCGAGATGGAGGTGACCGAGGCAGCGCTGCGGGACATTGTTCGTTACTACACCCGTGAGGCGGGTGTCCGGTCGCTGGAGCGCGAGATCTCCAAAATCTGCCGCAAGGTGGTCAAGGGTCTGCTGCTGAAGAAGTACCAGCCACAGGTGACGGTGGATGCCGACAACCTCAACGATTTCCTGGGTGTGCGCAAGTTCACCTACGGCCGCGCCGAGCAGCAAAACCAGGTGGGGCAGGTGGTCGGTTTGGCCTGGACTGAGGTGGGCGGCGACCTGCTCACCATCGAGGCCGCGCTGATGCCTGGCAAGGGTGTCATCACCCGCACCGGATCCTTGGGCGACGTGATGAAGGAGTCGGTGGAGGCCGCGCGTACCGTCATCCGCAGCCGGGCACGCGCGCTGGGGATCAAGGACGAGTGGTTCGAAAAGCGCGATCTGCACATCCACGTGCCCGATGGGGCGACACCCAAGGACGGCCCGAGCGCCGGGGCAGCGATGGCGACGGCCCTGGTGTCGGCCATGACCGGCATACCGGTGCGCAGCGATGTCGCCATGACGGGTGAAATCACCCTGCGCGGTGAGGTGACCGGTATTGGTGGATTGAAGGAAAAGCTGCTGGCTGCGCTTCGCGGTGGCATCAAGACGGTGCTGATTCCGGAGGAGAACGTCAAAGACCTGGCCGATATTCCTGACGCGGTGAAGGCGGCGGTTGACATCGTCCCGGTCCGCTGGATTGACAAGGTGTTGGACATCGCCCTGGAGAGAGCCCCTGTTGCCCTGGTAGACGATGATGTGCCAGCACCCGAAGCGGTGGTGGTGGAGAAGCCAGCCCTGCCCACACGCGACCAGCGCCCACACTGACCTCAAATGTGCGCTGTTGGGTCGGTGGTGCGTTTTTTTGTTCTATAATCCAGGGCTTGCAAACGACGTCAAAACATCGTTCAGCACATGCGGGAATAGCTCAGTTGGTAGAGCGCAACCTTGCCAAGGTTGAGGTCGCGAGTTCGAATCTCGTTTCCCGCTCCAGTTTCGACAGGGAAGCACACGCTTCCCTTTTTTGTGAATTTTCCTGGCATGGAAAATTTCTGGCGCGGTAGCAAAGCGGTTATGCACCGGATTGCAAATCCGATCAGCCCGGTTCGACTCCGGGCCGCGCCTCCAAATGTTTTGTGCAAACGCGCCCCGCAGCAACTGTTCGCGGGGCGTTTTTGTTCAACAATATGTCGTACGCCTCGATGGTGAAATTGGTAGACACAGCGGACTTAAAATCCGCCGCTTTCCTGAAAAGGGGCGTACCGGTTCGACCCCGGTTCGAGGCACCAACCATTCAACCTCCTCCCCTGGCGCCTTGCCGTCAGGTTCTACAGAGACAGGCCACCATGTACAGCGCTCCTTTTGAAATTCATGTCCACGGCGATGTTCCATTGCGCTCCGATGTGGTGCTGGCCCAAGTACAAGAGGCCCTCAAACCCTTGTGGACGTATGTCGGGGCCAAGTCGCTGGCCCAGGCGGCTCGCAGCTCGTACGAAGAAGAGCCTGGTATCCGATTCAATGCCAAGGAACATGTGCTCCAGATGTGCTGGACGGTGTCGGGTGATGACGACTTCCGCCAGGCGGTGGAAGAGGCCTGTATGGGGCTGAACGACATTGCCGCTGCCGGTGCGCCCATCGAGGTGTCGTTCTATGACGCAGCGTTCGACGAGGACGACGAAGGCGCCGAGGACGAGGAGTCCCGCGACGACTTCATGATGTGTTTCGTGGGTCCCACGCCGGCGGCTATTCTGCAGGTGCAGCGCGACATGTTGGTGCGGGACGTCAGCCACCTGATGGAGCGCCACTTCGAGGCCTCCGAGCTTGACCCTGTGGTTCACGCCATTGACCAGCTCTTCACCAACCGCTTTGATGCCTTGGTGAACTCCATGCAGCTGGGCAAGCCACCCAGGGGCTCAGGTGGTGGGCCTTCGTCCGGCCATGGTGGTGGCCGAAAGCCCCGCCACCTGCATTGAGCGATTGACTGCCTGATCGGCCGGGCTGGGCTGCACCATGTCGGTGCCAGCGGGGCACCAGCGCTCCAGGGCCTGCGCCAGTCCGTCTGGTGCGCCAGAGCCCAAGGCTGTGATGGTGCCAGTGCTGCTGCGCAGATTGTGCAAACCCCTTTGTTGCAGCAGCCGTTCCAGCTGGCGGGCCACGCCGTCGGCAGGGTCCACCAACGACACGTCTGGCCCAACAGTTTTCTGCAGTAAAGCGCGCGCCAGAGGGTAGTGGGTGCAGCCCAACACCAGCGTGTCTATCCCATTATTTTTTGAGCCAAAATTCCCCATTGCGGCTGTGTGGTGGGCGATGAGTGCTTCTGTTTTTGCCAGGTCGTTGTGCTCGATGGCCAATGCCAAACCGGGACAGGCCCGCACCGTGATGTCGGCATGCTGAGAGGCCCCCTGCAGGAGCTGCAAAAATTTCTCGCTCTCCAGCGTGCGCTGGGTGGCCATCAGGCCGATGCGCCGGGTTTGGCTGATGGCCAGCGCCGGTTTCAGCCCGGGCTCTATACCGACGATGGGCAACTGCGGGTAACGTGTCCTGAGCGTGTGTATCGCCTCAGCGGTGGCGGTGTTGCACGCCACCACGAGTGCTTTGATGTGGTGGTTTTGCAGCAGTTGATCGGCAATTTCTAGCGTCCGTTGCACCACATAGGCGGCACTTTTTTCGCCATAGGGGGCATGGCCGCTGTCGGCAAAGTACACCCAGTCCTCGGACGGCAGGTGCTGCCTCAGCACCCGCAGGACGCTGAGGCCACCCACGCCGCTGTCGAATACGCCCACCGGGGCACAGGTCGCTGCCTGTGGGGCCGGGGCGTCTGGCGCGCCCATGGAGGAGCGCACGCCGGTGGCTCCAGCTTCAGCCTTGACCAATGGCAATGCCTTTGAACTCGCCGCTGGCAATCCGCTGTTGCCATTCGGCAGGGCCTGTGATGTGAGCGCTGGTGCCGCCCGCGTCCACAGCGACTGTCACGGGCATGTCCTCCACGTCGAATTCATAGATGGCTTCCATGCCGAGGTCGGCAAAACCCACCACTTTGGCGGCTTTGATGGCTTTGGAGACCAGGTAGGCAGCGCCACCCACCGCCATTAGGTAGGCAGACTTGTGCTTCTTGATGGCTTCAATGGCGACTGGGCCGCGCTCGGCCTTGCCCACCATGGAGATGAGTCCGGTCTGGGCCAGCATCATCTCGGTGAATCCGTCCATGCGGGTGGCGGTGGTGGGGCCGGCGGGGCCGACCGCTTCGTCGCCGACAGGATCCACAGGCCCCACGTAGTAAATGACCCGGTTGGTGAAGTCCACGGGCAGTGGCTCGCCCTTGGCCAGCATGTCTTTGATGCGTTTGTGGGCTGCGTCACGCCCGGTCAGCATCTTGCCGTTGAGCAACAGGGTGTCGCCGGGCTTCCAGCTGGCCACCTCGGCCTTGGTCAGTGTGTTGAGGTCCACCCGCTTGCTGGTTTGGGTGTTGGGTGTCCAGTCCACTTTGGGCCACAGGTCCAGGCTGGGTGGGTCCAGGTAGACTGGTCCGCTGCCGTCCATCACAAAATGGGCGTGACGGGTAGCCGCGCAGTTGGGGATCATGGCCACCGGTTTGCTGGCGGCGTGGGTGGGGTACATCTTGATTTTGACGTCCAGGACCGTGGTCAGGCCACCCAGGCCCTGAGCGCCAATGCCCAGTGCGTTGACCTTTTCATGCAGCTCCAGCCGCAGCGCTTCGGTGTTGCTCAGCGGTGAGCCCGCGCGTGCTTTGGCCTGCAGTGCGTGCATGTCCAGGTCGTCCATCAGGCTTTCTTTGGCCATGAGCACGGCCTTCTCGGCGGTTCCACCGATGCCTATGCCCAGCATGCCTGGGGGGCACCAGCCAGCACCCATGGTTGGGACGGTTTTCAGTACCCAGTCCACCACGCTGTCGCCGGGGTTGAGCATGACCATCTTGCTCTTGTTTTCAGAGCCGCCACCTTTGGCTGCCACTGTCACTTCCAGGGTGTCGCCAGGCACAATTTCGGTAAAGATCACCGCGGGTGTGTTGTCTTTGGTGTTCTTACGTTCGAACTGGGGGTCCGCCACCACGCTGGCGCGCAGGGTGTTGTCTGGGTGGTTGTAGCCCTGGCGAACACCCTCGTTGATGGCGTCGTCCAGGCTGCCGGTGAAGCCTTCCCAGCGTACGTTCATTCCTACCTTCAGGAAGACGTTGACGATGCCGGTGTCCTGGCAGATTGGACGGTGGCCGGTGGCGCTCATCTTGCTGTTGGTCAGAATCTGCGCAATGGCGTCTTTCGCAGCGGGAGACTGCTCTTGCTCGTAGGCTGCTGCCAGGTGGGCAATGTAGTCGGCAGGGTGGTAGTAGCTGATGTACTGCAGGGCCGCTGCAATGGATTCAACGAGGTCGGCTTGGCGAATGGTGGACATGGTTGTGCTCCTGGTCGAGGTGGAAAGGCAAACAAGGTCAGTGAGATTTCTGGTTGCTCGTGAGCAATTTGTCGGTGTACGCAATGGCCACTGCACTCAGCAGGAAGACCACGTGAATGATGGTTTGCCACATCAGTACCTTGACATCGTAGTTGGCGGCGTTGATGAAAGTCTTGAGCAGATGGATGGAGGAAATGCCAATGATGGCCATCGCCAGCTTGACCTTGAGGACCGATGCGTTGACGTGGCTCAGCCACTCGGGTTGGTCGGGGTGGTTGTCTAGGTCCAGGCGGCTGACGAACGTTTCGTAGCCGCCAACAATCACCATGATGAGCAGGTTGGAGATCATGACCACATCAATCAGGGCCAACACCACCAGCATGATGATGGTCTCATTGAGCTGAACGATTTGGATATCTGATTTGTAGCCAATGCTGTTGATCAGCGACTGCAGCGCGGTTTGGCTACCAAAGGCCGCCTCAATCAGGTGCAGCAATTCGATCAGAAAATGCACCACATACACCCCTTGTGCCGCAATCAGGCCCAGATACAGGGGCAGCTGCAGCCAGCGGCTGGCAAAGATGATGCGTGGCAGGGTGCGCATGGCAGCTGGTGGAGGTGGGGTGGAGGTCATTGGGGTTGCAGGTGTGCGAAACGGGTGACAGTGCCGCGCGGACATGGTGCGCCAACGGGCCGCAGCTGTGTGACGATGCGCCGCGAATTGTAGGTGCCTGGGCCTGCTGCCATGTGTCCGCTTGGAAGGCCTGTTGGGGGGTTGCCAGCACGTCTGCCTGCCTGCTGCAGTCAGACGTTTGTAAGAGCGTCAACGGACATTAGGGAGTGCAGATTCCAACCCTTTCAGGAGACCTCATGAGTGCAAATGACACCGCCACCAATGTCCGCGTTTACCAGCCCAGCCCAGCCTTTGTTCAGAACGCCGCCATTGCGGGCATGGACGCCTACAACGCACTGTGTCAGGAAGCCGAGTCCGACTACGAAGGCTTCTGGGCCAGGCAAGCCCGTGAGCTGCTGGATTGGAAAACCCCTTTCACCCAGACCCTGGATGAAAGCAATGCCCCGTTCTTCAAGTGGTTTGCAGACGGCACTCTGAACGCCTCCTACAACTGCCTGGACCGCAACGTCGCAAAAGGCCTGGGCGACAAGACCGCACTCATTTTTGAAGCCGATGGCGGCGAAGTCACCAAAATCACTTACAGCGAGTTGCTGGCCAAAACCTGCCGCATGGCCAATGCCCTGCGCGCCCAAGGCGTGCAAAAGGGTGATCGCGTGGTGATTTACATCTCCATGTCCATCGATGGTGTGGCCGCTATGCAGGCCTGCGCCCGCATCGGCGCCACCCACTCTGTGGTGTTCGGCGGCTTCTCCGCACAAAGTTTGCGTGACCGCATCAACGACACCGGTGCCAAGGTCGTCATCACCGCCGACCACCAGGTACGTGGCGGCAAACAACTGCCCCTCAAGTCCATTGTGGACGAGGCCTTGTCGCTTGGTGGTTGCGAGTGCGTGAGCAAGGTGTTGGTCGTCAAGCGCTCCGGTTCTGCCATCGCCATGACTGAAGGCCGCGACATGTGGATGGAAGACGCCGTAGCCGGCCAGCCCGACACCTGCGAGCCAGAGTGGGTATCGGCAGAGCACCCCCTGTTCTTGCTGTACACATCAGGCTCCACCGGCAAACCCAAAGGTGTGCAACACAGCACCGGTGGTTACTTGCTGCATGCGGCGCTCACCACCAAGTGGACGTTTGACTTGAAGGCCGATGACGTGTTCTGGTGTACCGCCGACATTGGCTGGGTCACTGGCCACACCTACATCACCTATGGACCCCTGGCCCTGGGCGGCACAGAGATTGTGTTTGAGGGCGTGCCTACCTACCCCGATGCAGGTCGCTTCTGGAAAATGATTCAGAGCCACAAGGTCAGCATTTTCTACACCGCACCCACCGCCATTCGCTCGCTGATCAAGGCGGCCGAGGCCAACGATGCCGTGCACCCCAAGAGCTACGACCTGAGCAGCCTGCGCCTGTTGGGTTCGGTGGGCGAACCCATCAACCCCGCTGCCTGGGAGTGGTACTACGCCAACGTCGGTGGCAGCCGCTGCCCCGTCGTGGACACCTTCTGGCAGACCGAGACCGGTGGCCACATGATCACCCCGCTGCCAGGTGCCACACCCATGGTGCCGGGTTCTTGCACACTGCCGTTCCCGGGTATCCAGGCCGCCATCGTTGACGAGACAGGCAAAGACGTGCCCAACGGGCAGGGCGGTATCCTGGTCGTCAAGCGCCCATGGCCATCCATGATCCGAACCATTTGGGGTGACGACGCACGCTTCATCAAGAGCTACTACCCCGACGATTTCAAGGGCAAGTACTACCTGGCCGGAGACGGTGCCATTCGTGATTTGGACACCGGTTACTTCACGATCACAGGCCGCATTGACGACGTGCTGAACGTCTCCGGTCACCGCATGGGCACCATGGAGATTGAATCCGCGCTGGTGAGCTGCACAGAGCTGGTGGCTGAAGCCGCCGTGGTCGGTCGTCCAGACGACACCACCGGCGAGGCGGTGGTGGCGTTTGTGGTCCTGAAGCGCTCACGTCCCACCGGCGATGAAGCCAAGGCCATTGCCAAGATTCTGCGCGACCATGTGGGCAAAGAAATTGGCCCGATTGCCAAGCCCAAGGACATCCGCTTTGGCGACAACCTGCCCAAGACCCGCTCCGGCAAGATCATGCGCCGTCTGCTGCGCTCCATCGCCAAGGGCGAGGCCATCACCCAGGACACCAGCACGCTGGAGAATCCGGCCATTCTTGACCAGCTGTCTGAGAACCTGTAACGCTTGGGTTGGGTTTTCAGTTTCATAGCTGAAAACCCAATGCTATCAAGCGCTAGCGCCTTTAAGGGCATATAAAAAAACCCCGCCGACGGTGACACCAGTCGGCGGGGTTTTTATGTGTTGCCAGGCCTTCGGAGGCCCGGTGTGGGGTATTACTTCATGCCCAAGATGTAGGTGGCCATGGCCTTGGCATCTGCTTCAGACACTTTGGGGTTGGCTGGCATTGGGATGGCGCCGTACACACCGGAACCACCTTTGATGATTTTCTGTGCCAGTGCATCGGCCTTGGAGACGTCGCCACCGTGCTTCTTTGCCACGTCTTTGTAGGCAGGGCCTACCAGTTTCTTGTCAACTGCGTGGCAAGCCATGCAGTTGTTGGCCTTGAGCAAGGCATCGCTGGCCATGGCGGGCACTGCAACAGTCAGGGCGGAAGCGAGGACGATCAGCGCACGTTTCATAGAGAATCTCCTAGTGTGGTCGGGTGGTTGGTCGCAAGGATAAGCGAGCACTGATTTTATCGGTTTTCCTTGATCCGGCTCATGGCGTTACGCATTGTTTCATTCGGACTAATGAGGTTGACAAGGAGCAAAGCATGTGGTTTTTGGTGGCGGGGGTGGCCCTGGTGTTGTTGAAGTGGCAGGCCATGGGTCCTGTGGCGCAGTGGCCCTGGTGGTCGGTGCTGTTGCCGTTCGGTTTGGCGCTTGCCTGGTGGGCCTGGGCGGATGCCAGCGGCTACACCAAGCGCAAAGCCATGCAGCGCGAAGATGCACGCAAGGCGGCGCGCCTTGCGCGCCAGAAAGATGCCCTGGGCTTGGCGCCCAGGCGAAAAAAATAAACTGACTTTCACCGGTTTTTTTGATCCACCTGGCCGCACCGAGCCCAGGCTAATGGTGGTGTTGCGCTATATTGACCGAGATCCATAACAACCGTTTCCCGAGGAGATTCCATGAAAGTCAGTGACATATTGAGAGTCAAAGGCGGCACCCTGTACACCGTGTCACCCGACGACAGCCTGCTGCATGCGGTGGAGACCATGAACCAGTTCGACATCGGTTCCCTGGCGGTGATGGAGCATGGCGACTTGGTCGGTATGTTGACCTTTCGGGAAGTGATTCAGAACCTCGCAACCAACGGTGGTGTGCTGGGCCAATCCACGGTGCGCAAGGTCATGGATGACCACCCCATGAGCTGCACGCCAGAGACCGATCTGGACAAAGTGCGCCCCATGATGCTGGAGCGGCACTGCCGCTACATGCCAGTGATGGACAGCCGCATGCTCATGGGTGTGATCAGTTTTTACGACGTCGCCAAAGCGGTGGTGGACGCGCAAAACTTCGAAAACAAAATGCTCAAGGCCTACATCCGTGACTGGCCTGCCGACGAAGACAGATCCCCCGAGGGTGAATCGGTAACCGGGCAGACATCGGACACTGGCGCCGGTAAGGCCTGAGCACCGCTTGGCTGCGGTCGAGTGAGGGTATGCAGGCGGGCCAAGGCCTGACCTGATGCAGTGGTCTGGGATAATCCCGGCCATGAGCGGCAACACCTTTGGCAACCTTTTCGCAGTCACCAACTTTGGGGAATCCCACGGCCCAGCCATCGGCTGTGTCATTGATGGCTGCCCACCTGGCTTGCCGCTGGCTGCGGTGGATATCCAGCCCGACCTGGATCGCCGCCGCCCCGGCACCAGTCAGTTTGTGACCCAGCGCAACGAACCCGATACCGTCGAAATTCTCAGTGGGGTGTACCAGGGTCTGACCACAGGCACACCCATTTGCCTGTTGATCCGCAATACCGACCAGCGCAGCAAAGACTACGGCGACATCCTTCAAACCTTCAGGCCCGGTCACGCCGACTACACCTACTGGCACAAATATGGACTGCGCGATCCGCGCGGTGGTGGCCGCTCGTCGGCACGCCTGACCGCCCCCATGGTGGCCGCCGGTGCGGTGGCGAAAAAATGGCTGCACCAGGCCCACGGGACCACGTTCAAGGGTTGCATGACCCAGATAGGTGAAGTGGCCATCGGCTTTGAAGACTGGAGCCATGTGCCCAACAATCCGTTTTTTGCCCCAGTTGCCGACGTCAGCGCGTTGGAGGCCTACATGGGCGCGCTGCGCAAAAGTGGAGATTCCTGCGGGGCCCGTTTGCGCGTGGTTGCCCAGGGCATGCCCACGGGCCTGGGTCAGCCCCTGTTTGACAAGTTGGACGCCGACATCGCCTACGCCATGATGGGCATCAACGCCGTCAAAGGGGTGGAAATCGGTGCGGGGTTTGGTTGCGTGGCGGCCAAGGGCAGCGAACACGGCGATTCGCTCACACCCACAGGTTTTGTGGGCAACAACGCAGGCGGTGTGCTGGGTGGCATCAGCACCGGGCAAGACCTCGACGTCTCCATCGCCATCAAGCCCACCAGCTCTATCCTCATTCCCAGGGACACCATTGATTCGGCGGGGCAGGCCACGGAGGTGATCACCAAGGGCCGCCACGACCCCTGCGTGGGCATACGGGCGACGCCCATTGCCGAGGCCATGCTGGCCCTGGTGGTCATGGAGCATGTGCTGCAACACCGCGCTCAGTGCGCGGATGTGCGCGTGGCCACCCCCGACATCGCCCGGCGCTGAATGGCCGCGCCTGCCGTGGCCCTGACCGGGCCACCTCGACAGGCCCTGCGCTGCGTGCCTGAGCCTGCTGCCCGGATGGACGTCGGGGCGTTGTCGGTGTGGTGGAGTCCATGAGCGGCACCCGCACCCTGGCACCTTTTGCCGCGTTGTCGGCCAGCTACTTTGCGCACATTGGGTTTTTTAATCCCTACCTGCCGCTGTGGCTGCAGGACATGGGGCTTGGGCTGATGGCCATCAGCGTGCTGACATCTGTCCAGTCTGCCACCCGCTTGTTTGCACCGTATGCGTGGGGTTGGTTCAGCGACCGCTCGGGCGAGCGGGTGCGGTTGCTGCGGGGTGGGGCCACCATCGCACTGGTGTGTTCGTGGGGGTTGTGGTTGCCGATTGATGCGCTGGGTTTTGTGGGTTTGCTGGTGGTGTTGCTGCTGATGTTTGTGCACACCAGCGCCATGATGCCCATGAGCGAGGCGGCCATGGCGCACCTGGTCAGCCAGGGTGGACAGTTCGACGCGCGGCGCTACGGCCGGGTGCGCCTGTGGGGCTCCATCGGGTTCTTGGTGACGGTGCTCGCGGCGGGTGCCTGGTTTGATCGCCACGGCATGGCCAGCTTTCCTGCCTGGACATCAGTGACCCTGCTTGCGGTGGCTGCCAGTGTGTGGTGGATGCCCGATGTGCGTGAGGCGCCAGCCACCACCGACACCCCTGCCGCGCAGCCGGTGTGGCGCTTGCTGCGTCAGCCTGCGGTGGCGTGGTTGTTTGCGGCGATGTTCTGGCACGTGCTGGCGCACATATTCATTTACGTGTTTTTCTCGCTGTACCTCGACAGCCTGGGCTACAGCAAGACCACCATCGGTTGGCTGTGGGCGGTGTCGGTGGTGCTGGAGATTGCCTGGTTTTTTACCCAGGGGCGCTGGCTCCCACTGCTGAGCCTGACCGCCTGGCTGGTGCTGGCCGCAGCAGCCATGGCGGGGCGCATGGTGCTGACCGCCGGTTGGCCCCTGGTGCTGCCTTTGCTGGTGTGCGCGCAAATGCTGCACGCCATCACCTTTGCCACCCACCACACGGTGTGTATTGCCCTGATCTCCCACCATTTCCCCGGCCGCTTGCGCGCCCGTGGCCAGGCGCTGTACACCGTCATTGGCTACGGCATTCCGGGGGTATTGGGTGGTATTGGTGGTGGGTTTCTCAGCACCTGGTGGGGGCTGTCCTCGGTGTTTTGGGCCTCTGCCGCGTCCGCTGGGCTGGCGATGGCGTGTGCCCTCAGGGTTTGGGCATTGGCACGTCGACCAGTTTCGTCCTGACCAAGGGGTTGAACCCCGTCACCAGTGCGGTGGCCAGCAGCACCAGCAAGGCGCCCGCCAGCAACCCGGCACCTATGGCCTCATCCAGCAGCAGGTGCCCCCAGGTGACCCCAAACAGAGGAATCAGAAAGGCCGGGCTGACGGCTGCCACCGGCGAGACGTGCCGCATGATGCGCAGGTGCAGCCAGCCGGCAAGCCCGGACGACACCACCCCCAATGCCACCACAGACGCCAGTGCCGTGCCTGTGAACTCCGCCTGTGGGGCATACCAGACGGCACCCGGCACCAGCACCACACTGGCCGACACATTCATGCCCAGTGCAATGGCGAGCGGCTCCATGCGCTGGGTGGCGCGCTTCATCAGCGGGGAGGCCAGGCCGTAGCTGGCCGCAGCCGCCAGGCAGGCCAGCATGGCCCACAGCTTGGGAGCGGTGGTATCCACCGGCCCCAGTCCCACAATGAGCGCCACCCCACCAAACCCCAGGGCACAGCCCGCCAGCTTGGTGGGTGTCAAGCGGTCATCACCCAGCCAAGCGCTGGCCAGGGTGGTGAACAGCACGGCGGTGGTGTTGAGCAAGGCCAGGTAGCCCGCCGGCAGGCGCAGCGCCGCCCAGGCATACAGCACAAATGGCACAGCCACCGCCAACAGCCCCAGGCGAGTCAGGTCGCGCCAGTGGGACCAAGGCCAACGATGGCGCAGCACCCACATGATGACTCCAAGGGTGAGCGTGGCCAAAGCCACCCGCACGCCCGCCAGCACCCACGGGCCCAGCAAAGGGCTGGCCACTCGGATGAACAGAAAAGAGGCTCCCCACAATGCAGAGAGCCCCACCAGTTGCAAAAAATGGGCGTGCTTCACAGGTGCGATTGTGCGTGTTCACGGCGCATGCCCCGGTCTCGCCTGTGCCACCGATGGTGTCATCGGTTGTGTGGTGGTGCGCGGCTGTGGGCCGGGTTGTTCCTACCTGGTCGGAGCTGCGGGCATCCGTGGTCGGCGCCCGGTAACATAGATCATCGGCACTCAGTGCCTGTGCCCGTCCCTGTGCCAATGCACACACCCTTCCCAATCATCTGTTTTGTTGCCCATGAAAACCGCCTACGTTCTGAACGGCCCCAACCTCAACCTGCTGGGCACCCGAGAGCCCGCTGTGTACGGCGCTGCCACACTGGCCGATGTCGAGCAGCTGACGCGGCTGGCGTGCGAGCAGCACGGATTGGAGCTGGTGTTTCGCCAAAGCAACCATGAGGGCCAGTTGATTGACTGGATTCATGAAGCTGGCCGCTTGCACGCACAGGGTGAATTGGCGGGGCTGATCATCAATGCGGGTGCCTACACCCACACCAGCATTGCGCTGCACGACGCCATCAAAGGCACGGGCGTGGTCTGCATAGAGCTGCACATCAGCAACGTCTTTGCCCGCGAGGCCTTTCGCCACCACAGCACCATTTCGCCGGTGGCCAGGGGGGTGATGTGTGGATTTGGGGTGCAGGGCTACGCACTGGCTATTTCTGCATTGGCCGGTATGCAGGCATCTGCTAGTTGAGGAAATAATATTTTATTATGTGCCTTTATCGCTTATCAGCAAATAATAGTTTGCTAT
Organism: Burkholderiaceae bacterium; assembly: GCA_030695205.1. GTDB lineage: Bacteria > Pseudomonadota > Gammaproteobacteria > Burkholderiales > Burkholderiaceae_C > UBA2334. Next base: position 9,948 of record JAUYTN010000047.1, on the reverse strand, counting down.
GAATGTGTGCGGCTTTGGGTCGGTGGCTGTGGAGGTTCAGAGTCTGGGCTTCTGTTGGCCCAACGGACAGGTGGTGTGTGCAGCGTGGTCTGCTCACCTGTTACCCGGCCTGACCTTGCTGGTCGGTGGCGATGGTGCAGGCAAAACCACCCGTCTGCGTCTGTTGGCCAGTGCATGCCAGCCGCAGTCCGGGCAGTTGGTGCTGACGCTGGGGGCCGATTCGCCCAAACCCGTCACCCTCACTGCCTGGCCGACACCCGCCGACTACCGCCGCCAGGTGTTTTGGTGCGACCCCGCGTCCGACGCGCTCGATGGCCTGTTGGCCGAACAGTACGCCGACCACCACCGCGCGGCACAGCGCTTGTGGCGGGAGGAGGCGTTTGAGGATCTGCTGGTTGAATTGGGGCTTCAGGGCCACCTGGGCAAGCCGTTGCTGGGCCTGTCCATGGGCATGCGGCGCAAACTGCGGCTGGCGTGCGCGCTGGCCAGCGGGGCTGCGGTGACCCTGATCGATGACCCCATGGCCGCCCTGGACCACCGCAGCTGCACTTTGGTTAGCGAGCTGCTGGCCGACTGCGCCACGTCAAGCCAGCGTGTGTTTGTGTCCACGGCGCACGGGATGCCACCCACCGAATGGGGTGCCAATGCCATTGCGCTTTAGCAACGGGGATTGCCCATTGGACGACTGCGGCCACAAAAAAGCCCCGACACCTGATGGGGCGTCGGGGCTTGTGTAGCTGCCAGGGCAGGTTGAGCCGGTAAGGTCACCGCCATTTGCGCATCGGGCATGACCCTGCAGGTGCTGGGCAGCCCCTGTAGGGTTTGCGCACTCGCACTTACTGAGCCTGTTGAATACCGGACAGTAACCAGCCTGTGGAACCGGAAATCGGCTTGGTCAGGTGCCAGATTTCGGAGACAGCTTCTGCTGCCTGGCCATCTTCCCGGACGGTGCCGGTGAAGTGCACGCTCACGACATGCTGGTAAGCCTCCAGCACCACATCCAACACCTTGGCATCGATGCTCACGACGTCGGTGTGGCTGGTGGACGCACCGCGGTCGCTCAGGTCCATCTTGAGTTCAGCGAACATTTCTGGCGTGGTGAACTGGCGCAGATCCTCCAGATTGCCCGCATCGTTGGCGGCTTGCAAACGGATGAATTGAACCTTGGCGTTGCGGCAGAAAGCAGCTTCGTCAAAGTCGGCTGGCCAGTGGGCGGTGCGCGACGCCTGGGCATCAGCACCTGCACCCGAACCCACGCCTGCACCAATGCCCGCACCAATCATCGAGCCACCGGTGGCGTTGCGGGCCATGGGGGTTTGCAGGTCAGAGGCTGGCTGGGCCGACGTGGGGCCAGATGCCCCGGCACCGGCATAGGCCAGCCCGCTGCTGGTACCGGTGTTGCCGCCTTTGGCCGCTGCGCGCTTGCGCATGATGAAGCCGACCACCATCAAAACCGCCACGATCAGCAGGCCGATCATCATCATGTTGGCCAAAGCCTCACCAAAGCCGAAATGGGAAGCCAGAGCGGCCAATCCGAGGCCAGCCGCGAGACCAGCGATGGGCCCCATCCATGAGCGCTTGCTTTGCGCCGCAGCGGTGCCAGCGGCAGCAGCACCAGCCGCAGGTGTGGCTGCGTTGGTGCTGGCAGGGGTTTGGCTTGGCGTGGTGGCTGGGGCTCTTTCGGTGGTGGTTTGGCGCTGCATGCCGCTCGATTTGCCACCGCCCAGGCGTTTGGCTTCGACGTCGGCTACTGCCATGGACAGACCGAGCGCCAGCACAGCGGCGGCCAGTGAGAAAGTCTTCATTGCGGTTCCTTCCGGGTTAAATAACGAACTGCCAGAGGGTAATGGGCTTACGTTCAGATAAAAATCATAACTTGTCTGATGAATCCTCTGTCTTTCACTGAGATTCATTGGGGTGGACCCTATGGCTCAGAGCCCTTGATCGGTAGCCAGACTCAATGCCTCGGCCATGGCGTGGGTGGCGGCCAGGGTCAGCGTCACACAGACCCAAGTGGGTTTATCCCCGTCCAAGGGCAGCGTGGGCAGACCGTGAAGGTGCCCGCTGGCGGCGTCATGATGGAGGGTAACCGGGGCCGCGTCGTTGACTTGGGCTTGGAGCAGCATGTCCCAGTCGCCACCGTCGTCCAGCGACCGTGGGCCTTCGGGGAAGTGGCGGTGTGCCCAGGCCAGCACGGCCGCCACCTCGGCCAGCACATCAGCCACCCGCGCAGGCGGCACGCTGGCCATGGCTTCCAGCGTGTGGGTGTCGTCACCGTTGTCGGTGGTATCAAACTCCAGCCACGATAGCTGCAAATCCATGTGCATCAAGCGGTAGAGCCTGTTTCTATGCCGAATTTCAGCTGGCGTAGCTGCCCACCGGCAGACAGCTGCAGAACAGGTTGCGGTCGCCGTACACGTTGTCCACCCGGCCCACGGGTGGCCAGTACTTCACCTGTTTCAGGCTGGCCAGCGGAAATGCGCCTAGCTCGCGGGGGTAGGGGCGATTCCACTCGGCGCCCAGCAGGCTGGCGGCGGTGTGGGGGGCTGCTTTGAGTGGGTTGTTGTCCTGCGGCCATTCGCCCGCCTCGATGCGACGAATTTCCTCGCGGATGGCAATCATCGCGTCGATGAAACGGTCCAATTCCTGCAGGGTTTCGCTTTCGGTGGGCTCCACCATCAGGGTGTTGGGCACCGGGAAGCTGAGCGTGGGGGCGTGGAAGCCGTAGTCCATCAGGCGCTTGGCCACGTCCTCGGCCATGACGCCGCTGGTGGCTTTCAGGCCTCGCAGGTCCAGAATGCACTCATGCGCCACGTGCCCGTTGTCGCTGGCGTACAGGGTGGGGTAGTGGGGTGCCAGGCGTTTGCTGATGTAGTTGGCGCTGAGGATGGCCGTTTCGGTGGCGTGCTTGAGGCCATCGGCCCCCATCATGCGGATGTACATCCAGCTGATGGGCAGCACCGCCGCATTGCCCAAGGGTGCCGCGCTGACGGCACCCACGCCATTGACGGGCAGCCCGGCCGTGGCGTGGCCGGGCAGGTAGGGCACCAGGTCGGCCACCACGCACACGGGGCCCACGCCGGGGCCGCCACCGCCGTGGGGGATGCAGAAGGTTTTGTGCAGGTTGAGGTGGCTCACGTCGCCGCCGAACTCGCCGGGGGCGGCCACGCCCACCAGGGCGTTCATGTTGGCACCGTCCACGTACACGCGGCCACCGTGGCGGTGCACCAGCTCGCACAGCTCTTTGACCGAGGTCTCGAACACGCCGTGGGTGCTGGGGTAGGTAATCATCACGGCGGCCAGGTTGGCGTTGTGTTGCTCGCATTTGGCTTGCAGGTCGGCCATGTCTACGTTGCCTTGGGCATCGCATTGGGTGACGACCACGGTCATGCCTACCATCTGGGCCGACGCCGGGTTGGTGCCGTGGGCGCTGCTGGGAATCAGGCAAATGTTTCGGTGGCCTTCGCCTTTGGCCTCGTGGTAGGCCTTGATGACCAGCAGGCCTGCGTACTCACCCTGGCTGCCCGCGTTGGGTTGCAGGCTGATGCCGGCATACCCAGTGGCCTGGCACAGCCAGGAGCGCAGCTGTTCGTCAAGCAGGCGGTAGCCCTCCAGCTGGTCGGCTGGAGCAAAGGGGTGCACGTTGGCAAATTCGGGCCAGGTGATGGGGATCATCTCGGCCGTGGCGTTGAGCTTCATGGTGCAGCTGCCCAGCGGAATCATGCTGCGGTCAAGCGCCAGGTCTTTGTCGCTCAGCATGCGGATGTAGCGCAGCATGCCGGTTTCGCTGTGGTGGCTGTTGAACACCGGGTGCGTGAGGAAGGCGCTGGTGCGGCACAGCGCGGCGGGAATGAGCGGCGCGATGCCGTCTTCAAAGGCAGCCACCTCTGGCAGGCTTTGCCCGGTCAGGGCGAAGCAGATCCACAGCGCATCGATGTCTTCGCGGGTAGTGGTTTCGTCGAGGGTGATGCCCACGTAGCGGTCCAGGCTCAAGCGCAGGTTGAGGCCACAGGACAGGGCGCGGGCCAGCACAGTTTCGGCGTCGGCCGGGGTGCTCATGCGCACGGTCAGGGTGTCAAACGCGGTGTCGCTGACCAGTTCGCAGCCCAAATGCTGCAAGCCTGCCGCCAGAACAGCGGTGTAGCTGGCCACTCGCCGGGCAATGCGCGTGAGGCCTGCAGGGCCGTGGTACACGGCGTACATGCTGGCGACCACGGCGGGCAGCACCTGGGCGGTGCAGATGTTGCTGGTGGCTTTTTCGCGCCGAATGTGTTGCTCTCGGGTTTGCAGCGCCAGGCGGTAGGCAGGGTGACCGTGGGCATCGACGCTCACGCCCACCAGACGGCCGGGCATGGAGCGCTTGAACGCGTCGCGGCAGGCCATGTACGCCGCGTGTGGGCCGCCCGCGCCCATGGGCATGCCAAAGCGCTGGGTGGTTCCCACGGCCATGTCTGCACCGAATTCTCCGGGGGGCACCAGCAGCGTGAGTGCCAGCAGGTCGGCAGCGACGATGAAGGCGGCTTGCCGGGCGTGCGACCTGTCGGCATCGCCACGCAAATCACCCACCTGGCCGTGGGTGCTGGGGTACTGCGCCAGGGCACCAAAGTGCTCGGCGGCCAGGGCGGCGTCCCACTGGTCTTTGGTGTGGGCCACCACCACGTTCAGGCCCAGGGGTTTAGCGCGGGTCTGAACCACCTCAATGGTTTGCGGGTGGCAGTCCCCCGCTACCACAAAGGTGTTGCTGGTGCTTTTGACGCTGCGCTTGGCCAGCGTCATGGCCTCGGCAGCGGCGGTGGCCTCGTCCAGCATGCTGGCGTTGGCAATGTCCATGCCGGTGAGGTCGGTCACCATGGTCTGGAAGTTGACCAGCGCCTCCATGCGGCCCTGCGAAATTTCGGCCTGGTACGGGGTGTAGGCGGTGTACCAGGCGGGGTTCTCCAAGATGTTGCGCAGGATCACGCCGGGGGTGTGCGTGCCGTGGTAGCCCTGCCCGATGAAGCTTTTCATGGGCGTGTTGAGCGAGGCAATGGCCTTCAGCTCGGCCAGCGCGGCGGCCTCGGTGGCGGGTGGCGGCAGGTCCATGTCGGTGCTGCGCGCAATGCTGCGCGGCACGATGCCATCGATCAGCGCACGGCGCGAGGCCTCGCCAATCACGCCGAGCATGTGGGCCTCGTCGGCCTCGCTCACGCCAATGTGGCGTGCAATGAATTCGCTGGGGTTTTCCAGCTGGGTCAGGGGCAGGGCGGTTGGCTGGGCGACTGACTGATCGGTTGGCATCGACATGGTGCGGGTGTCCTGTGGGGCAAAAGGGTGGCGACATGAGGTCGCCTGGGAGCAGCGGGTGTTTACTGGGCCAAGGCGGCGTAGGCGGTTTCGTCCAGCAGCGCATCAATCTCGGCGGTGTTGCTCAGCTTGACCTTGAAGAACCAGCCTGCACCCAGTGGGTCGGTATTGGCAAGTGCGGGGTCGGCGCGCAGGGCTTCGTTGACTTCGGTGATTTCACCGGTCACGGGCATGTAGACGTCGGCGGCGGCCTTCACGGACTCGACCACACCGGCCACGTCTTTCTGGGCAAAGGTTTTACCCACGTCGGGCAGATCGACAAACACCACGTCGCCCAGCGCATCCTGCGCGTGGTGGGTGATGCCCACGGTGGCGGTGTCGCCGTCGATGTCGAGCCATTCGTGGTCGGGCGTGTACTTGATCATGGGAAGCTCCTTGTGGGGTAAATGGGGTTTAGTAAACAATAGCTAACAAGTGAATACTGTCAAGCGATAGGTGCCAAAAAAGCTTGAAAATTGGGTGCAGCCAGCCGACCGCCATCATCCACGGTAGTAGCGGGTGGGCACAAAGGGAGTGGCCACCACCTCCATGGGCACGGGCTTGCCGCGCACGACGGCATGGATGCGGGTGCCCACCGCCGCAAAGGCGGGGGGCACATAGCCCATGGCGATGGGCTGGTTGATGGTGGGGCCGAGCAAGCCGCTGGTGACTTCCCCCAGGTGCTCACCGGCCAGGTCGGTCAACTGGGTGTGCTCGCGCACGGGTACGCGCTCCAGTGCCTTGAGGCCCACGCGCACTTTGTGGATGGCCTCGGTGCCATCGAGTTGGCCCAGCACGGTGTCGGCACCGGCAAAGCCCCCGGCGCGCGCACCGCCGGTGCGGCGAACCTTTTGCATGGCCCAGGTCAGCCCGGCTTCCACGGGGGTGGTGGTGGTGTCGATGTCGTTGCCGTACAGGCACAGCCCAGCCTCCAGCCGCAGCGAGTTGCGTGCACCCAGGCCAATGGGTTGTACCTCCGGTTGCGCCAGCAGGGCGCGGGCCAGAGCCTCAGCGGCGGTGTCGGGCACGGAGATTTCAAACCCATCCTCACCCGTGTAGCCGCTGCGGGTGATGAACAGGTCTGCGCCTTCCCAGCTGAAGGCAGCACCGGTCATGAACACCAGCTGCTCCACGCCAGGCACCAGCCGGGCGAGTGCGGCCACGGCCTGTGGACCCTGCAGGGCCAGCAGCGCGCGCTCTGGCATGGGGATGACCTCGCAGCGCTGGCCGATGCGGGCTTCGATGTGTGCCAGGTCGCCCACTTTGCAGGCGCCGTTGACGATGACGAAGATGTCATCCCCCCGGTTCACAAACATCAGGTCGTCGATGATGGTGCCGCCATCGGTCAGCAGCAGGCCATAGCGCTGCTTGCCCACGGGCAGGCCCACCACGTCCACCGGCATCAGGGTTTCAAAGGCGGCGGCGGCATCTGGCCCCACCAAACGCAGCTGGCCCATGTGCGAGACATCGAACAGCCCGGCAGCGCTGCGGGTGTGCTGGTGCTCGGCCATCAGGCCTGCCGGGTACTGCACCGGCATGCTGTAGCCCGCAAAAGGCACCATGCGGGCACCGAGTTCGCGGTGCAGGGCATCAAGCGGGGTGGTGAGGAGGTCGGTGTGGATGGAGGCGGGGGTGTCGGACATGTGGGGATTGCACCGCAAAAGGCGCACGCAATGGGGCCATGGACCACGGTGATGTGCCGTGTGCGAGCCCCTGATGTCCGCTTTACCTGAGAGATTCGCCCGCTGAAAACTCAGGCGGGTTTGCTCCTTCGGTGGGCGCTGCCAGGGGGTCAGCCCAGGCACAGCCTCTCTCCAGCAGGGTGTCGTCTGGGGTGGTCAGACCCCAGACGCCTGTCAGTCCTTTTGCCTGAGCGTTCGCCGCAACCACCGGGTTGCGTTGCGCCTTCGGCGAGCCCTGGTCGGTGGCGGGTGCGACCGGCTGAGCTTCTCTCCTGACAGGCTGCGGATTCTAAGACAGTGCTGTCGCGGCTGGTCGTGTTTGCTTGGCCCGGGCCGCTACCATGAGGCCCCTGACCGCAGCGGGCGGTCTTTTCCGGAGAGACTTTCACATGGCACATCCTGTTGGCGTGGCCGGGGTCGGCATGGTTCCATTCACCAAGCCGGGCGCCCATTTGCCCTACCCACACATGGCCGCAGAGGCCGCCCGCCTGGCGCTGGCTGACGCGGGCGTGTCCTACGATCAGGTGCAGCAGGCCTATGTGGGCTATGTGTACGGCGACTCCACCGCCGGACAGCGCGCCCTGTACGAAGTGGGCATGACGGGCATCCCCATCGTCAACGTCAACAACAACTGCTCTACTGGCTCCACTGCGCTGTTTCTGGCCCGCCAGGCCGTGTCCAGCGGCGCGGCCGACTGTGTGCTGGCCTTGGGCTTCGAGCAGATGAAGCCCGGTGCCATCGGGGCGGTGTTCACCGATCGTCCGTCCCCCTTTGACCGCTTCGATGCCACCACCGACCAGCTCGTGGGGCAGGGCGACATTCCGCTGGCGCTGCGCTACTTTGGGGGTGCTGGCCTGGCCCACATGCAGCAGTACGGCACCCGTCTGGAAACCTTTGCCCAGGTGCGTGCCAAGGCCAGCCGCCATGCCGAGCACAACCCCATGGCCCTGCTGCGCAAGGTGCTGACTGCCGACGACGTGATGGCTTCGCCCATGGTGTGGCCCGGTGTGCTCACCCGCCTCATGGCCTGCCCGCCCACCTGTGGCGCGGCGGCGGCCATTGTGTGTTCCGAGCGCTTTGCCCGCCAGCACGGCCTGGACGATTCGGTGCGCATCGTCGCCCAGGCCATGGCCACGGATCGGCCCGACACCTTCGAGTCCGGCGATATGCGCCGTCTGGTGGGCGTGGGCATGGCCGAGGCCGCCGCGAAGCAGGTGTACGAACAGGCCGGTATGGGCCCGCAGGATGTGGACGTGGTGGAGCTGCACGACTGCTTTGCACAAAACGAACTCATCAGCTACGAGGCTTTGGGCCTGTGCCCGCCCGGAGGTGCCGAACGATTCATCGAAGACGGCGACAACACCTATGGGGGGCAGGTGGTCACCAACCCGTCTGGTGGCTTGTTGTCCAAAGGCCACCCCCTGGGGGCCACCGGCCTGGCTCAGTGTGCTGAGCTGGTGCAGCAGCTGCGCGGCAGCTGCGGGCTGCGCCAGGTGCCGGGTGCGCGCATCGCCTTGCAGCACAACGTAGGGCTGGGTGGCGCGTGCGTGGTGACGCTGTTCGAGCGAAGCCACTGACCCCGCATCGCCCTTGCGACCCACCCCAACCCCATACAACCAACGAGGTAAGCCGTGAACACTGTGTCCAATATCGGGCTGTCGCATCCCCTGCGCGGGGTGCGCGTGGTGGAATTCGAAGGCATAGGCCCTGGCCCCTTGGCTGCCCTGATCCTGGCCGACATGGGGGCCGAGGTGACCGTCATCGTGCGCCCCGGGGGTTCCGCCGTGGGCGACCGGTTGGGTGGAGGCGGGGCACACCCGCTGCGCCGGGGCAAACAGGTCACTACCCTGGACCTGAAGCAGCCCGCCGACCGCGAGCGGGCCATGGCCCTGATTGCCAGTGCCGACGCCCTGATCGAGGGCAACCGCCCCGGCGTGATGGAGCGCCTGGGCCTGGGCCCTGCCGACTGCGCGGCGCACAACCCCCACCTGGTGTATGGCCGCATGACCGGCTGGGGCCAGAGCGGCCCCCTGGCCCAGGCGGCGGGTCATGACCTGAACTATGTCGCGCTGACCGGTTTGTTGTCATTGGCAGCGCCCGCCGGGCAGGTGCCGGTGGTGCCACCCACGGTGGTGGGCGATGCGGCCGGGGCGTTGGGCCTGGCCTTTGGCATCGCCTGCGCCCTGGTCGATGCCCGCTCTGGCAAGCGACCCGCGCCAGAAGGAGGCGAGCCGCGCGGCCGTGTGGTGGACGCTGCCATTGTGGATGTGGTCGCCATGCTGGGCACACTGGTGCACTGGATCCGGGCGGGTGGGCAGTTGGCCGCCGGGCAGCCCAGCCCGTTTCACGACTCACCGTTTTATGACACCTATGTCTGTGCCGATGGGGGCCACATCACCATCGGGGCGCTGGAGCCGCAGTTTTATGTGCTGCTGCTGAACAAGCTGGGCCTGGACGATGTGGATGCCGCCAGCCAGTACGACACCACCACCTGGCCCGCACTCAAGGCCCGATTGACCCAGCTGTTCATGACCCGGCCCCGCAGCGCCTGGTGTGAGCTGCTGGAGGGTACCGACGTGTGTTTTGCCCCCGTGCTAAGCCTGGACGAAGCCGCTGCACATCCGCACCACATGGCCCGGGGTACCTACGTGAGCGGTCAGCCAGGCCAAAGTACCGTCGTGGCCGCCGCCCCGCGGTTTTTGCCCCTGCGGTGAGTGTCAATGGATTCAATAGCTAAAAAACCCCACCAATCAATCGACTGGTGGGGTTTTTGTTCAAAAACTTAGGTTGTTACATGCCAGCGTAGTTGGGCCCGCCGCCGCCTTCGGGCGTGACCCAGACGATGTTTTGCGTGGGGTCTTTGATGTCGCAGGTTTTGCAGTGCACACAGTTTTGCGCATTGATCTGCAAGCGCTGGGCGTCCCCGCCCTTGGCGGTGTCGGGC
>JAUYTN010000046.1 GCA_030695205.1 Burkholderiaceae bacterium | reverse complement strand
TTCGGGCGTGACCCAGACGATGTTTTGCGTGGGGTCTTTGATGTCGCAGGTTTTGCAGTGCACACAGTTTTGCGCATTGATCTGCAAGCGCTGGGCGTCCCCGCCCTTGGCGGTGTCGGGCACGTACTCGTACACCCCGGCTGGGCAGTAGCGGCTCTCGGGGCCCGCAAATTTGGCCAGGTTGATGCTCACAGGCACGCTAGCGTCTTTGAGCGTCAGGTGGGCGGGCTGCTGTTCTTCGTGGTTGGTGTTGCTGATGAACACGCTGCTCAAGCGGTCAAAGGTCAGCTTGCCGTCGGGCTTGGGGTAGTTGATGGGCGTGCACTCGATGGCGGGCTTGAGGTAGAGGTGGTCGGCCTTGGTCGGTGCGAGTGTCCAAGGTGGACTCTTGATGCCCAGCTTGGGCAGCAGCCAATATTCAATGCCAGTGCCCAGCGAGCCACCCACAATGCCCCACTTGAACCAGCGCTTCCAGTTGCGAGCTTGGTTCAACTCGGCGTGCAGCCAGCTGGCTTCGAAGGCCTTGGGGTAGGCAACGAGTTCGTCGTGTTGACGGCCCTGGGCAACGGCATCGAAAGCAGCTTCGGCGGCCAGCATGCCGGTTTTGATGGCTGCGTGGCTGCCTTTGATGCGCGGGCCGTTCAGGTAGCCTGCATCACAACCAACCAGTGCACCACCCGGGAACACGGTCTTGGGAAGAGCCAGCAGCCCACCGGCCGTGATGGCGCGAGCCCCGTAGCTGATGCGCTTACCGCCTTCAATGTGCTGACGGATTGACGGGTGGGTTTTCCAACGTTGCAGTTCTTCAAACGGGCTCAGCCAAGGGTTTTCGTAGTTCAGGCCGACGATGAAGCCCAGCACGACCTTGTTGCCTTCCATGTGATAAAGGAATCCACCGCCGTAAGTGTCTGCCTTGAGAGGCCAACCAGCGGCGTGGATCACCAGGCCAGGGTTGGCTTGTTCGGGCGAAACCTCCCACATTTCCTTGATGCCGATGGCATAGGCCTGTGGGTCTTTGTCTGCATCGAGCTTGAATTTCTCAATCAAACATTTGCCCAGGTGACCGCGTGCGCCTTCGGCAAACACGGTGTACTTGGCGTGCAGCTCCATGCCGAGCTGAAAGTCGTCGGTGGGCTCGCTGTCTTTGCCCACACCCATGTTGCCGGTGGCCACGCCCTTGACAGAGCCGTTGTCGTTGTAGAGTACTTCGGCCGCAGCGAAGCCGGGGAAGATCTCCACGCCCAGGCTTTCGGCCTGTTCAGCCAGCCACTTGGTCACTGCCCCCAGGCTGACGACGTAGCAGCCTTCATTGTGAAAGTTGTCTGGCATCAGAAAGGCCGGGGTGGCAAATTCACCCGTTTCAGACAGGAACAGCGCCTTGTCGCCCGTCACGGGCTGGTTGAGCGGGGCACCGCGCTCTTTCCAGTCGGGAAAAAGTTCGTTGATGGCGATGGGGTCCATGACCGCGCCCGACAGGATGTGGGCTCCGGGTTCCGAGCCCTTTTCGAGAACGACCACGGAGACTTCGCTGCCCGCCTGCTCGGCCAGTTGCTTGAGGCGGATGGCGGTGGACAGGCCCGCCGGGCCTCCTCCCACCACGACCACGTCGTATTCCATGGCCTCGCGGGGGCCGAATTGTTCGAGGATGTCTGCTGGGGTCATGCTTATCTCGCCTTGTATGAATGAATAATGAGAGCTGACTTTCTATATGCAACGAGCGCAAATGGCCTATTTTTTATAAAAATATCCGCTCAGGACCATGTCACGTTGGCCGTGAACATGTAGCCCGCGCCGTACACGGTTTTGATGATGCGTGGGTTCTGCGAATCGGCCTCGATCTTGCGGCGTATGCGTGAAATCCGCACATCGATGCTGCGGTCCAGCGGCGACAGGTCGCGCTGGCCTAGCAGCTGTTCGCGCGTGAGTATCTGGTGCGGGCGCTCCACAAACTCGCGCAGCACCTGGGTTTCGGCGGTGCTCAGCAGGTGCTCCACACCGTCGGGTGACTTGAGGGTGTTGGCCGCGCAGTCCAGCGTCCAGCCCAGAAAACTGGCGTAGCGGCGGGCACGGGTCGGGTGCTCGCGCCCGCCGCAGGTGGTGCGGCGCAGGATGCTGCGCACACGCGCCACCAGCTCGCGCGGCTCGAAGGGTTTGACCACGTAGTCGTCGCTGCCCATCTCCAGGCCCATCACCCGGTCGAACGGGTGGCTGCGCCCCGTCAGCACCAGCACGCCGCAATGACCGTGGTTGCCGATCTGGCTGATCAGGCTGACCCCGTCCATGTCGGGCAGGCCCAGGTCCAGGATGCACAGGTTGGGCCGCTCGGTCTTGAGCTTGCGCAGCACCGACGAGCCATCGCGGAACCACTCCACCAGAAACTCGAACTCGGTCAGCACGCGCACCACCACGCGAGCCACTTCCTCGTCGTCTTCAATCAGGTAGATCAGGTTGCGCGCAGGTGCGCCGGGGTGGGAACTGGGCATGGCTTTCAATGCAATGGCGCCTGGAGAACGTGTCCGAGCTGCTCTTTGGTGAAGGGTTTCTGAATCAGCGGCACCTGCGGCGGGTCTTCGGTGCTGGGCGGATAGCCGCTCATCAGCACCACCCTGGGAATGGTGCCCAGCCTGCGAGCATGGCTGGTGACTTGCTGGCCATCCACTCCGCCGGGCATCACAAAGTCGGACACCACGGCCTTGAGGTCGGGGGTCTGGTTGAGGATGTCCAGGGCCTCCTGGCCGCTTTCGGCTTCCAGCACAGCGTACCCCAGATCCAGCAGATGCCGCCGCACCACCTTGCGCACCCGTGCGTCGTCTTCCACCAGCAGCGCCAGTCCCTGCGACGGGGTTTCGGCCACTGCGCGGGTCATCTCGCCAGTCTGCACGGCGGGCGATGCCTGGGTTTGCACGCCCGTCTGCGCCCTGGCGGCCTCGGCAGCCTCGCCCGCCAGCGGCAGCCACAGCGTGACTTCGGTGCCCGCTCCCGGCTCGCTGCGGATGTCCACCGTGCCGCCCGACTGCCGGGCAAAGCCGTACACCATGGACAGGCCCAGCCCCGAGCCCTGGCCCACCCGCTTGGTGGTGAAAAAGGGCTCGAACACACGCTGGCGGGTCAGGGTATTCATGCCGCAGCCATCGTCCTGCACGGTGATGCAGGCAAACTGGCCGGGGTCCAGGTTGAGGCGCGGGGCCTCGTCGGCATTGAGCCAGCACACGGCGGTGCGGATGACGATGTGGCCGCGCGATTCGGTGGCATCGCGGGCGTTGAGGATGAGGTTGAGCAGCGCGTTGTGCAGCTGGTGCGCATCCAGTCTGCACTGCGCAGACGCGGTGTCGAGCACAAAGGTTAGCGTCAGGGTTTCGGGCAGGGTGTGGCGCACCAGCTTGTCGATGCCGGACACGCAGTCATCCACGTCCACCAGGCTGGTCTGCATGGGGTGCTGGCGGGAGAACGACAGCAGGCCACGGATCAGGTCGGAGCCCCGGCGGGCCGCCTCGATAGCCGGAGCAATGTACTCGCCCACATGGTGCTGCACATCGGGCTGCTCGCACAGCGCGGTGAGGTTGCCCAGCACTACGGTCAGGATGTTGTTGAAATCGTGCGACATGCCGCTGGTGAGCTGGCCCAGGGCTTCCATCTTCTGCGCCTGCACCAGCATGTCGTGCGAGCGGCGCTCCTGGGTGATGTCGAAGGTCAGCTCGAAGCAGCCGATCACCCGGCCACCCTCGGCGACCTCGGGAATGAGCGATGTACGGGCCAGTCGCCGCACGCCGCCCACGGTCATCACCTCGTACTCGAAAGTTACTGCCTCGCCGCGCAAGGCCTGGCGGATGTAAGGCTTGATGAGCGAATAGGTGCCAAGGCCCAGGAATTCGCGGGCACTCACCCGCTCGGGGTGGGCCGGGTCGAGCGCAAACCAGTCGCGGTAGCCCCGGTTGATGTAGCGGTAGGCCAGGTCGGCATCGAAATACGCCACCAGCGCGGGAATGGAGTCGGTGATCAGGCGCATCTGGGCCTCGCTGCGCTCCAGCGAGCTGGCGAACTGGCTGTTCAGACGCAGCGCCTCGCGCAGCTGGTCGTTGGTGGCCATCAGCTCGGCGGTGCGCTCGGCCACGCGCGACTCCAGCAGGGCGTTCTGTTCGCGGATCAGCTTTTCTGACCGACGCTGCTGCGTGATGTCGGAGTACAGCGTCACAAACCCGTGGCCGGGCACGGGCACGCCACGCACCCGGATCACCGTGCCGTTGGGGCGGGTGCGCTCGATGTCGTGGGTGCGAAAGGCCTTGGCCGCCTCCACCCGCTCGCGCACATAGGCTTCTACATCGCCATCGCCGTATTCGCCGCGCTCGGCGTTGTAGCGCATGAAGCTCTCGAAGGGTGCGCCCACATGGCCCATTTCGGGCGGAAAGCCCAGCAGGCGCAGAAACGTCGCGTTCCAGGCCACAAGGCGCAGGTTTTCGTCGATCAGGGTGAATCCCTGGTCAATCAGGTCCAGTCCGGCCTGCAACGACCCGTTGTGCCGGGCTTCGGCCTCATCACCCTGCGGGGCTGTGCTTGTCACGTTGTCTCCTGCCGGTCATGGGTTGCCGGTCTTGTGCGGCCTTGTGCTCTTCTCTGGTGCCGCCGTGCATCGGTGCCGGGGCAGGCAAATTTTAGGAGCGGGGTGCAGACGCGCCGCGCCTTGCAAACATTCGTCACATTCGGCACGGATTGCTGCAAACATGCTCTCGGATGATGCGCCCCACAAACAGGTTGCCCGGCTGGCCCGCAGGTCGTCGGGCACCTGACAACACGGAGACAAGCATGGATCGCATCAATCCCTATCAATCGGGGCTGGAGAAGAACGTCGCCAATTTTGTGGCGCTGTCACCTCTGAGCTTCATCGAGCGCACCGCGCGCATCTACCCCCAGCGTACCGCCATCATCTACGGCGAGCGGCAACAGAACTGGGCCGACACCTACACCCGCTGCCGCCAGCTGGCCAGCGCCCTGTCCCAACGTGGCGTGGGCGGGGGCGACACCGTGGCCGTGATGCTGCCCAACGTGCCCGCCATGCTGGAAGCGCACTTTGGCATCCCCATGACCGGCGCGGTGCTCAACACGCTGAACACCCGGCTGGATGCCGAGGCCATTGCCTTCATGCTGCGCCACGGCGAAGCCAAGGTGCTGCTGACCGACCGCGAATTTGCCAAGGTGGTGGGCGCGGCCCTGGCCATGCTGGGCGACGATGCCCCGCTGGTCATCGAGGTGGAAGACGACGAAGCCCCCGCCGGTGCCTACCTGGGCCAGCTGAGCTACGAAGCCCTGCTGGCCGAGGGCGACCCGGCCTTTGCCTGGTACCGCCCCGCCGACGAGTGGGATGCCATTGCGCTGAACTACACCAGCGGCACCACCGGCAACCCCAAGGGCGTGGTCACCCACCACCGTGGCGCGTACCTGAATGCGGCCAGCAACGTCATTTCGTGGCAGCTGCCGCACCACGCCACCTACCTGTGGACGTTGCCCATGTTCCACTGCAATGGCTGGTGCTTCCCGTGGACCATGGCGCTGATTGCGGGCACCAGCGTGTGCCTGCGCCGCGTGGACCCGGCGCTGATCTACCCGCTGATCCGCCAGCACCACATCACCCACATGTGCGGCGCACCCATCGTGTACAGCATGCTCATCCACGCCTCAGCTGACCTGCGCCACGGCATCGAACACACGGTGCATGGCCTGATTGCCGGGGCCGCGCCACCGGCTGCGGTGATCGAAGGCTGCGAGGCCGCTGGCATTGCGCTGACCCATGTGTACGGCCTGACCGAGGTGTACGGCCCGGCGGCCGTGTGCGCCAAGCAGGAAAGCTGGGCCAGCCTGTCCATTGAAGAGCGTGCCGCACTCAATGGTCGCCAGGGCGTACCTTACCCCTTGCAGGAAGACGTGACGGTGCTCGACCCCGTCACCCTGCAACCCGTGCCCGCTGATGGCGAGACCATGGGCGAAATTTTCTTCCGGGGCAACGTGGTGATGAAGGGCTACCTGAAGAACCCCGCCGCCACCGAAGAAGCCTTTGCGGGCGGCTGGTTCCACACCGGCGACCTGGCCGTGATGTACCCCGACGGCTACGTCAAGATCAAAGACCGCAGCAAGGACATCATCATTTCCGGCGGCGAAAACATCAGTTCCATCGAGGTGGAAGACACCCTGTGCCGCCACCCCGCCGTGATGCTGGCCGCCGTGGTGGCCCAGCCCGACGAGAAGTGGGGCGAAGTGCCCTGCGCCTTTGTTGAACTCAAGCCCGGTGCGGTCACCACCGAGGCCGACATCGTCGCCTTCTGCCGCGAACACCTGGCCCGTTTCAAGGTACCCAAGCGCGTGGTGTTTGTGGGCCTGCCCAAAACATCGACCGGCAAGATCCAGAAATTTGTGCTGCGTAGCCAGGTCAAGTCGACCTCGGCCATCGAGTAACCCCTCCCCGGAACCACCATGTCCCAAGATCTGATATTGGAAACCCGGGGGCTCTCGAAAGAGTTCCTGGGCTTCAACGCCGTGTCCGATGTGAACCTGCAGGTTCGTCGTGGCACCATCCATGCCCTCATTGGCCCCAACGGCGCGGGCAAGACCACGGTCTTCAACCTGCTGACCAAATACCACCAGCCCAGTGCCGGACAGATCCTGTTCAACGGCAACGACATCACCCGCGACAACCAGGTGCAAGTGGCGCGGCGCGGCATGATCCGCTCGTTCCAGATTTCCGCCACCTTCAGCCACTTGACCGTCATGGAAAACGTGCGCGTGGCCTTGCAGCGCACCCGGGCTGATTCGTTCAACTTCTGGTCGTCGGAGCGCAAGCTGAATGTGCTGAACGACCGGGCGATGGAGTTGCTGACCGAGGTGGACCTGGCCAGCTTTGCCGACACCGTGACGGTAGAGATGCCTTATGGCCGCAAGCGCGCACTGGAAATTGCCACCACGCTGGCGCTCAACCCCGACCTGATGCTGCTTGACGAACCCACCCAGGGCATGGGCCACGAAGACGTGGGCCGCGTGGTGGATCTCATCAAAAAAGTGTCTGCCAACCGCACCATTTTGATGGTCGAGCACAACCTGTCGGTGGTGGAGAGCCTGTGCCACACCATCACCGTGTTGCAACGCGGCTCGGTGCTGGCTGAAGGAAATTACGCCACGGTGTCCAAAGACCCCCGTGTGCTGGAAGCCTATGTGGGAGTGGAAGCATGAGCAGCGCATTCAAACCAACCGGCGAAATGCTGCGCGTGACCGACCTGCACGCGTTCTATGGCGAATCGCACATCCTGCACGGCATTGACCTGCAAGTGAACCGGGGCGAGCTGATCACCCTGCTGGGCCGCAACGGCTCGGGCCGCTCGACCACGCTCAAGGCCATCCTGGGCCTGGTGGGGCGGCGCACCGGCTCCATCATGTTCAACGGCAACGAAACCACCCGCATGCAGCCGCACACCATTGCACGGCTGGGTATTGGGTTCTGCCCTGAAGAGCGTGGCATTTTCGCGGGCCTGAGCACCGAAGAAAACCTGATGCTGGCCCCCGTGGTGGCCAGCGGTGGCATGACGCTGGACGAGATCTACACGGTGTTTCCCAACCTGCTGGAGCGGCGCAACAGCCCCGGCACCCGCCTGTCGGGTGGCGAGCAGCAGATGCTGGCCATGGCGCGCATTTTGCGGACCGGGGCCAAGGTGCTGCTGCTGGACGAGATCACCGAGGGCCTGGCCCCCGTCATCGTCAAGAAGCTGGGCGAAGTCATCCGCCTGCTGAAAACCCGGGGCTACACCATCATTCTGGTGGAGCAGAACTTCCGTTTTGCTGCCCCGCTAGCTGACCGTCACTACGTGCTGGAACACGGCCATGTGGTGATGACGGTTCAGAAAGACGAACTCGAAGCCCGCACCGGCGACCTGCACGACCTGTTGGGCGTGTAAGCCCGCACCGCCCGCCAAACCTGACTGACTTGCCCAAGGTCCGCCTGATTGCCGGGGGTTGGAATCAACTGCTTTTTTGCCACCCGTCGCTTGTATCCATTGAGATGGAAGCTGCGTTTTTTTAGAGCCCACAACGGAGACCACATCATGAAACTCAAACACATAGCCCAGGCCGCTGGCCTTGCCCTTTTGTCCATGGCTGGCGCCGCACAGGCCCAGGTATCTGACGGCGTGGTCAAGATCGGCGTGCTGACCGATCTGTCCGGCGTGTATTCCGACGTGTCAGGCCCTGGCACCGTGGTGGCCACCAAAATGGCGATTGAAGACTTCGTCGCTGCTGAAAAGCCCAGCTTCAAGGTTGAAATGGTGTCCGCCGATCACCAGAACAAGGGCGATATCGCCGCCAACAAGGCCCGCGAGTGGTTCGAGAAAGACAAGGTAGACGTCGCTTCCGAACTGGTGACCACATCGGTTGCCCTGGCTGTGCAAAAAATCGCCAAAGAGAAGAACCGCATAGCGCTCGTCTCTGGCGCTGCGTCCACCGCCGTCACCAACGAAAACTGCAACGACGTGACCGTGCACTGGACCTACGACACCTACGCGGTGGCCAACGGCACAGCCAAGGCGGTGACGCAGACCGGTGGCAAGAAGTGGTTTTTCCTGACCGCTGACTATGCGTTTGGCCATGCGCTGGAAAAAGATGCCAGCGCAGTGGTCAAGGCCAATGGTGGTGAGGTGATGGGCACCGTGCGCCACCCCTTCCCCGGCACGGACTTCTCGTCCTTCCTGCTGAAAGCCCAGTCGTCTGGAGCGCAGGTCATCGGGCTGGCCAATGCTGGTGGCGACACCATCAACTCCATCAAGCAGGCAGCCGAATTTGGCGTGACACCCAAACAGGCGCTGGCCGGTTTGCTGATGTTCATCACCGATGTGCACTCGCTGGGCCTCAAGACCACCCAGGGCATGTACCTGACCGAAGGCTTCTACTGGGACTTGAATGACGAAACTCGTGCGTGGTCCAAGCGTTTCTTCACCACCCACAAGCGCATGCCCACCATGGTGCAAGCGGGCCAGTACTCGTCGGTCATGCACTACCTGAAAGCCGTGAAAGCCATCAACAGCGATGACACTGCCAAGGTCATGGCCCAGATGAAGAAGACGCCCGTCAATGACTTCTTCGCCAAGAACGGCAAGATCCGTGACGACGGCCGCATGGTGCACGACATGTACCTGCTGCAGGTGAAAAAGCCAGCCGAGTCCAAGACCCCTTGGGACTACTACAACGTGAAAGCCACCATTCCCGCAGCCGAGGCGTTTCAGCCGCTGTCGGAATCACGTTGCGCCCTGGTCAAGAAGTAATCCACCGCCCCCATGTCCCCCTGACCCCTGTTGGGTTGGGGGACGGTGCGCGTCTCGGTACAAAGGAAACGGGTCATGGACATTTTCGGCATCCCCTCACAGGCTTTTTTTGGGCAGCTCCTGCTGGGGTTGATCAACGGGTCGTTTTACGCGGTGCTCAGCCTGGGGCTGGCCGTGATTTTTGGCCTGCTCAACATCATCAACTTTGCCCACGGTGCGCAGTACATGTTGGGCGCGTTTGCCGCCTGGATGGGGCTGAACTGGTTGGGCATCAACTATTGGGCCGCGCTGGTGCTGGCCCCGCTGGCTGTGGGCCTGCTGGCGGTGGTGATCGAGCGCACCATGCTGCGCCACCTGTACAAGCTGGACCACCTGTACGGCCTGCTGCTGACGTTTGGGCTGGCGCTGATCGCAGAAGGCGTGTTCAAGAACTTCTTTGGTGTGTCGGGCGAGTCGTATGAAGCGCCTGAGTTGCTCCAGGGTGGCATGCACCTGGGTTTCATGTACCTGCCTATCTACCGTGCATGGGTGGTGGTGGCGGCTTTGAGTGTGTGTGCCGCCGCCTGGTATGTGATCGAGCGCACCAGCCTGGGTGCCACGCTGCGCGCCGCCACCCAGCGGCCCGACCTGGTGCAGGCACTGGGCATCAACGTGCCAGTGCTGGTCACCGCCACATATGCCACCGGGGCAGCATTGGCCGCATTCGCCGGTGTGCTGGCAGCGCCCATTCAGCAGGTCAATCCTGTCATGGGCTCCAACCTGATCATCGTGGTGTTCGCGGTGGTGGTGATCGGCGGCATGGGTTCCATCCTCGGGGCCATCGTCACCGGGCTGGGGCTGGGCATCGTCGAAGGCCTGACCAAAGTGTTCTACCCCGAAGCTTCAGCCGTGGTCATCTTCCTGATCATGGTGCTGGTGCTGCTTGTCAAACCCGCTGGCCTGTTTGGCAAGCAAGCCTGAAGGAATCGAGATGAACAACAACCGCGTGATGCTGATGTTCGTGGCCATGATCGTGGTGGGCTCGGTGGCACCGTTTGTGGTGTACCCCACTTTTCTGATGAAGCTGCTGTGCTTTGCCCTGTTTGCCTGCGCATTCAATTTGTTGCTGGGCTTTTCGGGCCTGCTGTCGTTCGGGCACGCTGCCTTCTTTGGCGGCTCGGCCTACATCACCGGCTACCTGTGCCGCGACCTGGGGCTCACGCCTGAGTTGGGTGTGATTGCCGGTGGCGTGTTCAGTGGCCTGTTGGGTGGTCTGTTTGGCTGGATTGCCATCCGCCGTGCGGGTATTTACTTCGCCATGATCACCCTGGGCCTGGCCCAGCTGGTGTTCTTCCTGGCCATGCAGATGTCGTTCACCGGCGGTGAAGACGGCATGCAGGGCATCCCGCGCGGCATGCTGCTGGGCGTGTTCGACCTGTCGGACAACATCGCCATGTATTTCTTCGTGTTTGCCGTGTTCATGGCGGGCTTTTGGTTGGTGTACCGCACCATCCATTCCCCCTTTGGTCAGATTCTGAAAGCAATCCGCGACAACGAAGCCCGCGCCACCTCGTTGGGTTACGACGTGGCCAAGTTCAAGCTGCTGGCCTTCGTCATTTCGGCTGCATTGGCAGGCATGGCGGGTTCCACCAAGGCGTTGGTGTTCCAGCTCGCCTCGCTGGGCGACGTGCACTGGCACACCTCGGGTCAGGTGGTGCTGATGACACTCATGGGCGGACTGGGCACGGTGCTGGGCCCCGTGGCCGGTGCCATCACCATCGTCGGGCTGGAGAACCTGCTGGCCGACAAAGTGGGCTCGTGGGTCACGGTGATCATGGGCGGCATGTTCGTGGTGTGTGTGCTGGCGTTCCGCCGGGGCATGGTCGGCGAACTGAATGCGGTCATCAACAAGAACGGCCTCAACCGTCCCGGACCGGGCGGTCACTGAATGTGCGGCAGCGGGCCACTCTGGGCCCGCTCGCCGGAAACCCATCCATCCAGCGGCTCCCGTTAACGGCCTACAGGCGCTTTTGCCTCTGCCATCCATCCCCTGATTGAACTCCGCACCGGAGGATCGCCATGAACGAACAATACGGCCACGACATTGAAGATCTGCATGTGGGCATGTCAGCCAGCTTTGCCAAAACCATTACCGAAGCCGACATCGTGTTGTTTGCCGGTGTCTCCGGTGACAACAACGCTGTGCATACCAACGAAGAGTTCGCAGCCACCACGGCTTTCGGCGGGCGCATTGCCCACGGTTTCCTGACCGCCAGCGTGATTTCGGCTGCCGTGGCCAACCGGCTGCCTGGTCCTGGCACGGTGTACATGGGCCAGCAGTTGCGCTTTCTGGCGCCCGTGCGCCCAGGCGACACGGTTCATGCCACCGTCACCGTCAAGTCGGTGAACCTTGACAAGGCACGTGCCGTGCTCGAAACCGTGTGCCGCGTGCGTGAAACGGTGGTGATCGACGGCGAGGCCACGGTCATGACCACGTCGGCTGCCCGTCGGGCCAAGGCTGCGGCGGCGACTGCTCCGGCTTGACGGTATCCGTGCTGCGCTTGTATTGAGACCGGTTGTCGGTCTGACACCCCTTCAGGAGAAAGAGACATGAAAGTTTTGGTCGCAATCAAACGCGTGGTGGACTACAACGTGAAAGTCCGGGTCAAAGCGGACGGCAGCGGCATGGACATCGCCAACGTCAAGATGAGCATGAACCCCTTTGACGAAATTGCCGTTGAAGAAGCCGTGCGCCTGAAAGAAAAAGGCGTGGTGAGTGAGGTCATCGCCGTCTCCTGCGGCGTGACCCAGTGCCAGGAAACCCTGCGCACCGCCATGGCCATCGGCGCAGACCGGGCCATTTTGGTTGAAAGCGCAGATGAACTCCAACCCCTGGCCGTGGCCAAATTGCTGGCTGCACTGGTCGCCAAAGAACAGCCCGGCCTCATCATCCTGGGGAAACAAGCCATTGACGACGACGCCAACCAGGTCGGCCAGATGCTCGCCGCCCTCACTGACCTGCCCCAGGCTACTTTCGCCAGCAAAGTTGAAATCGCAGACGGCAAGGCAACCGTCACCCGCGAAATCGACGGCGGCCTCGAAACACTCAGTTTGAGCCTGCCCGCCGTCATCACCACCGACCTGCGGCTGAACGAGCCCCGCTACGTCACCCTGCCCAACATCATGAAGGCCAAGAAAAAGCCTTTGGAAAACCTCACCCCCGCTGCGCTGGGTGTGGACGTGGCCCCCCGCCTCAAAACCCTGAAGGTCGCTGAACCTGCAGGCCGCAAAGCCGGTATCAAGGTGGCCGATGTCGCAGCCCTTGTGGACAAGCTGAAAAACGAAGCGAAGGTGATCTGACCCCCCCGCGCCGCCTTCGGCGTCACCCCCCAGGGGGCGAACCCTGCGGCCTGGCAAAGCCAGTTCCGCGCGTTCCGCTGAACAAAACACTTCTCTCGACCTCTTTTGGTTTTTAGGAATTGACACCATGACCGTTCTTGTCATTGCCGAACACGACAACGCATCCATCAAGGGTGCCACCCTCAACACCGTGACCGCAGCCATTGCCTGCAGCGCAGGTGACGTGCATGTGCTGGTGGCCGGCCACAACGCCGGCCCAGCCGCAGCCGCAGCAGCCAACATCGCAGGCGTGACCAAAGTCATCCACGCTGATGCTGAAGTACACGCACATGCCCTGGCCGAAAACCTGGCCGCTCAGGTACTGGCCATCGCAGCCAACTACAGCCACATCCTGTTTGCGGCCACCGCAGCGGGCAAAAACGCCTCTCCCCGCGTGGCAGCCAAGCTCGACGTCGCACAGATCAGCGAAATCAGCAAAGTCATCAGCGCTGACACGTTCGAGCGCCCCATCTATGCGGGTAACGCCATTGCCACCGTGCAAAGCACCGATGCCACCAAAGTCATCACCGTGCGCGCCACGGGCTTTGATGCCGCTGCACAAGGCGGCAACGCAGCCATTGAAACAATTGCTGCCGTCGCAGACAGCGGCAAGACCGCTTACAAAGGCAGCGAAATTGCCAAGAACGACCGCCCCGAGCTGACGGCCGCCAAGATCATCGTGTCCGGTGGCCGGGCACTGGGCAGCAGCGAGAAGTTCGACGAAGTCATGACCCCGCTGGCTGACAAGCTGGGTGCAGCCATCGGTGCCAGCCGAGCTGCAGTCGACGCAGGTTATGCCGCCAACGACCTGCAAGTGGGCCAGACCGGCAAGATCGTCGCGCCCCAGCTGTATATCGCCTGTGGCATCAGCGGGGCCATCCAGCATTTGGCGGGCATGAAGGACAGCAAGGTGATCGTGGCCATCAACAAGGATCCCGAAGCGCCCATCTTCAGCGTGGCTGACTATGGCCTGGAGGCAGACCTGTTCACGGCTGTGCCTGAGTTGGTCAAGGCACTTTGAGTGCTGTGAGCGTAGAAATATCGATAGCAATGCCACCTGACGCTTTATGTACGTGCATTGTTTGCTATCTATTCATGAATTGAATCATTCCCGTATCTGGAGCATCGCACCATGAGTTACACCGCCCCCGTCAAAGACATGATGTTCGCCATGACGCACCTGGCTGGCTTGCAAAAGGTCAATGCCTTGCCCGGCATGGCCGATTTCGAGCAAGACACCGCGCAGGCCGTGCTGGAAGAGTCCGCCAAGTTCTGTCAGGACGTGGTGGCCCCGCTGAACTGGGCGGGTGACCAGCAACCCAGCAGCTGGAAAGACGGCGTGGTCACCACTACCCCAGGCTTCAAAGAGGCCTTTGCCCAGTTTGGTCAAAGCGGTTGGCAAGGTGTGATCCATCCGATCGCGTACGGCGGTCAGGGCATGCCCAAACTGATTGCCACCCCTTGCGCCGAAATGCTGCAAGCGGCCAACCTTTCATTTGGGCTGTGCCCGATGCTGACTGATGGTGCCATCGAAGCCTTGCTGACGGCAGGCTCGGACGAGTTGAAAGCCACCTACCTTGAAAAATTGGTGAGCGGCCAGTGGACCGGCACCATGAACCTGACCGAGCCTCAGGCAGGCTCAGACCTGGCAGCGGTGCGCAGCCGCGCCGAGCTCCAGGGCGATGGCACATACAAGGTGTTCGGCACCAAGATTTTCATCACCTACGGTGAGCACGACATGGCCGAGAACATCGTGCACCTGGTGCTGGCCCGCGTGCCCGGTGCGCCCGAAGGCGTGAAGGGCATCAGCCTGTTTGTGGTGCCCAAATTCCTGGTGAATGCCGACGGCACGCTGGGTGCGCGCAACGACGCGCACTGCGTGAGCATCGAGCACAAACTGGGCATCAAGGCCAGCCCCACAGCCGTGCTGCAATTTGGCGACCATGGCGGTGCCGTGGGTTACCTGGTGGGCCAGGAAAATCGGGGCTTGGAGTACATGTTCATCATGATGAACGCCGCTCGCTTCGCCGTGGGCATGCAAGGCATTGCCGTGGCCGACCGCGCCTACCAGAAGGCTGTGGGATACGCCCGTGACCGCGTGCAAAGCCGCGACTTGGGCGGCTCGCCCGCGCCGGTGGCCATCATCCATCACCCCGACGTCAAGCGCATGTTGCTGACCATGCGCGCCCAAACCGAAGGCGCGCGCGCACTGGCCTACGTGGCTGCGGCGGCGTCGGACATGGCTCACCATTCGCCCGATGCCGCCGTGCGTAAGCAGCAGCAGGCCATTTACGACTACCTGGTGCCGGTGGTGAAAGGCTTTTCGACGGAGATGTCCATTCAGGTGGCCAGCCTGGGCGTGCAAGTGCACGGCGGCATGGGCTTCATTGAAGAGACTGGCGCAGCGCAGCACTACCGCGATGCGCGCATCCTGACCATCTACGAGGGCACCACCGCCATCCAGGCCAATGACATCGTGGGCCGTAAAACGGTTCGCGATGGCGGTGCCGTGGCCAAGGCGCTGTGCGCCCAGGTGGCCATGACAGAAGACGATCTGTCAACCTATGCAGAATTGGACTGCGCCGTCATGCGCCACTCCCTGCGCAGTGCGCGCCAGGCACTGGAGCAAACCATTGACCACATCGTGGCCCAAGCCAAAACGAATCCGCACGCGGTGTACGCCGGTGCGGTCAATTACCTGCAATTGGCCGGTGTGGTGCTGTGTGGCTGGCAAATGGCGCGCGCCATGATGGTGTCGCTGGACCACATGGGCGAAGACCCGGCGTTCCACGCCGCCAAAGTGGTCACCGCCCGCTTTTATGCCGATGCGGTGCTGTCCACCGCCATCGGCCTGGCGCAAACGGTCATCACCGGGGGCGAAACCATCGCCCAGGCCCCGGTTGACATGTTCTGAAGTCACCTTTCTTCAGCTGAACCCCACACAAACAAGGAGCCCATCCCATGAACGGTCAAATGATGCAGATGCCGCTGCTGACGTCGTCACTGCTGGTGTACGCCGAGCGTCACCATGCCGACCAGCAAATCGTGTCACGCCGCGTGGAGGGCGACATCCACCGCTACACCTATGCTGATTTGGCCGTGCGCGCCCGCAAGCTGGCCAACGCAGTGGCAGCTTTGGGTGTGGCCGAGGG
This sequence comes from Burkholderiaceae bacterium, assembly GCA_030695205.1. Taxonomy (GTDB): domain Bacteria; phylum Pseudomonadota; class Gammaproteobacteria; order Burkholderiales; family Burkholderiaceae_C; genus UBA2334. The sequence continues at coordinate 1,686 of JAUYTN010000046.1, read as the reverse complement.
AGAGCGCGTGGCCACGCTGGCCTGGAACGGCTACCGCCACATGGAGCTGTACTACGCCGTGTCGGGCGCAGGCCGGGTGCTCAACACCATCAACCCCCGCCTGCATGCCGATCAGGTGACCTTCATTGCCGACCATGCCGAAAACCAGGTGCTGTTTTTCGACATGACGTTCCTGCCGCTGGTCGAATCCATCGCCAGCCGCGTGAAGACCGTGCGGCACTTTGTGGCCCTGATCGACAAAGACCAGATGCCGGCCAGCACCAGCATTCCCAACCTGCTGTGCTACGAAGACCTGATTGCAGGTCAGACCGACCAGTTCAGCTGGCCCGTGCTCAACGAGCAGGCCGCCGCCACGCTGTGCTACACCTCAGGCACCACCGGCAACCCCAAGGGCGTGCTGTACAGCCACCGCTCCACGCTGCTGCACACGTTTGCAGCGGCCCTGCCCGACAGCCTCAATTGCTCGGCCAGCGACGCCATCTTGCCCGTGGTGCCCATGTTCCACGTCAACGCCTGGGGCTTGCCCTATGCGGCGTGCATGACCGGGGCCAAGCTGGTGTTCCCCGGTGCGGGGCTGGACGGCAAATCGCTTTACGAATTGTTTGAAGCTGAAGGCGTGACCATGGCCGCCGGTGTGCCCACCGTGTGGCAGGGGCTGTTGAACCACGTGCAGGCCAACAAACTCACCTTCAGCACCATGCGCCGCACCGTCATCGGCGGCTCGGCCTGCCCACCGGCCATGGTGCGCACGTTCGAAGAGGACTACAACGTACACGTCATCCATGCCTGGGGCATGACGGAGTTGAGCCCCCTGGGCACCGTGTGCGCCTTCAAGGGCAAGCACCTGGCGCAAACGCCCGGAGAGCGCCAGGCTGTGCAGGCCAAGCAGGGCCGTGCCGTGTTCGGGGTGGACATGAAAATCGTCAGCCCCGATGGTGCCGAACTGCCCTGCGACGGTGTTCAAACCGGCGACCTTCTGGTGCGCGGTCACTGGGTGGTGTCGCGCTACTTCAAGGAAGAGGGCGAAGGCCACCTGCAGGACGGCTGGTTCCCCACCGGAGACGTGGCCAAGATCGATGCCGATGGTTACATGCAAATCACCGACCGCAGCAAGGACGTGATCAAGTCAGGTGGTGAATGGATCGGTTCCATCGACCTGGAAAACATCGCCATGGCCCACCCCGCCGTGGCCATGGCCGCCTGCATCGCAGCATTCCACCCCAAGTGGGACGAACGCCCGCTGCTGGTGGTCATGAAGAAACCTGGCATGGATGTGAGCCGGGAAGAGTTGATTGCGTTTTACGACGGCAAGATAGCCAAATGGTGGACCCCGGACGACGTGGTATTCGTAGATAGCATCCCTTTGGGGGCCACCGGCAAGATGCTCAAGCATCGCCTGCGCGAGGCCTATAAAGGCTACAAGCTGAAAGGGTCCTGAAGGAGAAGTCCACATAAATTTGCGCACATCAATAGCTAAAAATCCCCGCCTATCAAGCGATAAGCGGGGATTTTATGTATCAATTTATGCGAAATTACATGCCTGCATAGTTGGGCCCGCCGCCGCCTTCGGGCGTGACCCAGACGATGTTTTGCGTGGGGTCTTTGATGTCGCAGGTTTTGCAGTGCACACAGTTTTGCGCATTGATCTGCAAGCGCTGGGCGTCCCCGCCCTTGGCGGTGTCGGGC
>JAUYTN010000028.1 GCA_030695205.1 Burkholderiaceae bacterium | reverse complement strand
GTGTTGTTGTTCGCGGAACGCTTGCTGCATTTGTCCATCTGCTCTCGATCCATCATCACCTCGCCTCGTTCGTTGTTTACCGAGACCTGAGGTTCGCAGCTTCAGCTTCCTGTGAATAGATGGGTTCGCGGAACGCTTACGTTTGAGGCCACCGGTAAACGCTCGGACTACGTGTTCTGTGGCCGTGCGGGCAAACCCATCGACAACCAGAACTTTCTCAACCGGGTCTGGAGCCCCCTGCTGCGCCACCTGGGTTACTCACACCGAAGGGCCTACCAGATGCGTCACACCGCAGCCACGCTCTGGCTGGCCTCGGGCGAGGCTCCGGAGTGGATTGCGCGCCAGCTCGGTCACACCAGCACCGAAATGCTGTTTCGGGTTTACAGCCGCTATGTGCCCAACCTGACCCGACGCGATGGCTCGGCCATGGAGCGCTTGCTGGCGCAGCACATCTCGGTCGCACCGGTCACAGGTCAGCTGGTCAAGCCCGCTGCGGAGACCAAGAAGGCACGGGTGAACGCCACCGAGCAGAGCCCGGAATATGTGTTCGTGGCCAACGGTGAGAGCCGCCGTGAGCCCGGAGACCCGCAGCCTCCACCCCTGGCGGGACGCCATATTGGGATGCGGCTGGCGACCCTGATGCGCCCAACGGCGCACTGAGCCCCAGACCCGTAAAGCCAAGCCAACCCACGCGGGAGTCACCCACCTTACCCGCCTTACCCGCCACGGCCGTTTCAACCGAGCGCGCAGCGGTTAGGGCGGAGCTTTGCCCAAAGATTTTCAGTGCCCGAATCTGAAGAGATCCATTCACGAGCAGTACGGCCAAGCGGCCCACCACAACACCAAGGAAATCCCAATGAACACCCCCCGACCACAACGTGCAGCCTCTTCGCGAGCCAAAACCGCGACCCCTACTGCTATTCCTGCCGCCATTCCTAACGCCACTCCCACCGCCCAACCTGTCGCCGGTGCAGCGCGGCCAATGCTTCACCCAGCCCTGCAAGACGTACCAAGCAGTGCCGCAAGCGATATGCCCGATCTGTACACACCCAGCGAGCCCACGCGTTTGAACCCGCAGTGGGTGGATCTGTTGCGCAACCGTCTGCATGCCGAGCGGCCCCAGTTTGGCGACATGCTCCTGGAGCGGTTTATCCACAGGGTGTTTGCCGACAACCTGGTGGTCGAGAGCTACTTTCAACCCAAGCTCGCCCACATGGCGCACCCGCACCTAGCCAACCCCACCGGGGGCAAAGTGGTTCAGTTGATCCCGATGCAAGAAGCGCAGCGCGCTGCCAGGTCGGCGCAGCGCATGGATTTGCTGCGTCCCTATGAGCGCACCTTTGCCTACGCGGCAGCCCTGGTGCGCCCCTGCGGCTTGTTTTACTGCGCCCACCCCTTTGTCCAAAAGTCCGAGGGCTCCACACAGGTGGACACGCACCGTGCCCGCCAACTGATGGCGTGCTTGCTGGAAGATGCGGTGAGGGATCTGAGTCGCCAGCACCACGGCAAGGGGCAGGCCATGGCGGCGGTCCTGGGTCTAGGCTCCATGCAGGGGGATCCCGAACAGATCGCACGCATTGCCAGCGCGGTGGAGTTGTCGCAACTCCGCCTGACCGATCTCTGGGTGCCTGCCCAGGGGTGGGCAGATCCACGCACGTCCCTGTCGTGAGCAATGAGTGGCCTCACGCGCTCAGCGAGACCGCGGTGTTTGCGATGCGCCGCGTTGACCAGCCAACGGGCAATGTCCTCGTTCACGTCCTGGGGATGGGCTGCCCGCAGGCGTTCGACCCGGATCAGCTGGCTCCGTCCAGCACGGGCTTGCATCTTTCGCAGAGGTTCACCAACATTCTGTGGACTTTTCAGGAGGGCATGGTTCCATGTCTGTTAGCGGCGCTCTAAACCCGCGTAAATCTGGTGTCGGCAAGCAGTCGGTGGCGGTCATCCGCGGCAGTCAGCTGACTGCTTTGAATTTCCTTTGAATCGAAGGGTGCCCGTTGCACAGGGCACAGACGTGTCCTGAGC
>JAUYTN010000020.1 GCA_030695205.1 Burkholderiaceae bacterium | reverse complement strand
TGGCCTATGAGTTCATCCACACCGCCGTCCAGAGCTGGATCGGTGGCATTCGCCCGCCCAGCCTGGTGCCCGAGCACATCCACCTCCATCACCCCGCTTGACGCTGAGGTCCTTGCCGTTGGGGGTACCTGAACAGATACGGTCCTCTTGCGCCCTTACACCACCGTTGCCCGACTGAACTGCCCGTGGGTGACGCCGTTGTGCAAAAAATAGCCATCCTGCGCAGGCACTCCTATTGGTATGCGGTCAGCATGTGGCGCATCGAGACCTTGGAGCAAACTTAATGGTGTGGACGAAAATTTCGTCCCGTTTCCAGCGGGGCAGTGCCGCGCGGGATGTCGCCACGTTGACGGTCGGAACCGCTATCGCCCAGGCTATCACCATAGCCGCCACCCCTCTCTTGACGCGGCTCTATACGCCCAGCGATTTTGGTTTACTGGCCATTTTTTTGGCGGTAGCCAGCGTGGGTGCAACCGTGATAACGCTGCGGTATGAAACCTCGATTCTCGTACCCAAAGAAAATACCGAATCCGCCAACTTAGTACTTTTGAGTTTGATTCTTGGCTGTGGGCTATCGGCAGTTCTGGCTGCACTGGGCGCACTGCTCCCCAGTGGGTTGCAAGAAAAAGCAGGTTTAGGCGCTTTAGGGAATTGGCTGCCCATTGCTTTGTTGACGGCAGCGGCCACGTCAGTCTTGGCTGTCATGCAATGCTGGATGAATCGCCAAAAAAGATACCGTCATATGGCTTGGCTGCGTGTGGGGCAAAGTACTAGCGTGGCCGGATTGGCGGTGTTGTTGGGCTTGCTGCACACGAACGATGGTTTATTAATTGCTCAAATTTGTGCAAGCGCGTGCATTTGCTTCGTGGCCTTGTGGTTTGGTCGATCCGCTGCACACATGTGGGATAGGAAAAAATTACAAAAAACAGCATTTGCACACAAAAATGCCCCGAAATATTTGTTGCCAGCATCCTTGCTAGATGTGGTGACGCTGCAACTTCCGGTAGTGCTGATCGCTGCGTGGTTTGGCACCGATGAAGCGGGACAGTTCAGTATGGCTTGGCGACTTCTGGCGATGCCCATGGCGCTTATTGGTGCAGCTGTGGGGCAGGTCTTTTTGCGGAAGTTTGCCAAATTTAAAGACGACCCCCATCAAGCAAAAATTTTGTTAAAGAAAACATGGCAATATCTGTTGTTACTGGGTTTCTTTCCAATGGGATTAGTGACTTTTTTTGGTGATTACTTATTCTTGTTTTTTCTGGGTGAAAAATGGAACGAGTCTGGTGAGATGGCTAAAGTTCTCGCACCAATGGCCCTTGTTATGCTTGTTTCGTCACCGACATCAGGTACTTATATTATATTGGGAATTCAAAAATTCAGTCCGTTATTCGGTTTGGCGTCATTAATTTATCGGCCTTTTGCATTGGCAGTGGGCTATTATTTTCATGATATATATATTGGCCTTTGGATATGGTTTTTTTGTGAAGTAATTCAAATATTTTTCTATCAATTGGTTGCCTGGAAAAATATCAATAAACTCTGTCCGTGAACATCTTCCTCCTCCCCTCCTGGTACCCCGGTATCAGCGTTCCGCTCTCTGGTTCATTTATTCATGAGCAAGCACGAGCCATTGCTGCATTGGCCCCGGACATCCGCGTCATCGTCAGCCGTTGGGGTCAGGGCGACAACGGACTGCCTGTGCGCAATGTGCCGCGTATGTTGCGGCAGTTGGGTTGGCGCCTGCTGCAAAAGCACGATGTCGTTAAAGGCGAGGGCAACTGGTGGGAGGTATTCAATCCTGCGCTGGAGTTCAGTGAACGCACACCCTGGGGTCATGCGCGGCAGTTTCTCGCAGTAAACCGCCGCAATTTCCTACTCGCACAGCAGCGCTTTGGCGCTATTGACATTATCCATGCACATGTCAGCTACCCGGGCGGCTATATTGCGTCGCTGCTATCGCAAGAGTTTGGCGTGCCCTATGTACTGACTGAGCACATGGGCCCTTTTCCGTTTCCCAATCTGATGCGTGACAACCAGCCCGTGCTCGAAATTGCGCAGGCTTTTCAAAGGGCAGCGGCCTCGATTGCCGTCAGCCCCTCGCTGTCGCAGCGGGTGGCTTCATTTGGTTATCCGGTGCCACGCGTTATTCCCAATATGGTGGACGAGTGTGCCTTTGCACTGGGTGAACCCAGCAGCAGCAAAACGGTATTTTTTACCCTGTGCGGTATCTCCGAGCAAAAAGGCATTGACCATTTATTAGAGTCAATTGCGCTGTGGAACCCTCCAGCAGACCATTTCGAATTTCGGATTGGCGGCGACGGCCCACAGCGTGCCGCTTATCAGGCCAAAGCGCAATCTCTTGGCTTGGGCGACCGGGTGCGCTGGCTCGGGCATGTCAGCCGTGCGCAGGCACCAGCGTTGTTCACGGACTGTCACATCTACGTCATGCCATCCCGCCACGAAACCTTTGGTGTGGTTTATACCGAGGCAATTGCCAGCGGCAAACCCATCATCGCCACGCGCTGCGGCGGGCCGGAATTTATTGTCAACGCCACCAACGGCGTGCTGGTGGATGTGGGCGATGTGCCCGCCCTCAGCCAGGCCATGCAAACCATGGCCGCGCATTGGGCAGACTATAGCCAGCAGGCCATACGGCAAGATTTTGAGCAGCGTTTCTCCCGCGCAGCCGTTGTGCGCCAACTCCGTGCGCTGTACCAAGAAGTGTTGAACAAGGACTGAAACCAATGTGTGGTATCGCAGGCGGCTGGTGGCCGCAACCCGCTTTTGCCCAAACCCAACTACCCCTGGCGCTGCACGCTATGCGCTATCGTGGGCCAGATGACCAAGGCTTTGAGCTGTACCCATTCAACCCTGCTGTAGTGGCGCTGGGGCAGGTTCGGCTCTCCATCATTGATCTGAGCGCTGCCGGTCACCAGCCTATGCATTCGCGCGACGGGCGCTGGGCCATCGTTTTCAACGGTGAAATTTATAACTATCGCGAGTTGCGCACCGAATTACGTACCTTGGGGCATAGCTTTGCCTCAGACACAGATACCGAAGTACTGCTGACAGCCTGGGTTCAGTGGGGCCAGGCTTGCCTGCCGCGTTTGGCAGGCATGTTTGCTTTTGTTGTGCTTGACAAACAAACCGCCACGTTGACCTGCGTGCGTGACGCTTTTGGTATCAAGCCGTTTTTCTATAGTGCTCAGACGGGTTGCAGTTTTCGGTTTGCGTCAGAGTTGCCTGCACTGTTGCAACTGTTGCCCAGCAAGCCTGCGCTCAATTGGCAGCGCTCTTACGACTATCTGGTGCATGGCGATTACGATAGCACGCCCGATACCTTTTATGCCGGTGTACAGCACCTGCCACCCGGGCACTGGCTCAGCGTTAACCTGGCCAATGGCCAGCCAACCATACCGCAGCGCTGGTGGTTGCCCAGCATCACCGAGCGCCCCGGTTGGAAGTTTGACGACGCAGTGCAGCAAGTGCGCGACCAGTTTTTACAGAACATTCGCTTGCACCTACGCAGCGACGTACCCCTGGGCGCGGCGCTGTCCGGAGGCATTGACTCGTCCGCCGTGGTCTGCGCCATGCGTCACGTAGAACCAGACCTGCCCATCCACACCTTCAGCTACATCGCCTCTGGCAGCAGCGTGAGCGAAGAGCATTGGGTGGACCGCGTCAACGCCCATGTGGGCGCCATTGCGCACAAGGTCGTCGTCACCCCGCAAGAACTGGCGCGCGACCTGGACGACATGATTCGTGCGCAGGGCGAGCCTTTTGGCAGCACCAGCATTTATGCGCAATACCGCGTGTTTCAGTTGGCGAAAGAAAACGGCATCACCGTTACTTTGGACGGCCAGGGTGCCGATGAAATGCTGGCCGGCTACAGCGGCTACCCAGGCCAAAGATTGCGCAGTATGGTCGAAACTGGGCAATGGGGTAATGCATGGGAGTTTTGGAATGAATGGGCGCAGTGGCCTGGACGTAACCGGATGCTGGCGGCCAAACACCTCGCATCAGAAATCACGCAAGGCGGCCTGTACGCATTGCTGCGCCGCATCTACGGTCGAAACCCGGTGCCGCCATGGATGCAGGCAGGCCCATTGATAGCAGAAAAAGTGCGCTTGCAGGTGCCGCGCCAGCGGCCTGTGGGTCATGCTGCAGGCCGTCGTGTTATGGCCGAGTTGGCGCTGGCCCTCACCCGTCGCGGGTTGCCCGGGCTGTTACGCCATGGTGATCGCAATTCGATGCGCTTCTCGGTGGAAAGTCGGGTGCCTTTTTTGACGACTGACATGGTGAATTTATTGCTTTCCATGCCCGAGGATTATTTGATCTCCAACCGAGGCGAAACCAAGCATGTGTTCAGAGCCGCTCTGCGCGGGATAGCGCCGGATGATGTCTTGAACAGGCGCGACAAAATCGGTTTTGAAACACCAGAAAAAGCCTGGCTCCTCAGCATGGTACCCACGGTGACGGAATGGTTGCGGGCAGATTTGAAACTACCATTTTTTGACCAAGCCAAAGTACTGCAAGAGTTTGAGCAGATTGTGGTGGGCAAAAAACCATTTTCATGGCAGGTGTGGCGGTGGGTGAATTTTTGCCGATGGTACGCCCAAGTTAATTAATGATAATAAACGATATGACTATTGAAAAAAATAGAATATTATACTTAATGTATTGCGTAATGGTGCTTGCATCATTTCTGCAAGGTGTAGATGTTTTTCCGCCCATAGTAAAATTTTTCTCCAATAAAATTTTTTATATTTCTGTAATAGTGTGTTTGCTTCTTTCTTTCAATTCGAAGAAAATCACGATTCTCAGAAATGTACGATTGCCAGCTCAATTATTAGTATTATTCGCGCTTTTTTATATTATTTCCAATTGCTATCATCGCGAACCAGGTTGGCTTGAAAGCTCAATAGGAAACGGTGTTTTTTACTTATTAACCTTCTTGGCGGTTCATGCTGTTAGTCGGGAGATTATTGTTGAAAAACTCCTTGCGCCGTATTTAATTATCGTTAGTTTATTGGTTGCCCTTTCTTTGGCGATGGTGGCAGGACTTCCGCTTGATTATTACAATATCGACGATGATGTAAATGACTACTATCTTGCATCAAAATCCAGCTTGTCGCTGGCTGTGCTTTCAGGTGTTTATTATAATCAAAATTCTTTTGCAGTACTGGCTTTCTTGGGGGCCTGTGTTTTTCTAATGAAGTACCAGTTGTTGCAACAAAGTAAAGAAATAATTAAGTACTATCATGTTGCAATGCTGATAATTGTATTGGTTTGCGCTTTGATGACAGTGTCGCGGGCGGGATTATTGGCCTGTACGATATTGATTCTATTTTATATGATAAAAAGTCTTAAAAATAAGAAAATTCTACTCATATTGTTGTTATTGAATGCTTCGTTGTTAGTGGTTTTTTATTTTTTTTATGAACACTTGGATTTTTTGATGCTTCGCATTGAAAATGATGGGTCATCCAATAGGGTGGATATATGGGTGGATGCTTTTAATGTTTTCAAGGATAGCTATATATTGGGAGCTGGATATTATAAGTATTACACGCCGTCTGGTTACGTGACGACGCACAATGTTTATTTGCAGCTTCTTGTGTCGCAGGGTATTTTTGCTTTCTTGTTTTGGACTTTATTTTTATCAAACTTTGTTTTTTTTGCAATAAAAAATGTTGTTTTAACTAAAATCAGAAATAATCCTGTTGCTGTTATTGCTAGCATTGGTTTTTTGGCAATTCTAGTTCATCAGTTTTTTGAGACTATGATAATAGGGTCTTGGGGGCCGCTAGTCTTATTTATGTTTGTTTTGATGAATTTGATTGTTAACGTTGGCCTTAATAATGAATCCAATGCTGTGAGAGTATAGAATATGTTTCGTGCAATCAAGATGTATATAAGAAGTCCGGGTGGTAATGATTCGCAGCCATCTACTATCAGGGTTTTTTCATATAAAAACTTCTTTGAAAAAAATTATATTGCGGAGTGTTGTTTGGATGTTTCGGTGAATAAGTCAACTTTTTATATTTGGATATTGTGTATTTTAGGGAGATATGATGCGGTACTCTTGTCGATGCCTCCATTTCGAGGATGGGGATTACTTTTTTTGCCCTTCACGCGCGTAATTTTAGACGTCCGTGATGGCTGGTCCATTGCTATGGGTTCTGGTTATGGTGGAAATTTGCCGCCCAAGCCGTTTAAGGCAAAAATTGCTAGATTGGTGGAGAAATTTGCGATTAGACGATCTTTCGTGAGTATCACTTGTACCAAGGGGTTGCAGGAATATTTACAAAATGTATCAGGGCGCCAGGTATTGTTGGTGCCGAATGGGGTGGCGTGTGATGATTTGGATTTGATACTTAATATAAAGCATAATGTTACAAAGGTTAATTTTTCAGATGAGTTGATTTTTTGTTGCGCGGGCCAATTTTCTGAATATGGAAAAATTAAGGTTGAAAAATTGTTAAGAGTGATTGCGAAAAGATATCCTGATCGTAGATTGAAAATAAAGTTAATAGGCTCAGATCTTGAAAAAAATAATTGGGTTGCGGAATATTTTAAGAGCCTTACAGCCGGTGTTGGGGTGGTCGAAATAACGCCAAGGATGAGTAAGATTGATATGTATGCGGAGATGATGGGTTGTGATTTTGGGCTATCAATTATTCGTGATCCGGATTATGATTATGGTACAAAAATATATGAGTATATTGCACTCGGTTTGCCGGTCGTTAATTATTTTGATGGGCCAAATAATTTTACTGAGTATTTTGATGCCTGCTTGGATGAGCCATTTAACAAAAACTCAGTGCTTCCTGAAGTGCGAAGAAATGTTTTGATTGAAAGTGCGCTGGCGCACATCAAATGGTAATGCCATGAACCTAGCCCTTCTTTCCAGCGCCGCATCTATTCATACCATTCGCTGGGCAAACGGCCTTAGCGAGGCGGGGGTGCAGGTTCACCTCATCAGCCAGCAGCCTTTGCCGGAGCGTTTGCACCCCGGCGTTAAATGCTATTTCTTCCCGCACCGTGGCGTACCGGGCTACGTCACCATGGTGCCGGGGGTGCGCACGCTCCTGCGCCAGTTGCAGCCTGATTTGGTTAATGCCCACTACGCCAGCGGCTATGGCACTACGGCGCGGCTGGTTAACTACCGCCCTTGGCTGTTGTCGGTATGGGGCAGTGACGTTTATAGCTTCCCACATAAATCGCCTTTGCACCGCTGGGTGGTCACGAAAAATCTTGGTGCCGCAGATGCAGTAGCCTCCACCAGTCATTGCATGGCTGCGCAAGCAAGCAGTCTCGCCACGCAGTTGGCTGACATTGCTATCACACCGTTCGGTGTTGATATGCCGGTGTTCATCGATGCGGCCAAAGCGGCAAGTGGCACCGCACGTCAAGGGCTCACCATCGGTACAGTGAAGTCGCTGAAACCGGTTTATGGCATTGATACTCTGATTCGCACCTTTGCCCTGCTGCGGCAAAGTTTGCAAGCCTGTGACCCAGCCACCGTTCAATCGCTGCGCTTGCGCATTGTGGGTGGTGGTCCGCAGCAAGCTGAGCTTGCGCAATTGGCAAAAACGTTGGGAGTGGAGCAAGTGACGGATTTTGTGGGCCAAGTGCCTCATTCCCAGGTACCGCACGAACTAGCTCAACTAGATATTTATGTAGCGCTTAGCCGTAGTGAGAGCTTTGGCGTTGCCGCCATTGAAGCTGGGGCCATGAGCCTGCCTGTCGTAGTGTCAGATGTTGGCGGTTTGCCCGAGGTGGTTGTTCATGAGAAGACAGGGCTGGTTGTACCCGCGGACGATCCAGCCGCAGCCGCTTACGCGTTGCAAAGATTGGTTCAAGACGTCACCTTGCGACAGCGCTTGGGCCGCGCGGGGCAACTGCATGTAGAACACAACTACGGTTGGCCTGCTTGCGTGCAGTCGATGATCAAGGTGTACGAAAAGACGATTGAAAATCACAAGAAAATCAGTTCAAAAGCTTTTTTTTGAAATTGTATGTAGCTATTAAATAAGTATGAAAAAACTCCTCACCGTCATTGGCGCCCGCCCTCAGTTCATCAAGGCCAGCGTCGTCTCAAAAGCGATTACGGAGACCACCGGATTGCAAGAAGTCATCGTGCATACCGGTCAGCACTTTGACGCCAACATGAGCAACATTTTTTTTGACCAGCTGGCCATTCCGCGCCCGAACCACCAGCTCGATATCAACGGTGGCAGCCATGGCGACATGACCGGGCGCATGCTGATCGAGATCGAAAAGGTGCTGCTGCAAGAGCGGCCCGATTGCGTGCTGGTGTACGGCGATACCAATTCCACCCTGGCCGGTGCGTTAGCCGCATCCAAAATGCACATTCCGGTAGCGCACGTCGAGGCGGGCTTGCGCAGCTTCAACATGCAAATGCCTGAAGAGGTCAACCGCATCCTGACGGATCGGGTCAGCAACATTCTGTTTTGCCCCACCGATGCCGCCGTGGCCAACTTGGCGAAAGAAGGCTTTCCTTACACTATGGCTAATGGCCAGCCACAGCGCATTGCCCAGGTAGGCGACGTAATGCAAGACAGCGCCCAACTGTTTGCCACTCGCGCCAGTGCGCCCGAGGGCTTGGCGCTGAGCGATGGGTTTGTGCTGGCCACGATTCACCGGGCAGAAAACACTGACGACCTTCAGCGCCTGGGCACCATTGTTGCGGCGCTCGACGCTGCAGCCCAAGGCACACCTGTCGTACTGCCGGTGCACCCGCGTACTCGCAACATCCTGGCCCAGCAAAAAATCACCCCACGCCACATCACGATGATCGAGCCCGTGGGCTACCTGCAAATGCTGTGGCTGTTACAGCGTTGCGCCTTGGTCGTGACCGACAGCGGCGGCGTGCAAAAAGAGGCGTTCTTTATGGGCAAAGCCTGTGTAACTCTTCGCGACCAGACCGAATGGGTGGAATTGCTACAAGTGGGTGCCAACGAACTTGTGGGGGCGGATCAAGAAAAAATCCTTGATGCCATTAAACGCAATTTTGGCCGTGAAGTTCGGGACCAAGGCGCTATATACGGGGGGGGAGTAGCTTCGGGCAGGGTCGTGGTAGCTATGAAGGAGCTTTTGACGGCATGACTACCAGCAAAACAATTTGGCTAATAAATGCTTATGCATCTACGCCAGAAACTGGCATGGGTGGACGACATTACTATTTAGCGCAAGAACTTGCAAAATCAGGGGATAAGGTATATGTCATTGCATCATCGGACCATCATTTGCACAGTGAGCAGCCACGTTGCAATAGAGACATACAGTTAGAAAAAATATCGGACAACTTTAATTTTGTGTGGATTAAAGGTGTTAAATACCCAGAGGCGCACAGCAAGAAAAGGGTGGCAAATTGGTTTCTGTTCGCCTGGCGTTTGAGAAAGTTAAGAAGCGTTTTGCCTGAAGAGCCTGATGTCATTTTGTGTTCATCACCGTCCATTATTTCATTCCTCGGTGCCGAATGGTTGGCTAAGCGTTCTAAAGCAAAACTTGTATTCGAGGTACGTGATATATGGCCGCTCACATTGACTGAGGTCGGAGGACACTCGCCACGCCATCCATTGATTCGCTTCATGCAATGGGTTGAAGATAGAGCTTATCGTAAATCAAAACGCGTAGTTTCAAATCTGAAGAACTCCGTGGAACACATGATTCAGCACGGGATGGATCGTAGTAAATTTGCCTGGATTCCAAATGGTTATTCATTATCTGAAGTAAATCAAAAGGAGCCATTGTTGTCAAGCGTGGCTCAACTCATACCTCGCAATAAATTTGTCATTGGCTATACGGGGTCACTAGGATTGGCTAATGCTTTGAGTGCATTAATAGAGGCTGCTGAAATTTTGAGCGAATATGAGGATATTGTTTTCGTATTGGTCGGGCATGGCAAAGAGAAAAATGCTTTAAAGCAAAATGTTGAGTGTAAAAAGTTGAAGAATGTAATATTTGTTGATACTATTCCAAAAGTACAAATACAATCAATGCTTGAAAAATTTGATGCTTGTTATCTGGGATTGAAGGGTGATCCGTTATTTAGATTTGGTGTTTCGCCTAATAAACTATATGATTATATGTATTCCGCTAAGCCAATTATTTATGCAATAGAGTCGGGGGATTACAAACCCGTAGAAGATGCAAAGGCTGGAATACAAGTTCAGCCTGAGAATCCGCATCAACTGGCGAAAGCAATCTTATCGCTCTATCAAACCCCTGTTGAGGAGCGACAATTGATGGGCAATAATGGTAGAAAGGCTGCGGCCGAAATGTATGAGTATGGAAAATTGGCTTGCAAATTAAGAATTGTTTTATTTGAGCCTGGTTATCCAAATAATTCTTAGGGCATATTGCTAATTTGACATGTTTGAAATATCAGGAGTTTCGCCGGATTATATTGTTATTGGCATATTCGTGCTAATCTGGTAAATATTAAGTATCGTGCGGTTGGTAATTTTTATTGAGATTTCCAGGGATTTATAAAATGATTTTAGTTACAGGTGCCACTGGTTTTATTGGTAAAGCTTTGCAGCGTGAGATGCTAGCGCGTAAAATTCAGGCACGCGCAGCTATTCGAAACCCCCTTTCTGATGACCACCAGTTGTTGAATGTCTGTGCTGTCGGTGACATTGGTCCATACACAGACTGGCGTGTTGCACTGAGGGATGTGCATGCTGTCATTCATACAGCAGGGCGTGCGCATATGCTGAATGATCAATCTATTGATCCCCTGGCAGCGTTTAGGGAGGTAAACACGGCAGGGACTTTGCAACTTGCACGGCAGGCTGCGGAGATGAACGTGAAGCGGTTTGTATTTTTAAGTTCAATTGGTGTTAATGGGGTAGAGAGTATAACTCCGTTCAAAGAATCCGACTTGGTTAAACCGATAGAGCCGTATGCAATCTCGAAGCTAGAAGCCGAGGAGGGGCTTTTAGAAATTGCTAAAAAAACAAATATGGAGGTAGTGATTATTCGTCCCCCATTGGTCTATGGGCCGAATGCCCCTGGAAATTTTGCGCGACTAGTTGATGCTGTACGCCGCGGCTTACCTCTGCCCTTGGGGTCCGTGACTCGCAATCGACGTACCTTAGTCGGTTTGGATAATTTAGTTGATTTAGTTATGATTTGCTTGCAACACCCAGATGCAGCAAATCAAGTTTTTTTGGCTGGTGATGGCGAAGATGTTTCTACAGCTGATTTGCTTCGGAAAATTGCGCTTGCATTTCATGTGCCTACGAGGTTGATGCCGTGCCCTTTGGTGTTGCTCGAATTGGTAGCAGGAGCTGTAGGTAAGAAAGCGATGGTGAATCGTCTTTGCGGTTCCTTGCAGATCGATATTGTTAAATCACGAAGTCTATTAGGTTGGAGTCCGCCAAATAGCTTGGATCAGGGTCTGCAAAAATTAGCAGCAGTTAAGACTATATGAAACGCTTGCTAGATTTGTTATTGTCTCTATGTACTATTTTGGTCTTGGCTATACCAGTACTGTTGGTTGCATTATCTGTCCGTTTGACCTCGCCTGGTCCGATCTTATATTGGTCTGATCGCGTAGGTCGAAGGAACATTGTTTTCAAAATGCCCAAGTTCCGCAGCATGCGTGTGGGCACGCCTGCAGTGGCCACGCATTTGCTGGCAGACCCGGCGTCGCACCTCACGCCCATTGGGTCGTTTCTGCGCAAAAGCAGTTTGGACGAGTTGCCCCAGTTGTGGAGCATTTTGGTGGGTGATATGAGTTTTGTGGGACCTCGGCCAGCGCTGTTCAATCAGCAAGACTTGATTGATCTGCGCACGCAAAAGGGCGTGCACGCCTTGGTGCCAGGCCTAACAGGTTGGGCGCAGGTAAACGGGCGTGACGAGCTGCCTATTCCGCAAAAAGTGGCGCTGGATGAGGAGTACCTGCACAAGCGCAGCCTGGCGCTGGACATTCGCATTTTGTGGCTCACGTTTGTAAAGGTGCTGCGCCGTGACGGCGTTTCGCACTGAAGGGGCAACCGGGATGCAACCCCGTGTATTGATATTGGGCGCAGGTGGGCACGGTCAGTCTGTGGCCGAGGCGTTTGCCTTGCAAGGCGGTGCCGCCGTGGTGGGGTTTATAGACGATGGTGTGGCGGCTGGCAGCATGGTGTTTGGCTTGCCGGTGCTGGGCAACATGGGCAGCTTGCCCGCGCACGCTGCTGTGGCAAACGCGGTATGTGTGGCCATAGGCAACAACGCCACCCGCCAGCGGTTGACTGCACAGGCTGTGCAAGCCGGTTTTGCACTGGCCACGGTGGTGCACCCCCGCGCGTTTGTGGCACCGTCAGCCGTGGTGGGGGCGGGCTCGGCCATCATGGCGGGTGCGCTGTTGGGCACGTGTGCGCAGTTGGGGCAGGGCGCAATCGTGAATTGCGGTGCGGTGGTTGACCACCACGCTGTGGTGGAAGACTTTGGCCACCTGGGTGTGGGCGCAGTCATGGCCGGTGGCAGCCGCTTGGGGCAGGGGGCCTGGCTGCAGGCTGGGTGCGCGCTCGGTTATGGGGTGGTGGTGCCCGCGGGGCAAACGCTGCCTCTGGGTACAGCGCTGGGTGGCAGGTAAAGCTAGCTATGGTTTTTACGCGTTTTTGCTTGAAGTTTTTTGGACTATTGCGCTTTATTTAAAAGGCTTGTTTGCTACTTAATTGTATGAAGATTTTTTGAGTTCTGCGTTCGAAGTCTGAACCAACTCGGCTGCTTTTTGAACAGGCGTTGCTGGTCACGCGGGTGAGTTTGTTGGCGACGGGCGCGCAGGTGCTGGCGGCCAAGGTGTGGGTGGCGTCGTGGCTGCCGTTTGCCTCGGAGCTGAACGCGGCCAACATCTCCCACAACTCCGACAAGCTGGTGCACGGTTTTTTGTTTGCCTGCATGGGGTTTTGGGCGGTGCGGGGGTGGACGCAGCGCCGCCAGTTGGCGTGGGTGCTGCTGGGCGTGCTGTGGCTGGCCCCGCAAACCGAGTGGCTGCAGG
Source organism: Burkholderiaceae bacterium (assembly GCA_030695205.1). GTDB lineage: Bacteria > Pseudomonadota > Gammaproteobacteria > Burkholderiales > Burkholderiaceae_C > UBA2334. Next base: position 19 of record JAUYTN010000020.1, on the reverse strand, counting down.
CCCACATTCCCGGCAGGGG
>JAUYTN010000019.1 GCA_030695205.1 Burkholderiaceae bacterium | reverse complement strand
CCCCTGCTCACCTGCGCGTGCTGCCTCCACCGCCGCGTTCAGCGCCAGGATGTTGGTCTGGAAGGCAATGCTGTCGATCACCCCAATGATGTCGGCAATCTTCTGGCTGCTCTGGTTGATGTCTTGCATGGTGGACACCACCTGCCCCACCACCTCGCCCCCGCGTACCGCCACGGCGGTGGCGGTGCTGGCCAGCTGGTTGGCCTGGCGGGCCGCATCGGCGCTTTGCTGCACCGTCGCGGTGATTTGCTCCATGCTGCTGGCCGTCTGCTCCAGGTTGCTGGCGGTGCTTTCGGTGCGGCTGGACAAATCCTGGTTGCCGGCCGCCACCTCGGAGCTGGCCAGGCCTATGCCCTCGCTGGACTGGCGCACCGTCAACACCACCTTGTGCAAGGCGTCGCGCATGCTCGCCATTTGCCGCAGCAGGCCAGTGAACTCGTCGTCACCGGTCACGGCCACAGGTTTCGCCAAATCGCTGTTGGCAATCCGCTCGGCAACGACGGTGGCTTCATTGACCCGGCTCCTGAGCCGCGCCATGAGCCAGCCCGACGCCAGCACGGACACCACCGCCACTGCCACCAGCATGCCCAGCAGCTGCAGCTGCAAGGTGTGCAAATCGGCCTCCATCACCGTCAGGCGGTCGTTGAGCACTTGCTTCTGGCGGCTGCCGGTGTCGGCCAACAGCTTCACCAGTGGCTCACGTGCAGGGCGAACGTCGCGCTCCAGACTGGTGACCGCCAGCTCCATGTCTCCAGACCGAACAGCGGCCAAAAAGCCATCCACCGCCGCCCGGTAGGGCACCATGCTGCGCTGCAAATCTGCCACCTGGCGCTTGCCCTCGTCGGTGCTGGAGTAGCGCGCAAACTCAGCCAGGCTGGCATCCAGTCGGCTGTAGCCCTGCTGCAGGTCACCCACCAGGGCAGACGCCTGCTCAGGCGTGGTGGCCGCCATCATGCGCGCCGACAGAACCTGCATGTAAGTCAGCTCCTGGCGCATGTCGGCCATCCGCTCGACCTGGGCCACCCGATAGTCCCGGATGTTGCGGCCCTCTTGCTGCACACCCTCCACCGCCACCCACACCAGGAAACCCACCAGGCCAAAGCCCAGCAGATTGACCGCGAACACAGACAGCAGCCGTGTGCCAAACCGAGAAAAATTAACCATGGATTCAACCTCCAATATTCAAAACCACACGCGCGATCAGTACAACGCCACCAATCTACCTCAGTCCGGCACCACAGCCAGCGTCAACCTCACGCGTCCAGCGCCCGTGTGTTGATATTCAGCAAGAGAACCTGAAAACGGCTGTGCTGGCCATCAGGTTGGGAAACAGACGCACCTCCCGACCGTCTTGCAAGCCAAAACTGTCCTGGATGCTCAGCCCGTTGCGCCGCGCCAGCACCTCAAAGTCCGCGTAGGTGCCCACGCGGATGTTGGGGGTGTCGTACCACTGGTATGGCAAGCGCCGGGTCACAGGCATGCGCCCCTGCAGCACACTCAGGCGGTTGGGCCAGTGGGCAAAGTTGGGAAAGGCGACCACTCCCAGGCGCCCCACGCGAGCGGTCTCCAGCAGCATGGTCTGGGCATTGCGCAGGTGCTGCAGGGTGTCAATTTGCAGCACCACATCAAAGCTCTGGTCGTCAAACATGCTCAGCCCGTCTTCCAAATTGAGCTGCAGCACATGGACGCCACGTGCCAGGCAGGCGTGTACCTTGGCGTCGTCAATTTCCACCCCATAACCCGTGCAGTCCCGCTGGCGCATGAGGTGGTCGAGCAACTCGCCGTTGCCACAGCCCAGATCCAACACCCTGGAGCCCTCGGGGACCAGTCGGGCAATGGAATGGATCAGCGCCAGATCGCTCATGCGGCCTCCCTGGGTGCAGTCGCGCGCACCGATTGCTCAAAATAGGCCCGCACGGCCGCCATGTAGCGCGGGTCATCCAACAAGAATGCATCGTGTCCGTGGGGCGCGTCGATTTCCGCGTAGCTCACCCTGCGCCGGTTGTGCAACAGCCCGCGAACCAGCTCGCGGCTGCGGGCCGGCGAGAACCGCCAGTCGGTGGTGAAGCTGATGACCAGGAAGTCGGCCTTGGCAGCCGACAACGCGCGCGACAGCTCCCCACCATGGGCACGGGCAGGGTCAAAATAGTCCAACGCCCGCGTGATCAGCAGATAGGTGTTGGCATCGAAGTATTCGCTGAACTTGTCGCCCTGGTGGCGCAGGTAGCTCTCGATTTGAAACTCCACATCCTGGGTGGTGTAGCGGTACGCCAGCCGCTCGACGGCCTCGACGTCACCCTGCCTGGCCGCATCGCCCAGGGGCTTGAGGCGCCGCCCGAACTTGGCATTCATGACATCGTCGCTCAGGTAGGTGATGTGCCCAATCATGCGGGCGATGCGCAAACCCCGGCGCGGAATCACCCCATGGCGGGCGTAGTGGCCCCCATGGAAGTCCGGGTCCGTGACGATGGCCCGGCGCGCCACTTCGTTGAACGCGATGTTTTCGGCCGTCAGATTGGGCGCGCTGGCCACCACCACCGCATGGCGCACCCGCTGCGGGTGCTGCAAGGTCCAGCTCAGGGTCTGCATGCCCCCCAGGCTGCCGCCCATGACGGCCGCCAGCTGCTCGATGCCCAGCACATCCAGCAGCCGCGCTTGGGCATTGACCCAGTCCTCGACCGTCACCACCGGAAAGTCGGCCCCCCAGAGCTCGCCGGTGCGGGGGTGACGGTGGGTAGGGCCAGAAGAGCCGAAACACGAGCCGAGGTTGTTCACACCGATGACGAAGAACTCATCGGTGTCCACCGGCTTGCCGGGGCCAATCATGTTGTCCCACCAGCCTTCACTGCGGGGCAATGGGCGTCCGTGCTCGTCGGCATGAAGCCCTGCCACATGGTGCGAAGCATTCAGCGCATGGCAAATGAGCACCGCGTTGCTGCGCTCGGCATTGAGCGAGCCATAGGTTTCGTACACCAGCTCGTACTCGGGCAGCGTCTCGCCGCTTTGCAGCGGCAACGGCTCAGAAAATCGGTGGGTGCGAGGGACTGCAATCACGGTGGCGGGCTCTTCCATCACTGGCGTTGTTGGTACACGTGCGCCGCCTGCCATCGGCAAGGGTTCTTTAGCGGCATTTTTTGTAAGCGCCCGCAAGCTGGAGACAAATCGGCGCTGGCGCAAAGTATATGCCGCTGCTTTGCCCACACAGGAGCGCGCCCTCCGCGCTCGGCACCCTCCTGCCGTGTTGTTAATCTGCAGCGCCCGGGGCACGGATGAAGCACCGATTTCAAAAAACATCCACAACGGGGTTAATGCGCGCATAATGAATGCGCCTTTGTGCATCAACAAAGGCATGACAGGTGATCGGTCGGTTTCGCGTGCTACAGGTTTTTTGTGCTATCGGGGCTCCATCGCTTTCTTTATCAGTGTGTTTTTAGGAGTCCCTTCATGGGCAACAAACTTTACGTCGGCAACCTGCCGTACACCGTTCGCGACGAAGACCTGCAGCAGTCTTTTGGCGCATTTGGCAATGTCAGCAGCGCCAAAGTCATGATGGAGCGCGACACCGGTCGCTCCAAAGGCTTTGGTTTTGTCGAAATGGGCAGCGATGCAGAAGCACAGCAAGCCATCGCAGGCATGAACGGCCAATCCCTGGGTGGTCGCAGCCTCGTGGTCAACGAAGCGCGCCCCATGGAAGCTCGCCCACCCCGCACCGGCGGTGGCGGCTTCGGCGGTGGCCGCCGTGAAGGTGGCTTTGGCGGCGGCGGTGGTGGTGGCGAAGGCGGTTTCCGCAGCCCCTACGGCGGCGGCGGTCGCCGTGACGGCGGCGGCGGCGGTGGCCGCGGCGGCTACTGATCCCTGAGCTTCGGCTCCCCAAAAACCCCTGCCCAACCGCAGGGGTTTTTTGTTGGTGCAAGGGTGTGTGTCGGGCAAACCCCCCAGTGCTTCAACGTCAGTACTTGTGGGGTCGCAGGACCGCAACATCCACCATGAACAGGCTCAAGCCGTAGTGCGGCGCATACTGTTCGCACACATAGGCCGCGATGCGTTGCGCCACGTCGGCATCACAAACGACCTTGAGCTCGATCGATCGATCGGCCTCCCACAACCCCTCTCTCACCCCAAACTGTCCACCCCCGCGCACATCGCTGACGGTATACCCCAGCGCACCCAAGCGCTGCACATCGGCCACCAGGCGACGCTCCAGCGTGGCCTCGGTGATGAGCATCAACATGGTCTTGGCATGGGTTGGCAATCCCGCCTGCGCGGCGATCGGTCTGGGGTCTGAAGTGTCGGTTGGGTTCATGGGCAAAGCTTGACCGGTTGGGTTGGGTTGGCGGACGAACTGTGGTGTGTCGTTCTGCAGTCGGGCAAGTTCCGGAGCTGACACGGACGATCAGCGGCTGGAGATCCAGCGGGCCATTTCAAGGTACAGCGGGACACCGAACAGAATATTGAACGGAAATGTCACCCCCAAGGCGGCGGTGATGGACAAAGCGGCATTGGCCTCCGGAACGGCCATGCGCATGGCGGTGGGGGCTGCAATGTAGCTGGCACTGGCCGCCAGTGTGGCCATGACCGCCACACCACCCAGGCTCAGACCCATGAGTTGTCCAGCCACCGCACCGAACAGGGCCAGGCAGACCGGGGCGACCACCGCAAACCCCACGATTCTCAGCCCGTAGCGCCTCAGCTCACCCAAGCGCCCTCCAGCGACCAGCCCAAGCTCCAGCAAGAACAGCGCAAGCACCCCTTTGAACGGCGCCACAAACACCGGCGCAATCGGGGCCACTCCAGCCTCACCGACCAGAGCCCCAATGAGCAAACCACCCACCAGCAGCAGCACCGACTTCCCCAGAAACACGTCGTGCCCCAGCGCGCGCCAGTCCACACGGGCGAGCCCACTGAAGGCCGAGCCCGGCGAACCACCCGCGGCGGCCGAACCACCCAAGCGCGCCAGCAAGATACCGGCGACGATGCCGGGGGCCTCCATGAGCGCCACCCACAGGGCGGCATGGGCCTCGACCTCCACCCCATGCTTCACCAGGTAGGCACTGGCCACCGCAAACGTGACCACACTGACCGAACCATAGTGCGCAGCCATGGCCGCACTGTCCACCCGGCTGAGCCCCAGCCCGCGCAGCACAGGCGTGAGCACAAACGGGATGGCAAAGCCCAGTGCCATGCTGCCCACCATCTGGGGCATGAGTTCGGCCAGGGGCAGGCGGTGCAACTCGACCCCACCCTTGAGCCCGATGGCAATCAGCAGGTAAATGGACAGGGTTTCATACAGCGGCTCGGGCAAGCGCAAATCGCTTTTGACGAGCCGGGCGAACACCCCCAGCACAAAAAACAGCACCACCACATCAACCATGGCCACATCCCTGCCGCGGGGCCGATGCCCATTGCACACCCGACCGCCGCCACTCGAAGAGGTCCGAACACCCCAGACACCTGGGTAAACAATCGGCGCCCATCATCCGAGGGTGTCGTTCATGATGTTGGTGGCCCAGGCCATGGCGTAGATGCCTTCGACCGAGTTCGCCTGACTGGACACCCCACCGGAGCCCGGCGCAGGGACCATGATTTTCTGGTCGCGGTCATAGCGGTACACCGCCGCCACATGAATCACCTCGGTTTGGGAAACAAAGCTGTAGCAGGTGTTGGCAATGATGGGCTCCTGGGGCATCTCAACCCCCAGCACCTGGGACGCAATGGCACCCGCGCACACCTTGCCCTCCTGGTTTGCCATGTGTCCGGATTTGGGCATGCCGGGCGAGCCTGCGATGGAGTCGCCCAGCACATAGACGTCTTTGGCGGCGGTGGACTCGTAGCTGAGAAAGTCCACGCCGCACCAGCGGCCACCGACGTTGGCCAACCCAGCCTGGCGCGCCACTGCCCCGGCGCGCTGGGGTGGAATGACGTTGATCACATGGGCCTTGACCTTACCCTGGACATCGAACTCCAGTGTGCCCGTGGCTGTGTCAACCGCTTTGAGATCGGCATTGGGCACGTACTCCAGCATGCCGTCGTAGCGGCTTTTCCAGGCGGTCTCAAACAAGCCCTTTTTGGCTTGAATCTCCGGGTTGGCGTCGAACACCAGCAGCTTGGCTTTGGGCTTTCGTTGCCGCAGGTAGTGGGCAATCAGGCTGGCCCGCTCATACGGCCCTGGTGGACAGCGGTAAGGCACCTTGGGAATGTGCATGGCCACCACTCCATCTTCGGGCATGCTGACCAGCATGTTGCGCAGCTGCAGGGTTTGCTCGCCCGCTTTCCAGGCATGGGGCACCCTGGCTTGCTGCTGGGCGGTTTTGAGCCCCTCGATGCCGTCGTACACATAGTCCACACCCGGGGCCACGATCAGGCGGTCGTAGGCAATTTTCTCGCCACCGGCGCGCACCTCCCGCTTGGCCGTGTCGATGTCATCGGCCATGGCCTTGACCCAGCGCATGCCATGGCGCTCCACAAACCCGGCGTAGGGTCGGGAGATGTCCTTCAGGCTGAGTCCGCCGTGTATGACCCGGTTGCTCATGGGACACATGATGAACTCGCTGTTGGGTTCAATCAGTGTGATCTGTACCGAAGGGCTCAAGCGCCTGAGGTAGCGTGCGGCGGTGGCTCCACCAAACCCGCCACCCACAATCACGACCCGAGGGCCTGTCTGGGCACCGACATGGGGGGCAGCCACAGCCACTGCGCTGGCGACCCCTGCCTGCAAGAACTGGCGACGGTTCGTCATGGCGATCATGGTCATGACCTCACTTCAGGGTGGAGAAATAGTTGGCAATCAGCCGCAACTCGTTGTCGCTGTAGCCCTTGGCGTGCTGGTGCATGATGGTGGCGGTCAACTTACCGCTTTTGTAGGCCATGAGTTTGCCGAGCAAATCATCGGCAGGGCGGCCACCAATGGTCAGGCCCGTGCCTTCGGCACGGCCTTCCGGCCCATGGCAGGCCATGCAGCTCGAAGCCCATATGCTGACCTGCAGCGGCGATGGCTCCCTGGCCTGTGCCAAGGCACCGAGCGACACCAGCAGGCCGAACACCAGCAAGGCGCCAGTGCGGAGGTTGGTTGAGAGAACAGTCTGTTTCATGGCTTTTTCTCCTGCGCCGAGAATGTACACGCTCCTGGCGGGTGGCACGCCGGTCTTGCGTGCGGGCAAACTCAACGCGCCGCGGGCTGCGCCGCCAGGTGGGCCCGCACCCGCCCGGTGAGCTGCGCGACGCGCGACTGCTCCGACCAGTCCAGGCTCTGCGCGGTGATGCGGTGCCCCCCCCGCACCAGCAGCACAGGTTGCTCGGAGACCACCCGGCGGTCATCGGACCAGATGCTCAGGTGATCGCCATGGAACTCTATCCGCTCCAGCGCCGGGGCACCCGGCAGCTGTGCGCCATGGCGCACCACCAGAGCATTTCCTTGCAAAACGTAGTGCTCGTGGGCCGCATCGGTCCAGACCAGGTCGGCCTCTGCGGTGGTCAGCACGCCAGCGTCGCTGAATGAGCGGATGCGTGCACGGTCCATCTCCATGCTGCCATCGTCGGCAAACCGCCTGGCCTCGGTCCCACGCACCTCAGCGCGCAACTGCCCCTGGGCACCGAATGTTCGGATGGCAAAGCCCCGCATCACGTCGCTGGGCAGGTGGCCAACCGTGCGCTCGGGTTCAGGCTTGGGCGCTGCGGGTGTGGCGCGCAGCAGCCAGTAGGAACCCAGTGCCAGCAACGCCATGAGCAACGCTGGCATGTAGATGCTCAGGCGCTCCAGCACGTGCCACCAGGGCCGCACATGGCGGCGTGGGCCCGGGTGGGTAGGCATCCCCTGCGGGGAGCGCAGGGCGTCAGGCAGCGTACTCATCCCACAGCCGGGCGTAGTGGCCGCTGGCCACCAGCAGCAGGTCACACAGGCCACGCACCGCACCGTGCCCGGCCGGGGCCTCGGGCACAAAGTCGGCCAGTGCGCGAATCTCTGCATGGGCACCGCACGGAGCGCAGGCCAGAGCCGCCCGGCGCAGCAAGGGCGCATCGGGCCAATCGTCACCCATGGCCGCAGTCTGTGACCAGTCCAGGCCCAACTCAGCCAGGATGGCCTCTGCTGCTGGGCGCTTGTCCTCGGTGCCATAGCGCACATGGGTTACCCCCAGCGCGGCCAGGCGCACCCGCAGGGGTGCAGAGTCTCGACCGGTGACCACCGCCGGGGTGATGCCCACCCGTTGCAGCAGCTTGATGCCGTGACCGTCCAACGAATGGAAGCGCTTGAGGGTTTCACCGTGCTCGGTAAACAGCAGCCCGCCATCGGTCATGACACCGTCCACGTCAAAAAACACCACCCGCACAGGTTGGGCCTTGAGCAACAGTTCGGGCGCAAACATGAGTCGCGGCGGCACACAGGACAGAGGGGAGGAGGGCATTGCCATTCAGATGACCTTCGCACGCATGAGGTCGTGGGTGTTGAGCGCGCCACACAGTCGGCCCTGTGCATCGACCACCAGCACACTGGAAATGCGGTGCACCTCCATGAGCTGTGCGGCATCTGCCGCCAAGGCCGTCTCAGCCACTGTGTGTGGGTTGGGGTGCATGACGTCTCGAGCCAGGGCCGCGCGCAGATCGACCCCCTGCTCGATGAGGCGGCGCAAGTCTCCATCGGTGAAGATGCCCACAATGTCGCCGTCGTCGTTGAGCACAGAGGTGGCCCCCAGGCCCTTGGCGCTGATTTCGCGCATGAGCGCCATGACCGTGGCGCTGGCGCTGGCGCGGGGCACCGCGTCGCCGCTGCGCATCACGTCGCGCACATGGGTCAGCAGCTTGCGGCCCAGCGCACCGCCAGGGTGGCTGCGTGCAAAGTCGTCGGGCTTGAAACCCCGGGCATCCAGAAGAGCCACGGCCAGCGCATCGCCCATGGCCATCTGCACCGTGGTGCTCGCTGTGGGCGCAAGGTTGAGCGGGCAAGCCTCTTTGTCCACACTGGTGTCGAGCACCTGACGGGCATGGCGGGCCAAGGTGCTCTCGGGGCGGGCCGTCATGGCCAGCAGGGGAATATTCATGCGCTTGAGCACGGGCAACAGCACCGTGAGCTCGTCGCTTTCGCCACTGTTGCTGATGGCCAGCACCACATCGGCCGGGGTGATCATGCCCAGGTCGCCGTGGCTGGCCTCGGCCGGGTGCACGAACATGGCGGGCGTGCCGGTGGAGGCCAGCGTGGCGGCCACCTTGCGGCCCACATGGCCACTCTTGCCCATGCCCATGACAACCACGCGGCCTGGCACCCGCAGCACCAGCTCCACAGCCTGCACAAACGCAGGACCCAGCCGCTGCCCAGCAGCTTGCACCGCCTGGGCTTCGGTGGCCAACGCCTCTCGGGCGAGGGCAAGGACATGGGCGGGGTCCAACTGAGTCGGTGGGGTCATGCCTGCATTATCGGTCAGGCATGCGCAGCACCAGCCCATGCGCAGGGGGCATGGTTACCATAGTGCCATGACCGGATTGGACCTGACCCTGCTGTATCTGTTGGCCGCTGTGCTGGGCGTGGTGGCGTGCCGGTCGCTCAAGCTGCCGCCGATGTTGGGCTACCTGTTCGTGGGGGTGGTAATTGGCCCGAATGCGTTGGCACTGGCCCAAAACTCGGCCGGTGTGCGTTACCTGGCCGAGTTTGGCGTGGTGCTGCTGATGTTTGTGATTGGGCTTGAGTTCAGCCTGCCCAAGTTGCGGACCATGCGCAGCCTTGTGTTTGGCCTGGGCCTGGCACAGGTGGGGCTGACGGTGGTGCTGGTCACGCTGGGTTCGCTGGCCCTGGCATGGGCCATCCCGACCTGGTGGCACATGGAGTGGCAAACCGCACTGGCCCTGGGTGGCGTCATGTCCATGAGCAGCACGGCCATCGTCATCAAACTGGTGGCCGAGCGGCTGGAGCTGGAGTCCGACCACGGCAAACGGGTGGTAGGCATATTGCTGTTCCAGGATCTGGCGGTGGTGCCCCTGCTGGTGCTGATTCCGGCCCTGGGCTCACCACCGGCAGAACTGGCGTGGGCCTTGGGGCTGGCGGTGGTCAAGGCCATTGTGCTGCTGGGCCTGTTGCTGACGGGCGGGCAAAAGCTGCTGCGCTGGTGGCTCAACCAGGTGGCGCGGCGCAAGAGCGACGAGCTGTTCATGCTCAACCTGCTGCTGATTACCTTGGGTCTGGCCTGGGTAACCGAACACGCCGGGCTGTCCATGGCCCTGGGCTCGTTCGTGGCGGGCATGCTGATTTCAGAGACGGAATACAAGCACCAGGTGGAAACCGACATCCGGCCCTTCCACGACGTGCTGCTGGGGCTGTTTTTCATCACCATCGGCATGATGCTTGACTGGCGCCTGGTGCTGGAGCGCTGGCCGCTGGTGCTGCTGCTGGTCACCGTGCCGGTGCTGTTCAAGTTGGTGCTGATCACGGGGCTGGCCAAGCTGCTGGGGGCCAGCCTGGGCACCTCGCTGCGCACCGGCCTGTACCTGGCACAGGCCGGTGAATTCGGCTTTGTGCTGCTGACGCTGGCGGGGCAGAACAACCTGGTGCCCCCCGAGCTGTTCAACCCCGTGCTGGCCGCCATGGTGCTGTCCATGCTGGCCACGCCATTCATCATCATGGGCACCAACCCACTGGTCATGAGGCTGGTGGGCAGCGACTGGCTGATGCAGTCGGTGCAGATGACGAGCATCGTCAAAAAATCCATCGCTGCACAGGGCCATGTGGTCATTTGTGGCTACGGCCGCTGCGGTCAGAACCTGGCCCGCCTGCTGGAAAAAGCGGGCATTCCATACATGGCACTGGACCTGGACCCCGACCGGGTGCGCAAAGCCGCCGCCGCCGGAGACTCTGTCGTGTTCGGAGATGCCACACGCGCCCAGGCGCTGACAGCAGCCGGGTTGTCGCGGGCAAGTGCGGTGGCCATCACGTACATCGACAACGCCAGTGCGCTCAAGGTGCTGGGCCACCTGCGAGAGCTGGCCCCTCATTTGCCAGTGGTGGTGCGTACCCTGGACGATGCCAACCTGGATGCGCTGCAAACCGCCGGCGCCACCGAGGTGGTGCCTGAAGCCATTGAGGCCAGCCTGATGCTCGCCAGCCACGCACTGGCCCTGGTGGGTGTGCCGGTGCGCAAGGTTTTGCGCATGGTGCAGGAGCAGCGCGAAGAGCGCTACGGCCTGCTGCGCGGTTACTTCCACGGGGGCGACGACGACAACGCCGACGAGGTCAACAGCGAGCACCTGAGCCCCTACACCCTGCCGGCGGGTTCCCGCTGCGTCGGCCAAACCCTGGCCGACCTGTTGCTCGACGAGGTGCAAGCGCGCGTGGTCAGCCTGCGCAGCCAGGGCAAGTCGTGCCCCTTCGATGACAACACCGTGCTGCGTGAAGGCGATACCCTGGTACTCAGCGGCAAACCCACTGCACTGGCACTGGCCGAAGAGCGCCTGGCCATGGCCTGATGCCGCTCATCGCCCACCATCGCTCCCCATCGCCCATCACAGCTCCCACAAAAGGCCCTCCATGGACACCTCTGCCTACCTGAAGTCCCACATCCGCACCGTGCCCGATTGGCCCGCGCCGGGCGTGCAGTTCCGCGACATCACCCCCCTGCTGCAAGACCCGCTGGTGTTTCGTGTGCTGGTTGACGCCTTTGTGCACCGCTACATGGACCCCGCCCGCAAGCCCACAGTGGTGGCGGGACTGGATGCGCGAGGCTTCATCATCGGCTCGGCGGTGGCCTATTGCCTGGGTCTGGGCTTTGTGCCCATCCGCAAGAAAGGCAAGCTGCCCTTCACCACCGTGGAAGAAACCTACGAGCTGGAGTACGGCAGCGCCACCGTGGAGCTGCACACCGACGCCGTCAAACCCGGCGACCGGGTGCTGCTGATCGACGACCTGATTGCCACCGGCGGCACCATGATGGCCGGCAAAAAATTGCTGGAAAAGCTGGGCGCCACCGTCGTGGAGGGCGCGGCCATCGTGGACTTGCCAGAGCTGGGTGGCTCTGACCGCCTGAAAGAAAGCGGCCTGCCCCTGTTCACACTGGTGGACTTTGCCGGGCACTGACTTTCAGCAGAAATTCATAAGTTTTTTGGCATTTATCGCTTTTACTATATGAATAGTTAGCTCTTATTTATAAGAGACATAACCACTGCAAACCGTTTGCTCGAGCGCATGGTTGGCCACAAACCAGCCCATGAACAACACCGGCACCGCACCCCCATAGGAGGCGGGATGGAAAGGCACACTCAGGCCGCCACGGTTGTGGGGGCCATCGGGGTCCATGCCGAGGTCCAACGGAGCGAATTGGGCATCACCGGCAGATTGACCCGCCAAAACCAGGTGACCGCATCAAACCCGGCAGCACGGTGCCCGCCACATGGACATGAGCTGGCGCACATAGCCACTGCTGCCCGGATAGCTGGCCCCTGATGCTGCAAACAAGCCCACTTGCCGTGATTTGTCAAAACCCTCGGCTGCCCGGTAGGTACCCAGCAAGTGGTCCCAAAGCATCAAGGTACTGCCAAAGTTGCTGTTGGCCTCTTGCGGGTGGGTGCTGTGGTGCCACCGGTGCACCTCGGGCGTGCTGAACACCCGGTTGAGCCAGCCGTGGCGCAGGTCGATGTTGGCGTGCTGCAACAGCAGAACCGGCTGCGTCAGGGCCAGGTAGGCCCAGATGGCCTCGGGCGACGCACCCAGCAGCATGAGCGGCAGCACCGACAGGGCAAAGTTCAGCGCGTGGTTCAGCGGGTGAACGCGCAAGCCATTGAGCACATACAGCCGAGTGCTGCTGTGGTGCATGGCATGCAGCCACCACAGCGGGGCCAACCGGTGGTGCAGCCGGTGAGCGACGTATTTGCCCAGCTCCGCCCCCAACAGCACCACCAGCACCTGCGCACCCAGGCTGAGCCCTGCCAGCAGCGCACCTGCCTCCAATGGAGCACCCACCGCAGCGTACAGCCGCACCAGCAGCAGCGGAGCAAGCGCCTTGAGTAAGGGGTCCACCACCCCGACGATCACCCCTGCGCTGGTCACATCCACCTTCCAATCGCCCTGGTGGCCACCGCTGCCTCTGCGCCAACCCGGCCGAAAGGGGATCCGCCGCTCCAACACCCAGACCACCCCCAATGTCAGCACCGAAGCCAACAGCACCGCCCACTCGGTGGGCTGCCCCGTGTGCAGTGCCAGGGCGTACAGGGCCGTCGAGTTTGCGACCAGGCCCAACACCAAGTATTTCTGTATCCATTGCATGCCTGTTCTCCTTCAGGTTGTTCCATCGGTTCAAAGCATCGATTCCTTTGCTCAGGCGCGTGCGCCGCAGGCATGGGCCTGCGCCAGCCAGCGCGCGCGCCGGGCTGCGTCGGCGCTGCGCACCGGGCCAAAGCTGGTGATATCCACCGGATCAAAGCCACAGAACCCCAGAATGGTTCGCTTCATCTGCTGGTGGGCAGGCATGCGGTACACCCACCGGTAGTACCAGGGTGGCGTGTCCATGGTCACCAGCAGGTGGGCGGAGCGGCCAACGAGCAGCTGCTCGGGCAGGGATCGGCCCTCTCGGAACCGAAACGCAAACCCCGGCAAGAAGGTGCGGTCCACAAATCCCTTGAGGAGCGCCGGCATGGCACCCCACCAGATGGGGTACACCCACACGGTGTGCTGGGCCCACACGATGGCTTGCTGCGCCTCGACCAGGTCGGGCTCCAGCGCCTGCTCGGCGGCATAACCGTGGTGCAGCAGGGGGTCAAACCGCAGCTGGCCCAGCGCCAGGCGCCTGACCTCATGACCCGCCGAGCGAGCGCCCTGCGCGTAGGCATCGGCCAGCGCGGCGCACAGGCTGTCGTCAGAGGGATGACCAAGAATGACCAGAACACGTTTGCCCATGCAGGCTCCTTTCGAGTGGAGAAAACCTGCACTCTAAAGTTTGCCCCTAGGGGCAAGGTCAAGTATTTTCTTGGCACCTCCACGCCGACAGCGGCATGTCCTGCACCTGCTGGCCAAAGGTTTGCAGCTGGTCAAGCTGGCACTGGATGGCCTGCTGCTGCCGCTGCAGGGCCTGTTGTTTGCGGGCAATGTGCCCCAGCAACACCGCCGGCCCAGGCAGCCCGGTGGCGGTTGTGTCGCGCAAGGCCTCAGCCAACTCACTCAGCCTGAAGCCCAGCGACTGCGCACACCGGATGACATGGATGAGTCCCACCACCTCGGGCGGGTACACGCGGTAGGTGCCCTGTCGCACCGGTGTGGGAATGAGCCCCAGCTCCTCATACAGGTAGATCGCCTTGCGCGAGGCGCCCGAGCGTTTGGACAGCTGACCGATGTACATGTGCAGGTTTCCTACCAAGGATGCGCCGAATCATCCACCGCCTGGCTGCGACGCTGGTTTCACTTTCCGATGCAAAAACGGCTGAAAATTTCGCCCAGCAAGTCATCTGCCGAAAACTCTCCCGTGATGTCGCCCAACGCCGCCTGGGCCAGGCGGAGTTCTTCGGCCAGCAAATCGAGGTGCTCGTTGGCATGCCCCAGCCACTGGGCGGCCAGATCGAGGTGGTCACCCACCGCTGCCAGGGCGAGCACATGCCGCTCGCGGGCCATGTACACCCCCTCGGGAGCACTCTGCCAACCCACTGCCTGCAGCAGGCGCTGGCGCAGCGGCGCCAGACCCAGCCCAGCCTTGGCTGAAATGGCGAGATCGCCATCGGCCACGCGTGCCAGGGCTTCGGGCACACAGACGTCGCACTTGTTCCACAGATGAATTTGATGATCTTTTTGGCCGATAGCGCTTGCTATGTCTGCGTCAGCAGCTATGTATTCAGGGTCACCGCATCGGGTCAGGTCGTGGAGCATCAGCACTGCGTCGGCGCTGTGAATGGCCTCCCAGGCGCGGGCTATGCCTATTTGCTCGACCTCGTCGGTGCTGTCGCGCAGCCCCGCGGTGTCGATCACGTGCAGCGGCACCCCCTCGATCTGTATGGTCTGCTCCACCTTGTCGCGGGTGGTACCCGCAATGGGGGTGACGATGGCCAGCTCGGCCCCGGCCAGCGCGTTGAGCAGCGAACTTTTGCCCGCGTTGGGCTGCCCCGCAATGACCACCCGTATGCCCTCGCGCAGCAGCGCACCCTGGCGGGCACGCTGCCGAACCTGGGTCAGCGCCAACTGCAGCTTTTGCAGCTGCCCTGCTGCGTCTGCCTTGCGCAGAAAGTCGATTTCTTCCTCCGGAAAATCCAGCGTCGCCTCCACCAGCATGCGCAGGTGGATGAGGGCATCGCGCAGCGCATGGATGTCGCGGCTGAATTCGCCCGAGAGGCTGCGGCTGGCGCTCCTGGCCGCCGCCTCGGTGCTGGCGTCGATCAGGTCGGCAATCGCCTCGGCCTGGGCCAGGTCCAGCTTGTTGTTCAGGAAAGCCCGCTGGCTGAACTCGCCGGGCTGGGCCACCCGCAAGCCCGCCAACACCACAGCCCCAGCGCCTGCCGCAGCGGCAGCGCCCGGCGCCTGCTGCTGGCCCGCCACCTCCAGGCAGCGGGCCAGCAGCAGCTGCAGCACCACCGGCCCGCCGTGTGCCTGCAGCTCCAGCACATCTTCCCCGGTGAACGAGTGCGGCGCGGGAAACCACAGTGCCAGGCCGTGGTCGATGGGCTGGCCGTCTGCCCCCCGAAACGGCAGATAGGTGGCCTCGCGCGCCCGCAAGCTGCGCCCGAACAGGGCCTGCACCAGCGGCGACAGGCCTTTGCCCGACACCCGGACGATGCCAACGGCTCCGCGCCCTGGGGCAGTGGCAATGGCCACGATGGGGTCTTGCTGGCGGCTGAACATGTGGGCGCACTCCAAAAGGCAAAAGGCCGCGCCACCTTGCGGCGTGCGCGGCCCCTGTGGGACTGATCAGGCGAGGTTCACTTGAACTTGGGCATGCTGAACTTCAGCGGCACGCCCATGCTGTGGTTGATGTAGGCCTGCTGGGCAATGGTCAGCACGTTGTTCGTGATCCAGTACAGCACCAGGCCGGACGGGAAGAAGAAGAACATGACAGAGAAGGCCAGTGGCATGAACCACATCAGCTTGGCCTGCAGCGGATCGGGCGGCAGCGGGTTGAGGGCGGTCTGGATCATGGTCGTCACGGCCATGACCAGGGGCAGGATGTACCAGGGGTCGGGCGACGACAGGTCGGTGATCCACAGCGCCCAGGGCGCGTTGCGCATTTCCACGCTGGACAGCAGCACCCAGTACAGCGCAATGAAGACCGGAATCTGGATCATGATGGGGAAACAGCCACCCATGGGGTTGACCTTTTCCTCGCGGTAGATCTTCATCATCTCCATCTGCATTTGCTGCGGGTTGTCCTTGAGGCGCTCGCGCATCTCGGTGATGCGGGGGTTGATCGCCTTCATCTTGGCCATGCTGCGATAGGCCATGGCATTGAGCCAGTAGAACGCGGCCTTGAGCAGCACCACCAGCAACACAATGGCCCAGCCCCAGTTGGCCACGAACCCATGGATTTTTTCCAGCAACCAGTACAGCGGTTTGGCCAGCATGGTGAGCCAACCGTAGTCTTTCACCAGCTCCAGGCCAGGAGCGACCTGCTCCAGCACCTTTTCTGCCTGCGGGCCCACAAACAGCCGAGTTTCCAGGGCCTTGGACTGGCCAGGCGTCAGCGTGCCCACGGCCGTGATCATGCCGACCGAATACAGCGCCGGGTTGGTGTCCGGCAAACGGCGGGCAAAGTGCTCACGCTCCACACCGTCGCCCAGCAACCAGGCCGAGGCGAAGTAGTGCTGCACCATGGCCACGTAGCCATCGGACGCCACCTTGATGAAATCGGCCTTGCCTTTTTCAATGTCGGCAAACTCGATCTTCTGGTACTTCGCGGCCTGGGTGAACACCGCAGGACCTGTGAAGGTGGAGTAGAACGGAGTTTCGTTCTCGCCTTTGCTGGCGTCGCGCACCAGCTGCAGATACAGCTGGGGCGACAGCGCAGTCGTGCCGGTGTTGATCACTTCGTGGGTGACCGGAATCAGGTACTCGCCACGGCGCAGGGTGTAGGTTTTGACCAGCTTGGCACCGCCCACATCGGCGGACTCAAAGCGCACCACCAGCGTGTCCTGGCCGTCTTGGAGTGTGGTGTCGGCAGACACCATGGTCATGGGCGTCTTGTGGGTGGGCAAGGTGGTGCCGGGCACGCCAATCAGGCCAGACTGAGCCACGTACACATGGTTGGCCCCCTGGGTCAGCAGGGTCAGTGGCTTGACCGCCTGGTTTTTGCTCGACAGCGTGGCTTCCTGGTGCGCCAGCAGATCAGCACCCACCAGAGAGCCGCCTTCGAGGTCAAAGGTGAGTTTGAGCACATCGGTGCTCACCACGCGGGTCTCGCGTGGTGCAGCAGTCTGTGTGGTACCCACAGCGGCCACACCTGCGCCAGGCGCTGCCCCCCCCAGGGCGGTGGCGCTGGGCACATCGCCAGCGCCTGCCGGGGCAGGCGCCACCGCAGCCGGCGTGGGGCTTTGCGGAAAAAATGTGGCAGGGTGACCGTTGTGCAACTGCCACTTGTCCCAGATCAGGACCATGGAGAAGCCAAAAATCACCCACAAAATAGAACGGCGAATGTCAGTCATGACGGTTTTTTCTCCGAAGACTTGGAAAACAAGTGCGCAAACAGCCGGGGCCGGTCTTGGGGCACGGGGTCGCAGCCCCCAGCACACCAGGGTTGGCAACGCGCAATCCGGCCCAGCATGAGGTAACTCCCCGCTGCCGCACCGTGGCGCTCGATGGCCTCCAGAGCGTACACAGAACAGGTGGGCTCGAAGCGACAACCCGACCCCAGCCAGGGGCTGAGCAGCAGGCGGTAGCCCTTGACCAACCCCATCAGCACGCGCCGGGGCACATCAGCCAGCATGGCTGGGTTCCTCGACTGAATTGGGGCGCTGCACCTGGCGGTACAGCGACAACAACTCCGCACGCACCGCCGCCTTGAGCACGTCGGAGGTGGCGCTGATGAAGCGTTTTCGGCTGAACTCGCTGCGCAGCCGCACCACCATGGCGGCGCGCGGCAAACTGCCCTGGGCTGCGCGGGCGAGCTCGTAAATTTGGCGGCGGATGGTGTTTCGGGTCACGGCCCGACGCGCCCAACGCTTGGGGATGATGACCCCCACCCAGGGCTGCGCCTGCGGGAACAGACGCACAAAATCTCCGCCGCCCTCCAGGGACACGAGGTGCAGCGCAAAGTGGTGTGTTTTGGCCGCAGTGATGCCTGACATGGCTGCCTGGAACTGCGCTTTGGTGGTCAGATGCTGCAAGTGCGGCCCTGTCGGCTTAACAAGACATTCGGCGCCTGGACCGTCGGGCCCTTGGACGGTCAGTCAGCCACACGCAGGCAAAGGGCTTACAGGCCCAGGCGCTTGCGGCCTTTGGCGCGGCGCGCAGCGATCACGGCGCGGCCACCCCGGGTTTTCATGCGTACCAGGAAACCATGGGTGCGTGCGCGGCGTGTTTTGGAGGGCTGGTAAGTGCGTTTCATGATGAGGTCCGGAAAAAAAATAGTCGTTGCCCGCAATCGGCAAAGCCCGCGATTATGGCAAAAAGGCGTGGGGCTGACAAGCTAGGTACGGGCAGCAGGCAAAACCAGGCCCACGGGAGGGATGGCGCCGGGGGTTTGACCGGCTGTGGATAAGTCGGCGCGCGGCCTACAATCGCGGGCTGCCTACCCCCCGGCTATCCACAAAAATAACCCGAACCACCCGCTCCATGCCCCAGGGAATCTCCCCCACTTTGCACCACGACCTGTGGCAAGCCTGCGTTGACCGGCTGGCTCAGGACATGCCAGAACAGCAGTTCAACACCTGGATACGCCCGCTGTCGGCGCGCGTGGCCGATGACCTCACCCGTGTGACCATATTGGTGGGCAACCGCTTCAAAATGGATTGGATTCGCAACCAGTATGCCGCACGCATCGCCACCGCCCTGAGCGAGCTGGCCGAGTGCGACGTGGCGGTGGACCTGGCGCTGGCCCCACGCGAGGGCCCTGCCCGCTCTACCCCCACCCCCCGCACCGTGCAGGAGCAGGTGCTGGCCGAGGCCCCCGAGGTGCCCTCACCCCAACCGGCGCCCGTGGGCAACGACCCCAAAAGCCGCCTCAACCCCGCCCTGACCTTTGCCACCCTGGTCGAAGGTTCGGCCAACCGCATGGCACGCGCCGCCGCCATGCACGTGGCGGGCAGCCTGGGGCAGCTGTACAACCCCCTGTTCATCTACGGCGGGGTGGGACTGGGCAAAACCCACCTGATGCACGCCATTGGCAACCAGTTGCTGGCCGACAACCCCAAAGGCAAGGTGCTGTACATCCACGCCGAGCAGTTCGTGACCGATGTGGTCAAGTCCTACCAGCGCAAAACCTTTGACGAATTCAAGGAGCGCTACCACTCGCTCGACCTGCTGCTGATCGACGACGTGCAGTTCTTTGCCAACAAGGAACGCACGCAAGAGGAGTTTTTCAACGCCTTCGAGGCGCTGCTGGCCAAAAAAAGCCACATCGTCATGACCAGCGACACCTATCCCAAGGGGCTGGCCGACATCCACGAGCGCCTAGTGTCGCGCTTCGACTCGGGGCTGACGGTGGCCATCGAGCCGCCCGAGCTGGAAATGCGCGTGGCCATCCTGATCAACAAGGCCGAAGTCGAGGGCACCACCATGCCCGAAGAAGTCGCTTTTTTTGTGGCCAAAAACGTGCGCTCCAACGTACGGGAGCTGGAGGGAGCGCTGCGAAAAATTCTGGCGTATTCGCGCTTCAACCAGAAAGACATTTCCATCCAGCTGGCGCGCGATGCCCTCAAAGATCTGCTGTCCATCCAGAACCGGCAGATCTCTGTGGAAAACATCCAGAAAACCGTGGCCGACTTCTACAAGATCAAGGTTGCCGACATGTACAGCAAGAAGCGCCCGGCCAGCATTGCCCGCCCGCGCCAGATTGCCATGTACCTGGCCAAAGAGCTGACCCAAAAAAGCCTGCCCGAAATTGGCGAGCTGTTCGGCGGGCGGGACCACACCACCGTGCTGCATGCCGTGCGCAAAATGGCTGCCGAACGGGCCCAACTGGCCGAACTGAACCAGCAACTGCACGTGCTGGAACAAACCCTCAAAGGCTGAGCACCGTGCACGCCCGCCACCTGGCCAACCCCCTGCGCATTGCGGCGAAAATACCCCCGTTGCGCGGGAACTGCCCCACCCGACCCCTGGCTTGCGTGGCCCTGGCCGCCCACGCCCTTCACCCCAAAGGCATGACATGATCGTTTTGAAAGCTGCCCAAAGCCAGATTCTGGCTGCTCTGCAATCGGTGTCCGGCATCGTGGAGCGCCGGCACACGCTGCCCATCCTGGCCAACGTGCTCATCCGCAAAACAGGCGCGCAGACCCAACTGACCACCAGCGACCTTGAGATCCAGATCCGCACCCAGGTGGACCTCGGCGGGGACCCGGGCGATCTCGGCATCACCGTGGGCGCGCGCAAGCTCATCGACATTCTGCGCACCATGCCCGACGACCAGACCGTGAGCCTGG
Organism: Burkholderiaceae bacterium; assembly: GCA_030695205.1. Classification (GTDB taxonomy): domain Bacteria; phylum Pseudomonadota; class Gammaproteobacteria; order Burkholderiales; family Burkholderiaceae_C; genus UBA2334. The sequence goes on along the minus strand of JAUYTN010000019.1, from coordinate 95,345 downwards.
AGCAAACCGGTGGCAAGCTGTTGCTCAAAGGCGGCAAAAGCCGCTTCACGGTGCAGAGCCTGCCAGCGGAAGACTTCCCGCTGGTACAGGAATCTACCGCGCTGGGGCCGGTGTTCAGTGTGCCCCAGGCCACCCTCAAAAGCCTGCTCAGCCAGGTGGCTTTTGCCATGGCGGTGCACGACATCCGCTACTACCTCAACGGCATTCTGTTCGTGGCCGAAGGCCAGCAACTCAGCCTGGTGGCCACCGACGGCCACCGCCTGGCATTTGCCAGCGCACAACTGGACACCGAAGTGCCCAAGCAAGAGGTCATCCTGCCGCGCAAAACCGTGGTGGAGCTGCAGCGCCTGCTCTCCGACAAAGAAGGCGACATCGAGCTGCAATTTGCCAGCAACCAGGCCAAGTTCAGCTTCGACGGCATGGAGTTCGTCACCAAGCTGGTTGAGGGCAAGTTCCCCGACTACAACCGGGTGATCCCCAAGAACCACCACAACAGCGTGACCCTGGGCCGTGTGGCCCTGTTGTCCACGCTGCAGCGCACCGCCATCATGACCAGCGAAAAGTTCAAGGGCGTGCGCCTGAACCTGGAGCCCGGCGTGCTGCGGGTGGCCAGCAACAACGCCGAGCAGGAAGAGGCGGTGGACGAGCTCGACATTGACTACGGCGGCGACACCATCGAAATCGGCTTCAACGTGAGCTACCTGATCGACGTGCTGGCCAACATGAGCCAGGACATGGTCAAGCTGGAGCTGGCCGACGGCAACAGCTCCGCACTCATCACCAACCCCGACAACGAACACTTCAAGTACGTGGTCATGCCCATGCGCATTTGAGCGCGACCGCACCACCCCACCAACCCGCAGCGGGCGATAGCGCCCAAAGCGGGTTTGGTGCTTGCAAGGGGTCCGGCACACCGGGCCCTTGCCACCAGGAACACCGACATGACCGACCCCAACACCCCATCCAGCCAACCCAACGACAGCGTCAGCGCCGAGGCCTCCAGCTTCCAGCCCACCATCAATGCCCACCAGGCGGGGGCATCGGAAGGGTATGGCGAAGGGGCCATCCAAATCCTGGAAGGGCTGGAAGCGGTGCGCAAGCGCCCCGGCATGTACATCGGCGACACGTCCGACGGCACCGGCCTGCACCACCTGGTGTTCGAGGTGGTGGACAACTCCATCGACGAAGCCCTAGCCGGGCACTGCGATGACATCGTGGTGACCATCCACGCCGACAACTCCATCAGCGTGACCGACAACGGCCGCGGCATTCCCACGGGCGTGAAGATGGACGACAAGCACGAGCCCAAGCGCTCGGCTTCAGAAATTGCCCTCACCGAGCTGCACGCGGGCGGCAAGTTCAACCAGAACAGCTACAAGGTCTCGGGTGGCCTGCACGGTGTGGGCGTGTCCTGCGTGAACGCCCTGAGCAAGTGGCTGCGCCTCACGGTGCGCCGCGAAGGCAAGGTGCACCAGATCGAGTTTGCCAAAGGCTTTGTCCAAAACCGCCTGCTGGACCAGGTGAATGGCATCGAGGTGAGCCCCATGCGCGTGCTGGGTGCCACCGACAAGCGCGGGACCGAAGTGCACTTTTTGCCCGACACCGAAATCTTCACGCAGAACACCGACTTCCACTACGAAATTCTGGCCAAGCGCCTGCGCGAACTCAGCTTCCTGAACAACGGCGTACGCATCCGCCTGAAGGACGAGCGCAGCGGCAAGGAAGACGACTTTTCGGGCGCGGGCGGCGTCAAAGGCTTTGTGGACTACGTCAACGCCAACAAAAAGGTGCTGCACCCCACCGCCTTCCACGCCATGGGCGAGCGCCCGGCCGAGAGCTATGGCGGCATTCCCGGCACCAGCATTGGTGTGGAAGTGGCCATGCAGTGGAACGACGGCTACAACGAAAACGTGCTGTGTTTCACCAACAACATCCCTCAGCGCGACGGTGGCACCCACCTGACCGGCCTGCGCGCGGCCATGACCCGCGTCATTGGCAAATACATCGAGCAGAACGAATTTGCCAAAAAAGCCAAGGTGGAAGTGAGCGGCGACGACATGCGCGAAGGCCTGTGCTGCGTGCTGTCGGTCAAGGTGCCTGAGCCCAAGTTTTCCAGCCAGACCAAGGACAAGCTGGTGTCCAGCGAAGTGCGCGCCCCGGTGGAGGACATCGTGGCCAAGTCGCTGATGGACTACCTGGAAGAACACCCCAACGACGCCAAAATGCTGTGCGGCAAGATCGTGGAGGCCGCCCGCGCCCGCGAAGCCGCCCGCAAAGCCCGCGAAATGACCCGCCGCAAAGGCGTGCTCGACGGCATGGGCCTGCCCGGCAAACTGGCCGACTGCCAGGAAAAAGACCCCAGCCTGTGCGAAATCTACCTGGTGGAGGGTGACTCCGCCGGGGGCTCTGCCAAGCAAGGCCGCGACCGCAAATTCCAGGCCATCCTGCCCCTGCGCGGCAAAATCCTGAACGTGGAAAAAGCCCGCTACGAAAAGCTGCTGACCAGCAACGAAATCATCACCCTCATCACCGCGCTGGGCACCGGCATCGGCAAAACCGGGGCAGATGACTTCAGCGGCAAGGGCAAGAGCGGTGCCGACGACTTCAATGTGGACAAGCTGCGCTACCACCGCATCATCATCATGACAGACGCGGACGTGGACGGCGCCCACATCCGCACCTTGCTGCTGACCTTCTTTTACCGCCAGATGCCCGAGCTGGTGGAGCGCGGCCATATCTACATTGCCCAGCCACCGCTGTACAAGGTCAAGGTAGGAAAAGAAGAGCAATACCTAAAGGATGGGCCAGCGCTGGACGGCTTTTTGCTCAAAATTGCACTCAAAGAAGCCAGCATCAGCACCGGGGGCGATGCGCCCCAGACACTGAGCGGCGACACCCTGGCCACCCTGGCGCGCCAGCACCAGGTGTCCGAAGCCGTCATTGCCCGCCTGGGTAACTTCATGGACGCAGAAGCCCTGCGGGCCATTGCCGACGGTGTGGCTCTCAACCTCGACACCCTGGACGATGCCGCCGCTTGCGCCCCCGCGCTGCAGGCCAAGCTGCGCGAGCTCAACACCACCGGCGTGCCCGCCGAAGTGACCGCCGAGTTCGACGTGCGCACCGACAAACCCCTGCTGCGCATCAGCCGCCGCCACCATGGCAACATCAAGAGCAGCGTACTCACGCAAGACTTTGTGCACGGTGCGGATTACGCCACCCTGGCGCAAGCGGCCAACACCTTCCGGGGCCTGCTGCAAGAAGGCAGCAAGGTCATGCGCGGCGAAGGTGACAAGCAAAAGGAAGAAAAGGCTGCGGACTTCCGCCTGGCCATGAAGTGGCTCATCAGCGAAGCCGAGCGCGTCACCGGGCGCCAGCGCTACAAAGGCCTGGGCGAAATGAACCCCGAGCAGCTGTGGGAAACCACCATGGACCCCACCGTGCGCCGCCTGCTGCGCGTGCAAATTGACGACGCCATCGAAGCCGACCGCGTCTTCACCATGCTGATGGGCGACGAGGTGGAACCCCGGCGCAACTTCATCGAGGCCAATGCGTTGAGGGCGGGGAATATAGACGTGTGACAGTGGGGGCGTTGACCCTATCACCCCGCACATGGATGCCCATCGGTTGAAAAACTGATGGGCTTTTTCTTTGGCATTGACAAGACCTGCTGGCCCGCTGGACCAAGCGGGACGACAGCGGGGATGAAGGCGCTGGGGAAACGTCAAATTAGATTTTGGTTTACACATAATTATTAATTGATTGTCTTTAAACAATTAAACTGCTCACCATGCAAACCCTCAACCTCGAACAGCTCAAAGCAGCCACCTTGGCCGGTGGCGTCACCGGCATCACCCTGCGCGGCATGGGCGCTGCCTTTGTGGTCAGCGTGCACACCCAGCGCGACGAGGGCATTCTGGTCACCAGCCGCAAACAGCCCCGCCGCTTTGCTGACCCGCGCAAAGCCCTGCAACTGCTGCGCACCATCGGGCTGAACGAGTGCCGCATCAACGCCACCGATTGGCACCCCGAAGCCCACGCACAAGAAAAAGTCGCCCGCCCCGACCGCAGCGCCGCCCTCAAGGCCGCGCACGAAGCCGCTCAGGCCGACGCCGACTACGACCGCTGGTTTCGCGCCAAGGCACAGGCCGCTATGGACGGTTTGAAAGACGGCACCAACAAGCCCTATACCCCCGAGGAATGGGCAGTTCGGCGCGCAGAACTGCTTAACCGCTTCAAACACCAGCAAGCCGCATGACCGGGTCATTGCAAGTCGTTCGGACGCCACGCTATGAAGCCGACCTGGTCGCCATAGGCGAATACATTGCGCGGCACAACACCGACGCCGCCTATGACATGCTGGTGCTGCTGGAGAGTCAGGTGGACCAATTGGCCGACCCCAACTTCCCACGGCGAACAGGCCGCGTGCCCGGCACGCTGGAGCTGGTGGCTCACCCCAACTACATCGTGCTGCTGGAGCAGACCGACACCACAGTGACCGCACTGGCCCTCATGCATGTGGCGCGGAGATACCCGTAGCTTGACGGGGTGTTGGCGTGACCATTTTTGCGGGTATTCCGATTCATCAGCCCATCGACAAAGTTGCCAGCTGGAATCCGCTGAGCACCCCACCAGGGAGAACCAAACAATGAGCAACTTTCTCTTCCTTTCAGCCGAGTGGCCCCTGCTGTTCGAGTCACCCTACACCGACATCAACGCTCAAGAACCTCTAGGGGTGTTTCCATCGGTCAGGGTGGAGAAACTGGTGCAGGTGCTGGACGGGATACGTGAAAGGGCAGTGGCCTGACATGCACAGCCTCAACCAGCAACGCACCCAGAAATTCATCAGCGCCCGCCAGCAACACCCCGCCTGGGTGCTGCTGGCATCGCGGCGGGCACCGCTGATGCTCAGCTGCCTGGATGCGCTGTTTGAGCACCAGCGCGACGGCGTGCCATTTGACACAGCCGTGCAGGCACTGGCCGACATGCTGGCTGCCCACGCCAACCAGCCCGACTTTGAAATTGACCTGTCTGACGTCGCCGCACAGGCACGCAAAGAACTGCGCGATTGGATACGCCGCGCCCTGGTGACCGAGCGAGAAGGGCGCGTGCATGAAACCGATGCCCTCAAATCGGCATTGCGGTTTGTGGCCCAACTTGACCACCGCATGATGACCTCCACCGCCTCGCGCCTGGGGCTGGTGCAGCGCGAAATTGACAACTTGGCTGCCACGCTCAACCCCGACCCCATCAGCCGCGCCGACCATTTGCAGCGCCGCATCGACGACTTGCAGCAACAACTGGCCGATGTGCAGGCGGGCCATGTGCCCACGCTGACCGAGGCGCAAGCGGTGGAAGCCATGCGCGACCTGTATGCGCTGGCCACCAGCCTGCGGGCCGACTTCAGGCGGGTGGAAGACTCCTGGCGCGAGGCCGACCGCACGCTGCGCCAGGCCATTCTTGGTGCGCAACACCACCGGGGCGCGGTGATGGACCAGCTGCTGGAGGGGCACAACACCTTGCTCAACACCCAAGAGGGGCGCGTGTTCGAGAGCTTTCAGCAGCAGCTTGACCACGAGAGCGAGCTGACCGCCATGCGCCACCACATCCGCGCCATCGTGGCGCACCCGGCAGCCACGCAAGCGCTGGACGACTTGCAGCGCGGCGAAATGAGCCTGCTGGTGATGCAGCTCATCAAAGAAGCCAAGGTGGTGCAGACCGTGCGTGCCCGCAGCGAGCGCGAGGTGAGCCAGTTCATGAAAACCGGCCAGGCCGCTGAAAACCAGCGCGTGGGCCAACTGCTGAACGACATCCTGCAACAGGCCCTGCACATCGACTGGCAGCGCCAGGCCACACGCCGCCAGCCCGCTCCCCTGCCACCACTGGGCATCGCCCTGGCGGGGCTGCCACTGATCGAGCGGCTGCGCATCAAGTCACTGAATGGTGGGGGCGAGTCCGAACTGCTGCTGACCACCCGTTACGCCAGCCTCGACCAGGTGGACGATGAGTTCTGGCAGGCATTCGAGGGGCTGGACCGCCAGGCCCTGCTGGACAAAACCATCGCCCTGCTGGCCCAGACAGACCAGCCACTGACGCTGGCCGAACTGGCCCAGGCACTGCCACCCGACGAACACGACCTGGAAACCCTGGCCCTGTGGCTGGCACTGGCCCGCGAGGCCGGGGTGCCATTTGAAGACGGCCCGCCAGAGCACATCACCCTCACGCATGGCCACCAGCCCTGGCGCTTCACCGTGCCGCGCGTCCGGCTGGCGCTGCAGGCCGTGCAAACGGTGGCCACCGAGCTTTGATGTTCTTGCCTCGCCGCACAGCCACCGCACCCACCATGCTCCCTGCTGCACGACACTCCACCCCGTCGCCCAACCCATCGTCACAACCGCCCGCCACACGCCACCGCCATGTCACCCGCCACCCACACGCCCGACATCTTCGACCAGTGGGCCAGCGCCACAGATTTTAATCAAAAAGTGCCTTTAGCGCTTGATATACAAGCACAAGCAGCTATAGATTCAGATGAACACAAACCGCAGAACCCATCTGCGGATGCCAAAGCCAGCCCCACAGGTGCCAACGCCACCCCACCTGGCAACCCACCGAGCGCGCCAGCAGCCACCCCCGCCAGCCTGCGCCGCGCGGTGCAGGAGCTGCTGCGCCAAGGCCTGCTGGAGCGGGCGCTGAAGAAACCACTGTTTCAGCAAGTGGCCACCGACACCGAGCGCGTCAACGCGCTGCTGGAGCCCCTTGATTTGCAGGTGAAGGTGGACGACGTGCGTGGCCTGGCCTTTGTGGCCGTGGCCGCTGGCTACCAGCCCGACGACAGCGAGGAAGACGACTGGACCCACCCCCTGGTGCGCCGCCAGCGCCTGACGCTGGAGCAGTCGCTGCTGCTGGCCATTTTGCGGCGGGAGTTTTTGCAGCGCGAACAGGAGCACGGCCTGGGCGTGCCGGTGCAACTGGCGCTGGACGGCCTGCTGCCCCAGCTGGAAATCTACCTGGGCCACACCGGCAGCGACATGCAGGAGCGCAAGCGCCTGCTCAACCTGCTGGACAACCTGCACGACCACGGCGTGGTGTCCAAAGTCGATGCGCAGGACAACTTCACCATCCGACCCATGATCGTCCACCTGGCCAACCCCGAGAACCTGCAAGCCCTGCTGCAACGCCTGCGCGAACTGGGCGGTAACAGCCAAGCTGCGGCGGAGCAACCCGAATGAGCACCCAGATGAGCACCCAGTTGCCGCTGGAAGGCACCACCCCCACCCCAACAAGTGCCGTGGCTGCGCCTCATGCATCTGGTGCGCCGGGTGCACCGCCCACACAACTTGCTGCACCACTTGCACCAGCCGCCCTGCACGGCTACCGCCTGGCTGAACTGCATCTGTACAACTGGGGCGCGTTTGCAGGCCGCCACCAGGTCAGCGTTGATGCGGGCAACACCGCCATCATCGGCCCCACCGGCAGCGGTAAAACCACGCTGATTGACGCACTCATGACCCTGCTGTGCGCCAACCCCCGCTACAACCTGGCCTCCACTGGCGGGCACGAAAGCGACCGCGACCTGGTGTCGTACGTGCGCGGTGCCACCGGTCCTGGCCACGCGGGCGACGACAGCAACCACCTGGCCCGCTCCGGGCGCTGTGTCACGGCCATGGCCGCGCGGCTGGTGCATGGCCACGGCGCTGGCGGATCTGAAGGGGCCGAGGTTGCAGAGGGTGCCCGGTTGGGTGACGCCCGCACCGACACCGAGGTGCTGATCGGCTGCGTGCTGTGGTTTGAGGGCAGCAGCTCTTCCGTGGCCGATCTGACGCGGCGCTGGTTCTTTGCACGTGGCACCGGGCACCACCTGGACGCGTGGCTGGAAGAACACCACCGTGACGGCGCACGCGCCTTGGGCAAGCTGGAGAAAAGCACCGATGGCCTGCAAATGTTCAGCAGCAAATCGGCCTACCTGGCGCGTTTGCAACGGTTTTTCGAGGTCGGCCCCAACGCCTTCACGCTGCTCAACCGCGCCGCAGGCCTGAAGCAGCTCAACAGCATCGACGAGATCTTCCGCGATCTGGTGCTGGACGACCATGCCGCCTATGACGACGCACTGAAGGTGGTGGCCAGCTTTGACGAGCTGGCCACCATCCACGCCGAGCTGGAACTGGCCAACCACCAATACACGGCCCTGCTGCCCCTGCGTGACATGGCGCTGCAAGAGCAGCAACTGAACCTGCGCCTGCACCAGTGGCGCGGCCTGCACGCTGCCCTGCCGCACTGGTTTGCCACACAAGGTGCCCGGCTGTGGGAGGGGCGTTGCACCGAGCTGCAAGCCAACCTGACCCAACACCAGCAAGGCATCGCCACCGCCCGCACCACCCTGGACAAGGCCCGCGCCCACGAACAAACGCAGCTGGAAATCTATCTGGGCAGCGGTGGTGGCGACATCAAACTGCTGGATCACAGCATCGCCACCCAGCAGACCGTGGTGGCGCAAAAACAAAACCACCTGGCCGACTGCCACCTGTTGCTGCGCAACCTGGGCCTGTCCGGCAACGGCCCGCTCAACGCTGCCATGTTGGCCCAGCACCAACAGCAGGCCGATGCGGCCCTGCAACGGCTGCAAGCCACCCAGGCCGCGCTGCAAGCCACCACCGAAGAGGCCGTGGCCGCCGAACGCAACGCGCACGCCGACGTGCAGCGCCTGCAAACCGAACTGGATGCCGTGCGCCAGCGCCCAGGCTCCAACCTGCCGCCCGCGTTCCCCGCCTTCCGCGCAGCACTGGCCGCGCAACTCCAGCTGCCACCCGACGACCTGCCCTTTGTGGCCGAGCTGGTGGAGGTGCAAAAAAACCAGCAAGCCTGGCGCGGGGCCATCGAACGTGCCTTAGGTGCCCAGCGCCTGCGCATTCTGGTGCCGCCCCACGCCATGTCGCCTGCCCTGCAATGGGTCAACCAGCGGCACAACCACCTGCACGTGCGCCTGCTGGAGGCCAAGGAACCCAAGCAAACGGAAGCCTTCTGGGCCGATGGTTTTGCTACCCGCCTCAACCTCAAACCCCACCCGCTGCAAGCTGCGCTGCGCCAGTTGCTGCGCGAGCAAGACCGCCACTGTGTGGACAGCCCCGAGGCCCTGCGCCACACCCCGCACGCCATGACCCAGCAGGGCCTCATGTCGGGCAAGGCCCAGCAGTTTGACAAGCAAGACCACAAACGCCTTGACCAGGACTGGATGACCGGCTTTGACAACCGCGACCGGCTGGCCCATCTGACGCAGCAGATCCACACCCAAACCCAAACCTGGCAAGCCCTGGACCAAGCCAAAAAAGCCGCGCAAGCCGCACAGGCCACCGCCACCGCACAGCACAGCACAGCCTGTGGCAGCGGCTGCTGACCCTGCGGTTTGAAGACCTGGACGTGCCCGCCGCCCAGACCCTGCTGCAACAACTGCAGGCCAAACTCGACGCCCTGCTCAACCCGCAGTCCGACACCGCACAGGCCAAGGCCCGCTGGGAAGCCGCCAGCCAACAGACCAAGCAGGCCGACGACACCCTGCGTGGGCTTGAAACACAACACGCCACGGCACAGGCCGAACACCGCCAGGCTGAGAAGAAGCAGCAGGAATACGCCACCCGCGTGGCCGAGCACGCCGCTGCATCCACTTCTGCACCCACCACAGCACCCGCACTGGCCGCTCTGCAGACCGCCACACAGTTAGCCACAACGACCACCGCCAGCCAGGCAGACACCCTGCTGCCGCTGCTGATGCCCGTCTTTGACCCCACGGCCCTGGCTTGCGACACCCTCGATACCCAGGAGCGTCAGGCCCTGAACCAGGCCAGCCAGCAAGTCCAAACGCTTGCCAAACAGCAGTTTGGCCTGCACAAAGACATCATCAACCAGATGGGCAGCGCCCACAAAGAAGACCGGGGCGCACTTGCCGAGCAGGCCCGCGAAGTGGAAGCCCTGCCGTACTACCTGGAGCGCCTGCGCGTGCTGGAGGAAGAGGCCCTGCCCGACAAACGCGCACGGTTTCAGGACTACCTCAATACCGCGTCCGACCAGGGCGTGAGCACCCTGCTGCGCGGCATCGATGCCCAGGTGGCCGAGATCAGCGAGCGCATTGCCGACCTCAACCGCACGCTGCAGCGGGTGGACTTTCAACCGGGCCGCACCCTGCAACTTGACCCGCAGCCCGTGGTTCACCCCGTGCTGCAAGACCTGCACAAATCCATGGCCCGCCTGCGCAGCGAGCGCCTGCGCGACGACGGCGGCACCAGCCACTACCAGGCCCTGCAAGCCATGGTGCAACTGCTGCGCGAACACGCCACCAACCGCCGCTCCAAAGCTGCCCAGGCCCTGCTGGATGCCCGCTACCGTTTGCAGTTTGCGGTGCATGTGATCGACCGCGCAAGCGGCCAGGTGCTGGAGCGGCGCACCGGGTCGCAGGGCGGCAGCGGGGGCGAGAAAGAAATCATCGCCAGCTACGTGCTGACCGCCTCGCTCAGCTACGCGCTGTGCCCGACGGGGCGCAAAGCGCCGCTGTTCGGCACCATCGTGCTGGACGAAGCCTTCTCCAAAAGCTCTGCCGCCGTGGCCGCCCGCATCATCCAGGCACTGCGCGAGTTTGGGCTGCACGCCTTATTCGTCACGCCCAACAAAGAACTGCGCCTGCTGCGCAACCACACCCGCAGCGCCGTGCTGGTACACAGGCGCGGTGCCCAGGCCACCCTGGCCTGCCTGAGCTGGGAAGAGTTGAACACCCATGCCAGCCAACGCAAAAATTCAAGCAAAATCAGCCTCTAGCGCTTTTATATCAAGCGCAAGCAGCTATAAATTCCGCAGATTGGTTTCACACTCACCCATGAAATCCCCCCAGCAACTCGCCGAAGGGTTGGTGCGCCAGTGGCAGCGCGCCGAATGGCGTGAGCAACAGCTGCTGCCCGCGCCCGGCAGCGGGGCGTGGCCGCTGCGCTTGGCCATTGGCCTGCCCGATGCCACCACCTTTCTGGACGACAGCGCCGCGCTGCGCCAGCACTTGCAGCAGTGGCATGCCGTGGCGGGCACCCGCCCCGGTGCGGCCCCCTGTGAGGCATCCGACACAGCCAGCGACAAGCCCGGCAGCACCTTGGGCACCGTGGTGTGGGAGGCCCGCCGCTACCGGGGCGGCAGCGCAGAGGTGCAGGTGCCCACCCACTGGGTGCTGGCGCGGCCGTCCGAGTGCATGGCCGCCATCGCCCGCTTCGGCGGCAGCGCAGGCACTGCCGCGCAAGCCGAGTACCGGGTACTGCTGACCGTGCTGGGTCAGGTGGACGCGGCCTTTCACCGCCTGCTGCTGCGCAGGCTGGCACTGTGGCGCGGTGTGCCGACCGATCAGGTCGTCACCGCCACCCGCATCGCCCGACAGCTGGAACCCGGCTGCGCCCAGGGCAAACCCCTGCGTGCCTTGGCACTGGCGGGCAACGACAGCAAGTTTTTCGAGCGCCATGCCAGCTTACTGACGGCCTTGCTGGATGTGCGCTTTGACGGCGAGGCCAGCGCCCAGGGGCTCGCCGCCTTTCTGGGGGCCAGTGCCGAAGGCGACCACTGGCTGCTGGTGGCGCCGCTGGCCCTCGGCCTGTTGCCTTTTGCCCGCCAGCGCGTGCCCGCCACCGAGCTGGCCGCCACCCCGCTGCCAGCCAGCCACATCCTGCTGGTGGAAAACGAGCGTTGCCTGCACCAACTGCCCCAGCCGCTGCCAGACACCATCGCCATCCTCGGTGCCGGGCTCAACCTGGGCTGGCTGGCCGCGCCCTGGTTACAGAGTCGCCAAGTGGCCTACTGGGGAGACATCGACACCTGGGGCCTGGCCATGCTGGCCACCGCCCGCAGCCACCTGCCCCACCTGCACCCGCTGCTGATGGACCGCACCACTTTCGACGCCCACGCCCATTTGGCCGTGGCCGAACCGGTACACGCCAGCCCGTTCAACGACAACCCGACGCTGTCAGGTGGGTATACGCCCGAGGAAGTCGCGCTGGGACAGCACCTGCGCACCCTGCCGCTCGGGCGGCTGGAGCAGGAGTTTTTATCCCCCGACGTGGTCGCGCAGGCGGTGGGCACTTGGCGGCCAGCCAGGCCTACCCCACCGGGGCAAACCGATCCACCCGGTCGGTGATGATGCCGTCGGTGCCCAGAGCCAGCAGGCGCTCCACGTCGGTGGCTTCATTGGCGGTGTAGCTCAACTGGCGCAGGCCCAAGGCACGCGCCTGAGCCACCAGGGGCGCGTCCCACAGCGGGTGGTGGCATACCAGGGCCACGCAACCCAATGCGCTGGCCTGCTCCACACAGCCCGGCCAAAGGGTGTCCAGCAGCAACGCACGGGGTAACGTCGGCGCGACCTCGCGCGCAGCGGCCAGTGCCTCGGGCCGGAAAGAACTCAACAGCGGTGGCACCGCCGCCCCTGCCCACAGGCGCTCGGCCACCTGGGCCACTACCTGGCCAGTGTGGGCCTCGGTGCCGGGTGTGGGCTTGATTTCGATGTTGAGCATCAGCCCGTTGGCGCGCACATGGCGGGCCACCTGTGCCAGGGTGGGCAAGGGCTCACCGGCGTAGGCGCGTGAGTGCCACCCGCCTGCATCGAGCTGCGACAACACCGCCCAGCTGTGGTCGCCCGCCAACGCGCTGGCGTTGGCCCCGGCCACGTCGGCCAGGCCCTGGGTGGTGCGGGTGAGGGTGGCGTCGTGCAGCAAAAACGGCACGCCATCGGCGCTCAACTTCACGTCGCACTCGGCCATGCGGTAGCCGTGCGCGGCGCCCAATCGCAGCGCGGCGAGTGTGTTTTCGGGGGCCAACAGGCCAGCACCGCGGTGGGCAATCCAGCGGGGGTAGGGCCACCACCCGGTACTGCCCGGAGGCACAGCAGATGCATGGATCATGGACTGACCTCAGCGTGGCCCGATGCGCACGCCGGTGCTGCCATCGAACCAATGCAACTTCTCGGGCTGCGGGCGCACACGGATGGTGCTGCCCAGCGCGGGCGCGGGCACAGCCTCTTCGGTGCGCACCGTCAGCAGTTCGTCGCCCAGGCGGGCGTAGATCAGGCGCTCGGCACCCAGCAGCTCCACCGTCTCCACCTGCACCGCCCATCCCGTGTGGCCCAGCACCAGGTGCTCGGGACGAATGCCCAGAATGGCGCCGGGTGGGCCGCCCAGGTCGGCGTTGGGCGCCTGGCGCAGTAGGTTCATGGGCGGTGAACCGATGAAGCTGGCCACAAAGGTGCTGGCCGGTCGGTTGTACACCGCTTCGGGCGTGTCGAACTGCTCCATGCGCCCGCCGTTCATGACGATCATCCGCTGGGCCAGCGTCATGGCCTCCACCTGGTCGTGGGTCACAAACAGCGAAGTGGTGCCCAGCTCGCGGTGCAGCTTGCGGATTTCGAGCCGCGTTTGGGCGCGCAGCTTGGCGTCAAGGTTGGACAGTGGCTCGTCGAACAAAAACGCCTGGGGCTGGCGCACGATGGCCCGGCCCATGGCCACCCGCTGGCGCTGCCCGCCCGAGAGCTCACGCGGCTTGCGGGCCAGCAGCGCCCCGAGCTCCAGAATGCCAGCCGCCTTGTCCACACGGGCCTGAATCTCCGCCTTGGGCAAGCCCGCAATCTTGAGGCCATAGGCCATGTTGTCAAACACACTCATGTGGGGGTACAGCGCATAGTTCTGGAACACCATGGCAATGTCGCGTTTGGCGGGCTCCAGATCATTGACCACGCGCTGGCCAATCAGAATCTGCCCCTCGCTGACCTCTTCCAACCCCGCCACCATGCGCAGCAGGGTGGATTTGCCACAGCCCGATGGGCCAACGATGACCACAAATTCGCCGTCGTCGATGTGGGCGTTCACGCCGTGCAGCACCTGCACAGCCGCTAGGCCTCGGCCATAGCGTTTGATGAGAGCTTTGAGTTCGATGGATGCCATGGTGGGGGAAAGTTGGAGACGGGCCGGGCTCGGGTTTACTTCTCGGTATCGACCAGGCCTTTGACGAACCACTTTTGCATGAGGATGACCACCAGTGCCGGTGGAATCATGGCCAGCAGCGCAGTGGCCATGACGATGTTCCACTCGTTGGCCGCGTCGCCGCCCGAGATCATGCGCTTGATGCCCATGACCACGGGGTACATGTCTTCGTTGGTGGTCACCAGCAGGGGCCAGAGGTACTGGTTCCATCCGTAAATGAACTGAATGACAAACAGCGCCGCCACTGACGTGGACGACAGCGGCAGCAGCACGTCCTTGAAAAACCGCATGGGCCCGGCACCGTCCATGCGTGCAGCCTCCACCAACTCGTCGGGCACGGTCAGGAAAAACTGCCTGAACAAAAAAGTGGCCGTGGCCGAGGCAATGAGTGGAATGGTCAGCCCGGCATAGCTGTTGAGCATCCCCAGGTCGGACACCACCTGGTAGGTGGGGCCAATGCGCACCTCCACCGGCAGCATCAGCGTGACAAAGATGGCCCAGAAAAACACCATCCGAAACGGAAACCGAAAGTACACGATGGCAAATGCCGACAGCAGAGAAATGGCAATCTTGCCCACGGCAATGACCAGGGCAGAAATCAGGCTCACCGTCATCATGCGGGCCACCGGGGCGGTGGAGCCTGCCCCGTCGCCACCGCCGCGCCAGGCCTGGGCCAGGTTGTCCAGCAGGTGGGGGCCAGGCAGCACCGGCATGGGTGTCTGCACGATGGCATCGGCGGTGTGGGTGGCCGCGACCAGGGTGATGTAGAGCGGAAACGCCACCACGGCCACACCCATGATGAGCACCAGGTGCGAGAGGGCGTCGAGTATCGGGTGTTGTTCAACCATGGGGGGGCTCAGTAATTGACCTTCTTTTCCACAAACCGAAACTGCACCACCGTCAGCGCCACAACGATGACCATCAGCACCACCGACTGGGCCGCCGAGCCGCCCATGTCCATGGCCTTGAAGCCGTCGTAATACACCTTGTAGACCAGAATAGCCGTGTCTTTGCCCGGCCCCCCCTGGGTGGCCGCATCCACAATGGCAAAGGTGTCAAAAAACGCATACACCACATTGATGACCAGCAAAAAGAAGGTGGTGGGCGACAGCAGCGGGAACACGATGGTCCAGAACCGCCGCCACGGACCCGCCCCGTCGATGGCAGCAGCCTCGATCAGCGACTTGGGGATGGACTGCAGCCCCGCCAGGAAGAACAGAAAGTTGTAGGAAATCTGCTTCCAGACCGCGGCCATGACGATCAGTGCCATGGCGTGGTTGCTGTTGAGCAGGCTGTTCCAGCTGAACCCCAGCTGACCCAGCGCATAGCTGACAACACCCACGCTGGGCGCAAACATGAACAGCCACAGCACACCCGCCACCGCCGGTGCCACGGCGTAGGGCCAGATCAGCAGCGTTTTGTAGATGCCCGAGCCCTTGACCACGCGGTCGGCAAACACGGCCAGCGTGAGTGCCGACACCAGGCCCAGCACCGCCACCAGCGCCGAGAACACCGCCGTGGTTTTGAACGAAGCCAAGTAGGTCTCATCGGCAAACAGGCGGCGAAAGTTGTCCAGACCCACCCACTCGCTCGACATGCCAAACGCATCCTGCTGCTGCAGCGACTGCACCAACGCCTGGCCCGCTGGCCAGAAAAAAAACACCAGAATCACAACCACCTGTGGGGCCAGCAGTGCCCAGGGCAGCCAGGCACTGGTGAAGCGGACGCGTTTTTCAACAGTCATGTGTCAACCAAAAAAGCGCCTCCTTCACGGAGGCGCTTGGGCCGGAAAAATACAACGAAGGGTTTATTTGTTGGCGCGCTCGAAACGCTCCAGCAGCTCGTTGCCGCGCTTGACGATGCTGTCCAGCGCCTCTTTGGCCGACTTTTTGCCCGCCCAGACCTGTTCCAGCTCCTCGTCCTCCACCGCACGGATCTGCACAAAGTTGCCCAAGCGAATGCCGCGCGATTTGTCGGTGGTCTGGCGAATCATTTGGTTCACAGCGGTGTCGGTGCCGGGGTTCTGTTTGTAAAAGCCCGATTGCTCCGTCAGCGCCAGCGCCGCCATGGTGATGGGCAGGTAGCCCGTGCGCTGGTGGCTCTTGGCCTGAACCTCGGTGCTGCTCAGGTAGTTGAAGAACGAGGCCACGCCTTTGTACTCGTTGGCGGGCTTGCCCGACATGACCCACAGCGACGCGCCGCCGATGATGGTGTTCTGGGGCGCACCCTGCACATCGGGATAGTAGGGCAGGGGCGCAATGCCAAACGCAAATTTGGCGTTTTTCTTGATGTTGGCGTAGGTGGATGACGAGCCAGTCTGCATCGCGCATTCGCCCGAGAAGAACGGCGCATCGCCCAGGTTGTTGCGGCCCTTGTACACAAACAGGCCCTGTTTGGACATGTTGGCCAGGTTTTCAATGTGGCGCACATGCAGCGGGCTGTTCACGCTCAGGCGCGCATCCAAGCCGCCGAAGCCGTTGTTTTTGCTGGCAAAGAGTGTGTTGTGCCAGGTGGAGAAGCTCTCCAGCTGCGTCCAACCCTGCCAGCTGGTGGTAAAGGGGCACTTGTGGCCACTGGCTTTGAGCTTGGCCGCGGCCGACACCAGCTCGGGCCAGGTGGACGGGGCCTTGTCGGGGTCCAGACCAGCAGCCTTGAAGGCGTCCTTGTTGTAGTTCAGGATGGTGGTGGAGCTGTTGAAGGGGTAGCTCAGCATCTGCCCATTGGGCGCGGTGTAGTAACCCACCACCGCCGGGATGTAGGCCTTGGGGTCGAAGGTGTAGCCTGCATCGGCCAGCACCTTGCCCACGGGCACGATGGCGCCCTTGCTGGCCATCATGGTGGCGGTGCCCACCTCGAACACCTGCAGGATGTGCGGGGCATTGCCGGCACGGAACGCAGCCACTGCGGCCGTCATCGACTCGTCGTACTGGCCCTTGTAGGTGGGCACGATTTTGAAGTCTTTCTGGCTGGCGTTGTAGCCGTTGGCCAGGTCCGTCACCCAGTCGTTGAGGCCTCCGGTCATGGAGTGCCACCACTGAATCTCGGTCTGTGCAGAGACCGGAAAAGACACCACAGCCGCCAGTGCGGCGGCGATCAGGCTGCGTTTCATGAAAGCTCCTCGGAAGTTGGAACGCCGGATTCTGGGCTGGCTGTGTGACAGTTCAATGTAGGCCTGAAGGCCGACGCATGACATGCGGGTTGGCCCGCCTCCCTGTTACACAATGCGGGCGCTCGCAGCCGTGCCAGGCCCAGCCTGAGCCTGGCAACCCCGTTCAACAACCACATGGCCCTGCAGGGTGTGCACATGACCTATTCGCTTGCGCTTGACCAGGGCGCCTCCAACTCACGCGCCAGCCCATGCTGGCCCGACCGGTGAGCGCCCCCACCCCGCCCCGGCACGACCGTCTGCAACCGCTGGCCCAGTGGGCACCCGGCCCCATGGCCGGGGTGCTGACCGACATTGACGACACCCTCACCCGCGACGGGCTCATAGAGTCGGCGGCCCTGGCGGCGCTGCAGGCGCTGCACCGGGCCGGGGTGCCGGTCATCGCCATCACCGGGCGGCCCGCGGGCTGGAGCGAAGCCTTTGCGCTGAGCTGGCCCCTGCTGTCAATTGTTGCTGAAAATGGCAGTTTGCGCTTATCCAGTATAGATAGTGTGCTTCACAAAAAGTATGTTCAACCTGAGACTGAGCGCCACGCCAACCACCGCCACCTGCAGGCGGTGCTGCAGGCCATCGAGCAGCAGGTGCCGGGTGCCGTGCGCGCCCGCGACAGCGCAGGCCGCGAAACCGACATCGCCATTGACCACAGCGAGTTCACCCACCTGGCGCCCCAGCGCATAGCCGAAGTGGTGCAGCTGATGCGAGCCGCAGGTCTGAACGCCACGGTCAGCTCCATCCACATCAACGGCTGGGTGGGTGGGCACAACAAATGGACAGGCGCGCAATGGGCGGTCAAGGAGCTGTTGGGGCGCGACTTGGCGCACGAGCGGGAGCGGTGGGTGTACGTGGGCGACTCCACCAACGACCAGGTCATGTTCCAGCACCTGCCGCTGAGCGTGGGCGTGGCCAACATCCGCCGCTTTGCCAGCCAGCTGACCCACCTGCCGCGCTACATCACCGAGGCAGAGCGCGGTACGGGCTTTGCCGAAGTGGCGGCCCAGGTGCTGCGCGGCCGGGGGGTGCCCGTGGCGGAGCGCTGAGCACAGGGCCGCCACCCCACTCCGGTCTGTGCAGCACGGACGAACCCGCTCCAGGGTCTGGTGTCAGCCCGGCATCCACGCGCCGCAGCGCCAGCACTGCTCGAACCCACCTTCCACAAACTCGCCGCAGCGGCACCACCACTGCCGCTGGGGCACGTGCTGCAGGTGGTGCAGCAGGGTACGCGCCCTGGCCTCCTGTTCGGGGTGGGCAATCCACACCTCGGGCGTGCACTGGTCAGGCGGCAGCTCGCCCGCCACGCCCGACAGGTACTGCCGCTGCACGCTGGCGCTGATGCCTTCGGTGTTCAGGGCGTCCACCCACAGCGTGGCGGTGGTGAGGTCGGGGGCACGGGTCAGGCGGAGCATGGGGCCATTGTGAATCGGCATGGGCTATCCACGGCATGCACAGGCTCACGCGAAGAGCCTTAGACAAAATCTATCGCCAAAATCATGTCAATTGCTTTGACATACGGTGCCAAGCCCGACACCATGGAGCCCTTCAACGCCACCGGAAGACGCCCATGCCACCCACCGCAACCCCAACCACCCACTGCGCAGCCCAGTTTGTCACCAGCTGGCAGCAGACATTGGCTGCGCTGGCGCAGGCGTTTTGACTGCTGCGAACCTTTTCACCCAACCCGATAGGAGACCTGCCATGAGTGCCCCCACCCAGACCCAAGCCCAATGCCCCTTCCACGCCGCTGCTGGCGCACGCGCCACCCAAGGCGCACAGTCCAACGCAGACTGGTGGCCCAACGCGCTGAACCTCGCCATCCTGCACCAGCACGCGCCCGCGTCCAACCCCATGGACCCCGACTTTGACTACGCCGAGGCCTTCAACACACTCGACTACCCCGCGCTCAAGGCCGACCTGGCCGCGCTCATGACCAACAGCCAACCCTGGTGGCCGGCCGACTGGGGCCACTATGGGGGCCTGTTCATCCGCATGGCCTGGCACAGCGCGGGCACCTACCGCACGGCAGACGGCCGTGGCGGCGCGGGCACCGGCAACCAGCGCTTTGCCCCGGTCAACAGCTGGCCCGACAACGGCAACTTGGACAAAGCCCGCCGCTTGCTGTGGCCCATCAAGCACAAATACGGCAACGCCATTTCCTGGGCTGACCTGATGATCCTGGCCGGCAACGTGGCCATGGAAACCATGGGCTTCAAAACCTTTGGTTTTGCGGGTGGCCGCCAAGACATCTGGGCCCCCGAAGAAGACATCTACTGGGGTGCCGAGCACGAGTGGCTGGCCACCAGCGACAAACCCAACAGCCGCTACGCAGGCGATCGCGACCTGGAAAACCCCCTGGCCGCCGTGCAAATGGGCCTGATCTACGTCAACCCCGAAGGCCCGGACGGCAACCCCGACCCCGTGCTGTCGGGCCGCGACGTGCGCGAAACCTTCAAGCGCATGGCCATGAACGATTACGAGACCGTGGCCCTGGTGGCTGGTGGCCACACCTTCGGCAAAGCCCACGGCGCGGGCGACCCCAAGCTGGTGGGCGCAGAGCCCGAGGCCGCCCCCATGGAAAACATGGGCTTTGGCTGGATCAACGCCCTGGGCAAAGGCCACAGCGAACACACCACCACCAGCGGCATTGAAGGCGCCTGGAAACCCAACCCCACCACCTGGGACATGGGCTACTTCAAGGTGCTGTTCAAGTACGACTGGGAATTGGTGAAAAGCCCCTCGGGTGCCCACCAGTGGCTGGCCAAAGACGTGGCCGACGAAGACATGATTCCCGACGCCCATGTGCCCGGCGTGAAGCACCGCCCCATGATGACCACGGCCGACCTGTCGCTGAAGTTCGACCCGGCCTACGAAGCCATTTCGCGCCACTTCCTCGCCAACCCCGACGAATTTGCCGACGCCTACGCCCGCGCCTGGTTCAAACTCACCCACCGCGACATGGGGCCCAAGTCCCTTTACCTCGGCCCAGAAGTGCCGGCCGAAGACCTGATCTGGCAAGACCCGTTGCCCCCAGTCACCCACGCGCTGATCGACGCCAACGACGCAGCCGACCTCAAAGCCAGGGTGCTGGCCAGCGGGCTGTCGGTGGCCGAGCTGGTGTCCACTGCGTGGGCCTCGGCCTCCACATTCCGGGGGTCAGACAAGCGCGGTGGTGCCAACGGTGCCCGCATCCGCCTCAGCCCCCAGAAAGACTGGGCCGCGAACCAACCCGCCCAGCTGGCCCGCGTGCTGGCCGCGCTGGACCTGATCCGCAACGGCTTCAACGAGGCTCACAAAGGTGGTGGCGCGGGCGGCAAGCAGGTGTCCATGGCCGACCTCATCGTGCTGGCAGGCAACGCCGGGGTGGAAGCCGCAGCCAAGGCTGCGGGTCACGCGGTGGAGCTGCCCTTCACCCCCGGCCGCACCGATGCCACGGCCGAGCAAACCGACGCCGAGTCCTTCGAGGTGCTGGAGCCCCAGGCCGATGGTTTTCGCAACTGGCGCAAGGCTGCCTACAGCGTGTCACCCGAAGAAATGCTGCTGGACAAAGCCCAGTTGCTCACCCTCAGCGCCCCCGAAATGGCGGTGCTGGTGGGCGGCCTGCGCGTGCTGGGGGCCAACCACGGCGGCAACCCACAGGGCGTGTTCACCCAGCGCCCCGGCCAGCTGACCCCGGACTTTTTTACCAACCTGGTGGACATGTCCACCGCGTGGAAGCCCATTGGTGACAACGCCTACGAAGGCCGCGACCGCGCAACCGGCGCACCGAAGTGGACGGCCAGCCGCGTGGACCTGGCGTTTGGCTCCAACTCACAGCTGCGCGCCATTGCCGAGGTGTATGCCCAGGCCGACAACGGCGCCAAGTTTGTACGCGACTTTGTGAAAGCCTGGACCAAGGTGATGAACCTGGACCGCTTTGATGTGAAAGCCTGACGCCCAAGGGTGGGGTGGCCATTTTTTATATAAAATTGGCCATCAACGCTTGATTGGCGTCATAGTCAGCTACTGTTTTTTAAGACATGCCACCCATGTTGACCTCCACCCACGCCCCGACACCCCCCACGGCCCCGCCCAGCCCGCTGCGGGTGCTGCGGTCCCTGGCGTGGGCACTGGCATGGGTTCTGGCGCGGGCACTCGTGCCGGTGGGGCTGGTGGGCCTGGTGGCGCTGGCCGGCTGCCAGCGCGCCCAGCCCGAGCCCGACTACCGCTACAGTGACCGCGACCTCTTCAAGGCCCTGCCCACCCTGCAGGTGGCGGGCGGACCAGACGCCCTGGTGCTGCACACCGTGGCCAACCCCAAGGCCGACGGCTCGCACCTGGTGCTGTTGGTGGGCGAGCCCTCGGTGCCCAACAACGGCGACGCCCTGCTCATGCAGCACCTCGTCAGTGCCCAGCCCAGCAGCGCCGTGTGGTACCTGGACACGCCCGATGCCCTCTTTATGGAGCGCGACCGCGTGGCCATGCGCAACCACAACGGCGACTTTGTGCCCCCCCTCATGGCCGAGGCCACCCGGCAGTTTGCCCGCATCACCATCGTCACGCTGGACGTGGCCAGCGTGCCCCTGCTGCGTGGCCTGCGCCAGTGGCAGAGCCACGCCAGCGAGGCCGAGCGGGCCAAGCTGGCCCATGTGGTGCTGCTCTACCCCAGCCTCTACGTCAACACCCCGGTGGCCGGGCGCGAGCGGGTGCTGTTCCCCATCGCCACCCACACCGCGCTGCCCATCACCGTCTTCCAGCCCGAGCTGGGCGCCCAGGCCAACACCATCGACGAAACCGTGGCCGCCTTGCGCCAGGGCGGCAGCCTGGTGCGGCTGGAGCGGGTGGCCGCCACCACCGACGGCATCTACAAATACGCCAACATCCGCGCCATGTCCACACACATGGCCCAGCGCCTGGCCCAGGCCGACACCGCCATGCACGGCGAGCGCCAGAAGACAGGTTTTGCCGTGGCGGCCCTGCCCCCCTACGACGCCAGCACCGAGCCCACCAGCACCATCGCCGCCGGGCTTGTACCGGTAGAGGGCCTGACGCTGCAAGACATTCGCCTGAACAACATTGACGGCAACGAGGTAGACATCAAGCGCGACTACGCCGGCAAAGCCCTGCTCGTCACCTTCTGGGCCACCTGGTGCCCGCACTGCGTGGAGGAAATTCCCAGCATGAACCGGGCCCTGGCCCAAATGGACACCGACAGGTTTGCCATCGTCTCCGTGTCGTACAAAGACACCGAAGCCATCATGAAAGCCTTCCAGAAAAAAGTGCCCATGAGCTTCCCGGTGCTGATGGACCGCACTGGCGAAGTCTCCAAAGCCTGGAAGGTGTACGCCTTCCCCAGCAGCTTTTTGATTGACCGCACTGGCAGGGTGCGCTACAGCATCAACACCGGCGCAGTGTGGGACGCGCCCGATGTGATGGACAAGCTGCGCGAGATCAGTCAGTGACAGCAGGTATGCCACGCGCACACGCGGCGACATGCAGCCCATGCCGACACCGGTGCCAAACCTGAGCAAAGGCAATGAACCTCGTCCGCTTCGGTCGAGAGACCTGGGGGCTCTGGTTGGGGCATGGTCAACCCACGGCGGCAACCACCGTCATCTCCACCAACAAGCTGTCATGGGCAAGCGAGGCTTGGACTGTCGTGCGGGCGGGCGCAGTGCCCGCAGGCACCCAGGACTCCCACGCAGCGTTCATGGCAGCAAAATCATCCATCGACTTCAGGTGAATCAGCACAGACAGCAACAGCTCTCGATGGCTGCCCACCTGTGACAGCAAATCGTCAATCCGACGGAGTACCTCTTGCGTCTGTTCAGTTATGTCCGCGGCAGGTGATCCGCTGGACGTTTGGCCGCACAGATAGGCCACCACCCCATGAACAACAACCTTGCTCATTCGGGGTTGGGTGTGCAAGCGTTGAATGGTGGTCATGCAGGCTCTCCTTCATCAGGTTGGCTGGAGGCATCGGACAGGGCCGCCAGTGACTCCAGCGGAACCGGCTTGAGTGGGGCGCGAATTCTGTAACTGCCCACCTCTTGTACCGTCTTGCCCAAGCTCTGGGCCAGCAACTGCGACACAGTGATGCCGCACTGTCGCCCCTGGCACGGGCCCATGCCACAGCGGCTGAAAAACTTGGTCTGGTTGGGCCCCTGGCACCCCAGCCTCGCCATTTCCCGGACCCGACCGGCGGTGACCTCTTCGCAACGGCACACCACGGTGTCGTCAGCGGGTGTCAGCAGCCACTGTGCGGGCCGGTACAAGGCATCGAGAAATGGCCGAATACGAGCCTGTCGCACACCCTTTGCGTGCCACGGCTCGGCCAAAGTCGCCTCTTGCGTGGCAGATAAACGGCCCATCGCACGCATGGCGGCCAAGGCAGCCAAGGCACCGCTGGCCTCTGCCGCGAGGGCCCCTGCAATAGCGGCGCCGTCGCCTGCGACCCGCAATCCAGGCAAACTGGTTTGATAACTCTGGTCCACGGTGGGGTGCCAGGCCAGCTGAGCATCGTCCCAATGGTGGTCCACACGCAGCAGCCTGGTCAACTGGGTGTTGGGCACTACGCCGTTGTGCAACAAAACAGTGTCCACCGCTACCCGGTGGTACCTCTTGCCTGCCTGAAAGGTGATCTCCCTGGCTCGGTCTTCACCTTCAACCCTGACGTTCGTCGCTTCGGTGAAATGGGGTATGCCTGCTGCCTTCAGGCGCCCCAACATGCGCAACCCCTTCAGCAGATAGGCGGGTGCCAACAGCGCCCCGCCCAAGTGGCGCAGCGCCTGCCAGCGGTTGGCACTGGGGCTTGTTTCCACCACAGCCGCCACTTGTGCACCCGCATCCACCAACTGACCAGCCACCAGCAACAACAGGGGACCCCCCCCCACCAGCACCGTTGGGCCTTTTGGCACGCTGGCAGCGCTCTTGAGCAAGATTTGCGCTGCGCCTGCATTGAGCACGCCCGGCAACGTCCACCCGGGCAGTGGTGACGGTCGCTCCATCGCACCGGTCGCCGCAATCAGCTGCGGCGCTCGAACCTGAAACGTGCGTCCGCCCTGCTGAACTGTGACTGTCAAGCCCTTGTCCACAGCCCACACCGAAGCGCCGTACCGCACCTCGACCTTGCTGTGCGTCAGGCTTGTGGTGAGCAAGGCTCCGTACTGATAGTCGGCACCAAGGCGTGCAGCACGCTCGGAGGAAACTGCTGTGATGTGGCGGTAGATCTGCCCCCCTGGTCTGGGCTGTTCGTCGAGCAACAGCACCCTGAGGCCCTGTTCCTCAGCGGTCAGTGCAGCACGCATCCCCGCCGGACCCGCGCCGATGACCACCAAGTCGTGGGTAAAAGTGTCGTGCAGGAGAGTCATTTTTTTCCCTCCAGCGCCCGCGCGCCCGTGGGCAGGTGAACGCGCATGCCCGGCTCCACCTCACACATACATGCCTGCCGGTTGGGGACACCATCTACCTCTACCAGACAGTCAAAGCACACGCCCATCATGCACAGTGGTCCACGTGGCGCGCCGGATACCGGGGTATGCCGAAAGGTGTGCACATTGGCGCCCAACAGCGCAGCGGCCAGCGTAGTGTGCCGCGGCACACGCATGGACTGGCCATCGACCACGATGTCAATCAGATCAGCACCAGGCACAGCTTCGCGATTGCTTACAGGTTTAAACATGGTCAAAACGCTCCGCCTTAAAGGCCTGGATATCGGGTGGTTCAGCACCTCCTCGCAGCCAGGGCGTGAGCACGTGTGCATGCAAGGCCGCCAGGGTGATGCCGCTGTGGCATGTCACCACATAGGCCCCAGGTTGGCTGGAAGACTGCTGGTAAATGGGGAATCCATCTGGACTCATGACGCGCAATGCTCCCCATGTGCGTACCACATTGACCTGCGACAGCAGTGGGAAACAGCGCACAGCACGGCGTGCAATACGCGAGAGCTGATCCAGTGTGGTCCCGTCATCCAGCCCAACGTCTTCTTTGGAGTCGCCAATCTGCACCACACCTTCGCCGGTCTGACGCACATAGAGCGTCGGGTGGGTCAGGAATGGCTGAACCCGCTCACTCACCAGAATCTGCCCTCGATTGGGCAGCACCGGTGCACACAGCCCCACTTGAGGCGCCAACTCCCGGTTGCCCAGGCCTGCAGCGAGCACGACCCGCTGCGCGCTAAACATCCGCCCATCCAACAGCGATATATCAAAGCCGCCGCCTTGCGCACGAATATGTTCGACCCTAGCCCCCGCCACCAAATGCCCCCCACGCTGAGTGAATGCCTGTAGCAGTGCGCGCAGCAGGCGCAGTGGGCTCACATGTCCATCTCGGTCGCAATACACCGCACCCACCACATCAGGTCCGGTGTGCGGCAACAGGCGGCGCACGGCATCCCCGTCCAGGATGTCGTAGGCATAGTCACCGCCCATCGCCTCCCGCAAGCTTGCAAACTTGGCAGCCGAACTGGCCAACTCGGTATCGTCCAGGCACATGGTCAGGCCGCCGACTTGCTGCAATTCGACGTCCACACCAGTCTCATCCGCCAATTCCTGCCCAAACGCTTGCCAAGCCGCCGCAGCTCGCAGCGTCCAACGGGCGTAGTCCGGGTTCCCGAGGCCTTTGCCCTGAACCCAAACCAGGCCAAAATTACCTCGCGCCGCACGGTAGGCATCATCACCTTCGTCCAAAAGGACCACATGGTCTCCGGCTTTGGCCAGGCCATAGGCAATGGCTGTGCCCACCACTCCACCGCCCACAACAACGGCATCGACTCTGGTTGGAGTACTCATGATTTGCCCGCCAGCACGCGATCAAGACCATAGAAGCGATCCAGCGCCACCATCAGCACCAGGGTCAGAACAATGACAACAGTGGAAACCGATGCAAGCAACGGGTCGATCGTGTTGGCAATGTGGTTGTACATCTTGACCGGCAAGGTCTGGGTGCCCGCCGACGCCACGAAGATTGACATCGTCAGCTCATCAAAGCTGTTGATGAACGCAATCAACCAGCCCCCAGCCACACCGGGCAGAATCAGTGGCAATTCGATGCGCCTGAACACAGTCCAGCCCGACGCGCCCAGCGATTGAGCGGCTTGCGCAATGTTGCGATCAAACCCAGTCGCCGCTGCGACCACGAGGCGCAGCACGTAGGGCAACACCAGCACCGTGTGGGCAGCTGTTAGCCCCCACATCGTTCCTGATGCACCCATCTGGGTCAAAAAACGCAGCAACGCAATACCCAGAACCACATGCGGAACCATCAGCGGCGACAGCAACAGACCAAGCACCCATTCTCGGCCACGAAACTGGTGCCACGCGATGGCCATGCCGGCAGGCACCGCCAGTAGAGTCGCCAGCGTCGCCGCAGCCACTCCCAACGCCACACTGCGCCAGAACGCATCGACAAAGTCACGGTCCTTCAGAATGGCCGCGTACCAGCGCCATGATGCACCGTCAAAAGGCATGGAGATATAGCCTTTGTCAGTGAACGACACCAGCGCAACCATAACCAGCGGCGCCAGCATGAAGATGACAAACAGGCCGTGAAAGACCAACAGGATAGGGGGGGTGCGGTTCATTGAAACACCTGCTTGTAGCGACGCTCTATGAAACGGTTCATGCCCAGTGACACCACCAGGACGATGACCACCAGCACAACTGCCAAGGTAGCGCCCAGTGGCCAGTTCAGGTTGCCCAAAAACTCGTCGTAAATGGTGGTGGGGACCACCTTCAGGCGTCGACCGCCGATGATGGCCGGTGTCGCAAACGCACTGGCAGCCAGCGAGAAAACGATGAGGCCGCCTGACAGCACGCCTGGGATCACCTGCGGGAACACGATGCGGCGCATGACCGTCATCAGCCCTGCACCCAGTGACTGGGCGGCGTGCTCGGTGGTCACATCCAGCTTTTGCAACGATGCCCACACCGCCAGCACCATGAACGGAACCAGCACATGCACCAGTGCCACCACCACGCCCGTAAAGGTGAACATCATCTTCACAGGCGCATCGACCAAGCCAATGGCCAGCAGAACCTTGTTGATAACACCCTCGTTGCCCAACAGCACAGCCCACCCCAAGGTGCGTACCACCACAGAAATCAGCATGGGGCCCAGCACAATGACGATGGACACTGTGCGCCACCGCTGTGAAAGTCGGCTCAGCACATAGGCCTCAGGCACCCCAATCGCAATGCAAATCAGGGTCACCAAGGCAGCCATGCCGAAGGTGCGCGCAAAAATGACATGGAAATAGCCGTCGCTGGCCACGCCGGCATAGTTGGCCCAGGTGATCTGGTCACCAATCGCCCCGTCAGGCAGGAATGGATACAGACTGAGCGAAAGCGTGATCACCAGCGGCAGAGCCACGAAGGCCAACGTCATCAACACCCCTGGTGCCGTCAGCCAATATGGCAACGCATTGCGTTGTCCGCTCATGGTGTGGCTCCCGCACCGGCGCGCTGCGCCACCAGGCGTACGTTCTCGGCGGTCCAACTCAGCCCCACCTCGTCACCCTCATTGGCCTGGGGCAGGCCCGTATTGGCGTGGGTAAGCTGCATCGACCCCAACAAGGTCTCCACCTGAAACAGCCAGTGGTTGCCCAGGAACACCCGTGCGCTCACACGCCCCCTGAGCAAGGCCGATGGCAAAGGGACAAACTCCACTTTCTCCGGCCGCACGATGTACTCGATCGGTCCAAGCACATCGCAGTCACCGGCCGGCAATGTGTGCCCGGCCACCTCCACCACAACCCCCATTTGATGACGAATGGCTTCGAACACATTGGCCTTGCCCAAAAACGTCGACGAAAACCGGCCGTTAGGGCGCTCGTACATATCGAAGGGTTTGCCCACCTGCTCAATGTGGCCCCGGTTCATCAGGACCACACGGTCAGCCAGCGTCATGGCCTCAGCCTGGTCGTGCGTCACCATGATGGTAGTGACGCCTACGCGGTGCTGCAGCGCCCGCAGTTCGATCTGCATTTCCTCCCGCAACTTGGCATCCAGCGCACCCATGGGTTCATCGAGCAGCAACACTGGTGGCTGAATGGCCAGGGCTCTGGCCAAGGCAACCCGCTGCCGCTGCCCGCCCGACAGTTCACGCGGATAGCGGTTGCCCATGGATGCCAAGTGAACCAACTCCAGGGTGGCGTCCACCCGCTTGCGCCGCTCGCCCGCTGGCACACCGCGCATTTCCAACCCAAATGCCACGTTATCAGCCACGGTCATATGAGGAAACAACGCATAGCTCTGAAAGACGATGCCCAAGCCGCGGCGGTTCGGTTTGACATGAGTAATGTCTACGCCGTCTAGCAATATGCGGCCACCCGTGGGTGGCACAAAGCCCGCCACCATCTGGAGCGTCGTCGTTTTGCCACAGCCCGAGGGGCCCAACAAACAAACAAACTCGCCCTTGGCAATGGACAGATCACAGGCACCCACCGCGACCACGCTGCCGTAGTGCTTGGATAGGCCCTTCAGTTCAAGAAAGCTCATGGTGTGTGCCTTGGTGAGATGGGCTCAGCGCTCGACTGCGCGGTTCCAGCGCTGCGTCCACTCGGCACGTTTGGCATTGATCACCGCGTAATCGGGTGCAATCAGGGATGCCACCTGTGAAGGGCCAAACACCACCTTCCTGGCAACTTCAGGAGCAATGCGGGTGTTCTTGTTTACCGGACCCCAGCCCACGCCCTGGGCAATCTGTGCCTGTGTCTCGGCTGAAACCAAGTGCTGCAGGAACTGCTGGCCCAGCTTGGCCTGAGGGGCTCCCTCGGTCACGCAGGCAGCAACCATGATCACTGGCGCACCCTCACGGGGATAGACAAACTCCACTGGCGCACCTTGGTCGGCCACCGCCAACACCCGCCCATTGCCCCACACCACCAACGCAGCCTCACCCGTCTGCATCATTTGCGCCATCTTTCCAGGTGACGGCTCCCAGGCCAACACATTGGGGGCCACTTTTTTGACCATCGCGTCAAAACCCGGCTCCATCTGCGACTCGCCACCCCCGTTGATGCGCGCCTGCATCACCAGCGTCAACAGCCCGTAGCCATTGGTAATGGGAGGAATCACCACCTTGCCGCTGTATTTGGGGTCGGCAAGATCGTTCCATGAAGTAGGGGCCTTCCAGCCATTCTTGGCGAACACTTCTTTGTTGTAGCCCAGGCCAGTCGCGATGAACCCAATACCCACGGACTTGTCCCCCACCATTCTGGCGTTGGGATAGAGCTCCTTGATGCTGCCCGTGTCTTCCACCGCAGCGCACAAACCTTGGCCGACAGCCTGGTACATCGGGCCGTCGTCAATGATGGCCAGCGACATTTCCTGCTTGCCCTTCTGGGCCTGCACCCTGGCCAGGATGTCTGTCGAGTTGCCCGGCACATACACCACCTTCGCGCCCGTTTTGGCCTCAAAGGCCGGGATGATCTTCTCCTTCATCAAGGTCTCGGTGGACCCCCCGGAACCCCCTACGTAGAACGTAGTCTGGGCAGACGCCTGACTCGCCATCAGCAACAACACAGCTCCACTGATCAAGGAAAGGTATTTGCGCATGAAAAATCTCCAAAAAGAAGGATTGACCTGAATTCGCCAGTACGACCAGTCAAAAATGACTGACCGATGCCGCATCGTAGTAGCTCACAATGCGAATTGACAGGCAAAATATTGAGCCTACATATGCTCAATTGGTATATATGAAACCCACCATCAACATGCGTCAGGTCGAGGCCTTCCGAGCCGTCATGCTGGCTGGCACTGTGGTGGGGGCTGCGAAGCTTCTCAACGTCACCCAACCAGGGGTCAGCCGTACGCTGGGCCTGTTGGAGTTGCGGCTGGGCTACGCGCTGTTTGAACGCAGGGGACGTCGCCTGTATCCGACCGCCGAAGCCGAAGCGCTGTATCGGGAGGTGGAGCAGATCTACATCGGCATCGAGCGCATCGGACAGGTGGCACAAGACATTCGGTATCAAAGAGCCGGGGCCCTTAGGGTCGCAACGATGCCAGCGCTGGCCCAATGGCTGGTGCCCACAGCCATCTCACGATTTCTGGCCGACAGGCCCAACGTCACTGCATTTGTACAAAGCCTGCCGTCACGCCAGATTGCAGAACAGGTCTCCACCCGCCAGTTCGACGTGGGGGTCGTGGAGTTGCCGCTGACCCGCCCAGCTATCCAGATCGAACCTCTAGAACCCGTGCCGACTGTGGCGGTTATGCACGCAGCCCACCCACTCGCCGCCCAGAGCTCGATTTCACTTAAAGATTTGCATGGCGAACGCATGGTGCTGCTGTCACAGCACAGCTATGTGCGCTACCAGATCGACGACGCCTTTTCCCGCCTGGGCGTGTCTCCCAACGTTGTCATCGAAACGCCCAGCTCCTCCATCGCAACAGCCTTGGTTGCGGCAGGGGCAGGCATCACACTGGTGTCAAGGTGGACTGCCGAGCCCTTTGCCAGCCCGAGCCTGGCGGTCAGGGACGTTCGAGAGACTCTCGCCTCTCGCTATGCGTTCATTTACCCGGAAGGCATCTCCCCCGGATCGCTGGCCAGGGCATTCGCCGCGGAGCTGCTGGCGCTGACACGGGAACCCACGGACTGCTGAAACTCGTAAGCCTGACGCAGTGTGGGACGCGCCCGATGTGATGGACAAGCTGCGCGAGATCAGCGAGTAAACATAGATATATACAAAACACATCTGATTGATACAATCTATATGCATGCCCAAAACAGCCCGCGCCCTGCAACAACTGCCGCCTGCTACCCAGGCCACCCTCGACAAGCTGGGGGCTGACCTGGCTGTGGCGCGGCTGCGTCGCAAAGAATCCCTCAAAACCTGGGCCGCCCGCATGGGGGTGTCGGTGCCCACGCTGCAGCGGCTGGAAGCGGGCGACCCTGGGGTGGGCATTGGCATCGTGGCCACGGCGCTGTGGCTCATTCAGCGCGATGCCGAGCTGGGCCAACTGGCCGCCCCCGAGCACGACCGTGGTGCCCTTGAAATGGATGTGCGCAAGGCCGTCGCACTGGGCCGCGCCCGCGCAAGGGCTGCCGCCGAGGCTCGCCTGAGCACCGAGCGCAAAGGGGCCTGAATTGCGCCTTGATGACCTATTCCTCTGGTACCTGGCCGACCCGGCCCACCCCCGCCTGGTGGGCAACTTGAAGCTGGTGTCAGCAGGCAAAGGCGTGTCGCTGCGCTACAGCCCCGCTTGGCTGAAGACTGGCTTTGCCCTGAGCGAAGACCTGCCACTGGTGGACACCGAGTTTTTGCCACCCGCTCGCCTGTCGGCCGACGCACAGCGTGCCGTGGGTGCGGTTGACGATGCCAGGCCCGACCGCTGGGGCGAAAAAGTCATCCGGTTTGTGGACAAACCCAAGCGCCTGTCGCTGATGGAGTACCTGTACTACGCAGGCGACGACCGCTTTGGCGCACTGGGCGTGTCTACCTCCGCCAACAGCTACCAGCCCCGCCCAGGCGGCCCACTGCCCCGCTTGCCCGATGCCCAGCGCTTGAGCGAGGTGGTAGGCAAGATCGAAGCGGCCGAGCCACTGACCGAGCTGGAGGCCCGCATCATCGCCGGGGGTGGCAGCCCGCTGGGCGGTGCCAAGCCCAAAGCGCTGATTGACATCGGTGGAGAGCCCTGGGTCATCAAATTCTTCAACAACGAACCTGTGGACACCCCTCTGGTCGAACACGCCACCATGACCCTGGCAGCGCAGGCAGGCATTGCGGTGGCCACCACGCAGCTGGTGCCGCTGGTGGGATTCAATGCCGTGGCCATACGCCGCTTTGACCGCCTGACTGGTGGCCAACGCGTCCACAGCATTTCGGCGGGCACCGCCATTCGCGCAGCCACGCCCGCAGGCACAGAGCCCCAATTGGGCTACCCGGAGCTGGCCCGCATCCTGCGCCGGGTGGGTGTGGCACAAGACGGCCAGAACCTGCGCGACGCACACGAACTGTTCAGGCGCATGGTGTTCAACATCCTGATGGACAACACCGACGACCACGAAAAAAACCACGCCCTGCTGGTCGTCAACCCCCACGCCAACGGCAGGCTGAAGCTGGCCCCCGCCTACGACGTGCTGCCATCCAATTCCGGCCAGGGTTACCAGGAGTTCATTTGCGGCGCGCATGGCCGCGATTCCACGCTGGACAACGCCATGTCCGAATGCGAAGCCTTTGGTCTGACACCCACCGAGGCGGCGCAGGCAGTGGCTCAGGTGATTGCGGTGGTCAATACCTGGCAAGCGCACTTTGCGCAAGTGGGCGTTGCTGACGCTGACATTGGCCACTTGGCTGCGTTCATTGATGGCAACGAATTGCTTGCTCAGCGCCAGGGCTTTGGTCCCGCGCGTTTTTCAAACCCCATTGCAAAAGGCGGCAAGACAGGTCGATCGGTCCGCAAAAGTCCGTTCAGTGGTCCGCTCCAGCCATGAACCGCCGAGGCTACGCCACCAGCAACCGCCCCAACACCACCGGCTGGCCGGCTGCATCGGCCTGCAGCACCAGCCCCTCGCCGGAGGTGGTGTTGGCCCCCGCCAGGTCGGCCAGCACAAACATGTGCGTTACCCACACCGCAAAGCGGCCCGGCCGCTGGTTGGCCTTGACCAGGGCGGCGCGCAGCTGCGCCAGCCTGTCAGCGGTGGTGGTCTCGGGGCTGCCCACGGGCGACCCCAGCGCACTCCAGACCTGTGCCCGGCCAAACGCCAGCCTGGCCGTGTCCATGCAGCGGCACCAGGGGCTGCTGCGCACCGCTTCGGGCAGCAGGCCTTGCGTTGCAAACCACGCCCCCATGCGCCGCGCCTGATCGCGGCCCTCGGCGCTCAGGTTGCGCTGGGTGCTGCAGTCGCCCAGCCTGAAGTTGGGCGGGTCAAACGTGCCCGGTGCCAGCGCATGCCGAAACGCCACCACCACCCCGCCCCGGCGCAGCAGCGCAGCGACGTCGTCGCCCGCCGCCAGCTCGCTGCCCAGCAAGGGGCTGGCGGCCACACCGGCCAGGGCACCCAGCGCCCCGGCCTGCAGCAGGCGGCGACGGGTAACAAGCGGTGAAACAGCACAAGAGCCTGCGGGGGGAAGAACCATGTACGGAGCCTTTCAAAAACAATCGGTGGCAATCACTTGCCTGTCAGGGTAACGGGCCTGGTGTGGGCCCTGCCGGGCGAGGGGAATGGCCCGGCGCGCTAGCCTGACGTGTGAAGATAGTGAACACCGTACCAACCAACGACACCCCATGCCCACCACCACCTTCACCCTACCCACCATGATCACACAGGCCGATGCCGAGGCCGTGATGTTCGAGTTGCAAGACCTGCCCTGCATCAGCAACGCCGGGGTGGACCTGGCCCAGCACCGTGCCTGGGCCGAACACACCCGCATGATTGACCCGGGCGACATCGCAGCTGCGCTGGCCGAGGCGGGGCATGAGGCGGTTGACGTTGAGACGAGTGATTGAACGCCTGCTGGGTGTGGCCCCAGCGGGCGTTGTTCCCAGCTTCTACCGCAGCGGTGCAGGTGCAGAAATTGACCTGTTGTTGACCTGGCCCACCGGCGAACACTGGGCCATTGAAATCAAGCGCAGCACCGCACCCAAGGTGGAGCAGGGCTTTCACAGCGCATGCGCCGACATTCAGCCCAGCAGGAAATGGTTGGTGTACCCGGGCGCAGAGGCGTACCCCATGCGCGACGGCATCGAGGCCATGCCCTTGCAGGTGGCCATGCAAACGCTGGCGGTTGGGGCTGGCAAATGATCTTCAAGCACTGAGCACTTTGCCGTGATTTGCGATCAAAATATACCTCTAACGCTTTAATGGCCTCATTCTTAGCTATGGTTTACGAAAGCGTTCCAGCCTGCTTCGCAGCGTCAACACAAGCATCATTGACCGGCATCAACCCTGCAAAGCCAGCGTGACGCTCATGGGTACGCTGCCTTCGTGGCTCACGTAGTTGGCGCGCCCGTGGTACGTGAACGGCGCGGCGGTGCCTTGGCTCAGCTTGGTGTCACGCACAAACAGGTGGATTTGCCGTGACATAAGCTTGCTGCGGTAACAGACGGATTGAGTCACCCTGACCCTCATTGGCGTCGGGTAACCTTGATGCACTTTCCCACAAATTGAAACACGCCCCTCCCAACTCTGATGTCCACCCACTGGTCAAACGAAGAAGTCGAAGCCATCGTGGCAGACCATCTGCAAATGCTTACCTTGGAATTGGCGGGACAAAGTTACAGCAAGGCGGAGCACCGGCGGCGTTTGCAAGGCAAGCTCAACCAGCGCCCTGAAGCTTCCATCGAATTCAAGCATTGCAACATCAGCGCGGTACTCATTCAACTGGGATTTCCGTACATCCGAGGCTACAAGCCTCGTTCCAACTATCAGGCCATGTTGGTCGACGTTGTCACGGGTCAACTCCAACAACGCTCTTTGCTGGATCAGGCTGCATTGGCTGCAGTCCAACAACCTGCAGTCACGCCACTCGGTGCGGATTTTGCGCACACCGTCACACAAGCCCCCGTCCGACAACTGAAGGTTGCCGAAGTGCAACCAGAATGGCAATGGAACAAGCCAGGAATCAAACGGGACTATCTGGAACGAGAAGCCCAGAACCAGTCTTTGGGCTTGGCTGGGGAAGAGTTCGTGCTTCAGTTTGAACATTGGCGGCTGAACGCAATCGGCCAGTGCGCATTGGCGGATCGGGTGGAGCACGTGGCGCAATCCAAGGGAGATGGCCTGGGCTACGACGTTTTGTCTTTCGAACCTGACGGTCGTGAACGCTTCATCGAGGTCAAAACCACTGCCTTCGGCAAGGACACGCCTTTCTTCGTGTCGAAGAATGAACTGTCCTTTTCGCGCACAGCAGCGCAGCAGTTCCACCTTTACCGTCTGTTTGAGTTCCGCAAACAACCGCGTCTATTCGATCTGGCAGGAGAAATTTCCAACCACTGCTTGCTCGACCCGGTGTCTTACCGGGCCAGCTTCAGTTGACAAGTAGCGGCGAGCCATGGCCCCATCAACCCCTTGCCCCTTCTGCCACCTTCCACCCGAACGCATCCTGCTGTCCAACGACGTGGGCTGGGTCATCCGCGATACGTTCCCGGTGTCCCCCGGCCACACGCTGGTCATCCCCAAACGCCACATCGGGTCGTTCTTCGACCTGACCGATGACGAGCGCAACGGACTGATGGCGCTGCTGGCCGAGGCCAAGCTGGGCACCGAGGCCGAGTTCGCGCCCGCTGGCTACAACATTGGCATCAACGACGGCCCGGCTGCGGGGCAGACCGTGCCGCACCTGCACATTCACCTCATTCCCCGCTTTGCGGGTGACCTACCCGACCCGCGCGGCGGCGTGCGCTGGGTCATTCCTGACAAAGCCCGCTACTGGTAACCGGCCCACGCTGCACGCCGACATTTCGGCGGTAGTGAGGTTGGTTTTGTCAGCGCCCCGGCGCGGGGTTGATGGCATTTGGCAGCACCGGTGCACGTCATGGCCAGCCTTCATTCAAACCTAGCACCAAATGGTCAGTGTGGCTGTTTTGAATCCTGCAGATACCTGTTCGCCACGCAAGGCGAGCTGGGGCGGACGCAGTTCAAGGCCATGACCGGCCTGGGCGAGCGGGTGGCCACGGCCAACTTGTCGGCACTGCTGAACCGCGGCTTCGTCACCACCGACTCGCCCTACGGCAGCCTGCGGTTTGCCATCCCGCGCCACGCGCTGCGCTTTTACTTCCCGGCCTTGTGGCCAGAGGCCGAGTAAGACCAGGCGCTGCTGGACGGCGAGGTGGGTGTGGCGGCGGTGCCGCGCAGTGCGCCGAGGCGCAGCGGTTTGGGTTGACGTGGTTGGCGCGCACCGTCACCTGTTGCAGTTTGCGCATCGACGGCAACGCGGGGGAATTGCGCCACTTCAGGTGGCGCGATTCAATAGATCGCGCCACAACGCGCAGCATCAGCTGCCCGACAATGCCGCCATATTTGCACTTATTTATCAAGCAAAAATGGCCTCCATCGCTTGATTGGCGTCATTCTTTGCTATTGCAAAACAGGCCCTCAACCCGTCTCCAGCAGCTCCTGCACCATGCTGTCCAACCCGATGGCTTGGGCACCATGGCGCAGCGGAAACTGCTCGGTGCCCGGGTACACCACGTAGCGGCGCTGCACGCCGAGGTCGTCGCACGCTTGGCCAAAGCCCCGGTCGAGCGACGGGGCGCTTGAGCGTTTCACTTCAATGGCCACGTCAGGCTGGCCGCCACGCGAAAGCAGCAGGTCGATTTCCGCGCCGTCATGGGTGCGGTAGAAGTGGGGTTTGCGACCGGGGCCGATGTGTTGCAGCAAGGTTTCCAGCACATGGCCTTCGTAACTGGCACCGGCCACGGGGTGGCCGAGCACGTGGTGCTCGGTGGCCAAGTCCAGCAGGGCGTGCACCAGCCCGCTGTCGCGCACGTACACCTTGGGCGTTTTGACCAGTCGCTTGCCCACGTTGGTGGCCCAGGGCATGAGGCGGCGCACCAGGTGCAGGTCGGCCAGCAGGTCGATGTAGCGGCCCACAGCAGGCGCACTCACGCCCAGGCTGGCAGCCAGTTGGGCCTGGTTGAGCAGGCCACCCTGGTGGTGCGCCAGCATGGTCCACAAGCGGCCCAGGGTTTCGGCGGGCATGCGGGGGGCAAACATGGGCACGTCGCGCTCCAGGTACGAGCGCACAAAGTCCTGGCGCCAGGCCAGGCTGTGGGCATCGTCGCTGGCCAGCAAGCTGTCGGGGAAGCCGCCGCGCACCCACAGCTGCGCAGGGGGCAATCCGGCTGCGGTGACTTCAGGTTGGGACATGGGGGCCATGTCGAGGTAGGCCACGCGCCCGGCCAGGGTTTCGCTGGACTGGCGCATCAGCTCCATGGCGGCAGAGCCCAGCAGCAGAAAGTGCCCGAAGCGCTGGCCTTGTTCGCGGCGCTCGTCAATCAGGCTGCGCAGCAGGGCAAACAGTTCGGGCGCGCGGTGGATTTCGTCAATCACCACCAGCTTGGGGGCCTGGGCGCGCAGGTAGGCCTCGGCATCGTCGAGGCGGCGGCGGTCAGACGGGCGCTCCAGGTCCAAATACACCGCGCCGGTGGGCCAGGTGGCGGCAATTTGGCGCGCCAGTGTGGTTTTGCCCACCTGGCGCGGACCCAGCAGCACGGCAGCGGGCACGCCGCTGGTGAGGCGCTGGCGCAGGGTAGATTCGATGTGGCGCGGTATCATTGCCGAAAATCATACACCTAACGTTCGAATTTTGGTGTTTTGTGGGCTGCGGTGTGCATGCCGTCAATCACTCAGCAACGCCACATACCCCTCGTAGCTGAACAGGCGGTGTTTTTTCTGGCCGGTTTGCTCGGTGACCAGCCCCAGGTCTTGCAGCAGCTTGACGGCGGCGGTGGCGGTGGGGAAGGTGGTGTCCAGCCGCTGGCGCACCTGTTCGATGGAGAAGCGGGGCATGGCGGGCAGCAGCTCGAACAGGCGCAGGCTGGCGGTGGTGGCCCTGGGTGTTTGCAGCAGGCGGCGGCGGTCTGCGTTGATGAGGCTGGCCAGCGAGACGATGCTGCGCTCGGCCTGCTCGGCGGCCACGGCCACGCCCTCCAGAAAAAAGGCCACCCAGCCCTCCCAGTCGCCATCGGTGCGCACGGCACCCAAGCGGCGGTAGTACTCGGCCTGGTGTTGTTTGAGAAAACCGCTGACGTACATCAGGGGCTCGGGCAGCAGGCCCCATTGCTCGATGAGTGCCGCAATCAGCAACCGGCCCATGCGCCCGTTGCCATCCAGGAAAGGGTGAATGGTCTCAAACTGCACATGCACCAGTGCAATGCGCACCAGCGGGGGCAATGTGGTTGCGTCGTTGTCAGGATGGGCCAGCGGTGGGTGGATGAAGCGCTCCATATCGGCCAGCAAACCGGGCACCTGCTGGGGCGGGGGCGGCACAAAAACGGCGTTGCCGGGCCGAGTGCCGCCAATCCAGTTTTGCGATTGGCGCAGCTCACCGGGTTGCCGCCCGGCGCCGCGCACGCCGTCCATCAGCAGGCGGTGGGCCTGGCACAGCAGGCGCACGCTCAATGGCAGGCCGTCGGGGCTGCGGAGCTGGCTTTGCACATGGTGGAAGGCGCGCAGGTAGTTGGTGACTTCTTCCACATCGTCGGGGTTGGCCAGGGTTTGGCCTGCTTCGTTGTTGAACAGGTCAACCAGCGTGGCCTGGGTCCCTTCAATTTGCGATGTCAGCAACGCTTCTTTGCGGATGGCGCTGTACAGCAACCCCTCCACCGACGGCACCAGCCCCGCCACCCCGGCCAAACGTGCCAGGGCCATTTCGGCCGCACGGTTGGCCGGGGCGAAGTGGCTGGGGTCCAGCGGGGGCGCTGCGGGCGGCAATGGTGCGGGCACAAAGGCGCGCACGGCTTCACCCGTGGTGGTGGATGTGATGTAAGTGCCGGTGATGCGCGGGGCCATGGCGAGTATGAAAGCGAGCTTGACCAGATGGGCATCACATTAAAGCGTTCTTTAGTGTGATGCCGTTCAACTCAAGTCGGCTTGCATGCGGGGTGCAACTGTGTGTTGCTGCCAGCGGTGCAGTGGCCGGGCCTGCCCGGTGCAACCGCCAAAGCCTGCTGACCTTATGCCGACCTCATTCTGATTTACGCCGACCCTTCGATGACGGTGCCTGAAGCCAGCAAGTCGTCAATGCGGGCCATGACCAGCAAGCCGGTGAACGAGTAGGGGTCGAACTCGGGCCAGTCGATTTGGGTTTCCGGGTCCAGGTCAGACAGGCTGACGTGGGCCATGGACCAGTTGTCGTAGCGGCGCTGGGCAATGCTTTCGCAGTGGATCATTTCCACATTGGTGTGCCGCGTGTCGCCGTAAATGCGTGCATACAGCTGGGTGACGGTGCTGCGCTCGCCCTCAAGCGCCTGCAGGTACACGCCCTGGCCCTGGCACAGCACGCCGGTGACGCCATTCGCTCGGTTGTTGGCCTGGGCCTTGCGCAAAATGGCCTGGGTGGTGTCAGCGGTCTGCGGCCCGGAGGCGGTGCTGATGTAAATGACGCGAATGAGCATGGTAGACAACCCTTGTTAACAGTCCCACAAGCGCGCAGGACCAACGGCGCAACTCACTGGCCCTTAGCCAGCGCCGCCTCCACCGCCTGCACCACCCGGGGGTTGAGCGGGTCGAGCATGGAGGGGAAGCTGGTCACCTTGCCATCGGGGGTGATGAGGTATTTGTGGAAGTTCCAGCTCGGAGCTTCGCGGCTGGTGGCAATCAGGCGGGCAAAGAGCGGGTCGGTCTTGAGGGGCACGGTGAGTTTTTCGGCGACGGGAAAGGTCACGCCGTAGTTGATCTGGCAAAACGCGCCGATGTCGGCGTTTTTGCGTGGCTCCTGACCGCCAAAGTCGTTGGCGGGTATGCCCACCACCTGCAGGCCTTTGGCCTGGTAGCGCTGGTGCAGCTTTTCCAGGCTGCCGTACTGGGGAGTGAACCCGCACTGGCTGGCGGTGTTGACCACCAGCAGAGCCCGCGCCGACAGGCTACACAGGTCCATGGGCTTGCCCCCAATGAGTGGGTTGACCGAGTAGCTGGGCAACCCGGCGCACAGGTTGGCGGCCTGGGCCGGTGCAGCCAACGCGAAGCAAACCAGCCCAAGGGGCAGCGCCAGGGCGAGGCGGCGAAGATCAGGGGCTTGGGCCAAAGCGTGTGTGGGTGTGCGTGTCATGCCTGCCATGATGGGCCGTGCCGATTGCCCCTGTGGCGGGCGCTGCCATTCGGGTGCGGGCTGCCTGGTGGGGGCGCTGGCGGTGCCACCACACTCTAAAATATATGCTTTTTTGGCACTCTACGCTTGCCCGTACTGGGTTTTTAGCTACATAAATACTAGAGTTGAACTGCGACGTCATTCCCCATTCACTACATAGAACCGGTGTTTCGCCCGCCCAGCGAGGCGCAGTCGCTCATCCTGCCCGTCACCAACGGCTGCTCGTGGAACCGCTGCACCTACTGCGAGATGTACACCGCACCGCAAAAGAAGTTTGCGCTGCGCGATGAGGACGAGCTGCTGGCCTCTATTCAGCGCAGCGGCGAGCTGCTGGGTGGGCGGGCTGTGATGGCTGGCCAGGCGGGCGCCGTTTTGCGGCGAAACTCAGGCCATGCGCTCACCCATCACCACCGTTGACATTGACCGATGCGAAACCTGGACCCGCTACAGGCCTGGCCTGTGCGACAGCTGCCAGGCCAACTGCTGCACCATGCCCCTAGAGATTCGCCTGCCCGACCTGGTGCGCCTGGGTCTGGTAGACGCCTTCGAGGCCGAACACGAAGACCCGGCCCGCATTGCCAAGCGGCTGCAAAAGGCGCGGCTGATTGACCGCTACAACACCAAACACGGCATTTTTACGATGGCGCGGCGCGCCGACGGCGACTGCCGGTTTCTGGAACCCACCACCCGCCGCTGCACCGTGTACGAGCAGCGGCCCGACACCTGCCGCCTGCACCCCCAAAAAGGCCCACGCCCGGGCTACTGCGCCTTTGGGGCCAAGGCGGCCCCGCCGCGACCCGGGCTTTGAGCCTGTGCTGCAGCCTCACAACCGGCAACCTACCCACACCAGGAAAAGACCATGAAAATCATCATCATTGGCGGCGTGGCTGGCGGGGCAACCGCAGCGGCCCGCCTGCGGCGCAACGACGAGGCCGCGCACATCGTGCTGGTGGAGCGGGGCCCCTACATCAGCTTTGCCAACTGCGGGCTGCCGTACCACATCAGCGGCATCATCCCCGAGCGCGAGCAGCTGCTGGTGACGTCAGAGCCGCTGTTTGAAGCCCGCTATGCGGTGGACGTGCGCACCCGCACCGAGGCCATTGCCATTGACCGCCACGCCAAAACCGTGCGCCTGCGCAACCTGCACACCGGCGAAGAAACCGATGAGGGCTACGACAAGCTGCTGCTATCGCCCGGAGCAGAGGCCATACACCCCAACTTGCCAGGCATGGGCTCGCCACGGGTGTTCACGCTGCGCAACATTCCCGACCTCGACCGCATCATGGCGCACCTGGCTGCTACCCAGCCCCGGCGTGCGGTGGTGGTGGGGGGCGGCTACATCGGCATAGAAATGGCCGAAAACCTGCTGGAGCGCGGCCTGTTCACCACGCTGGTGGAGGGCGCGGCGCACATCCTGGCCCCATTTGACGACGACATGGCCGCCATCGTGCACGCGCACATGAAGGACAAGCACCTGGAGCTGTACCTGTCCGACAGGATCGAGCGACTGGAAGACAAGGCCGACCACACGGTGGTGTTTCTGGCCAGCGGCAAGAGGCTACCGGCCGACATCGTGGTGGTGGCGGTGGGCGTGCGGCCTGAAACCACGCTGGCCCGCGCCGCCGGGCTGGAGCTGGGGCCCACAGGGGGAATCCGCGTGAACGCGCACCTGCAAACCTCTGACCCCGACATTTTTGCCGTGGGCGACGCGGTGGAAGTGACGCAAACCACCAGCGGCCGCCCTGCGCTGATTGCGCTGGCAGGCCCCGCCAACCGCCAGGGCCGCCTGGCCGCCGACAACATGCTGGCCCCGCCCGGCACCGCACTGGCCAGCTACCGGGGCACGCTGGGCACCGCCATCCTGAAAGCCTTTGACCTGGCCGCCGCCTGCACCGGCCTGAACGAGGTGCAGCTGCAGGCCAACGGACTGGCCTACCGCGCCACCATCACGCACAGCGGCTCGCATGCCTCGTACTACCCCGGTGCCAAACAGCTGAGCCTGAAGCTGCTGTACTCGCCCGAGGGGCGCATTTACGGCGCGCAGGCGGTGGGGGCCGACGGGGCGGACAAGCGCATCGACACCATTGCCACGGCCATGCACACCGGCCTGACGGTGCAAGACCTGTGCGACCTGGAGCTGGCCTACGCGCCGCCCTACGGCTCGGCCAAAGACCCCGTCAACATCGCCGGCTACGTGGCCAGCAATGTGCTCAATGGCTCGCACGAGGTGATTGGCTGGCGGGAACTGGCGGCGCTGGACACCGCCCGCGAGGTGCAGCTGGTGGATGTGCGCACGCCCGAGGAGTTTGAAATTGGCACGCTGCCAAATGCGCACAACATCGAACTGGACCACCTGCGCGAACGCCTGCACCTGCTGGACCCGCAGCGCCCGGTGGTGGTGTTTTGCCAGATTGGGGTGCGGGGCTACTTGGCCTACCGCATCCTGCGCCAGCGGGGCTTTGCCAATGTGCGCAACCTGACCGGCGGCCTCAAAACCTACGCCTGGGCCACAGAAAAGCAGGCCAACCCCGACATCTTTGACCACGAGGACATCAAGCGGCGCGACCAGGCCAGCATTGAGGCCGACCTGGCCGCCGCCCCGTGTGCACTGGTGAGCACCGGCGGCGAGCGCCAGGTGCTGAATGCCGTGGGCCTGCAGTGCCCCGGCCCCATCATGAAAACCTACCGCGCGGTGCAGGCCATGCAGCCGGGCGAGTTGCTGGAGGTCAC
Source organism: Burkholderiaceae bacterium (assembly GCA_030695205.1). Classification (GTDB taxonomy): domain Bacteria; phylum Pseudomonadota; class Gammaproteobacteria; order Burkholderiales; family Burkholderiaceae_C; genus UBA2334. The sequence goes on along the minus strand of JAUYTN010000019.1, from coordinate 52,741 downwards.
CGCCTCTGACCCGGCTTTTGGCCGCGACGTGCGCGCCTGGGCCACCAAAACCGGCCACGAAGTGCTGGGGGTGGATGCCGCCAAGGGCTTGGTCAAGGCACTGATTCGGGTGGGCCAGCCCGCGGGCCAGGCACCTGTGGCGGCCACCCCGGCAGGTGCTGCGGCGGTGCGCGACAAGCTCACGCTGGTGGTGTTCTCGGACGACCTGGACAAGGTCATGGCCTCCATGGTCATCGCCAATGGGGCCATGGCCATGGGCAAGCCGGTGAGCCTGTTCTTTACCTTCTGGGGGCTGAACGTCTTGCGCCGAGAGCACCCGCCGCACATCGACAAACCGCTGATGGACCGCATGTTCAGCGCCATGCTGCCTGCGGGCATGGGCAAGCTGGACTCCATCTCCAAGCTGAACAACGCCGGTTTGGGTGTGAAGCTGCTGCGAAAGGTCATGCGCGACAAGCACGTGGACGACCCCACCACCCTGCTGGCCACCCTGGTGGAGGGTGGCGCACAGCTGATTGCCTGCCAGATGTCCATGGACGTGATGGGCATTCGCCAGGAGGAGCTGATTGACGGCGTGGAACTGGGCGGCGTGGCCGCCTTCCTGGGCGAGGCGCAGGAGTCGGGGACCACGCTGTTCATCTGACGCCCGATGCCCACCACACCCATCGCCGACTCCACGCAGCTGCTCAAGCTGGTGACCACGCCCATGCCCTTTGGCAAGTACCAGGGGCGCATGCTGGCCGACCTGCCCGGCAACTACCTGAACTGGTTTGCCCGCGAGGGTTTTCCGAAGGGCGAGCTGGGCCGCCTGCTGGCGCTGATGCAAACCATAGACCACAACGGCCTGAGCGACCTGCTGCGCCCGCTGCGCTGAGGGCTGGTGTGGCAGCTGGCGGCGGCGGCTGGTGGTCGCTCCACGGCCAACCCATATGACCGACCACCCCACTCAAGCAATCACCTTCTAAATAGATGATTGATTTAAAACAATTCACCGTTAATCGATCAAAAACATAAAATCAGCGGTGAAATGCTCTACACCCCACTGCCAGACGAGGCCGCCCGACAAACCATTGATGCCATGCACCTGTGGCAGGAGTGCGCCAAGGTGCGGCGGCAGTACCAAGACTTTGCCGGCGGCATGTACTGGAAAAAAGAGGGCGATTACGAGTACTTGGTGAAAACCAAGGCTCGCGGCAAACAAGAGCGCCTGGGCCGCCGTTCGGCCGATACCGAGCGCATTCATACCGAGTTCCAACAACGCAAGGCGGCCCTGGAGCCCCGACTCCAGTCGCTGGAAGCGCAATTGGTCACCGCTCAACGGCTCAACCGGGCGGTACGGGCCGGGCGCGTGCCCAACATCGTCATCGACATCCTCAATGCGCTGGACGAGGCGGGTCTGGCCCAACACTTCACCGTGGTAGGTACCCATGCCCTGTATGCCTACGAGGCGGCAGCGGGCGTGCGCATTGCCCAGCAGGCGCTGGCCACACAGGATGTGGATCTGCTGTGGGATGCCCGCAAGCGCGTGCGCTTCATGGCCGACATGGCTCACTTGGGCAAGCCCGTGCTCAAGGTGCTGCAAGAGGTGGACCCCACGTTTGAGCGCAAAGAACTCCACAACGAAACGGCCATCAACGCCAAGGGCTTCATGGTGGATTTTTTGCGGCGTGTCCCCCAAGGAGACGACCCGCACCCTTTCAGCTTCTCGGAGGCAGAAGAAGAAATGTGGCCCGTGCAAGCCATTCGGGCGCACGTGCTCACAGAAGCCCCTGTGTTTGAGCACATCGTGGTGGGAGCCACCGGCAAAATGGCCCTGATGCGCACCATCGCACCCCAGGTGTTTGCCGAGTTCAAACGCTGGTTGGCCGTCCAACCGCAGCGCGAGGCCCTGAAGCGCTCCCGCGATATGAGCCAGGCCCAGATCGTCCAAATGCTGCTGGATGAGGGCTTGCTGGGCTGAACACACAGCATGCCCCTGCCATGGCCATCCGGCGAATCGTCCCAGGTTGGCAACCGACGCCGCAGGTTCATCCCTTAAACTGACCGCCATGTCATTCGACGCACAAACATCTTCCTCTGTTGCCCTCCACAACCGCCGCGCCAGTTTTGCCTGCGCGTTCGGTACGTTGGATGGCGGCTTGGTGCTGTGCGCCGCCGTGGCGATGATGACGATTACCACCATGACCAACGCGGCCCCCTGATCGCGCAGGTGGCCGCCTCAGCGGCCACTGGTGTGACTCTCCCGAAAAAACCTCACCCAGCCCAGCCGCTGGGTTTGTTTTTTCTACTGGAGATGTTTCATGCCTCAAGCCCTCGTTTCACAGTCCAGCGCCACTGGCGCAGCAGCCCTGTCCGTGCAGGCCGCCACCATGTCTTGGCCCGTACCCGACACCCACGGGCCACTGCAAGCAGCCATCGAACCCGACTCGCTCCCGCCCTTGCGCGTGGGCCTGCTGGGCCTGGGCAATGTCGGCGCGGGCACGCTGGCCGTGCTGCGGCGCAACCAGACCGAAATTGCCCGCCGCCTGGGTCGCCACATCGAGGTCACGCACGTGTGTGCCCGCAACCTGGCGCGCGCCGTTGCGCTGGCAGGGCCTGGCGTGCAGGTGCTGGCCGACCCGCTGGCCGTGGTCACCCACCCCGACGTGGACGTGGTGGTCGAAGCCATCGGTGGCACTGGCCCGGTGCTGCACTGGGTGCTGCAAGCCATTGCGAGCGGCAAGCACGTGGTCACGGCCAACAAGGCGCTGCTGGCCGAGCACGGCCACCAGGTGTTTGCCGCCGCGCAGGCGCGGGGCACGGTGGTGGCATTCGAGGGGGCGGTGGCCGTCAGCATTCCCATCATCAAAATGCTGCGCGAGGGGCTGGGGGCCAACCACATCACGGCGGTGGCGGGCATCGTCAACGGCACCAGTAATTTCATCTTGTCGGCCATGCGCACAAGCCTGTCGTTTCAGGCCGCACTGCAACAGGCCCAGGCGCTGGGCTACGCCGAGGCGGACCCCAGTTTCGACGTGAACGGCGTGGACGCGGCACACAAGCTCACGCTGCTGGCCAGCGTGGCTTTTGGCATGCCACTGCGTTTGGCGCAGGTATACACCGAGGGCATTGGCCAGTTGCTACCCGCCGACATGGCCTGTGCCGAAGCGCTGGGTTACCGCATCAAACTGCTGGCGCAGGCCAGGCGGCACACCCAAGGAGTGGAGCTGCACGTGTACCCCGCGCTGGTGCCCACCACCCACCCGCTGGCGGCGGTGGAGGGCTCGCTCAACGGCATTGCGGTGTACAGCGACGCGGCAGGCCCCACACTGCACTGCGGTGCGGGAGCGGGTGGCGAGCAAACGGCCTCCGCCGTTATTGCCGACCTGATGGACATTGCCCGCTTGGGCCACATACCGCCCACCTCGCCCACACAGCGCGTGGCCATGATGGGGTTCCAGCCATGGGCCATGCAAGACCTGCCGGTGCTGCCCATGGCCGAATTGCGTACCCGCCACTTTGTGCGCGTCCCCGTGGGATCAAACCCGCACGCGCTGGGGGTGGTGGCTGCGACGCTGGCCCAAACCGGGGTGGCCACGCAGTCTCTGGGTTGGGCACCCGTGCCTGGTGCGGCATCTGACGCGACAAGGGCACAGGCAGGGCCTGCAAGTTGCGTGGTGGGGCTGACGGGGCTGGCCAGCGACCACAACATGCAACAAGCCCTGGCCGCCATCCAGGCACTGAGACAGGTCAACGGCCCGGTGTCGCACTTGCGCGTGGCCGAGCTGGAGTGAGGTGCGCCACATCAGCGCTTGGCTGAGGGGCTGGGCATGGCCTGGAGTCGGCGAGCCCCCATAAGATCTCCACGCCACGAACGCCCCTGGCTGCTGGCAGCTGATGCAGGCCATTGACCACAACGGCCTGAGCTAGTTGTTGCGCTCGCTGCGCCGAGCGGTTACGGTGTAGATGCAACAGGGGTGGTACATGGCCACTTGTGTCTTTTGCGTTCACACGTTGCCTGCCACCCTTCGTTTTCTGCCCCTCACCCTTCGCCGCCTACCACCCTTCTGTTTTGGAGCAGGCCATGCCCAACCACTTTGTTGCACGCGCGGCGCAGTCCGCGCACCGCCGACTGTCCCGTGTCGCCTTGCTGGCGCTGTGCGTGACGGCCCCGCTGGCCAGCCTGACTGCCCCAGCCTGGGCCGTGCCATTGCAAGCCCGCCCAGCCATGGAGCAGGCGCTGAAGCAGCCGCCCCAGCCTGTGAAGGTGATAGAGCCCCACCTGAGCACACGCACCCAAAACACCGAGGTAACTTATCTGGGCTGGCCCGCCCCCTTGGTGCTGGACACGGTGCTGGGGGCCGACTGGCGCAAGCCGGGGGTGGACGTGGAGTTTCGGGCGCTGGACGGTTATGTGTCGCGCATACCCGCCGACAAATTCAGCCAACACCGCGCCTACCTGGTGGTGCAGCGCGTGGGGCACCCCGACTTTTCCGTGAACAACCTGGCGCAAAACGAAAAGAACGTGCCGCTGGGCCCCTACTACCTGGTGTGGGACAACATCCGCTCGCCCGAGCTGCTGGCCGATGGCGGTAATGGCTGGCCCTACCAAGTGGCTGAAATCAAAATTTCTGAAGCCCGGTCCCAGGCGCTGCTGCCCGCCCACTTGCCAGCCGGGCTGCGGGCGGTGGCCACCGAGGCGCAAACGCACTGCCTCAGCTGCCACCAGGTCAATGGCTTTGGGGGTGACAAGTGGCCAGGCAACCTGGCCCAGCAGGCCCGCGCATTGGGCGAACCCGCCTTTTTGCGCTGGGTGCTGGCACCGGACTCGGTCAAGCCCGGCACCACCATGCCACCGGTGGCCAAGCTGTGGCCCGATGCCGAACGCGAAGCCCTGGCCAGCCGCCTGCTGGACTACCTGCGGGCCGTGGGTGCCCAGGCCAACTGAAACAGCTGACACGCCACCCCCCGGCAACCATGGCCATGGTGAATGCCCTGAATCCACCCAAGCTCGCTGGCGCAGATGGGCGCACCCGCTTGCCAGTCAACCCAGCTCAAACGTCGTAATTCCATACTGCCGGTGCAGCGGCAGTGTGGGCGCAGGCCCGGCGTACATGCGCGCGTGTCTGGAACACGGGCTGCATTTGCCGGGACTCGGCCAGCGCCACGGCATAGGGGTTGGTGCAAGGCACATCCAGCTGAATGGAAGAGCCCGGTGGCACGCAGCCCACCAAGGCATCAAACAACTGCGCGGCCAGCGCCGAGTTGTCGGCCAGCAACGGGCCCACTTTGTAGCCACTGCGGCAAGGCCGGATGACACCGCAGCCAGCCCACTCTCCGTCAGCCCCCCGTACGCCCAAAGCCGTGCTGCCGCGCTGCACCAGCCAGTGCCGCACAAACTCGCTGCGCTCGTCAGGGAAAAACGCACGGTCGTAGCTGCACACGTCATCAACCGACCAGGCCGCCAAGCTCTGTACGGCGGGCGCGGCGGCAGGCAAGGCCACAGTCGGCAACGGTGCCGCCACGCCTTGGTAACGCATGTTGTGGTGCGCCGGTTCAAAGCCGCTTTGGCGGTAGTTGTTTTGCTGTCCCACCACGCCGTCCAGCCCCACGGTGCGCCCTGTGAGGCGGGCCATGGCCGCGCGCCACAGCGCCATGCCGTGCCCTTGGCCCCTGAAGGCCGGGCGCACGATGTAAAAGCCAATGAAGCCAAACCCTGCCCGTACCGCACTGCGGACACCATGCCCACTGGCTCACTGCCCAGCAAGCCCAGCAAAAAGCCGCCGGGGTCTGCCGCATGAAAGGTATCGGCATCGTGCAGGCCGGGGTTCCAGCCCTCGGCAGCGGCCCAGGCCACCCCCATGTCCAACTCAAGGCGCGACATGGGGTGGATGGTGAGCTCAGTCATGGCAAGCTTCCTTTTACAAAATAAAGAAAAATAGCCATTCAGAGCTTTTACTGATTGCGTTGTAAGCTATGTATTTTGAAAAACAGCGGCAGCTACACTTGCCGCATGACCCCATCCACCACCCCCGATTCCGCCCCCGCTTGCCCCGTTTGCGGCCTTGAACACACCTACCCCGACGGCGCCCAATGGGTGTGCCCCGACTGCAGCCACGAGTGGCCCATGGCCGAAGCAGCTCCAGCAGACGCGGCCGGTGCGGATGGCGATGCCGTGGTGCGGGACTGCAACGGCAACCCCTTGGCCACTGGCGACTCGGTGATTCTCATCAAAGACCTGAAGGTCAAAGGCTCGTCCACGGTGCTGAAAAAAGGCACCAAGGTCAAGAGCATCCGCCTGCCCGATGGCGCGGGCGACCACGAGGTGGACTGCAAAACCGACCAGGGCGCCTTCATGCTGAAGGCTGAATTCCTCAAAAAGGCCTGAAGCGCCCTTCGCGAGTGCGGCTGCGAACTGCGGTTGCTGTGTGCGGCTGCGGGCTGGCCCCCGCCCGGCTCAGGGGCAAGGCTGCAGGCTTTTTCCACCCCAGGGGTTGCCCGCCACCGCCGCCAAGGCCCGGGAGGCAGCCGCACGCTGGGCGGCCGTGACCTTGGGCAGGCGGGCCATGTACAGCGTGACTTCGGTGCGCTCTTCGGCCACCCGTGCGCCCTTCACGCCCGTCCGCATCACATCGCGCAGGGCCTGCTGGGCGGACGCTTCGTTGGAATAGGTGCCCAGCGCCAGTCCTGGGGGCAGGCCGGGCACGCTCACATCGCGGTACGCCACCCCCAGCTGACGCAGCTCGGCCCGGCGGGACACCAGCGTCTCGGCATTGGGCAGCCGCCCGATGTACACCACCCAGCGGGCGGGTTGCACGCTGCGCTCCAGCGCCCAGGCATCGGGGGGCAACACCTGTGCCAGCACCGGCCCCAGTGCGTCGGCCTGGCGCTCGGTCAGCGCGCCCAATTGCACGCACTGGCGGGGCTCGTTGGGCAGGGGTGGCGCCACGGATACGGAGGCTGGCGACGGCGCCGCTGCCGCAGCAGCGGCAGACACGGGGCCTTCGGCCGAGGCAGCCGAGGCACTGGCTGCAGATGCAGGCCCAGGTGCTGGCGCATTGGCCGGCGCCGGTGCCGGTGCAGCGGTACCGGGTGTGACCGTGTCAGCGGATGCGCCTCCCTCAGCCGCTGAGGTGGTGGGCGAGGCAGCCCCGGCGTCGCCGGATGGCAGCAGGGTGATACCGCCAGGGTCGATTTGCTGCAACAACCGGTGGGGCTCGCGCTGCGCCGTGGGGGCCGCCCATGGCCCCAGCGCCACCAACCAGCCCTGAGACCAGGCGAGGTAGCCCAGGTTGGCCAGCAGCAGCCACAGCACCAGCCGCCTCAGCACGCAGGGGCTCCCTGGGGGCGCACGCTCACTTCGTTGCTGCTGACGGTGCGCATGCCCTGCTCGGTCAGGACCAGCAAGGCACCGGTGTCGTCCACGCCACAGCCGGTGCCCTGTACACCGTCAGAAAGCACCAGGGCCTGGCCGTGCAGGGCATCGAGGCTGGCAAAGCGCTGCGAAAACGCCGAAAACCCCAGCACCTCAAAGGCCAGCAAGGCCTGGAGCAGCGCCGGGGCAACGGCCTCCAACACCGCAGGCGCAGTGGGCACCTGGGCAGGCCCCGGATGGATGCTGTCGGAGGCTGCGTTGAAGTGGTGGGCGTGTGCGGCCAGGCCGGTGGGGGGCACGGGTGGCCACAGGCCACCGGGCGCGGGCGCTGCCGCATGCGTCAGTGGGCCCGAGGGTGCCGCCACGTTGATGCCCACACCCACGACCACATAGGGGCATTCACCGGAACGCGCGCCCTGGGCGGTTTCCACCAGTATGCCGGCCAGCTTGGCGCGGTGCAGCCACAGGTCGTTGGGCCACTTGAGCTGGAGCGCACTGCGCTCGGCAGGCGGCAAGCAGGCGGCCAGTGCCTCGGCCAGCGCCACCCCCACCGCCAACGACAAACCCGCCCACTGGGCGGGCCGCAGCGGCAGGCCCAGCGAAAACGTCAGGCTGGCCCCCGGCTCGCTGACCCAGGTTTTGCCCATGCGGCCACGGCCAGCGGTTTGCTCCAGGGCCACCAGCAGCACCGGTTCGGCCTGGCCTGCGCGGGCGCGGCGCATGAGTTCGGTGTTGCTGGAGTCGATGGTGGCCAACACCTCCACGCTGAAACCACTGTCAGCCGCCGCGCCGCCGTGTGCATTCCACAGGGCGTGGAGTTGGGGCCACACCGCCTCGGCGGCTCGGTTCAGGCCCGCCAGCGCCTGGGATGGCGGTTGCCCATCCAAGCCAAGTAGGGCAGCGGCAACGGGCGAGGGCTTCATGCGGCAGGCTCCGTCGCAGAGTCGGCCAGGGCCAACAGCGTGCCGCGGCAGGCCGCATGGCCACACCAACAGGGGTAGTCAGCCTTGAGGGCGTCGCTCAGCGGTTCGTCAGTGACCAGCCCGTAGTCATAAAAAAGTTCTTCACCCGCGGCGATGTCACGCAGCGCGTAGATAAACACCCGCTCGCCCTCCTGGCAGGCTTCGCAGTTGGGCACGCAGCTGTGGTTGATCCAGCGCGAGCTGTTGCCACCCACCTTGCCGTCGATCACCCGCTCGTCGTCGAGGTGGAAGTAAAAGGTGTGCTGGGGGTGGTCGGGGTCGTGGGGGTGGCGGCGCAGGGCCTCGCCCCAGGTGATGGTTTCACCGGCGTACTGCACCAGCCGCTCGCCCGCTGCCAGGTCCGTGAGGGCAAACACCCCCTTGCCATGTACGCCCGAGCGGCGTACCTGGATGCGCCGCGCCGGGCGGGCTGAGGGCTCGGCAGGAGGCATGGGGTGGGGGTGCATTTTTTGGTAAGGTTTGTTCATGCATGTGCGCACCTGCGCATGCCCATGAGCGCGCCTGTGCGCGCACGAGATGCGGGATTGTAGAGAACATGAAAACGGACACTTCGGCCAAAACGCTGGTGATTGCAGAGAAGCCATCGGTGGCTCAGGACATCGTGCGTGCGCTGACCCCGGTGTCGGGCAAGTTCGAGAAGCACGACGACCATTTCGAAAACGACACCCATGTGGTCACCTCGGCGGTGGGCCACCTGGTGGAGATTGCGGCCCCTGAGGAATTCGACGTCAAGCGCGGCAAATGGAGCTTTGCCCATTTGCCGGTGCTGCCGCCGTACTTTGACCTCAAGCCCATCGACAAAACCAAGTCGCGCCTGGCCGCGGTGGTCAAGCTGGCCAAACGCAAAGACGTGGGCGCCCTCATCAATGCCTGCGACGCGGGGCGAGAGGGTGAACTGATTTTCCGGCTCATCGAGCAGTACGCCGGTGGCAAAAAGCCACTGGGCAAGCCGGTGCAGCGCTTGTGGCTGCAGTCCATGACGCCGCAGGCCATCCGCGACGGCTTCACCAAACTGCGCACCGACGAGCAAATGCGCCCGTTGGCCGATGCGGCCCGTAGCCGCTCCGAGGCCGACTGGATGGTGGGCATCAACGGCACGCGTGCCATGACGGCCTTCAACAGCCGCGACGGCGGCTTTTTCCTGACCACCGTGGGCCGGGTACAAACCCCAACGCTGGCGGTGGTGGTGGAGCGGGAAGAAAAAATCCGCAAGTTCGTCAGCCGCAACTATTGGGAAATCCACGCCAGCTTTGCCGCCCAGGCCGGTGAGTACCCGGCCAAGTGGTTCAACCCCGCCTTCAAAAAGCCCACCGGTGATCAGGCCGACCCCGAGCAGCGCGCCGACCGCGTCTGGACCGAGACCGAGGCCACCGCCATTGCCGACGCTTCGCGCCACCAGCCTGCCCGCGTGACTGAAGAGAGCAAGCCCACCACCCAGGCCAGCGGTCTGCTGTACGACCTGACCAGCCTGCAGCGCGAGGCCAATGGCCGCTTTGGCTTCAGCGCCAAGACGACACTGGCGCTGGCCCAGAGCCTCTACGAAAAGCACAAGGCCCTGACCTACCCGCGTACCGACAGCCGCGCCCTGCCCGAGGACTATTTGCCCACGGTGAAGCAGACCTTCGAGATGCTGGCCGACAGCCACATGGCCCACCTGGCTCCGCACGCGCTGGTGGCGCTGAACAACGGCTACATCAAACCCACCAAGCGGGTGTTCGACAACAGCAAGGTGAGCGACCACTTTGCCATCATCCCCACGCTGCAGGCCCCCAGCGGCCTCTCCGAGGCGGAGCAAAAGCTGTACGACCTGGTGGTGCGCCGCTTTCTGGCGGTGTTCTTCCCGGCGGCGGAATTCACCGTGACGACGCGCATCAGCACCGTGGTCGCCGCAAGCAACGAGTTCAATTTCAAGACCGAGGGCAAGGTGCTGGTCAAGCCCGGCTGGATGGCCGTGTACGGCAAAGAAGCCGCCGAAGACGTGGCCGATGCCAAAGAGGGCGACAAAGGCCAGAACCTGGTGCCCGTGGCCCCCGGCGAAACGGTGCACAACACCGCTGCAGACCCCAAGGGCCTGAAAACCCGCCCACCGGCCCGCTACTCCGAAGCCACGCTGCTGGGCGCCATGGAAGGCGCAGGCAAGCTCATTGAAGACGACGAACTGCGCCAGGCCATGCAGGAAAAGGGCCTGGGCACACCGGCCACCCGCTCCAGCATCATTGAAGGCCTGCTGGCTGAAAAGTACATGTTGCGCGAAGGCCGCGAACTGATCCCCACGGCCAAAGCCTTCCAGCTCATGACGCTGCTGCGCGGCCTGAAGGTGGAAGAACTCTCCCGCCCCGAGCTGACCGGCAACTGGGAGTACCAGCTGGCGCAAATGGAACGCGGCCAACTCAGCCGCGAAGCCTTCATGCGCGACATTGCCGACATGACGCAGCGCATGGTGCAAAAGGCCAAGGAGTACGACCGCGACACCATCCCCGGCGACTACGCCACCCTGTCCACACCCTGCCCCAACTGCGGGGGCGTGGTCAAAGAAAACTACCGCCGCTACACCTGCGTGGGTGCCGATGGCCGCTCGGAGGGCTGCGGGTTTTCGTTTGGCAAGTCACCTGCCGGGCGCACCTTCGAGGTGGCCGAGGCCGAGGCCTTTTTGCGCGACCGCCACATTGGCCCACTGGACGGCTTCCGCTCCAAGGCAGGCTGGCCCTTTGTGGCCGACATGAAGCTGGTGTTCAGCGAAGAAGACGCCAACTGGAAGCTGGAGTTCGACTTTGGCGACGACAAGAAGGCCGAAGAAACCGGAGAGTTGGTCGAATTTGGCGAGGCCGAGAACCTGGGCCCTTGCCCCAAGTGCGGCAGCGCCGTGCACGAGCACGGGGCCAACTACGTGTGCGAAAAATCGGTGCCCACCGCGGCCCAGCCCACGCCCAGCTGCGACTTCAAAAGCGGCAAGGTCATCCTGCAGCAAACGGTGGATGCGGAGCAGGTGCGCAAGCTGCTGAGCACCGGTAAGACCGATTTACTGGACAAGTTTGTGTCCATGCGCACCCGCCGGGCGTTCAAGGCCTTCCTGGCCTGGGATGCGAAAGAGGGCAAAGTGGTGTTCGAGTTCGAGCCCCGCACCAGCAAATTCCCGCCGCGCAAAACCGCAGCGGCAGGAGCTGCGCCCGCCACCAAGACCGCGGCGGCCAAAGCACCGGCAGCGAAGAAGGTGGTACGGAAAACAGCTTCACCTAAAAAGTGAGCTGAAAGCGCTTGTCGGACAAGCGTTGTGGCCCGAAAATGCTTTAATAATCAAAAGCATAGCTGCCAACGCAATACAGTCAAGCGCTACAGGCTTAAAAAGCATCCAATCTGCAATTCGCCTCACTCAATGTCGTGGCGGTTGCGGTTGGGAAAGCGCACGCTCACCCGCAGGCCCGGCGGGTGACGGCCGGGGTGGCAGTCTTCCATCTTCAGGCTGGCGCCGTGCTGCTGGGCAATTTCATGAACGATGGCCAGCCCCAGGCCCGATCCGTCCACGTTGGTCCCCAGTGCGCGGTAAAACGGCTGCAGCACCAGTTCGCGCTCACCCTCCGGAATGCCCGGGCCGGTGTCCTCCACCTGCAGCACCTGCACCCCGCTGAAACGGTCCACCAGCACGCGGGCGGTGACCACCCCGCCTCTGGGGGTGTAGTGGATGGCGTTGTCCACCAGGTTGCGCACCAGCTCGCCGAGCAAGGTGGGGTTGCCGTCCATCAGGCATTCGGGGGGCACGCTGGCGGGGCCGTCGTAGCCCAAGTCGGTCTGCTTGTCCAACGCGCGGGGCACGGAATCCTGCACGGCTTCCGTCACGATCCGGGCGAGGTCAATGGTGGCGGTGGGCAGGGTGCGGCCTGTGGTTTCAGCGCGTGCCAGGGCCAGCAACTGGTTGACGGTGTGGGTGGCGCGCACGCTGGAGCGGGCAATGAGCTGGAGCGAACGGTGCATTTCCTCCGGCCGGGTTTCGCGCTGGGCCATGTCGGCCTGCATGCGCAGACCGGCCAGCGGGGTTTTGAGCTGGTGGGCGGCATCGGCCAGGAAACGCTTCTGGTTGCTGAGCGAGGTTTTTAGGCGGGTGAGCAGGTCGTTGATGGAGGCAACCAGCGGCGCCACCTCCTCGGGCACAAACGACTCGTCCAGCGGACTGAGGTCGTCGGGCTTGCGGGCGCGGATGCGCTGCTCCAGCTCGTTCAGGGGGCGGATGCCCCGCACCAGTGCCAGCCACACCAGCAGCACCGCCAGGGGCAGGATGACGAACTGCGGCACCATCACACCTTTGATGATTTCGGTGGCCAGCGTCTGGCGCTTGGAGAGCGTTTCGGCCACCTGGACCAGAATCAGCCGGTCGGGTACGGTGTTGGGGGCAACCCAGGAGTAGGCCACCCGCACCGCGTCACCCCGGATGACATCGTCCCTGAGCATCACGCGGCCTGCGATGGGCGCTGCGTTGTCGGACGGTGACGGAAAGTCGGGCTCGCCGACGACGTGCTGCCCCTTGAAGCCGCGCACCTGGTAGTACACCAGGTCGGAATCATCGGCCCGCAAAATGTCGCGCATCTGGCCGCTCAGGTGCACCTTGACCGTGCCCTGACGGGCATCGACCAGCTGCACGATGGCCTGCAGGTTGTGCTCCAGCGCCCGGTCAAATGGCTTGCCGGCAATGCCCTGGGCCACCCACCACGTCAACGCCAGACTCAGCGGCCACAGCAGCAGCAGGGGGGTGAGCATCCAATCCAGGATTTCCCCGAACAGGCTGCGCTTTTCGCGCTGGAACAGGCCAAACGCGGTCAGACCAGAGGTGTCGTCCTCAGCCGGGGATTTTTTCAAGGCAATAACCCAAACCGCGCACGGTGGCGATGCGGATGGGCCCCTTTTCGATCTTCTTGCGCAAGCGGTGGATGTACACCTCGATGGCGTTGTTGCTCACCTCTTCGCCCCACTCGCATAGGCGCTCGACAAGCTGGTCTTTGCTGACCAGGCGACCCGCGCGCTGCAGCAGCACCTCCAGCAGCCCGAGCTCTCGGGCCGACAGTTCCACCATCTTGCCGTCGATGGTTGCCACCCGGCCAGCCTGGTCGTAGATGAGCGGGCCGTGCTTGATGGTGCTGCTGGCACCGCCCATGCCCCGGCGGGTGAGGGCGCGGACGCGGGCTTCCAGCTCCTGCAGGCTGAAGGGTTTGGCCATGTAGTCGTCGGCACCGTAGTCCAGGCCCTTGACCCGCTCTTCCACGCTGTCGGCAGCGGTCAGGATGAGCACCGGCAGGGTGGACCCCCGCGAACGCAAGCGCTTGAGCACTTCCAGGCCGTGCATGCGCGGCAGACCCAGGTCCAGAATAAGCAAATCGAACTCGTTGTTGGTCATGAGCGCGGCATCGGCTTCACTGCCGCTGGCCACATGGTCCACGGCTGCCCCCGCCGCACGCAGGGTGCGCAAGAGCCCATCGGCCAGCACCTGATCGTCTTCCGCTATGAGGATTCGCATCCCTGTCTCCTGCTGGAGCCCCCCTCCGCTGGTGGGCCATGTGGTTGAATTCGCCGGGGGCAATTTTAGTGGCCGCCCTTGTGCGGACATGCCCCCCTTGGAGCCTGGGTTCTCATGGTTTCCCCTTGCCCGGACACCGGCTGTCGGGGCGCATGGGGTCACTCGCCCTCGGCATAGGCCTCCAAGCCCAGCACCACCACAGTGGCCACGTCCTGGCCCACCAGCGCCCGGAACTCTTGCTCGGCCTGCGCCACTGCACGGCCAAAGGCATCCAGCCACTGGCGACCCAGGTGGGTGAACACCACCCGCCGCGCCCGGCGGTCGTGTGGATCGGCCTTGCGCTCCACCAAACCCCAGGCCACGCACTGGTCCAGCAAGTCGCCCATGGCCTGTTTGCTCATGTCGGCCCGCTGGGCAAGCACCGTCAGCCGCTCCCCCGCCAGGGGCAAGTGGCGCATCACGTGGATGTGCGCCGCGCCGATCTGGCGCCGTGCGGCCAGGTTGGACAAGGCCAGCGGCGCATCCACATCCGCCGTCATGAGGTCGAGCACCCGTGCGTCAAAACGCTGCAGGGCGCGGCCCAAATGCCGCCCGAGGTGCCCGAGCCGCCACATAGGCTCAGCCGTTGGGGGCAGCCCGGCTGGTTCAACTGTGGAAATGGAATCCATGGGCAACAACCACCTTTCGCCTACCACATGCCGCCGACCAATTGATCAGGCAAACTGACCAAATTCACCGCATTCTGACACCAAGTTCGCGCTTAAACTGCTGTACATCCATCCAGACTGTATGGAACAACACTTGCCCCCAACCCACCGGAGTCAGACCATGGAAGCCACCAACAAAACCATCAGCGCCGACAAATCCAAAGCTTTGCAAGCCGCTTTGGCACAAATTGAAAAGCAATTTGGCAAAGGCACCATCATGCGCCTGGGGGCGGGTGAGGTCATTGAAGATATTCAGGTGGTGTCCACCGGCTCACTGGGCCTAGACGTGGCACTGGGCGTGGGTGGGCTGCCACGCGGACGGGTCATCGAGATTTACGGCCCTGAATCCTCCGGAAAAACCACCCTGACCCTGCAGGTGGTGGCAGAGATGCAAAAACTGGGCGGCGTGTGCGCCTTTGTCGATGCCGAGCACGCGCTGGACATCCAGTACGCACAGGCCCTGGGCGTCAACCTCCAGGAAATGCTGATTTCCCAGCCAGACACTGGCGAACAGGCCCTTGAAATTGTGGACAGCCTGGTGCGCTCGGCCGCCGTGGACCTGATCATCGTTGACTCCGTCGCCGCCCTCACCCCCAAGGCCGAACTTGAAGGCGACATGGGCGACTCCCTGCCTGGCCTGCAGGCCAGGCTGATGAGCCAGGCGCTGCGCAAACTCACCGCCTCCATCAAAAAGGCCAACTGCACCGTCATTTTCATCAACCAGATCCGCATGAAGATCGGTGTGATGTTCGGCAGCCCCGAAACCACTACCGGCGGCAACGCGCTCAAGTTTTATGCCTCGGTTCGCCTGGACATTCGGCGGGTCGGCAGCATCAAAAAGGGCGACGATGTGATTGGCAGCGAAACCAAGGTCAAAGTGGTCAAAAACAAGGTGGCCTCACCGTTCAAGACCGCCGAATTCGACATCCTCTACGGCCAAGGCATCAGCCGTGAGGGGGAAATCATCGACCTGGCCGTGACCGCCGGCATCGTGGACAAGTCGGGCGCCTGGTACGCCTACCAGGGCGAAAAAATCGGCCAGGGGCGAGACAACGCCCGCGAATTTCTGAAAGAAAACAAGGTCTTGGCGGTTGAAATCGAAAACAAAGTCCGCGCTTCGCTCGGTGTGCCGCTGCTGCCCGCTTCCAGCGGCACAGCCCCCGAGGCCAAAGCCACCAACCCCGCCTGAACGTGGCAGACGCCGACTCCCGCAACCCAGAGGCCAACCGGCGCACCCCGACCGTCTCGCTCAAGGGCCGGGCACTGCGCCTGCTCTCGCTGCGGGAGTACTCACGGGTGGAATTGGGGCGCAAGCTGGCGACCCACGCCACCCCAGGCGACGATGTCGAAGCCCTGCTCGACGGGCTGGTCACCCAAGGGTGGCTCAGCGACGAACGGGCTGCCGACAGCATGGTTCGCCAAAAAAGCCCGCAATGGGGCAATGCCCGGCTCAAACAAGCGCTGCAGGCCAAAGGTTTGCCCGCATCGGTGGTGGCGCAAGCGCTCGCGCAGGTGCCTCAAGAGGCGGGCAGCGAAGAGGTGAGAGCGGCCCGTGTATGGCAACGGAAATTTGGCACGCCCGCCACCGACGCGGCCACCAAGGCCAAACACTTTCGTTTTCTGCTGGCACGGGGGTTCGGTGCCCACGCGGTAGGCGCGGTGTTGAAGCAGGCCCACCTCATTGCCAGCGGCGAGTGGCCTCCATCCTGAGCCCAGCCGCCTGCAGCGCCCCGGCGCCGCGGTTTACAGGTTGAACATCAGTTGCAGGTTCTGCACAGCCGCGCCACTGGCGCCTTTGCCCAGGTTGTCTAACCTGGCGACCAGCAAGGCATGCCGGTGCGTGGCGTGGCCAAACACACGGATTTCCAGGCGGTTGGTGTCGTTCAGGGCCAAAGCATCCAGCTTGCCGGACGGGTCAGCCTCCTCCACGGACACCATGCCACCCCACTCCTGGGCGGGTGCATAGTGGCGAACCAGCGCTTGGCGAAGGTCATCGGCCTGCACGCAGCCGGGCAAATCGTCCAGATGCAAGGGCAACTGAACCAACATGCCCTGGCGGAAGTTGCCAACCGACGGCACAAACAGCGGGCGCCGCTTCAAGCCCGACATGGCCATGATTTCGGGCAGGTGCTTGTGTTCAAGCCCCAAGGCATACAGCTCGAACAGCGGTGCGGCCCCCGCCTCATACGCCTCGATCATGGCTTTCCCCCCGCCCGAATAACCGCTGACGCTGGGCAGCGCCACTGGAAAATCCACCGGTACCAGACCGGCATCCACCAGGGGGCGCAGCAGGGCGATGGCGCCGGTTGCGTAGCAGCCAGGGTTGGCCACGCGGTCTGCCTGCGCAATGGCATCGCGCTGGGACTGCGCCAACTCCGGGAAGCCGTACACCCAACCGGGCGCCACCCGGTGCGCGGTGGATGCGTCGATGATTCTCGGACCAGGCTGGCCGGACTGTCGCAAGGCATCGACCACGGCCACAGTTTCCCGCGCAGCGTCGTCGTGCAGACACAGCACCACCACATCAGCCTCGGTCAGCAGAGCCTGTTTGGCCTGTGGGTCTTTGCGGCGAGCGGGGTCAATGCTCAGCACCCGCACTGCTGACATACCCGCCAGCCTGTCCCTGATTTGCAAGCCCGTGGTGCCTGCTTCGCCGTCGATAAATACCTTGACCATGTCTACGTCCTGTTAAATATACGTAAATGCGCATATTTGCCGCGAATCGGCTGTGTCAGTTTGACACAAGTTTGGTGCGTTGCAGCATGATACAGTGAGCAGTGGTGTGCAAAGCGCCCACTTTTTGTGACCCCGTGCAGCGGCCGTCCATCTGACTTCATCAGCAATGTCTCAGACTGCCTGGCCGAGGCGTCCACTTTAGACTCTTGAGAGACCATCCATGAAGATTCATGAGTACCAAGCCAAGGAAATCTTGCGCAAATTTGGTGTGCCCGTGCCTCGCGGCATTCCCGCATTCACAGTCCAGGAAGCGGTAGAAGCCGCACAGAAACTGGGTGGTCCGGTGTGGGTCGTCAAGGCCCAGATTCATGCAGGCGGCCGCGGCAAAGGCGGCGGCGTGAAAGTGGCCAAGTCTGTTGACGATGTCAAACGCCTGGCCGGGGACATTTTGGGCATGCAGCTCAAAACCCACCAGACTGGCCCCGAGGGCCAAAAGGTCCGCCGCCTCTACATTGAAGACGGCGCTGACATTCAAAAAGAGTACTACGTGTCGGTCGTGACCGACCGTGCCACACAAAAAGTGGCGTTCATCGCCTCCAGCGAAGGCGGCATGGACATTGAAGAGGTGGCCCACTCCACCCCCGAGAAAATCATCACCGTGTTTGTGGACCCACTGGTGGGTCTGACCGACGCGCAGGCCGAAGAAATCGCTTCCGGCATTGGCATGCCCGCCGACTCTGCGGCTCAGGCCAAAGACGTGTTCCAAAAGCTGTACACCTGCTACATGGAAACCGACGCTTCGCTGGTGGAAATCAACCCCCTGAACCGCGACAGCAAGGGCAACATCATCGCCCTGGACGCCAAGTTCAACTTTGATGCCAACGCCCTGTTCCGCCTGCCCGAAATCGTGGCCCTGCGCGACTTGGACGAGGAAGACCCAGCTGAAGTGGAGGCCTCCAAGTTCGATCTGGCCTACATCAGCCTGGATGGCAACATCGGCTGCCTGGTCAACGGCGCTGGCCTCGCCATGGCCACCATGGACACCATCAAGCTGTTTGGCGCAGAGCCCGCCAACTTCCTGGACGTGGGCGGCGGTGCCACCCCCGAGAAGGTCACAGAAGCCTTCAAGATCATGCTCAAGAACCCCAAGGTCAAGGCCATTCTGGTCAACATCTTTGGCGGCATCATGAAGTGCGACACCATCGCCACTGGCGTCATCACTGCCTGCAAGGCCGTGAACTTGCAAGTACCTCTGGTGGTGCGCATGAAGGGCACCAACGAAGAACTGGGCAAGAAGATGCTGGCCGAAAGCGGCCTGCCGATCATCAGCGCAGACACCATGGCCGAAGCCGCCCAACAAGTGGTTGCAGCCGTCAACGCCTAAGCCCAGAAAAGCGAGAACCCAGTCATGTCGATCTACATCAACAAAGACACCAAAGTCATTACCCAGGGCATCACCGGCAAAACCGGCCAGTTCCACACTGAAAAGTGCCAGGAATACGCCAACGGAAAGAACTGCTTTGTGGCGGGTGTGAACCCCAAAAAAGCCGGCGAATCCATTTTCAACATCCCGATCTATTCTTCCGTCAAGGAAGCCGCATCGGAAACTGGTGCCACGGTGTCGGTGATTTATGTGCCCCCAGCAGGCGCTGCCGCTGCCATCTGGGAAGCCGTCGAAGCCGATTTGGACCTGGCCATCTGCATCACCGAAGGCATTCCAGTGCGTGACATGCTGATGGTGCGCAACAAGATGAAGGCCAAAGAAGCGGCTGGCGGCAAAAAGACCCTGCTGCTGGGCCCCAACTGCCCCGGCCTGATCACCCCCGATGAAATCAAAATCGGCATCATGCCTGGCCACATCCACCGCAAAGGCCGCATTGGCGTGGTCAGCCGCTCCGGCACGCTGACCTATGAAGCCGTGGCGCAATTGACGGAAATTGGCCTGGGTCAGTCCAGCGCCGTGGGCATTGGTGGCGACCCTATCAACGGCCTGAAGCACATCGACGTGATGCGCGCCTTCAATGACGACCCAGATACCGATGCGGTCATCATGATCGGCGAAATTGGCGGACCTGACGAAGCCGAAGCAGCCATGTGGTGCAAAGCCAATATGAAGAAGCCGATTGTGGGCTTCATTGCAGGCGTGACTGCCCCTCCGGGCAAACGCATGGGCCACGCCGGTGCGCTGATCTCTGGTGGCGCCGACACCGCCGACGCCAAGCTGGCCGTCATGGAAGAGTGCGGCTTTACCGTGACCCGCAACCCATCCGAAATGGCCAAGCTGCTGAAGAAAATGCTCTGAAGCATGCCCGTCGGCATGTGTGGCATGCTGACCCCGTGAAACTCGCACAATGCCTCCTTCTCGGAGGCATTGTTGTCAAAGGGCTCAGCTGCCGCATTGCCTGCGCCGGTCGAGGTGTGAACTTTTGCCTTGTCCCGCGTTCGGTCGTCTGCTACCGTTGCGCGTGTTGATACAACAAGCGGTGGGCTGGCTTTGCCCGCTGGCAAGCACCGCCTGGCAAGGCACTCGCCCAAGGGAGAACTATGCGCGGTTCAAAACCAACCGGGTTGGCCGGCAAGCTGACATCCGACGGAGCCACGGTGGTGGCGCTGGTAGCCGCCGTGTTGGTGCTGGAGGCATTCACAGGCTTGCTGCGCTCCATTGACAACCGATTCTTTGACGGGGCCAGCCTGCTCACCCAGCGCGCAGCGTCTGCCCAAATCGCTGTGCTGGCCATTGACGACCAGAGTATTGCCAACATTGGCCGGTGGCCTTGGTCACGCGACGTCCACGCGCAGGTGATCGACCAACTGGCCCAGGCCAATGCCAAAACCATTGCCCACACCACCTTTTTCTTTGAGGCACAGGTTGACCGTGGGTTACCCCACTTGCAGCAGCTGCAGTCGTCCCTGGCAAAGGCGGACGCTTCTGACCCGGTGGTGACGCAGCTGACCCAGTCCATCGCATCTGCGATTCAAGACCTGGACACCGACTCTTCCCTGACCCGCAGCCTGCAGCGCGCCCAGCGGGTGGTTTTGCCCATGGTGTTCGACCTGGGTGAACCCCTGGGGCGGGCAGACAACCCCTTGCCCGACTTTGTGGCGCGCACCGCCCTGCAGCCCTCCGGTGGCCTGGAGCCGCTGTACGGCGTCAAAGCCCACCTGCCCTTGACTGCGCTGGGCACCGCTGCTGCGGGCGTTGGTCACCTGAACATGCTGCCGGATCTGGGCGATGGCTCGTTGCGCGCCCAACAGCTGTTCATCGAACATGAAGGCCTATGGATCAGCAGCCTGGCCGCACACACCGCTGCACACAGTCTCAACCTCACGCCGACCGATGTCGCCATCACGCCGAGCGGGCAGCTGAAGATGGGTGGTGTAGTGGTTCCCCTTGACGGGGCAGGCCAGTTCTACCCGCAGTTTTACCCAGCCAAAGACGGGCGCGAAGCCTTCACCGTGGACTCGTTCTTCGATGTGTACTCCGGCAAGATTTCCGCCAGCAAGTACGCAGGCAAGATCGTCATCATTGGCGCAACCGCCACCGGTGTGGGCGACCGGTTCGTGACGCCGATCTCCACCACCACCAGCCCGGCGGTGGTGCTCGCCCACACCACCTCCAGCCTGCTGAACGGACACTTTTTTTCTGTGCCGCAATGGGGTGCGTGGGTGAGCCTGGGCGCTCTGCTGGCGGTCACTGGCCTGGTGGCCTGGGTTCTGCCGGCGGTATCGGCAGGTGTGGCTGCCTCCCTCACAGGTGCGGTGCTGTTGGCATTGCTGGCCTGCCAGGCGGGGCTGGTGGTGTCTGCGCACACCTGGATTCCGCTGACGCAACCAGCAGCCGTGCTGATCGTGGCCTACTTGGGGCTGACCACCAAGCGCTTTTTGTTCGCAGAGGCCGGAAAAATCAAATCCGACGAAGAGTCTGCCGAAACCAACCGCATGATGGCACTGGCCCACCAGGGGCAGGGGCAACTCGATCTGGCCTTTGACCGCTTTCGCCGCGTTCCCATGAACGATGCCTTGATGGACAACCTGTCCAATTTGGCCATGGACTTCGAGCGCAAGCGCCAGTTCAACAAGGCCCAAGCGGTGTATGAGCACATGGCAGCGCACAAGCCGACGCACAAAGACCTGCAGGCCAAACTCAAACGCGTCAAGGCGCTGTCTGCAACGGTGATGCTGGGCGGCAGTGGCGGCCATCCCGGCGGGACGCTGATGCTGGACGCAGACCACATTGAAAAGCCCATGCTGGGTCGCTACCAGATCGACAAAGAGCTGGGCAAGGGGGCCATGGGTGTGGTTTACCTGGGAAAAGATCCCAAAATCGGCCGTGTGGTGGCCATCAAAACCATGGCGCTGTCGCAAGAGTTTGAGGGCGCAGAACTCGACGATGCCAGGCAGCGGTTTTTCCGGGAGGCCGAAACCGCTGGTCGGCTGCAGCACCAAAATATCGTGACCATCTTCGATGCCGGGGAAGACCATGACCTGGCCTACATCGCAATGGAGTTCCTCAAAGGCAAAGATTTGGTCGAGTTCACCAAGCCCGGACACCTGCTGCCTATTGATGCGGTGGTGCAGATACTGATTCGGGTGGCTGATGCGCTGGACTACGCGCATGGGCTTCACGTGGTCCACCGGGACATCAAACCGGCCAACATCATGTACGACCCGAGCACCGGCGCCGTCAAGGTGACCGATTTCGGCATTGCCCGTGTCACTGATGCCAGCCGAACCAAAACAGGCATGGTGCTGGGCACACCCAGCTTCATGTCGCCCGAGCAAATCGCAGGCAAGAAGGTGGATGGCCGCTCGGACCTGTACTCTCTGGGTGTCATGGCCTATCAGTTGCTCAGTGGCACGCTGCCGTTCCGTGCCGAGTCCATGACCGAATTGATGTTCAAAATCGCCAACGAACCCCCGCCAGACCTCAGGTCGGCCAACCCCGACATTCCTCCGGCCTTGGCGGCAGTGGTGGGCCGGGCGCTGGCCAAGTCTCTGGCCATCCGCTACGCCAGTGGCGCGGAGTTCGCCCGGGAACTCCAGCAGGTCGGCGTTGCACCCGCAGCCCACACACCCTCTGCAGCAGCAGCCCAGCCCGTGCCAGCCACAGACAGGGCCAGCGTCCAACCCACCGCCACGTTCATGGCCACCGAAAAGCTGACTTCGCCCCACCCTGCGGCTGACCCGGGTGGCAGCTACCGCACCACAGTGGTGTTGTCCAAGGATGAGGCGTCCACCTACGAAACCACCATTGCGGTGTCCCCTCCCACCGATCGCTCCACATGATGTTTGAATTTGCCCACGCCAGCGACACCGGCCTGGTTCGCGACAACAACGAGGATTCGGTGGGCTGCGATGCCACCCACGGAGTGGCCGTGCTGGCAGACGGCATGGGCGGATACAACGCCGGTGAAATCGCCAGCGCCATGGCGGTCACGTTTGTCCGCACAGAGATGGCCCAATGGCTACAAACCCTGCGAACACCTGCACCCAGCGCAGACATGCGCCGAGCGTTGGAGGTGTGTGTGGGCAATGCCAACATCGCCATCTTTAACGCGGCGCAATCCAACCCGCAGTTTGCCGGCATGGGCACCACACTGGTGGTGGGCGTGTTTGAGGCTGGTCGGGCCACGGTTGGGCATGTGGGCGATTCACGCTGCTACCTCTGGCGGCGCCAAACCCTGACCCAGTTGACCAAAGACCACTCCCTGCTGCAGGAGCAAATCGAGGCGGGCCTGATTTCTCCCGAGCAGGCCAAGGTGGCTGCCCACCGAAACCTCGTGACCCGTGCGCTGGGGGTGGAGGAATCCATCCGCGTGGACGTGCTGGAGCACCAACCCATGGCCGATGACATCTACCTGATGTGCTCGGACGGGCTGACCGACATGGTCGAAGACCAAGCCATTGCACACTCCTTGGCCGGTGATCACCGCCTGGCAGAGAAAGCCAACCGGCTGGTTCGGCTGGCCAATGCCGCGGGGGGGCGGGACAATATCTCCGTCATACTTGTGCAGGCCAAGGCAAAATCGGCTGGAGCGCCTTTTTTTGCCCGTTTGTTTCGCCAGACACCATGACCGCCACACACCAGACCAGTATTGACAGGAGTCGGCCATGCCGAAATTGATCGTCTCGATTGACGGAGTTGTTGTCAAAGAAGTGCAACTCACCAAGGACCGGACCACCCTCGGCCGCAGGCCCTACAACGACATCGTGATCGACAACCTGGCGGTCAGCGGAGAACACGCCGTGTTGCAAATGAGTGGGGCCGACGTCCACCTGGAAGACCTGGCCAGCACCAACGGCACCTACGTCAACGGCAAGGCGATCAAGAAGCAGCAACTGGCCCACAACGACACCATCGAAGTCGGGAAGCACAAGATCAAGTTCCTGAGCGAACCCGCCGGTGCGGGCTTCGAAAAAACCATGATGATCCGCTCACCACAGGCCCACCCACCGGTGGCACCTGCCGAGCCTGTTGGCAAAGCCGCCATCAAAGTCCTTTCGGGTGCAGCGGCAGGCCGTGAAGTCACGTTGGTCAAGATCGTCACCACCATCGGCAAACCCGGTGTGGCCGTGGCCTCCATCACCCGGCGACCCCATGGCTACGCAGTGGCGGTGGTTGAGGGTGCGAACCGCCCCACCCTCAATGACCAGCCGCTGGGCTCAGAGCCCGCCATGCTCACAAACGGCGATGTGCTGGAACTGGCGGGCACCAAGATGCAGTTCGTCATGCTCTGAGCCCGGCCGCACTGGCGCAGCCCAAGCCGATGGTGTCCCCTCGCCCGCTGATCAAACTTGGCATTGCGCTGGTGCCAGTTTTGCTGGCGGTGCTGCACGTCACAGGTGCCTGGCGACTGCCACCCCTCGAGTGGGTCGATCACCTTATATACGACATGCGGCTGCGTGCCACGATGCCGCAGACCCTGGATCCCCGCATCGTGATTGTGGATGTGGACGAAAAAAGCCTGGCAGAGGTAGGCCGCTGGCCATGGCCACGCGACAAGCTGGCCACCATCACCCACCAGCTGTTTGACCAGCAGCAGGTGTCTGTGCTTGGTTTTGACGTGGTGTTTGGCGAGCCCGACGTCAGTTCTGGCCTGGCCCGCCTGGAACAGTTGGCCATCCGTGAACTGGCCCACATTCCCGAATTTGCCCAACAGGTCGAGGCAATGGCCGCCACACTGGACCACGACCGCCTGTTTGCACAAGCCATTGCCAACCGGCCAGTGGTGCTGGGCAACTACTTCACCAGCGACCGCGATGGGCTAACCAGCGGACAGCTCCCGCCCCCGGTCATGTCTGCCGACGACCTGCGCAACGCCAGGACCGGATTCATCAGCTGGACCGGGTACGGTGCCAACCTGCCCGTGCTGGCCAATGCCGCAGCCAGCGGCGGGTATTTCAACGCCATCACCGACAACGACGGCGTGGTTCGGGCCATTCCCCTGGTGTCGGAATTTCAAGGCGGGTACTACCAATCTCTCTCGCTGGCCGTGCTCAGAACCCTGATGGGAGACACCGAGGTGGCGCCAGGCCTACCGGAAGCTCGGTTCCTACCCACGGGCTACGAGGGACTGGAGAGTATTCACATCCGCAAGGGAGGGAATACCTTGGCCTTGCCGGTTGACTACCGGGTCGGTAGCCTCATTCCCTACCGCGGTTGGGGTGGCCCGAAAGGCGGCTCTTTTGAGTATGTGTCGGCCACCGACGTGCTGCACGCCAGGCTGGCGCCGGGCAGTCTCAAGGGCAAGGTGGTGTTGTTTGGCACCACCGCGCCTGGCCTTCTGGACCTCAGGGTCACGCCCGTTGGCCCAGCCTACCCCGGTGTGGAGGCCCATGCCAACCTGATTTCCGGCTTTTTGGATGGCAACACGCTGGTGACGCCCGACTACGCACTGGGCTACGAACTGGTAGTCGTTGTAGTGTGTGGACTGATGCTGAGCCTGCTGCTGCCCACCCTGCCAGCCGCGCGGGCAGTGATGTTGAGCGTAGGCGCCATGGTGGCTGTTTCGGGACTGAACCTGTGGCTGTACACCCAACACGGGTTGGTTCTGCCCATTGCGGCCTCGCTGTTCATGATCCTGACCGCATTCATCCTGAACATGAGCTACGGCTATTTTGCAGAAAGCCGCTCTAAGCGCGAACTGGCACAACTCTTTGGCACCTACGTGCCCCCGGAACTGGTCGATGAAATGGTGAAAGACCCCGACCGCTACAGCATGCAGGCCGAATCGCGCGAGCTGACGGTGATGTTCTGCGACATGCGCGGCTTCACCAACCTGTCGGAAAGCATGGCACCCGAGCAGCTCCAGGCCTTGCTCAACCGCCTCTTTAGCCGCTTGACCCTGGTCATTCGACAACACCGCGGCACCATCGACAAGTACATGGGCGATTGCGTCATGGCCTTTTGGGGCGCTCCCGTTCACAGCACCGACCATGCGGCGCAAGCGGTACAAGCCGCCATGGACATGACGCTGGCGGTGGAACAGATCAACCAGGAGTTCAGCGACAAGGGCTGGCCACATATTGGCGTGGGTATTGGACTCAACACCGGCCCCATGTTCGTGGGCGACATGGGTTCGGACATCCGACGCAGCTACACCGTCATTGGCGATGCGGTCAACCTGGGCTCCCGGCTGGAAGCTCTGTCAAGGGTGTACGGGGTGGACATTGTGGTGGGGGAGTCTGTGCGCCGCCAGGCCCCCCACTTTCATTGGCAGGAGCTGGACAGGGTAGTCGTCAAAGGCAAAGAGGAGGCTGTGGCCATCTTCACACCACGCCAGCCCGTACCCCATGCCGACGCCGACTCGCTCGGACATGAACTGTCCGAATGGGCCGCCTTTTTGCGCGCCTACCGGCAGCAAAAGTGGGACACCTGCGACACCGCCCTGCTGAACCTGAACCGACTGAACCCCGGCTACCCGCTGTACCGCTGCTACGGCGCCAGACTGGCCGAGCGCCGGCAACTGCCCCTTGATGCGGCCTGGGATGGCACCACCCGTTTCCAATCGAAGTAACCCGCCATGCCACCCACCCGCACAAACCGACCGTTGCACATCCGTGTGCTGGGGTGCTCTGGAGCCATTGCCCAGCACTGTCGCACCACCTCTTTTTTGATTGACGGCGATCTACTGGTGGACGCAGGCACTGGTGTGGGCGATTTGCCGCTGCCAGACATGGCTGCCATCAACCACGTGGTGCTGACCCACGCCCACCTGGACCACGTGGCGGCCCTGCCTCTGATGCTGGACTCGGTGGCCTCTTTGCGCACCGAACCCCTCACGGTGCATGCCCTGCCAGACACACTGGCCGCGCTGCAGCGACACATTTTCAACAACGTTATTTGGCCGGACTTCACAGCCCTGCCCACGCCCGAGCGGCCCTTCTTAAAACTCATCCCCTTTGAGATGGGCCAGACCCTCGTGCTGGCTGGCAAACATATCGAGGTGCTGCCCGCCATGCACAGCGTACCCGCCGTCGGCTTTGCCGTATCGCGGCCAGGAGGTGCCTGCTGGGTGTTTTCGGGCGACACGGGGCACAACCCCGCGTTCTGGGAACGGGTCAACCAGTTGGACGTGGGCGCACTCGTGATTGAGACCGCCTTCAGCGAGCGGGAACTGCCGCTGGCACTGCGCAGCCAGCACCTGAGTCCCAGCCTGTTGGCCCTTGAGCTGGACATGATGCACCCCGAGGCCCGCTTTCCGGTGTTCATCAGCCACACCAAACCCGCCGAAACCCAACTCATCATGCGCGAAATAGCCACCCTGCAGCAGCAACGTCAACACCAAGGACTGACGCCGGTGAACATTGGCTGGCTCAAAACCGGGCAGGAACTCACGGTATGACCGAACACACCACACCGGCACCATCCAGCCCGGGCGCACCACCGCCAACACCAACGCCCGTGCACAACTCTGGTTCTGGCGCATTTGAGGCCCTGTTTTACAAACGGCTTCAGCAGGTCACCACCCGCATTCATGACACCGAAAACCTCACCCACCTCATGCTCGATGTCAGCCACGACATCTGCAACCTGCTCAATGCCGACCGCTTTACCCTGTACGCGCTGAGCGATGACCAAACCGCCATCATCTCTCGGGTCAAAACGGGGCTGAGCACCACCAAAGACCTCAAGCTGCCCGTTGGCACACAAAGCATTGCGGGCTTTGTGGCGCTGTCGCGGCGCACCCTCAACATTGCCGATGTGTACGACGACGCCGAGCTGCGACGCATCCACCCCGACCTGTGCTTCCTGAAAGAGGTGGACAGGCGCTCCGGCTACAGAACCCGGCAAATGCTGGTGGCACCCATCGTGCGCGACAACGGGTTGCTGGGGGTGTTGCAGGTCATCAACTCCAAAAACAACACGCCCTTTGGGCCATTGGAGTTGGAAGGCGTGCAACAGCTGTGCGAGACACTGGCCACCGCTATTCGTCGCCGGGTGGCACCGCCCGCCACTCAGTCGCTTGGGCTTGGCTCGCGCTACGACCACCTGGTGGCGCTCGGTGCCTTGGATAAAGATACCCTGCAGCAAGCGCTGCTGCACGCGCGGGCCCAGGCCGTCCCTGTGGAAACGGTACTGGCCACCGAGCGACAGGTGCCACTCGCCCAGATTGGCGAAGCGCTCGCCCACTTTTTTGGCACACCCTACGTGGCGTTCGACAAGCAACGCATCCGCAACGAAGGACTGCACGGCAAACTCAAGCGCGACTTTGTGCTGGCGCGCCGCTGGCTGCCGCTGGAAGACACCCCCGACGGCCTGGTGATCATGGCGCTGGACCCAGAGGCGGTGCGCGCCGCCCGCCTGGTGCCACAGGTGTACCCGCAGTTCTCTCGCTTTGTGTACGCGGTCACCACAGAAACCGAATTTGCTGACACCGTTGCCCAGCTGTACGGCAGCGGCCACGACACCAGCAGCATCGACGACTTGCTGGCAGACCTGCAAAGCCCTTTGGAAGAGGAAAGCGGCACCGACCAGGCTATCGCTTCGGCTGCGCAGGACAACGAACTGGTCAAGTTTGTCAACAAAGTGATTGTGGACGCCTACCAGCAGGGCGCCTCAGACATCCACATCGAGCCCATGCCCGGCAAGGCCAAGACCGGCATTCGGTTCCGGATTGATGGCTCGCTAACGCCCTATGTCGAGGTACCCGCCGCCTTCAGAGACGCCATGGTGGCTCGCCTCAAAATCATGTGCGACCTGGATATCTCGGAAAAGCGCAAACCCCAGGACGGAAAGATCAAGTTCAAAAAGTTTGGCCCACTCGACATTGAGCTGCGCGTGGCCACCTTGCCCTCCTCCGGAGGCGTAGAAGATGTGGTCATGCGCATTTTGGCCGCCGGTGAACCCATTCCCCTGGAAAAGCTCGGACTCACCGCCTACAACAAAGACCAGCTGGTGGCCACCGTGAGCAAACCCTACGGTCTGTTTTATGTGTGCGGCCCGACCGGCTCGGGCAAAACCACCACGCTGCACTCCATCCTCAAACACCTGAACCGCCCAGACACCAAAATCTGGACGGCCGAAGACCCGGTGGAAATCACCCAAAAGGGCCTGCGGCAAGTTCAAGTCAACAAAAAAGCCGGCATTGACTTTGCGCTGGTGATGCGCGCCTTTTTGCGGGCAGACCCCGACATCATCATGGTCGGCGAAAGCCGCGACAAAGAAACCGTCAGCATGGGCGTGGAAGCCTCCCTGACCGGGCATCTGGTGTTTTCTACCCTGCACACCAACTCCGCGCCAGAGTCCATCACCCGGCTGCTGGACATGGGCATGGACCCCTTCAACTTTGCCGACGCCTTGCTCGGCATCCTGGCGCAACGCCTGGCCAAGCGCCTGTGCAGCTGCAAAGAAAGCTACACACCCACGGCCGCAGAGCTGAAAAGCTTCATCAGCGAATACACCCTGGACCTGCAAAAAACCCAACCCTGGCTGGACAACCCCGGCGACGCCGCCCAGGAACTGCTGAACGACTGGACCGACCGCTACGGGCACGACGGACAGTTGCAGTTTCCACGGGCCAAAGGCTGCGACACCTGCCGAGGCACAGGCTACAAGGGCCGCCTGGGCCTGCACGAACTGCTGGTGGCCAACGACACCACCCGGCAACTGATTCAGGAGCGGGCCAGGGTGGCCGAACTGTTCACCGCCTGCGTGGCCAGCGGCATGCGCACCCTGAAAATGGACGGCATGGAGAAGGTGCTGATGGGGTTGACGGACTTGAAGCAGGTGCGGGCGGTGTGCATCAAATAGCGTTCATGCAGCTGGTAAACACCCGCAATCGGCCGCATGGCAAGCAAATTTCAAGTCTGACGTTGAATTTGCGTTGCACGGTCGCGCCTTCCCCATCCTGACGCGCGGCACGCAGGCGTGCTGCCAACGCTCATTCCTGCTCGTCGCCGTCCAGTGCGTGCCCTTGCATGGCGCGGTTGACTGCAGTCTGCACCGCTTCCAGCACGTGGGTCTGAACACGATCGGCATACCGCTTGCGCCGGTTGTTGGACAACACGCCGCCGTTCTGGAAAATGGTCACGATCAGTGTGGCAAGGTCACTGCCTCGAAGGTCATGGCGCTCGCTGATGTGGCGTCTGACCCGGTCGAACAGCTCCAGAAACGCCACCTCCTGGCGCAGGTGTGTGTCCAGCGAAGCCCCGGCCATCGCCAGGGTGAAGGTGACCGGTTCGGTCAGGTCCATGTGGCGAAACCAGATGTCCGCTTCTGGCATCCATTCGTAGCTGTAGTGTTCGTCCCCTGCCCACGACACCTTGCAAAGCTGCCGGGCGGGCTGGCTGAAAGTGGTCAAGGCCTGGAGGTAGTCGGCCTCGTGCTTCTTCATCGCCACGGATATGGGCAGCAAAAACCCCGGCGGCAAACGGCCCGACTGGCCCAGGCAGGTGCACTTGGTGCAGCCGCTCCCACAGATGCCCGAGCTTGCGGCCATACACGCTGTTGGGGGTGGCTTTCACCCAAGTCACCAGTTCTGCCGGTGGAATGCGTCGCAGGGCGCTCACCAGCAGGCCCAGGCGAATACCCTCGTGCTTGAGGGCAAACAGCGCATGTTGCAACAGCGTTGCGTCGGGTGCCAGTTTGTGTGGTACCAGCAGGCCACCATCTTCCAGACGTTCGATGCGGCTGACCGCAGCCAGGCGGGCCCGCTGTGCACCCAGGAAGTCTGGGGTGCCTACGGTTTGCGCAATCCAGGCGTAGCCGATATTGTTCATGTCAGAAAACAGGTGGTGGAGAGAAAAACTCTCACTGGCCAGGAATTGTCTTCAGAAGTGACAGCCCTGTAGATTTTTTCTTTAGTTGTTGGGGGGCAATGGCCCATAGCCCGTTGCTGGCGTCGGCATGTTCACCCCGGTGCTGAGCCTGTGACGACATCCCTGCGCCGAAAACAAGAAACACCGCAAACACCACCCAGTAAAGCTATGCGCACCGGGCAGGCGGCGATTCATTGCGCAACCCCCCGCAGTTCAGCCTCCAATGCCGGACTTGCCAAGTCGCTCAGCCGCCGGATTGCGCCGGACAGGTACGCCAGGTCCGTTTTGGTTGCGCCAAACGCCTCGAAGTGCCGCAACCAGTCTCGTGATTCAACCCAGACGCGGTGCATGACCATCAGCGCCCCCTCGCGGGACGAGAAAAAAGCAGGCCATTTTGAAAGGGCGTTGTCGAGTGTGGCCAATCGGCCTTGCTCGCCCACGCTCAAGTGCAGGTATCGCTCACTGGCCACCACGTTCATGGGCAGTACGTCATACAAGGGGCTGAGCCGCCAGCCACGCAAAGCCATGTCGTAAACAAAGGCATGGTTGCGCAAATGATCATCGTTGTTGTTCACGATGACGTTGAGCACCATTCTGGCAAACATTTCCTGAAGGTCCCTCGCGATGTACCGGTGTGTGCATCGGGCGCGGATGGCTTGTGCGATGGCGGCGTAAGAGCTGTTTCGGGCTGTGTATTCATCAAGGCCCATGAGCGTCATGGCCGAACACAAGCCAATGCGACCCTCAGCCGTAACGTGCTGTGTGCCTGGATCAGATTCCCAACTCTCTCGACCTGCGGGCAACACCTCGCCAGGCGAGGACCAGTAGCGATCGAAACGGCGGATGAGCAATACCTTTTTGCCTCCAACTGTCCGCACATCGATGGGGGGCACCCGAATGCCAACAGCGCGGGCCAATGACAGCGCGCCGCCCTCCAGCACAGCGTTGCAGGCCCGGTCTTTTTGAGCGGGAAACTTCACCAGCCAAAGCACACCGTTTTCGTCTCGCACCGATGCCTTTGGCCGGGCACCACCTGCTGTTCCCAGTCCGTTGAAGTAAGGTAGAAACTCGTCGGGCACCTGTTCGTTCGACTCGATTTTGTCGGCCACCATCAGCAGCCGCTCCAGATCGACGACCGAGTTAGCCAGCGAAATCGGCGGGCTGCCTCGCCCAGGGCGCACATCCAGCGCGCCCACGCGGTCACTGCCAGCCTCGATCAGGTAGGCCACTTCGGGAAGCTCGGCACCGCTCACCTTGAGCTTGTTCTCAATGACCCGCCGCCCCCACGCATCGGGTGCGGCGTCGCGTATGCCGCCAAATTCAGTCAGCCCCTTGGCCATGTGGCGTGGTTCGCCCCCTTTCTCGCCTTTCAGCGGCAAGGCGACCGGATCGATCTCCATCGGATTCATGCGTTGGACGTACTTCGTCCCGTACGTGAACGTGGCGTCCCCGCCTTGATCGAGGTGTTCCAGCATGCCTGCTGGCACGAACTCATTGCGCCCATTCGCCGCAACGTGCGCGAACACGGCCACCGATGTGGGAGGCTTGGCATAGGAGTGGTTCTTTGACTCAGAAGTCATATTGGCCGCCCTGCTCTGTGGCAGGTGCGGACGCCCTCACCCGTTTCGGTATGGCCGATGCTTGCGCCAGACGCAGTGCAGGCACATCACCGGACAAAAGCGCCAACAGCGTTGTGTCGCTAGAGATGGCCTCCAGATACCGCAGCACTTGAGCCAACGTACGACTCGGGTCTCCAGCCTCTATCAAAACGGCAGTCGAGCGGGACACACCAGCCCGCGCAGCTGCCTCGGCCTGGGACATTTTGCGGGCTTTGCGCAGCGCCCCGAGCTTCACCCCAACGCCAGCAGCTTCATCCAGGCGATGCGCCGGTGTGCGGTGTGTTTCGTCGTACTTCATGCTTGGGCATGGTACATCAGAACGATGAAGTACACATAAATACTGACCGTAAAAACAGTCTGTATTAGCTTTAGTGACTGCTAATGGCTACACAAAGACCGGCTCTCCTGGTCAACGGAATACCTCAGCCGGGTTCCGTAAATGCGGTATGCCTACAGCGAGCCAGCACCTTTACCCAAGCAAGCCACGGCAGTACAAGCCATGGCGCATCGGCGCAAGACGCGCCATTCAACGGCACCGGAAACCTTCTCTTGCTGCGTGACAGCAAGTGTGGCTGCCAACTTTCGTCATGACGGACGCTCTCCAAGTGACAAAAAATCGCGCATTCTGACGGAAATGAACAGCAAACAGGCGGTTTGCAGGCGATCTCGGGTTGGCACGGCAAATGCGAGTGAACAAACACGTCAATGTTGACGCTCAATTTCTGGAGATGTTATGAACCGCGCTATTCAAAAGGGTTTCACCCTGATCGAACTGATGATCGTCGTGGCAATCATTGGTATTTTGGCCGCCGTGGCCCTGCCTGCCTACCAAGACTACACCATCCGTGCAAAAGTATCGGAAGGTCTCGGACTTGCCGCGGGACTTAAAACTGCGATATCCGATACCTTTGGGTCCAGGGGTCCGACGAACATGTCATGTACTAACGCTGCCACTTGTACCGTCATTGGAGTGACCTTTCTTGATTTGGCCCAGAACAAAAACATCGCAACCGTCAACAGTGCAGCAACCGGCGCGATCACCATTACATTTCGCCCGTCAGTTGTTCCCGCTGGTGCTAACACATTGATTTTGCGCCCTGTCACTGCAGCCGGCGCCAACTTGGACTTGTCGGCAGCCGCTAGTGCTGGTGCAACATTTACGTGGTCTTGCGTTGGTGTAGGAGCCGCTACAGGTGGCACTCTGCTCGATAAATATCGTCCAGCAGCCTGCAAAGCCTAATTGGTTTTGACCGCTTGATGCGGTGATCGGTGCTTACACACCGATCACCGCATTTTTGCTTTTTACAGTTGGAACAAGCTGATGGCTGAAGAGTTTCGCCGGCTACACTAGGGAGCCTTGGCGCGCTATGACATGCGAATGTCGGACTACCCAGCATGGAAAGCCACTGCGAGGTATTGATGCTGGTCACCCTGCAGTCTCGCTCGCCATGTAGCTTCCCCAGTCTCAGCCCGCCACCACGCGCGCCATCTCCAGACACTTGTTGGAGTAACCCCACTCGTTGTCGTACCAGGCCACCACCTTCACAAAGGTGCTGTCCAGCGCAATGCCCGCGTCGGCGTTGAACACGCTGGTGCAGGTCTCGCCACGGAAGTCGGTGGTGTAGCCCAGCACACCTTTCATGGCGCCTTCGCTCTGGGCCTTCATTTCGGCGCAGATCTCGGCGTAGCGGGCGGCGGAGCCACCACCTTGGTCAAATTCCGCCAGCTCCTGGGCGATGAAGGCGTGGAAGAACTGCTGGCTCAAACCAACAACGCGGCTGTCGAGATGAAACTCATCGCCAAGACCTATCTTTGGCGCGTCATCGTGGACTCCACCGTCCAGCCAAAGGCCATTGCCCACCCCACCGATTCGCGCCTGCTGGAGATCGCACGCGACAAGCTGGTCCAGGCGGCCAAGGATGCAGGCATTGCCTTGAAGCAGACCTTCGTCATAGAAGGCAAGCAGCTCAGTCGCAAGGCGGGGCCGCTACGCCCACGCCCAACAGTTTTGGCGCATGCGCAAAGCCATTGGCCGTCAATGCCGCTTTTTGAATATTTCTGTGCCGACTACTGACGCTGGCGGCATGGAATGAGCATCAGGCTAGTAAACTACGTATTGGTGTGTAATTTACAGGAGCGGGACATGCAAACCATCACTGCCACAGACTTGGCCAGACACACGCGACAAATTTTGGACCGGGTGGTCAGTCGGGGGGAGCGCGTGTTGGTTGAGCGCAATCACACCGTGGTAGCGCTCATACTGCCGCCTGCGCGCACCATGACAGCTGCCCAAGCTTTGGATGGATTGGCGTTTCCCATCTTGACGCACGCACAAGCCACCACTTGGCTGGCCGACAGCAAGCAAGTTTTCGCCAATTCGGTGCGCGACCCATGGGCGTGATATTTGACAGCTGCATATGGGTGGGGTTGGCCTCGCGCCAAGTTGACCCCACGGCCGTGGTTGATGCGGCAGGCAGCAACCCGATATTCACTTCCGTGATCTCTTTGGGGGAGTTGAGTTTTGGCGTGCAGTCTTGCGCTGACCCAACTGAGCGGGCCGTGCGTGCTGCCTATTTGCGCCAAGTTGAAACTCGTCCGACATTGGCGGTATCGCCACAAACTGCAGCCGCTTTCGGATTGTTGGCAGCGGCGGTCAAGGAATCAGGCCGTTCGCCCCGCCCTCGGTATAACGATTTGTGGATTGCAGCGCAAGCCATTGAACACGGCTACGTCCTGCTGACGCTCAATGCCAGTGATTTTGCAGGGCTGCCCGGGCTGAAACTGGTCACCTTGCAGCCCCTGCCCCAGGCTTAACCTCAGCCCGCCACCACCCGCACCATCTCCAGGCACTTGTTGGAGTAGCCCCACTCGTTGTCGTACCAGGCCACGACTTTGACGAAGGTGCTGTCCAGCGCGATGCCCGCGTCGGCGTCGAACACGCTGGTGCAGGTCTCGCCACGGAAGTCGGTGGCCACCACCTTGTCGGTGGTGTAGCCCAGCACGCCTTTCATGGCACCTTCGCTTTGGGCCTTCATTTCGGCGCAGATCTCGGCGTAGCTGGCTTCCGAGTTGAGCTCGACCGTCAGGTCCACCACGCTCACGTCGCTGGTGGGTACGCGGAAGCTCATGCCGGTGAGCTTTTTGTTCAACTCAGGGATGACCACGCCCACGGCCTTGGCGGCTCCGGTGCTGCTGGGGATGATGTTTTCCAGAATGCCGCGTCCACCGCGCCAGTCTTTGTTGCTGGGGCCGTCCACGGTTTTTTGGGTGGCGGTGGCGGCGTGCACGGTGGTCATGAGGCCGCGCTTGATGCCCCATTTGTCGTTCAACACTTTGGCCACGGGGGCCAGGCAGTTGGTGGTGCAGGATGCGTTGGAGATGATGGCCTGGCCGGCATAGGTGGCGTGGTTGACACCGTAGACGAACATGGGGGTGTCGTCTTTGCTGGGGGCGGAGAAGATGACTTTTTTGGCACCAGCGGCCAGGTGCTTTTCGCCACCGGCTTTGTCCAGGAAGATGCCGGTGGATTCGATGACGATGTCGGCACCGACTTCAGCCCACTTCAGTTCAGCCGGGTCTTTGATGGCGGTCAGGCGAATGGTCTTGCCGTTGACGATGAGGTTGGAGCCTTCGACGCTGACTTCACCTTTGAAGCGGCCGTGCACGCTGTCGTACTGGAGCATGTAGGCGAGGTAGTCGGGCTCCAGCAGGTCGTTGATGGCGACAACTTCGATGTCTGCAAAGTTCTGGATGGCTGAGCGCAGCACGTTGCGCCCGATGCGGCCAAAGCCGTTGATGCCGATTTTGATGGTCATGCGGGAATCTCCTTGAA
Source organism: Burkholderiaceae bacterium (assembly GCA_030695205.1). Classification (GTDB taxonomy): domain Bacteria; phylum Pseudomonadota; class Gammaproteobacteria; order Burkholderiales; family Burkholderiaceae_C; genus UBA2334. Next base: position 16,807 of record JAUYTN010000019.1, on the reverse strand, counting down.
TGGAATCAGAATTTAATGCAAAAAGTGGCTTATACGCTTGCTGAATATAAGAAGTTAGCTCTTACTTTGAGTCAATCGCCGTGCGCACTGCGGTGGCCACGTTCTCTGGCGTAAAGCCAAAGTGCTCGAACAGCACGGGCGCGGGGGCTGACTCGCCGTAGGTGTCGATGCCGACCACGGCGGTGCAGCCGTATTTCCACCAGCCGTCGGTGCTGCCCATTTCCACGGCCACGCGGGGCAGGCCCTTGGGCAGCACGGCGGCTTTGTAGTCGGCACTCTGGCGGTCAAAGGTGGTGGTGCTGGGCATGGAGACCACGCGCACCGCAATTTTGTCGGCAGCCAGCAGCGCCTGGGCCTTGAGCGCCAGCTGCACCTCGGAGCCGGTGGCGATGATCACGGCCTTGGCCTTGCCCTTGGCACCCACTTCAGAGGGCTCGGCCAGCACGTAGGCACCCTTGCTGATGCTCTCCAGACCGCAGGCCTCAGCGGCCAGCTTGCTGTCGCCCTTGGGGGAGTAAGGCAGGTTCTGGCGGCTGAGCAGCAGCGCAGTGGGCTTGTCGGTGTTTTGCAGCGCCACGGCCCAGGCCACGGTGGTCTCTGCCGTGTCGGCGGGCCGCCACACGTCCAGGTTGGGAATGAGGCGCAGGCTGGCCGCGTGCTCAATGCTCTGGTGGGTGGGGCCGTCTTCGCCCAGGCCAATGGAGTCGTGGGTGAACACATGCACCACGCGCTGCTTCATGAGCGCGGCCATGCGGATGGCGTTGCGGCTGTAGTCGGAGAACGTGAGGAAAGTACCGCCGTAGGGGATGAAGCCGCCGTGCAGTGCTACGCCGTTCATGATGGCGGCCATGCCGAACTCGCGCACACCGTAGTTGATGTGGCGGCCACCGACCATGTCGCCATTCGCATTGGCGGTTTGGACCACGGCACCGGCCGCGTCCACGCGGAAGTTGGGCGTGCTCTTGGTGTTGGTCAGGTTGGAGCCGGTCAGGTCTGCGCTGCCACCCAACAGCTCAGGCAGGGCGGCGGTGAAGGCTTCCAGCGCCAGCTGGCTGGCCTTGCGGCTGGCCACAGTTTCGCCTTTGGTGTGGGCGGCCACCACGGCTTCCAGCGCGGTTTGCTGGAAGTTGGCGGGCAGCTCGCCCTTCATGCGGCGCACAAATTCTTTGGCCAGCTTGGGGTGGACTTTTTTGTAGGCGGCGAAGGTTTCTTTCCAGGCGGCTTCGGCGGTTTTGCCGGTGGCCTTGGCATCCCAGGCTGCGTACACGTCTTTAGGAATCACAAAAGGTGCGTGCGGCCAGCCGATGGCTTCGCGGGTGAGCTTGATTTCTTCGGCACCCAATGGCTCGCCGTGGGCCTTGGCGGTGTTGGCGCGGTTGGGGCTGCCTTGGCCAATGTGGGTTTTGCAGATGATGAGGGTGGGTTTGTCCGCACTGGTTTTGGCCTGGGCGATGGCCGAGTCCACAGCGTCGGCATCGTGGCCATCCACAGGACCAATGACGTTCCACTGGTAGGCGCGGAAGCGGGCGGCGGTGTCGTCCACAAACCAGGGTGCCACCTGGCCGTCAATGCTGATGCCGTTGTCGTCGTACAGGGCAATCAGTTTGTTCAGCTTCCAGGCACCGGCCAGGGCGCAGGCTTCGTGGCTGATGCCTTCCATCAGGCAGCCGTCGCCCAGGAACACGTAGGTGTGGTGATCGACGATGGCCTGCTCGCGGTTGAACTCGGCGGCCAGCAGCTTTTCAGCCAGCGCAAAGCCCACGGCATTGGTGATGCCCTGGCCCAGCGGGCCGGTGGTGGTTTCCACACCGGGGGTCACGCCCACTTCGGGGTGACCGGCGGTTTTGCTGTGCAGCTTGCGGAAGTTTTTGAGTTCTTCCATGGGCAGCTTGTAGCCCGTGAGGTGCAGCACCGCATAAATGAGCATGGAGCCGTGGCCGTTGCTCAGCACGAAGCGGTCGCGGTTGGCCCAGGCGGGGTTGGCGGGGTTGTGGCGCAGGTGGCGGCTCCACAGGGCCACAGCCATGTCGGCCATGCCCATGGGCGCACCGGGGTGGCCCGAATTGGCGGCTTGCACCGCGTCCATGGCCAGGGCGCGGATGGCGTTGGCCATGTCTTTGGCGGGCTGGGTGGCAAAAGTGGAAGCGGGGGCAGTGCCGGTGACTTTGGACATGTGTGCAGCGAAGTGGGAGTTGGGGTGGGCCTTGCCTGGTGGGCAGGAGCTCGATTTTAACGACCGCTCCTATTTGGTCTTTGTCACTGCCACCCGCCGACCCAGCGGAATTCCCCCCCCCGAACACGGGGTGTTCATGGCAGATGAATTTAAACAAACTGTTGACTCATTCTTATTTGTTCTGGAGAACACCATGAAACCCAACCACCTGCTCCTCGGTACCCTGGCTCTGGCCACCACCGCCTTGATCACCGCGTGTGGTGGAAGCGACGCTGCAACAGAGACCACCATTTCAGGCTCAGCCGTCAAAGGCCCTGTTAACGGTGCCACCGTCACCGCCAAGAAAGCAGATGGCACGGCCTGCGGCACAGCCACCACGACCAACGGCCTCTACACCCTCAAAACAACCTGCACCGGCGACCTGATCATTGAGGTGTCGGGCGGGACGTACACCGACGAAGCCACTGGCGCATCCACCGACCTGAACAGCCCGCTTAAGGTCATGATTGCCGCCAACGGCGGCAGCGTCACCGGCGTGGTCACGCCGTTGACCACCATGGCATTCAGCACGGCCTTCAGTGGTTCGGCCACACCCACCAAGGCCGCATTCGACACCCAGTCCGCCAAAATCGCCACCCAGTTCGGCCTGACGGGCGTGAACCTGGCCACGACCGAGCCCACCGTCACAGGCACCACCAACGACTACGGCAAAGCCCTGAAAGCCGTGTCCCAGTACCTGAAGGACAACCCCACCCAGACACTGGCCACCATCACCAACGCCACCTTCACCAACGACCTGACCGCCTTTGGTACGGCCTACAACGCGGCCTTCAAGAACATCAACGGCACCACGGTGACCATGAATTTCGATGGCACTGCCTTCAACATCGGCGGCACGGGTGCGGGTGGGGGCAGCGGCACCTGTGGCGTAACCATGACCGGCACCGTCACGGCTCAGGGCTACACGGTCCCTCTGAACGTGAGCTATTGCGTCAAAGGCCTGCAAGGCGCTTGCGATTCGGGCAACAGCTCGCTGCGCCAAGCTGTTGCTGGCCAAAACGGCGCTACCGGAGCAGCTAACCTGCAATATTCCTACTCGGCCACCTGCCCCGCCGGTGCAATCACATTCAACATTGCCAGTTGAGCCCACTCTCCTTCACACCAAGCCGCCCTGCTGGGCGGCTTTTTTTTGTTGGCCCCATACCTTCAAAGCCCGGATCTCAACAATCTGACGGCGTTTTGGGGGCATTGCCCTCGGCTGCGAGCCCTACCATGATGGAAATTGACCGCTTAAGCCCGCAACTGACCATCTAGCAGCCTGTCGGACCGATACCACCTTGATGCGTCTTCCAAGACATCGGGTAAGGTCACTGCGTCGATGTGCAACCCTCCTGCGCTTTCAGCCGTCAACTGTGTTGTGAACTCGTCAATGCGAGGAAGCGGCCAATCGGCTTCCCACGTCATGCCAACGGCCTGCTCGAACGTCACGAGGTGTTTGAACACCGTGCGCGAATCCACGGAGGGGTGCCATCGCAGCCCATGTGCATAGCGCTGCCAAGTGAGGTTCGCTTTAAAGTCGTGAACTGAATTGGAGTTCAACAAAAACCTTTCGCCTTGATCTCCTTGGGGGCAAAGGAGTTTTGTCTGGGCAACAACCTGTTTGAATATTCCACAGGTCGCCCTCCCAAGCCTCAAAGTGGCTTGTTTGACTCAAACCGCCTGAGGGAAAAGCGCATCGAGTTGAATTGTTGTCCCACGCCACCACACCACCCCTACGTGGTCTGCGGCTGTCCACCCTCGGCACATGCTTTGGATTGGCGCATGGGGGTGAAAGGTGACAATACCGCCCCATGCAAGGCCTGCACCTCACCGCCGATCTCTACCACTGCCAATGCGCGTCGCTTTGGCTGACTGATGCGGCGGCGTTGCTGCAGGCATGTGAGCAAGCGGTGTTGGCCACGGGCTTGAAGCCCGTGGGGCGTTTGGGCCACAGATTCGACGCCACCGCGCAGGGACCAGGGGGGGGTGACGGTGACCGTGCTGCTGGCTAAAAGCCACTTGTGCGTGCACACCTGGCCCGAGTCGGGCAGCGTGACGCTGGACGTTTACGTGTGCAACTTCAGCGCCGACCACGGCCCACGCGCCCATGCCCTGATGGACAGCCTGATCAACCTGTTTCAACCCCGCCAAGCCCAGCGCCGCCAACTGTGCCACGGTCTGCCCACCGCCTGATGCCCATGGCCACTTGCCCCACCGACCCCAACACACAGCCAGCCCCCGCCCTCATCCTCGCCGCCGGTCGCGGCGAGCGCATGCGCCCGCTGACAGACACCTGCCCCAAGCCACTGCTGCCTGTGCAGGGCCAGCCGCTGTTGGCCTGGCACATGGCAGCCCTGCAGCGCGGAGGGTGCCAGCGGCTGGTGTTCAACACCGCTTGGCTGAGCGACCAAATTATCAGCTTTTTAAGCTTTTACCGCTTTCCAGAATTAGATAGTTTGCTACAAACTAACTCACCCGACGTCGGCGAACAGTCGTCGGCGCAAGTGGCGGTTTCGGACGAGCAGGCTGACTTCGGAGCGGCGCTGGAAACCGCCGGGGGCATTGCCCGGGCGCTGCCGCGGTTGTTTCCCGACGTCGACGGGGCCGATCTGGTGTTTTGGGTGGTGGCGGGTGATGTGTTTGTGCCTGGGTTTGCGTTTGACCCCGCCAGCGTGGCCCGCTTTCGCGCCAGCACCGCGCTGGCCCACCTGTGGCTGGTGCCCAACCCGGCGCACAACCCCACAGGGGACTTTGGCCTGAGTACCGATGGCCTGGCCTTGAACCTGCCACCAACCGACACCACCACGCCCCGCTACACCTACAGCACCATTGGCCTGTACCGGGCCGAGCTGTTTGGCGCACCCTGGTGCGAGATTCCCACAGGCAACCCCAGCGGCGTGCGGGCCGCGCTGGGCCCCCTGCTGCGCCTGGCCATGGACGCGGGCCGCGTGAGTGCCGAGCTGTACACCGGCGAATGGACCGACGTCGGCACCCCCGAGCGACTGGCCGCACTGAACACCCCCTGACCATGGGCCCAAGCCCTTTGAAGTAATCTGCTGGCCATGCTGACACCACCCCAAACTCCCGCTGCGCCGAGCGCATCCATGCCTGCCCACCTGGCCGCCATTCACGGGGCCGAGTTGTACGCCCAGCGCCGCACCCGCCTGGCCGCCTTGCTGGGCCCAGGGGGCGTGGCCATTGTCCCCACCGCGCCCGAGCGGCCACGCAACCGCGACAGCGACTTTTTGTACCGCCACGACAGCTACTTCTATTACCTGAGCGGTTTTGCCGAACCCAAGGCCTGGCTGGTCATCACCGCTGAGGGGCGCACCACCCTGTTCTGCCAGCCCAAAGACCTGGAGCGTGAAATCTGGGACGGCAATCGCCTGGGGCCAGACGCCGCCCCCGCCGCGCTGGGTGTGGATGCGGCCCTGCCCGTCACCGAACTGGATGCCCAACTGCCCAAGCTGCTGGAAAACCGCCGCACCGTGTGGTACCCATTTGCTACCCACGCCGGGCTGGAGAGCCGAGTGGACGGCTGGCTGCAGCACGTGCGTGCCCGGGTGCGCCAGGGCGCCGTGTGCCCCGACACCCTGCAAGACCTCTGCGGCCCTCTGGACGAGATGCGCCTGGTGAAAGACGCACACGAGCTGGGCGTGATGCGCCGCGCCGCGCAGATCAGCGCGCAGGCCCACATCCGCGCCATGCAAACCAGCGCCCGCCTGCTGCGCGCAGGACAAGATGTGCGCGAGTACCACCTGGACGCCGAACTGCTGCACGAATTCCGCCGCCACGGCAGCCAGTGCCCCGCCTACGGCAGCATCGTCGCCGCCGGGGCCAACGCCTGTGTGCTGCACTACCGGGCCGATGCCGCGCCCATCCGCAGTGGCGAGCTGGTTCTGATTGACGCCGGTTGCGAGCTGGACGGTTATGCCAGCGACATCACCCGCACCTTTCCGGCCAACGGCAAGTTCAGTGGCCCGCAGCGCACGCTGTACGAGCTGGTGCTGGCGTCTCAAGAGGCCGCCGTGGCCGCCACCAAGGCGGGTGCCCGCTTCAACGACCCGCACGACGCCACCGTGAAAGTGCTGGCCCAGGGCCTGCTGGACGTGGGCCTGCTCGACCGCAACCAGGTGGGCACGGTGGACGACGTGATTGCCAGCCGCGCCTACTTTGCGTACTACATGCACCGCACTGGCCACTGGCTGGGCATGGACGTGCACGATTGCGGCAACTACGTGGAGCCCACCGAAGCCGAACAAACCACCGAACGACAAGACCCGCTGACGGGCCAGACCGTGGTCACCCGGCCCAGCCGTATCCTGCAGCCCGGCATGGTGCTGACCATAGAGCCCGGGCTGTACGTGCGCCCTGGCGAAGGCGTGCCCGAACACTTCTGGAACACCGGCATCCGCATTGAAGACGACGCCATCGTCACCGCCAGCGGCTGTGAACTCATCAGCCGCGATGTGCCTGTGAAGCCCGATGAAATCGAAGCGCTGATGCGGGGGTGAGGGGAGTAGCCTCTGCCCCCCTCCCGCATGCAGCGCATGGTTTCGCTGTCGGCCAAAAGGCGTCATCATGCGGGCATGCAAGTCGCCATCTACAGCACCCGACCCTACGACCGCGAGTTCCTGACCCGCGCCAATGCCGCTGGCCGCCACGAGCTGGTTTTTCACGAGGCCAAGCTTGATGTGGACACCGCAGCCACCGCCGAGGGCGCGCAGGCGGTCTGCGCCTTTGTCAACGACAGGCTGAACGCCGAGACGCTGCACCGCCTGCATGGCCTGGGCGTGCGCCTGATCGCCCTGCGCAGCGCCGGCTTCAACCATGTGGACCTGTCAGCGGCTGCGGCACTGGGCATGGCCGTTGGCCGCGTGCCCGAGTACTCGCCCCACGCGGTGGCCGAGCACACCGTGGCGCTGGTGCTGACGCTCAACCGCAAAATTCACCGCGCATACAACCGGGTGCGCGAAGGCAACTTCGCGCTGGAAGGCCTGTTGGGCCAGGACCTGCATGGCCGCACCGTTGGCGTCATCGGAACCGGCAAGATCGGTGCCTGTTTCGCCCGCATCATGGCTGGCTTTGGCTGCCGGGTGCTGGCCTTCGCACCCGAGGTCAACCCGGAACTCACGGCACTCGGTGCACGCTACGTCCCACTGCCCGAGCTGCTCGCCAGCAGCGACATCGTGAGCCTGCACTGCCCGCTGACACCGCAAACCCGCCACCTGATCGATGGTGATGCACTGGCCACCATGAAGCGTGGCGTGATGCTGATCAACACCAGCCGCGGCGCCGTGGTCGACGCCAGAGCGGCAGTGGACGCGCTGAAAAGCGGGCAACTCGGCAGCCTGGGCCTGGATGTGTACGAGGAAGAGGCCGATCTGTTTTTTCGCGATCTGTCCAACACAGTGCTGCATGACGACGTGTTTGCGCGGCTGCTGACCTTCCCCAACGTCATCGTCACCGGGCACCAGGCTTTCTTCACCGAGGAGGCACTCACAGCCATCGCCGAAACCACCCTGGCCAATCTGGACCACTTCGCGGCGCATGGCCAGGCGCTGCACATGGTCTCGGTCGAGCGAATCGTCTGAGGGGCGCGCGGGTGCAAGGGCCGGGCTGGACCGCCATGTTGGCAGCAACGCCGATTGCCGCGATCCTGGGGTTGATGCTCGGGCTGCGCTGGTCCGCCGCGCGCGCTGGTGCGGCGGCCCTGGCCCTGGCCGCTGTGCTGGCCGTTGGTGTGTTCGGCTTCGGTGCGCCGGGGTCATCGGGGGCGGGGGCGCTGCAGCCATTGGCTGGAGTGGTGGCAGAGGGTGGCTTTCTCACCCTCACCATTCTGTGGATCCTGTGGCCGGCACTGGCGCTGCACCGCTTGCAGCAAACCCGTGGTGCCATCGATACACTGCGCACCAGCCTGACGCGGCTGACCGGATCGACAGCGCTGCAGGCCTTGCTGGTGGGCTGGCTGATGGCCCTGTTCTTCGAGGGTGCAGCCGGCTTTGGAACACCGGTTGCGCTGGCCGCGCCGCTGCTGGTGGGCCTGGGCTTTGCGCCCGTACCGGCGGTGGTGCTGGCCCTGCTGGGCCATGCGGTGGGAGTCTCTTTTGGGGCGTTGGGCACGCCGGTGCTGGCGCAAGTGGCCCTGACTGGGCTGGATGGCCTGCAAATCGCGTGGCGGACCGCCCTGCTGCACACGCTGTTGGGCGGGGTGATGATGGCGTTTTTCGTGCACACCCTGGCCGCCAATGGGCACCGGCCGGGCTGGCGTTGGGCGGCGCTGGCAGCGGCTGGTTTTCTGGTGCCCAGCATGGCGCTGGCAGCGCTGCTGGGCCCTGAGCTGGCCACACTTGGTGGCGCACTGGCCGGTGGAGCGCTGTTCATTGCCGTGCTGCGCCGCCAGCCGGTGGCAGCGGTGGTGTCGCCCCATGGTGGCGGGCCATCGGACGCAACAAGCGGCCTCGCCCACGCCCTGGCGCCGTATGGCGTGTTGGTGGTCGGGGTCGTGGCGCTGGCAGTCGCCAGGTTGTGGCCACCGGTGGCCGATGCCTTGTCCGGGGTTCAAATCAGTTGGCAGGGCTTTGGCGGCTACGGCGGGCGCATGCAACCGCTCACGCACCCCGGCACGTTGCTGCTGGCGTCGCTGCTGATCGGTGCGAGGCTGCAGCGTGTGCCCCTGCGCGAGGTGGGCGGGGCACTCACCCACTCGGCCAGGCAGTTGGTGGCGGTCACGCTGGCCCTGCTGGCCATGCTGGTGCTGTCCCGACTGATGCTGCACGCCGGGTTCATAGGCGCACTGGAGCACGCAGCGGTGCAGCTGGTCGGGCCGGCCTGGCCGTGGGTGGCCCCTGCCGTCGGTGCGCTGGGCAGCTTCGTCACGGGGTCGGCCACGGCGTCGAATGTGTTGTTCACCTCGCTGCAGGCACAAACGGCACAGGCGCTGTCGCTGCCGGTCACCGCGATCGTGGCGGCCCAGGGCTTTGGTGCGGCGGTGGGCAACATTGTGTGCCCGCACAACATCGTCGCCGGTGCCGCTACCGTGGGCCTGGCTGGCCGCGAAAGCGAGATCCTGCGCCGCATGGTGGTGCCCTGCATGCTCTACCTCGCGCTGGGCGGCGCCATGCTCAGTGGCTTGTTGTGGAGCGGCCTGTTGAACGGGAGCTGACACCAGGTAGCGGCTGCACAGACACGCCAACGCGCCGATTGGGTGCATCCGGTGCCACGCCACACACCGTTCAATGCCTGTGAAAGAGGTGTTTATCCGGGTCTTTCTCGGGATAAATGCCGCCGGTTTGGGCCGACAATGTGCGGGTTACACCCCACCACCAAAAGGATTGACCATGATCGGATACGCCACCCTGGGCACCAACGACCTCGACAAAGCCGCCACGTTCTACGACCCGCTCATGGGTCTGTTGGGGGCCACCCGCCTGTGGGCCTACGAGCGCGGCATTGGCTGGGGCGTGTCACCGGAGCAACCGTCTCTGGGCATCCTCAAGCCCTTTGACGGCCAGGCCGCCACCGTGGGCAACGGCACCATGGTGGCCCTGGAAGTGCCCACCCGCGATCTGGTCGAGCAGGCCCACCTGCTGGCCCTGACCCTGGGCGGCCAGAACGAAGGCGATGTAGGCCCCCGTGGCGAGGGCTTTTACGGCTGCTACTTCCGCGACCTTGACGGCAACAAACTCTGCGTATATTGCCGCAGCTGAACCCCTCACCCGGCCCTCGGGTGAGGCCAACCCACTCACCCGCCATGAGCCTGCTCTTTACCCCCTACACCCTGCCCTCGCCCCAAGGCGGCCTGACGCTGCCCAACCGCCTGGTGGTGGCGCCCATGTGCCAGTACTCCGCCGTGAACGGTTGCGCCACCGACTGGCACCTGACGCACTGGGCCAACCTGCTCAACAGCGGCGCGGGCCTGGTCACGCTGGAGGCCACCGCTGTGGAGGCCGACGGCCGCATTTCTCCCGGTTGCCTGGGCCTGTGGGACGACACCACCGAAGCAGCGCTGGCCGACAAGCTGCACCGCGCCCGTGCCCAGGCGCCCGCCACCGCGGTGTGCATACAACTCAGCCACGCCGGGCGCAAAGCCTCCAGCGCGCGCCCATGGGAAGGCGGCGCCCTGCTGTCGCCCGAGCAGGACGGCTGGCCCACCTGGGGCCCATCGGCCCTGCCCCACCTGCCGCAGGAGGCACCGCCACAGGCCCTGACGCTGGACGACCTCGACCGCCTCACCGCCTCCTTCGTGGCCGCGACCGAGCGCAGCGCGCGCCTGGGCATAGAAGCCATTGAGCTGCATGCCGCCCACGGCTATTTGCTGCACCAGTTTTTATCGCCCCTGGCCAACCAGCGCGACGACGCCTACGGCGGCAGCTACGAGGGCCGCACCGCGTACCCCAAGCGGGTTTTCAAGGCGGTTCGCCAGGCGTTCCGGGGCGTGTTGGGCATGCGCATATCCGCCACCGACTGGGTGGAGGGCGGCTGGACACTCCCGCAAACGCAGCGCCTGGCGCTTGAGCTGAAAGCGCTGGGAGCCGATTTTGTGCATATTTCTTCAGGCGGTGTGTCGCCGCTGCAATCCATCCCGGTGGGCCCCGGCTACCAGGTGCACCTGGCCCGTGCGGTGCGCGACGCCAGCGGCCTGCCCACCATGGCGGTGGGCCTCATCACCACCGCACAGCAGGCCGAGGGTCTGCTGCAAGCGGGCGATGCCGACCTGGTGGCACTGGCCCGCGCCTTTTTGTACCAGCCCCGCTGGGGCTGGCAAGCCGCGGCCGAGCTGGGCGGCGCCGTGGCCGCCATGCCCGCCTACTGGCGCTGCCTGCCGCGCGAGGCACAGCACGCGTTTGGCAACGTGCGCATCGGCATGCGGTAGAGGGGGCACCGCGTGCAACTCCTGAGCCTGAACACCGGCCTGGCCCGGCCTCTGCGCATGCAAGGGCGCAGCATCTTGAGCGCCATTGGCAAAACCCCCGTCAACGGCCCCGTGGCTGTGGGCGCACTGGGCCTGGCGGGCGACGAGCAGGCCGACCCCAGCGTACACGGCGGGCTGAGCAAAGCCGTGTATGCCTACCCACAAGAACACCTGCCCTACTGGCAAGCCCAGCGGCGCGAACACGGCGCCAGCCTGTTTGACGAGATACTGCCCCCCGGCTTTCTGGGCGAGAACCTCAGCCTGCAAGGCCTGCTGGAGGCCGATGTGTGGGTGGGCGACCTGCTGCAGTTCCCAGGGTGCGTGCTGCGCGTGACCGAGCCGCGCCAGCCATGCAGCAAGTTCAACGCCGTGATGGGTTTTGCACACGCCAGCAAAGCCATGGCCCACAGCGGCTACTGCGGCTTTTACCTGGCGGTGCACACACCCGGCACCCTGGAAGCGGGCCAGCCGTTTATCGTTCGGCCCGGCCCACGGCACCTCTCCATCGCGCAGGCCTTTGCAGGCAAGCGGGGCAAGCACCTGCGCTGACCCTCGGGCAAACAGGGACACGGCCCCACGCGCGACAGCCCCCTGCGCGGCGCACCGCTACCATGCGCCTCGTTCCAACTACCCAAGGAGACATACCAATGTTCAGCCACGTCATGGTCGGCGTCAGCGACCTGGAAGCCGCCCGCCGTTTTTACGATGCCACCCTTGGCGCACTGGGCATTGGCCCCGGTGTGACCAACACCAACGCCGCAGGCGTGCAACGTTACTTCTACCGCAGCCCGGGCGGCACCTTTGGCATCACCACCCCCATCAACGGCGAAGCCGCCTGCCACGGCAACGGCAGCACCATCGGCTTTGCGGCCCAGTCCACCGAGCAGGCCGATGCCTGGCACGCTGCTGGAACCAACAGCGGTGGCGTGGCCTGCGAAGACCCACCCGGCTGGCGCGGCGAGGGCCCAGGCCGCCTGTACCTGGCCTACCTGCGCGACCCCGACGGCAACAAGCTGTGCGCACTGCACCGGCCACCAAAACAAGCATAAAAACCGCCTTTATCGCTTGCTCTGTATAGGTTTCAAGCTATTTAGTTATCGAAACCTGTTCAGGGCAGCAACGCGTAGGTTGTGCTGGCGCGGCAGACGCATTTGCCGTCGTTAGCCCCCTGAATGTCGATCTCGCCAAAGGCCATGGTCTTGCCCACACGCACCAGCGAGGCCGTCACCAGGGCATCCTGGGCAGACAACGGGCGGATGAAGGTAGTGGCCATCTGCACCGTGGTGCACGGCCTGAACCCGCCAAAGTGGTGAACCAGCGCCAGCACCATGGCGGTGTCGGCGGCGGCCATCATGGCCTGCCCGCACAGCATGGCACCGGTGCGCGACAGTTGGTCGTTTTGCGGCAAAAGCAAAGTCACACTGCCCTCGGCACAGGCCACGGGGCGCAGGCCCATGGCCTGCACCCAAGGGGCAAACAGGTCGGTCAGCGCTGCGTTGAGCAGGTCCAGGTGGGTGGTGTCGGTACTGGCGGGCGGGGGGGTCAATGTCATCATGGGTGGGCTCCTGAATCCGCTCAGTCTGGCAGACTGGCGGCCCGTGCGCCAGCACCCACTTTCCAGCCCTGCCCGGCCCGACCCATGCCACACCTGATTTTTGTGTACGGCACCCTGAAAGAAGGCTTTCCCAACCACTTTCGCAACCCCGGCCAGCGCGTGGCCGGCAGCTTTCGGACCCAGCAACGGTTTCCGTTGTATGTGGTCAAGTTGCCCAGCGAGAACCGGGCACCGTGGTTGGTCAACAGCCCCGGTGAGGGCCACCAGGTGGCGGGGCAGGTTTTTGAAGTGGACGGCGCCACCCTGGCGCAGATGGACGCGTTTGAAGAAGTCCACCTGCCCACCGGCTATGTGCGGGCCGACGTGGAGTTGGAGCCGGTGGATGGCAACACCACCGCGCTGCGCACCCTGCGCGCCCATGTGTACCTGAAGCGCCCCACCGAACTGCCCCAGTGCCTGGCCATTGAGGGGCCGTTTGCGGAGTACACGACCGAGCTGGCAGCGGGCTACTGGCTGGATACCCCGATGGCAGATGGGCCCGCTGGGTGACTGTGAATCTGAAGAAACGCGCACCTCTTGTTTGTTGGCCAACTTGCTGTAGATTCATCCAACAACCAAGTTGGGCCTGGGAGGGCACATGGCAAAGACCGAACGGCTGGCCAAACTCAAACTGCTGTTTGACCACGCACCCTTTCTCACCAAAGAACGCGTGCTGCGCGAATTGGGCGTTTCAGAAGCCACGTTCAAACGTGACATCGCACTCCTGCGCGACCAGCTCAACGCCCCCGTGGTGTTTGACCGCGACCTGGGCGGCTGGCGGCTGGACCGCAGCCCCCTGCACCTGGGCACGCAATACGAAATGCCCGGCATGTGGTTCAGCGCGCAGGAAATTCATGCCCTGCTGACCATGATGCACCTGTTGGCCAACCTGGATGCAGGCGGGCTGCTGCAACCCCACATTGCCCCGCTTCGCAAAAAACTGTCCCAAATTCTGGGCACCGGGGCACCACTGGATGCCGAGGCAGGCCACCGCATCAAGCTGGTGACGCTGGGCGCGCGGCGCATGGACTTGCCCGCTTTTCAGGCAGTGGGCACGGCCCTGCTGCGCCGCCAGCGCCTGCACCTGAGCTACCGCAGCCGGGGCAAGGCACAAAGCACCGAGCGCGAGGTGTCACCCCAGCGCCTGGTGCATTACCGCGACAACTGGTATCTGGATGCCTGGTGCCACCTGCGCGGTGGGCTGCGCAACTTCAGCGTGGATGCCATCGAGCACGTTCAAATCGTGGATACACCCGCACGCGATGTCCCCGAAAACGAGCTGGATGCGTATTCCACTGATGGCGGACAGTGATTCCATTCCCATCGCGGACAGCGTTCCAGCCGATGGCGGACACGCTGCGCGGGTGTCCTGAGTGACGTTCAAATCGTAGCCGAAGTGTCCGCCATCAGCGTGGAATGGTGGTTGGGTCGGATGGTCAGGCGGCCTTGGACAGCTTGCGCATCGATTCCCCCTTGAGGGCTATCTTGTGGGAACCATGCACGATGCGGTCCAGGATGGCATCGGCCAGCGTGGGCTCGTCCAGCCAAGCGTGCCAGGCTGTTACCGGCAACTGGCTGGTGATGAGGGTTGAGCGCGTGCCCACCCGGTCGTCCAGCAACTCCAGCAAATCGTTGCGCTCATGCGCGGCAATCGGCGCAATGCCGAAGTCGTCCAGGATGAGCAGGTCCAGCCGAGCCAGTTGCGCCAGCCGCTTGCCAAAGCTGCCATCGCCATGGGCCACATGCAGCTCTTCCAGCAACCTCGGTGCGCGGGCATAGAGCACCGAGAAACCCAGGCGCGCCGCCTGCTGCCCCAGCGCACACGCCAGCCACGTCTTGCCGCAACCGGTGGCACCGGTGAGCAAGACGTTGTGACCATGGCGCAGCCAGTCCCCGCCGGCCAGACTGGCGATGACTTCGCGGCTCAGTCCACGGCTGCCCCGCCAGTCGATGTCCTCCAGACACGCGCTGGAGACCTTCAGGCGGGCGGCTTTCAACAAGCGCTCCAGCCGCTTGCTGTCGCGCCAGTCCACCTCACGCTGCACCAGCAGTGCCAGGCGTTGTTCAAAGGGCAGCTCGCTGGCAGTGATGTGGGTGGCTGCGTCATTGAGTGCGGCGACCATGCCGTCCAGGCGCAGGGTGCGCAGTTGGTTCAAGGTGTGTTCGTTGAGCATGTTCATTCTTTCTGTGTGTGGCTGTGTTCAGGTGTGTCGTGGCCGTCAGTGGTAATAGCCCGACCCGCGCACGTTCTCGTGCAGCGGCAGGCTCGCCTGCATGGGGATGGGGGCCTCCAGCGGTCGTTGGTCCAAACCACAACTCAGGATGGAGGCGATGCTCTTGTAGGACGGTGAGCGAATCGACTGCGCCCGCGCGCAGGCTGCCTCCAGCCGGTCAGCTCCGTACTCACGCCCCAGGCGCATGAGGCCCAGGCAGGAGCGGTAGCCCTGCTCGGGATGGGCGCGGTGCTCCATCTGCCAGCGCACCACGGCGGCGGTGGCTGCACCTATTCGTTCGCCCCAGGCGATGAGCTTGGCCGGCGTCCACTGCAGGTGCGCCCGGTGCGAGGCCGGCATGTGCTCAGGCGTGGTGGTGTGTGCGCCCTTGCGCCCATTGAGCGTGTGGGCGGCCACCCGCTTGTTGCCGTGCAGGACCTCCACCGTGGTGGCCGTGATGCGCAGCTCCATCACCTCGCCCACTAGGGCGTGGGGCACCGAGTAGTAGTGGCCATCGAGCTCGACGTGGTAGTCGATATTGACGCGGGCGGGCTTGAAGCGGGCGATGGCCATGCGAGCCGCCGGCAGTGGGCGCAGGGCTGGCCGGTCGAGTTCGGCAAAGGCGCTGGCGCGGTTGCCGGGCAGCTTCTTGAAGGGGCGCTGGTTCAAGTCCACCAACAAGGTGGCAATCGCCCGGTTCAGGGCGGCCAGGCTGAAGAAGGTTTGGTGGCGCAGCCTGGCCAGAATCCAACGTTCGACCACCTGCACGCCCACCTCCACCTTGGGCTTGTCGCGGGGTTTGGCCGGGCGCGCCGGCATGACGGCCAGGCAGTAGTGCGCCGAGAGCTCTTCGAGCAGGCGGTGCGCAGTGGGCTCGTAGCGGTCGGGGCGGGCCATGAGGGCGCGCGGCTGGTCGGGCACCAGCAGGCGGGGCACGCCGCCGATGAACTCCAGCGCGCTGATGATGCTGGCCGCCCAGTCGGTGGCCTTCTGGCTGGCGGTGGCGCAGGCGTAGGTGTAGTTCGATGCCCCAAGCACCGCCACAAAGACCTGGGCCTGGCTTATTTCTCCGGTGCTGGCGTCCACGATGGGCGCGGTCTGGCCGGCGTAGTCCACAAAGAGTTTGTCGCCGGCCTCGTGGGTCTGGCGCATGGAGCGTTTCAACCCACGGGCCCAGGCTTTGTACTTCTCGCAGAAGGCGCTGTACTTGTAGGCCTGGCCACCGTGCTGCTGCTGGTACTCCTCCCACAGCAGTTGCAGGGTGACGCCGGGGCGGCGCAGTTCGCGGTGGATGTGGGCGCAGTCGGGCTCGAGGTGGCGGGACTCGCGTGGCACAGGCGGCTTGTAGAGCCGGGCCTGGAGTGCTTCGTCGCTCAAGGTCTGGGCCAACGCCCAGTCCACGCCTGCCACGCGGGCGTAGCTGGCGATTTCGCTGACAGTGGATTTGGAGATGCCGAGGGCGGCTCCGATTTGGCGGGTGCTCAATGTCCCGCCGTGCAGCAGTTGCAGTGTGTGTCGTATCTTGCTCATGGTGACCCTGGGTGTGGGCATCGCTGGTTCCGGTCAAAAAACCGGGCAGCGTATGCCGTGTTCGGGTCACTCAGAACACCCTCAGGTGTCCGCCATCAATTTGGAATGCTGTCCGCCTTCAGCGTGGAACACTGTCCGCCATCACGCTGGAACACCGTCCGCCATCAGCGTGGAATCGTGTCCGCCATGGCGTGGAATACGCATTTGGCCACATCTTCCGATCCCCCCAGTGCCTTGAGCTCGCGATAAATCGTCTTTGGCCTCTTCCAATGCTTGAGTTGGATGGCCCGTAATCGGTGGCGCAGCCATTCGTCCAGCTCTCGCCAGACTTTGGGCGTTTGCGC
>JAUYTN010000016.1 GCA_030695205.1 Burkholderiaceae bacterium | reverse complement strand
TTCGAGGCCCTAAGGCATTTTTGGTCACTAATAGGGGTTGATATGATACCCGTGAGTGCCAGAGGAAATTTTCATTTTTTTTATAAAAAAAATAATTTTATTTTTTTGATAAAAAAATTATAAAATATTTTATGAAAAAATAATAAATATTTTATAAATAAAATTTCATAAAATTTTATAAGAAAAATAATGAAAATATTTTATGTAAAATATTTATAAAATTTTATTGTGCCTGTGTATGTCCTTCAGTGCCCGATGTGAGTTGAGGCTACAGAATTTTTATAGAGGTTGGGTTACTGAGAGAGTTTCGAGTTTTATTATTAACATTTTACACGGAGTGGAAAATTATAGCTCCACACGTCCTCTCCTGAGCCGGACAGACAGCTGGACACACTACATGTTTTTTCTGAGGGGATATAAAAAATATTATAGAAAAAATAATAGAAAGAGCTTCTCCTTATAGCTATATATAACAGAGACCCCCTTTAACGACTATTAGTGGGAGGCCAGAAAAGCCTGTGTGTAAGCCTTTCGGCTCGAGTGGCAAAGAATTGTCCACTCACAACAACATGTAGTGTGTCCAGCCATCTGGCCAGACTCGGCAAGGACGTGCGCACCTATAATAAAAAAAGGTGCTAAAGATGGAATATGATCAAAATCGATCAATCCCATCACCACCCAGGCGCCAGCCGCCGCCTGGGCGGCGGCTGTACACTGCGCCGTGTAAAAATAAAAAAATAATCACTCACACCTCCACAATAATAAATAAAATAATTTTCATTAAATTTTATATGAAAATTTTTATGATTTTTTTTTTAAGAAAAAAAAAATTACGAAAAGAGTAAATTTTATGAAATTTTCATGATAAATTTATTGCGCACTTTTTTTTTCAGAAAAAAAAATAAAAAATTGAGCAACTAGAGGTCCCCCCTATAGCGCTCAGCCCTCCCCAGAGGTGTGCATTTTCTTTGAAAAAGGCCCTGTGGAGGCCCTTTTTGGCCTAGTTTGGGGGGGGTACCCCCTGTTACTAATAAAAAAAGGTGCTAAAAATGACTGGTTTTTTGCTCGACCTAAAAAAA
>JAUYTN010000014.1 GCA_030695205.1 Burkholderiaceae bacterium | reverse complement strand
ATTCAAATCAGCCGTTATCTCCGAATCAGATGAATTATTATGCGTTACAGTGATAGTAGAACCAGTTAAACTAAGTACAATCCATGGATCATAAGTCACATTCCCTCCAACAATGCTAATATCACTAGCAGTTAGGTTATTTCTGCCCCACCAGTTATTTGTGGCGTTTACAGTCCCATTACCAAGACTATAAAGTCCAAAAACAACATTTCCAGTGATAATATTGAAATTAATATCCGCAGAAGAGTTTATAATTTTAATTCCATTCTGATGATTACCAATTATAGTGTTTTGGTAGATTGTGCTATTATTGGAATTATTGAGTTCAATCCCATTAATTAAATTGTCATGAATGGTATTGGCCATTATTAAAGTGTTTCCAGAGTTATAGAGATAAATTCCATTACCCGAATTACTGGAAATAGTGTTAGAATATATAGTGTTGTTATCTGAATCGTTAAGCTGAATTGCATCCATATTGCCGGTCAAATTATTGTCCCATACGGTATTATCCCATGAATTAACAAGAAGTAATCCATAATAATTATTAATTAAAGTATTCTGGACAATTGTACAGTTACTCGCATTGTTTAGATAAATACCTGAGGAGAAAGTGGTATTAGCTCCGTTTACGACGAATCCCAAAATTGTGGATCCACTACCACCCGAGTTAATTGTAATAACCGGGTTGTTTGGATTAGCAGCTTGAACTGTTACGTTTCCATCATATGGACATATGGTTAGATTCTTATTCACCAAAATGTTCTCCAGGTAGGTTCCATTTGCAACTACAATAACATTACCATTAACAGTTAAATTGTCATTAATAGCATTCTGTATACTAGAATAACCCATACCAGTATTAAGATTTCCAACAGGTGCAAAAATATAATATACTGTACTAATTGGAGATTTGTTACTTGTAAAATCAACCGCCATGAATTTCAAAGTGGTGGTCGTGTTTATGACCATAGACCCCGAGTATACTGTGCTTGAAACAGTTGGAATGCTGCCATCAATAGTGTAATAGATAATTGGGTTCGAGTCAATGTTATCCGATACTGTTAGAGTTACATACTGAGTAATGTTATAAAGCCCACTTACAAGACTCGCATT
>JAUYTN010000012.1 GCA_030695205.1 Burkholderiaceae bacterium | reverse complement strand
CTTGGGCGATCTGCCAGTGCAGTCGAGCGGGCCATGCGCAAGCTTCGAGAAGAGGGGCGTTTGATTCGCGTAGGGCCAGACAAAGGTGGGCATTGGCAGGTGATTGCCACACAAACCAAAGACATTGAATGAAGGGATGAGTACACCATGCTGAACTCACCGCTTCCCCCTGGCCCACCCCGCGCACCTTCATGGCCAGTGTGTCGTGCGTGGTCAATGCCGGGGCCGTGCCTGTGTTTGCTGAAGTTGATGCCGACAGCGGCAACATCACCGCGCAAAGCATTGCTGCGGTGCTGACGCCGCGCACCAAGGCCATCATTTGTGTGCACCTGGCTGGCTGGCCGTGCGACATGGACCCCATCAAACCTGGCGTGGCCCGCACGGCGGCGGTGGTGGCGCAGGTGTTGCGGCAGGCGTCGGTGGGCTGAAAATTAAATTAAAAAAACTGCCTCTGCCGCTTGCTGATATTGAGGTGACAGCTATACAAATAATGGATAAGTTAAGGATGGCAAAACCAGCGGCGGTTTGGCAAAAACCGTGGCAGACGTGCTGGGCCTAGCGGTGGACCTGGCGCTCGCAAAGTTGCCGCACCGGTCGGCTTAAACTGCGTGCCCACGCAAAGCGCGCTGCACCAGGCTCAATGTATGTCGCAACTGTCCAAGACCGTTATTCACAACCAGGTTCATCGACTGGCTGAACAGCACTACCTGCTCACTGGCACCACAGCCACTGATGAGCGCCGCCGTGTGTTGTCGAAGGCTTTTGCCCTCTTGTGTGCCATGCAATGGCTGGATCTGGATGAAGGCGATGCACTGGATGCCGTTGTGGACGGCAGCAATGACCGCGGCATAGATGCCGTGTGGGTGGCCGAGCCGCAGGGAGGGTTTTTTGATGTGCACATTTTCCAAACCAAGTACTCGGAGGACTTGGAGAGAGACAAGGGTTTTGGCGAGAACGAAGTCGTCAAGATCATCAACACATTGAGGGGTTTGCTCAGGCAGCGGAGTTTTCATGTCAACAATGCGCTGGATGTCCGTTTGGCCGAAGTTCGTGCCCATTTGGATGAGTTCAATATCCCCAACTTTTTCGTGTATTTGTGCAACAACGGACAGGGTTTGTCGCACAACGCTCAGGCCCACATAGACGCTTTCCTGTGCGAAAGCCCTGAAAACAGCAAGCGATATAGGTTTCGTTACATCAACCACGTTGATATCTTCCGGGCCGGTGAGAAAACCGAGCCGGTGAACTGTGCCCTGGATTTTGCGGGAGGCTTTGTGGATGAGGCCATCAATTTCAAGCGGGCGTTTGTGGGTAAGGTGCAGGTGGCGCAGGTTGCTGAATTGCTGAACCAGTTTGATGACCGGTTGCTGGGGCGCAATGTCAGAGATTTTTTGGGTTTTCGCCGGGTGGTGAATGAAGGCATTCGTGCCACCCTTCAAGACGCGGACAAGTGCAAGGACTTTTACTTTTTGAACAACGGTATTACCTTTGTGTGCGAGAAGCTGAGTTATGCACAAGGTGCCCATGGCGCGCGTGCGCGCCTGAGCAATGCGCAAATCATCAACGGCGGGCAAACCAGCAGAACCATTCAGAACGTGGTGAATGACGCACCCGATCGGGATTTTTCACAGGCCTATGTGCTGGTGCGTGCCTACGAGGTGGACATGGATGACCAGGGCGACTTGATCCAAGACATCATCACCGCCACCAACAGCCAGAACGCGATTTTTGCGCGAGACTTGCACGCAAACGATGCCGTACAGCGCACCTTGGAGGCAGGGCTGAAAGCCTACGGTGTGCGTTATCTGCGTCGCCGCGACAGCGCACGTGCCAAGCCTGAAGACATCCGGATGGAATTGGCGGCGGAGTGCTTGGTGACGGTGTTGTTGCACAAGCCGGTGGATGCGAAATACCGCAAGACGCTGCACTTTATGCCGGAGTTTTATGGCGACATATTTAACCCGGCTCACATCACGCCAGAAATGGTGCTGGTGGCCACAAGTCTGTTCAAGCGCATTGAAACCGAGCGCAAGCATGCCAGTGCCAGCGTGTTGCAGCAGTACCCGTTCATTCCATTGGCCAGCCATTTGCTGTTGTGGCGCGTGTACCAAACCGTGACGGGCAAAAGCAAGCCCGATCGCGCCGAATGGCCTGCCTTGAGCCAGCTGCTGCAGTCAGACAAATTTGGGGTGCATTACCAGCAGGCGTTGCGTGCCTTGGGCGAGCGTGTGACCGCCAGCATGGATGGTGAGCAGCGGGCTGATGCATTGGTGCTGGCTCAGCTTATGCGGTCGGATGGGTTTGCCAGGGCTTGGGTTCAAACCACTTAGCAGCTATACAAATAATGGAGTTGCTGTGGTGGCTGACTGCCCCAGCGCAAATTCTTGCGGCAGCCACACCACTTCTTGTGCCAGCACGGCGGGCCCTGGTGGGACGGTGCCAGCGCCTAGCCAGGTGTTGAGCACCCAGCCCACTTCGTCAAACCCTAGCAAGTAGCGGCCCGATGTGCCCCCGGAAAACCGGGGGTTGATTTCTATCAGCTGCCAGCCTTGCGCGCTGCGCCTGGCATTGCGGCCCGATTTGTGGCTGGCCACAAAGCAGAACCAGGGCCCAACTTCTCCGTGCGGGCCGATGAGTGCTTGCACACCATATTCGGCGTTGCATTCCACTTTCCAAAAGAGCGGTGTGCCAAGGGTAAGGTCGGGGCTGAGTTGTGGGGGTGGATCCAGAAAGGGCTGTATGACCATGCCGGGTTGGGCCAGGGTGGCGGCGACTTGCGCCGGGGTGTGAAGCACCCGCACCCCAATGGAGCCACTGCCCGCGCGGGGCTTGGCAATCAGGGGCAGGGGCCATTCAAGCGCTTGTGGGCCATCGGCATGGTCTGTGCAGGCGGTGGCGACAAAGGGTATGCCCACGCCTTGGCACCATTGGTAGGTGAGGAGCTTGTCTCGGGAGATTTCCACCAGCTGGGGGTTGGACGCTGCCAGGGGCAGGTTGGTGTGGGCCAACAGGAGGGCGTCGGGGTCTCGCCCGGGAATGACGAGGTCGATGTGGTGCTCGGCCACGGTGCGGGCCACGGCCTCTGTGAAGCCGGGTGTGTGTGTGGGTGGCAAGCTGACGGCAACGTCACACGAGCGGGTGCCTGGGTTGTGCGGATTCAGGTCTCCGCCGACCAGGACGAGGTGTTGACGCCGCCCTGCGAGGGTGCTCAGGATGCCCCTTCCCAACAGGGAACCGGCGCTGGTGAGCAACACTCTGGCGGGGGTTTGGCGGAATGTGGTGGTGTTTGGCAAATTTGAACCTTGGTTGGTGGCAATGATACAAATGGCGAGATTGTGGTTTGTGCTGGCGTTGCTGGTTACGCTGGTGAGTTTGTTGGCAACGGGTGAGCAGGTGCTGGCGGCCAAGGTGTGGGTCGCGTCGTGGCTGCCGTTTGCCTCGGAGCTGAACGCGGCCAACATCTCCCACAACTCTGACAAGCTGGTGCACGGTTTTTTGTTTGCCTGCATGGGGTTTTGGGCGGTGCGGGGGTGAACGCAGCGCCGTCAGTTGGCGTGG
>JAUYTN010000002.1 GCA_030695205.1 Burkholderiaceae bacterium | reverse complement strand
GGCAAAGTAGGCATAAAACACGCTGGCATAGTAGCCCTCGTACTGGGCAATCGGGTTGTTGGTGTACCACTGGTGCGGAATGCTGGCATAGAAGGCGGTGAATAGCTGTTGCATGGCGGCAAAGTCGTTCGCCATCAGCACTCGGTGCAATTGCATGCGCCCGCGCACCGACTGCTGAGCATCGGGTGTCCAGGCGCGCAGCAGGCTGATAGACAGGCTTTGGTAAACCTCCTGATTGGGAAAGCGCAGGTGAAAGTACTGGGTTTCACCCACATCCTCAACCCGTCCAATCGTCAGGTAACCCGCCTGGAACATCAGCGCCTCCAGCGAAATGTGCTCCACATCAAAGCTCGACAGCAAATCGGCATCCGTCTGCAAGCGGCCCAGCTCAGGCAACCAAGCGTGGCGCTGTTTCAGCACATCCACCAGGAACGTGGGCGTGGCCGTTTCAAACCAATAGGGCTTGAACTGGCGGCTGTCAAACAGCAGCAGCGCATCAAACGGGTTGTAAACCGATTCACCCGTCCAGTTGTAGCCGTTGTACCAGCGCCGCACCTCATCGCGGTCCAGCCCGGGCAGCTCGGCGGCAAACACCGTGTCCAGGTCGGCATCGGTGTAGCCGCAGATGGCCGAATAGCGTTCGTCGATGGTGATGTCCTTCAGGTTATTCAGCCCTGAGAACAAGCTGACCTTGCTGAACTTGGACACTCCCGTGAGCATGGCAAACCTGATGTGCGCATCCGCCCCCTTGATCACCGAGTAAAAATTGCGCAAACCGTCGCGCAACTCAAGTGCTACATCGGGGTGAAGCAAGTTATCCAGCAAGGGTTTGTCGTACTCATCCACCAGCACCACGGCACGCTGGCCGCAGGCTGCATGCGCTTGTCGAATCAGTTCACCAAAGTCGCTGGCCACGTCGGTCTCAGTCAGCCCTGGCAGGTCTGGTGGGCGGGGCAGGTTCAATGCGGTGCGGTTGTGCCGCAACACATGCCGAATGCGCTGGTCCAACTCGTCGCGGCTGCGCAAAACACCGTCACTGAAGCTGATGCGAATGACAGGGTAGCGCTGGCTCCAGTCCCAATGGTCTTGGGCGTACAGGCCTTCAAACAGCGCCTGGTTGCCCTCGAACAGTTCAGCCAGCGTATCCATCAGCAGGCTTTTGCCAAACCGGCGCGGGCGGCTCAGAAAGTAATAGCTGCCTTGGTCGATCATTTGCAGCGCCAAGCGAGTTTTATCCACGTAATAACAGCCCTGCTCACGCAACTTGGCGAAGGTCTGGATACCAATGGGCAGCTTTTTGCGCGGCAGCGGTGAGGTGGACATGCGGATGGTCTTAGGTGGCGGTGGCTGTTGCTGTGGCTGTGCAGATTGCTGCAAACCGTTATGGCAGCGTCAGCGTCTGGGCTTCAAAGCCCACGACGCTGCGGCTGGTTTTGCTGAACTCCACGCCAATCAGGTGAATGGGTTGGCCACTGGTCTGGTGCTTGTGGGCATAGCCCTTGTCAATGATCTGTTGCAGCGCGGTGCCCTCAGCTGCCAGCTCCACCACCTTGAACTCAAACAGGTACACATGGCCGTTGAACTTCACGGCCATGTCCAGCCGTCCGGCGTTGGAGCTCTCTTCGCAG
>JAUYTN010000050.1 GCA_030695205.1 Burkholderiaceae bacterium | reverse complement strand
TTACGATTGATAGTAAGACGACATACGATATTACGGACGTTGTTTGTACAAAGCGCGAGTGGGGATTACGTTCAGGAGATAATGTCTGAGGATTTAGAGATAGAAGATGGTGAGGTTACTGCTGCTGAACTTTCGGATGTGGTGGGTAAAGAGATACATCGGGTGTTTGATTTAACGTGTGATTATCCGATACGAGCGAAGTTATATAAAGACGGTGCCAGTGGGACGCGGTATTTGTTATTGACGATACATCATATTGCATTTGATGAATGGTCGATAAATATATTATTGCGAGAGTTTGAGGTGTTTTATAAGGCCCGGAGTATTGGACAAGCACCGCAACTTCCTCCTTTAAAAATAGAGTATTGCGATTTTGCAGTGTGGCAGCGGGAGTATTTAAGCAAACGGATGCCTGAGTTAGTTACCTATTGGCGAGAGTACTTAGCGGGCTATGAGACGATTTCATTTCCAAGTGATTATACCAGGCCTACTAGGATAGATTATCGAGGTGGGGTACATCGGTTTGAGTTAAGTGAAGGATTAACGAGGCAATTGTATGCTTTATCTGAATCACTTGGTGTGACCTTATATACGGTGTTACTGGGGGGATTTGGGTTATTGTTATCGTGTTACACAGGGCAAGATGATTTATTGATAGGGACACCGGTTGCAAATCGCCAACATCCGGATTTAGCGCATTTGATAGGATTTTTTGTTAATACCTTGGTATTGCGATTACGCATAGATGGTGATTTAGATTTAGCGGGATATTTGAGGCAATTACAAGAACGGGTGATAGAAGCGCAATGGCATCAGGATTTACCGTTTGAGAAATTAATTGATAGTTTGGGGATAGAGCGGGACATATCCAGACATCCGTTATTCCAGATATTGTTTACGGTTCAATATGATTTAGGGGTAGTAAGTTCTGAGTATTTAGAGGTTGTGGATTTTAAAGAGCAGCCCTATCAGGTTGCTAAATTTGATTTGAGTTTGAATATCCAGGCGAGCAAGAATGGAATACGTGGTGGGTTTACATATGCGAGTGCATTATTTAAAGAGAGCAGTATCGCGCGTTTGAGCGGGCATTATATTCAGCTATTAACGGTGATGTTAGAGCAAGCGCAAGCACCGATAAGGACTTATTCGGTATTAACTAAAGATGAGTATGCACTGATGGTGCATACATGGAATAAGACGACACGAGATTACCCAAGGGATAAGACAATTGATGAATTATTTAGGGATCAGGTATTAAAGAGCCCTGATGCGATTGCATTAATGTATGAAGGCGAGACTTTGTGTTATGGGGATTTGGATAAATTATCGAATCAGTTGGCAAGCACGATAAAGGCGCATTACCAGGATGAAGACTTAAGAGACCGATTGATAGGATTATGTGTTTCACGCTCAATGGATATGG
>JAUYTN010000048.1 GCA_030695205.1 Burkholderiaceae bacterium | reverse complement strand
AATGTACTGGTAACCGTTGGCGGTGTTTGCTACACTCCGCCCATGTATATCAAGCTCACCCGCTCAGGGGGCCACACCTACGCCCAGTTGGTGGAGTCCTACCGGGACGAACACGGCAAACCCCGCCAGCGCACCGTCGCCACCATCGGGCGTGTGGATGAAACGAATGGACAGGTTGACTCGCTGCTGAGCGGTTTGCTGCGCGCCAAGGGACGTTCGCTTTCGGATGCGTCTGCCCCACAAGTGCGCTTTGAGTCCGCATTGGCCTTAGGCGATGTCTGGGCGCTTGACCAACTCTGGCGAGAATTGGGCTTTGATGGCCTGTCTGCGGTGTTTCGCCGCGCACGCTTCACCACCCCGGTCGAGCATGCCGTGCGGGTTATGGTCTTCAACCGGCTGTGTGACCCCGACTCCAAACTAGGTGTGCTGCGCTGGCTGCAAACCGTCAGCATGCCCGACATCGATGCCAGCGCACTCACCCACCAGCACCTGCTGCGCAGCATGGATGCGCTGATGGACCACCAAGATGCGGTGGACGATTGCGTGGCGGGCCTGTTGCGCCCGCTGATCGACGAAGACCTGTCCGTGGTGTTCTACGACCTGACCACCATCCGGGCCCATGGCCTGAGTGAGCAAGAGGGGGATGTGCGCCACTTCGGCATGTCCAAAGAAGGGCTGATTGCCCGCCAATTCATGCTCGGTGTGGTGCAAACGGCCGACGGCATGCCGATCTACCACGAGGTGTTTGCGGGCAACACGGCTGAAGCACCCACGCTGGAGCCGACTTTGAAGAAGGTGATGGCGCGTTACCCGCACATCCGCCGCCTGGTGGTCGTGGCCGACCGGGGCTTGCTGTCGCTGGACAACATCGAAGCACTTTCCCAGTTGCGCCTGTCGGGCCAAAAGGACGGATCGGCCGATAGAGCGCTGGAGTTCATCTTGGCCGTGCCGGGTCGGCGTTATGGTGATTTTGTAGACATCCTGGCGCCGATCAACGCACAGGCACAGGCGAAGGAAGGCACCGACGAAACGGACTCGGGGGTACAGGAGTTGATTGCCGAGGCCCAATGGCAGGGCCTGCGGCTGGTGGTGGCGCACAACCCACAGCAGGCGGCTGAGCAAACGGCCAAGCGTCAGGCTCGCATCAAGCAGTTGCGACAGCGTGCCGATCAGCTCACAGGCAAGCTGGACTCGCAGGATGCGGGCAAGGTCTACCGTGGCAGAAAGCTCTCGGATGGAGGCGTGACGGCGCGCTTCTTCCATGAGGTGAGCGAAGCACACCTGTCGCGCATCATCAAGGTGGACTTGCAAGCCGAGCTGTTCACCTGGGACATTGACCAGACAGCCCTGGCACGTGCCCAGGCGATGGATGGCAAGCTGCTGCTGGTGACCAATGTCCAAGATTTGACGCCAGACGAGGTGGTGCGCCGCTACAAGGCACTGGCCGACATCGAGCGGGGGTTTCGGGTGCTGAAGTCCGAGATCGAGATTGCACCGGTGTTCCACCGCCTGCCCGAGCGCATCAAAGCACACGCCAGCATTTGCATGCTGGCCTTGATTCTGTACCGGGTGATGCGCCAACGCCTGAAGATGAGTGGCAGCGACTTGTCACCAGAAGCCGCCCTGGCCGATCTGCGGCGCATTCAGCACCACCGCGTGAGCATCAACAACGCCGCGCCCATTGAGGGCATCTCATCAATCGCCCAACGCCAGACGGATGTGCTGGCTGCACTCAAGATCAAGAAACCCCAGCAAGACGCCCAATTGAGCCTGTTGTAGTGGCAGCCGCGAGGCCGAGCCTATACAAATCAACAGCTTAGCGCGGTTGGTGTCGAACTCGGGGGTGCGAGCTGTTTGCCTGGCGCGCCACACCAGAGGGGCGGCTGGCGGAAATCATTGTGCTGGACCAGTTTTCGCGCAACGTTTGGCGCGACACGCCCCGCGCCTTTGCGCAGGACGCGCTGGCCCTGGCGCTGGCGCAAGAACTGGTGGCCAGTGGGCAAGACCGCAGCCTGCCCCTGGCGCAGCGCAGCTTTGCCTACATGCCCTACATGCACAGCGAGTCGGCGCAGGTTCATGAGCAAGCAGTGGCGCTGTTTTCGCAGCTGGGGCAGGAAGACAACCTGCGTTTCGAACATGCGCACAAGGCCATCATCGACCGCTTTGGCCGCTACCCCCACCGCAACGCCATGCTGGGCCGCCGCTCCACGGCTGAAGAGCTGGCGTTTTTGAGCGGGCCGGGGTCTTCGTTCTGAGTGACGCCGAACAGATTTGATATAAAAACATTGCTTACCGCTTGTCTATAAAGCGCGAGCAGCTATCTAATTTGATCCATCCAATGCAGGTCAAAACGGCGTGATCCTTAACTCGGATGCCAGCAGTGCCCTAGTCTAGATCAACGGAGCGGGAGAAAAAATGAACCAATTTTTCAGCGTGCGCTTCCAATTGCCAGTCGTCGTCACTGCGCATGCCCGGCAACGCATGAAGGAATGCAATCGGGCAGATGCACTGCTTCTGGACATCATTGACACTGGCGTGGACAAGGATGCGGGTGCGGGTCATCATTGGCTGTACAAGCATTTCGCCGACCGCGACGACAACCTGCTGTGTGCCGCAGTCGTTTTGGAAACTGCGCTGGTGGTCAAAACCGTCATGCATCACTGGGAGCCCATGCCATGAAATCCACTTATTTTGAAGACGACGACATCCTGCAAATTCTGGTGTCTGACAAGCCCATCGTGCGTGAAACCTCCCAAGGCTGGCACACCAATATCAGCTACGCAGAAGACGGCACCATCGTGGAAATTGTGCTGCTGGATGCGAAGAAGGAAGGACTGCTACCGCTGGAATATAAGAAGGCAGCGTGAAACCACATCCAAAGCACCGACCGTGATCAAGTTGCTGAACGTCAAGCCTGTGAACGCCAACATGCTGGAGTTGGGTTTCAGCGACCACACACAGGGCGTATTCAATGGTGCGGCCTACATCTCCACCCGGCAAGGCCCGCTGCTGGAAGCGTTGCGCGATCCGGCCTACTTCGGGCGCTGCTTCGTGGACGCTGGCGCGCTGTGCTGGCCCAACGGATTGGAGCTTTCGGGCACCCGGCTGCATGAGCTGGTCAACGCGGCACAAATGGCTTAAGTCTGCGGTTTACCTGTCAGACAGTTATTGAATAAAAATGGCGCTCAGCGCTTATCTATAAAGCGCCAGAAGCTATTGTTTTTTAGAGTTCCACCTGAACCTGAAAACCCTCGGTTCCGAACCCCATCGCCCCCACCAACGCATACCACGTCCCCCGGCCCACCCCGCTTTTCACCAGCACGCCCTGCGCCACCAAGTCGGTCAACTCCCGGTAGGCCGTGGCGCGTGACACTTGGGCGATTGACGTGTATTTCTCGGTGCTCAGGCCATTGGCAAAGCCGTCTGGGCCGAAGTCGTACAGCTTGTTCAGCACCTTGCGCTGGCTGGCCGAAAGCTGGGGGTGGTTGGTTTTTTGGGCTTTGCGCTTCATGCATGAAGCGCAAATTCCCGGTTTGCGCTCCACCATCCCTCTCGCCACGATGGTGTCGGCGATTGAAGTCCTTATTCGAGACGAACTTTACGAAATTTACCAATCATCCTAAAATGACGGGGCCAGCATGTTGGGTGCTGGCCCCGTTTCATTGGACAAGCGGGTGCCCCAGGAAGAACGCCATGAACACCCTCACCTTCCCCCTCTCTGCCACCCCAGATCTGCCCCGTGACAAAGCTAGCGGCCAAGACCCCTATGCCTCGGAAGCGCAAACCAACGCGCTGCTGCGCTTTGGCGCGCAATACCGGCTGCAACGCATTCAGGCTGCCGACATGATCACCACCGACGAAGCGGCCGCCCTGTCAGGCACCACCCGCGTGACCATGAACACCTGGATCAAGGCTGGCCGATGCATTGGCGTGTCGCACCTGCGCCGGGGCCACAAGCTGCCTCGCTGGCAGTTTGAGCCGTTCATCTTTCCGGTGATCGCGCCCGTGGCCGCCGCCTTGGGTTCATCCGATGGCTGGCAATTGCTGGCTTTTCTGGAAAGCCCACACACGGCACTGGACGGCCAGTCACCCCGCACCGCACTGGAGCAAGGCACACCCGCCCAGCGCGTGATCGATCTGGCCACGGCAGAAGGGCATTGACTGCCTCTGTCCATGAAATTCAACGAGCTACATCCACCCATCCTTGAGCTAGCTCCGGGACAGTGCTTTCATCGTGTGCAGCTGACCCGCGCACGCAAAACCAGTGTGCGCATCAACGGCTTGTTGCTGGCACCCACAGGCTTGCAAACAGGGCGCTTTTGTTTGCCTTCCGAGGCAACGGCTTACCTCGCCGACAGCGAACACACCGCGCTGTACGAATCCGTTTTCCGGCGAGATGTTCACAGCCGGTCCTTGGACGACTTGGCACGCAGGTCTCTGGTGCAGTTCCTCACCAAGGGCCGTTTGCGCCTGGCAGATTTGCGGGCTTTGGCCGAGCCCTATCCCGTGCTGCAAGCCCAAAGAATCGCCATCACACAGGCCTTTGCACAAGAGTGTC
Organism: Burkholderiaceae bacterium; assembly: GCA_030695205.1. GTDB lineage: Bacteria > Pseudomonadota > Gammaproteobacteria > Burkholderiales > Burkholderiaceae_C > UBA2334. Next base: position 86,767 of record JAUYTN010000048.1, on the reverse strand, counting down.
GAGCCCAGCACCTGGACGGTGTTGTGTATGCCTCAGCGCAACATCCCCACCATGCGTGCATCGCCCTGTTTGAGTCGGGTATGGCGCAGATGAAGAAAGTCGCGTCCCTGCCGCTGGTCAAGCCCGGCACTCGGCAGCTGCTGAGCTGTGTGGCCGATGCCGCCAGACGCTCGGGTGTGCCGTTGATCGACCTCCCAGACATGGGTTGACTGCCTTTTTTCTTCGGAATTCTTATTCGATGCACCCAAAACCCATCCTCCGCTTCTGGTTCACCGAGCTGACCCCCAAGCAGCACTTCGCCAAAGACGCTGCGCTGGACGAAGACATCCGCGCCCGCTTCGGTGCCACGCTGGAGGTTGCTGCGCGGTGTGAGTTGTTTGCCTGGCGCGCCACGGCAGAGGGGCGGCTGGCGGAAATCATTGTGCTGGACCAGTTTTCGCGCAACGTGTACCGCAACACGCCCCGCGCCTTTGCTCAGGACGCGCTGGCCCTGGCGCTGGCGCAAGAGCTGGTGGCCAGCAGTGCCGACCGCAACCTGACGGTGGACCAACGCCGCTTTGCCTACATGCCCTACATGCACAGCGAATCGGCGCTGATACATGAGCAAGCAGTGGCGCTGTTTTCGCAACCTGGGCTGGAAGACAACCTGCGTTTCGAACACGCGCACAAGGCCATCATCGACCGCTTTGGCCGCTACCCTCACCGCAACGCCGCTCTGGGTCGCAGCTCCACGCCGGAAGAACTGGCGTTTTTGAGCGGGCCGGGGTCTTCGTTCTGACTGGCTCGGAGCCAAACCCGCATGCCAGAAGCACAGCCCCGCGCCCTCATCATTGCTGGCCCCAACGGTGCCGATAAGACCACCTTTGCACGCGAATTTCTGCCAGCAGAGGCGCAGTGCCCGGTGTTCGTCAATGCAGACCTGATTGCAGCGGGCCTGTCGCCCTTTGCACCTGAGGTTGCCGCCATCAAGGCGGGGCGCATCATGCTGGCAGAAATAGATGACCATGTGGCCCATCGCCGCAGTTTTGCGCTGGAAACGACCCTGTCTGGCCGGGCGTATGCAGCAAAAGTGCTGCATTGGCGTGCGCTGGGCTATCAGGTCAGTTTGTATTTTTTGCAGTTGCCAACGGCAGACATGGCCATTGAACGCGTGCGATTGCGGGTGTCCCAAGGTGGGCATCACATTCCAGACGCAGTGGTTCGGCGTCGGTTCGATGCGGGTCTGAACCAGTTTGAAAACACCTACAAGCCCCTCGTCAACGCCTGGTTTCTGTACGACAACCAAAACCGCCAGCCCACCCTGCTGGCACAAGGAGCCAACCCATGAGTGCCGTTTTGCAACCAGCTGACCTTTCGTTGGACCCAGCCCAAGCAGCATTGAACGCACTGGCCCGCGCCGGGCTGCGTGCTGCAGAAGATGCCAAACGCACCAACACCCAAATGGTGCTGGCAGAAAACGGGCAAGTGGTGCATGTCAGCCCGCAAGAGTATTTGCGCTTGCTGGCCGAGCAACATTCGCTGCACAACGCAAAAGAAGGTACCTGAGCGATGTAAGGCCATGAGAATCAGCTGCGCCCATGCCATGAAGTCCACTTATTTTGAAGACGACGACATCCTGCAAATCAGGGTGTCTGACAAGCCCATCGTGCGTGAAACCTCGCAGGGCTGGCCCACCCACATCAGCTACGCAGAAGACGGCACCATCGTGGAAATCGTATTGCTGGATGCGAAGAAGGAAGGGCTGCTGCCGCTGGAATACAAAAAGGCGGCATGACGCTCATGGCTGAAACTGGCTACCAACCCGTGCCGCACGATGCGGATTTCCGCGATGCGCTGCTGGCCAAGCCCGGCGTGCAAGAAGCATTTGACGCGCTGAGCGAGGAATACACCGCGCTGGATGCGCTCTGGGCCAAAGAGGCTGACGACCGGCCGGATGCGTACAAGCGCGGAGAACTCAAGGCAGTGGCCTTGGCTGCAGTGGCTGCAAAGTACCCCAATCTTCTGACGCCAGCGGTTGGCGCAAGTGACTGAACCAGATTTTCTTAATCTTTTATACCTCTATCGCTTTATTTATAAGCGCAAGCAGCTATTTAATTTGATGAACTCTGCGCTGCGCAGCCGTGTCATACACCGCCAACTTGTCGCGCTTGGCCCACGGCAATTACGCTCACCGTCACCACGTCGTCGGCCATGCGTCACAGGTCTTGCTGGTTGACTTCGACAAACGGGCCAACCGGCTGACTCAGCCAACTGGCAGGGCGTTATAGGGGTTCATGTGGGCTATCGCCCAAACAACTCAGAGTGTGTTCCGGCGCGCACAAAGATCACGCTGTCGGCACTCAGCTCTTGCCAAACTGCCGTGTGTGGTCAGCTTTTCTTGGCAGCGGCGCGCGCTTTGCCTTTGCCGGTTTGTTGGTCAAGACCATCAAATAACTCTTTCGCAGAATCGAAACGTACCGCCGACATGGCGCGGGCTTCCGTCATGGCCGCCACCGTTTCAGGTGTGGGCTTTTTGACCTCGAAAGGCAAACCACCTACCTCCACCACCTGGCGCAGGAACAACCGGATGGCGGCGCTCAGGTCAAGGCCCAAATCGGCCAGCACTTCGGTAGATTGTTTTTTCAGGTCAGGCTCAATCCGCGAGCGGATTTCGGCTGATTTGCCATACGTTGCTGTTTGCATAGTGTGTTTGGAAATGAAGCGCTGAGTGTGTGGGTGCAGTTTGAACCACAGCGAATTGGGTTGCTGGGTTTGCACGGTACGTAGCGGCAATGTAGCTACAAACCCCGCTTGCGTCAACCCGCCAGCCGCGCCCCAAACCGCCCTTCCCCGCCCATGCCCAAAATGAGCCGGTGGGTGGCCCGCGTGGCGCCCACGTAAAACAGCTTGGCTTCTTCGCGCTCGTCTTCGCCCTCGGCGGGCATGTGGCCCGCGCCCAGCAGGCCCACCACCGGAAACTCCAGCCCCTTGCTGGCGTGCAACGTCAACACCTTGATGGTGTCGGCCGTCGGGTCAAACTGGCCGGTTTTGTCGCGTACCTGGTAGGGCAGCCCGCGCCGGTTCAGCACGTTGGCGCACAAATACATGTCCTGGTGGTGGCGGCACAGAATGGCCATATCGCCCCAGGCGTGGCCGTCCTGGTGGGCGTGGGCCAGCAGCTCCACCATGTGCATGGCCTCGGCCCGCAGGGTGGGCAGGCGGATGATGAGCGGTGCTTCGCCATCGCGCCCGCAGCTCACGGGTTTGAGCATGGGAATGCCGTCTTCGTCTTTATCCTCAGCCGTCAGCAGATGATCCGGTGCCGGGCCGCCCCAAGCCGGATCAGCCCCCTTGGGGGGCAGCGACCCGCGCAGCGGCGGAGCGTGGGGGTACAGGTATTCAGCGGCCACCAGGCTGGCGGTTTGCAGAATCTGCCGCGTGTTGCGGTAGTTGATTTTGAGGATGGTGGTGCGCCCCTGCGCCTGTATGCCCACGCTTTTGAAGCTGAAGTTCTTTTTGCGGGCACGGTCGTAAATGCTTTGGGCGTCGTCGTACAGCACCAGCAGGCTGTGGGTGGCGGGGTCCACCATTTGGGTGATGAGCTTGAGCCACTCGGGCGCAAAGTCGTGCCCCTCGTCCACCAGCACGGCCTGGTACTGCCCGGCGGGTATCTGGTTGCGCTCCACCCCGGTGATGACACGCTGCACCATGTCGGCCATCTTGGCTTCCACGGGCATGTGGTGGGGTGGCAGGGTCTGGCCGAAGGCCACCAGTTGGTCGCGGCACCATTTGTGAAAGTGCACGGCGTGCACACGGTCGGCAATGCCTTTGGCGCTCATCACGCTGGCAAGCTGTCTGGCCAGTGGTTCGTTGTAGCAAAGAATGAGCACTGGCTTGCGCTGGGGGCCATTTTCATCATGAAAAGCCTGCGCCAGGTGCTGGGCGCGGTAACCCAGCAGCATGGTTTTGCCCGAGCCCGCCACGCCGTGAATGACGCGGTGCCCGTCGCCCAGGCTGCGGGCCAGTTGCTCTTGCTGGATGTCCATCACCCGCATGATGCTGGGCAGCTCGGGCTCGGCGTCGTCACTTTCGCCTTCGCTTGCCTGGGCGGCAAACAGGGCGCCCTGCACGGGCACGCGCACGTCAGGGAACATGATCCAGCGCACCCGGTCCAGCTGCGGCAATGACATGGCTCCGCGCATGCCAAACGGGAACATGTCCCACAGGCGGCTTTGCAGAGCTTCTGGGTCCACGGCCTCGGCCATTTCGTCCTGGCACACCACGCGGTGCGGCTCGATAGCTTGGGCCAGCTCGGCCTTGTCAAACTGGGCGCGGGTGATGTTGGGCAGCACCACGCCGTAGCTCCACGGAAACGCCAGCTTGCCCCGGTGCCGCCCCTCGGCCTGCACCAGCTGGGGGTCGCGCTCCAGCGCATTCACCACCTGGTGGGCGTATTGCCGGGCCTGCTCCAACGGGTTGGGAATGGTTTTGGGGCCGCTTTCAGCGTGGATGGTCCAGCTTTGTTTATCGGCCTGTATGAGGGTGGAGAGGCGAAAGTCTTTCACCTCCAAAATGAGGATGCCCCGGCGTGGGTGCATCACCACAAAGTCGGGGTGCTGGTGGCGCGGGCCCACGGCCACGTCGTACTACAGCAGGTAGTCGGCATCGAGCTTGTGTTCCAGCCGCTCGGCGGTGCGGCGCTCGCCGCTGGTCATGCGCGACACGCAAGTGCCAAGGGCGGGTATCAGTGTGGCCATGTGAATGTGTTGGAGTGCTTCCCTGCCAGGGATGATGCCTGTGTTTGGTGCGTGCTGACCCATTAGCATGTCGGCATGAACACAAACACGCCCGCCCCCACTTCCACCCCTCCCCTTGTTCAATTCGGCCACCAGGGCCGCGTGGTGTTGATCACCGGTGGGGCCCAGGGCATTGGTGCCGCGTGCGCGCGGCGCTTTGCCCGCGAAGGCGCACACGTGGTGCTGGCCGACGTGGCCGACACCCCCGGCCAGGCCTTGGCCACCGAGCTCGGTGGCCTGTATGTGCACTGCGACGTGGGCCGCCAGGCTGACGTGGCCCACACGGTGGCGCAAGCGGTGGCCGCACATGTGCACATAGACGTGCTGGTGAACAACGCCGGCATCTTCAAAGCCGCCGATTTTCTGGACGTGACCGAAGCCGACTTTGACGAGGTGCTGCGCGTCAACCTGAAGGGTGCGTTCCTGATGGGGCAGGCCGTGGCGCGCGAAATGGCCGCGCGCGGCAGTGGCTCCATCGTCAACATGAGTTCGGTCAACGGGGTGCTGGCCATTCCGAACATTGCCAGCTACAACGTGAGCAAAGGCGGCATCAACCAGCTGACGCGGGTGATGGCGCTGGCGCTGGCCGACCGTGGCATCCGCGTGAATGCGGTGGCACCCGGCACCATTGCCACCGAACTGGCCGCCCAAGCGGTGCTGACCAGCGAGGCTGCACGCACCAAAATTTTGAGCCGCACACCCATGAAGCGCCTGGGCGAGCCCGAAGAAATTGCCGATGTGGTGGCTTGGCTGGCCAGCGACGCGGCCAGCTACATCACCGGCGAAATCGTCACCGTGGACGGTGGCCGCATGGCCCTGAACTACACCGTGCCGGTGTGAGCCGCCGTGGCCACCACCATGTGTACGTGGTTGAGCTGCATCCCGATGTGTGGCAAGAGCCCAAGTTTCGCAAGTGCAACCCCGGCTACGTGGCGGGTAAACCGTGTGTGTACGTGGGCATAACGGGGCTGGACCCCGATGTGCGGTTTGACAAACACAAGGGAGGCATTCAGGCCAACCGCTATGTGCTCAGGTACGGCCTGCGCCTGCTGCCCGACCTGTACGAAGGATTCAACCCCATGCCTTACAGGGAGGCACAGGCGATGGAGGTGGAGGTGGGCATTGACCTGCGCTCGGCAGGGTTTGGGGTGTGGCAGGCCTGAGCCAGCAGGGTTTCAGCACCCTGCCTACAATGAAGTCGCAATTGCGCAGCTGCGCTTTTTTTGCCAATCCGCCCCCCCTTGGATACCCCATGCCCCAACTGAAACTGAATTACTTTGACTTCCACGGTGGCCGTGCCGAGCCTGTGCGGCTGGCACTGGCGATTGGCGGTGTGGCGTTTGAAGACCACCGCTTCAACTTTGCGGGGTTTGCCGAGTTCCACACAACCACGCCGTTTGGCCAGGTGCCCACGCTGCATATCGATGGCGTGCAGGTTACCCAGTGCGACGCCATGCTGCGCTATGCGGGCAAGCTGGCGGGCCTGTACCCCACCGACCCCCTGCAAGCCCTGCTGTGTGACGAAGTGACGTGTGTGGTGGAGGAAGCCAGCGTGCGCATCGGCCCCAGCTTCCGCATGGCCGGCGAAGAGCAAAAGGCCGCCCGCCTGGCGCTGGTCAACGGCTCCATGCCGGTGTACCTGGCCTGGCTGCAAGCCCAGCTGCAAGCGCATGGCGGTGAATACTTTGCCGACAACCGCCTCACTGTGGCCGACCTGAAGGTGTTTGTGGACGTGACCGGCCTGAACTCGGGCCGCCTGGACCATGTACCCACCGACCTGGTGCAGCAAGTGGCCCCCGCGCTGAACGCCCACGCCCAACGTGTGGCCAGCCACCCCGGTGTGCAGGCGTACTACGCCCAATTTGCAGCCAAGTGACCCTGGCTGGCGCGTAACACCGGCACCTGGCCACGTGCCCCGGGGTAGCGGTCGCTCGGTCAGTCAACTGGTTGGTTGGCCATAGCAGCCATCGCGGCGCGGATGGCGTTGACCACGGCTTCGGGCTTTTCCAGCGGAATGGCGTGGCCACCTTCTACCCACACTTGCTGGGCCCCCGGGTACAGACGGGCGATGTCTTGTCGCATGGCATTGGAAAACTGGGCCAGCTCGGAGGTTTCTTTCATGGGCGCGGCGGCGCTGAGCACCGTCACTGGCAAGCCGGTGACCGTGGGCAGGGCCAGCACCTGCTGGCCGGTTTGGGTCAGAAGATCAAACTCGCGTTTGGCCGTGCCGGTGATCAGGGCCTTGGCCATGCCACGCACCAGCAGCGACTGGTTTTCCATCGCGCCCGCTCCTTCCAGTTGCCTGGGGTGGGTGGTGTCCACCAGGATGAGGGCCGCCACTTCAGCCCGGTGCTGGCGTGCAAACAGCTGCATGTAAAGGCCACCCAGCGAGTGGCCCACCAGCACATACGGGGGCCGCATGCCTTGCTGCTCCAAGGTCCGGCGCAACTCGGCCACGATGTGCTGGCCATCGCGCGGGGTGTCGGCAGGAGCGCTTTTGCCGATGCCGGGGCGGTTGTAGGCGAAGTAAGCGGTGTCGGTGGGCAGGGCTGGCAACACTTTGCCCCACCACTCCATATGGCCCCCCAGCCCGTTCTCAAACACCACCACTGGCCCAGCCCCTGGGTGGGCCACGAGTTCGAGCGGGCGATCGTCTACCTGCCGCACGTGGGCTCCGGGCAATCCGGCGCAACCGGCCAACAACGCAATGGTGAACAGGGCGGCGGCTCGGCGCAGGGTAGGCAACGGGTTCATGGGTAGGCCAATGGGTAATGGGCAATGGGCAATGGGCAAGAGGAAGTGGATGGAAGCGTAGGGTGCCAGGACCTGCAGGGGGACAAGATGGACGCATCGGTGACTCAGGCAACAGGCTTGCGCGCCACCACATAAGGCCGCCAGTCGCGGCCCCGCTTGGGGGTGGCGTGGTGCTCAAGGCTTTCAATGCTCAGTCCGCTGCGTTCGATGGCGCTCAGCAGCCGGTCTTCGGTCAGCACATGCACGGGTGGCGCCAGGCGCAGCAGCCGCATGAGGGGCAATGCCACATGGGGCACCAATGAGTTCATGTGGGCAATGCAGGCGGTTTTGCTGATGAACAGGCCACCTGGGCGCAAGTGCCGCACCACCTGGGCCAGGGTGTGGTCCAGGTCTGGCACCAGGTGCAGCAGGTTGAAGGCGAGCACCACATCCCAGCCCAGGGCATCAAGGCCTGTGCCTTGGCTGGCGGTTTCAGCCGTTGCTGCGCCTGCCCAGCCCTTGGGGCGCGGGGCGGGCAGAGGGGCGTCGGCATCGGCCACCACCAAGTGCAGCATGTGGTGGACATCGGGCGGGGCATCGGCCAGCTTTTGGTGGGCGATGTCCACCATGGCGGGCGAGAGGTCGGCGGCGGTGTAGTGCGCCGTGGCTGGGGCCAGGCGCAGCGCGGTGGTGGCCGTGCCGCAGCCCAGCTCCAGCACCCGGTCGGTGGGGCGCAGCCGTTGCCGAACGCGCTGCAAGGTGTGCTCGTAACCGGCCACGTCGCCCACGGCGCTGGCGGCGTATTTGCGCGCGGTTTTGTCCCAGAAGCGGGTGCTGTGCGCCAGCGTGGCGCTGCTGGGTGGGCGGGTGGTCATGGTGGTTGGCGGCCTGGTTTGGCGGGGCATAGGATGGACAGGGACGGATCGTACCCATGCATTTTTCCGCAGGCCATCTCAAATTTTGCAGACTACCTATACTGAAATGCATGACCCAACCCGACTGGAACCAACTTCGCGCTTTTCTGGAAACGGCACAGACCGGCTCACTGTCGGCCGCAGCCCGCAAACTGGGGCTGACGCAGCCCACGCTCAGCCGCCATGTGGCCGCCATCGAACAGGCGCTGGGGGTCACGCTGTTTGAGCGCACAGGCCAGGCCATGGTGCCAACCGATGCGGGCCTGAGCCTGCTGGAGCATGCCCGCGCCATGGGGGTGGCTGCGCAGGAGTTGGTGCTGACGGCGTCGGGCCAGTCGCAGGCGGTGGAGGGGCTGGTGTCGGTGTCGGCCAGCGATGCGGTGGCCACCTGGCTGCTGCCGCCCGTGTTGCGGCGCTTGCGGGAGCAGGCGCCAGGCATTGTGGTGGAGGTGGTCACCTCCAACGCGCTAAGCGATTTGCGCCGCCGGGAGGCGGACATTGCCATCCGCCATGTGCGCCCCGATCAGCCCGACCTGATTGGCCGCCTGCTGTATGAGAGCAGCGCAGGGTTCTATGCGTCGGCTGACTGGGTGGCACTGCACGGCCACCCACGCACGGCACAGCAGGCGCAGGGGCTGGACTTCATCGGGGCCGACCGCACTGGCCGCTACCTGGGCTACCTGGTGCAGCACGGGTTGCCGCTGTCGGCGCAGCAGTTTCGGGTGCTGTCAGAAAACTCGGTCACGGCCTGGATGCTGGTGCAGCAAGGCCTGGGCATCGGCGTGATGATGGACGAGATTGCCCGCCGCACCCCGGGCGTGGTTCGGGTGCTGGACGAGGTGGCGGCGGTGCGCTTCCCGGTGTGGCTGGTGACGCACCGCGAGCTGCGCACGTCGCGGCGCATCCGCACAGTGTTTGACGCGCTGGCCGAGGCGCTGACCCCACTTTGAGAGCTACCCGCGCAGATGACGCCCACACAACAGCGTGCATGTGTGGGTAAACCCCAATCAAAAACCGAGAACGTCCACCACCCAGCTGACACGAAAGTGACTAGCATCGGACTTTGCCAAAAAACGCACGACCGTTCTATTTTCAACCCTTCCGGAACCGCCCATGCCCGACAACCTTGCGCGCCCCTGGCACGCCACCTACCAGCAGGTGGGCATTGCCCCCACCCTGGCTCAGCTGCCCTACCGCAACCTGGCCGAACTGACGCACGAATGCTGCAAAAAGTGGCAAGCCGACAGCAAGGCCAAAGCCGCTTTCAGTTGTGTGGTGCCCAACGGCATGAACGGTCGGCTGAGCTTTGCCGAGGTGGACGAGCTGTCCGATGCCTTCGCGGGCTATCTGCGCGCCGTGCTGGGCCTGCAGCCCGGCGACCGCGTGGCCGTGCAGCTGCCCAACAGCCTGGGCTACCCGGTAGCGGCACTGGGGGTGTTCAAAGCCGGTTGTGTGCTGGTCAACACCAACCCGCTGTACACCGAAACCGAAATGATTCACCAGTTCAACAACAGCGGCGCACAGGTGCTGGTGCTGGTGGACATGTTTGCCGATAAGCTGCCTGCGGTGCTGGCCAAAACCGGCATCAAGCAGGTGGTGCTGGCGACGGTGTCGGAGTTTTTCCCGGCAGTGCCTGGGGCAATCGTCAAAGGGGTCCAGCGCTACTGGAACCGGGTACTGCCCCCCGTCACCGCGCCGCATGTGCGCCTGAAAGACGCCCTGACACAGGGCCGAGCCACCCTGGCCCAAACACCGGCGCGCCAGTATTGGGAAAAGGTGGGCCGCGACGACCTGGCCCTGCTGCAATACACCGGCGGCACCACCGGCGTGAGCAAGGGCGCCATGCTGACGCACGGCAACCTGCTCAACAACATCTGCCAGACGCACGCCATGGGCCAAAGTCACATGACCCCCGGCGAAGAATGCGTGCTGACGGCGCTGCCGCTGTACCACATCTTCGCGTTCACGGCCAACCTGCTGGGCTACATGGCCATTGGTGGACACAACGTGCTCATTCCCAACCCACGGCCGGTGCAGAACCTGCAGCGCGCCATGGAAAACTTCCCCGTCACCTGGATGACGGGGGTCAACACCCTGTTCAACGGGCTGCTGAACGAAGAGTGGTTTGTGGCCTACCCGCCCAAAACACTCAAAGCTTCGATTTCGGGTGGCACCTCGCTGCATACCGCTGTGGCGCAGCGCTGGCGCGACGTCACCAAAACCCCCATTGCCGAAGGCTATGGCCTGACCGAAACCGCGCCGGTGGTCAGCTTCAACCCACTGACGGGCAAGCCCCGCGACGGCAGCATTGGCATTCCCGCCCCAGGCACCGATGTGCGGCTGACCAATGACGAGGGGCACGACGTGGCCCCCGGCACACCGGGAGAGATCTGGGTGCGCGGCCCGCAGGTGATGAAGGGTTACTGGCAAACCGACGAAGAAACTGCCAAGGTCATGCACGACGGCTGGTTTGCCACTGGCGACATTGCCGTGATGGATGACACCGGGTTCATGCGTATCGTGGACCGCAAGAAAGACATGATTCTGGTGTCCGGCTTCAACGTGTACCCCAACGAAGTGGAAGACGTGATTGCCGACATGGACCATGTGCTGGAGGTGGCCGTGATCGGTGTGCCCGACGCCAAAACAGGCGAGGCCGTGCGGGCCTACGTGGTGCAAAACCCCGACCACAGCAAAGAGGTCATGCCCGCCGACGTGCTGGAGCACTGCCGCAAGCACCTGGCCGCCTACAAGGTGCCCAAGCTGGTGGTGGTGCGCGACGAACTGCCGAAAAGCCCCATTGGCAAGGTGCTGCGCAAAGACCTGCGCAAGGCCGTGGCCGACGAGCTGAACCGGGGCTAACCCCCTGCCAACCACCACATTGACCAAGAGAACCAACCATGATCTCCGAATTTGAGACCAAGCTGCTGGGCATCATGATGATTGTCATCATGCTCGGCATGGGCGCGTCCCTGACCTGGCGCGACTTCCTGATTGCCTTTCGCAAACCCAAAGGGGTGCTGGTGGGGCTGCTGTGCCAGTACGGCATCATGCCGCTGCTGGGCTTTGCGCTGGCCATGGCGCTGGACCTGTCGCCAGGGTTGACCGTGGGCCTGATCCTGATGGCCTGCATGCCGGGTGGCACCACGTCCAACATCTTCACGTACTTCAGCAAGGCGGTGCTGGCGCTGTCGATCATGATGACCTCGGTGTCGTCGCTGATTGCGCTGGGCATGGTACCTGCGCTGCTGGAGTTCTATTCGCAATTGGCGGGCCTGAGCGGCGACTTCAAGATTCCGGCGGGCAACGTGGCACAGGTGCTGTTTGTGCTGCTGATTCCCACCGTCATTGGCATGGTGCTGCGCAAGCTCAACCCCAATGTCGGGGCAAGCATTGAGTTGCTGGGCGGCATGCTGGGGGTTGCGGTGATTCTGTTCCTGGTGTTGACCTGGATTCCGCGCAACCACATGCTGCTGGCCACCACGCCGTGGTATGTGTTTTTTGCGGCCATTGGGCTGGGCATTTTTGGCATTGCCCTGGGCTATGTGCTGGCCCGTGTGCTCAAGCAAGACCCCAACCGCAGCCGCACCATCGCCCTTGAAACGGGCATCCAGAACGGCCCGCTGGCGGTGCTGATCGTCACCCTGACCTTCACTGGCCCCATGCAGCAAGAGGTGCTGCTGATCCCGGTGCTGTACTCGCTGTTCATCGTCATCACATCCAGCATCGTGGCGGTGTTTTTCCGCAAAGAGAGCATCCGCGAAGCCCTGGCCCGTGACCGCGCCAAAGACGGATCGGTGCTGGCCAGCTGACGCTGCCACACCGTCCTGGCACAAGCGCCCTGGCACCAGGCACAACCCGCAGCTGGCACTGGCACCACCGCCAGTGCCAGCTGCCTTCACCGGGTTAGCCGGGCGGGCCCCACGCACGAAGTGCACGCAGCAGCGGTCGCTTCTTGGCCTGGTGACCCGCCATGCGGCGCAAGATGTCGTCCAGCGTGCGGATGGTGTCGGCCATGTAGGGGCCCTTGTTCAGCATCACGCACTCGGCGCGCACGCCCATGCCAGCGTCGGACACTTCGGCGCGCGAGGGCACGCCCGTCTTGGCCTGACTCTCCAGGACCTGCGTGGCCCAAATGACGGGCATGTGCGCGGCCTCGGAGCACCAGAGAATTTCTTCCTGCACCTCGGCAAGGCGTTCGTAGCCGCACTCCACCGCCAGATCGCCGCGCGCAATCATCACCCCCGCACAGGGGCCGGCCATGGCGGCAAGCATCAACTCCGGCAGGTTCTCGAAACCGCGCAGGGTTTCGATTTTGAGGACCACGCCCAGTGCACCCCCTTGGGCCAGTTGCAGCGCATCCAGCAACTGGCGCACATCCTCAGGCCGCTGCACAAACGACAGGCCCACCAGATCGGCCACCTTGGCCACGGTCTGCAGGTCTTGCAGGTCTTTCTCGGTCAGGGCGGGCAGGTCCAGGTGGCTGTCGGGGAAATTGATGCCCTTGTCGGCCATGACTTTTTCCCCACCGTCGCGGGCGTGAACAATTTCCAGCTCCAGCTCGTCGGGTGACGCTTGGCGCACAACGGCCCCAATTCGGCCATCGTCCAGCCACACGCGCTCGCCGCTGCAGACCTGGCCAATCACCTGCGGCAAGGTGCAGGCAATGCGCATGGCATGGGGGTCCGATGGCTGCTCAAGATCCAGGGGCTCGGCACTCAGGGTGAGCAAGTCGCCACGGTGCACACGCAGCGCAGCGGGCAGTGGCGCAATGCCCTCCGGGTACGTGGTGTGCACGCGCCGCTGGTGCCGCCCCTTGATCGACAAAGGGGTATCGGGGGTGAGGTAACACGTTTCCATGCCCTGCACCAGGGCACCCTGATCGCCAAGGCTGGCCACCAGCATCTGGCGCTTTTTGGAACGTGCATCTGTCACGTGAATCTGCTGGCCCACGTGCAAGCGGGCCAGCCATTCGCCATCCACCGACACGCTGGGCACGGAGTCGGTCGCCAATGAAGCTGTGGAGGCGGTAGGGGAGGCGGCCGCTTTCGACCTCTTTGACGCGGTGGGCGTGGTGGATGCATCAATAGGCCGCAACCACAGCCGCCAGGGTTCGGTGGCAAAGCCGCACGGGTCGCGCACAGGCCTCAGTTTGAGCACCGCCGGTCCGCTGGGCATTGGGCCGGTGCGGATTTTGGGACCGCCCAGGTCCATCAGCACCTTGACCTCGCGTTGCGCGGCTTTGGCGGCACGCCGCACCCGCTTGGCCATGGCCTTCCAGGCGGTGGCGTCATCGTGGGCGCAGTTGATGCGGGCCACGTCCATACCAGCATCCACCAGGCCACGCACCAGGGCATCGTCGGTAGCAGCTTCGCTGGGCAGGGTCACCATGATGCGCACGGCGCGCCCACGCACCACTGGGCCCAGCAGGGCCTGAGCGTGGCAGGCAAGCCGAGCCGGGCCCGAGACGCTGCCCACCGGCTCTTCGGGTGAGCGGTCTTGCCAGGCTTGCCCAGTGAGGCGGTGCAGGATGCCCAGCACCTTGTCCACATTGGCCAACACGTGCGACTCTGCCCGGCCCAGTGACGACACACCCAACCAGGCGAGTCGGGTCTGAAGTTCGCGCAAATCGGTGGCGCGCAAGGCCAGAAAGTGCACCAGGTTGCGGGCACTGGCGCGCTGGTGGGGTGCCACGAGGTCCGTCGCCTCGGCGTAGCGCTGTTCGTTGTGCAGCATGGCAGCGCGCAGCGCCCACAGCTGATCGATCAGATCCAGACACACGCCGCTGTCCCAGAGCGGGGAAGCGGGCGACGCAGCAAGGGGGGGACGGGGCAGGTGAAGAGGGTCCATACCCCTTTTTAAGTCACGAATGTTTCAATCTGGTGTCAGTGTTGCAAGGGGCAATCGATCCGAATGCTGGGTCGAATGTTGGGTCGCATATCGGGTGGCATGACCGGCATGCGGACTGTGGCGGCACCCGTCCATGTAACGGCACCCGAACCACGGCGCTCGCCGGGTGCCAGCGGGGGGCGGCGGGGCTGGCCTATCAACCCTGCGCCAGCAAAAAGACCAGCGCGGCCTCCAACGCCGCCACCTGGGCAGCCGTGCATTCGTCTGGCGTGGTGCGGGGGCTGTCGGGGTACACCTCGGTGGTGGTCGTGAAGCGAGCGCCGGTGATGCCGGTGCACAGCCCCAGTTTTTGCACGTCGTACTCAATGACGCCGGGCGCCACCTGCGGTGAGCCAATAAGGTGTCCAGCTGCGTCCGCCGGTGCGATGTGGGTCACCCGCTCCACCGCCTGGATGATGGCCTGCTGGAAGGCGGGCTGCGGGTTGGCCACATCGGCCACCAAGTAAAAGCCATCGGGAATGGTGCCGGGCACGAAGGGTTTGCCGTCGCGAGCGGCCACTGCGGGGCGAAACTCGGACTCGTCCGTGTCGGTGGTTTCGTGCAGGTCGATGTGCGCCGCCCATTGGCCATGCAGCGGGGCCACCAGCCGCATGAGCGCCGCACATTCCTGCACCGGGCTGCCCGGACGAAAACTGCGGTTGGGGTCGATGGCGTCTGCGTTCCATCGCTGAATGCGCTCATAGCCCCAAGGGCTGACGCACGGCACGATCAGCAGGTTGACCCGGCCCGCATACGCGCCAGCGTGCCCCGCCGCAAACCGCAGCGCACCGTGCACGCCGCTGGTTTCGTAGCCGTGCACACCACCCGTCACCAGCACCGAGGGCAAGGCCGG
The DNA here is from genome assembly GCA_030695205.1 of Burkholderiaceae bacterium. Lineage (GTDB taxonomy): Bacteria > Pseudomonadota > Gammaproteobacteria > Burkholderiales > Burkholderiaceae_C > UBA2334. The sequence goes on along the minus strand of JAUYTN010000048.1, from coordinate 71,603 downwards.
GTTCCAGTTGCGGCTGCGCAAAGCCACCAGCGGAAGGTTGCAGTTGGCCTGTGGGGAGTCGGGGTAAGACACCTGCCCATAGGTCTCCACCTCGAAGCGGTCGGCCAGGCCATGCACCGCCGACACCACATCGACCTCGACGCTGCGTTGCGGCACCTGTCGGGCACGCCACTGGGCCACCTCGGCAACACCCCAAGCTTGGCCAGGCGTACCAATGGGGTAGAAACGGGTGGCAGCAGCGGTGCTGACAAGGGTGGCGGAACCGTTGATTACTGGATGCATAGGAAAATAATTACATAGCAAACTATTGTTACTAATCAAGCGAAAAGCATCAATAATACATATAAAATACTTCACGCCAAATCACCAGCAGCCTGTCTGACCCAGCGTCCACCGATTGTGTACCTCCCGAGCCCTGTCATGAACTTTGCCGATCGCCTGCAGCAACTCCCCTCCGTCAGCCACCTGAGCGCCCTGCACCTGCTGGACAGCCAGGGCCAGGTGCTCGCCACCCTGGAAAACAAGCCCGGTCAGGCCGGATCGCTGGCCGTGTACCACGCGCTGGGTGCGCTGTACGGTGGGCGCATCACGCCCGCTGCGGCCAGTTTGGGCCTGGAGTGGTACGCCGAGCACACCGCCGATGCCCTGGCCCACCCCGGCAAGCACCCCAATATCGACCGCCTGATGGCCTGGGCACAGGGCACAGCCAGCTTCACGGTAGGCCTGCACCACAGGGACGAGTGAGCATGCCCACCATCGCCATCATCGACTTCGAAACCACCGGCATGTCGCCCGACCTGGGCGACCGCCCCACCGAGGTGGCCATCGTACTGACCGAGCGCGGCGCGGTGGTGGACAGGTTCCAGAGCCTGATGAACCCCGGCATGGTCGTGTCGTCGTTCATCACGCAGCTGACGGGCATCACCAATGCGATGGTGAAAGCCGCACCGCCCGTGGCGCAAGTGATGGCCGAGGCGGCCCGCTTTGTGGGCCACAGCCCGATGGTGGCGCACAACGCCTCGTTTGACCGCAAGTTCTGGCAGGCCGAGCTGCGGCGGCTGGGCCAGCCTGCCAACCACCCGTATGCCTGCACCGTGCTGCTGGCCCGCCGCCTGCTGCCCCAGGCCCCCAACCACCAGCTGGGCACGCTGGCGCAGTTTCTGCGGCTGCCCAGCACAGGCCGCGCCCACCGCGCCCTGGCCGATGCCGAAATGACCGCCGAGCTGCTGCACCACATGCACCGCGTGCTGCAAACCCAGCACGGCATCCCCCACCCCGACCACCCCCTGCTGGTGGGACTGCAAACCTGCACCAAAGCCACCGTGCCCGCTTGGCTGAAGCGGCAGGCGGCGGCGCTGGGTCAGCCACCCACGGGCGTGCAAAGCTCCACCAGGCAGCCGTCGCGGTCGGCCACGTAGGCCACGGTCTGGCCCCAGGGCATGTCCTGGGGTGGCTGGATGAGTTCGGCCCCGGCGGCCACCGCTTTGGCCACGGCGGCAGGCACATCGGCGGTGGTGAAGGCAATCTCGAAGCTGGGGGCTCGGGCATCGGCCCGCGAGGGGTGCTTGCCCAGCTGCGTCATCAGTGCCCGTGAAGAAAACGACAGCGTGGTGGAGCCGGTGTCCAGCTCACCGTAATCGCCACTTTCATGCAGAAAGCGGGTGCGCAGGCCAAAGGCCTTTTCATAGAAAGCGAGGCTGGCGGCCACGCTGTCCACATAGAGAATGGTGTAAGCCAATTGCATGGTGTGGTTCACCCTTGAATGGTGTCGCCCGAGACCAGGTAGCTGCCACCGGCCACATGGTGGATGGTGCGCAGCGCGTTGTCGGCTTGTTCAAAGTGCCAGCGCCCCTGGCTGAACACGCGGTCATCAGCCCAGGCTGCCGTGACTTCGCCGATGAACAGGTCGTAGGTCTGCTGGTTGTGCGGCTCGGAAATCAGCCTGCACAGCAGCCAGCCCACACAGCCCTGCACCAGCGGCACACCGCTGCCCGGCACGCTGAACAGCTGCACGCCGTGTTTGTGCAGCTTGTCGGGCACGGTATGGGCGCTGTCGGTACCCACACCGGTGGTGAGGGTGGCCATGGCGCGGGTGGGCAGTTGCAGCGCAAACTGGCCGCTGGCCTCGATCAGGGCGCGGGTGGCGGTGGCCTTGTCCAGCACCACCGTCAGCTTCGGGGGCATGAAGTCCAGCACCCCCGCCCAAGCTGCCGCCATCACGTTGGCCACCCCGGCATGGCTGGCCGACACCAGCACCGTGGGGCCGTGGTTCATCAGGCGGTAGGCTTTGTCCAGCGCCACAGGCTGGAAATGTGCAGGAAGGGCAGAAGTGAGCGGCATGCAGGTACCTGTGAAATTTCGGGTAGCTTGAAACCCATGCGGATTCAGCGATAGAGTCTGTTTTGATCACCATTGTGCGTGATCACACCGCCGCCATCATCCGCCGTTCTCATGTCAACAGGAGCCCACCATGCAAGCCCAGGACATCCTCCACTTCTGGTTTGAAGAGCTGACACCGCAGCAGCATTTCATCAAAGACCCGGCGCTCGACGCGGCCATGCGCGTGCGCTTTGAGGCCACGCTGCAAGCCGCCGCCCGCTGCGAGCTGTTTGCCTGGCGGGCCACGCCAGCCGGGCGGCTGGCCGAGATCCTGGTGCTGGACCAGTTCTCGCGCAACATGTACCGCGACACACCGCAGGCTTTTGCCCAGGATGCGCTGGCCCTGGTGCTGGCACAGGAGCTGGTGGCCGGTGGCCACGACCGCAGCCTGCCGCTGACGCAGCGCAGCTTTGCCTACATGCCCTACATGCACAGCGAATCGCTGGCCATCCATGCCGAGGCACTGCGCCTGTTTGACCAGCCCGGGCTGGAAAACAACCTGGCCTTTGAGCAGCGGCACCAGGACATCCTGCAACGCTTTGGCCGCTACCCGCACCGCAATGCCGCCCTGGGCCGAGCCTCCAGCGCCCCCGAAATCGCCTTTCTGAGCGAGCCGGGATCGTCGTTTTGAGCCATAACGATACAATTAATCAATATTAACGAACAAGAGGCGATACAGTTGCTTGACCAACAAGATGCCATCATCCTGGCCACCGCACGCGACACCCTGCAACTGGCCAGCACCGCTGCCGAGCGCACGGGCCTGTCGCGGGTGGCGGTGTCGCGCCGCATCAAGAAGCTTGCCGATGCGGGCTACCTTCTTCGCCACGGGGCAGGCACACGGCAAACGTATTCACCCGGCCACATGCGCTTCTGGCTGACCACCACCACCCGCGAGGCGGTAGCCAAGGCCGGGGGCGAGTTTGGCGTGTGGGAGGTGCATGTGGCTCCGCTGATGCAGGGAGTGCCCGACAACGTGGTCAATCTGGCCAACATCGCCTTCACCGAGATGCTGAACAACGCGCTCGACCACTCCCAGGCGTCCCACCTGCTGCTGGGGGCGCACCTGACGCAGACAGCAGATGGCCCAGCCGGTGGCCGCCTGCAAATGCTGGTGGCCGACGATGGTGTGGGCATTTTTCGGCAGATTGCGCAGGCGCTGAGCCTGTTTGATGACCGGCTGGCCCTGCTGGAACTGGCCAAAGGCAAGTTCACCACAGCGGCCAGCGGGCATTCGGGCATGGGCGTGTTTGTGTCGTCGCGCATGCTGGATGGGCTGGCCATCGACTCACGCGGCCTGACGTTCGACCTGAACCCACCCCAGCAAGCACTGCCCCGGTTTGATTGGGTGGATGCGCCCGGACTGCTCAAAAGCAGCCAAGGCACCGTGGTGCGCATGGACCTAGCGCTGGACACCCCCCGCACCGCCCAGGATGTGTACCTGCGCTACTTCACCCCCGACGAGGTGGGCGACGAAGCCTTCCACACCACCGAGGTGCCTGTGCGGCTGGCCCAGCTCAGCAGCCACCTCACTTCACGCTCGCAAGGCAAATGGGTGGTGGAACGGGCCACCCAGTTCAAGACCGTGATTCTGGATTTTGAAGGGGTGACACTGGTGGGCCAAGGCTTCATTGACGAGGTGTTTCGCGTGTTTGCCACGGCGCACCCGTTGGTCAACCTGAAGCCCGTCCACCTCCACCCCAGCGTGGCCCAGGCCATGAGGATGTTCGCCCCCCACGTCACGCTGCCCGACACCGCCACCACGCCGCCAGCGGCTGATTCCGCATGACCCCGTACCCCGCCACTCTCAACGCACCCCTCACCCTCCCCCTCACCCGCCGTACCGCCATGCTGGGCATGCTGGGGCTGGCAGCAACCCCGGCTTGGCCAGCCGCAGCTTCAGCCCCCGGCGCGTGGCCGGTGGCGGCCCACGTACCGGGCGGGGTGGTTCGGCTGGCACTGGGGCCATCGGCCACGCTACCCGAGGTGTTCAGTGGCGATGTGCCGGTGCTGGTAGTGGGCACACCCAGCGGCTGGACGGCGCTGGTGGGCATCCCGCTATCGGCCACACCGGGCCAGGCCAGCGTGACCGTGGCCTGGCTGGAAAGCCAGCCCGCACCGCACACACTGAGCTACACCATCCACGACAAGCGTTACGCCGAACAGCAGCTGAAGGTGGCGCCGCGCACGGTGGATCTGTCGGCCAACGACCTGGCCCGGTTTGAAGGCGAACGCGCCCACCAGCAGCAGGTGATGGCCACCTTCAGCCCTGTGCCACCCGGCCAGTGGGCCACGCCTGCGGCCCTGCACATGCGGGTGCCCACGCCGGGGCGGCGCTCCAGCTCATTCGGGCTGCGGCGGGTGTTCAACGGGCAGGCGCGCAACCCGCACAGCGGCATGGACATTGCCGCCGCCACGGGCACACCGGTGGTGGCACCGCTGGCGGGCCGTGTCATTGACACGGGCGACTACTTTTTCAACGGCCACACGGTGTGGCTGGACCACGGCGGTGGCCTGCTGAGCATGGTGTGCCACCTGAGCGCCATCGGCGTGCAAACGGGCGATGTGCTGCAGGCCGGTCAGCGCGTGGGCGCGGTGGGGGCTACTGGCCGGGTCACCGGCCCGCACCTGCACTGGGGCGTGATGCTCAACCGCACCATGGTGGACCCGGCGCTGTTCATCTGAGCGCCGGTAGCCCAAGCCCAAGCGCAGACCCACCAACCGACCACCGGTGACCAGCCCTCACAGACCCCTGATGGCCGCAGGCGCTTTGGGTTTTTTGCTTTCCACCGGATTGGCCAGCAGCCAATTGGCGGGGTAGGCGCGCAGGAACTCTTTGGCTTTTTCGGGTCGGGCGCTGAGCCAGGCGTCATAAGCCCCTTCGTTCAGGATGGCGGGCATGCGCTTTTCAGCACCGGCGTGCTGGTAGCGGTGCATCAGTGCGTGGCTGTTGGCGTTGACGGTCAGCAGGGTGTAGCTGACGATGACTTCACCGTCCTTCTCCCACCGCTCCCACAGGCCCGCCAGGCCCATGGGTTTGCCATCGACACGGGCAATGCGGGTGGGTACGGCCTTGCCACTGCGCCAGTCGTCTTCAAAAAACGCCATCACCGGCACGATGCAGCGCTGACCATTGAGCCAGGCGTGTCGCAAGGTGTTGGCGGTGGTGACCGTCTCTGACCGACAGGCCACCAGCTTGGTGGAGCGCAGCTTGGCATCGCTGGCCGACTTCACCCAAGGGGGCACCAGGCCAAACTGGCCACCAACCCACTCCCGCAGCAAAGGCGCGGCCCCACCGGAGGGCACCTCCCCACTCGCGGGCAGTGGCTCGCCAACAGCCAAAGCCTCACTGGGGGAAGTAGACAAAGTCTGCAGCGGCACACCATCGGTATCGGTATCGGTATCGAGCCGGGGCACGGCCTGGGCGTCGCCGGTGGGTGCGACCCGGCGCAAAAACACGCCGGGCTTTCTGGGCCACAGGTCTCGTGCTACCTCCACTGTGGGGGCGGGCATGCGAAAAGCTTCAAGGTACAGCGCAGCCGGGTGGATGCTTTCGGTATGGGATGACATGCGGCCATGCTATCAGCCGGTGTAAGACGCCACCCGCCAGGCCCGACCCAAGCCATGCACCACCCATTCCCCACCCTTGCATCGCGCCTGCCCCGCTGGCCCCGCCCACCACACACACCCCTGCGAACACCCCCACCAACAGGCGCCCCGCCAGCCCCAGGCACTGCCTCGCTCGTGCCAGCGCCCAAAGCCAAGCTGACGCCCACGCTCACGCCCGGGCTCGCGCTTGCGCTGGTGGCCATGTTCAGCGCCGCGCCCATGGCTCCGGTGCACGCATTGGCCCTGCAGGCGCACCCGGTGGCCGCAACGTGCGCCCCGCCCACACCGCCCGTGGCGGCCCAACTGCCCTTGCCAGCCGCAGCGGCGCAGCGCATTCCCGACAGCCAGGTGGTGGCGGGCAGGCACGATGTGGCCTGGACCTGGCTGGCGTCGCCCACCCGCCGCTACCCGCACACCGCGCTGGGCAACAGCGTGCATGCAGGCAGCGTGCAGGCGGTGGTGCGCCTGGCCGGTGGCCCCTGGCAATCGGTGTCATACACCCTGCCCTTGCACCGTGTGTTTGAAGACCGGGTACCCCGCTTGCACGACCTGGACGGCGATGGCCGGGACGAGCTGCTGCTGATCGAGGCAGATGCCTTCAAAGGGGCCGCCCTGGTGGTGCTGGGTGTACGCGCCTCAGCCAACGGCACGCCCGAGCTGACCGAACTGGCGCGCGGGCCGCACGCGGGCTCCAGCTTTCGGTGGCTGAACCCCGTGGGTGTTGCCGACTTCGACGGCGACGGCCAACTCGACGTGGCCAGCGTGACCACGCCCCACATCGGCGGGGTGCTGACTCTGCACAATGTGCGCCCGCCCCATCTGCTGCCGTTTGCCACCCACATGGATGTGTCTAACCACCGCATGGGCGCACTGGAACAGCGGCTGGCAGTGGTGGTGGCTCAACCGGGGCAGCGCCCGGCAATCGTTGTTCCCGATATGAGCCTGCAGGCCCTTCAGGCCCTGCGCTGGCAGGCCAGCGGCCAGTGGGAGGAGCTGGCAGCACCCCTGGCGCTTCCGGGCAGGATCGAGCGCCTGCTGCCGCTGCCCGGCGGTGCCTGCGCCGAGCTGGCCGATGGCGGCTTCTGGCGCATCCGGCTCAGCCACTGAGCATCAGCTCAGCGGCAGCGGGTGGGTGGCGCTGTCTGTGGCAATGTCTGTGGCTGCGGCGATGGTGGACAGACAGGCCACCACGTCGGGCATGGATGGGCGTTCGGCGGGCACCGGCGACAGGCAAGCCTGCGCCAGGGCCTGCATGGCCAGCCGTTCGGCTTGTGCACCGCGCTCATCGGCGGGCGGGGGCCGGGTGTCACCCGCGGGTGTCGCCAGCGCCAGCAGCTCGGCCAGCAGCACCCCAAAAGCCCGCACCTCCACCGCCGCCAGCGCGCGGGCCAGCGCTGGGTCGTGCCGGGGCAACAGCGTCGCGGCGCCCAGGTCCGTCAGCGTGGCCTGCCCGGCGGTGGGGTTCCACAGGATGTTGTGGGCGTACACATCGCCATGCACCACACCGCGAGCGTGCAAATGGGCCACGGCCCCTGCCATCTGGCGCGCCAGGTAAAGCACCGTGCCCATGTGCAGGCGCAGGCCGTCGGGGTACACGTCACGGGTGCAGCTTTGCAGGCTGGGTGGGTTGGCCAGCACCGTGTGGCTGGGCGGAATCAACGGCAACAGCAGCCCGGCCAGCCCCTGGGGGTGGTCGGCCAACTCGGCCACAGGCGTGCACAGCGCGGGGTGCTGACCCGCTGCGCGACAGGCGGCCAACTCGTGCTCGGGCAGCCCGTCGCTGGTGACCGCACCCCGAAACACCTTGAGCGCCAAGGCCCCGCCCGCACCCGGAACTTCGGCACGAACCACCTGGCCCGAGGCTCCCTCGCCAAGTCGCTCACCCATCTGCAGCCGCCCCCACGCCACGGTGGGCAAGGGCTGGATGGGCGCAGCCTGGGGCCACCCCAAGGGGTTGCCCGCCAGCGCCAGCCAGGCCAGCGCGGGCAGCTCGGTCAGCCAGCCCGGCAACTGCGTCAGGCCATTGGCCGACAGCCGAATCAGCTCCAAGTGGTGCGCCTGGGCCAGGCCCGGCGGCAGCTGTGTGAGCCTGTTACCCGCCAGCATCAATTTTTGCAGCTGAGAACGCTCACCCAGCGAGCGTGGAAGGGATAAAACATGGTTATCTGTCAGCGTCAGCCAGCGCAAGCGGGGCGGCAGCGAGGCCTCGGGCACCTGCACCAGGCGACAGGACTTGAAGCCCACCATCTCAAGCAAGGGGCAGTCGCCCAGCGCCTCGGGCAACACGGTAAAGGGGTTGCCCGAGGCAAACACCACCTTCAGCCGGTGTAGGCGGTTGAGATCATGCGGCAGCGTGGTGAGCCGGTTGCCGCTGAGATTGAGCACCTCCAGCGTGTCTGCCAGCTCAAACACCTCCTGTGGAAAGGTGTCCAAGTCTGCCGCCAGGTCAAGCCGCCGCGTGCCAGCCAGTGCGCCGCTGCGCAGTTGTTCCAGTGTGTGCATGGGCTGCATTGTCCGTGGCCCGGCTGCCGCACAATGCTGGCATTCACCACCTGACCAAGTCGTTGCATGTCACTCCCCTTCACTTCAGGTGCCTTGGGCATCGCCAGTGTGCTGGCTCTGAGCCTGTCGCTCTCCACCGCGTGGGCCGACAGCACGTCCTCTGCCTCCAGTGCCGCATCGGGCTCAGTGGGCAGTTCATCAGCCTCGCTCGAAACGTCCAGCGACAGTGCCTCGTCGTCCAGCCAACGGGTGGCACAAGGCCCCTACACGGTGGTGGACATGGCCGCCGTGCCCCTGCAGCCCCACCTGGTTCAGCTGAGGCTACAGGCCCAGAACATGCCGCCCACCCAGGCACAGGTGGCGCACACCGGCTTTACCCTGCGCCTGCCCCGCGAGGCGGCCCAGCTGGCGCAACTGGCACTGGGCCATACCGTGGTGGCGCAGCACCGACCCTACGGCCTGGCGCTGGCCACCCCCTTGCCCGATGGGCAAACCCGCCCGTTCTTTCTGGTGATGGACGGAGACGGCCACCGCGACCTGGCCATTCGCGCTGTGGGTGGCTGAAGCCCGCGCCCGCGCGCCCGGTACAGCCTGGCGGGCAGTGGCTGCGCGCTGGGCACTGGGTAGCGCGCTGATGCTGGGCGCGGTGGCTAGCCATGCCGCAGGCATGGGGTTTTGCCAGGGGTCCAACGAGCCCGATGCCGCCGCGCAAGACCGGTTGATACAGGTGGCCGATGTGCTGCGTGCCGCCTTGTACCGCTCGGGCCACCGGGCAGCCATCGTGGCGCGGTCGGGCTTGTCGCTGCAGCGGCTGGGCCAGCGCTATTCCCACGCAGGCGTCGCCCTGCGGGACGGCACAGACACGCCGTGGGCGGTCCGTCAGCTGTACTTTGACTGCAATGCTGACAAGCCCCGCTTGTTTGACCAGGGGCTGGCCGGGTTTGTGATGGGTGTGAACGACGCCGCCGACATCCGGGTATTTGCCTTGCTGTTGCCGCCACAGGCCGAGGCACCCTTGCTGCAGGCCGCCACGGACGACCAGGTGGCCCTGTCGCTGCTGGGCAGCACCTACAGCGCCAGCGCCCATGCCTACGGGCTGCGCTACCAGAACTGCAACCAATGGCTGGCCGAGTTGCTGGCCACCGCCTGGGCCAGCCCACTCCGCGCGCGCAGTCAGGTGCCGGACGGTGCAGACCCGGTCACCCATGCCAGGCAGCAGGCGCAAGAGCAGTTGTGGCGCCAGGGCTACCGCCCCACCGAGGTGAACCTCAAGTGGCAACCGCTGGTGTGGCTGGCCAGGCTGTCACCCTGGCTGCACACCGACGATCACCCACCCGCCGACGCAGCGGCGGCCCGGTTTCGGGTCAGCCTGCCCGAAGACGTAGCCCGCTGGGTCAGGGCCAGCCACCCTGGCACCGACCGAATCGAGCTGTGCACCACCGGGCAGCAAGTGGTGCTGCGGCGCGGCTGGGAGCCCTTGGGGCCGGGCTGCGAGGCCATGGAGGGCGACGACATCCACACCTTGGTGACAAACTGATGCCGGTGCCAGGCCGGGGTTGACCCCCCGCGATAATGCCGGCCCATGAATGCAATCCTCCCCTTCTTCCCCCATGGCTGGCTGCACTACCTGCTGGGCGGCCTGCTGATTGGCACGGGCGTGGCCCTGCTGTTTGTGTGGACGGGCCGCGTGGGTGGCATGAGCACAGTGTTCTCTTCCACCTGGTCGTTCGTGGTGCAACGGCCTTTTTTTCAGCAAAGCCGCTTTGTCGGCTCCCGGGGTTGGCGGCTGGTGTATGCCGCCGGGCTGGTGCTGGGGGCTGCGGTGTGGTGGCTGGGCTGGGCCGATGCGGCGCCCCAGTCCACCGGCTTGCCAGCGTGGCAGTTGCTGGTGGGCGGCTTTCTGGTGGGCTACGGGGCAAGGCTGGGTAACGGCTGCACCTCCGGCCATGGCATTTGCGGGCTGGGCTGGTTGCAGCTGCCCTCGCTGCTGGCGGTGCTCACCTTCATGGCCACTGCATTCCTGAGCGCCAACCTGTTCGCACGCCTGCCGCTGTGGTTCTCGGGAGCACAGGCATGAGCCGCGCCATGGGCCAGGGGCTGGTCACTTTGCTGGCGGGCGCCTTGTTCGGGTTTGGCCTGTCGCTGTCCACCATGATCCAGCCGCAGGTGGTGCTGGGGTTCTTGCAGTTCCAGGACATGGGGCTGCTGCTGGTCATGGGTGGTGCCGTACTGGTGGCCCTGCTGGCCTACCAACTGGCCCCGAGGCTGATGCGCCGCCCGCTGCTGGACGACCACTTTCACCGCCACCCCAGCACCTGGAACCGCGACACCGCTCTCGGGGCCGCCCTGTTCGGCGTGGGCTGGGGCCTGAGTGGCGTGTGCCCCGGCCCGGCCATTGCAGGCCTGGGCACAGCCAACTGGGACCTGCTGTGGGCGCTGGGGGGCATAGCGCTGGGTGCGCTGGCCCAGGGCTGGCGCGCCCGGGGCTGAGCGTAAGCCTGGGCGGGTGGGCGTGGGCCCGAGGTGGCTGCATCACCCGCCTGGCGCAGCTGGTTCCGGTGGGTTGGCCATGACGGCGCGGGACTTGCCACCGTGTTTGGCCGCGTACAAGGCCTGGTCTGCCTGCGCCGCCAGCGACTGCCAGTCGGCACCCAACTGGGGGTACAGGGCCACGCCCACGCTGGCCGACACGGGCATCGACACGCCCTCGTAGGGCGCAGAGAGCAGGTCCACCAGGCGCTGTGCGGTCTCCATTGCGGTGTCTTCGTGGACATCAGCCAGCAAGACCAGAAATTCGTCGCCACCGACACGCGCCGCCACATCCGATGCCCGAATGGCCTGCTGGATGCGCTGGGCCGCGGCCCGCAGCACCTGGTCACCCGCCACATGGCCGTGGGTGTCGTTGACGGCCTTGAAGCCGTCCAGGTCCAGTGCCAACACCGCCACTTGCTGCTGGTGGCGGCTGGCCAGGGCCAGCGTGCGCTGGGCCACCTCGGCAAACAGCAGGCGGTTGGGCAGTTCGGTCAGTGCATCGTGCTGCGCCAAAAAACGGATGCGCTGCACCACATGCGATGCCTGGACCATGGCCTGCCCCACGGCCTGCGCCTCCAGCAGCTGCACCCTGGGCAGGCGCACCGGCTCACCCCGGCCTAGGGCCAGGGCTGCGTCGTTGAGGCCCTGCACCGACGACAGCACCCGCAGCACCACCCGGCGTGCCTGCCACAAGCCCGCCACAAATGCCAACCCTACCGCAGCGCCAACCCCCCACAGGTAGCGGGACAGCCCCTGGTACACATGGGCCGTGGGTGCGCCCACCACCACCGTCCAGCCGCCCATGCGCAAGGTGGTAAAGGCAGTGAACACCGGCACGCCGTCTTTGGTCAGGGTCTGCAGGAAGCCACTGGGTGCCACTTGGACGGCAGCGCGCAATTCCGGCACCGCAGGCTGACCCAGGTAGAGGGACAGGTCGCGGCTGCGCCCGATGATGGTGCCTCTACCGTCGAGCACCGCCACCAGCCACTCGGGAGGCAGCGCGTGGCGGGACACCGCATCCACCAGGCGCTGCGGGTTCAGGGTTGCACCCAAGCGGTAGCGGACCTCTCCACCGACCTGGACCGGCACGCTCATGGCCAGCGTCCAGGCCCCCGTGGTGGGTGACAAAAAGCCGTCGCTCAGCTGCGCCAGCCCGGAAACCTCCACCGCCGTCGCCCTATGTGCCGCATGGGTCCAATCGGCGGGCATTGACCCGCCCGAGGCCAGCACGGGCCCGGCCATGCCCTGGCCATCTGTGAGAGAGATGCCCTCCACCAGCCCGGGAGGGAACACCTGCAGGGCACGCTGCTCCCAGCCTGGCCAATCGCCCACAGCAACCCCCTGCAGCACCACCGCAGCCCTCAAGGCCGACTCCACCGAGGCCAACTCCCGCTCGATGTCGGCCGTGACGCGTTGGGCCAACAGCGCAGCCCGCTGCTCGACCTCGGCCCGTGTCATCTGAAACAGGGCATAGGTCAGCACCAGGCACACCACCACCGCGGGCAGCACACACATCACCACCAGGGCCACCAGGGTGCGGCGCAGCGAGTAGCCGCCCACCGCACCGCGGTGCCCGGCGACACGGGCCTGCGGCGGGTGAATTGGCGAATGCGGAAAGTGCATCGGTGTCCCCAGAACGGTCCCGCTGCTGGCACACGGGTACCGAGCAATAGGAAGGGCCATTCTCGGGGCCAAGGCCCCGCCTGACAAGCACCGCAGGGGCCCATTTTCCGGACGGAATGGGCTTGGCGCTAACATCCGGCGCGGCGGTGCCTGTTCCACCCCCATCCCGCAACCGTTTCAACCCCACACCTTTCATTGGAGGCAGCATGGCCAAAGGCGACCAACGCACCGAAAAACTGGCGAAAAAGCCCAAAAAAGACACATCAGCACCCAAGGCGCCTGTGGCATCGGACCGGCCAATGGCCCCCATGACCTCGGTGTTACCCAAAGGCAAGCTGAAAAACAAACCTGCCTGACCCCGGCAGGTGCCTCGCCCGCCCACCGGGCGGGGTGCACAGACCAAGGCGCGCCAGCCACACACGGCCAGCGCCGGCCCATTCGGGCCTTCCACTCACCCGTCCGACTCGGACATTCAATTCAGCTGAACGGTGACACCGCGCGTACTCACCGACCGGGCGAAGTCGCGGCTTTACGCTGTGGGCATGCACAGACGCACCACCCTCCAACTCGCCGCCGCCCTTGGCGCATCCCTGGCCATGAACCCCACATTGCATGCCACCGGCCCCGCCACCCCGCTCAGCCTGAATGCCCTGCCCCCCTTGCGCCCCAGCCCCCGCATGCCGGTGCTGTTTCTGGGGCACGGCAGCCCGATGAACGCCATTGAGGACAACCACTGGCGGCGCAGCTGGCAGGCCTTGGGCCAGCAGTTTGGCAGCGGGCCTGGTGCGCGTTACCCCATGCCGCAACTCATTCTCTGCGTGTCGGCCCACTGGCTCACACGTGGCTGGCAGGTCACCGGCATGGAGCGGCCCGCCACCATCCACGACTTTGGCGGTTTCCCGCAGGCGCTGTTTGATGTCAACTACCCCGCCCCTGGCTGGCCCGCAGTGGCCGAGGGGCTGAGCCAGGTGCTCAGCCAGCCGTCGGTGGAAGTAGATGAGCACCAGTGGGGCCTGGACCACGGCGCGTGGGCTGTCCTGCAGCCCATGTTCCCGGCCGCGACCGTCCCTGTGGTGCAACTGAGCATGGACTACAGCCGCCCACCGGCCGAGCACCTGGCCCTGGGCCAGCAACTGCGCGGCCTGCGTGAGCAGGGCGTGCTGATCGTGGGCAGCGGGAACATCGTGCACAACCTGCGCGCCATGGTGCGCACCGCGCCAGACGACCAGGGCACGGATTGGGCGCTGGAGTTTGACGCCATCACCGCCCGGCACATCCGCCAGGGCGACACCACGGCACTGGCAAACTTTTTGAACCTGGGCGCGCTGACCCGCGCAGCCCACCCCACGCACGACCACTACCTGCCCCTGCTGTACGCAGCCGGTGCGGTGCACGACGGTGAGCCCGTGCGCTTTGTGAACGAAGGCTTCCAGATGGCCACCATCTCCATGCGCTCTGCGGTGTGGGGGTAAATGCGCAGTGGGGGCCAGATGAGAAAAGCGAGGTGAGGCCGGTACTCAACGCAGAAAAAGGCTGGCCAACGCATCCGCAGGGCGCTGGCCCGTCTGCACATGGTGGGCCAGCGCCTGCACCAGTGGCCCCACTTTGAATCCGGTCCCCCGCATCGCCACAGGCACCACGCTGCTGCGCACAATGGAATGGATGTAACCCTGCACAAACACCTGGGCCAGCACGTCCACCAGCCCCAGCTCATAAAACGCGGCAATGCCACGGATGTAGCTGGCCTTGTCCATGTCGGCAAATGAAATGGGCGCATACCCCTGGGACACCAACAAGGCGTTGGCCGCCAGCCGGGAGGTGCGTTTGTTGCCATTGGCAAACGCCTGGAGGTACGGCAGGCGCGACATCAGGTAGACCGCTGCCTGCACCGGATGCAGGGCATTGGCCTGTTCGATGATGCGCCCCAGCGACTTGGCGATGAACCCCGTGCCCGGTCTGAACGGCGGCAGGTAGGCGCTGCCACCCAGGTTCACATCTTCATACTCGCGCGGTTTGCCACGCTGGTGCTCAGGCAGGAAATGATCGGAGTCGGCCACATCTTGCAGCCCGTGATCGGAAGTCAGCAAGGCATGCCATCGGCACACGTTGTCCAGCGTGAGGGCGGAGTCCGCCCATAAAGCCTGCGCGGCCTGGCGGTGATTGAGCGCCAGCACTGCATCCGCAGTGGGCTTGTCGGGGTGGCGCTGGCCGTACAGCAGCAGCGCCTCGGTATCCAGCATGGAATAGGTGCTGCCCTCCAGCACCGATGAGCCCCACGACAGATCGACCACAAAACTGGCCAAAAACTGGGCATCCAGCTTGGGCACCAGCGCCTGAATGCGGGTCAGCCGCTGTGCCTGCACCAGCGACAGACCGGGCTCTGTCCCCAGCAGCGATTCGTCAAAACGGGCCACCGGGCGGCTTTGCCAGTGCAGGCTGAAATACGCATCCACCTGCGCACGGCTCAACGGCGAAGCCGCCAGATAGCGTGTGGCCCGCCCCGCCCCCAGCACGCGCAAGCTGCCCTGGGACACCAACCCAGCCAAGCGGCGGTTGAGGGTGGAGCGGCTGGTATCGGGCAACTGCACCAGCAAACCCTCGGGGGCCATGCCCACGGCACCCGCCGCCTGCACGAGCGAAAGAATGCGCTCAGACAAGGGTTCAACCAGAGTTGGTGGCTGGGACTCAGGCAGTGGGTGTGGCAATGCGTCAGGCGAAGTGTGGGGCATCTGACAAGTTAGTTTTTTGATAACCCGTTGATTATCAATTTAAATACTGAATCCTGTCAGGCCATTCTTCCATGCCGCAATGCATGTCACGCCGCGTCAGCCCCTGCCACGCAGCAGCCACGCGCCCAGGTCATCGGCATCGTTGGTGGTGCGCAGCTCATCGAAGGCTACCTGGGCCTCCGGGTAGCGGCGGCGCAACAAATTGAGCCACTGCTTGAGGCGACCGGCGCGGTGGCGGCGCTCCACCCGCTGCCCGACCAGTGCCCAAAAGCTGCCCAGCAGGGGGTGTATGTGGGCCCAAGGCAGATGGGGCGGCAGGTGTGTACCCAGCTGCCCGGTGAAGGCCGTGGCCGATCCCGCGCGACCCTCGATGGCAGCAGGTTGTGTAGCTGACAATCCATACCCAACAAGCGCTGAAGGCGAATTTCTCTCACATATTGGCTCCACTGGAATGGGCGCTGCCGGTTCAGGCAACGCCGCCCGAATGGCCAGAGCCAGACCCGGGTCGGCCACCATGCCCCGGCCCAGCATCAGGCTGGAGCAACCGCTGGCGGCCTGGGCACGGCGGGCATCGTCCACCGTCCAGATCTCGCCGTTGGCCACCAACGGCAGTTTGACCTCGGCGCGCAAGTCGGCAATGCGCTCCCAGTAGGCGGGCGGGCGGTAGCCGTGGGCTTTGGTGCGGGCGTGCACCACAATTTCGCTGGCCCCTCCGGCCTCAATGGCCAGGGCACAGTCTTCGGCGCGGTGGTCGTCATTGAAGCCCAGCCGCATCTTGGCCGATACGGGCACGGCTGCGGGCACCGCGCGGCGCACGGCTGACACGATGCGGTGGATCAACTCCGGATCGTCCAGCAGCGCAGAGCCGCCGCCGTGCCGGTTGACCACCTTGGCAGGGCAACCAAAGTTCAGATCCACCCCGTGCGAGCCCAGTTCTGCCAGGCGCGAGGCATTTTCGGCCAGCAGCGTGGGGTCGGAGCCCAACAGCTGCCCGCGCACGGGCACGCCGGTCAGCGTGCGGCCACCCGTACGCAGTTCGGGCATGGTGCGGATGAAGGCACGGGCAGGCAACAGCGTGTCGGTGATGCGAATGAACTCGCTCACGCAGCGGTCGATGCCGCTGGGGTGCACATGGGCTGCGCCGCCACCAGCAGCGCCAGCACCCTGCCCGGCTTCCACCCGGGTGAGCGTGTCGCGCAGCGCAAAGTCAAGAAGCCCCTCCATGGGGGCGAGCAGCAGTTGCATGGGGTTCAGCAATGAGGCGTCAAGCAAACTGCGACTTGGGCAGCATCCACCGCCCTGGCTGGCCAGGCAGTTCGGTGAACCCGAAGTACCGGTAAAACGCAGCGGCCCGCTCTTTTTTGACATCAACCACGATGGCAGCCACCGCCAGTGTCTGGCTGGCAGCAGCCACACGCTGGCAGGCATCGGCCAACAGAATGCCCCCCAGCCCTGTGCCTTGGGCCTGCAGGCTGACGGCCAGACGGCCCAGCAAGGCCACGGGCACGGGATAGCGCGGCAACTTTTTGCGCCACGCCTCGGACAGGGTATCGGCGGCCACGCTGGCGGCACTCAAGGTGTAAAAGCCGGCAATCTGCCGTGGCTGACCCACGGGGCAGGCCACAAACACACGGGCCACCCCACGCTTGACATCTTGCGATGCGTGGCGTTGCAGGTAGTCGTCCAGCGCCGGTTCACCGCAGGCAAAGGCAGCCCTGTCAACCTCGGGACCCAGCGGGCTGATGGAATACATCACGCCATTCACGGCTGCACTTGTTCGGCATGGCGCTGCAAAGCGCGTTGCAAGGCGGGGTTGGCGGGGGCGGGTGCATCGAGTGCGTCCAGAAATGCAGCAAAGTCGTCTTGCGTGAGGGTGATGGCTTCGTGCGCCTGCACCACCGACTGGGCCTGAACCACGGCATGCCGCAGCACAAATTCAGACACGCTCATGTGTGCGTAGGCTGCGGCCTTGTCGAGCAGGCGGCGCATGTCTTGGTCGCAGCGGATGTGCAGCCGCGTGTCTTTGGCTAGGGTGGTCGGCATGGCAAGCTCCGGCGTTGCATGGTTGAAGGGCGCGCTATTGTCGCTGATTTTGTGCGCCAATTGTGCGCACATACCAAGTCACCTGATGGCACACGGGAGCCGCTCATCGGCCGCATATGAACGGGGTCAGTCGTCTGACGCAGGCGATGTCCCGGTGCTGCCACCGGTCTGCGCTGTGGCAGCCGCATAGGCGGCCTGTTTGTCCCGCCGGTCGCGCTTGCCGGTGCGTTTTTTGGGAGGCTTGCGCGCGGCCTTCTTCGCGTCTCGGGCTTCGTCGGCTTCAACAGCCAGGGCCTGCCATTCGGCAAATTCCTCCGGCAGCTCCAAGGTGATGCGGCCCAGCGCGCCGGTGCGAAAGTCGGTGATGACACGCTCGGCCGCCTTGTGCCAGTCCACATGGCCACCCTTGCCCACGGCCTGTACCTTGCCGGCAATGGCTTCCAACAGCTGTTCGTCGGTCATGGCGGCCACCTCGTCCACCGACTGCACCAGCTTGAAGCGGGCTTTGAGCAGCGCGGCGTAGGGCTTGGCGGCATAGTGCAAAAATTCCAGTGCCACCTCCGGCTCGTCGTAGGCGTTTTTGCCCACCGCGCCGCTGACCGCCAGATTGAAACCGCTGCGCTCGACATTGATGCGCGGCCACAGCATGCCGGGGGTGTCGTACAGGTAGAAGTCATCGGCCAACACAAAGCGCTGTTCGTGACGGGTCACACCGGCTTCGTCGCCGGTTTTGGCGGTTTTGCGGCCCACCAGGCTGTTGATGAGGGTGGACTTGCCCACGTTAGGCACCCCGCCGATCAGCACGCGCATGGGTTTGACCATGCCACCGCGCAGCGGGGCCAGCTCGAAGCAGCTGTCACGCAGGCGCTGCACGGGCTTTTTCTCGCCGATGCCGGGGTTCGCACTGAGCGCAAAGGCCTGCGTGCCGGGCTGGGCGTTGTAGTGGGCCAGCCAGATGGCGGTGCGCTCGGGATCGGCCAGGTCTTGCTTGTTCAGTACCTTGACGGTGGGGCGGCCCGCCGTCAGCTCGGCCAGCATGGGGTTGGCACTCGACCCCGGCAGGCGGGCGTCGAGCAGCTCGATGAACACGTCGATGTCTTTCACCCGCGCCTCGATGGCCTTGCGGGTAAGGAACATGTGCCCTGGAAACCATTGGATGCTCATGGTGCTGCTCTCAACAAACGGGTGACCCGAATCCACACAGCCACAGGCGTGGCGCTGGTGACGTAAGGCATGGCTCAGCGCAGCTGCGGGTGCAGCTGCTGCGCCTCGATGATGCGGGCCATTTGCGCCGCATCGGCCTGCATGCGCCGGGCCAGCCCCTCGGGCGAGGTGCCCGCCACCGACCACCCCATGCGAAACAACTGCTCCCGCATGTCGGGGCTGCGGACGATGTCCACCAGCGCAGCCGCCACCTGCTTCTGGTGGGCCGCTGGCATGCGGGCAGGCGCGGCCACCGCGTTCCAGACCTCCAGCTGGAACCCCCTCAGACCGGGCACACCCGTCTCGCTCAGGCTGGGCACCTCGGGCACCAGGGTGCTGCGCACCACCGAGGTGATGCCAAGGGCGCGCAGAGCGCCTGCGCGCACATGGGGCATGGCCTGGCCTGGCGGCAACAAGGCCAGCTGTATCTGCCCGCCCAGCAAGCCTGCGATAACCTGGGGGTTGCCGGGATACGGCACATGCACCGCCGACAGGCCCGCGCGGCTGTTGAACATGGCCATGCCGATGTGGCCCACGGTGCCCACACCGGGGCTGGCGTAATTCCAGCGGCTGCCAGCCTCACGGCCCTGGGCGATGTAGGCAGCGGCATCGGCCGGGGTACCCGCCACCGCGGGGGGCGCCACCAGCACCAGGGGTGCGGTGGCGATCAGCGACACCGGGGCCAGGTCTTTGAAAGGGTCGTAAGGGGTGGCGGGGTTGAGCATGCGGGCCGTGGTGAGGTTGCCGTTGATCATCAGCCCCAGGGTATGGCCGTCGGTGGCCTTGGCCACCAGCGAGGCGGCGATGTTGCCGCCTGCACCAGCCCGGTTGTCCACCACCACCGGCTGGCCCAGCGCACGAGCCAGAGGCTCGGCCAGGGCACGCGCCATGAGGTCGGGGGATGACCCCGCGGGGAACCCCACCACCAGCTTCAGCGGTCGCTGCGGCCACTGGCTGGCAACAGACGTGGCCGGCACAGCCTGGGCGCGGGCCAGCGGCGCACCCACCCCGGCCCCCACACCAACCACCACCACACCCAGCGACAGCACCTGTGCCAGAAACCGCCCGCGCGCAGACCGGGGGCCACCGCGACCGGGGTTGAAGAAAACAATGCTCATGAACTCGGGCTCCACACGGGGCTGTTGCCCCACACACAAGGCCTGCGACCATACAACAACGCCACACCTGCGGCGCTGAACCCGCCTCAGGGCCGGGGTGGGCCGCTGTAGAGCCAGGGTTTGTCCAGCAGGCGCTCGCCCAACGCTGCCATGGCCACATTGCGTGCCATGCGCAGCCAGCCATCGGCATGGAACACCGTGCCGTTGCGGATGGCTCCGGCTTGCACCCTGGCGTTGCGCTCCCAGCGCAGCTCGGCCAGGCGCTGGAGCAGCACGGGCCAATCCAGGGACGCACCGGCGGATTGCACCAGCTGCCCCAGCGTCCAGGCGTCTTCCAGGGCCATGGCCGCCCCTTGCGCCAGGTAGGGGCGCATGGGGTGGGCAGCGTCGCCCGTCAGGCACACCCTGCCCTGGGCATGCTGGTAGGGCCCAGTCATGGGCGGGCGGTCGTTCAGGGGCCACAGCTTCCAATGGGGCACGGCCTCCAGCACCTGCAGCGCATCGACATGCACGGGGCCCAGGGCCTGCAGCAGGTCCGCCCGGTTGGCCTCGTGGCTCCAGCCGTGGGGGTTGGCGGTTGGTCGGCCATGCACCACCGCGACCACATTCATCTGCTGCCCGGCACTCACGGGGTAGTGCACCAGGTGCAGGCGCGGCCCCAGCCACACCGTGACTGCATTGGCTCGCCGCTCAAGAGGCAGGTCGGCCAGCGCCACCACCCCCCGATAGGCCAGATGCCCCGAAAAGCGCGGCGCCATCTCCATGCCGCCGGGCCCCGAGGTGATGTGCTGGCGCACCACGCTCCACAGGCCGTCGCAGCCCGCCAGGGCCTGTGCCTCATGCCACTGGCCAGTCTCGGTGGTGACGGACACACCATCGGCAGATTCGTGCACCGTGCGCACCCGGGCATTGAGGTGCAGCTCTACCCCGCCATGGGCCTCGACGGCGGTCAGCAGCAGGCGGTGGGCATCCGCCCGGTGAATGGTGGCGTAGGGCTGGCCATAGCGCTGCACCGCACGGGCACCCAGCGGCAACTCGCCCAGGGTCTGGCCGCTGCGGGCGTCGCGCACCACCACCCGTTCGGGGAAGGCGGCCACCTCGCGCAGCGCATCCATCAGGCCCCAGTCGGCCAGCACGCGCACCGCGTTAGGGCCCAGCTGAATGCCAGCCCCCACCTCGGAGAACACCGCCGACTGCTCCAGCAAGCTGCACGCCACACCCGCACGGGCACAGCTGAGTGCCAGGGCCAGCCCACCAATGCCGCCACCGGCAATCAAGAGTGAATGAGTCATAGGCTGGCGATTGTGCAAGCCCCGCACACTCACCGCCTTGACAGGCATCAGAACCGGTGCAATGGACAATAGCGGCATTGCCCAGACGCACCCATTGTTTCAGCCATGACACCCAACTTCAGCACCACCACCGCCGCCCAAAGCCTGCCACGCACCGCAGGCGCACCGCCCGAACTGCTGCTGCCCGCCGGTTCACTGGCCAAAATGCGCGCCGCCTACGACTTCGGGGCCGACGCCGTGTACGCCGGCCAGCCCCGCTACAGCCTGCGCGCCCGCAACAACGACTTCAAGCTGGAGCAGATTGCCTTGGGCATCGACGAAGCCCACCAGCGCGGCAAAAAGTTCTTTCTGACCAGCAACCTGCTGCCGCACAACGACAAGGTGCGCACCTACCTGCGCGACATCGAGCCCATCATCGCCATGAAGCCCGACGGCATCATCATGGCCGACCCTGGCCTGATCATGATGGTGCTGGACAAGATGCACAGCGGCGCGTGGAACCACGTGCCCATCCACCTGTCGGTGCAGGCCAACACCGTGAACCACGCCACCGTGAAGTTCTGGCAGAAGGTGGGGGTGACGCGCATCATCCTCTCCCGCGAGCTGAGCCTTGACGAGATTGAAGCCATACGCAACGAATGCCCCGACATGGAGCTGGAGGTGTTTGTGCACGGGGCGCTGTGCATTGCCTACTCAGGGCGCTGCCTGCTGAGCGGCTACTTCAACCGCCGCGACCCCAACCAGGGCACCTGCACCAACGCCTGCCGTTGGGAATACAAACCCAGCGCCGCCCAGACCACCGACAGCGGCGACGTGATGCCCGCGCACACAGAAAAGCTGGGCGCCGACTTCAACTTTGCCGCCGAGCAGCAGCAGGCCGACAGCGCCTTTGTGGCCACCGCCGCCTGTGGGGGTGGCCAGCGCCACCCCGCCGCCGACCAGGTGTACCTGCTGGAAGAAGCGGGCCGCCCGGGACAGCTCATGCCCATCATGGAAGACGAGCACGGCACCTACATCATGAACAGCAAAGACCTGCGCGCTGTGGAGCATGTGGCGCGGCTGGTGAAAATTGGCGTCGATTCGCTGAAGGTGGAGGGCCGCACCAAGAGCCAGTACTACGTGACGCGCACCGCCCAGATTTACCGCCGCGCCATTGACGACGCGGTGGCGGGCAGGCCCTTTAACCCCGAGCTCATCACGCAGCTGGAAGGCCTGGCCAACCGGGGCTACACCAGCGGCTTTCTGGAGCGTCGCCCCTCGCAGGACTACCAGAACTACGAAACAGGCCACTCCGTGGCACACCAGAGCCAGTTTGTGGGAGAGGTGCTGCAAGTGGCCGATGGCTGGGCCGAGGTGGAAGCCAAAAACCACTTTGCCGTGGGCGACACCCTGGAAATCATCCACCCCAGTGGCAACCGCCTGCTCAAGCTGAATCTGATGAAAAACGCCGACGGCCAAGCGGTGGACGTAGCCCCAGGCCACCCGCACCGGGTGTGGATTCCGGTGGCGGGCCAGGAAGACGCCACGCGGGGGGCGCTAGTGGCGCGGGTTTTTTAAGAATAAATATGCCTCTATCGCTTGACACACAAGTGAAGACAGCTACTTTTTTAGATTACCCGCTTGAACCAGTGATCTATGCCGCCACACGGTTCCATTCCAACGCCCGGCTGCGCCAATAGCTGTCAATAGCCTGCGTGAAGTCGGCGCGAACCAACTTGGCGCGCTGCACCAGCCAGTCGGCGTTTTCACGCTTGGATGTTGTCTTCATCTTTTTGAAAATATGTGGCTTAGACAACAATGAAATCAATGGCTTAGAGTCATTTCAAGTCTAAAAGCGTTGTCTAAAACTATCTTTTCTTGGTTTTAGACAAGCGCCAAACAGTCGCAGAGCGAGGTCCATCTGGCTCAATTTGCTCTGTGCGCCGCATGGCTTGCAGCAGGTTCTTGATCTTGTTTGCTTTTTGGGAAGCTGACAGCACTTCTGCCAGTTTTCCCAGCAGCAATGCATCCAAATCGGCTCGTGTTGCCTGGCCATATTGGCCCAAGTAATCCAGCACCAATTTTTGGTAGTACTGGTCGTCCAAGCCTCGCTGGTGGATGTACTGGGCCTTTTTCCCCACTGCGTCTGCCACCTTGGCTGAAATGAAGTACCTGGGTGCCCGGCCTTCAATCAATCCCATCTCCCGCAAATTTTGAGCTTCGATACTGGATATGGGCAGCCCTTTTTGAACCCGGTCCAGCGACAAAACCTGGCTCAGCGTCAAATCCTTGCGCGCCAGCAGCACGCGAGCAAACTTCGCGTCCAACATTTGCCCTAGCAAGGTCAACTCCACCCGTGCATGGCCTTGCGGCGTTTGCCCGAACGCGTAGTCGGGCAGCGGAAACAACCGCTGGCGCTGAGTGGTGAACATGCGCCGGATTCCACCCCCTGCCTGCTCAATCATCCCCAGCCGGATCATCCCGTCAATCAGCCATTGGTTGCGGTAATGCTCTGGCGGCGATTGGTGCTCCAGCATCCACTCCACACTTTCTGGAATGAACAGGCCCAGATTGGTCAGCACCAGCCGGTTTGGGTGCTCCACCACATTGATCTTGCCGCCCAGCGTGTAGTCTTGGTGCGCCACGCAGTTGTGCAACGCCTCACGCAACACCCAGGTGTCGTACTGAGGAACTGGCGTGGGAAACAACGAGCCATCGGGCATCAGCTCCAGTGTTTCATTGCGAATTCGTGCCAACACCTTGTCGGTGGCCAGCAAAAACGGCATGCCAAATGGGTAAGACGGTCCCGTTTCGTTCTGAGCCGTGCGCCGCAGCCATGTCATCTTGGCATCGACCGGTGACAGGAAATGGGCGGATTCGTCCTTGCCCAGCAGCAACAAAGCCGCTCGGGTTATCCGCCCCTGCTTGGTTACCCGTGCTTTGTTCAGCAAGGTTGAAACGGGCCAGTTTGCGACGTCTGCACGCACGGCCTCATGGCGTGCAGCATTGGGTTCACCCCTGACCAAAAAGTCGGCGTACCGTGTGCGGGCTGCGGCAATGGCGTCAGGGTCCAAATCATCCAGCGTGGCCTCGGGCACCACCACGCCGGTCCAGTCTTCCACCGTGCCCAAGGCCGCCCAAAGGCGCGCCTCTTTGCCAGCATGCTCGGCCAGTTTGACCAGGTGGGTGTCTACACGGATGTAACGCACATGCTGGAATGCCACAGGTGCACCCCGTGCCGGGTGAATTTCCAGCATCACTACCCGTTGGCCCTGGTAGGTCAACTCATGAAACGCAAAGTCTGCCCTGGGTTGCGTCATCATTTGCAACCACATGACCAGCGCCTGATTACCCACCTTCTGCTCGAAAGGGTTGAACGTCGTGCCGGCGACCCGGTGGCTACCATCTTCAATACCCCAAACCAGCCATGCCAGATCAGCCCCTTGCAGCGCGGCCGTATTGGCCAAACCAGACAGGTATGTGCCAATGTCTTCTGGTTTTTCCAGGTTGGACTTGAACTCCACCACGGATTGTTCACGCGGCAAGGCGAGCAAGCCTTCGAGGGTGGTTTGCAGCGTGATGAGATCCATCAGCAAACTCCAGAGACAGCATCGACCACCAGCGCCTCAGCCAGCGCAGCCTGGGTGGTTTGGCTTTGGGTCAGGCGCTGGCGCAGATCGGCACACAGGCGGCGCAGCTGGGTCACGCGGGCGACGATGCGGGCTTGTTCGGGGAGGGGTGGGAGGGGGATGGGCAAACGACGGAAATCGCCAACATTCACACCTGGAAGAGCAACGCCTTTTGTCTCTGAGAGCATCCAGCACTGACCATGCTCAGAGTCAATGACCATGCGCACGTAGTTCCGATTCAACAAGCCATTTATTGGGAAACGCAATACGTGCTGCGTAACGTTCCCCCCGGTTAGTTCTGGGGGCACAAATGCAGTTTTCCCCAGCGTAGCGCCATCTTTCGCTATCAGCAAATCACCGGCGACCAACCTTGTTTTTTCAAACTTACCTGCACGCTCTAACGAGCAATGCCCAAGGTTACTGGTATCCAGTACACCGCCCTTCATATCCTGAACACGTACTGTGGGAATACCTGAGACAACCCAAACAGGCTTCAAGATGCCGTAGGTAATCAGGCTAGAAGGTTCACAAACCTCAAAAGATTGAACCCATTCCCACCCCGGCGGCAGCTCAAACGGCTGTTCCTCCTCCCCAATCGGGGCCAGCGGTTTGTCGCGTTTGATCTTGCCTGCGGCAATCAGCCGGTCTTTTTCGGCGCGGATGCGTTTCAGCAACGCGCTGGCGGGCTCGTCAGTGGGGTCTTGGGGGACGAGCTGGCCGCGCACGGCCAGTTGCAGGATGGTCTGTTCCAGCGCATCGACGGCGCTGGGGCGGTCGAGCAATGTGTCGAAGTGGTCGGCCACGCGCTGCCAGGAGGTGTGGCTGTCGGCGGTGAGATCGCCGAGCAGCGTTTGCACCAGTTGGCGGTGGTGCGCAGCCTGCCGCTGGCCCGTGGCCTCCAGCGCATCGCACACGCGCATGAGTTCTTCCACGCGGGCGACGATGCGGGCTTGTTCAGTTTCTGGCGGTAACGGGACAACAAACCCGAGCAGCTCCTCCTGCTTGATGCCCGCCACTGTCATTCCTGAACCAACAACTGCAAGCGTTTTGAAATAGTTAATGAAGTACTGCTTATCAATGCCAGCTCCTAACGAGACTGCTTTCAAGTCTTGATTGATCGCTACATCTACCAGTGCCTCACCAATCTTTCCTAACCCCATCCGTGTGCAAATCAAGATCGAACCTGCTGGAGCTAGCTCTGAGCCAGCGCACAGCCCGGCTTGGGTAATTCGGTCTTGAGTATCTGAAACTGGTTCTCCAAACCGAAGATCTTTGACACTTGCCCAAGGAATATCGCCGCCCCAGAATGCAGGATTCTGCTTGCTTGGGGTGCCGCCGCTGCGAATTGAAAGTAACAACGCCCCCAGTCGGCAATACACCCACCCCGGCGGCAACTCAAACGGCTGTTCATCTTCCCCAATCGGGGCCAGCGGTTTGTCGCGCTTGATCTTGCCCTCGGCAATCAGCCGGTCTTTTTCAGCGCGGATGCGTTTCAGCAACGCGCTGGCGGGTTCGTCTGCCGGGTTCTGGGGCACCAGCTTGCCTTGCACGGCCAGGGTCAGAATGAGTTCGCGCAGCCTGGCCACGCCGCCGGGGGCGGTGGCCAGCAGGTCAAACTGTTGTAGCAACAAGGTGTTGTTCATCGAGCGAAGACGGGTGTTTTTTTATATCAATTTCTTCAGGCCAAGCGCGTCACGCCGCCCCGCCCTGCGCCAGCATGTTGACGATGAGGCGGATGAGCACGTCTTTTTGCGCCGGGTCGGACTCGGCCACCAGCAGGGCCAGCGCGGCCAGGCCCATGTCGTTGATGACGGGGTGGCCGCTGGCATTGAGCAGCCGCCCGTTGCGGTGCAGAAAGTCCACGAACAGAAACGCGCCGCTGCGTTTGTTGCCGTCTGAAAACGGGTGGTTTTTGATGACGAAGTACAGCAGGTGCGCGGCCTTGGCTTCCACGCTGGGGTAGGCGGGTTCGCCAAACACGCTCTGGTCCAGGTTGCCCAGCAGCGCGGCCAAGCCGTCGCCACGGTCGCGGGCAAACAGGTCGGTGGCTTCGCCGCGCTGCACCAGGTCGGCCTTGAGGCGGGCCAGGGCTTCGCGGGCCTGCTCCAGCGTGGGCAGGGTGCCGCCGGGCTGGATGTCGGGGTCGGTCAACAGGCCTTCGTCGTAGCGTTGCAACCACAGAAAGGTGTGGGCGTAGCGGGTGACGATGTCCACCAGACCCCGGCCCGTGTCGGCGCTGAGTTCGGGCGTTTGGGCGGCTTTGCGGATGAGGTTGAGCGCGGCCTCCAGCTCGGCGGCGTTGTCTTCGAACCGCTGGCGGTTGACGGTGTAGCCCAGCGTGAGGTGCTCGCGCAGCAGGCGGGTGGCCCATTGGCGAAAGCGTGTGCCTTCGCGGGAGTTGACCCGGTAGCCCACCGACAAAATCGCATCGAGATTGAAAAACTCAACCTGGTAGGTTTTGCCGTCGGCGGCAGTTGTTGCATTTTTTGCAACAACTGAAGGGCGCTCCAGTTCCCCCTCGTTGAACACGTTGCGCAAGTGGCGGGAGATGACAGATTTGTCTCGGCCAAAAAGGTCGGCAATTTGTTGGAGGCTGAGCCAAACGGTGTCGCCATCCAGGCGGACATCGACGGTGCCCGTGGGGCTTTGGTAAATGGCAATGGGGTTCATGGTGGTTCTCCTTCCTGGTCGGTCAATCGGTGTGGCGTGGCGGCAGGGGCTGGGCGTTTTCAAGCAGGGCGCGGTCGCGGGTGAGTTCGGCTTGCAGCTCGGCCTCGGTGGGCAGCCAGGGTTGGTAGCGGCTGGCAAACACCTGTTCGCTGTCGGCCAGCAGCGAGTAGCGGGCCACGGCTTCGTTGCGCTCCGAGCAAAGGATGAGCCCGATGGTGGGGTTGTCGCCGGGCTGGCGGATGTGCTGGTCGAACACGCGCACATACATGTCGAGCTGGCCCACGTCCTGGTGGCTGAGCTTGCCCACCTTCAGCTCAATCAGCACAAAGCATTTCAGGATGTAGTTGTAAAACACCAAGTCCACAAAAGCATCTTCGTCTTCGACGCGCAGGTGGCGCTGGCGGGCCACGAAGGCAAAGCCTTTGCCCAGCTCCAGCAGGAATTTTTGCAACTGGTCGAGCAGGCCTTGTTCCAGGTCTTTTTCGTACCAGCTGGCGTGGGGCTGGCCGTCCAGAAATTCGAGGATGTAGGGGTCGCGGATGAAGTCATGCGGGTGGGGCGGCGCATCGCGCTTGATCAGGGCGCTGGCTTCGGCGCGAACGCCGTCCTGTTGTTGGCTGGAGAGCAGGCGCTGGTAATACAGGGTGCTGATTTGGCGGTCGAGTGCGGCCACGCTCCAAGTCTGGCTGACGGCCTCCCGGGCGTACCACTGGCGGGCAACGGGGTCGGCCACGCGCATCAACACGCGGTAGTGGGTCCAGCTCAATTCGCTACTTGGCGAGTAGCGAATGTCGTCTTCGGTGAAGGTCAGGTAAAACTGCCTGAAGTTGCGCAGGTTGGCCAAAGAAAAGCCTTTGCCCAGCTCCGCACTGAGCCGCTGCGCCAGCGTTTGCAGGGTTTTGCTGCCGTAGGCGGCGCGGGCTTGGCCTGCCTGTTCGTTCTCCACAATCAGGCGGCCCACTTGCCAGTAGGCCTGCACCATGGTCTGGTTGACGCTGCGCTTGGCGTGCGAGCGGGCCTGGGTGAGCACGCCCAGAATCTGTGCGTACAGCGTGTCGGTTCCTGCCGCTTCGGTGGTTGGCACAGGCAGTTGGCTCATGCCTTGGCCCCCAGGCTCTGCGCCAATATGGCCTTCAGCTCGTCGCGCAGCGCCTGCGCCTCTGCTTGCAGGCGGGTGTGCTCGGCCAGCAGTTGCTCGGGGTCGTGGGTGGCCACGTCGGCGGCGTGGGGGTTCTTTTGGTCGAGGTTGTAGTTGGCGGCCTTGATCTGGTCGATGCTCACCTTCCACGCCCGCTCGTTTTCCACGCGGGCAGCAAAGCCATCGGCTTCTGTGCCCCACCAGGCCTTTTCGGCATCGAACTCTTCAATGCGGATGGGCTTGGTTTTGTTGTAGTTCTTCACGCCCGCCGGGTAGGGGTGCTCGTAGTACCAAACGTGCTGGGTGGGCTGGCCTTTGGTGAAGAACAGCAGGTTGGTTTTGATGCCGGTGTAGGGCGCAAACACGCCGTTGGGCAGGCGGACGATGGTGTGCAGGTTGCATTCGGCCAGCAGTTGTTCTTTGATGCGGGTTTTCACGCCCTCGCCAAACAGGGTGCCGTCGGGCAGCACCAGGGCGGCGCGGCCACCGGGTTTGAGGATGTGCTGGATGAGAACCAGAAACAGATCGGCGGTTTCTTTGGTACGCACGTCGGCCGGGTAGCCCTGCTCGATGCCGGGCTCTTCCACGCCGCCAAAGGGCGGGTTGGTCAGCACCACGTCCACGCGGTCGGCGGCGGTGTGGTCGCGCAGGGGGCGGGCCAGGGTGTTGTCGTGCCGCACGTTGCTGGGCACCTCGATGCCGTGCAGCATCAGGTTGGTGACGCACAGCATATGGGGCAACTGCTTTTTCTCCACGCCGCGCACGGCCAGTTGCAGTTGCGCCTCCTGGTCGGCGTTGTGCACCTGTTTGCGCAGGTGCTCAATGGCACACACCAAAAAGCCGCCGGTGCCAGTGGCCGGGTCCAGCACCACCTCGCCCAGGCGGGGGTTGGTGATGTCCACCATGAACTGCGTGACGGCGCGGGGGGTGTAGAACTCGCCGGCGTTGCCCGCGCTTTGCAGGTCTTTCAGGATTTTTTCGTAGAGGTCGTTGAACTGGTGGCGCTCGGCCTGGCGGTTGAAGTCGATGGCGTTGAGCTTGTTGATGACCTGGCGCAGCAGGTGCCCGCTTTTCATGTAGTTGTAGGCGTCTTCAAACACGCCGCGCACCACGTAGCCGCGCGGGTTGCGCTCGGGGTCGCCGGGCAGGTTTTTGAGGGTGACGAACAGCTCGGTGTTCACAAAGTCCAGCAGGTCATCGCCGGTGATGCCTTCGGGGTCAGCGGCCCAGCTGCGCCAGCGCATGGCTTCGGGCATGGGGCTGGTGTAGTGGTCACGGGTGAGTTCAAGCTCTTCTTCGAGCGCGTCGAACACCTTGAGAAACAGCAGCCAGGTGAGCTGACTGATGCGCTGCGCATCGCCATCGACCCCGCTGTCTTGCCGCATGACGTCTTGAATGGACTTGATGACGCTGGAGATGTTGGACATATGGTTTTTTATGTATGAAAAAGTGCTCTGGCGCTTGTCTGTATTGCGCCAGCAGCTATATTTTTATGGCCACACTGGGGCCAGACGGCCTCAGTCTTCCAGCCAATCGAGCTGTGGCCCCAAGGGTGGCCAGGTGCCTGCTGCCACGCGCTGGGCGTACCAACGCAGCATGGCGGCGTCTTCCACAGCGTATTCGCTGCGGGCTGACTTCCAGATCAGGCTGGGCTGGTGGGCGCGCAGGCCTTCCAGTGCTTTTTGGGCCTTGGCCACGGTGATTTTTTCGCCTGTTTTGTCGGCGTAAAACAGCAAGGCTTCTGCGTCGTAGGGGCGAAAGCGCGTGCCTTGCTCCAGCATGCGCCACAGCACGGCTTGCTCCAGCGGTTTGAGGGCGGTGTAGTCGCTCTCCATTTGGGCTTCGTCGCCGCGTTGCCGCTCCGTGGCCTGGGCCAGCAGAGCGTCTTCAAAGCGCCCATCGTGTGTGGCCAGTGGGCTGAGCACCTGGCCCAAGGCGTCCATGAAAAACTGGGGGCGTTGGCCAAAGAACACAAAGGCTTGATAGAGGGTGGCTTGGTTGATGTCACCCAGGTCAGGCCGCTGGTTGGCTATGAGCCCGGCGATGTGTGCAATGAAATCGGGCCCCAACTCGGGCATGCGCTGAATTTGCGAGCCATAAAAAGGAGCTGCATTGGTGTTGACCAGCCGCAGGAGTTTGTCGCGGTCAGATCCGGACATGACCAGCATGAGCCGGATGTGGTCGGGCCGGTTGAGTTGGTCGCGCGCGGATTTGAGCGCGGCCATGGCCGATTCGCCCGCCTCGCTGGTGAGGGCATGCTGGGCTTCGTCAATGATCAAGGCCACAGGTTGTTTGGCGGCATCGACCAAGGCCCGCAAGGCGTCTGCCAGCGTGATGCCGTCCACCCTGCCAATTTTGGAGGTGTCAATTTTGAGCCCCCCAACGGTGATGCTCTCCAGCCCAGCCGATTTGGTGGCCTTGGCCACCACGCCCAGTTGCTGGAGCAGGGCACGGCCCACTGCCTCCGCAATCAGGCTGCCAGGGTCGCGTTTTTGGTCAGCCCACAAATCCACGTACACCACGACCACCTGTCGCCGTGCCAGCTCAGGGCTGAGGTCAGACTGCAAAAAAGTGGACTTGCCGGTGCGCCGGGGTGCGGCCAGAAACAGGCCGTTGGGTGCGTCGCTGAACGCCAATTTGCCTTGCAAGGCATTGGCCAATTCGACGGCGAGCTGGGTGCGGGGGTAGTAACGCATGAAATATCCACTCCTATCTCTGATATAGATAGTTTATCTATATTTGGATAAAAGTAGATATTCAACGCACGGCGTACAGCTCACGCTCCAGCGACTGCACAGCCGCCAGGTATTGCGGGCGTCCACCGAAGCTTCTGACCAGCTCAACTGGGCTGCCCAGGTCGGTAAAAGGTTGGAGCTTGAGCACATCGGGGCTTTCCAGCGTGGCCACGCCTTCGTCGGCGTATTTGTCGAGCAACGCGTCGATCACCTTGCGGGCCAGCGGGCCGTATTGGGTGAACACGGTGGCCTGGGCGCTGCGCTGGCGCACGCGGCGGGCGCGTTCGCGCCGGGTGAGCGGGGGCTGGTGGTAGGCCACATGCAGCAACAGGTCGAAAGGGTCCAGCCCTTGCAGGCCGGTTTCAGTGGTCAATTCGGCCTGCAGCGCTTCTATCAAAACACCTTGTTGCTCCAGTTCTTGCACCAGCGCGGCTTTGCGGTCAGCGCTGTGCCAGGCCTGCAAAAATTGGTCGAGCGAGTCATACCGCTTGGTCAGGTTGATGCGGGTGTAGTCGCGCAGGCTTTCGGTGATGAGTTTGCCGTCGGCGTTGAGGTACTGCACCCGCTCGCGGGCCACGGCCACGGTCACCTGGTTACCCAAGATGTATTTCTTGGGTTCGTCCGGCCCGCCGGGCTGAAAGGGGCCCAGGCCGTCTTGGCTTGGTGGGGCTTGCTCGGCGGCGGGGTCAGCCAAGGGGTTGAGTTTGAGCGTGGTGTCGTCAGCCAAGGGTTCTGGCGGCACCACCGGTTCATCGTCTTTGGGCTGGTACACCTGCACGGGGTCGCCATCAAAGTCTTTGTCGGCAAAGAGTTCGGTGGCGCGTTTGAAGTCGAGGATGGTGAACCAGCTTTTGCCCAGGTCTTCGCGCAGGCGTGTGCCCCGGCCAATGATTTGCTTGAACAGCGTCATGGACTTGATGTTTTGGTCCAGCACGATGAGCTTGCAAGTTTGCGCGTCCACTCCGGTGCTCATGAGCTTGGAGGTGGTGGCAATCACCGGAAAGGGCTTTTCGGGGTCAATGAAGTTGTCGAGCTGGGCTTTGCCTTCGGCGTTATCACCGGTGATTTGCACCACGTATTTAGGGTCGGTGGCGCAGATGTCGGCATTGGCGTTGCTCAGCGCCTGGCGCATGCGGGCGGCGTGGTCGATGTCTTCGCAAAACACAATGGTTTTGGCGTGCCGGTCGGTGCCCTTCAGGTATTCGGTGATCTTGGCGGCCACCACCTCGTCGCGCCGCTCCAGCACCAGCTTGCGGTTCATGTCGGCACCGGTGTAGATGCGGTCTTCAATGACGTTGCCCAGCTTGTCGGTCATGCCCACGGTGGGCCGCCAACCGAAGGTGTCTTTGTCCAGGTCCACCCGCACCACTTTGTAGGGGGCCAGGTAACCGTCTTCAATGCCTTGCTTCAGGCTGTAGGTGTAGATGGGCGGGCCAAAGTAGTCGGAGTTGGAGACGGTGTCGGTCTCTTTGGGCGTGGCGGTCAGGCCCACTTGGGTGGCGCTTTGGAAGTAAGTAAGGATGTCACGCCATGCAGAGTCTTCAGCCGCACTGCCCCGGTGGCACTCATCCACCACGATCAGGTCGAAAAAGTCAGGGCTGAACTGCTTGTAAATGTTGCGCTCTTCCTGCGCACCGCTGACGGCCTGGTACAGAGACAAATAGATTTCGTAGCTGGTGTCCACCTTCTTGGTGGCTTTGTTCACGGCCAGGTCAAGGTCTTCCGCCACCAGTTGGCCCTGCTCGTTCACGCGCTCAATGCCTTTGGCGTGTGGACTGAGCTTGGCCATGGCCCCTTTGAACGGCCGAAAGTCGTTGACCATGGTTTGGTCAATGAGGATGTTGCGGTCGGCCAGGAACAGAATGCGTTTTTTGGCACCGCTCTTCCACAACCGCCAGATGATCTGGAAGGCGGTGTAGGTTTTGCCGGTGCCCGTGGCCATGACCAGCAGCGCGCGGTTTTGCCCGGCGGCAATGGCCTCCACCGTGCGGTTGATGGCGTTGAGTTGGTAGTAGCGTGGTGTTTTGCTGGGGGCGTAATCGTGCCCAGCCACGCGCTGCACCTCGGGGGCCCAACCCTTCCAGGCGCAGTAGCGCTGCCACAGCTCGGCAGGGCTGGGAAACTCGTGCAAGGCGAGGTTTTGCTCCAACACGCCATTGGACAAGGTAGCGTCGCGGAAAACAAAGCCATCGCCGTTGCTGGCAAAGCTGAAGGGCACACCCAACAGCTCGGCGTACTTGAGGGCTTGCTGCGTGCCCGCCGCCACGGACAGGCAGGCGCGCTTGGCTTCGACCACGGCCAAAGGGATGTTGGGTTTGTGGCAAAGCACATAGTCAGCCCGCAGAACGGTGGAGGCATCGCGCCGAGCGGTGCTGCCGCGAACCACCACGCGGCCAGCGCGCAGAGGAAACTGGGCATAAATTTGCGTCAACGCATGCCAACCGGCCTGCTCAATGGCAGGCCGGATGAGTTTGTCGCAGATATCTTGCTCGGACGAATTCTGTGGGTTCACACACGCTCCCTGGTTCAGGCTGGCCACAGTTTATTCACCGCCTTTGACCTGCCCCCGCAAGCGCTTGGTCTGACCCCGCGCCACTTTGGCTTCCACCCTGCGCCGCTGCGAGCCCAGGGTGGGCCGGGTGGGCTTGCGGCGCTTCGGTGGCAAGGCCACGCTGTCTATAACGGCTTGTAGGCGGGCCAGCGCGTCGGCGCGGTTGAGGTCCTGGCTGCGGTGGCGCTGGGCCTTGATGACCAGCACCCCATCTGCGGTGATGCGCCGGTCTTTCAGCGCCAGCAGGCGCTCCTTCACGTCGGGCGGCAGTGACGACCCCGCCACCACAAAACGGGCATGCACCGCGCTGGAGACCTTGTTCACATTCTGCCCACCGGCTCCCTGGGCGCGCATGGCGCTGAACTCGACCTCGCGCTCCTGGATGACCAGGCTGGTGGGCGCCGTGCATGGGTCAGCAGCCGCAGGCACTGCGAGCGGAGGCGGCAAAATTCCGGGAGCAGTCACCACACAATCCACCTCTCCGTTTGATAAATCGCAACCAATGCGCTCTGGTAGCCGCGTACTGCGGCATGAGGGGTGAATAATGGCCACTCGCCCCACCACTGCGTGCCCCTGCGCCAGACCCGAGAGCACTCCCATGACCATCACCCGACAGAAAATTTGGATGCAGTTTCTCGTCACTGTGGCCGCTGCGCTGGCAGTGGTCTGGGTGGGGGTGATTGTCTGGCAATCACAGGTGTACCGAGATGCAGCGCTCAAGCAGGCGCAAAGTTACTCGCTGAGCATCCACAACGCCACCATGGCGGGGCTGACGGGGATGATGGTCACGGGCACTGTGGGTGAGCGCCATGTGTTTCTGGACCAAATCAAGCAGTTGGGTACGGTGCGCGATGTGCGCGTGCTGCGCGCCCAGTCGGTAATCGATGCATTTGGCCCCGGCAACGACCAGGACGAGCGCAACCCGGACGCCGTAGAGCGGGAAGTCTTGCAAACCGGGCAGGCAGCCTTTCGGATCGACACCGATGCGGATGGCGAGTACCTGCGGGCGGTGCGCCCCACCCTGGCACTGACCAACTCACTGGGCAAAAACTGCCTTCAGTGCCACCAGGCCCCCGAGGGCAGTGTGCTGGGGGTGGTGAGCATGAAGGTCTCGCTCAGCGAGATCAACCAGGACCTGGCAGACCAGCGCCTCAAATCCATCCTGGTGGCCTTGGTGACCGCCATTCCGGTGCTGGCGCTCATTTACCCCTTCATCCGGCGGGTGGTGACCAGACCGTTGGAGGACGGGGTGCTGGCTGCCCAGGCCATTGCTGCGGGCGACCTTACCCGCCCCATTGCGGTGACCTCGGCCAACGAAATTGGCCACTTGCAGCAGGCCCTGCGTGACATGCAAAGCAGCCTGGCCCAGGCGGTGGGCAAGGTGCGCAGTGGCACTGACGCGATTTACAGCGCCTCCAGCGACATCGCCAGCGGCAACAGCGATTTGTCAACCCGCACCGAGGCACAGGCTGCCAGCCTGGAGCGCACAGCCACCGCCATGCAGGAGCTGACCGCCGGGGTAAACCAAAGCGCCGACACCGCCCGCCGGGCCAACGGGTTGGCAGGCTCGGCCTCCGAGGTGGCCGAGCGCGCCGGTGGCGTGGTGAGTGAGGTGGTGGTGACCATGGAGTCCATCCAGACCTCGTCACGGCGCATTGCCGACATCATTGGGGTGATTGACGGCATCGCATTCCAGACCAACATCCTGGCGCTGAACGCCGCAGTGGAAGCAGCCCGCGCCGGTGAGCAAGGCCGGGGGTTCGCGGTGGTGGCCTCAGAGGTGCGCAGCCTGGCCCAGCGCTCGGCGGCGGCGGCCAGAGAGATCAAAACCCTGATCGATGACTCCGTTGGCAAAGTGGGCGCAGGCAGTGCGCTGGTGCACCAGGCCGGCGCAACCATGACCGAGGTGGTAGACAGCATCCGCAACGTGTCCTCACTGGTGGGCGACATTGCCCAGCGCAGTGCCGAGCAGACGCAAGGCATTGAGCGCGTCAACGCCGCCATTGGCGAAATGAACGGTGTGACCCAACAAAACGCGGCCCTGGTGGAGCAGGCTGCAGCCGCCGCACAGGCGCTGCAGGACCAAGCCGCCCAGCTCGAACAGGTGGTGGGCACGTTCAAGCTGACCGGTTGAAGGCGCATCAGCCCTCTGTGCCACCTGCACCCAGACACAGGGAACATGCACCCCTGCCTAGGGGCGGATGGACAGAGGGTCAGTGGCGAATGGTCAAAGGGCCTTGGCCGAAGGCCGCTCGGCCACGCGGTCGCGCCAGGCTTGCAGCGCATCCAGCCCCTCGGCCTTGGGGCTGAACTTCATGAGCCGGGCAAACTCCAGCGCACAAAACGCGGTGATGTCGGCAATGGTGAAGCGCTCGCCAGCCATCCAAGGCTGGGTTTGCAGCAGCTGGTCAAAACGGCTGGCGTAGTCGCGCACCTTGGCCATTTGGGCCTGACCGTAGTCGGCAAACTGGGGCTGCTCCAGCGCGGCCAGGCCGGGGTGGGTGTGGCGGATGACCTGCCCAATGGGCACCATCAGGTACCACTCTGCTCGGCGGTCGGCCATTTCAATGAAGGCGCGCTCATCGGCGTCAGCCCCCATGAGGTTGGGTTCGGGGTGCTGGCCCTCCAGCCAGGTGCAAATGGCGCGGCTTTCTGACAGGGCGCGCCCGTCGTCCAGCACCAAAGTGGGCACGGTGGTCAGGGGGTTGAGGTGGCGGAATGCCTCGGAGCGGTGCTCATGGGCATTGATGTCCACAGCCACCAGCTCGATGCCGGTGATAGCTTTTTCGGCCATGAACATGGTCACGCGCCGGGGGTTGGGTGCGCGGGGGGTGACGTACAGCTTCACAGTGGTCTCCTGGGGTGGTTATGTGGGTAATAGGGCCGCACAGCGGGTGGACAGCGGGTGGACTGGGCGCGTTTGGGGGTGATCAGATCGACGACAGAGAAATCAACAACATTACCTAGCAAACTATCCATATTCTGCCAGCGTAGAAGGCCAAAAACATATAAAAAAAAGCGGCCCGAGGGCCGCTTGTTCAGTGGGATGCAAAGCCCTCCATCAGGCGGTCACGGCCTTGGCATTGTCCACGTACTCCTCGATCTGGTCGAAGTTGAGGTACTTGTAGATTGCCGCGCCATCCTTGTTCACGATGCCCATGGCGGCGTGGTATTCCTCCACCGTCGGAATCTTGCCCAGCTTGGAGGCAATGGCCGCCAACTCTGCCGACGCCAGGTACACCTGCGTGTTTTTGCCCAGGCGGTTGGGGAAGTTGCGTGTGGAGGTGGACACGACCGTGGCGCCTTCACGCACCTGGGCCTGGTTGCCCATGCACAGGCTGCAACCGGGCATTTCGGTGCGGGCACCGGCTGCGCCGAAGCTGGCGTAGTGGCCTTCTTTGATCAGCTCGGTCTCGTCCATCTTGGTTGGTGGTGCCACCCACAGCTTGACGGGGATGTCGCGCTGGCCACCCAACAGCTTGGCGGCTGCGCGGAAGTGGCCGATGTTGGTCATGCAAGAACCGATGAAGGCCTCGTCAATCTTGGTGCCGGCCACTTCGGACAGGAACTTGGCGTCGTCAGGATCGTTCGGGCAGCACAGGATGGGTTCCTTGATGTCGGCCAGATCAATCTCGATGACGTGTGCGTATTCGGCGTCTTTGTCGGCTTCCAGCAGCTGGGGATTGGCCAGCCAAGCTTCGACCTTCTCAATACGGCGCTGCAGGGTGCGCTTATCCTCGTAGCCATCGGCGATCATGTTCTTCATCAGCACGATGTTGCTGGTGAGGTACTCCTTGATCGGCTCGGGGTTGAGCTTGATGGTGCAACCAGCGGCGGAGCGCTCGGCGGAGGCGTCAGAGAGTTCAAACGCTTGCTCGACCTTCAGGTTGGGCAGACCTTCGATTTCCAGGATACGACCGGAGAATTCGTTGATCTTGCCGGCCTTGGCCACAGTCAGCAGGCCTTGTTTGATGGCGTACAGCGGAATGGCATGCACCAGATCGCGCAGGGTCACGCCGGGCTGCATTTCGCCTTTGAAGCGCACCAGCACAGACTCGGGCATGTCCAGAGGCATCACGCCGGTGGCTGCACCGAAAGCGACCAGACCGGAACCGGCTGGGAAGCTGATGCCAATGGGGAAGCGGGTGTGGCTGTCACCGCCGGTACCGACGGTGTCAGGCAGCAGCAGGCGGTTGAGCCAGCTGTGGATCACGCCATCACCGGGGCGCAGGGCCACGCCACCACGGCTGCTGATGAACTTCGGCAGTTCGCGGTGGGTTTTCACGTCCACAGGCTTGGGATAGGCGGCGGTGTGACAGAAGGACTGCATCACCAGGTCGGCGCTGAAACCCAGGCAGGCCAGGTCTTTCAGTTCGTCGCGGGTCATGGGGCCAGTGGTGTCCTGGCTGCCGACAGTCGTCATTTTGGGTTCGCAGTAAGTACCGGGGCGCACGCCCTGGCCTTCTGGCAGGCCTACGGCGCGGCCGACCATCTTTTGCGCCAGTGTGAAACCGGCGTTGGTGGCGGTGGGCACGGAAGGCAGGCGGAACAGCGTGGATGCGGGCAGGCCCAGGAACTCACGTGCCTTGGCGGTCAGGCTGCGGCCAATGATGAGGTTGATACGGCCACCGGCGCGAACTTCGTCAAACAGCACGTCGCTCTTGAGTTTGAACTCGGCGACAGTCTCGCCGTTTTTGACCAGTTTGCCCTCGTAGGGCAGCACGTCGATGACGTCGCCCATTTCCAGCTTGGACACATCCACTTCAATGGGCAGCGAGCCGGAGTCTTCTTGCGTGTTGAAGAAGATAGGAGCAATTTTGCCGCCCAGCGTGACACCGCCAAAGCGCTTGTTGGGCACGAAGGGAATATCCTGGCCGGTGGCCCAAACCACCGAGTTGGTGGCCGACTTGCGGCTGGAACCCGTGCCCACCACGTCGCCTACGTAGGCGACGAGGTTGCCCTTTTTCTTCAGGTCTTCGATGAACTGCATCGGGCCACGCTTGCCGTCTTCTTCGGGCTTGAAGGCCGCGTCGGGGCGGGTGTTCTTCAGCATTGCCAGGTAGTGCATCGGGATGTCCGGACGCGTCGTCGCATCGGGCGCGGGCGAGAGGTCGTCGGTGTTGGTTTCGCCGGGCACCTTGAAGACGGTGACGGTGATCTTTTTGTCCACCTCGGGACGGCTGGTGAACCACTCGCCGTCTGCCCAGCTTTGCATCACGTCTTTGGCCACAGCGTTGCCAGCCTTGGCTTTCTCGGCGACATCGTTGAAGAAGTCAAACATCAACAGTGTCTTTTTCAGCGCCGCACCGGCCACCGAGGCCACTTCAGCATCGTCCAGCAGCTCGATGAGGGGGTGGACGTTGTAACCGCCCACCATGGTGCCCAGCAGCTCGGTGGCCTTGGCCTTGGAGATCAGGCTGACCTGCAAGTCACCATGGGCCACTGCAGCCAGAAAGCTGGCCTTGACCTTGGCTGCGTCGTCCACGCCGGGGGGCACGCGGTGGGTCAGCAGGTCCATCAAGAAGGCTTCTTCGCCGGCTGGTGGGTTTTTGATGAGCTCAATCAGGGCTTCAACCTGCTTGGCATCCAGCGCCAGCGGGGGAATACCGAGAGCGGCGCGCTCGGCTACGTGTTCACGGTAGGCTTTCAACATGGCTAATCTCCAATCAAAAAACAGAAACAACTGACACGGCACCCGATCAAGGGCTTGTTGCAGAAGGGCTTATTGCGGGTCCAGCAAACTGGGTAATGGGTTCAATCTCATGGCCTGCGCCACGCCACGCTGCACAGCACCTGCACACTCGTCGGCAAGTCGGCGACCGAGCCGCTGGCTCATGAGCATGGATTTGTTGGCCAACTGTATCCAGACAGCCCCTTGGGCATCGTCCTCCAGACGGACAGCCCCTGTGAGGCTTTCCACGGGGCGCATGCGGTACACGAGGCGCTGCAGCTGCACACGAAAGTGACCCGGCGCTGCGGGGTCGGGCTCCACACGCACCGACTGACCCAGCTCACAGGCCAATAGCCCGGTGTGCACCGAACCCGCCACCTCCCACTCGGCGGCGGACAACTGCACAGGGGTGGCCGGTGCTGCCAACACCCCCTTGGCGGGGGCTGCGCTCAGGGGGGACCACAGGGCCAGCAGCAGCAGCACCGCCGCACCCAGAGACCGAGCCCCAGGGGTCGCGTACATGGAGTGGATCATGGACAGGTCTTTCTGGCGCTGGACGCCTCAAGGGTCTTGGGGGCAAAAAAAACACCCACCTCAGCGGGGAGTACCCGCCCGGTCTGGTGGGCACGCTCCAGTATCTGCCAATAAAACCGGTAGCTGGCACGATCGTGCAAACGCCCGTTGACCTGGATAGGTGCCCATTGTTGCCGCCAGGCAGCCGCTATGACCTGAGTAGCCTCGTCAATCTCGGCTTCAGACGGTGCAAACACCTCGATCACGGTACGGACCTGGTCCGGGTGAATGCTCCACATGCGGGTGTAACCCAGCTCGTTTCTGGCCTTGAGTGCGGCATGACGCAGCGCGGACAGGTCCCGAAACTCGGTCACCACACAGTGCGAGGGCACCTTGCCGTGGGCATGCGCCGCACTGGCCAGCGCCAGCTTGGCCCTGAGCACCAGAGGGTGCTCGAACTGCCCCACCACCCCCATGGCCGATGCAGGGATGGCACCCGCGTGGGCGGAGACGAAGTCCATCAACCCAAAACTGAGCGACTGCACCCTCGGGTGTGCGGCAATATCAAAACACCGGTGCACAGCGGCTGGCGACTCGATCAGGACATGGATGGGCACATCGGTGGCACCCACGGCGTCACAGGCAGCCACCATCCGCTCTACACAGGCCACCGACTCCACCTTGGGCACCATGGCGTACGCCGGAAGGCGCCGCCCCTGGCCCAGCAGACACTGCACATCCACCTCAAACGCAGGGTGATCCACAGGATGTACCCGCACACCCACCCTTGCCTCGGGCGATGCCTCTTGCAACAACTCCGCCACCAGCGCCGCATGCTCTGCCTCGGCACCAACCGGGGCGCCGTCTTCGCAATCCAGCGTCACATCCAGCACGCAGGCGCCGTACTCGGCCATGAGATCGGCCTGCAGCTGCAGGCTTTTGCGCATGCGCGGTTCCACACCGCTGTAGTGGTCGCACACAGGCAGCGCTGCCTGGGCTGCCTGCGCGCCCCGCAACACATCGCGGGGGTGGGCAGCGGGCGGGAGGGGCAACTGGGCCACGCGGGTGTCGAGGACTGAAGTTACCAACCGGTTACAGCAGGTGCTTGACGCCGTCTTGCTCGCCTTGCAGCTCGGCCAGCGTCTTGTTGATGCATTCCTGTGAGAACTCGCAAATGGGCAAACCTTCGACGATTTTGTACTCGCCGCCTTCGCAGGTGACGGGGTAGCCAAACATGGTTTCAGCAGGAATGCCGTATTCGCCGTTGGATGGAATACCCATGGTGACCCACTTGCCGTTGGTACCCAGGGCCCAATCGCGCATGTGATCAATGGCGGCATTGGCAGCAGACGCTGCAGACGACACGCCACGGGCAGCGATGATGGCCGCACCACGCTTGCCCACGGTGGGCAGGAACACATCACGGTTCCAGGCTTCGTCATTGATCATGTCTTTGACAGACTCGCCATCGATGGTGGCAAAGCGGTAGTCGGCGTACATGGTGGGCGAGTGGTTGCCCCACACGGCCAGCTTCTCGATGGAAGCCACAGCCTTGCCGGTTTTGGCGGCAATCTGGCTGGCTGCACGGTTGTGGTCCAGACGCAGCATGGCGGTGAAGTTGCCGGGCTTGAGGTCAGGGGCGGACTTCATGGCAATGTAGGCATTGGTGTTGGCGGGGTTGCCCACCACCAGCACCTTGACGTCGCGGCTGGCCACTGCGTTCAGTGCCTTGCCCTGGGCAGTGAAAATTTGGGCATTGGCTGCCAGCAGGTCTGCGCGCTCCATGCCGGGGCCGCGTGGGCGAGCACCAACCAGCAACGCGTAGTCGGTGTCTTTGAATGCGGTCATGGGGTCGCTGTGGGCCTCGATACCAGCAAGCAGAGGGAATGCGCAGTCTTCCAGTTCCATGATCACGCCCTTGAGTGCTTCCTGGGCTTTTTCCATGGGCACTTCCAGCAACTGCAGAATGACGGGCTGGTCTTTGCCCAGCATTTCGCCGGAGGCAATGCGAAACAGCAGGGCGTAACCGATTTGGCCAGCGGCGCCTGTGACGGCAACGCGAACGGGCTTCTTGGACATAGAAAGACTCCTCAGTAGGGGTGATAGATGATGTGCGAAACCAACCTGGATGGCCGTCGTGACGCGCATGGCGTGATGCGCTGACGCGGCGTTTCCACCACTCCAAAGTGTAACGCGCTTGACCGTCTCAGGTCAATTTGTCTTATGTCTTATATAAGATATGATTCACCAGAGACACACATGAACACCTCAAGCCAAACCCCACCATCCACCTCTGACGGGGGCCTGACTGCACCAGTGGTCGCCGCTTCGGGTTTGACGCTGGCAACGCCCGCGTTCAGTCCGCTGTACCAGCAAATCAAGACCCTGATACTGACCAGTCTGCAAGAGGGCGAATGGAAACCGGGTGACGTCATCCCCAGCGAGCAGGATTTGGCCGGCCGCTACCGGGTGAGCCAGGGCACCGTGCGAAAAGCCATCGACGAACTGGCCGCAGACAACCTGGTGGTTCGCCGCCAGGGCAAAGGGACATTCGTCGCCACTCACGCAGAGCGGCACATTCAGTACCGGTTTTTGCGCTTGCAACCCGATACCGGCGAAGAGGTCAGGGCCGAGCGAAAAATTGTGGAGTGCAAACGCGTGCGAGCCTCCGCCGACGTTGCCCGGCTGTTGAGCCTGCGCAGCGCTGACCCAGTGGTCTTTGTCAGGCGGGTATTGGCCTTCCAGGGCCAACCCACCATTCTGGAAGACATCTGGCTCCCTGGGAGCCCTTTCAAGGGGTTGACATTGGAGGCCCTGTCGTCCGACCAGGGACCCATGTACGCTTTTTTCGAGTCCGAGTTCGGGGTACGCATGGTCAGAGCCAAAGAAAAAATCAAAGCCGAAAGTGCCTCGGGTGAGTCCGCTGCCTTGCTCGGTGTAGCCAGTGGCCACCCCTTGCTGACGGTGGAGCGCATCTCTTACACCTACCATGACGTCCCCATGGAACTGCGTCGCGGCACCTACCGGACCGACCAGCACCACTACCGCAACGAACTCAGCTGAAACATCCTGCTTGAAATACCCGCCTGCAAGCTTCGTGAATGGTGCGTTGCAATAGAATCCTTCGTGCTATTTCGCCAGGTTACAAGGGCGTTACATCCCCTTATCCATTGACCCAGAAAGTTCACCATGACCCAGTTGAATAAAACGCGAGCGGAGTTTCGCAACATCAACGCCTTCAAAGACCTGACGACCTACCGGCTGCCGCCGGCGGGCTGGGTTTCCATCCTTCACCGCGTGAGCGGTGCCATGATGTTCGTGTTGCTGCCATTCATCGTCTGGATGTTTGACCAGTCGCTGTCGTCCGACATTTCCTACGAAACCTTCACCGCGGCTTTCGGCGTCGGCGTGGGTGGCGTGCCGGGCTGGTTCTTCAAGCTCGTGGCGCTGGGCCTTATCTGGGGCTACCTGCACCACCTGCTGGCAGGGCTGCGCCACTTGTACATGGATGCCACCCACCGTGTTTCCAAAGAATTCGGCGCCAGCTCTGCCAAAACCGTTCTCGTGCTGGCACTGGGCCTGACCGCCGTACTCGGCGCCAAACTTTTCGGGCTGTACTGAACGCCCTCACCCACCTTGATCTGAAAGACCAACCATGGCTGTGAATTACGGTTCCAAGCGTGTCGTTGTCGGCGCGCACTACGGACTTCGCGACTTTATGGCGCAGCGCCTGACGGCTGCCCTGATGGCATTGTTTACCCTTATTGTGATGGCGCAAGTCATCTTCACATCGGGCCCTCTGACCTACGAATCCTGGGCTGGAATTTTTGCTCCCCAGTGGATGAAGGCACTGACGTTTGTTGTCTTGTTGGCCCTTTTCTACCACGCATGGATCGGCATGCGCGATCTCTGGATGGACTATGTCAAACCCGCCGGTCTTCGGCTGACACTGCACGCATTCACCATCGTCTGGCTCCTGGGTTGCATGGGCTGGGCCATTCAAGTTCTCTGGAGGCTCTAAAGCCATGACAAAAGCTTCTTCT
This sequence comes from Burkholderiaceae bacterium, assembly GCA_030695205.1. Lineage (GTDB taxonomy): Bacteria > Pseudomonadota > Gammaproteobacteria > Burkholderiales > Burkholderiaceae_C > UBA2334. The sequence goes on along the minus strand of JAUYTN010000048.1, from coordinate 27,644 downwards.
CTGACCAAACGCCGTTTTGATGTTGTGATCGTTGGCGCAGGCGGCTCCGGCATGCGCGCCTCTTTGCAGCTGGCCCGAGCTGGCCTGAACGTGGCCGTGCTGTCCAAGGTTTTTCCCACCCGCAGCCACACCGTGGCAGCCCAGGGCGGCATTGGCGCCAGTCTGGGCAACATGAGCGAGGACAACTGGCACTACCACTTTTACGACACCATCAAAGGGTCGGACTGGCTGGGCGACCAAGATGCCATAGAGTTCATGTGCCGCGAAGCCGCCAATGCGGTATACGACCTCGAACACATGGGTATGCCTTTTGACCGCAACCCCGACGGCACCATCTACCAGCGCCCATTCGGCGGTCACACCGCCAACTATGGCGAGAAGCCGGTGCAACGCGCCTGCGCCGCGGCCGACCGCACAGGTCACGCCATGCTGCACACCCTGTACCAGCAAAACGTGCAGGCCCGCACCAATTTCTTTGTGGAATGGATGGCCCTTGACCTCATCCGCAACGCCAACGGCGATGTGGTGGGTGTGACCGCTCTCGAAATGGAAACCGGCGATGTCCACATCCTGGAAGCCAAGACCACTCTGCTGGCCACTGGCGGAGCGGGCCGTATTTTTGCCGCCAGCACCAACGCCTTCATCAACACGGGCGACGGCTTGGGCATGGCGGCTCGGGCAGGTATTCCGCTGCAAGACATGGAATTCTGGCAATTCCACCCCACCGGCGTGGCCGGTGCTGGCGTGTTGCTGACCGAAGGTTGCCGTGGCGAAGGCGCCATTTTGCTCAACAGCAACGGTGAGCGCTTCATGGAGCGCTACGCCCCCACCCTGAAAGACCTGGCCCCGCGCGATTTTGTGTCGCGCTGCATGGACCAGGAAATCAAAGAAGGCCGTGGCTGCGGACCCAACAAAGACTTCGTGTTCCTGAAGTTGGACCACCTGGGTGCCGACACCATCCACAAACGCCTGCCCTCGGTGTACGAAATCGGCGTGAACTTCGCCAACGTGGACATCACGCGCGAGCCCATACCGGTAGTGCCAACCATTCACTACCAAATGGGTGGTATCCCCACCAACGTGAATGGTCAGGTCGTCACACCCGACGGCAACGGCGCGCAACAAGTGGTCAATGGCTTGTATGCCGTGGGTGAGTGCTCCTGCGTGAGCGTCCACGGCGCCAACCGCCTGGGCACCAACTCACTGTTGGACCTGCTGGTGTTTGGCCGCGCAGCGGGCAACCACATCGTGGACTACAACCTGAAAACCAAAGGCCACCAGGCACTGCCAGCCGATGCCGCTGACCGCACGCTGGAGCGCCTGGAGCGCCTCAACGGCAGCAAAGACGGCGAATACGCGCAAGACGTGGCCAACGACATGCGCGCCACCATGCAGCAGCATGCCGGTGTGTTCCGCACCCAGGCCAGCATGGACGAAGGCGTTAAAAAGATCAACGCCATGCGCGAGCGGGTGGCCAACATCACCCTCAAGGACAAGTCCAATGTGTTCAACACAGCACGCATCGAGGCACTGGAAGTTGAAAACCTCATGGAAGCCGCCCAGGCCACGATGACGTCTGCCGCTGCCCGCCACGAGTGCCGTGGCGCCCATACCGTGAATGACTACGAACGGGCCGCCGACGATGCCGAATTCCCTCTCGGCCGCAATGACGCGGAGTGGATGAAGCACACGCTGTGGGACAGCGCCACCAACACCCTGTCGTACAAACCCGTCAACTTGAAGCCCCTGACCGTGGCTTCGGTGCCACCCAAGGTTCGCACCTTCTGAACCCGGCGCCGAAACCCAGCCTCAATCGATTGGAGAAGCCACCATGGCCAAACGCACATTCAAGATTTACCGCTACGACCCCGAAAAAGACGCCAAGCCCTACATGCAGACCATCGAGGTGGAACTCGACGGTCACGAGCGCATGCTGCTGGACGCGCTGATGAAGCTCAAGAAAGAAGACCCCACCATTTCCTTCCGCCGCTCGTGCCGGGAGGGCGTGTGCGGCTCCGATGCCATGAACATCAATGGCAAAAATGGTCTGGCCTGCCTGACCAACATGAACACACTCAAGGGCGACATCGTTCTGAAACCGTTGCCTGGTCTGCCGGTGGTACGCGATTTGATTGTGGACATGACGTTGTTCTTCAAGCAGTACAACAGCATCAAGCCCTACCTGATCAACGACAACGTGCCTCCTGAAAAAGAGCGCCTGCAGAGTCCGGAAGAGCGTGAGGAGCTCAACGGCTTGTACGAGTGTATTTTGTGCGCCAGCTGCTCGACCAGCTGCCCCAGCTTCTGGTGGAACCCTGACAAGTTCGTGGGTCCTGCCGGTCTGTTACAGGCCTACCGCTTCATTGCCGACAGCCGTGACCAGGCCACCGCCGAGCGTCTGGACAACCTCGAAGACCCCTACCGCCTGTTCCGTTGCCACACCATCATGAACTGCGTCGATGTCTGCCCCAAGGGTCTGAACCCCACCAAGGCCATCGGCAAGATCAAAGAGATGCTGGTGATGCGGGCGATTTGACCCACACCCTTACCCGCATGACCACCAGCTCGCTCCTCGACGAACGCGCACTCAGCAAGCTCAAGTGGCGCTGCCGCCGGGGCTTGCTGGAAAACGACTTGCTGCTGGCACGTTTTTTTGCCCGACACGAAGCCACCCTGAACGTGGAGCAGGCGACGGGGTTGGAAATTTTGATGGACCTCTCAGACAACGACCTGATGGACCTGTTCTTGGGGCGCAAAGACCCTGAAGCAGCACTCGATCGGCCGGAAGTCTGGCAGGTTCTTCGCATGGTTAGAGCCACAAAAGCCGATTCGCACATCTGATTCATAGCCCACCTAAAAAAGGAAACCCCATGAAACTTGCCGATAACAAAGCCACCCTGTCGTTCAGCAACGGCAGCCCCAGCATCGAGTTGCCCGTGTACGGTGGCAACATCGGTCCTGATGTGATCGACATCCGCAAGCTTTACGGGCAAACGGGCATGTTCACCTACGACCCGGGGTTTCTGTCGACCGCGTCATGCCAGTCCAGCATCACCTACATCGACGGTGACAAGGGCGAGTTGCTGTACCGCGGCTACCCGATCGAACAACTGGCCGCCAACTGCGACTACCTCGACACTTGCTACCTGCTGCTCAAAGGCGAACTGCCCGACGAAACCCAGCGCAAAGACTTCCACAAGCTCGTCATCAACCACACCATGGTGAACGAGCAGATGCAGTTTTTCCTGCGCGGTTTCCGCCGGGATGCGCACCCCATGGCCGTTCTGACCGGCTTGGTGGGCGGCATGTCGGCCTTCTACCACGACAGCACGGACATCAACAACCCACAGCACCGTGAGATTGCGGCCATCCGCCTGATCGCGAAAATGCCCACACTGGTGGCCATGGCCTACAAATACGGGCTGGGCCAGCCCTACATGTACCCGCAGAACCACCTCAGCTACGCAGGCAACTTCCTGCGCATGATGTTTGGCACCCCCTGCGAAGAATACGTGGTCAACCCGGTGCTGGAGCGTGCTCTGGACCGCATCTTCATCCTGCACGCCGACCACGAGCAAAACGCCTCCACCTCCACCGTTCGCCTGTGTGGCTCATCCGGGACCAACCCGTTTGCAGCCATTGCGGCTGGCGTGGCCTGCCTGTGGGGCCCTGCCCACGGTGGTGCCAACGAAGCCTGCCTGAACATGCTGGAAGACATCCAGCGCCAGGGCGGCGTCGCCAAGGTCGGCGAGTTCATGGAGAAGGTCAAGGACAAAAATTCCGGCGTCAAGCTGATGGGTTTTGGCCACCGCGTTTACAAAAACTACGACCCCCGCGCCAAGCTCATGCAGGAAACCTGCAACGAGGTGCTGGCAGAACTGGGCCTGGAAAACGACCCCATGTTCAAACTGGCCAAGGCACTGGAAAAAATCGCCTTGGAAGACGACTACTTCGTCAGCCGCAAGCTGTACCCCAACGTGGACTTCTACTCCGGCATCGTGCAGCGCGCCATTGGCATTCCAGTGAACCTGTTCACCGGTGTGTTTGCACTGGCACGCACGGTGGGCTGGATTTCCCAGCTCAACGAAATGATCAGCGACCCCGAGTACAAGATCGGCCGTCCGCGCCAGCTGTTCACCGGCTCTGTGCGCCGCGACGTTCCCGCCAGCAAGGGCTGATCAGGCACTGACCGTTTCTGCCCCACAAGCCCGCCGGTGGTGACACCGTGCGGGTTTTTTTGTGTTCTCCACAGGGGCTCACCGGCAGCGTCTGCGCCCGCGTCCGTGGGTGGGCCTGCAAGCATAAAATCATCGGCTTCATCAAAGGACCAATCGACATGGGACGCACCCTTTACGACAAGATCTGGGACGAGCACGTCGTCCACACCGAAGAAGACGGTACGGCCATTTTGTACATTGATCGGCACCTGGTCCACGAGGTCACCAGCCCCCAGGCCTTTGAAGGCCTGCGCCAGGCCGGCCGTAAAGTCTGGCGGGTCAGCTCCATCGTCGCTACCGCCGACCACAACACCCCCACCACTGGCTGGGAGCTGGGTTACGACGGCATCACCGACCCCATCAGCAAAGAGCAGATCACCACGCTCAACGACAACATCGCCGAGTCGGGCGCTGCAGCGTTTTTCCCGTTCATGTCGCGCCGCCAGGGCATCGTGCACGTCATTGGTCCGGAAAACGGCGCCACCTTGCCCGGCATGACAGTGGTCTGCGGTGACAGCCACACCAGCACCCACGGCGCATTTGGGGCGCTGGCCCATGGCATCGGCACCAGCGAGGTGGAGCACGTCATGGCCACGCAGACCCTGCTGGCCAAAAAAGCACGCAACATGCTCATCCAGGTGGACGGCAAACTGTCCGCAGGCTGCACCGCCAAGGACATCGTGCTCGCCATCATTGGGAAAATTGGTACCGCAGGTGGCACCGGCTACACCATCGAATTTGCCGGCTCGGCCATCCGAGCGCTGAGCATGGAAGGCCGCATGACCGTATGCAACATGGCCATTGAAGGCGGCGCACGTGCGGGCCTGGTGGCGGTGGACGATAAAACCATCCAATACGTCAAGGGCCGGCCACTGGCGCCCACTGGCTTGGAGTGGGAGCAGGCCGTGGCTTACTGGAACACCCTGCACTCCGATGCCGACGCGGTGTTCGATGCCGTGGTGGAGCTGGACGCTTCACTGATTCAACCCCAGGTCACCTGGGGAACCTCGCCCGAAATGGTGCTGGGCATCGAAGACCGGGTGCCCGACCCCGACAAAGAAAAAGATGCCAACAAACGCAGCGCCATCGAACGGGCACTGGTGTACATGGCGCTGCAGCCCGGCAAGCGGCTGGCCGACATCCATGTGGACAAGGTATTTATTGGCTCATGCACCAACAGCCGGATAGAGGACATGCGCGAAGCCGCAGCCCTGGTCAAAAAGCTGGGTCAGAAAGTCGCCAAAAACATCAAGGTTGCGATGGTGGTTCCCGGTTCCGGGCTCGTGAAAGAGCAGGCCGAGCGAGAAGGGCTGCACGAGATTTTCAAAGCTGCAGGCTTTGAGTGGCGCGAGCCTGGCTGCAGCATGTGCCTGGCCATGAATGCCGACCGGCTGGAGCCGGGCGAGCGCTGCGCCAGCACGAGCAACCGCAACTTCGAAGGCCGCCAGGGCGCCGGTGGGCGCACCCACCTGGTCAGCCCCGCCATGGCCGCAGCTGCTGCCATCCACGGCCATTTCGTTGATGTTCGCCAATTTGCCTGAAAGGTCCACCATGCACACCAAACTGCTTTCTGTCGCTGCCGCCCTGGCGCTGGCGTTCACCCTGTCCGCGTGCAACACCGTCAAAGGTGTGGGACAGGACCTGCAAAAGGCCGGCGAAAAAATCGAAGGCGCAGCCAAGAAATAACCATGAACCCATTCACCGTGCACCAGGGCCTGGTGGCCCCCATGGACCGCGAAAACGTGGACACCGACGCCATCATTCCCAAGCAGTTCCTCAAATCCATCCGCAAGACCGGTTTTGGCCCCAACCTGTTCGACGAGTGGCGCTACCTGGACGCTGGCTTTCCTGGGCAAGACCCCGCCAGCCGACGCCCCAACCCGGACTTCGTGCTCAACCAGCCGCGCTATGCGGGTGCATCGATTCTGTTGGCCCGCAAAAACTTTGGCTGCGGCTCCAGCCGCGAACACGCGCCATGGGCGATTGACCAGTACGGCTTTCGCGCCCTGATTGCACCCAGCTACGCCGACATTTTTTTCAACAACTGCTTCAAAAACGGCCTGCTGCCCATTGTGTTGCCCGAGCCGGTGGTGGGCCAACTGTTTGACGAGGTGGCGGCCTTCCCTGGCTACCAGCTCACCATTGACCTGGGGCGCCAGGTGGTCGTCAAGCCCAACGGCGATGAAATCCCGTTTGATGTGCAGGCGTTTCGCAAGTACTGCCTGCTCAACGGACTGGACGACATTGGCCTGACCTTGCGGCAAGAGGCAAAGATCAAAACCTTTGAGAACCAGCGCCTGACCACCAAGCCCTGGCTGGCCCATACCATGCTGCCTGGCGCATAAACTTTACATAAAACACCATTTTGCGCTTGCTGCGCATAGGTTGTTAGCTACAAAGTAATACAAATGAAAATCGCAATTTTGCCCGGAGATGGCATCGGTACCGAAATCGTCGCGCAAGCAGTCAACGTGCTGGGTGCACTGGACCTGCGCTTCGAAATGGAAACAGCCCTGGTCGGCGGCGCTGCGTACGAGGCACATGGTCACCCCCTGCCCGAGTCCACCCTCAAGCTGGCCATGTCTGCCGATGCGGTGCTCTTTGGCGCTGTGGGCGATTGGAAGTACGACAAACTCGACCGCCCACTGCGCCCCGAGCAGGCCATTCTGGGTCTGCGCAAGCACATGGGCCTGTTTGCCAACTTCCGCCCGGCCATCTGCTACGAACAGCTCGTCGGCGCCTCCAGCCTCAAGCCCGAGCTGATTTCCGGCTTGGACATCCTCATCATCCGCGAGCTGACCGGGGACATCTACTTCGGCCAGCCCAGGGGCAGGCGCATCGCCACCGATGGGCACTTTCCTGGGGCGGAAGAAGCCTTTGACACCATGCGCTACAGCAAGCCGGAGATCGAGCGCATTGCCCACGTGGCCTTCCAGGCAGCCCGCAAGCGCAACCGCAAAGTCACCAGCGTGGACAAAGCCAATGTGCTGGAAACCTTCCAGTTCTGGAAGGACGTGGTCACCGAGGTCCATGCGCAGTACCCCGACGTGGAACTGGAACACATGTACGTGGACAACGCCGCCATGCAGCTGGTGCGCGCGCCCAAAAAATTCGACGTGGTTGTGACTGGCAACATGTTTGGCGACATCCTCTCGGACGAGGCATCCATGCTCACCGGCTCCATTGGCATGTTGCCGTCTGCCAGCCTCAACAGCAAGAACCAGGGGCTGTACGAGCCCAGCCACGGCAGTGCACCCGACATCGCGGGCAAAGGCATTGCCAACCCGTTGGCCACCATTCTGTCGGCTGCCATGATGCTTCGCTTCAGCCTCAACCAGGAAGAAGCCGCCCAACGCATCGAGGCTGCTGTGCAGCGCGTGCTGGTGCAAGGGCTGCGCACCGCCGATATCCACAGCGCGGGCACTACCCTGGTCAGCACGGCCGAGATGGGCCAAGCAGTGGTGGCTGCGCTCTGATGTGGGCGCCACACGCTGTCAATCTGGCGTAATTCCACGACCTACAATGGATTTCATGTCACAGCCCGCATTCCCGCCCAACAGCCGCACGCCAGCCGTGCGCCTGGGCGTGGGTGCGTGCCTGGCATCGGCATGGTCCGGCACGACCAAAACGACAACCATTACTGGCTGAATCGGCCTGGTTTGTCGCGCCCCTACCCGGCCTGACAGGCCGGGCAGATGAAATCCCCGAGTTTCAACATCTGAAAGGGCAACTTCATGGCTTCCACTCTTCTGAACGCTGGCGCGGCTCCCCTGGTGGGTCTGGTCGGCTGGCGCGGCATGGTCGGCTCGGTCCTCATGGACCGCATGCAGGCCGAGGGCGATTTCGACCTCATCGAGCCCCTGTTTTTCTCCACCTCCAACGCCGGTGGGCAAGCGCCTGCCATGGCCAAAAACGAAACCAAGCTGCAAGACGCGCACGACATAGCTGCGCTCAAGCGCTGCGCCGTCATCATCAGCGCCCAAGGCGGCGACTACACCACCGAGGTATTCCCCAAGCTGCGCGCTGCCGGCTGGAACGGCCACTGGATCGATGCGGCCTCCACCCTGCGCATGGACAAAGACGCGGTCATCATCCTGGACCCTGTCAATATGCCTGTCATCCAGAACGCCCTGGCCAACGGCGGCAAGAACTGGGTGGGCGGCAACTGCACCGTCAGCTGCATGCTGATGGGCGTGGGTGCGCTGTACAAAGCAGGCTTGGTGGAATGGATGAGCACCCAAACCTACCAGGCAGCCTCGGGCGGCGGCGCCCAGCACATGCGCGAACTGCTGACGCAGTACGGCACCCTGAATGCATCGGTGCGCAACCTGCTGGACGACCCCAAGAGCGCCATCCTCGACATCGACCGCCAGGTCATCGCCACCCAGCGTGGCTTGACGGCTGCTGAAACCGCCAACTTTGGCGTGCCACTGGGTGGCTCGCTCATTCCCTGGATCGACAAAGACCTGGGCAATGGCCAATCCAAAGAAGAGTGGAAAGGCATGGCCGAAACCAACAAGATTCTGGGCATGGGCGAAGGTTTCGGTTCCAGCGCCATTCCCGTGGACGGTTTCTGCGTGCGCGTGGGTGCCATGCGCTGCCACAGCCAGGCACTGACATTCAAACTGAAGAAGGACGTCCCCACCGCCGATATCGAGGCCATGATTGCCGCTGACAACCAGTGGGTCCAAGTGGTGCCCAACATCCGCGAAGCCACCATCAAAGACCTGACGCCTGTGGCCGTGACCGGCACCATGACCATCCCCGTGGGACGCATCCGCAAACTGGCCATGGGGCCCGAGTATGTGGGGGCGTTTACTATCGGCGACCAGTTGCTCTGGGGAGCGGCAGAGCCACTGCGGCGCATGCTGCGAATTTTGTTGACGGCCTGAACGTCCACCCGGGCCATCGCATGTTTCAGCCGCGCATACCCTGCCCGAATGCCGCTCTGGCGGCGTTGCGGGTGGACAACGCGGGCACGCCACCAGGCCAGAGCGCCCACGGAGCGGGCAACCGCCACACGCGGGCCGCTTGTCAGCCCCATGCGATGGTGCTAAGGTGGTTTTTCCGACCTGTTTCATTGAGGTTCAAGTGCGCTTTAACTCCCACCCGCCCATTCGGCCGCCCCACCCTCTGACCCCAATGTCCCAGGCCTGGCGACGGGTGGCCAGCGCCAGCGCGTTGGCCGTGGTGGTCAGCTTTGCTGCGTTTGCACCTGTGGCCCAAGCGCTCTCTCTGGGGAGACTGACCGTCCAATCCGCACTGGGCGAGCCGCTGCGGGCCGAAATCGACATCCCCGAACTCACCACTGCCGAGGCCAACTCTCTGCAAGTGGGTCTTGCCAGGGCAGAGGTGTACCGGGCCGCTGGCGTGGACTTCAATGCCGCGCTGGCCAACACCGACATTACCCTCGCCCGCAGACCAAACGGACAGGCCTACCTGCGCATCGCCAACCCACGCATCGTCAACGAGCCCTACCTCGACCTGATTCTGGAGGCCAGTTGGGCCTCCGGACGCATCGTGCGCGACTACACGATGCTCTTTGACCCACCCAACCTGCGCGTACCTGCACCCGCGCTGCTGCTCCCTCCTGTGACCTCTGCCCCGGCGGCCCCAGTTCGGCCTGCCCCTGTGGCTGCCCAGGCACCGACACCTGCACCCCCACCACCCCGCCCTGCGCCCCCACAAGCCCCACCGGCGGCTACCCAGCCTGCGCCTGCGGCCCCCATACCGGTACCAGCACCAGCACCTTCCGCCAGCCCAGCGGCGGCGGCCCCCGTGCGCAGCGCTGAACCCACTGCCAGCACCCCACTGCCAGCAGCGGCCACGCGTCGCCCTGCAGCGGCACAGCAGCCACCTGCCCGCACGGCAGCCCCCCAACCCGACACACTGACCGTCAAACGCGGCGATACCGCCGGGCGAATTGCCGAAAGCACCAAACCCGCAAATGCCACGCTGGAGCAAATGCTGGTTGCCATGCTCAGGGCCAACCCCGACGCCTTCATCAGCAACAACGTCAACCGCCTAAAGGCAGGCGCTGTTCTGGAGCTACCCGATGACGACCAGGTGCAAGCCGTCCCGGCCAACCAGGCGCGCCAGCTGATCGCGGCACAAAGCCGGGACTTCAACGCATTTCGCCAGCGCCTGGCAGCAGCTGCGCCAGCCGCCGCCGCACAGACATCCACCCGCGAAGCCACCGGGCGGATACAGGCTGATGTCGCGGACAAGCGGCCAGCCGCCACCGCTGCCGACCAACTCAAACTGACCAAAGGTGCTGTAGCCACCCCAGACGCGTCACTGCCCGAACAAAAAATTGCCCAGGCCCGCCAGGCCCAGGAGCTGGCCGACCGCTCGGCCGAATTGGCCCGCAACATCAGCGACCTGACCAAACTCGGCGCAGCCGCCGCCCCCGCAGCCGCCCCCACCGGTACCAGCGGGCCAGCCCCAACCATCGCAACCGCCACACCTGTGGCGGCTGAACCCACCCCGCCAGCCGAGGCGGCAGCCCCAACCGCCACCCCTGCTGGCGAACCCGCCACCCCGGCAGAGGCCCCGCCCGCCCCCACCGAGGCGCCACCACCTGCCCCACCTGCTGAGCCACCAGCACCGGCGGCACCACCTACCCCTGCAGAACCTCCCCCGCCCCCTTCCATCGAAGAGCCGGGTCTGCTCGACAGCGTGATGGACAACCCACTGGTGCTGCCCGCAGCAGGAGGCCTGATTGCCCTGCTGCTGGGCCTGGGTGCGTACCGGATACACCAGCGCAAGAAGAAGGCGGGAGTGGACAGTTCCTTCCTTGAAAGCCGTTTGCAACCCGACTCCTTCTTCGGTGCCAGCGGCGGCCAAAACATCGACACGGCCGAAGCCGCAGCCACCGGCTCTTCCATGATGTATTCGCCCAGCCAGCTCGATGTCGGCGGCGACGTGGACCCAGTGGCCGAGGCCGATGTGTACCTGGCCTACGGCCGCGACCTGCAGGCCGAGGAAATCCTCAAAGAGGCGATGCGCATGACCCCCAAGCGGGTCGCCATCCACTCCAAGATGCTGGAGATTTACGCCAAGCGGCGGGATGTCAAGGGCTTCGAAGTGTTGGCCAGTGAGGTGTATGCCCTGACCCAAGGCGTCGGACCCGAGTGGGCACACGCCTGCGCCCTGGGCCAGGAGCTCGACCCCGCCAACCCGATGTACCAGCCAGGTGGCAGCCCCGCTAACTTGGCCGCTGCCGCGACGGTGGTACAAGAGATGTCCCCCGGCATGGCCAATACCCAGCCGTTTGAGCCCTCAGCGTTCGACCTCCCCGCAGACAACGCCGCCCCCACACCAGACGCTGCGCAGGCAACGCCCCCTCCACTGGACCTGGACCTGGACTTCTCCATCGACGCGCCCGAAGCAGGCACCGCTGCGGTCGCGGCACCCGGTGGCACGCCAACCGACGACCCGAGTGCCCTGAACTTCGATCTCGACCTGGACGTGGCCAGCGCCCCTCCCCTCGCCGCCAGCCCGGCACCAGCGGCCGACAGCGAGCCGTCCTTTGATCTGGACATGCCCGATCTGGCCTTTGACCTGCCCAGCGGCGACGAGCCCCCACCCAGCGCGACAGCGGCCAGCCAGCCAGCCAGCGACGGTGGCATGGACGACCTAGGGCTCGATTTCGACTTTGGCGACGAACCCACCCCTGCGGCACCACCACCCACCGCTGCATCAGATGCCGCAGTGACTGACGCCCGCGACGCGGCACCCAGCCCTGCGCCATACGAGCGCACAGCCGCCTCGTCCGCTGGCGACGGCATGTTGGACTTCGACATGGACGACCTGTCGCTGGACCTGGACGCGACCGACGGTGACACCGCTGGCCTGGACGATATCCCCGACGGCGATCCGCTGGAGACCAAGCTGTCGCTGGCGGCCGAGTTCCTGGCCATCGGTGACCAGGAAGGTGCACGCTCGCTGGCGGAAGAGGTACTGGCCGAGGCCAGTGGCCCGCTGCGGGCCAAGGCCAGCAGCTTTCTGTCCAGCCTGGGCTGAACCCAACCGACCGCTGCACCTTGAGGATTGCGCTCGGCATCTCCTACCTGGGCACGGCCTACGACGGCTGGCAAAGCCAGCCTAATGGCCGCACGGTACAAGACCACCTGCAGCGGGCGCTGGGCCAGTTCATGGCCAGCGCAGCGCCCCAGGTGCTGTGCGCCGGGCGCACCGATGCCGGTGTACATGGTCTGATGCAGGTGGCTCACTTCGATACCGCCATTGAACGCACCGACGCGTCATGGGTGCGCGGCACCAACCGCTACCTGCCCACCGATGTGGCAGTGCAGTGGGCACGCCACGTACCAGCTGCGTTCCATGCACGGGCCTGCGCGGTGTCGCGGCGCTACAGCTACGTGGTGCTGGAGTCGGCTGTGCGCCCCAGCATAGACGCCCACCGGGTGGGCTGGGTGTTCAAGCCCCTGGACCTGTCGGCCATGCAAACCGCTGCACAGTGCCTGGCCGGTGAGCACGACTTCTCGTCGTTTCGGGCGGCGCAGTGCCAGGCGCTGTCGCCCGTCAAAACCCTGCAACCCATTGCCATTTCTCGCCACGGGGCCTACTGGCGCTTCGATTTTGAAGGCAGCGCGTTTTTGCACCACATGATCCGCAACATCATGGGTTGCCTGATCGCGGTGGGCCAGGGCACGCGCCCGCCCGGTTGGATGCGAGAGGTGTTGGCTGCACGCTCCAGGGCGGTGGCGGCGCCGACATTTTCGGCCGATGGTCTGTATTTTTTGGGCCCCCGTTACGCCCCCCAATGGGACTTGCCCGATGCCGTGGCCAGCTTTGACTGGTTGCCCCATTGATGCCACCAATGCCCACGCTCCAAGCACCCATGGACCCCCACCTCAGCTCTCCCACGCAGCCAAGCAGACACCGGACCCGCATCAAAATGTGCGGGCTCACCCGCGAGCAGGACGTGGACGCGGCGGTGGCTGCCGGTGCAGACGCCATTGGCTTTGTGCTGTACCCACCCAGCCCCCGCGCCGTCAGCGCGCAACGGGCGGCAGAACTCAGCCGCAGGCTGCCCCCCATGGTGACACCGGTGCTATTGTTTGTGAATGAAAAAGTATCAAATATTGAAGCAGCTTTTTCAATTAACTCAAGCGCAGTAGCCCAGTTTCATGGTGAAGAAACCCTTCAAGACTGTCAACACATCCAACGGACCTACCTCCGGGCGGCCAGAGTACCCATGGGACCGGGCAGTCGCAGCTTCGACCTTTTAGAATATGCCCAGCGTTTCCCCTGCGCACAGGGCATCTTGCTCGACGCCTTCGTGGAAGGCTACGGCGGCGGCGGACACACCTTCGACTGGACGGCAATCAATTGGTCACAGCTTCCTCCAAGCGTCAGCTCTCGGCTCGTTTTGTCTGGTGGACTCACGCCTGCAAACGTGACCGATGGCATCTTGACGGTGCGGCCCTGGGCCGTTGATGTCAGCTCTGGTATCGAGCTGACCGGCCCCGACGGCCAAGCCGTCAAAGGCACCAAAGACCCGAACAAAATGGCGCAATTCGTGGCTGCCGTGCGCGCGGCCGATGCCCAGTTATGCAGTTGAACCCCCGGCGCTGCCCCCACCCCACGGGGTCAGCGCCTCTCCCCTTGAGGCACCCCATGTTTGAATACCAGCAACCCGATGCCAAAGGCCACTTTGGTCTGTACGGTGGCAGCTTTGTGAGTGAAACCCTCACCCACGCCATCAACCAACTGCGCGAAGCCTACGCACAGTACCAGCACGACCCGCAATTCCTGGCCGAATTCAACAACGAACTGGCCCACTTTGTGGGCCGCCCCTCACCCATCTACCACGCAGCCCGCATGAGCCGCGAGCAAGGCGGGGCACAAATCTTTCTGAAGCGCGAAGACCTCAACCACACCGGCGCGCACAAGATCAACAACACCATCGGCCAGGCCATGCTGGCCAAACGCATGGGCAAACCCCGCGTGATTGCCGAAACCGGCGCGGGCCAGCACGGTGTGGCCACCGCCACCATCTGTGCCCGCTACGGGCTGGAATGTGTGGTGTACATGGGTGCCGAAGACGTGAAGCGCCAAAGCCCCAACGTGTACCGCATGAAGTTGCTGGGCGCCACCGTGGTGCCTGTGGAAAGCGGCAGCAAAACCCTGAAAGACGCGTTGAACGAGGCCATGCGCGACTGGGTGGCCAATGTGGACAACACCTTCTACATCATCGGCACCGTGGCAGGTCCGCACCCCTACCCCATGATGGTGCGCGACTTCCAGAGCGTGATCGGCAACGAGTGTCTGAAGCAAATGCCCGAGATGATGGCCGAGCTGGGTCTGCCCGGAAATGCCGAGGGTCTCCAGCCTGATGCGGTCATTGCCTGCGTGGGCGGTGGCAGCAACGCCATGGGCATTTTTTACCCTTACATTGGGCACGAGGCCACCCGCCTGATCGGCGTGGAAGCCGCCGGCGAAGGCATGGACACCGACAAGCATTCGGCCTCGCTGCAAAAAGGCAGCCCCGGTGTGCTGCACGGCAACCGAACCTACATCCTGCAAAACGCCGACGGCCAGATCACCGAAACCCACAGCATCAGCGCCGGCCTCGACTACCCCGGTGTGGGCCCCGAGCACGCGTTTTTGAAAGACATTGGCCGCGCCGAGTACGTGGGCATCACAGACACCGAGGCGCTGGACGCCTTCCACTACCTGTGCCGCACCGAGGGCATCATCCCGGCGCTGGAGTCCAGCCACGCCGTGGCCTACGCCATGAAACTGGCCAAAACCATGCGCCCTGACCAGTCCATTTTGGTCAACCTGTCGGGCCGTGGCGACAAAGACATTGGCACTGTGGCCGATTTGTCCAACGCCGATTTTTACTGTCGCCCCAGTTGCCGTGGCCAATCGGTCAAGGGCGGCGCGGCCGACAGCGCCGAACACATCGTGAAGGTCGTGAAATGAGCCGCATCCCAACCAAACTGGCCCAACTCAAAGCCGAAGGGCGCAAGGCGCTCATTCCCTACGTGACGGCAGGTTTCCCCTATGCCGATATCACGCCAGAGCTGATGCACGCCATGGTCGCTGCGGGGTCTGACGTGATCGAATTGGGCGTGCCCTTCTCCGACCCCATGGCCGACGGCCCGGTCATTCAAAAAGCCGGCGAAAAAGCGCTGAGCCTGGGTGTGGGCACCACCCAGGTCCTGACCATGGTGAAAACCTTCCGCCAAGCCGACACCACCACCCCCGTGGTACTGATGGGCTACGCCAACCCGGTCGAGGCCTACAACCTGAAGCATGGCCCCGACAGTTTCGTTCGCGACGCGGCAGCGGCGGGCGTAGACGGCGTGCTCATCGTGGACTACCCACCGGAAGAATGCGAGCAGTTTGCTGCCACCCTCAAGGCCCATGGGCTGGACCTGATCTTTTTGCTGGCCCCCACCTCCACGCCAGAGCGCATGGACCTGGTGGGCCGCCTGGCCAGTGGCTATGTGTACTACGTGTCGCTCAAGGGCGTGACCGGCGCGGGCACGCTGGACACCGCTGCCGTCGAAGCCATGCTGCCACGCATCCGCGAACACGTCAGCGTGCCGGTGGGTGTGGGCTTTGGCATTCGGGATGCGGCCACGGCCCGTGCCATCGGCCGGGTGGCCGACGCGGTGGTGATTGGTACCAAACTCATCCAGCTGATCGAGGGCCAGGACCGCAGCCAGGTCTGCCCGGTGGCGGCCGAGTTTCTGGCCGGTGTGCGGACGGCGCTGGACCAGGCCGGGTAGCCCGACCCCCACTGGGGGCATGGCCTCTGGCTGAGGCAATGGCCTGACCAACCGGCCTGGCAATCACCGACAATGGGCGGTATGACTGCCCCACCGCTGCCTGCGCGCCATGCAACCCGGGTCACCCGAGTGGGCCGATCCGCCCGGCTGCAGGCGATGTTCGTGCAGTGCAACCAGGCCATCATCCGCAGCTCCGACGAGCATTCCATGTTCAACGGGGTGTGCAGCGCCCTGGTGGCGGAAGACTTTTTTCAGTGGGCCTGCATCGCCCGGCAGGAAGCATCTTCCGGCGACGTGGCACTGGTGGCCAATGCGGGCAGCGCAGTCGCCGCTCCACCCCCTGAACTGCTGACAGCAGCGTTTGAAACGCGCAATCCGCAATGGGCGAACAGGAAAACGCCCGTGGGCATGCTGCCGCTGGGTGACCAGGCTGGCCAACCCATGGCCCTGTGCGTGGGCGGCAGCACCACCCGTGCAATTGATACCGCCGTCAGAGCCGGGTTGCTGGAGTTGGCCACCAACCTCGGCTTTGCACTCGACACCTTTGCCAGTCAACGAACACCCCCCCGGACTGCTGCACAGGCGAACCAGGCGCAGCGCCTCACCCAGGCTTTCATGGACAACCTGCCTGGCACGGTGTTTCTGAAAGACAGCCACCTGCGGCTGCTCATGGTTAACCGGCACCTGGCCCAATCCCTGGGTGTGCCCGCAGACGATCTGATTGGTCGCAACAACGAGCAACTGTTCCCGCCCGACTTTGCCCAGGCCGCGAACCAGCTGGACCGCTCGGTTTTGGCCACTGGCCAGAGCCAGACCGTTGCCCAGGTCTTCAGGGACCGCCACGTCGATACCCGCCTGTTTGTGGTTGACGATGGCGAAGGCCATCGCCTGTTGGGCGGCATCAGCCTGGACGCCACCAACCGTTTCCATGAACACCAGCGCACCCAGGCCCTGCTCGCGCTGCAAGAATTGGCCACACAGCTTGACGAGCGCAGCCTACTGACGCAGGGCCTGGAGTCGGCCGAGCAGCTCACCAACAGCCAGATCGGGTTTCTGCATTTCGTCAACGATGACCAGGAGACGCTCGAACTGGTGACCTGGACCAGTGGCGCGCTGCGCGGCTGCACGGCCGCCCATGACAGCCACTACCCCATCTCTTCGGCCGGTATCTGGGCGGATTGCTTCCGCAACCGCTCTCCCATGGTGGTCAATGACTATGCGGCGCACACCGTCAAAAAAGGGCTGCCCGAAGGGCACGCCCATCTGGAGCGGTTTGTGTCGGTGCCCGTGATCGAAGGTGAGCGCGTCTGCATGATGCTGGGGGTTGGCAACAAGTCGTCGGACTATTCCCAGACAGATGTGGAAACCCTTCAGCTGCTGGGAAACGACCTGTGGCGCATCGCCCGCCGCCGCCGGGTAGAGCAATCGCTGCAGCAGCGCCTGCAAGAACTGCAGGTGGCCCACCACAAGCTGGCCGACCTGCAACTGCACCTGCTCCAGACCGAAAAAATGGCGTCCATCGGCCAACTGGCGGCCGGTGTGGCCCACGAAATCAACAACCCCATCGGGTTCTTGCGATCCAACCTGGGCACATTGTCTGGCTATGTGGATGGCCTCATTCAGGTGGTCAAGGCCTACGAAGCCGCCGAATCATCACTCAGCCGGACCGCCCCCAGCGCCTTTGAAGCCGTGCGCACCCTGAAACAACAGACTGACCATGATTTCGTGGTGAGTGAATTGCCCGTGCTGATTGCGGAGTCGCAAGACGGCATCGAGCGGGTCCGCAAAATCGTGCTGGACCTGAAAAATTTCTCGCGCGCTGGCGACACCGACTGGCAGTGGGCAGACTTGGCCCTGGGGCTTGAGAGCACCATCAACATGGTGTGGAACCAGATCAAATACAAAGCCGAGCTGCGCCGGGACTACCAGCCCCTGCCGCAGGTGTACTGCATTGCGTCACAAATCAACCAGGTGATCATGAACCTGCTGGTCAATGCCGTGCAGGCCATCGAGCAAAGCGGCGTCATCACCGTGCGCACCGGGACCAACGCCACCCAGGCCTGGATCGAGGTGGAAGACACCGGCTGCGGCATGACCGATGACCAGATACACCGCATTTTTGAACCCTTCTTCACCACCAAACCGCCGGGGCAAGGCACCGGGCTGGGCCTGGCCATCGCCTGGCGGGTGATGGAGCGCCACCACGGCCACTTTGACATCCACTCCACAGTCGGGCAAGGCACCCGCATTCGCCTCAACCTGCCCATTGACCACCGCCAGGGGCCCAACGCACCATTGCCCGCACAGGACGCACCCTCATGAACGCCACCCATACCCCCGCCACCCTGCTGCTTGTGGATGACGAGCCCAGCATCCTGTCGGCTTTGCGGCGCTTGTTGCGTCCCACTGGGTACACCGTACTGACCGCCACCAGCGGTGCAGAAGGGCTTGCGCTGCTGGCCACGCAGGAGGTGGCACTGGTCGTATCTGACATGCGCATGCCGGGCATGGACGGGGCCCAGTTTCTGGAGCAGGTCCGCGCACAGTGGCCCGATACCGTGCGACTGCTGCTGACAGGCTACGCCGACATGTCATCCACCATCGATGCCATTAACCGGGGCGAGATATACCGCTACATCGTCAAGCCATGGGATGACCACGAACTGCTGCTCGTCATCCGCCAGGCTCTTGAGCAGCGCGCGCTGCGTTTTGAAAACCAACGCCTGCTGGCGCTGACCCAAACCCAGAATGCCGAGCTCCAAACACTCAACGCGGGGTTGGCACAGACCGTGGCCGCCCGCACCAGCGAGCTGGCGCAGCTCAACGAGTTCCTGAACCTGGCCAACACCCAGCTGCGCCAACAGTTTCTGACCACCGTCAAGGTGTTCAGCAGCTTGCTGGAACTGAGGGGTGGCGGCGTGGCCGGACACGCACGCCGGGTGGCCGACCTGGCCCGCAAACTGGCCCAGCAAATGAACCTGAGCGAGGCCGAGCAGCACCACATTTTTCTGGCAGCGCTGTTGCACGACATTGGCAAGATCGGGTTTCCCGACCAATTGTTGAATAAACCCGTCTCGCTGCTCAGCACCCGCGAGCTGACTGAATACCGCCGCCACGCCAAAGTCGGCGAGAACGCCCTGTTGCCGCTGCACGAACTCAAGGGCGTGGCCCACATGGTGCGTTCTCACCACGAGCGGCACGATGGACGTGGGTTTCCAGATGGTTTGTCGGGCGAGGACATTCCTGTGGGCAGCCGCGTGATTGCCTTGGCCAACGACTTCGATGGCCTGGTGTCAGGCACGCATTCCGAAACCCACTTCCCCCCCGAGCAAGCGCGCACCCAAATACGGCAGGCCAGGGGGCACCACTACCACCCCGATGTGGTCGATGCTTTCCTGATCCTGTGGGACCGCGGCGAGTGGCTGGCGCACGACACGCACCTCACCCCGGCCAGCAAGCTGTCACCCGGCATGGTGCTGGCCCGCGACTTCGTGACCGAACAAGGTACCTTGCTGCTGGCCGCCGAACAGCGGCTGAGCGCCCCCATCATTGCGCGCTTGCAGGTCATGACCCGGCGCGATGGCAGCGAACTGGCGCTTCCCATCAAGCCCTGAACCGGAGTACCGACATGTCTGATGCCACCCACCGCATTCTTCTGGTCGATGACGACATCAACGTGCTCAAGGCCTTGCGCAGGGTGCTGTCACTCACACCCTGCGTAGCGGGCAACCAGCGCTTCAAGCTGGCGATTGAAGCCTACGACTCGCCCCACGCCGCACTGGC
Organism: Burkholderiaceae bacterium; assembly: GCA_030695205.1. Lineage (GTDB taxonomy): Bacteria > Pseudomonadota > Gammaproteobacteria > Burkholderiales > Burkholderiaceae_C > UBA2334. The sequence continues at coordinate 7,879 of JAUYTN010000048.1, read as the reverse complement.
CATGGCCCACGAACGGTCCTACGACCTGGTGCTGTCCGACTACCGCATGCCCGGCATGGACGGCACCGAGTTTCTGACGGCTTTTCGGGCCTTGCAACCCCACGCGGCACGGCTCATTCTGTCGGGCTACGCCGACCTGAACGGCCTCATCAAGGCCATCAACGAGGTGGGCATTCAGCGCTTCATTGCCAAGCCCTGGAACGACTACGAACTGGTCAGTGCCGTGGCGCATGCGCTGGCCCTGCGGGACGTGACACTGGAAAACGAACGCCTGGCCGACCTCGCCCGCCTGGCCAGCGGACACATCACCCCGCAGGAGATCGAGCTCAAACGCCTGGAGCTGGAGGAGCCCGGTATCACGCACGTCGAGTGGGATACCGACGGCTCCGTGCTGCTGATCGACCCCCTGCAGTACAAGGAGCCTCCACTGTGAACTTCATGACCTGGAGTCGGCACTTCGAAACAGGCATTGACGAAGTGGACCGCCAGCACCGCGCCCTGGTGGATCTGGTCAACAAGGCCGCACCGCTGCTGGCATCCGCAGGGCAAAACGGCATTGCCCACGCCGGACATTTGCTGGACCAACTGGGGCACTACGCCACCATTCACTTTCGGGATGAAGAGCGGCTGATGCTTGAGTCCGGGCTGGACCCGGCTTACCTGGCCCACCACCACGGCACCCACGAAGGCTTTGCAGATGCCGTGCGCACCATGCGGCAGCAGGCCGCGCACGAAGGGCAGCTGACCGGCAACGAACTGCTGCGCTTCCTGGCCAGCTGGCTGACGTTCCACATCCTGTCGGAAGACCAGAGCATGGCCCGCCAGATACGCGCCATTCAAAGCGGCCAGACGCCGCAGCAGGCCTGGTCTGCAGAAACACAGGCAGAGGCCGATGCCCCCCATGCCGTGTACACCGGCGCGCTGATTGACCTGTTTGGCGTGGTCACGCAGCGCAACCGCAGCCTGACCGAAGTGAATGAGCGGCTGCTGCACACCCAGCAAGAACTGGCCAACACCAACCAGGCACTCGAAGCGCGTGTGGCCGAACGCACCCGTGAACTGGCCCAGACCAACGAACACCTCCAGGCCGAGCAGGCCGCACTGCAAACCTCGCTGTCGAAGCTGGAGCAAACCCAGCAACAACTGCTGCAGGCCGAAAAAATGGCCGCCGTGGGCCAGCTGGCCGCAGGCGTGGCCCACGAGATCAACAACCCGGTGGGCTTCGTCAGCTCCAACCTCGCCACGCTCGCCACCTACGCAGGCCGTCTGTTCGAGCTGACCGACGCCCAAGCCGCCGCTTTGCAGGCATGCGGGCCCCAGCCTGCTTCCGCGGCAACCGCCAGGCTGAAGCAAGCCGTGACCGAAGCCGACGTCGATTTCATGCGGCAAGACATGCCCGACCTGCTTGCCGAATCGGCCCAAGGGCTGCAACGGGTCAAACGCATCGTGAACGACTTGCGCGAGTTCGCCCGCACAGACCACGCCGACTGGCAACCTGCAGACCTGAACCAGTGCCTGGAAAGCAGCTTGAACGCCGTGTGGAACGACATCAAGTTCAAGGCCGACATCACGCGCGACCTGTCGCCACTGCCACCGGTCACCTGCATTGCCTCGCAAATGGGCCAGGTGTTTTTGAACCTGCTGGTCAATGCGGGCCAGGCCATCCAGGCACACGGCAGCATCCGCCTGGCATCCGGCACCTTTGACCGTGACGGGCAGCCCTGGGTCTGGGTTGAAGTGGCCGACTCGGGTTGTGGCATGTCAGCCACCGTGCAGCGGCGGATTTTCGAGCCGTTTTTCACCACCAAGCCGGTGGGCACCGGCACGGGCATGGGGCTTTCGGTGGCGTGGGAGATCTTGCAACGGCACCACGGCAGCCTGAGTGTGCGCAGCACTGAAGGCCAAGGTTCCACCTTCCGCTGCGAGTTGCCGTGTCAGCCTCTGGACGCCACCCTGGGCGATGTACCCGCCCGTTAAGTCGGCTGGGGCTCCCTCGGCAACCAGACACGAAAGCAACTGCCCTGCCCCACCTGGCTGCGCACATCGATGCGGCCACCATGCTTTTTCACAATGCCATAGGCCATGGACAGGCCCAGCCCCGTGCCTTTGCCCACCGGTTTGGTGGTGAAAAAGGGATCAAAAATGCGCACGAGGTTATCGGGCTTGATGCCTTTGCCGGTGTCTTCAATCTCCACCCACAGCCACGCGTCGTCATAACCCGTGCGCAAGGTGATGGTGCCTTTGGTCTCTATGGACTGCCCTGCATTCACCAGCAGGTTCATGAATACCTGGTTCAGCTGAAACGGGTGACACACCAACTGGGGCAGGCCTGCAAACACCTTGGTCACCGTGGCCTTGTACTTCAACTCGTTCCACACCACGCGCAAGGTGCTGTCCAGTCCTTGCTCGATGTCGGCAAGTTGCCGCTCCGACTCATCGGGGTGCGAAAAATTCTTCAGGTCCTGCACGATGCGCGTGACGCGCTGCAGCCCATCCAGCGACTCGGCCACCAGCTCCGTCAGGTCAGTGCGCATGAAGTCCAGATCAACCTCGGCCTTGGTGGCCTGCACCGCTGTCGCCACATCGGCGGGCAGAGCCACCTCGGCCTGCTCGTACACCGTCAACAGCCGCATCAGCTTGTCCACGTAGAGCTTCAAGGAGCCCAGGTTGGAGTTGACAAACCCCACGGGGTTGTTGATCTCGTGGGCCACACCGGCTGCCAGTTGGCCAATGGAGGCCATGCGCTCTGACTGCATCAGCTGCGCCTGGGCGGCCTCCAGCTCGCGCACCAACTCGGCCAGGCGTTCTTTTTCGGCCTGCAAATCGGCGTTCAGGGTTTCCAGTTGGGCGGTGCGCTCGCGCACGCGCAGCTCCAGCTCGTCGCGCGACTCTCGCAGCGCCTGCGCATCCCGGGTGCGCTGTGTCACATCTTGCACGCTGAACACGCGCCCCACAATCTGCTCGGCCATGTACTGGGGCCGAGACACCAGCTCGAACACCCGGCCATCCAGGTGGTGCAGCGTGTCTTCGGTGTGGCTGTGGTCGGCCAGCTCGTGAAACCGCGCCACCACGCAAGCCGACTCGTGCACCGATTCGGCCAGAAACGCCACAATTTCTGCGTCGTTCTGCCGCTGCAACAGGGCTTCGGGCAAGTTCCATATCTGCCCGAAGTGGCGGTTCATGCTGCCAATGTGGCCGCTCCAGTCGAGCACCAGAATGCCGTTGCCGGTGGACTCCAGGGTGGCACGCAGCTTGGACAGCGTCTGGTCCAGCACATCTTGTTTGGTTTGGGCTTCAGAGGCCACCGTGGCATGCACCACATACACCGTTCGATCCGCTTGCTGAAGCGCGTAGGTGGACTTGGTCACTGCCACCAACTCGCCGTCGGCGCAGCGGTACAGGTCATCCTGCTGCATCAGGGCGTGACCCTGACCAGCCGACACCTCTTCCCAATAGAACACACTGTGCAGCGCGCTTTCAATGTCCGTGATGGTCATGGCCAGCAATTGCGAGGGGGTGTAGCCCAGCAGTGCCGTGGCGGCGCCATTGGCCATGGTGATGCGCAGGGTGGCCGGGTCCACGCCCAGCACCACATGGCCGCTGGCATCGGGTGGCAGTGCAAAAGTGGTCACGCGTTGCGCCCTGGCGGGCGGTCAGGCCCACCGTCAAAGTAGTAGCTCAGGTGCATGCGCGGGCTGAGGTAGTTCAGCACCTCGCGGGGCACCTGTGACGGCCTCAGCGCCTTGCCAATGTGCAGCGATTCTTCGGCCCCCATGTCGAGCAGCATGGCTTCTTCTCGGGGCACCAGGGCGTCGTACACCAGCACCGTGGGCTTGAGCGGGCGCTGGGTGTTGACCGACAGCACCATACCCACCGCCCCGTTGGACAACTGCACGATGGTGCCAGGCGGATACACCCCCATGCAATGAATAAACACCTTCAGCAGCGCCGGATCGAACTTGGGCTGCAAGCGGGCGAACATCAGCGACAAGGCTTCGTGCGGCGTCAAGGCCGCGTCCAGCGACGGTGGGTTGCACAGGCCATCAAAGTAGTTCGCAATGACCACCATGCGCGACAGCAGCCCAATGGACGCCCCCTTGAGGCGGGCGGGGTAGCCCGAACCGTCGTGAAACTCGTGGTGCTGCGCAATGATGGCCAGCCCGGCTTTGGGCAGGTGCATGCGCTCGGCCATCGCCGCACCGTAGGCTGGGTGCTGCTCCAAAAAGTGCTGCTCGGCGGGCGTCAGCGGGGTCTTTTTGCTCAGAATGCGGTCCGGCACCTCGTGCTTGCCAATGTCGTGCAGCAGCGCACCCACCCCCAGGGCCGTCACCAGCTCTTTGGGCAACTGCATTTCACGGGCCAGCATCATGGCCAGCGTGGCTACGTTCAGGGAGTGCAGGTAAATTTCCTCGCTGCCAGGCTTTTCGCCCATGACCTGAATCACCATGTCGGGGGCCATCAGAATAGAGTCGGCAATGCGCCCCACCAACTGCGTTGTGTTGGCCAGCGCCAGCTCCGGCTGGCTATAAATGATGCGCTCGGTGTCCCGAATGGTTTGCGCCGTGGCCACAAACGCACGCTCGATGCGCTCGGCAGACTCACGCCTCTGGCGAATCTTTTCCACCAACGTCCGTTTGGCCTGCATAGCCTCCGTTGGCACAGAGGCCCCGGTCGCTGGGTCCACCGCCGGGCCGGCCACGGGAGCTACCACCGGTGCAGCCGCCGGGCGGGCTGATACGGCCAGCGCGACGCTCTCGTCGCTGCGCTCCGGGCTGTAGCGAATGCGGGTAAGGCCCAAGTGGCGCAAGGTGACAATCTGTTCTTGCGTGGTGATCTTGAAATGGCTGAAGGCAAACGGATGGTTCATCCAACTCACATCCAGGTGCACATACAGACCCACCCGCAAATCAGCGGTATCAATCCATGGCTCGTCCGGGGTGGTAGGCATGTGTACGGGGGCGTTGGTTCATTTCAGCACTCAAGGCCGTCTGATTGTGCAGCATGGGCCCAACCCCAAAAACCCCTGGCGTGGACCCAGCAGCGCAAGGCTGCCACCACCGGCAACCGAGCATAATCCTTGTCAATGGCCCATTGCAGGTAGTCCTTCGGCGGTACGCCGGGTCCCTGCTCAAGCGGGGCCTTTGTCAAACCTGACCGCACCGAGGAACGCGCACCATGTCCTGGCTGGAAAAACTCTTACCTCCCAAAATCACCCCCACCAACCCCACCGAGCGCCGCAGCGTGCCCGAGGGCCTGTGGACCAAATGCCCCAGCTGCGATGCGGTGCTCTACAAAACCGACTTGGAAAAAAACCAGAACGTCTGCCCTCACTGCAGCCACCACCACCGCATGGGCGCGCGCGAACGCATCAACGTGTTTCTGGATGGGCAAGGCCGCTACGAAATTGGCCAGGAGGTGCTGCCCGTCGATGCCCTCAAGTTCAAAGACAGCCGCAAGTACCCCGAACGCCTGAAAGAGGCCATGGACAACACCGGCGAAACCGACGCGCTGGTGGTGATGGGCGGCTCCGTCATGGGCATTGACCTCGTGGTGGCCTGCTTCGAATTCGACTTCATGGGCGGCAGCATGGGCAGCGTGGTGGGCGAGCGCTTTGTACGCGGCGTGGAAACCGCCATCGAACAAAAAGTACCGTTTGTTTGCTTCACCGCCACTGGTGGCGCCCGCATGCAAGAAGGCCTGCTGAGCCTGATGCAAATGGCCAAAACCAACGCTTCCCTCACCCGCCTGGCCAAAAAAGGCCTGCCCTACATCAGCGTACTGACGGACCCCACCATGGGCGGCGTGAGTGCAGGCTTTGCCTTTGTGGGCGACGTGGTCATTGCCGAGCCCAAAGCGCTGATTGGTTTTGCCGGACCACGCGTCATTGAAAATACTGTGCGGGTGAAACTGCCCGAAGGCTTTCAGCGCGCCGAGTTTTTGCAAACCAAAGGCGCGGTGGACTTCATTTGCGACCGCCGCGAGCTGCGCGCCACCATCGCCAACAACCTGGCCATGCTGCAGCGCCAAAGCGCGGATGCGGTGCAATAAAGCCCACCAGCGCTTGTAGGGAATAATAAGTTTGCTACATATTTAATTACATAGCAAACAGTTGTTGCTTAGCAAGCGCAAACAGCATTTTTGATGCAGAACATGTCCGAAGACGCCGCCCTTACCCTGTCGCGCCTGCCGCTGTTTCCGCTGCAAACGGTGCTGTTCCCTGGCGGCCTGTTGCCCTTGCGCATTTTTGAGGTTCGCTACCTCGACATGGTGCAGCGCTGCCACCGCGAGGGTGCGCCCTTTGGTGTGGTGTGCCTGGAGCAAGGCAGCGAAGTCGCCACCGCACCGCGCCCCGGCACGGACCGTGCGGCCGAAACTCTCCACAGCGTGGGCACCCTGGCGCACATCGAACACTTGGAGCAGGCCCGCCCCGGCCTGCTGCATGTGCGCTGCCGGGGTGGACAGCGCTTTCGCGTGCAGCAGCGAGACAAACTCAAGCACGGTCTGTGGGTGGCCGATGTGGAGCTGCTGCCCCATGACCTGACCACCCCCGTGCCAGAAGAACTGGCGAGCACCGTCATCTCGTTGCAGCGCCTGATCGACAGCCTGCGCGCACAAGCCACAGGTGCCGAGCAACTGCCCATCACACCGCCCTACCACTGGCAAGACGCTGGCTGGGTGGCCAACCGCTGGTGCGAGCTGCTGCCTGTGGGCAACGAGCTGAAACAGCGCCTCATGTCCCTGGACGCCCCGCTGCTTCGCCTGGAACTGGTGAGCGACGTACTGGAGAAGTTGCGGCTGGACACAGCGCGGTAAGGACGCGGCGAGCGAGCGCGCACAAGCACACAAGCCGACATCGAGGTGGACTTTGTGCTGGAAAACCGCGTGGGCGACACCACCAGCATCGAACTGAAGACCAGCGCCTGCATCGACGGGAACGCCTTCAAAGGCTTTTAAAGGCCTTCGTTATCAGCCAAACACCGAGGGCGACGGGTCAGTGCACAACGTGGTGCTGTGCGCCGGGCGCGAGGTGGTGCCTCGGGCGACGGGCAATGAGAGGCGAATGCACCACCGACGCGGGCGGCCACCAGGTGGGGGTGGCAAGGCCGAGTCATCACTTCAGCTGTCAAAAGCCATGTGGACACCTGGCGCCACAACAGGCTTGCACACATGCGATAGAAGAACCTACCCCTATCCGTATGTCACTCGACATGGTGAAATCTGTGTTCGATGGCGTACCCCCCATACAAGCAGCATCTCAGCACGTAGTACATCGTTTTACAATCAAAATATGCTTGTACCGCCAACAGATATTGCGCTAACAGCTATCAATAAGTGACCAATGTGAAAAACAGCGCCCGCTTGACCGTTCCCACTTGGCAATCGCTGAAAACCCGGGTCACTGTGGTTACGCTGGCTGTTTTTGTGCTGAGCATCTGGTCGCTTTCTTTCTACCTCAGCCACAGTTTGCAGGCCGATATGGCACGGCTGCTGGGTGAGCAGCAGCTCTCTGTGGTGACTGCTGTGGCCAAAGAAATCAACGACAACCTGATCGACCGCCAGCAAGCCCTTGAGAATATTGCGAAGCAAATGGATGCCGACCTGATAGGCAACCCGCAGGCCCTGCAAACCCTTCTGGAGCAACGGCCTCTGCTGCCACTGCTGTTCAATGCAGGTGCTTGGGTGGCGGGGCCCGACGGGACTGCCATCGCAAGTTGGCCGCACTCGGCCAATCGCCTTGGTGCGTATTCCACGCCATGGCGGACACGATTCCACGCTGATGGCGGACGGTGTTCCAGCGTGATGGCGGACAGTGTTCCACGCTGAAGGCGGACAGCATTCCAAATTGATGGCGGACACCTGAGGGTGTTCTGAGTGACCC
>JAUYTN010000039.1 GCA_030695205.1 Burkholderiaceae bacterium | reverse complement strand
CCGATTACGGGCCATCCAACTCAAGCATTGGAAGAGGCCAAAGACGATTTATCGCGAGCTCAAGGCACTGGGGGGATCGGAAGATGTGGCCAAACAAGTGGCGGGCAACTGCCACCGCTGGTGGCGTAACAGCAACGGGGTCATCAAGACCGTTTTGACCATTGCGTACTTTGACAGGCTGGGAGTGCCAAGGCTGTCCTGACCTCAAACTCTCGAACCGCCGGGTGCGGACCCGCATGCCCGGTGGTGTGGCAGGGGTGTCTTCCATTGCGGGGGACCCCCTATGCCGATCCTGCCGTCGGGTGTGTGGGGGCTTGGGTGCCTGACATGGGCCCACGAAAAAGCCGCCTGGCTTGCGCGAGGCGGCTTGTCGTTTCTTTTGCTGGCAGCGCACCGTTTCAAACGGCGAAAGAGGGTTGTCACTCTTTCGGGCTGTGGCTGCGTCCGTGTGGGCGCAGCCGGTTGGGGTGTCAGGCGGCGGCGGGTGCTGCCATGGCCTTGACGAGGCCGCTCAGGCGGCTCTTGTCGCGGGCGGCCTTGTTCTTGTGGAAGATGCCCTTGTCGGCAACGGTGTCCACCACGGTTTGCATCTTGCCAAAGGCTTCGGTGGCTTTGGCCTTGTCACCCGTCAGAACGGCTTTTTCAACGTTCTTGACGAAGGTGCGGTACTTGGAGCGCAGCGAGGTGTTGGCTGCGTTCAGTTTGACGTCCTGGCGGGCGCGTTTGCGACCGGAGGCCAGACGTGGGTTCTTTTTCTTGGGCTTGGTTGCCATGGTTCAGTGTCCTTATTGGGTTTGTGGATGTTGCCAGCAAAGCCCGCGATTGTAACCTTTTCGCCCGTACGGCATCCCGTACACTGACCGCTGTGAACCTGTTCAAAGCCGCCTCCATCATTTCGGTGCTGACCCTGGCCTCGCGCATCACGGGCCTGGTGCGCCAGCTGCTCATGGCGGCCATGTTTGGCGCCAGCCCCATGACGGACGCCTTCAATGTGGCGTTTCGCATCCCCAACATGTTTCGCCGGCTGTTTGCCGAAGGGGCGTTCAGCCAAGCCTTTGTGCCAGTGCTCGCGGGCCTGAAAGAAACAGAGGGCGAGGCCGCCACCAAACAGTTGATAGACCAGATTGCCACCGTGCTGGCATGGGCGCTGGTGTTCACGTGTGTGCTGGGTGTGCTGGGCGCGCCCTGGCTGGTGTGGGCCATGGCCAGCGGCCTGCAGCAAAGTGCCCAGGGCTTTGATGCCGCGGTGTTCATGACCCGGTGGATGTTCCCGTACATCGCCTTCATGTCGCTGGTGGCGCTGTCGGCTGGCATCCTGAACACCTGGAAGCGCTTTGCCGTACCGGCCTCCACCCCCGTGCTGCTCAACCTGTGCATGATCGTGGCCGCCGCGTGGGGCGCGCCGTGGTTTGCCCGGCTGGGCATAGAGCCCATTTACGCCATGGTGGGCGGGGTGATGCTGGGGGGCGTGCTGCAACTGGGGGTGCAGATTCCGGCGCTCAAGCGCCTGGGCCTGCTGCCCCGCATTGGTCTGCGCTGGTCCAGTGTGCGCACCGCCTGGCAGCACCCCGGCACGCGCAACGTCACGCGGCTGATGCTGCCCGCGCTGCTGGGGGTGAGCGTGGCCCAGGTGTCGCTGCTCATCAACACCCAAATTGCCTCGCACATGGCCACGGGCAGCGTCAGCTGGCTGTCGTATGCCGACTTGCTCATGGAGTTTCCGACGGCCATGCTGGGTGTGGCCCTGGGCGCGGTGTTGCTGCCGCAGCTGGCGGCGGCGAGGGCGGCTACCGATACCGCCAGCTACAGCCAGTTGCTCGACTGGGGGCTGCGCCTGGTGCTGCTGCTGGCCGTGCCTTGTGCGGTGGCCTTGCTGGTGTTTGCCAAACCGCTGGTGTCGGTGCTGTACCACTATGGCAAGTTCACCGCGCACGACGTGCAGCAAACCGCCCTGGCCCTGACCGGCTACGGCGTGGGGCTGCTGGGCCTGGTCGCCATCAAGGTGCTGGCACCGGGCTACTACGCCAGCCAGAACATCAGAACCCCGGTGATGATTGCGGTGGTGGTGCTGGTGCTGACGCAACTGCTCAACCTGGTGCTGGTGCCCCGATTTGCGCATGCAGGCCTGGCGCTGGCCATTGGTCTGGGGGCCATGGTCAATGCCACCTGGCTGCTGGTGGGGCTGGTGCGCCGGGGCATGTTCAAGCCCCTGCCCGGTTGGGGGCGCTTTGCGCTGCAGGTGGGTCTGGCCAGCCTGGCATTGGCCGCGTGGCTATGGTGGGCTGCCCAGCATTGGGACTGGACGGCGCTGGGGGCTACCTATTTCAAGCGAATTGGCCTGATGGCGCTTATTTTGTCTGGTTCTGCAGCTATTTATTTTGCAATTCTGGCGGCCACAGGCGTGAAGCTGCGGCACTTTGCCCGCCGGGCGCGCTGATGCCGGTGTGGCCGGTTGCGGTGGCCCCAATGCCCCCACCGGGCCGCAGGGGTGGGGGTTTTGCGCTACCTTTCGGATGAATCCAACAACCGCTTGACATGTTTTTTCAATTGGCACCCCCCAGCTCGCTCGCATACTTTGAATCTCTGGTGCGCGACGATGAGCACTTTCCGCTGCTGGAGGCCGCTGCCAGCATTGCCCAGGACGAGTACCCCGACCTCGATATCCAGCAGGTGCTGGGGGATGTGGACCAACTGCAGGCCAGGCTGCACCGCCGCGTGAGCAACGATGCCCCACCGCTGCAGCGCTTGCGCGCGCTGGCGCAGTTTTTTTACCGGGACATGGGTTTTGGCGGCAACGTCAACAACTTTTACGACCCCGACAACAGCCACCTCAACGCCGTGCTCAAAACCCGGCGCGGCATTCCCATCAGCTTGGCCGTGCTGTGGCTGGAGCTGGCACAGGGCCTGGGCCTCAAGGCCATGGGTGTGGGGTTTCCGGGGCACTTCATGGTCAAGGTCAGCCTGCCGCAGGGGCAGGTGGTGGTGGACCCTTTCACCGGCGAATCGCTCAGCCGCGAAGACCTCATCGAGCGCCTGCAACCCCACCAGCAGGCCATGGGCCTGGTGGGTGACAACGAGGTACCGCTTGGCCTGTACCTGCAGCCTTGCCCACCCAGGGACATCGTGGCCCGCATGCTGCGCAACCTGAAAGAAATCCACCGCACCGCCGAAGACTGGCCCCGCCTGCTGGCCGTGTCCGAGCGCCTGGTGCGGCTGCTGCCCACGGTGTGGGACGAGCTGCGCGACCGTGGCCTGGTGCTGGCCGAATTGGGCCACCTGCAGCAGGCCGAGCGCGATTTGGCCGGCTACCTGGTCCAGGCCGACGACGCGCCTGACCGCGATGCCATCGCCCAGCGGCTGCGGGAAATTCGCCGGGCGTTGCACTGACTTGGCCGGACGTGCGCACCTGACGGTGCGCCACCTCGCAGGTCAGCCGGTGCATTTGGCATCCCCGCCAGATGTTGGCTGCACCACCCGCGCGCCCCTCGGCGTGCCCGGCTTGGCCGCCAGCTTCCAGGTGCGGCGCAGTTGCAGGTCGGAGGCAAAGCCTGCCAGTTCTGCCGCCTGCCCCACGTTGCGCCCGCTGCGCAGGGCGGCCTCGGCCACGTCCAGCCGGATGCCTTGCACATAGGCCAGCGGGGCCAGCCCCGCGTGCTGGGCAAACAGCCGCGCCAGGTGCCGGGGCGAGGTGCAGGCTACCTCGGCCATGCGCTGCACCGTCCACTCGGCCTGGGGCGACTGGCTCACCGCATCCTGCACCCGGTGGACGGCGGGCTGCATGTGGTTGCGGTGGCTCAAAAAAGGCGACAGCTCAGGGTCGTTCGGCCCCCGGCGCAGCGCCACCACCAGCGCCTGCGCCACCCGCGCCGCCACCACCGGCCCGCACACGCCCGACACGCGGTGCAGCATCAGGTCGATGCCCGTGGTCACGCCCGCGCTGCTGCACACCGGCCCGTCGGTCACACACACCCGGTTGGCCAGCACCCGGCAAGTGGGGTCGGCCTGGCGCAGCTCATCCAGATGGTGGTGGTGCGTGGTGGCCTCGCGCCCGGCCAGCAGGCCTGCGTGCGCCGCCAGCACCGCACCGGCGCACACCGTCACCAGCTCCAGCTGGCCCGTCACGGGCCGCAGCCCGCGCAACCAGTGCAGGGCATCTTGCGCGGCGGGCGTGTCGGTATGCATGCGCTCGCCCGGTTCGCCCACCAGCACCACCCAGGTGGGGCGGGCCGCATCGGCTTGCAGGCGGGGCAGGGGCTGCACACCGCTCAGGCACACGCCCACCGACGTGACCGGCTCGGGCAGCGGCCCCACAAAACCCAGCTCAAACCGGGGCGGCTGGCCCATGCCGCGCAACACACTGTTGGCCGAGCGCAGCACCTCCGCCGGGCCAGCCCAGTCCAGCGTCAGGCTGTGCGGCAGCAGCACAAACAGCACGCGGATGGCGGGCGGCTGCGGCAAAGTCTGGCCCGTGGTGGATGTGCTGGTGATGGGGAGCGTCGTCATGGCCGGGGCGCTGCGCCAGCGTTGGTGCTGGCTGGGCTGGTCAAACAGGTGGTTGGGGGGCTTGCTGCGTCCATGTGGTTTCCATTTGCAGGGCGGTGCGCTCGGCCAGGGCCTGGCCACTCAGCCCCAGCGCGCGCATGTGCGAATCAGCCATTGTGGCCACCAGGCGCAGGCTCATGTCCATGCCCGCGCTGATGCCCGCCGACGTGATGAGGCGGGCAGGGGCGCTTTCTCCCGCTCCCGCTGCGGCCACCACGCCAGCTTCCACCCAGCGCACGCCGCCCTGCACCCGCAGCCTGGGGAACTGCTGCTGCAAATCGGCCTGGTCTTCCCAGTGGGTGGTGACGGGCTCATCTGTCAGCACCCCCGCCGCCGCCAGAATGAACGCGCCTGTGCACACCGAAGCCGTCACGCGGCTGGCCGCGTGCATGCGCTGCACCCAGGCCAGCGTGTCGGGGCAGGCCATGGCCCGGTTGACCACACCGCCCGGCACCAGCAGTAGGTCGGCAGCCAGGGGCGCGGCAAAGTCCGCATCGGGCAGCACGCGCAAACCGGCCCGCGCCCGCACGGGCTCCAGCGTGCGGGCCACACATTTAACGTCAAAAAGCGGCTTTACGCTCGCTGGGTAAGGAAAGTTTGCTGCGTTTATGGATTCAAGCATTCTGGCAAACACCCGGCTGGCGGTGGTGAACACCTCGAACGGCCCGGCAAAGTCCAGCGCCTCCATGTCGTCAAACGCCAGCAGGGCGATGGTGAACACGGGCGCGGGCGGAGCGGAAGCGGTGGGTGTTGGGCTGACGGTGGCCGTGTTCATGCCGCTGCTCCAGCGCCTTCTTCTGCGCGGGCCAGCGCCTGCGCCACCGTGCATACACAGGCAAACCGGTCTTGCAGCACCGTGGCCGTGCGCATGGCAATGTCGGCGGCTGGCAGCACTTTGCCGTCAGGCTGGGTCATGTCGAACGTGAGGGTGGCCTCCAGCACAAAGTCCACCTGCCAGCCCAAGTCGGACGCATGGCGGGTGGTGGTTTCGCAGCACTGCTCGGTGCGGATGCCGCTGACGATCAGCCGCTGCACGCCGTGCTGCGTCAGCCACACGTCCAGCCCCGTGCCCACCAGCGAGCTGTGACGGTGCTTGACGAAAGTGGCCGCCGCGTCAAAGTCCACCAGGCCGTCCAGCGGGCGCACATGGCCTGAAGCCAGCGCAAACGGGTTGCCAGCCACCTCGGGGCCATCGCTGTGCAGCACCCGCACCACGGGCACACCCGCCGCCACACACCCGGCAATCAGCGCGTTCTGCGCCGCCAGGTAGGCAGGCAAGGCAGCTTCAGAAAAATAAGGCCGGTGCCGGAAAGACTCCTGCACATCGATCACCAACAGACAAGACTTCATGACCACACTCCTGATTAAGAAGCCTTGATTCTTCCTGCATCAACCGCCGCTGACCGGCGCGGAAACGGACAGGAAACGATCAGATTGGGACATGGGGTGGTGGGGGGCAAGGGCACCGATTTGCTCGGATACCGGTTTGCCAATGCCGTGGCTGGGCTACAGTGCATTCACCCGGACCGCCCCGACGCTGCTGATAACGCAGCAGGCGGGCGGCAAGGGGAAACAGGGGAGGGGAATTTGGCAACTGTCACGGATGTTGCGCTGATTGGCTGCGGGGGGAGCGGCTGGCGGTGGCGCATGAATTTGCTGAATTCATTGAACCGGTTTATTTCGTTGCCTGTCTTGGGAGTGCCAGGATAGGTGGTCGTCTACATCACGTTTTAAGCGTCACAAGGAATCGCTCATGAAATTAAGAATGAATATTCATAAGATCAAGTCGATATCGGATCTCGTCATTGAATTTCCTGTGGAAAAAGGACTGTATGCCATAACGGGGCAAAACGGCTCCGGCAAGAGCACCGTAGTTACCTGTGCATCCACCGTTTTCTTCAATATAAGCATGAAGGATTACCTTGGTGCAACCGATTCGGACGCTTCGATTACTTTCGAATTAAACGGGGCGACACGAACTTGGAATAAGAACGACAAGGGCCGATGGGTCAAAAACTCAACAGGTGTAATGAGCATAAAGGGTTTCTACGAAGGAAGCATAATCTTTGGAACCCGGTTCAGAAACACCAGTTACCACATACTAAAGAAACTGGACAGGCTTAACAGTCAACAACTCAAACCTGCCGATGAGTTCATCAGAGAGAACCTCGGAAAAATACTTCATAACAACAAAAACTTCTACGAGAAACTCTTCCAGATTAGCAACTCAGACACCGGCGATGACATTCAATTTAGCGGAGACATTTTCTATTACGAGAAAGGCGGTCGCCGAGTCAGTCAGTTTCACATGTCAACGGGCGAAAATCTTCTTGTCAGCATATTGCACTCCATAAACCTACGAAACAACGACAGAGCCAGCCTTGACAAACCATGCATTTTGTTCTTAGACGAAATAGAACTAGCTCTACACCCGTCATCCCTAAAGAGACTTGTTTATTTCCTTCAGGAAATGTCAAACAGCTACAACTACGCGATTTATTTTTCAACCCATTCTATTGAATTGATTGGCGGAATTAAACCGGAAAACATTTTCTTCCTAGAAAGACACAGCGATGGATCTATAGAAATTTTAAATCCGTGCTATCCAGCATACGCCACAAGAATACTCTACGACCACTCTGGCTATGACTACATATTCTTAGTGGAAGATGATCTCGCCAAAGAGGTAACCTCTAGGCTTTTGAGAGACAACAACCTCTTATCTAGTAAACTTGTACACGTATTACCATGCGGTGGCTACACAAACGTAATTGATTTGGCAAAAGAGGTCGTTAGCAGCAATTTGGTAGGCAAGAACTCAAAAATATCGGTAATACTTGACGGGGATATCAAGGCAGATGCTCAGAAATACATAGCAAAACACGGAATAAGCAACAACATACCTATTAGTTATTTGCCGATTGAGAGTCTTGAAAAGTTCCTAAAGAGCAAGCTTCACGATAATGTAGATCATGCACTTTTTAGGCTATTAAATGATTTTGTATTTCATCAAGTCAGCCTAACGGAAATTATTGACACCTATCGTTCCGAGGTTGATTCAGCTCATGACAAAGGCGGGAAAAAGCTGTACTCCAGAATTGACAGCGAGCTAAGGAATAGAAACAAAAACAGGTCCGACTTGGTTGAAATGGTTGTCAATTTTCTAGTTGCCAAGAACGACAATGAGCTTCAGAAGATCGTGGACTTCCTATCGCGCCAACTGTCGGTCAGAGCCGCATAACCCTGCAGTCGAGCGGGACAGCCACAAGCTGCGCTTGTGGTGCCCTCCGCTTCGCTCCGGCTGCCCCTCACTTCCACGTTAAAAAGCTGGCTCATCCCTGCGATGCGCAAAAGCGGCATTTGTCATCAACCATAGAGACCGTGTCGATGCATCGGGCATCACCACCCGGCCCGCCACCCGCAACCCATGCCCCCACCCCTCCTAATCGACCAGCTCTCCTTCGTATCTGTTCAGGTACCCCCAACGGCAAGGACCTCAGCGTCAAGCGGGGTGATGGAGGTGGATGTGCTCGGGCACCAGGCTGGGCGGGCGAATGCCACCGATCCAGCTCTGGACGGCGGTGTGGATGAACTCATAGGCCA
>JAUYTN010000035.1 GCA_030695205.1 Burkholderiaceae bacterium | reverse complement strand
ATGTGGGCCTGCAGCCACTCGGTTTGCGGGGCCAGCCACAGCACGCCCAGCAGCACCCACGCCAACTGGCGGCGCTGCGTCCACCCCCGCACCGCCCAAAACCCCATGCAGGCAAACAAAAAACCGTGCACCAGCTTGTCAGAGTTGTGGGAGATGTTGGCCGCGTTCAGCTCCGAGGCAAACGGCAGCCACGACGCCACCCACACCTTGGCCGCCAGCACCTGCGCAACAGGCGTGAGCAAACTCACCAGCGTGACCAGCAACGCCAGCACAAACAGCAGCCTGAACAACCGCACTTTTGCCTGAACCACCACCCCGTTATAAATCATTTTTTATAGCTACTAACCTATACATATCAAGCGCCAGATCCTTTTTTTACTCATAACTTCAACCCGCCGCCGCCTGCCGCAGCACCTGCCCTACCACCTCAGCCGTGCGGGCCACTTCAGCCTGCGTCAGCGTGGGGTGCACCAGCCACATCAGGCTGGTTTCGCCCAGCTCTCTGGCCACCGGCAAACGCGGCTCTGGCCGCCAGCCCGTGCTTCAGGGCTTGTGCGGAGCACCCGCCAAATTCAACCGGGCCAAACAGGCTGGCAATTCCACGAGGCATCTGGCATCGTTGGCAGTGGGGGCGGTGAACACCCTGCCAACGTGAACGCCATTGCGCGTGTAATATGATGAGGTCATATTACAAGTGGAGTCTGTCATGACCATCACAGCCAGGGTTTTCATGAGTGGCCGAAGCCAGGCTTTGCGTTTGCCTGCCAAGCTGCGTTTGCATGCCAAAGAGGTGCGGGTTGAACAAATTGGCAACGACCTGTGGCTGCACCCCGAAACGCCGCTTGAGCACGACATGGGCCGCTGGTTGCAAAACTTTTACGCCAGCACCGATTCCTTGCCTGATGACTTTTTGGCCGACCGGCAAGATGCGCCTGCACAGGAACGCGACTGGAGCAAATGAGCCATCATGCGTCGCACTCTGGACACCCACATTTGCAGCTACATCTTGCGCCGCCGTCCACCCGAAATGGTTGAGCGTTTTGCCCGGCTGGATCGCGAGCAGTTGTGGCTGTCAGCCATCGTGGCGGCAGAACTGCGGTTTGGCGCAGCCAAGCTGGGGGCACCCCGCTTTGCAGCAGCGGTTGAAGCTTGGTTGGCGGGCTTTGACGTGCGCCCCTGGCCGTTGGATGCCACGCACCACTACGCACAAACCCGCGCCGCGCTGGAGCGCGCGGGCATGCCCATAGGGGGTATGGACTTGCTGATTGCAGCTCACGCCATGGCCGAGGACAGCGTGGTCATCACCAACA
>JAUYTN010000025.1 GCA_030695205.1 Burkholderiaceae bacterium | reverse complement strand
TTCGGGCGTGACCCAGACGATGTTTTGCGTGGGGTCTTTGATGTCGCAGGTTTTGCAGTGCACACAGTTTTGCGCATTGATCTGCAAGCGCTGGGCGTCCCCGCCCTTGGCGGTGTCGGGCACGTACTCGTACACCCCGGCCGGGCAGTAGCGGCTCTCGGGGCCCGCAAATTTGGCCAGGTTGATGCTCACAGGCACGCTGGCGTCTTTCAGCGTCAGGTGGGCGGGCTGCTGTTCTTCGTGGTTGGTGTTGCTCACGAACACGCTGCTCAAGCGGTCAAAGGTCAGTTTGCCATCTGGCTTGGGGTAGCTGATCTGGGGCATTTCGGCCGCTGGCTTGAGGTAGGTGTGGTCGGCGTGGGTGCGGTGCAGCGTCCACGGCGGCACCTTCATACCCAGCTTGGGCAACAGCCACTGCTCTATGCCCGTCATCAGCGCACCCACGGTGTTGCCTTTTTTGAACCAGGCCTTGAAGTTCTTGGATGCCAGCAGCTCCTGGTGCAGCCAGCTTTGCTCGAACGCAGCCGGGTAGGCGGTCAGCTCATCGTGCTGGCGGCCATTGGACAAGGCCTCAAACGCCGCATCCGCACACAGCATGCCGCTCTTGATGGCCGCATGGCTGCCCTTGATGCGCGAGGCGTTCAAAAAGCCCGCGTCGCAGCCCACCAGTGCCCCACCGGGGAACACCGTTTTGGGCAAGCTCAAAATACCCCCCACGGTGATGGCCCGTGCGCCATACCCCAGGCGTTTACCGCCTTCGATGTGCGAGCGAATGGCTGGGTGAGTTTTCCAGCGTTGCATTTCCTCAAAGGGACTGAGCCAGGGGTTGGTGTAGTCCAGCCCCACCACAAAACCCAGCGTCACCTTGTTGCCCTCCAGGTGGTACAGGAAACCACCGCCGTAGGTGTGGTTGTCCATGGGCCAGCCGGCGGTGTGCACCACCTTGCCTGGCTGGGCTTGTGCCGCAGGTACTTCCCACAGTTCTTTGATGCCGATGCCGTAACCCTGCGGGTCTTTGCCCTCGTCGAGCTTGAAGCGGCCAATCACTTGCTTGCCCAGGTGGCCACGGGCGCCTTCGGCAAACACGGTGTACTTGGCATGCAGCTCCATGCCCAGCTGGAAGTTCTCGGTGGGCTCGCCGTCCTTGCCCACACCCATGTTGCCGGTGGCGATGCCTTTGACCGAGCCGTCTTCGTGATACAGCACATCGGCCGCCGCAAAGCCGGGGAAAATTTCCACGCCCAGGCCCTCGGCCTGCTCGCCCAGCCACTTGGTCAGCGCCCCCAGGCTGATGACGTAGTTGCCCTCGTTGTGGAAGCAGTCGGGCACCAAGGCATCGGGCGTGCGGCGGGTGCCCGATTCGGACAAAAACAGCACGTCGTCGCCGGTCACAGGCTGGTTCAGCGGCGCGCCCAGCTCCTTCCAGTTGGGGAACAGCTCTGTCAGGGCGATCGGGTCCATCACCGCACCCGACAAAATGTGGGCGCCAGGCTCCGAACCTTTTTCCAGTACCACCACCGACACCTCGCCGCCCTTGTCAGCGGCCAGTTGTTTGAGGCGGATGGCGGTGGCCAAGCCCGCAGGGCCACCACCGACCACGACCACGTCGTACTCCATGGCTTCGCGGGGGCCAAACTGATCGAGAATTTCTGCTGGGGTCATGGTGGGGTCTCTCTCTTTGTCGGGAGGTTGAACGTGACGGTGTGGCAATCTGGCCAGAGGCTGCGGCGCAAGTTTGATGCAGTGGATGGCGCCGGGCGATTTTAGTGGTGCCTGCGGCACAATCGAACGGTCGTTCTTTTTTTGGATGCGCGTTTTTGCGCGATTGAACAGGAGTCTCTAATGGCATACAGCATGGATTTGGCCGGACGGGTGGCCATGGTGACGGGCGCCTCCAGCGGGCTGGGGGCGCAGTTTGCGCGCACACTGGCCCGTGCCGGGGCCGGGGTGGTGCTGGCCAGCCGCCGGGTGGACAAGCTGCGCGAGCTGCTGGTGGAGATTGAAGGTGAGGGCGGCGACGCCCATGTGGTGGAGCTGGATGTGACCGACCGGGACTCCATCCGCGCCGCTGTGGCCCACGCCGAAACTGAAATGGGCAGCCTTGACATTCTGGTCAACAACTCTGGCGTCAGCACCACCCAGCGCCTGGTGGATGTGCAGGAAGACGACTTTGACTTTGTGTTTGACACCAACGTGCGCGGTGCCTTTTTTGTGGCGCAAGAGGTGGGCAAACGCATGCTGGCCCGCGCCAAGGGCGAGGCGCCGGGCAGCTACACCGGCGGGCGCATCATCAACATCGCCAGCATGGCGGGGTTGAAGGTGTTGCCGCAAATTGGGGTGTACTGCATGAGCAAGGCCGCTGTGGTGCACATGACCAAGGCCATGGCGGTGGAGTGGGGCAAATACGGCATCAACGTCAACGCCATTTGCCCTGGTTACATCGATACCGAAATCAACCACCACCACTGGCAAACCGAGCAGGGTCAAAAGCTGGTGAACATGCTGCCGCGCAAACGCATTGGCCATCCTCAGGACCTGGATGCGTTGTTGGTCATGCTGGCCAGCAACGAGAGTCACTTTGTGAATGGTGCCGTGATTGCGGCCGACGATGGCTTTGGTATCTGAGGCGGCATCCCACCGGGTAGCTCAGGGAGCACTTCAGCAGGCACCAGACCCGGCGCCTGGGGACACGGCCTCTGGGGTGGTAAGCCCATTGCCTGCCGCTGCAGTGGGGGCCCTGCCCTTGCCGGTACCACCCGCGCCACTGCGGACGCCTGCGCGTGCCGACGGTTGGTTGGGCGGCATCCTGGCGGGCCTGGCCGCCGGGGCGCTGTGGGGCATGGTGTTTGTGGCACCCGAGGTGGTGCCTCAATTTGGTGCGGTCGATCTGGCGGTGGGCCGTTTTGTGGCCTGCGGGCTTTTTTCGTTGCTGCTGTTGCTGGTGCCTGGCCTGTTGGGCCGGGGGCTGCGCTTGCCCACCCTGGCGCAGGCCGGTGCGGCGCTGGGTCTGAGCGTGCTGGGCTACACCGGCTACTACCTGTTGCTGGTGCTGGCCATTGGCCAGGCCGGGCCGGTGTTGCCCACGCTCATCATTGGCACCATTCCGGTGTGGGTCATGCTGCTGGGCAAGCCGGTGGGCTTGCGCTGGGCGGCCCTGGTGCCCGGCTTGTTGCTCACCGCGGCAGGGCTGGCAATTTTGCTGCGCCTGCCAGACGATTCCCGGCTGGGCGAGCCCGTCAGCCTGTGGCTGGGCGTGGCCTGCGCCGCAGCGGCCATGGTCAGCTGGACGGCGTTTGCGCTGCTCAATGCCGCCTGGCTCAAGCGCCACCCCGAGGTGCCGGTGTGGCACTGGGCCACCTGGATGGGTGTGGCCGCTGGTGTGGGGGCACTGGGCCTGTGGCTGGTGCTGGGCACGCCGCTGGCTGTGCTGAGTCAGCGCGAGGGCTGGGGCCTGTTTGTGGCGGTGTGTGTGGTCACGGGCATTGGGGCGGCCTGGGTGGCCTCGGTGGCCTGGAACCTGGCCAGCCGCCGCCTTAGCCCCAGCCTGGCGGGCCAGCTCATCGTCAGTGAAACCGTGTTTGGCGTGGCCTATGCGTTTGTGTGGAGCGGGCAGTGGCCTGTGGCCGCACAGTGGCTGGCCTGCGGGCTGTTTGTGCTGGGCATTCTGTCGTCCATCCGGGCGCACCGCTGAACCTTTGAAGGACTGACACCAACCATGCGAATCGAGCTGCCTGAGCAAAAGAAACTGGTGTTCGAAATGAACATTCCCATCCGCTGGGGCGACATGGACGCCATGGGCCATGTGAACAACACGGTCTACTTTCGTTACCTGGAAACCATCCGGGTGGAGTGGATGCACAGCGTAGGCTGCCCGCCAGACGCCAGCGGCGAGGGGCCGGTCATCGTCAACGCCTTTTGCAATTTTTACAAACAGTTGGAATACCCCGGCACCGTGCGCGCCCGCATGTACGTGAGCGACCCGGCACGCACCACCTTTGAGAGCTGGTGCACCCTGGCCCGCACCGACGACCCCGACACGGTATATGCCGCCGGGGGGGCCACCACCATTTGGGTGAACTTCCCAGCACAAAAAGCCGCGCCACTGCCCGATTGGCTCAGAGCGCTGCTGGTGTGAAGGCATGATGGGCGGCTTCACGGTTTTCTGTGAGCGGGAGTTGGCGCTTCATCTGTGGTTTTGCCAATTGGATCTTTCAAATGGCCAGTGAGCCAACTGAGGTCGATACATGAGAATCCCATCCGCAGAACCAACCATTCCACAAGCCGTCTTGGATGCAGCTTTGGCATTGCATCAGCGGGAAAGCAAAGACCTGACCTTCGGCCCATTCGGTAACGCGGATGAAGAACCGGCTGAATCCAACCCGCTGTGGCGTTGCGTTGACGGTCAAATCGAGTTTGCCAATCTGGAAGCCCGTAACCACTGCGCGGCACTGGCCACTTTCCAGCAAATGATGCCTTTGAGCCGTGCAGATGCGCTGTTTGAGGCGGCATACCAGCTGTGGCGACATGAGATTGGGCATTCTGATTTGGCATCTGGGCGTTTATTGGGTTTAGCTTGTCAGAGCGTGAATGTGCTTTGGGAGGCTGCTCGGGCAATCAAAGCTCAGCAGCATCACAAACTGGATGTTTTTGACTATCTGCATCTTGTGGAAGCAGGGCTGCCGCACATTTCGGACATCGATGCTGGCGATGTCGTGGCACTAATTGATGCTCAGTACGAGTCCACAAAGCGTGACATGGCAAGAGGGATGATCTTCAGTGCAATAGAGAGCCGCCTGCGTTCAGCACCATCGCTTGCCTGGGAAATCTGGCGCATCGCCAGAGGCAGGATGTCGGAGGCCATGCAAAACCTGTACGGCACGGCTTTGCAGGCACTGATGCACACAGATCAACAGACCCTTGTACTGGAGAAGGCCAGAGAGGATGCCCAGCACCTTGACCCGTTGATTGCGGGGGCCGCATTGTGGACGCTGGGCCGCGCGATACAAGTTCTCCAATTGAATGAACCTGAGCTGAGCAGTTGCATTGCAGTCCTGACGGATAAGACCATTGCAGCTTCCTCCGAGATTCAGCAGGCTGCGATACGTGCTGTGGCTCATGCCGCGCTGAAAGACGAGCGGCTGATGTCCGAACTTGTGCGACAGGCATCTGTACCTGATGACCACACGTTGGCTGCCGTGGCTTATTTTCTGTTCATAAATCAACGAGATTTTCCCGTTTCGTCCCCGTACTACAAGTCCTTGCTGGGCTCACTCATCAGCCTTTCTCCGACAAGAAAGGACGCGATTGACCACTTCGATTGGGTTCTACAGGGGCTTTATTCAACGCCTGAACATCGACCGCTGGTAATGGACTGCTTGCGTATGTGGGTTATCCAGCACGGGGACTCAAACTTGCATGAGAAGCCCTTGATTGAGCTGTTTGACCATCATGCAAATTGCGAACGACAAGCAAGGGTTGCAGGTGTTCATCACACAGTGGTTGGTTGCACCGGAAAGGCAACTCGCGGTGGCCTGTTCTGGCCTGATCCGTCACTTGAATATCAGGGGCATGAAGTCGCTGGCGTTTTCTCCAGAAGTGCTGGATACCTTCGATCAGCAGGATTTCAAGTTTCTAGCTCGTCGGCTGCTTGGGTATGTCATTTCAGAGGAACTGCTGTTGTCGTTGACGCTATCGTTGCTGCAAACGAGCAATGCCCGCGAGCGGAGTTTCGGGTGGGTGTTCTCGTTGTTGGTTGAGGAAGTGGGCCGTGACTACGAACATGCCACGATGGAGGCGTTACAAGCGCGGCAGGAAACAGTCGGTTCGCCCGAAAAGGAGCTTCTTGCGGAGTTGTATGCCGTTCTTGAACAACGCAGCACGGCCAATGATCACTTGCCCAGGTTGCAGGAGTTGCGACCACCCACAAGGCTTCGCCGCGCTATTGCGCTCAATAGAGCGCGGGAAATGGAGCAGGCGCAGGTAGCAGCCAATGAAAAATCGGTTTTTCGAACCCTCTTCAATGAGGTTCCATTGAAAGCGGGTCGAGGCTGGTTTTCAGCTTCAAACAATCAGGTGGGGCCAACGCATCATTTGCAAAGTATTTCTCACTCGATCAGCTTGCCAAGCCGTGCGCTCACAGATCCAGTGGGTTACGCTATTTCTGGCCTTCACTACCGCATCGCAAAGCGAGAAGACGAATGAGATTGGCCCTTGTCATTGCCGAATACCTACGCACGCTGAAAGAGCGCGACGAACTGGACAGGCTGCTACCCGATTTGCTGGTTGAGATGGGTTATGTGCCCATTACTCGTCCGCAGACCGGCAATCGGCAGTTTGGGGTCGATGTAGCGGCCCGAGGCTTCAACCCAGAGACCAAGCAGGCTGAACTTCTTTTGCTGGTGATCAAGCAAAAAGACATCGGGCGTACAGAGTGGGATAGCGGGGTTCAAGCTGTTCGCCCCAGCTTGAACGAGGTTTTCGATGTGTATCTCGCGTCGCATGTGGAACCTGAGGACAAAGGAAAACCGGTTCGCATTGCAGTCGTCACCAATGGGGAGAAGAAAGACACCATCCAACAGAACTGGGCCAACTACGTTGAAGCTCATAAAGACCGGGCGCTGATTGAGTTTTGGGGGCTGGATCAGCTCGCCACGCTGATTGAAAACCACCTGCTGGATGAGCACATCTTCCATGACGACGACCGACGCGATTTGCGGCGGGCCTTGGCGCTGGCGGGTGATGTTGAATACGATCAGAGAGACTTGCACAGGCTGATGCTGCGCACCCTTGGTCTGACAGCCGAAGGCGTTCCTGACAGTTCAAAAAAATCAAAGAAGGAGTTGCTGAAAGCCTTGCGGGTGGTCAACTTTACGGCCCATGCTTTCGCTGCCTGGGCACTCAGGGATGGCGATGGCCGTCAGGCATTGCGGGCGATGGAGAGGGCCTTGCTGTGGTCTTGGCACAGAGTGCGGACGTGGGAAGCATGGGAATCCGACAAAGAATTGGTTCAAGCTGCCCGGGCTGTTTTTGCCGGATACCTGACGGTTGGACGGCACTATTTCGAGAAACTGCAAGCGCACTGCTACGCCGAAGATGGCTTGTTGGGATTTGCATCAGACAGTGCAGAGCTGTCACTGGTGGCGTTTGAGCAAATCGGCATGCTGGCATCCATCGGTTTGCCGTATGTGTTGTCGGTGGCTGGCGATGATGAAGAGCGAGCTGCGCAGCAAGCGAATGCGAATGCTGTGGCCGATGCGCTTGAGTCATTGATTTCAAACAACCGCATTTGCAATTCACCATGTTTTGACAGGCACAGCCAAGACATCGTCCTGGGCATGCTGTTGTTTTTGGCGACCGGGCGTGTTGAGTTTGCCAAGCAGTGGCTGCAAACGCTTGTTCGAAACATCGACTATGCATTCAAAGTTAAACGCTATGTCCCAATCAGCAGCGATGCCATTGACGACTTGGCGGACATGGGTGGCTGGCATTCGGGACAAACATCCCCCAAGTTGATGAAAACCTCCTGGGTGATGGCCGTGTTGGCTGGACTGTGTGCCGTGTTGGGCATGGAGGACTCATACCGTGCATTGAGACAAGGACTGGCACAGGACTACCCAGAAACGTGTGTGCAGTTGTGGCATCCCGACAGTTCAATTCATGAGCATTTGTACTTTCATGCAGCGCATCACGTTTCAGGGGTCTCGGAGGCTCCCATTCACTTGCCAGAAGACATGGCGCAATGGCTGGCTCACATGCGTGTCATCGTGGAGTCGGTGCATGGTAAGGAATGCCTCCAGACAATGGGCTTCAAGGTTGGGCTGCCTGCGATGGATCTAATTGCATGCAGGCACTTTGGCACCCCCGTTGCCCCGGCTTTTTGGTATCGACTCGTGCCTGGTGCTCCCCTGGAGAACGTGACTGCACCTCTCTCAAACGAAAACCAGAGTGATGCGGAGTCACTTCTCTGACGAAGCGGCAATTTTCAGGAAGTTGCTAAATTTATAAAAAATTGACGTCTATCGCTTGTTGGGCAAGCAAAGTCAGCTCACTTATTTTTTGACTTTAGGAACCCGCCCCATCAAGTAAAACTCGGGGTTGGGCACCATGCCGCTGAACGATGCCATGCGGTTGGACAAGCCAAAGAAGGCGGTGATGGCGGCAATGTCCCACGCATCTTCGTCGTCAAAGCCGTGGGCGTGCAGGGCCTGTATGTCGGCGTCGCTCACCTCGTGGGATTGCAGGCACACCTTCATGGCGAAATCGAGCATGGCCTTTTGGCGTGCGGGAATGTCGGCCTTGTGGTGGTTGATGGCCACCTGGTCGGCCACCAGGGGCTTTTTCTCGTAAATGCGCAGGATGGCCCCGTGCGCCACCACGCAGTACAGGCAGTGGTTGGCCGCGCTGGTGGCGGTGACGATCATCTCGCGCTCGCCTTTGGTCAGCCCGCTCTCGCGGCCCACGGTCTCTGGTGTCATGAGGGCGTCGTGGTACGCAAAAAAAGCGCGCCATTCGGCGGGGCGGCGAGCAAAGGCCAAAAACACATTGGGAATGAAGCCGGCTTTTTCCTGCACCTCCAGAATGCGGGCGCGGATGTCCTCGGGCAGCGTGCCCAGCTCGGGGAAGGGGTAACGGGTGGTGGGGGCAGTGGTGATGGCTGTGTCGCTCATGGGGTGTCTCCTCGTGGTGGTTGGGGTTGATTGGCGTATGCAGCCGCGCAGTCTCTTGTGCGCTGGGTGGTTGGTGCGGGTGGTGGCGGCTGCGGTGTGGGGCGGCTGGGCTCAGCCGTGGCTGACCTTGACGACCAGGCGGCCTGCCACCTGCCCGGCCATCAGGTCGCTGGCGCGGGCAATGGCCTGGTCCAGGCCGATCTCTTCGGTCACGGCCTCCAGTTGGGTGGTGTCCAGGTCTTGTGCCAGACGGGCCCAGGCTTGGTTGCGCAGGGGCAGTGGGGCCATCACGCTGTCGATGCCTGCCAGCGTCACGCCGCGCAGGATGAAGGGTGCCACGGTGGCGGGCAAGTCCATGCCACCGGCGAGTCCGCAAGCGGTGACCACGCCGCCGTAGCGGGTGGTGGCGCAGGCGTTGGCCAGGGTGTGGCTGCCCACGGTGTCTACCACGCCGGCCCAGCGTTCTTTGCCCAGGGGTTTGCCGGGCGCGCTCAGGGTGGCGCGGTCCATCACCTCGGAGGCACCCAGGGCCTTCAGGTGCTCCGCAGCCTCAGGGCGACCTGTAGAGGCCACCACGCGGTAGCCCAGTGTGGCCAGCAGGATGATGGCCACACTGCCCACGCCGCCATTGGCGCCGGTGACCAGAATCTCGCCGTCAGCAGGCTTCACGCCGTGGCGCTCCAGCGCCATGACGCACAGCATGGCGGTGTAGCCAGCGGTGCCAATGGCCATGGCCTGGCGGGCGCTGAAAGCGGAGGGGCGGGCAATGAGCCAGTCGCCTTTCACACGCGCCTGCTCAGCCAGGCCGCCGGTATGGGTTTCGCCCACGCCCCAGCCGTTGAGGATGACGGAATCGCCCGCCTTCCAGGCCGGATGGCTGCTGCTGCTCACCGTGCCTGCAAAGTCGATACCGGGGACCATGGGAAAGCGGCGCACCACAGGAGACTTGCCGGTGATGGCCAGGCCGTCTTTGTAGTTGAGCGTGGAGTACTCAACCGCGACGGTCACGTCGCCTTCAGACAGCACGGTGGGGTCCACCTGCGTCAGCTTGGCCTGGTAGCCGCTGTCGTCTTTGGTGATGAGGATGCCTGGGAACATGGGTGTCTCCTTGTGTGGTGCGGGGTGGGTGAATAACAACGGATGCCACTGGGTGCGTTGCTGGGTGAGTGGGCTTGCCAGTGCGTGAGTCAGGCGCGGGGCAGACCGGCCACGTAATGGGTAACAAAGCAGGTCATGGGTTCGGTGGATCGGCACAGGCGGGCGCGAAGAATGGCGCCCTCCCAACCGATCCAGAAAGCATGGGCCAGGGTATGCAGTTCGGCGGCGGGGTTGAGATCACCAGCGCGCACCGCCTCGCCCAGGCACTGGGCCAGCAGGTCTTCCCAGCGGGCAAAAATGGCTTCCAGTTGCTGGCGTTGGGCCTCTGGGAGTTGGTTGACCTCTTGCCCCAGGTTGCCAACCAGGCAGCCGCGGGTGAACCCGTACCGGGCCATGCCCGCACAGGCGTCGTCCACAAAGGACTGCAGGCGCTGCAAGGCGGGCAGGGTAGGGTCGTCAAAATGGCGCTGCAGCTTGCGCTCGAAGTACTGGCCGTAGGCGCCGATGGCCTCGCTGACCCAAGCTTCCTTGGTGCCAAAGTGGTGGTAGAAGGAGCCTTTGGGCAAGCCAGTGGCGGCCACCACGTCTTCCAGCGGTGTCGCGCTGATACCGCGCTCGGTCAGCAAGGCCACCCCAGCGCGCACCAGTTGCTCGCGCACCTGTTGGGCGGTGAGTCCACTGCGTGCGGGCCGCCCTCTTGGGCGGCGGGTGGCTGCTGTGGCCTGCGGGGTAGGTGGCGTGGACATGGTTTATATATTAAACCATTCGTCTGTAAATAGCTGTAAAAGCATATACATAGAGCGTAAGAAGGTATTTTTGTTTATTTTTTTGGAGAGGAAACACCATGGACAACTTTTCAGCACCTGACCTGCGCGACGCGCAGTTTGACGCTGGCCTGCGCACCCGCACCCAGGTCATGGGTGAGGTCTTTGTGGACAAGGCATTTGCCGGGGCCGATGACTTCAGCCTGGTGATGCAGGAGTTCATTACCCGCAACGCGTGGGGTAACACCTGGCAGCGCGGCGGCCTGGACCTGAAAACCCGCAGCCTGGTGACGGTGTCCATGCTGCTGGCTCTGGGCCGGGCCCACGAGTTGCGCGGCCATGTGCGCGGCGCCCTCAACAACGGGGCTACGCCCGAGGAGCTGCGCGAGGTGTTTTTGCATGCCACGGTGTATTGCGGCTTTCCGCTGGCCATTGACGGGTTTCGCACTGCCTGCGAAGTCATTGCCGAGTGGCAGTCGGCCCAAGGCTGAGAAGCCGGGCGATCGGTGTGCTTTGCCGCCGCGCGTTGGCCAGGGCTGGGTGCGCTGGTTCAGCCACCCATCAGCCGGTGCACCAGGTCGGCGGTGCTGCTGGCGCCGTATTTGCGCATCAGGCGGGCGCGGTACACCTCCACGGTGCGGGGGCTGATACCCAGCAGCTTGCCCATGGCTTTGGCGGTGAGCCCGTTCATCACCAGCGCGGCCACCTCGCGCTCACGCGGCGTCAGTTCGGCGCGCACGGGGCGGTGGGCGCTGAGGTCTTCAAAGGTCCAGATGCCGGCGGCGTGCGGGTCGTTGCGGTCCAGCGAGCGGCCGGTGACGTGGCACCAGAACGCCTCGCCCTGCAGCCGACCGCCCACCCTGCGCATGACCCTCTCATCGGCATAGTGGCCTTTGGCGTTCAAGATGGGGGCGATGCGCGCGCCGGTGCGCTCGTACTCGTCCGCACTGGGGTACAGCACCTGGAAGGACTGGCCCACCAGCTCCTCGCGGCTGGCACCGAACATCTCGCACACGGCGCGGTTGCAGTCGACCATGGTGCGGTGGCGCGACAGCACCAGGCCCACAGGTGCCAGGTCAAAGGCCAGTTGGTAGTCAATGTCCACGGGGGCTCCACACAGGGTTGTTCGTTAGGGAATACTACGTAACCCAATACGTAGTATCTTCTTGGTTTTGGCCCATGGCCGTTTACCAAGGAGTGTGCTTGTGAACAAGGTGTATCCCAGTGCAGCGGAGGCGCTGCAAGGTGTGGTGCGAGACGGCCAGTTGCTGGCCGTGGGCGGGTTTGGCCTGTGCGGCATTCCTGAGGCGCTGATCGACGCGCTGCGCGACAGCGGTGTGAAGGACCTGACCGTCATTTCCAATAACGCCGGGGTCGATGGCTTTGGCCTGGGCAAGCTGCTGGAAACCCGTCAGATCAAAAAAATGATTTCCTCCTACGTGGGCGAGAACAAAGAGTTCGAGCGCCAGTACCTGGCCGGTGAGCTGGCGCTGGAGTTCACGCCCCAGGGCACGCTGGCCGAAAAGCTGCGTGCAGGCGGCGCGGGCATTCCCGCGTTTTTCACCAAAACCGGCGTGGGCACGCTGGTGGCAGAAGGCAAGGAGCTGCGCGAGTTCGAGGGTGAAACCTACGTCATGGAGCGCGCCCTGGTGCCCGAGGTGGCCCTTATCAAGGCCGACATTGCCGACCGATCAGGCAACCTGCGCTTCAACCTGACGGCCCGCAACTTCAACCCGGCAGCGGCCATGGCCGGCAAGATTTGCATCGTGGAGGTGGAGCGCGTGGTGGCCACGGGCGAAATTGCCCCGGACGATGTGCACCTGCCTGGCATCTATGTGCACCGCATCGTGCACAACCCCACGCCCGAGAAGCGCATTGAAAAGCGCACCACCCGCGACCGCAAAGTTTGAGGAGAGCACCATGCCCTGGACCCAAGACCAAATGGCGGCCCGCGCCGCCCAAGAATTGCAAGATGGCTTTTATGTGAACCTGGGGATCGGTATTCCCACCCAGGTGGCCAACCATGTGCCCGACCACGTTGAGGTGTGGTTGCAAAGTGAGAACGGCATGCTGGGCATTGGCCCCTTCCCGTACGAAGACGAGGTCGATGCCGACCTGATCAATGCCGGCAAGCAGACCGTGACTACCCTCAAAGGTTCGTCCATTTTTGGCAGCCACGACAGCTTTGCCATGATCCGTGGCGGCAAAATCAACCTGTCCATCCTGGGGGCCATGCAGGTCACCGGCCAGGGCGACCTGGCCAACTGGATGATTCCCGGCAAGATGGTCAAGGGCATGGGCGGCGCCATGGACCTGGTGGCCGGCGTCAAGCGCGTGATCGTCCTGATGGAGCACGTCGCCAAAAAGAAGGACGGCACCACCGACCTGAAAATCCTGCCCGAGTGCACCTTGCCTCTGACGGGCAAAGGCGTGGTGGATCGCATCATCACCGACCTGGGCGTGATGGACGTGACGCCGGAGGGCCTGAAGCTGGTGGAGCTGGCCCCTGGGGTCACACAGGAAGAAATTCAATCAAAAACGGGTGTTCCGCTTATCTGATAAGCACAGTTGGCTATTAAAAAAATCCCTGCTGGTGTTGCGTCAGCAGGGATTTTTTCGTGCATGGCTGCATGGCGTGGGTGTCCGATGCTCGGTGGTCTGCCCGGCGCAGGAGCAGCCAAGGCTGTGCGCACCTCCCCAGTGGCTACAGATCGTCCACCCGCCTGGGGTTGTAGCTGTCCCAGGTCTGGCAGCCGGGGCATTGCCAGAAGTAGGTGCTGGCCTCGAAGCCGCAAGCCGCGCAGCGGTAGCGCTGCAGCGGCAGGGTGGCTTTTTGCAGAGCTTGCGCCACCACAGCGGGCAAGGCGGCCGACTCGGCACTATTTACACCGCTTGCTTCTTGCGTGCCCGTGTCGGGGTCGGTCACGCCACGCAAGGCCAGCCAACGGTTGGCTACGGCCAATGAGGGTTCCCGTTGCAGATGCTCCAGGTACAGGACCGAGCGTGACGCCACGTCGTTGGTGGGCAGCAGGCTGACCAGTGCGTCCACATAGTCCAGACACGGTCGACGGTGTTGCGCCTCCGTTAGCACCCTCTGCACCTGGGCCGCATGCTGCGCATCGCACAGAGCCAGCCGCGCCATGGTGGCGGCAGCCAGCGGGAGGGCGTTGGGGGCCAGTTGGGCCAGCGCCTGCAACTCGCTGCAGGCACGGTCTGTGTGCCCTTGCTGCTCCAGCAGGTGGGCCAGTTCCAGCCGCGCCCTGGCCGATTCGGGGTGGATTTGCAAGGCCTGTTCCAGGGCCGCCTGGGCCTGTTCGGTGTGACCGCGCAGCAGGTGCTCGCGGGCCATTTCACAGCCATAGTGGGCCATGCGGCTTTTGAAGCTGCCCCGATTGGCCGACTCCAGCTGCTCGGCCATGGCGATGGCCTGGGGCCAGTCGCTGGTGCGCTCGTACAGAGCCAGCAGCAGCACCTGGGCCTCTGAGGCGTAGGGGGTGTCTTGCAAGCGCCTGAGACTCGCCTCGGCCCGGTCCAGCAGCCCGGCCCGCAGAAAATCCAGCGACAGGGCGTGCTGGGCGCGGTCGGTGTCGCCGCGGCTGAGGTCGGAGCGGTCGAGCAGATGCTGGTGAACCCGGATGGCCCGGTCATGGTCCCCCCGGCTTCTGAACAGGTTGCCCAGGGCAAAGTGGAGCTCGGTGGTGTCAGGGTCGTGCTGCACCGCTTCGATGAAGGCGTCGATGGCCTCGTCCTGCTGCTCGTTGAGCAGGTAGTTCAGCCCTTTGAAGTAGGACTTGGGCGCACTGCGACCCTCCAGCCGCCACTGCCGGATGTCAAAACGCGACGCCAACCAGCCACCCACAAACGCAAGCGGCAAGCCCCACAGGGCCCAGGTCAGGTCAAACTCCATCGGTATGACCCATGGTAGAAGGCGTGTTGGACGGGGGTGTTGGCACAGTCTCGGCGGGAGTGACGCTGGGCGCCGGTGCGCGTGCCTGACGCCTGGCGGTCCACCACAGCGGCAGCATGATGGCAATACCCGCAAACAGCCCGGCCACAAAGGTGGCCAGCACCACCAGCACCATCGGTGTTCGCCAGGTGGTACCGAAGAACAGGTGCAAATTGACCGGCTCCTGATTGTTCAGGGCGAACGCGAACAGAACAAAAAAAATGACTGCCTTGAGCAGCCATGCAAAGTATTTCAAGGCATTCCCCGCAATGTTGGCCGATTGTAGCCAGTGGGCTTGCTTGAGGTGGGCCGTGGCCAACTGGTGCGACCACCCGCATCGGCGGTGGGTCGAGTCAAGCCTCTTGGCTGCGTTTGCGGGTTTTGGCTTCGCCCAGCAGACCCTTGGCTACCAGCTCCTGGGTGCGGGCATCCACCGCCTCGCGCAAACCCTTGCCAGGCTTGAAGTGGGGTACCCGCTTTTCGGGGATGTGGACACTTTCACCCGAGCGGGGATTTCTGCCCAGGCGGGGTGCCCGGTGGTTGACGGTGAAGCTGCCGAACCCACGGATTTCAATGCGGTGCCCCTTGATGAGCGACTCGCCCATGGCATCCAGAATGGCGCGGACGGCCAGCTCGGCATCTTGTTGCGTCAACTGACCAAACCGTTCGGCCAGTGCTTCGATCAGCTCACTGCGGGTCATGCGTGAAATCCTTTGCGTCCATGAAAAAAGCCCGCCTGCTTCCCATGTGAGGGAGTGCAAGCGGGCTCGCGTTCAGGGGTTAGCCGTTGTTGTCCAGCTTGGCGCGCAGCAGGGCTCCCAGGCTGGTGGTGCCTGCATTTTCGCGGGCAGACTGCTGGGACAGTGTGGACATGGCTTCTTGCTGGTCAGCCTGGTCCTTGGCTTTGATGGACAGCTGGATGTTGCGTGTCTTGCGGTCCACGTTCACCACCACAGCGGTCACTTCGTCGCCTTCTTTCAGCACGTTGCGGGCATCTTCGACGCGGTCGCGGCTGATTTCGGAGGCGCGCAGGTAACCCAGCACGTCTTCGCCCAGGTCGACCTCGGCGCCCTTGGCGTCCACAGTCTTGACCTTGCCGGACACCACGGAACCTTTGTCATTGACGGACACGAAGGTGGTGAATGGGTCCCCATCCAGTTGCTTGATGCCCAGGCTGATGCGCTCGCGGTCCACGTCCACGGCCAGCACAATGGCGTCCACTTCCTGGCCCTTTTTGTAGTTGCGCACAGCGGCTTCGCCGGTTTCGTTCCATGACAGGTCGGACAGGTGCACCAGGCCGTCGATGCCGGCAGCCAGACCCACAAACACGCCGAAGTCGGTGATGGACTTGATGGGGCCCTTCACGCGGTCACCGCGCTTGGTGTTCTGTGCGAACTCTTGCCATGGGTTGGCGCGACACTGCTTCATGCCCAGGGAAATGCGGCGCTTGTCTTCGTCGATTTCCAGAACCATGACTTCGACTTCGTCGCCCAGCGCAACGAGCTTGGAAGGGGCCACGTTCTTGTTGGTCCAGTCCATTTCGGACACGTGCACCAGGCCTTCGATGCCTGGCTCCAGCTCGACAAACGCGCCGTAGTCTGCGATGTTGGTGATCTTGCCGAACATGCGGGTGCCTTGTGGGTAGCGGCGTGCCACGCCCATCCAAGGGTCATCACCCATTTGCTTCAGGCCCAGAGACACGCGGTGCTTCTCGGTGTCGAACTTGAGCACTTTGGCGGTGATTTCCTGACCAGCAGCCACCACTTCGGAGGGGTGACGCACACGGCGCCAGGCCATGTCGGTGATGTGCAGCAGGCCGTCGATGCCGCCGAGGTCCACGAATGCACCGTATTCGGTGATGTTCTTGACCACGCCTGTGATGATGGCGCCTTCGCGCAGGGTTTCCATCAGCTTGGCGCGCTCTTCGCCCATGGAGGCTTCGACCACGGCACGGCGGCTCAGCACCACGTTGTTGCGCTTGCGGTCGAGCTTGATGACCTTGAACTCCAGGGTCTTGTTCTCGTAGGGGCTGAGGTCTTTGGTGGGACGTGTGTCCACCAGTGAGCCGGGCAGGAAGGCGCGGATGCCGTTGACCAGCACAGTCAGGCCACCCTTGACCTTGCCGCTGGTGGTGCCGGTGACGAATTCGCCGGACTCCAAGGCCTTTTCCAGGCTCATCCAGGAAGCCAGGCGCTTGGCCTTGTCGCGGGAGAGCAGGGTGTCGCCAAAGCCGTTTTCGACGGAGTCGATGGCCACGGAGACAAAGTCGCCGACCTGTACTTCGAGTTCGCCTTGGTCGTTCTTGAATTCTTCCAGAGGAACATACGCTTCGGATTTCAGACCGGCGTTGACAACCACATGGTTGTGGTCAATGCGGACCACCTCGGCGGTGATCACTTCGCCAGAGCGCATTTCGGAACGCTTCAGGGACTCTTCGAACAGGGCGGCAAAAGATTCAGACATCAAGTTTCCTCAACTGCCTCCGACTCATTGACGCTCCACCGCTCGGTGCGGTGCTGGTCAGCGGGCGATCGGGGGTCAGTGGTTTGGGGTGTGCAACGTTGGGTTGCGGGTTTAAGGTCAATGACCAGTTCGACTGCGCACCTGTTGAATGGCACGGCGGGACGTTCTGGGCTCGGTTGTCTTCTGGCTTGGGGCGGTTGGCCTTGCGCTCAGAAGGGCTGTTTGCGGCTCCACCAGCCCATCACTTTGGACACCGATTGCTCGATGGTGTCTTCGGAGTTGTCCAGCAGCACCGCGTCTTCGGCGGGTTTGAGGGGGGCGTGGGTGCGGGTTTTGTCCTGCTCGTCGCGCTGCTCAAGTGCCTGCAAAAGGTCTTGGATTATAGCTTTTTCGCCACGCTGCACCAACTGTGCATGGCGTCTTTCGGCACGGCATGCGGCGCTGGCGGTCAGGTACACCTTGAGGGCGGCGTCTGGAAACACCACGGTGCCCATGTCGCGACCGTCGGCCACCAGCCCGGGCAGTTGCCTGAAATCGCGTTGAAGCTGGAGCAGGGCTTCGCGCACACCTGGCAGTGCAGACACCCTGGAGGCGGCCATGCCCGCTGACTCGGTGCGCAGGGCCTGGCTCACATCGTGGTCGTCGAGCAGCACAGCACCCGCCTGGAACCGGACCCGCATGTGGCGCGCCAATTGGGCAATGCGCTCGGCCTGGGCAGGGTCGGACAGGGCCGCCGTGCTGGTGGACAAGCCCGCACGCTCGGCGGCCACCCCCACCAGCCGGTAGAGTGCGCCCGAGTCCAGCACGTGGTAGCCCAGACGTTGGGCCACGGCAGCGGCCAGCGTGCCTTTGCCCGACGCAGTGGGACCGTCGATGCACACCACAGGAATGTGGGCATGGGCTGCGCTCGCCACACCCATCAGCGCCTCGAAGTAGTCCGGAAAGGTTTTGGCCACGCACTTGGGGTCTTGGATACGCACCGGCACCTGCCCCGGGTTAAAGGCTGCCAGCGACAAGCACATGGCCATGCGGTGGTCGTCATAGGTGTGGATGGAAGCGGCACGCCAATCCTGTGGCGTGGCGGGTGGGGTGATGGCAATCCAGTCAGGGCCTTCGTCCACTGTGGCTCCCAGCTTGCGCAGCTCGGTGGCCATGGCGGCGATGCGGTCGGTTTCTTTGACGCGCCAGCTGGCGATGTTGGTCAGGCGGGTGGTGCCGCTGGCGTACAGCGCCATGACGCCCAGCGTCATCGCAGCATCGGGGATGTGGTTGCAATCCAGGGTGATGGGCCTGAGCGGCCAGCAACCCCTGCGCACATGGAGCCAGTTGGGGCCACTTTCGGTGATGGCCCCCATGCTTTCAGCGGCTTCAATGAAGCGGATGTCTCCCTGGATGGATTCCGTTCCAACGCCGGATATCCGGATACCGTCCCCACTTGCGACAGGCGCGGCCAAAGCCCCCAGGGCGATGAAGTAGCTTGCCGATGAGGCGTCTCCCTCCACATGGATGTCACCGGGCGACACATAGTGGGCGTTGGCTGGTAGGGTGAATGTTTGCCAGCCTTGGCGCTCGATCTGCACGCCAAAGCGGGCAAGCAGATTCAGGGTGATGTCGATGTAGGGCTTGGAAATCAGCTCGCCCTGCACCTCAATGGTGATGCTCTGTCCACATTGGGCTGTACCGGGCCTACCTTGGGTGACCAGCGGCAGCGCCAGCAGCAGGGCGGTGAGGAACTGACTGGACACGTCACCCCGCACCCGAATGGGCTGGCTCAGGTCAAGAGCCACGGGCTCTCCGCTGCCCACCCGCAGTGGGGGGTAACCCGTCTGTCCGGTGTAGGCGATGGGGCAGCCCAGCTGCGCCAGGGCATCGACGAGGTCGCCAATGGGGCGTTCGTGCATGCGAGCCACGCCAGTGAGCAGAAATTGTCCGCCGTTGACTGCCGCCAAAAGTGCGAGGGCAGCTGCCAGTGGCCGCATGGCAGTTCCCGCATTGCCCAGAAACAGCTCGGCATTGGTGATGGGCAACTGCCCGGCGAGGCCGGTGATGCGCACAGATCCATCCGGCTGGTGTCGAATGTCGCAGCCCAGCGTCTGCAGTGCCTGCAGCATCACGCGTGTGTCGTCGGAGTCGAGCAAATCGTGCACGGTTGTGCAGCCTTCGCTCAGGGCAGCCAGCAGCAGCACCCGGTTGGAAATGCTTTTGGACCCGGGCAACGCCACGTCGCCCGCCGCACCGACCAGAGGAGGGATATCTAAAAATGGGATGTCGAACATGGTGTCACGCGTCAGGGGCTGGGGGGTGCCCAGCCGCTGCGCGCCTGGTTGGCTTGGGCGATAAGGTCGGTCAGGGCGTCGAGCTGACCTTGGGCGATTGCCTGTTCGAGTGCCAGCAGCGCCTGGCGAAAGCAGCGTGACTGCTCCAGCAACTCGTCCTTGTTGGCAGAAAAAATATCTCGCCAGACCTTGGGGTCACTGGCCGCGATGCGTGTGAAGTCCCGAAAACCCGGGCCAGCCAGCGTCAGCGCTTCAGACGATTGGCCCTGATCGACGATGCCGTTCATGTAGGCAAACGCCAGCAGGTGTGGCAGGTGGCTGACTTTGGCGTACGCCGCATCATGGGCCTGGGGCGACATTTGGCGAACCCGGCAGCCCAGCGCCTGCCACACGGCTTCTGCCTGGCGAAGCTGCGCAGTCAGGGTGCGCTCGATCGGGGTCAAGATGACCTGTTTGCCGCTGTACAGGTTGGCATCGGCATGCTCGATGCCCGCCAGTTCTTTGCCCGCTATAGGGTGGGCGGGCACGAACGTGCCCAAGTGGTTGCCCAGGGTGCGCCGGGCTGCTTCGACCACATCCCGCTTGGTGGAGCCCACGTCCATCAACAGGGTCTTGGCGTTGAGGAGGTGCTTCATGGCCTTGAAGCTGGCCTCTGTGGCTGCCACCGGAACAGCCAGCAGCACCAGATCGGCGCCGGAGACAGCCAGTAGGGCGGATGGTGCCTCGACGTCAATCACGCCCAAATGGCGGGCTTTTTCGGTGGTGGACGGGGATTTGCTGTAGCCAACCACCCGCTTGACCAGTCCGGCTTTTTTCAAGGCGAGGGCAAAAGAGCCCCCCATGAGGCCGCATCCAATCAGGCCCAACTGTTCAAACATGTGCAGCTTTCTGTGCGGGTGGTGGGGGTGGTCGGCGTGTGGCGCGGCAGATGCCTGTCAATCCGACACAGGGTATGAGCCCAGCACCTTGTAGAACGCGCACAGGCTTTGCAACTGCGCCAGCGCTGCTGCCACATGGGGTTGGCTGATGTGCCCTTGCACGTCGATGTAAAAGTAGTATTCCCATTGGCCCGACTTGGCGGGGCGGGATTCGAAGCGGGTCATGGACACCCCGTGGGCCTTGAGCGGCACCAGCAGATCGTGCACCGCACCGGGTCGGTTGGGAACAGATACCACCAGGCTGGTGCAGTCCCTGGTCGAGGCAGGTGGCGTGGCCAGAGTCTGGGGCAGGCAAATGATGGCAAAACGGGTTCGGTTGTAGGCCTCGTCCTGGATGGCATGGGCGACGATGTGCAGCCCAAACTGTGCCGCTGCACGCTCGCTGGCCAAGGCGGCCCAGTGCGGGTTCTCGGCGGCAAGCCTGGCCCCTTCCGCATTGCTGCCAACGGCCCGGCGCTCCGCCTGGGGCAGGTGCTCGCTCAGCCAGTTCTGGCACTGGGCCAGGGCCTGGGGGTGGGCAAGCACCACCTCGATGCCGTCCAGATGGGCCGATTGCCGAAGCAGGTTGTGCCGCACCAGCAGGCTGACTTCCCCCACCACATGCACAGGTGAGCGCAGAAACAGGTCCAGCGAGCGGGTGACCACCCCTTCTGTGGAGTTTTCCATGCCGACCACTCCGTATTGGGCGGTGCCCGCAGCGGTGGCGTGGAAGACCTCGTCAAAACTGGCGCAATGGATCAGGTTGGCCGCGCTGCCAAAGTACTCAATGGCTGCCTGCTCACAAAACGTGCCCTGTGGTCCCAGTACCGCCACCCGCTGGGGCGCCTCCAGCGCCAGACATGCCGACATGATCTCCCGCCAGATGGAGGCCACATGGGCATTCAGCAGCGGCCCCTGGTTGGCGTTCTCGATCTTGCGAATGACCTGGGCCACTCGATCGGGGCGAAAAAAGGGTGTGCCTTCTGCCCGCTTGACGGCGCCCACCTGTTCGGCCACCTGGGCACGTTGGTTCAAAAGTCGCAACAGTTGCTGGTCAATGGCGTCGATCTGGTCGCGCAGCGAACCCAGCCCCGCGTCGTTGGTGGGTGTGATCGGTGGCTTTGGGGTGGGGGAGGGGATTTCGCTCATGCTCAGGCCTGGGTGGTTTCAAAGTCGCGCATGTAGTCCACCAGGGCTTGTACGCCTTCCAGTGGCATGGCGTTGTACAAGCTGGCCCTCATGCCACCCACCGATTTGTGGCCTTTCAGTTGAAGCAGGCCGCGCGCCTGGGCGCCCGACAAAAAGGCGTCGTTCAAGCGCTCGTCGCGCAGGAAGAAAGGCACGTTCATGCGCGATCGGCAGGCCACAGCCACCCTGTTCTCGTACAGGGAAGATTGGTCGATGCAGTCGTACAGCAGGCGGGCCTTGGCCCGGTTCATGGCTTCCATCGCAGGAATACCACCCTGCTCCTTGAGCCACTTGAACACCAGACCCGCCATGTACATACCAAACGTGGGCGGGGTGTTGTACATGGACTGGTTGGCGGCGACCTGCTTGTACTGAAAGGCGCTGGGGCAAATGGCCATGGCCTGGTCCAACAGGTCGTCTCGCACGAATACCAGGGTCAGCCCCGCTGGCCCCAGGTTCTTCTGGGCTCCGGCAAACGCCAGCCCGATGCGGGACCAATCGAGCGGGCGAGAGGCAATGTGGCTGGAACAGTCCACCACCAACGGTGCGCGGCTACCCAGTGCCGCGAGGTCCGGCAATTCGGAAAATTCCACCCCATGGATGGTCTCGTTGCTGCAGATGTGCACATAGCGCGCATTGCCGGACAGCTGCCATTGGCTCGGGTCTGGAATGTCATGGTGGTGGCCGGGTTCGTTGGACGCCACGACGCGTGCGTCGCTGTAGCGCCTGGCTTCTTTGGCCGATTTTTGACTCCAACTGCCGGTGACCACGAAGTCTGTGATCACCTCGGCAGGGGACGAAACGCCTTCGCGGGGGCCGCACAGGTTCATCGGGACGATGGCGTTTTCCCCCAAGCCGCCGCCTTGCATGAACAGCACATGGAATTCACCGGGGACCTCCAACACGTCGCGGATGTCGTTGTGGGCCTCGGTGGCGATGGCCATGAACTCCTTGCCCCGGTGGCTCATTTCCATGACCCCCATGCCGCAGCCGTGCCAGTCCAGCATTTCTGCAGCGGCCTGTCGAAGCACAGGCTCGGGCATGGTGGCCGGTCCGGCCGAGAAGTTGAAGGGTCTTTTTAACATAAAAAGTGCCTTACACGCTTGTTTTATATAGATAGTTAGCTATCTATTTTTATTCTGTGTCGGTTGGGTCTGCTGCATCGGCAGGGCGCAGTGTCTCCTCGGGAGATGCCTCCTCTGCGGCGGACTCGGCAACGGCAGCGTCGTTTTCCACGATGCGTTGCAGGCCAATGAGCTGTGCACCTTCGTCCAGTGCCATGAGGGTGACGCCTTGGGTGGCGCGTCCAAGTTCCCGGATCTCGGCCACCCGGGTGCGCACCAACACGCCTTTGTCTGTGATCAGCATGATGTCGTCGTCGCTGTGCACCAGTGTGGCCGCAACGACCTTGCCATTGCGCTCGCTTTGCTGAATGGCGATCATGCCTTTGGTCCCACGGCCGTGGCGGGTGTATTCGGCAATGGGTGTGCGTTTGCCAAACCCGTTTTCGGTGGCGGTGAGTACGCTGGTGCGGGCCTGTGCCATACCCTCGGCAGAGGCCTGGGGGTCGTCCTGTTCGGCCACCAGCATTGCAATCACGCTCTGTCCATCGTCCAGGTTCATGCCGCGCACACCGCGTGCGTTGCGGCCCATGGGACGCACATCGTTTTCATCAAAGCGCACGGCTTTGCCGCCATCGCTGAACAGCATGACGTCGTGTTGGCCGTCGGTCAAAGCCGCGCCAATCAGAAAATCGCCCTCGTCCAAATCCACCGCAATGATGCCGGCCTTGCGGGGGTTGGAGAAATCATTCAGAGGCGTTTTCTTGACCGTTCCCATGGAGGTGCCCATGAAGATGTAGCGGTCTTCTGGGAAGCTGCGGGCCTCACCCGTCAGCGGCAGCACCACCGTGATTTTTTCGCCGTCAGCCAGTGGGAACATGTTGACGATCGGGCGCCCACGGGAACCCCTGGAACCCGAAGGAACTTCCCAGACCTTGAGCCAATACAACCGGCCGCGGTTGCTGAAGCACAAAATGTAATCGTGGGTGTTGGCGATGAAGAGCTGGTCAATCCAGTCGTCTTCTTTGGTGGCTGTCGCCTGCTTGCCGCGCCCACCCCGCTTTTGGGCACGGTATTCACCGAGAGGTTGGCTTTTGATGTAGCCACTGTGGCTGAGGGTGACCACCATGTCGGTGGGGGTGATCAGGTCTTCGGTGCTCAGGTCTTGGGCGCTGTGTTCGATGAAACTGCGACGGGCCCCCAGCTTGGTCTGACCAAACTCGCTGCGGATGGCCGTCAATTCGTCGCCAATGATGGTGGACACCCGCTCCGGCTTGGACAGGATGTCCAGCAGGTCGTCAATTTCTGCCATGACGGTTTTGTATTCGCCCAGAATTTTGTCTTGCTCCAGCCCCGTCAGTCGCTGCAGGCGCATTTGCAAAATTTCCTGTGCCTGAGTGTCCGAGAGCCGGTAGGTGCCGTCAGCGCCCAACCCGAACTCGCGTTCCAGACCATCGGGGCGGTAATCGTCGGCATTCACTACCCCGCCATCTGCACGGGTACGGGTGAGCATTTCACGCACCAGGTGGCTGTCCCAGCTGCGGGCCATCAGACCTACTTTGGCCACTGGCGGAGTGGGCGCGTTGCGGATGATGGCAATGAAGTCGTCGATGTTGGCCAGCGCCACGGCCAGGCCTTCCAGCACATGGCCGCGCTCGCGCGCCTTGCGCAGCGTGAACACCGTGCGGCGGGTAACCACCTCGCGGCGGTGTTCCAGAAACACCTGGATCAGGTCCTTGAGGTTGCACAGGCGGGGTTGCCCGTCAATCAGCGCCACCATGTTGATGCCGAAGGTGTCCTGCAGCTGCGTTTGCTTGTACAGGTTGTTCAGCACCACCTCGGGCACTTCGCCGCGCTTGAGTTCAATCACCAGACGCATGCCCGACTTGTCAGACTCGTCTTGGATGTGGCTGATGCCTTCGATCTTTTTCTCGTGCACCAGTTCGGCCATGCGTTCCTGCAAGGTCTTTTTGTTGACCTGGTAGGGCAGCTCATCCACGATGATGGCCTGGCGCTGGCCTTTGTCGATGTCCTCAAAATGGCACCGAGCCCGCATCACCACCCGGCCACGGCCGGTTCGGTAACCTTCCTTGACGCCCGTGATGCCGTAAATGATTCCGGCGGTCGGAAAGTCCGGCGCGGGGATGATTTCCATCAGGTCATCGATCGTGGCGTGGGGTGTGTGCAGCAGGTGCAAACACGCGTCCACCACCTCATTCAGGTTGTGCGGTGGTATGTTGGTGGCCATGCCCACCGCGATACCTGCCGAGCCGTTGACGAGCAGGTTGGGCAACTTGCTCGGGAGCACCAGAGGCTCCTTCTCCGAGCCGTCGTAATTGGGGCCGAAATCGACGGTTTCTTTGTCGATGTCACCCAGCATTTCGTGCGCGATTTTCGACAGACGGATCTCGGTGTAACGCATGGCGGCAGCGTTGTCGCCATCCACCGAGCCAAAGTTGCCTTGGCCGTCTACCAGCATGTGGCGCAGCGAAAAATCCTGTGCCATTCGCACAATGGTGTCATACACCGCTGTGTCGCCATGTGGGTGGTACTTGCCGATCACGTCACCCACGATACGGGCCGATTTTTTGTAGGGTCGGTTCCAGTCGTTGTTGAGCTCGTGCATGGCGAACAACACACGCCGGTGCACCGGCTTGAGTCCATCCCGGGCGTCCGGGAGCGCTCGCCCCACAATCACGCTCATGGCGTAGTCCAGATAACTGCGGCGCATCTCCTCTTCAAGGCTGATGGGCAGGGTTTCTTTGGCGAACTGGGTCATTCTGAATCTACAGGTGGCGGACGTTTGGACAGCCGAACATTTTAGTGGCACAGGTCGTGTGCGCAGCTCTGGAGGCTGGGGATCGTTTGACGTGACCAAAAAAGCGCTTGTGTATCTTTTATCCAACACAAGTGGCAGTGGTTCTGCCTCGCTACAGGCTCCTTTTTGTGCAATCTGTGGCGTGGGCTGTGGTGTGGCAAAATTGCGAGCAACGTTTGAGGATGGACTTCAAACGTGAGATAAGCACTCCCCCCGCAGCGAACTGCGCACTTCACACAGAGGAATTCCATGAAAAAACTCAACAAAATCGCCATCCTGTTTGCCACAGCCACACTGGCTGCTGCTGCTGGAGCCCAAACTGTTGACAACTGGCGCAATGGCACCAGCGAGCTGGTCTGGAAAAACGGCACCAACGAACTCTGCTGGCGCGATGCCTCTTGGACGCCCGCCACTGCCGCGGCTGGTTGCGACGGTGCCATCGTCGCCAAGCCCGCTGCTGCTCCGGCAGCGGCTGCTCCCGCACCCGCCGCAGCCCCTGCACCTGCAGCAGCACCTGCGCCCGCAGCAGCTCCCGCTCCCGCCGCTGCTGCCAAAGTCACCTACGCCGCCGATGCCTTCTTTGATTTCGACAAGGCAGTTCTGAAGCCTGAAGGCAAAGCCAAGCTCGACGATCTGGTTGGCAAGGTCAAAGCCATCAGCCTGGAAGTGATCATTGCCGTGGGTCACACCGACTCCACCGGTCCTGATGGCTACAACCAAGCCCTGTCCGTGAAGCGAGCAGAAGCTGTCAAGGCTTACTTGGTGTCCAAGGGCATCGAAAAGAACCGCGTGTACACAGAAGGCAAGGGCGAAGCCCAGCCTGTGGCCGACAACAAAACACGTGACGGCCGTGCCAAAAACCGCCGCGTGGAAATCGAAGTGGTTGGCACACGCGCTGCAGCCAAGTAATCAGCTGTAAACAGCTGCCCCGAAAAAACCGCGCCTTGG
This sequence comes from Burkholderiaceae bacterium, assembly GCA_030695205.1. Taxonomy (GTDB): domain Bacteria; phylum Pseudomonadota; class Gammaproteobacteria; order Burkholderiales; family Burkholderiaceae_C; genus UBA2334. The sequence goes on along the minus strand of JAUYTN010000025.1, from coordinate 249,961 downwards.
CGCGGTTTTTTTATGTAACTGGCGTACCCACTCGATAATTGCACCCATGAACCTACATGACAACGTCGATGCCGCAGAAGTGGCCAAATTTTCTGCCTTGGCCCACCGCTGGTGGGACAAGGACAGTGAATTCAAACCGCTTCACGACATCAATCCGCTCAGGTTGGGGTGGATACAGGCGCACCAGTCCCTCTCTGGTTTGACGGTGCTGGATGTGGGTTGCGGCGGCGGCATTTTGTCCGACGCCATGGCCCGCGCAGGGGCCAGCGTGACAGGCATAGACATGTCGTCCAAGGCCTTGGGTGTGGCCAAACTTCACGCCCTAGAGGCCTCGACGTCCGGTGTGGTGTACCGTGAGATCACCGCGGAAGCGCTTGCGGACGAGATGCCAGCAGCCTTCGATGTGGTCACCTGCATGGAAATGTTGGAGCACGTGCCCGAGCCCGCATCCGTGGTGCGTGCCTGTGCCCGGTTGGTTAAACCCGGTGGCAGCGTGTTTTTCTCAACCATCAACCGCAATGCCAAGGCTTTTTTGACCGCCATCGTGGGTGCCGAGTACGTGTTGGGCATGCTGCCCAAAGGGACGCATGAATTTGCCAAGCTGATTAAGCCCAGTGAGCTGACTTCTTTTTGTCGGCAAAGTGGGCTGGTGGTGTCCGACATGCGTGGTATGCACCACAACCCGCTGACCGGCCGGTATTGGCTGGGCAGCGACGTGTCTGTCAACTACATGCTGGCTGCCCGGCGGAGTGGCCAATGAGTCGCCTGGGTGCCATTCGGGCCATTTTGTTTGATTTGGACGGCACGCTGATCGACAGTGCCCCAGACTTGGGTGCGGCTGCCGACAAACTTCGTGTGGCAAGGGGTTTGAGCCCATTGGGGCCTGTCGCTTACCGCCATATGGCGGGTGCAGGTGCCAGGGGAATGTTGCAGGTGGCGTTTGGCATTGGGCCAGACGCTGAGTCCTATGAATCACTGAAGAATGAGTTTCTGGCCAACTATGCGCGGGCGCTGTTGGTGCACACCCGCGCCTTTGATGGCGTGGCGGAATTGCTTGCCGCACTGGAGGCACGATCACTGGTGTGGGGAATCGTGACCAATAAGGCCGAGCGTTTTGCGTTGCCACTGGTGCAGGCCATGCCACTTTTGTCAGGCGCTCAGGTGGTGATTGGCGGAGACACCACGGCACACTCCAAGCCGCATCCAGCTCCGCTGTTGGAGGCGGCCAGAAGGTTGGGATTGGGCGCCGAGCTCTGCATGTATGTGGGGGACGATGAGAGGGACATTGTGGCCGGCCATGCGGCGGGCATGGTCACCGTGTCAGCGAACTACGGTTACCTCGGAGAAAAGCTCGATACCAGCCACTGGGGAGCCGCGCACGCCATAGAAAATCCCGCGGACCTCTTGAAACTGTTGGATTCGCCGTAAACTACCCTTTCTCTGGGGCTGCATTGGTTTCGACGTGGGTTCGGACGCGCAGCAGGGCATGTCGAGGTTCTGTCACCTCGTAAAACAGCAGAAAAACTTTAACTGCAAACGACGAACGTTTCGCACTCGCCGCTTAATTGCGCGTGAGCCTCGCAACAGCAAGCCAATAGGCTGGGCAAGGGTTGGTGGGCCGAAAGGCACATCAGTCCAGGCTGCGGGGTAACTTTATTTGGCTGGATGGGTGTCGGGCAACTTGTCACCCATCGAGATTTAAGGTTGCTGGCGTTTTGCAAAGCGTGCCACTGCGCGTTGCAGGAAGCGAGATCCAAATCAGACGGCTACACATGTAGAACTGCTCGAAAAAGGCTTGCGGACGGGGGTTCGAATCCCCCCAGCTCCACCAAAATATGAAATCCCAACCCTTATCCGGTTGGGATTTTTTTTTGCCCGCTCCCAGGGTGTTGACGCGGGTGGCAATCTGCGCCCTGTTGACTATTCAATCGCGGCGTGATTTGTCTGCCTGCCTGCCTGCCTGCCTGCATGGCCATCGACCGACGAGTCCCGAGCGAGGGGAGGGTGCATGGAGGCTTGATCGGGCCGACTCGCCGGGCCTGTATCGGGTCTACTGGTCGTTCGCGGGTCGGCGTGGATGGCCGCTGGCCTGGCGAGTGCCGGTAGCGACTTTGGCCGCCAGGCGGCGTTGGGACTGGCGTTGGGGTGCAGGTGGTGGTTGGTAGACCAGTTTAAGCAGACGCATCAGGGTGCTGCGCTGATGGTCGGTCATGTGGCTGGTCGCGTCTCGCTCCAGCTGTGCAGCTGTCGACTCTGCGTTGGCCATCAGCGCATGACCGGCTTCTGACAGGTACAGGGCCACGGCCCTTCCGTCTGTCGGATGGGGCCGTTTTTCCACCAATTGGCGCTCTTCGAGTTGGTTGAGCATCAACACCAGATTGGGCGGGAGCAGGCCCAGCGCGGCACACAGCTGGCGGGACGTGATGCCGGGGTTGTGCCTGATCAGCGACAGCACCGAAAAATCCACCGGCCGCACGCCATAGACCGACATGCGCTCCAGAAACACGCTGATGATGGACAGTGCCGCCCGTCGAGCGTTGTAGCCGATCAGGGTTTCCAGGAACTGGGTGTCAAGGGGCTGAGGGGACGCGATGTCTGTCGGTTCGGCCGCTGGAGCAGGTGGCGCAGAGAGGCTCTTGGTACGGGGTCGGGACATGGGGAGCGGGCTATGGGCTTCGGGAATGGCGCAAGCATAGCGGGGCTGTGACCGTCATGGGCGATGCTGCGGCTCACCTGACCGCTACCTGGTGCAGCAGGGCCTGTCGCAGTTCAAATTCGGGCAACACCCAGGCGTGCAGGGCTTGTTCGGGCTGGCGCCAACGGGGGGTGTCGGCACCCTGGGTTCGCCCGATGCGGGCCCAGCTCCAGGCCAAGAGGGCCAGCGCGGTGGCCCGCAGAAAGTCGCCCGCCACCCAGTGGGCGTGTTCGGGCGCGGTGGTGTGGCGCTGGCACAGGGCGGTGGCAGCCTGGCCGAGGCGGGTCAGCAGGTCGGCGGCCATGTGGGCGGAAGACGTGGTGGCGGCGCCCGCGCAGGTGGGAGCGGAGGCACCGCCGCAGTCGATTGCTGTGGTGGTGGTGGCGGCCGTGGCCAGGTCGGCGAGCAACTCGGCCACCAGCGCGTGCAGCGCCTGGCCCTGGTCGGCCAGCACTTTGCGCACCAGCAAGTCGATGGCCTGGATTTCGTTGGTGCCCTCGTAAATCATGGTGATGCGGGCATCGCGCAGGATTTGCTCAATGCCCCATTCGCTGACGTAGCCGTGGCCGCCAAACACTTGCAGGCAGTCGCTGCCGCCGTGAAAGGCCTGGTCGGTCCATGCGGCTTTCAGCACCGGTGTCACCAGGCTGCACCAGCGCTGCGCCACCTGGCGGCGTTGGTCATCGGGGTGGTGGCGGGCCATGTCCAGCTCGACGGCGGTGCGGTAGGCCAGCACGCGCCCACCGTCCACCCAGGCGCGCTGGGTGTCCAGGATGCGGCGCATGGCGGGGTGGGCAATGATGAAATCGGCTTCGTGGTTGCCTTGGCGTGGGCCAGGGGCACGCATCTGGCGGCGCTCGCGGGCATAGGCATCGGCTTTTTGCCACGCGGCTTCCAACAGACCCACGCCTTGCAGGCCTACATGCAAGCGGGCTGCGTTCATCATCACGAACATGGCGCCCAGGCCTTTGCCCGGCTCGCCCACCAGCCAGCCCGTGGCCTCGTCAAAGCGCAGCACACAGGTGGCGCTGCCGTGCAGGCCCATTTTTTCTTCGATGCGTTCGCACACCACGGTGTTGCGCTTGCCGTTGGGCAGCCACTTGGGCGCCAGGAACAGGCTCAGACCTTTGGGGCCGGGGGGTGCATCGGGCAAACGGGCCAGCACCAGGTGGACGATGTTGTCGGTCAGGTCGTGCTCGCCGCCAGAGATGAAAATCTTGGTGCCGTTCAGGCGGTGCACGGTGCCCAGGCCCTGGCCGTCTGCCGCCACATCGGGCACGGCGCGGGTGCGCACCAGTCCCAGGTCGCTGCCTGCATGGGCTTCGGTCAGGCACATGGTGGCCAGCCACTCGCCGCTGGCCACTTTGGACAGGTAGGCGGCTTTCAGCTCGGGGCTGGCGTGGTGGCGAATGCATTCGTAGGCGCCGTGCAGCAGGCCGGGGGCCATGGTCCAGCCGTGGTTGGCGGCGCTGAGCATTTCGTACAGCACTTGGTTGAGCGCTTCGGGCAGGCCCTGGCCGCCGTCTTCTGGCGCGCAAGACAACGCTGCCCAGCCGCTTTGCCAGAACTCGGCATACGCTTCCTTGAAGCCGGGGGGCGTGGTGACGGTACCTCCGTCAAAGCGGCAACCCACCTCGTCGCCCACGCGCTGCAGGGGCGCAATCTTGTCGGCCACAAATTTGCCCGCCTCGTCTATCACCTGGGCCATTAGGTCGGCATCGGTGTCGGCAAACGGGGCCAGCGCCTGCAACTGTGCCGGGGCTTGCAACACGTTGTGCAGAATGAACTGGATGTCATCGGTGTTGGGTTGGTGGTTCATGTGTAGCAAACTTTCCAATACAGGTAAGAGGTATGTGGTGTTTTGGTTATCAATTTATTGGGCGGGGAGTGTTGGGTGAGGTGATGGCGCTCTTCGCTCGGGCGGGGTGTGGGCCAAAGCCCTCCGATGACTGCTGCGCATTCATAAGTCGGGCCTTGACCCACCCCCCACCCGAGCGGACCTGGGCGTTCCGACGGTTGCCACACACCGTGAACCCGACTTGAAGTTCAGCGAACAAGGGGCAACAAGCGAGGGGGCGCAGCGCAGCGGGATAGGGTGGGGCGGGCGATGGGGCGGTGTGGGTGGGGGCCGACTTATGAATGCGCAGCAGTCATCGGAGGTACCTGCCCATGCCGACTCAGCGTCTGACTCACCCTGGCCCGCCACCACACAGTCCGCCGAGCCCATCCCGACATCCCTTCAAATCAAGCCAAACCCGAACCCGAACCCCAGAAACCTCAAGCCGCCTTCTTGCGCGCCGCGCCCAGGTAGGTGTCGATCACCCTGGGGTCGTTGGCCAGGTCGTCGGCGGGGCCGCTCAGGCCCATGTCGCCCATTTCCAGCACGTAGCCGTGGTCGGCCACGGCCAGGGCAGCGCGGGCGTTTTGTTCCACCAGCAAAATGGTCACGCCGGTGCTGCGCAGGTCTTCCACGGCCCGGAAAATCTCGCGCACCACCAGCGGGGCCAAGCCCAGGCTGGGTTCGTCCAGCATCAGCAGCGTGGGTTGGGACATCAGTGCCCGGCCCACAGCCAGCATCTGGCGCTCGCCACCAGACAGCGTGCCCGCCAGTTGCGAGCGGCGTTCGCGCAGGCGCGGAAAGCGCTGGTACACCGCTTCCAGCTCGTCGCGCCAGGCGGGGTTTTTCAGGCGCACCTGGCGAAATGCGCCCAGCACCAGGTTGTCTTCTACGGACATGGTGCCAAACAGTTCGCGCTTTTCAGGCACCAGGGCCATGCCTTGCATGACGCGCTCCTCCAGCGTCAGGCGGCTGATGTCCTGGCCCTTAAAAAACACCTGTCCCTGCGCGGGCAGTATGCCCATCAGGGCATTGAGCAGTGTGGACTTGCCCGCACCATTGGGCCCGATGACGGTGATGACGCTGCCCGGCGCGGCTTGCAAGTCAATGCCGTGCAGCACCTCGGCTTTGCCATAGCCCGCCCGCAGGCTTTTGACCTGGAGCAATGGGGTGGAGGTTGGTGTGGTGGTCATGGCGTGGCCTTGTCAGTGTTCGGTGCCCAGGTAGGCGGCGCGCACCTGGGGGCTTTGTTGCACTTGTTCAGGGGTGCCTTCCATGAGGTGGGTGCCAAACTCCATGACCACGATGTGGTCGGTCACGTCCATCACCAGGTCCATGTCGTGCTCCACCAGCAGGATGCTCATGCCCTCGCTGCGCAACTGGCGCAGCACGGCACCCAAGGCTTCTTTTTCTTTGTGGCGCAGACCGGCAGCGGGTTCGTCCAGCAGCAGCAGGGCCGGGTCTGAGCACAGGGCGCGCGCAATTTCCAGCAGGCGTTGCTGACCCATGGCCAGGTTGCCCGCCTGCTCGTGCAGGTACTCTCCCATGCCAATGCGCGTCAGCTGGCGGGCTGCTTCGCGCATCAGTTGCTGTTCTTCGCCCCGATCCATCCGCAGCATGGCAGACAGCGCACCCCGGCTGCCACGCAGGTGGGCACCCAGGGCCACGTTTTCCAGAACGGTCATGTCAGGAATCATCTTCACGTGCTGGAAGGTGCGGCTCATGCCACGCTGGGCAATGTCGCGCGAGGGCAGGCCGCTGATGACCTCGCCCCGAAACTTCACCGTGCCCGAGCTCAGCCCCAGCACCCCGGTGACCAGGTTGAAGGTGGTGGATTTGCCCGCACCGTTGGGTCCGATCAGGCCCACGATTTGCCCGGCCCTCACCTGAAAGCTGATGTCGTTGACCGCCACCAGCCCGCCAAACTGCTTGCGGATTTGGTCCACATCCAGCACCACGTCGCCGTGGGCGGGTTTGTTGCGCTCGGGCAGGGCGGGTGCCTGTGCCCAGTTCTCGGCGCGGCGCGGTGCGGGCAGCCAACGGCCCACCAGGCTCCAGGCACCATCGGGCAGGTACTTGAGCACCAGCACCAGGACAATGCCAAACACAATCACCTCGTAGCTGCCACTGGTGCCAATGAGCTGGGGCAGCAGCACCTGCAACTGGTCTTCCATGACCTTGGTGAACAGTGCGCCGGTGATGGCACCCCACACATGGCCCACGCCACCCAGCACCGCCATGAACAAGTACTCAATGCCCATCTTCAGCCCGAAGGGTGAGGGGTTGACCGTGCGCTGGAAGTGCGCAAACAGCCAGCCTGAGATGCTGGCAAACAGCGCCGCAATCAGGAAGATGCCCACCTTGTGGCGGAAGGTGTTCACGCCCATGGCCTCGGCCATCTGGGTGGCCGACTTCAGCGCGCGAATGGCCCGGCCCGTGCGCGAGTCCAGCAGGTTTTGCAGTGCAAACGCGCCCAGCACCACCATGGCCCACACCAGCACAAAGAAGGGGCGGCCCCGGCTCAGGTCCCACTCGCCCAGCGTCAGGGCGGGTACACCCAGAATGCCGTCGTACTTGCCCAGGGCGTCCAGGTTACCCATGAGGTAGTACAGCGACAGCCCCCAGGCGATGGTGGCCAAGGGCAAATAGTGGCCCGACATGCGCAGCGTGATCCAGCCCACGGCCAGCGCGCTGACCGCCGTGATGGCCAGCCCCGCAAACACCGTGACCCAAGGAGAGAACCCCATGTTCACGGTGAGGTAAGCGGTGGTGTAGGCCCCAATGCCCACAAACGCGGCCTGACCGAAGGAGGTGAGGCCACCCACGCCGGTCAGCAGCACCAGGCCCAGCACCACCAGGGCATAGAGGCCGATGTAGTTGGCCTGGGTGATCCAGAAGTCCGGCAGCGGCAGCAGTGCCAGCACCGGCAGGGTGGCCAGCAGCGCAGCGCGCCGGGCCAGGGTGGACGACAGCAGGGGGTTCATCAGTGGTCCTCTCCGTGGTGGCCATCCGTCATCGAGCGCCACACCAGAATGGGCAGGATGAGGGTGAACACAATGACTTCTTTGAATGCGCTGGCCCAAAACGAGCCGAATGCTTCCACCAGCCCCACAAACAACGCGCCCACGGCGGCGGCGGGGTAGCTGCCCAGGCCACCAATGACGGCGGCCACAAAGCCCTTGAGGCCAATCAGAAAGCCCGAGTCGTAGAACACTGTGGTGGTGGGCCCGATCAGCAGGCCCGACAGCGCACCAATGAGCGCAGCCATGGCCAGCGTGAGCTGACCCGCCTGGTGGGTGGACACCCCCATGAGCCGCGCACCCAGGCGGTTGACGGCGGTGGCCCGAAGTGCCTTGCCGTACAGCGTGCGTTCAAAAAACTGCCACAGCAGCACGATGAGGGCCACTGAGGTCAGCATGATGATGAGCGCCTGGCCCGAGAGCATCAGCGGCCCCAGGTTGAAGCGTGCGTCCCAGAACGAGGGGTTGCGAAACCCTTCCGCTCCAAAAAACAGTAGGCCCAGGCCGGTGAGGGCAAAGTGCACACCCACCGAGACAATGAGCAGCACCAGCGACGACGCGTCGGCCAGCGACTGGTAGGCGAGCCGGTACACCAGCGGCCCAAACGCAGTAACGACGGCCACCGTGAGCAGCGCCTGCACCAGCAGCGGAAACTGCTGCGGCGCAGCCCACACGGTGATGCCAGCCACCACCGCAGGCAGCCACAGCGTGCGCAGACCGGCCTTGAGCGCGGTGGCGGCCTCGTGGTGGCGCTGCCAAGCCTGAACAGTGTCGAGCACGGCGGCCAGCGCGGCCAACAGCAGCAGCAGCCAGGCGGTGCCCGGCACCTGGCCGGTTTGCAAAATGGCCAGGGTGAGCGCGCCATAGGCCACGAACTCGCCCTGGGGAATGAAGATGACGCGGGTGACGGCAAACACCAGCACGGTGGCGAGTCCGAGCAGGGCGTACACGGCACCGTTGGTGATGCCGTCCAGCATCAGGATGCCGGCGATGGTGAGGTCCATGGGGTGGTCCTGGGCGGTGGGGTCAAAAAGAGGTTTTCACAAAAAGCAGAGCACACTATCTAATTAGATAAAACGTATGTGCTGCTTTTTTTATAAAAAATATGCAGGGCGCAGCCACCGGCCGTGGGCCAGTTGTGGCGGCTGCGCCCCGAAGGGTTACTCCACTTTCCAGTCGCCGTTGACGACCTTGAGCATCACGCCGGTTTCGTTGGTGTAGCCCCAGTGGTCGTCCTTGGTCCAGTTCAACACGCCGTGGGCCAGCACGGTGCGGCCCATGGTTTCCATGGCCTCACGCAGTGCAGCGCGGAACTCGGGCGTGCCGGGCTTGGCCTTCTTCAGCGCCATGGGCACGATTTTTTCCATCACCACCATCGCGTCGTAGCCATGGCCTGCAAATTGGTTGCGGCTGCCGGGGCCGTAGGCCTTTTCATACTGAGCCACAAACTCCATGGACACCTTTTTGGAGGGGTGGCTGTCGGGCAGTTGCTCGGCAATCACGGCCGGGCCGGACACCACAAACGCGCCTTCCACAGCCTTACCGCCCACACGCATCAGGTCGCGCGAGGCGGCTGCGTGCGTCTGGAACACCTTGCCCTTGAAGCCGCGGTCGATCACGGCCATGTGGGGCATGGCTGCGCCTGAGCCCGAGGCCACGATCAGCATGGCATCGGGGTTGGCCGCCACCAGTTTCAGGGCTTGCGCGGTCACGCTGGTGTCGCTGCGGGCGAAGCGCTCGGTGGCCACGAGCTTGATGCCGTTCTTTTCAGCCTCGGCCGTGAAGTCCTTCAGCCAGCTCTCGCCATAGGCGTCGGTGTAGCCCAGAAAGCCCACGGTCTTGATGCCCTGCTTCTTCATCAGTGCGACCATGGCGTGAGACATGACGGCGTTGGACTGGGGCATGCGGAAGGTCCAGCCGTCCTGGCCGGGCGGCAGCACGGCCGGCGAGAACGACAGGTGGGGGGTGAGCGCCTCGGCGGCCACACCGGCCATGGGAATGGCCACGGGCGTGGCGACCGAGCCCATGATGATGTCCACTTTGTCTTCGGTGACGAAGCGCTTGGCGTTCTTCACGCCGTTGGTGGGGTCGGTGGCGTCGTCCAGCACCACCACCTTGAGTTTTTCACCAGCTATTGCACTGGGCCACAGCTTGATTTGGTTGTTCACCGGAATGCCCAGGCCAGAGGCGGGGCCGGTCAGCGGTAGGCTGATGCCGATGGTGATGTCGGCCAGCGCGGCGGCGGACAGGCTCATCAGCACGGCGGTGCTCAGAACGGTGGTTTGCAGTTTCATGGTGTTGTCTCCTGGAGTGGTTGGGCTGACGGGGAACGGGAAAAGATGCGAGAGGTGCTGCAGCCGCTGTCAGCTGCACAGCGCCTTGATGTCTTCTGGCACCGGAATGGACTTGATGCGGTCGGGCTCGCCGGGTGGGCGGATGACGAATGCGCGCGTCTCCGTGCCTACGCACAGCACCGTGTCGCCGCGCATGACCACGTGCTTGTGCATGAACACTTTCTCGCGCCACTCGGTGACGCTGGTGTGGATGCGCAAGCGCTCGCCGTAGGTGGCGGGACGCATGAATTGGGTGTGGACTTCCAGCAAGGGCGTGCCCACAATGCCGCGGGTTTTGACGAGTTCGCGCCAGGGCGGTACGCCGCACTTCACAAAGAAGTTGAGCGACGACGCATCCATCCATTTGGAAAAGTTGGGGAAGAAGACGATGCCGGCGGGGTCGCAGTCGCCGAACATCACCTCCACCTCGTACGCCACGGTTTTGGGGGTGGTGGCGGTGTAGGTGTTGGTGCCGAGGGCGGCTGTGTCAGGGGTGGCTGAGGTCATGGGGTGTTCAGGTCGGGCGGGTACGGGTGGTGCATGGGGGCGATCAGGGTGCTCAGCGTGGGGCCATGCGCAGCGCACCGTCCAGGCGGATGGTTTCGCCGTTGAGGTGGACGTTCGTGGCGATGTGGGCCGCCAGAGCAGCGAATTCGTCGGGCTTGCCCAGCCGGGGCGGGAAGGGGATGCTGGCCGCCAGCGAGGCCTGCACCGGCTCGGGCAGGGTCTTCATGAGCGGGGTGGCAAACAGGCCGGGGGCGATGGTGCACACCCGAATGCCGTGCTGCGCCAAGTCGCGTGCCATGGGCAGGGTCATGCCCACCAGCCCGGCCTTGCTGGCGCTGTAGGCCTGCTGGCCCACCTGGCCATCAAACGCGGCGACGCTGGCGGTGAACAGCATCACGCCGCGCTCGCCGTCTTCCAGTGGGGGAAGCTTGGCGCACGCTGCAGCAAACAGGCGGCTGATGTTGTAGGCCCCCACCAGGTTGATGTTGACGACGCGGGCAAAGTCTTCCAGCGGGGCGGCGTTGCCATCTTTGCCGATCACGCGCTTGGCCGTGCCCACGCCGGCCACATTCATCAGGATGCGGGCGGGGCCGTGGGCGGCTTCGGCGGCGGCCAGGGCGGCGGCCACGCTGTCGGCGTTGGTGATGTCGCAGGCGCAGGCCACGGCGCAGCCGTCGCCATATTGCGCGACCATGTCTGCCGCCACGGCCTGGGCCAGCGCCAGGTTCACGTCCAGGATGGCGACCTTGGCACCCAGGCGGGCCAGTTCGCGGGCGGTGGCCTCGCCCAGGCCCGAGGCCCCGCCGGTGACCAGGGCGGCTTGTCCGTTGATGTTCATGTCAAATACCTGTATTTCAAAAATAAGAGCTGAAAGTGCTTTTAAATAAAGCGCTTGATGCCGATTTTGTTAAAAATTAGGCCGCCTGCGGGTTCTCAACCAGCAGCGCAATGCCTTGGCCCCCTCCCACGCACGCGCTGGAAATGCCCCAGCGCACGCCGCTGCGCTGCATCTCGCGCGCCAGGGTGATGGTCAGGCGCACGCCGGTGGCGGCCAGGGGGTGGCCCAATGCGGTGGCACCGCCGTTTACGTTCAGGCGGGCGAGGTCCAGCCCCAGTTCGCGGCCCACGGCCAAGGTTTGGGCGCCTTGGGCTTCGTTGATCTCAAAGCGGCCAATGTCGGCCAGCGTCAGGCCGGTGCGCGCCAGCAGCAGGCGTATGGCCGGTGCCGGGCCAATGCCCATGATTTCGGGTGGCACGCCCACCACGGCGGCAGCGGCGATGCGGCCCAGCCGCTGGTGGCCACCTGCGGTGGCGTAGGCCCCGCTGGCCACGATGGCGGCGGCGGCGGCATCGACCAGTGCCGAACTGTTGCCACCCGTTTGCACGCCGCCCGGGAACACCGTGCGCAGACCCGCCAGCACCTCGACGGGCGAGATGCGGGGGTGGGTGTCGGCGCTGATTTCCTTGGCCTTGCCCGCCAGGCGCATGCTGCGGCTGGCGTAGCCGTCCAGCTCAAAGGTTTCGTTGGCTACAGGGACGATTTCACCGGCCAGAAAGCCCGATGCCTGCGCGGCCACGGCCTTGGCGAAGGATTTGCTGGCAAAGGCGTCCACGTCGGCGCGGGTGATGCCGTACTGTTTGGCCAGGTTTTCGGCCGTCTGGATCATGTCGATGCCGGGGGCGGAGTCGGTCAGCGCCTCCCACATGTAGTCCTTGAAGCCCACGGGCGCACCCAACTTGAAGCCGGTGCGGTGGTCAAAGGCGGCAATGGGGTTGCGCGTCATGCTCTCCGTGCCCACCACCAGGGCGGCCTCGCAGGCACCGGCCTGAATCTGCTCGCCCGCCTGGCGAAACAGCTCAAAGCCCGTGCCACAGATGCGCTGCGCCATGAGCGCGGGCACCTCTTGCGGCACCCCGGCGTACAGGCCAATGTGGCGCGGCAGCATGAACTGGCCAAAGTCGCCAGGGGCCATGTTGCCGGTGATGACCGAGCCGATATCGGTCGCTGGTACGCCGGTGCGCTTCAAAATTTCTCGCGCCACCTTGATGCCCATGTCGGTGGGCGACAGCTGGCTGAACGCGCCGCAGTAGTCCACCATGGGGGTGCGAACGCCGTCGAGCATCCACACGTCGTTGAATGCGTTGAAAAAGCCTTTTGATGTCATGGGGGTGCCTTGGTCAAGAGCGGATGGGCCAGTGGTCGGGGTTGGTTGGGGTGACGTGAAATGAGTGCGTCAGCCCGGTCAGCCCTGACTGGGTTTCAGAATGAAGTGCAGCTCGTCGGCGTGCAACTTGGCCACAGTGGCGGCCCGGTGGGCCAACACCGCGCGCTGGTTGATGGAGCCTTTGTCTGTCACCTCGCCCCGGTCCAGGGTGGGCGGGTCGGCCAGCAGGCACAGGCGGGCCACGCGGTTGGCGCTGCCGGTGGCGGTTTGGGCCAGTTGGTCCACCACCTGCTGGAAGAAGGCCAGCACGGGGGCGCTGTCCACCACCTCGTGCATGGAGGCGTCTGGCCCCAGACCGCTGAGCTGGCGCACGGCAGCCGTGGGGAACACCATGGCCCCCACTTCTTTGGTGTTGATGCCGGTGACGACCACGTCTTGCACATAGGGCGCACCCGCCGCAATCACCTTGCCGCGCAGCGGGCCCACGCTCACAAAGGTGCCGGTGGCCAGCTTGAAGTCTTCGGCAATGCGGCCATCGAAGGCCAGGCCCTGGTGGATGTCGGTTTCGTCAATCCAGCGCACCGCATCGCCCGAGCAGAAGTAGCCTTCGTCGTCAAAGGCCTCGGCTGTTTCGGCCGGGGCACGCCAGTAGCCGGGGGTGATGTTGGGGCCGCGGTAGCGCACTTCGGTCTTGCCGTCGCAATCGACCAGCTTGACCTCCATGCCTGGTGTGGGTACGCCCAGGTCGCCCGCCTTGACGTTGGGGCTGGTCACGAACAGGCCGAACGGCCCCGACTCGGTCATGCCCAGGCCTGAGGTCATGACGATGCGCTGGCCGATCTCGCGCTCTTCGCTCTGGTACAGGCTGTCCCACACGGGTTGCGAGAGGGCCGCACCGGCGTAGAAAAACATCCGTACCCGCGATAGAAAGGTTTTGCGCAGCAGGCGGCCATCGTCACTGTCGGCCTGCATGGCGTTCGCAATGGCTTCAAAGCCCGTGGGCACGTTGAAGTACACCGTGGGTGCCACCTCGCGCAGGTTGCGCAGGGTCTCGGCCATCAGCGCCGGGGTGGGCTTGCCGTCGTCGATGTAGAGCGTGCCGCCGTTGTACAGCACCATGCCAAAGTTGTGGTTGCCGCCAAAGGTGTGGTTCCAGGGCAGCCAGTCGACCAGGACCAGCGGCTGCTCGGTGAGCACGGGCATGGACTGCGTCATTTGCTGCTGGTTGGCCACCCACATGCGCTGGGTGTTGATGACAGCTTTGGGCAGCTTGGTCGAGCCACTGGTGAACAGAAACTTGGCGATGGTGTTTGGCCCCGTCGCGGCCATGGCGCGGTCCACAGCGGCGGTGGCGGGCGTGGCCACCAGGTCGGCAAAGGGGGTGCACTGGTGGCTGTCCAGCCTGCCATGGACCAGTACCACTTCGGTGTCGGCGTCTACCGCCGCACCAATGGCCTTGCCATAGCGAGCGGCGTCGGTGGCAAACACCAGGCCGGGGGTGACGGTGTGCAGCACGTGGCGCAGCTTGTCGTAGTCGGTGCTGATGAGTGAGTAGGCGGGCGAGGTGGGCACAAACGGCACTCCGGCCACCATGCAACCCAGGGACAACAAGGCGTGTTCCAGGCTGTTTTCGCTGAGGATGACCACAGGCCGCTCGGCGCTCAGGCCTCGGTTCAGCAGCGCCTGGGCAATGGCACGGGCTTGTTGCCACGCTTGGGCGTAGCTGATGTGCTGCCAGTCACCACTGGGTTGGCCGGGCGCTGCGGGGGGTGTGCGCCGCGCCATCCAGGTGCGCTCGGGCGCAGTGGTGGCCCAGTGCTGCAGCCGGTCGGTCATGCGCTCGGGGTAGGGCTGCAGTGGCTGCTCGGCGCGCAAGTAGTGGGTGCCCGGTGCACCGTCGCGCAGGTGCACGCGGGTCACGCCAAAGGCCAGCGGGCGAAACGGTGCCGCTGGGGCAGTGCCCGGTGCGGGGGCTGCGTTGGACGTGGCAGACGCTGCCACGGATGCTGGAGGGGCTTCGACGGTGCTCACGGTGTGTCTCCGGTATTTTTTTGGGGTGAGAGTCTCGCGGGGCAATTGCTGCAGGGGCTGGGCGTCAGCCCTTTTGCACCTTGGCGGCCTTGCCGTCCAAGAAGGCGCGCACACGCGCTTTGGCCTCTGGCGCGCTTTGGGCAATGGCAGCCATCAGCGATTCGGTGAACAAGCCCTGGTCGGCTGGCTGTTCGGCAATGCGCGGCAGGGCGTGCATCAGCGCGTAGTTGGTGAGTGGGGCGTTGTCGGCCACGCGCTCGGCCAGGGCCAGGGCTTTGTCATACGCAGTGCCGCTGGGCACGAGGTACTGCGCGAATCCGGCCCGCTCGCCGTCGGTTGCGTTGTAGACGCGGCCGGTCAGCATCATGTCGGTCATGCGTGCCACGCCGATGAGTTTGGGGATACGCACCGAGCCGCCGCCTCCCACAAAAATGCCACGGGAGCCTTCAGGCAGGGCGTAGAAGGTGGACTCATCGGCCACACGGATGTGGCAGGCGCTGGCCAGTTCCAGCCCGCCGCCCACCACTGCGCCATGCAGCGCGGCCACCACGGGCACGGGGCCGTGCTGCACCAGATCCAGCGCGGCATGCCACATGCGGGAGTGCATCACGCCCTGGCCAGCGTCGCGCTCCTGCAGTTCGGACAGGTCCAGGCCAGCGCAAAAGTGCTCGCCTTCCCCGGTGAGTACGGCGGCACGCGCTTGGCGCGGCAAGGTTTCAAATACCTGGCGCAAGGCCAGGATGAGGCCATCGCTCAGGGCGTTGCGTTTGGCGGGACGGGTGAGGGTGATCACGGCCACAGCGCCGTGCATTTCGAGCTTGATATCGTGGGTGGTTGACATGTTGCGCCTTGTTGGATGGCGCAATTGTGGTTACTAAAAATAACTAAAACAAGCGTTTCTGGAACCTATTTTTTAGGTGTTTACCCGGTATTTTTTGTGCCAGATAAAAGTTACAAACAGTAATCAAATACTGGCAATGGAGTCACTGGATATGTCACACGAAAGCATACGCACCATTCACGAGGAACACGCCACGCTGTCGGCGTTGCTGAGGTCGTTGGATTGGATGGTCAGGCAAGGCCCGAAAGAAAATATCGCTGCGTTTTTTGAAGTCTTGCGCGCCATGCTTTTCTACATTGACGAGTTTCCAGAGCGCCAGCATCACCCCAAGGAAACCGAGCTGCTCTTTCCACCAGTGGCGGCACGCGACGCCCAGGCCGCCGCCGCGATTGCACAGCTTGACCAGGACCACGCCAGGGGTGAGTCCGAGGTGCGCGAGTTGCAGCACTTGCTGCTGGCTTGGGAGCTGCTGGGTGAGCCGCGCCGAGCGGCGTTTGAGCAAGCGTTGGCCCGCTACCTGGTGTTTTATGGGGCCCACATGCACCTGGAGGAAAGCGTGGTCATCCCCGCTGCGCTGCGGGTGCTCACCGATGCAGACTGGGCGAGGCTGGACGCTGCCTTTGCCACCAACCGCGACCCCTTGTCGGGAAAGTACCCGCGCGATCCGGTGTACGACCGCCTCTTCAGCCAGATTCTCAGCAAAGCCCCGGCGCCCATTGGCCTGGGATGAGTGCGGGCACAACCCGTTGGACTGGTCGCGCTTCTGTTTGCCGTCAGCCCGGATACCGGGCTGCCCGATTCACCCTTGCACCACAGCAGCCGGGGCACCCAGCCGCAGCGACAGCTGTTGGCCCAGCGCCTTGAGGGTTCGCGCCTGGGTGCCATCCGGATCCAGGTTCATTTGCACACTCGGCCCCATGGCGGCAATGGCCAGGGCCAGGCGGCCAAAACCGTCGAACACAGGCACGGCCATGGCGCTGATGCCTGCAATCAGTTCCTGGTTCACCTGGCTCAGCCCCAACTGGCGAATGCGCACCAGTTCGGCCTGAAACGCCGCGTCGGCCCAGGCGTCGGGCTCGCCCTGGGCCACCAGTGCCGCCTGCACCTGCGCGGGGGACATAAAAGCGGCAAACACCTTGCCTGTGCCCGTGTGCCGCAGTGATGCCGGAATGCCGTGGCGCATGGTCACGTTCACGGCCTGCGGGCCTTCCTCCACCCGCACGATGATGGGGCCGCCACCCACGCCGCCGCCCCACACCGCCGCCGATACCGTACAGCCCAGGCGGGCGGCCAGGTCGGGCAGTTCGGCAATGGCCAGGCGGACAGGGTCCACCTGCTGCAGGCTGATGAGGCCCAGCTGCACCGCCAACTGGCCCAGGCCATAGTGGCCGCTCACGGGGTCTTGCTCGATCAGGCCCAGCTTGCCAAAGCTCACTAGGTAGGGGTGGGCCTTGGCGGGGGTCATGTCGGCATCGC
This sequence comes from Burkholderiaceae bacterium, assembly GCA_030695205.1. GTDB lineage: Bacteria > Pseudomonadota > Gammaproteobacteria > Burkholderiales > Burkholderiaceae_C > UBA2334. The sequence goes on along the minus strand of JAUYTN010000025.1, from coordinate 233,056 downwards.
GCGCCAGGTCTTTCAAGGCCATGCGACGGCCCGAGCGAGCGAGCGCCTTGAGGAGCTGCCCCCCCACTTCGACACTCTGGATGCCGCGCGAGGTGCGGGCGGGCGTGTCTGAGCTTGTTTCGTCGTCTTCAGAGAAATGGACCATGTTCTTCAATCGTGTCAGCAGTGGCACCCGGATTGTCGTCTGGACACGCCGAGGCCCGATGACATCACGTCTCCTCGGGCACCATCGCAATCGCCCCGCACGGGCACTCCTGGGCGCACATGCCGCAGCCTTTGCAGTAGTCGTACTTGAAGTCAAAGCGTTTGCCGGGGCCGAGTTTGGTCACCGCGTTGTCGGGGCACACGCCGTAGCAGTTGTCGCATTCAAAGCAGTTGCCGCACGACAGGCAGCGGCGCGCCTCGAACAGCGCCGTGCCTTCGTCCAGCCCGCCCTGCACCTCTTCGAAGGTGGACTGGCGGCGGATGATGTCCAGCATGGGCCGCATGGTTTTGGGCGCGTCGCTGTAGTACCAGGTGTTGAGCTTGTCGAAGCTGGCCAGTTCGTGTTTGGGCGCGGGGGTGTAGGTGCTGCCTGCCAGCCAGGCGTCAATGTGGCGGGCAGCTTTTTTGCCGTGCCCGATGGCCACGGTGACGTTGCGCTCGGCGGGCACCATGTCGCCCCCGGCGAAGATGCCGGGGTGACCGGTCATCATGTGGGCATCCACCTGCACCACGCCGTCTGCCACGCTCAAACCCGGCACGCCGTCAATCAGCGACAGGTCCACGTCCTGCCCCAGCGCCAGCACCACCGAGTCGGCATCCAACGTTTCAAACTCGCCTGTGGGCTGCGGGAAGCCTTTGTCGTCGAGCGCCATTTTTTCAACGGTGATGCTCGACTCGCCGGCCTGACTGATGGTCGACAGCCATTTGATCAGCACGCCCTCTTGCAGCGCCTCTTCCACTTCAAAGGGGTGCGCGGGCATTTTGTCGCGGGTGCGGCGGTAGACGATGATGGCCTCGGTGGCCCCCAGGCGCTTGGCCGTGCGCGCCACGTCGATGGCGGTGTTGCCGCCGCCGTACACCACCACCTTGCGGCCCAGCATGGGTTTGTCTTCGCCTTCCATGCTGCGCAACACCGACACGGCATCGAGCACCTTGGCGGAATCGCCCGCCGGTATGTACGCCCGCTTGGCCATGTGCGCGCCCACGGCCAGAAACACCGCGTCGAAGCCGCCCTGCTGCCGCGCTTCGAGCACGCTGGTGACTTTTGCGTTGTATTCCATGCGCACACCCAGGTTGACGATGCGCTGCACCTCGGCATCCAGCACGTCGCGGGGCAGGCGGTATTGCGGTATGCCAAACCGCATCATGCCGCCCGGCAGCGGCCCGGCTTCGCGCACCGTGACCTCGTGGCCCAGCCGCGCCAGGTGGTAGGCGGCGGACAGGCCCGATGGCCCTGCGCCCACCACCAACACACGCTTGCCCGTGGGCGGCGCGGCGGGGTCAAGTGCCCAGCCTTTGGCAATGGCCTGGTCACCCAAAAACCGCTCGACCGAGTTGATGCCCACCGGCGCATCCAGCTTGGCGCGGTTGCACACGCCTTCGCAGGTGTGGTAGCACACGCGGCCCATGATGGCGGGGAAGGGGTTGTCCTCGGTCAGCGTGCGCCACGCGGCTTCGTAGTCGCCCGATTCGGCGTGGAACAGCCAGCCCTGGATGTTCTCGCCCGCCGGGCACTGGTGGTTGCAGGGCGGCAGGCGGTCCAGGTACACCGGGCGAGAGTTGCGCCACGAACCGGTGTGGTTGGCCAGCGAACTGCCCACGTCCAGGGTGATGGCAAAAGGTTTTTGCATGGTCACTCCAATTTTTTAAACAAAAACAGCCCGAATCGCTTGTGTTTAAAGCGGAGGCAGCTATATATTTCGATGTTTCAAACACACGCCGGGCCGCACCCAAGTGGGCTATGCCCCTTGCGGTGTCTGGCACGCGGCCACAGCTGGTGGGGCGCTCTCCGCCTCGGCATCCAGCTGCTGGTAGCGGCGGATGTTGCGGTCGGCCAGCGCCTGCAAGCGGGCAATGGTGGCGGTGTCTGGCGTGGGGCCGAACAGGTGGGCAAAGCGCTTTTGCGGGCGCAAAAAGTCGTCCACCGGCACGCGGCGGCGGATTTTGGACGACCCGGACAGCTCGCCCCGCTCGGCCTCGAACACCGGGAAGAACCCGCTTTCGTGCGCCAACCGGGCCAGCCGAATGGTGTCGTGCGAGGCGGCGCCCCAGCCCAGCGGGCACGGCACAAAAATGTGGATGTAACGTGCCCCGTGCATGCCCATGGCCTTGGTGACCTTGTATTCCAGGTCGCGCAGGTCGGCCACGGTGGCGGTGGCCACGTAGGGAATTTCGTGCGCCATGGCAATTTGCGGCAGGTACTTGCCCTGCCCGAACACGTTGCCCGGCTGCGGCCCCACCGGCATGGTGGTGGCCGTGCGCGCAGCCGGTGGCGTGGCGCTGGAGCGCTGCACCCCCGTGTTCATGTAGGCCTCGTTGTCGTAGCAGATGTACAGCACATCGTCATTGCGCTCGAACATGCCAGACAGGCAACCAAAGCCGATGTCGGTGGTGCCACCGTCGCCACCCTGCGCCACCACACGCACGTCGGCACGGCCCTTCACACGCATGGCTGCGGCAATGCCGGTGGCCACGGCTGCGGTGTTGCCGAACAGCGAGTGGATCCACGGGATTTGCCACGAGGTTTCGGGGTAAGGCGTTGAAAACACCTCCAGGCAGCCCGTGGCGTTGGCGGCGATCAGCTGGCCGTTGGTGGCTTGCATGGCGGCGTCGATGGCGTAGCGCGCGCCCAGCGCCTCGCCACAGCCCTGGCAGGCGCGGTGGCCCGAGTTGAGCGAATTGGTGCGCTGTGCGCCCGCCTGCACGCTGCGCTGCTCGGCCGTCAGCAGGCGGTTGCCAACGGTGAAGGTGCCGGTCTGGTAGAACTTGACAGGTGTGTGTGCCATGGCGCGTCTCACCGGGTGGGGGACAAGGGGGTGGGTGTAGGTGCCGCTGTGCCCAAGTCGCGCAAGATGCCTTCGGCCACCGGGCCGCTGCGGCGGTGCTGCTTTTCGCGCTCCAGCACGCGGTTGACCACGCCCCAGTCCAGGTCCAGAAAGGTCAGCAGCTCCAGTTGGTCTGCCACGGCTTGCATCAGCAGCTTGTGCAGCGACGCTTTGGTGATGGCCCGCCCGCCCAACCCGGCCACCACGGCATACACAGCCTGGGGGCGACTTTGCACGGCGCTGCGCACATCGCGCGACACGATGCCGCCAATGCCCACGGCAAAACACTTTTCAATGACGACGATGCGCTGGGCATGGCCCGTGACCGCGCGGATGGCCTCGATGGGGAACGGCCTGAACGAGGTGATGCCCAGCACCCCTATCTTCACGCCCTGTTCGCGCAGCTCGTCCACCGTGTCTTTGATGGTGCCCAGCACCGACCCCAGCGCGATGACGATGGTGTCGGCATCGTCGATGCGGTAGGGCCTGACCAGCCCGCCCGAATCGCGCCCGAACACCTGTTTGAACTCAGCGGCCAGTTGCGGCAGCAAATCCAGCGCCTGCAACTGCTTGGCATGGGCCAGGTAACGCACTTCGGTGAACGCCTCGGGCCCCACCATGGCACCGATGGTGACGGGCTCGGCCGGGTCCAGCACCTGGCGGGGCACGTAGGGGGGCAGGTAGGCATCCACCTGGGCTTGCTCGGGCATGTCCACACGCTCGTAGGCATGGGTCAAGATGAAACCGTCCATGCACACCATGACCGGCAACGACAGTTCTTCGGCAATGCGAAACGCCTGGATGTGCAGGTCCAGCGCCTCCTGGTTGGTTTCGGCAAAAATCTGAATCCACCCCGCGTCGCGCATGGCCATGCTGTCGGTGTGATCGTTCCAGATGTTGATGGGTGCGCCGATGGCGCGGTTGGCCACCGTCATCACAATCGGCAGGCCCAGGCCTGAGGCGTTGTAAACGGCTTCGGCCATGTACAGCAGACCCTGGCTGGCCGTGGCGGTGTAGGCCCTGGCACCCGCTGCCGACGCACCGATGGCCACGCTGAGCGCGGCAAATTCGGACTCGACGTTGATGAACTCGCACGGCGTCAGGTCGCCCGATTTCACCATTTCGCCCAAGCCTTCAACGATGTGCGTTTGCGGGGAAATGGGGTACGCGCAAATCACTTCCGGGCGGCTCAGCGCCACGGCACGCGCCACGGCGTGGGAGCCTTCGCATTGTTCAAGCATGGTGGGCCATCGCCTTTCTTTCCTGTTCCATCACGATGTCGTAGGCCTCGGTGGCTGCGGCCTGGTTGCCCTGGGCCACCGCGCCCTTGAACTTCTGGGCAATGGCCGCGTGCACCGCCTGTAACGAGATGAATGCCCCCAACCCTGGCTGCGCCAGGCCCCCCGAGGGGGTGCAGTCGTTCTTGGGGCGGCCCGGCGAACGACTGGTCGCGCCCCCAAGCGCCGCAAACGCGCCCAGCAGCGGCACGTTGGGTACCGGCCGGCGCACGTGTTTCATGGCCAGTTCGGATGCGGGCACGGTCAGCAGGTGGTCGGGCTGAAAGCCCTTCACAAATTCGCCCAGCCCCAGTTGCTCGAACGTCTGGGTGGTGTTGATGAGGATGTAGCCGTCTTTTTTCAGGCCACTGAACACATCCACCTGGTGCAGCAGCGTCGCGTCCTGGATGATGATCGCGTCGGGTTCCATGATGGGCTCGCGCAGGCGAATTTCGCGGTCGTCCATGCGGCAAAACGCTACCACCGGGGCCCCCGTGCGCTCTGAGCCGAAGCTGGGAAACGCCTGCGCGTGCCGCCCCCCCTCGAAAGCGGCGATGGACATCATTTCAGCGCAGCTGACCACGCCTTGTCCGCCCCGTCCGTGAATACGTACCTGAAACATGCGATGCCTTTCAATGCAACCAGCGTATCCGTCGGCGAGACCCACCCATGGGTGCGCCTTTGCGCAGCGTCAACACGCCACACCATCATGCCGCTCACGATCATGTGCTTGATCAGGGTTTACCCTTAATGAATTCGTTTGACTAAAACGAATATATTGCGGACAATGGCTTGACTTTAATCAAATAGATTCGTCAATGACGAATTTTTAACCCACAGGCCCACCCATGACCAGCACCAAAACCTTTGCCTCCGCCGCCGACCTTGAAGTGAAAAAGGTGAGCTTCGACAAACTGTCGGACCACGCCTATGCCTACACCGCCGAGGGCGACCCCAACACCGGCATCATCATTGGCGACGATGCGGTGATGGTCATCGACACGCAGGCCACACCGGTGATGGCGCAGGACGTGATCCGCCGCATCCGCGAGGTGACCGACAAGCCCATCAAGTACGTGCTGCTCAGCCACTACCACGCGGTGCGCGTGCTCGGCGCCAGTGCGTATGAGCCTGAGCACATCATTGCCAGCCAGGACACGCACGACCTGATCGTGGAGCGTGGCGAGTTCGACAAGGCCAGCGAAATTGGCCGCTTCCCCCGCCTGTTCCAGAACGTGGAGAGCGTGCCCCCAGGCCTGACCTGGCCCACCATCACCTTCACCGGCAAGATGACGATCTGGCTGGGCAAGTTGGAAGTGCAAATTCTGCAACTGGGCCGTGGCCATACCAAGGGCGACACCGTGGCCTGGCTGCCGCAGGAAAAAATTCTGTTCAGCGGCGACCTGGTCGAGTTCGATGCCACCCCCTACGCCGGTGACGCCTACTTCAAAGACTGGCCGCAAACGCTGGACAACATCGCAGCCCTGCAGCCGAACAAGCTGGTGCCTGGCCGTGGTGCCGCATTGCAAACGCCGGAGCAGGTACAGGCCGGTCTGGCCGGTACCCGTGCCTTCATTTCAGACTTGTACAGCAACGTGCAGGCTGGGGCGGAGGCTGGCGAAGACCTGCGCAAGGTGTACGAGCGCACGTTTGCCGCCATGCAACCCAAGTACGGCAACTGGGTCATCTTCAACCACTGCATGCCGTTTGACGTGACACGCGCCTACGACGAAGCCACCCAGTACCCCGACCCACGCATCTGGACCGCCGAGCGCGACGTGGCCATGTGGCAGGCGCTGGAAGGCTGATCAGGCTGCTATGGAAATTTCAACCAAAGTCATCAATCAAACAACGCCTCACCGCTTGACTGATGGCATTCGTTGCTACTGAATATTGGAGACAAATCATGAAAATCGACCGCATTCACCATGTGGCTTACCGCTGCAAAGACGCCAAAGAAACCGTGGAGTGGTATGTCAAACACCTGAACATGGACTTTGTGCTGGCCATTGCCGAAAACCAGGTGCCCTCTACCAAAGCGCCCGACCCCTACATGCACGTGTTTCTGGACGCTGGGCAAGGCAATGTGCTGGCATTTTTCGAGCTGCCGGGCAGTGCGCCCATGGGCCGAGATACCAACACACCAGAGTGGGTGCAGCACATCGCCTTCAAGGTGGACAGCCTGGACACGCTCAACGCCACCAAGGCCAACCTGCAGGCCAGCGGCATTGAGGTGATTGGCCCCACCGACCACACCATCTTCAAGAGCATTTACTTCTTCGACCCCAACGGCCACCGCTTGGAGCTGTGTGCCGATGTGGGCACGCCCGAGATGTACCAAAAGCTCGACGACGTGAAGTGGGACATGCTCAACGAATGGGCCCAGACCAAGCGCGCACCCACCCACGCTGCCTGGATGCACGACCAAGAATTCAAAGCCCTGGACTGAGGCGACCCCGACCATGTTCAATACCTACAGCTACCCTGAATTTGCCTACGTACAGAGTCCCGAGCAGGCGGCGGGCGAGACCAGGCGCCACCCGGTGGTCATCATCGGTGCGGGCCCGGTGGGCCTGACCTTGGCGCTGGACTGCGCCCAGCGCGGCCAGCCAGTCGTCGTGCTGGACGACAACAACACCGTCAGCATCGGCTCAAGGGCGGTGTGTTACGCCAAGCGCACCCTGGAGGTGTGGGACCGCCTGGGGGTGGGTGAGGGTTTTGCACAGCGCGGCATCCAGTGGAAAGTGGGCAAGGTGTTCTTTCAGGACGAACTGGCCTACCAATTCGACCTGCTGCCCGAGGCGCACCACAAAATGCCCGCCATGATCAACCTCCAGCAGTACTACCTGGAAGAAAAGCTGGTGGAGCGTTGTGACGCCTCGCCCCTGGTGGACCTGCGCTGGAAACACAAGCTGCTGAGCCTGGAGCAAGGCGAGGAGGTGGCCACCCTGACCGTGGAGACTCCCGACGGCGTTTTCACCCTGCAGGCCGACTGGGTGGTGGCCGCCGATGGCGCCAACAGCGACACCCGCCGCATGGCCGGAGCCGACTTCACCGGGCACTTCTTCCAGGACCGCTTCCTGATTGCCGATGTGGTGATGAAGAAAGCCGACTTCCCCACGGAGCGCTGGTTCTGGTTCGACCCACCGTTTCACCGGGGCCAAAGCGTGCTGCTGCACAAGCAGTGCGATGACGTCTGGCGCATTGACTTCCAGCTCGGTTGGGATGCCGACCCGGTGGAAGAGAAAAAGCCTGAGAACGTCATTCCCCGTATCCAGGCCATGCTGGGGCCGGATGTGGAGTTTGAGCTGGAGTGGGTGTCGGTGTACCAGTTCGCCTGCCGCCGGGTGGACCAGTTTCGCCACGGACGGGTGCTGTTCGCGGGCGATGCGGCCCACCAGGTGTCGCCCTTTGGTGCCCGAGGCGCCAACACTGGGGTGCAAGACTGCGACAACCTGGCCTGGAAGCTGCGGGCCGTGCTGGCGGGCGATGCCCCGGTGGCGCTGCTGGACACCTACCACGAGGAGCGGGCCTATGCGGCAGACGACAACCTGCTCAATTCCACCCGCTCCACCGATTTCATTACGCCCAAAAGCCGCACCTCGCTGCGCCTGCGCAACGCGGTGCTGGAGCTGGCCCGCACCGAGCCGTTTGCCCGGCCCTTGGTCAACAGCGGTCGCCTGTCCACCCCCACGCCGTACGCATGCTCCAGCCTGAACACGCCCGATGGTGATGTCTTTGCTGGCCACATGGTCCCCGGTACTTTTTGTGCCGATGCCCCCGTGCTGCGCGACGGGCAGCCCGCCTGGCTGCTCAACCAGTTGGGCGGAGGCTTTGTGCTGCTGAGTTTTGGACCGGTGCCAGCCGATGCCAGTGTTCGGGTGGGCAATGTGGTGGCCCGGGTGCTGGAGGTGGGCCGGGACGTGGTGGATGTCGACGGTGTGCTGACCGAGCGCTACGATGGACAGCCGGGCACGGTCTACCTGATCCGTCCTGACCAGTACGTGGCCGCTCGCTGGCGCGGGTTCGATGCCGCTGCTGCCTCCGCTGCTTTGCGCCGCGCACTGGCTGCGCACTGACGGCCCCAGGCCGCACGTTTTTTATTGACCACAGGGCCCCACACCCGGCGCATGCGCCGGTGGGTGGGCCCACACCAGAAGCGAGTCAACATGCCCTTGCAACACCACCCCAACATTGCGGATCCCGACGGCTTTTATGAAGAGCTGATCCGTGCCCAGCACGACCTGCCGGACGAACAGGCCGACCTGCTGGTCGCCAAGCTGGCCCTGATTCTGGCCAACCATGTGGGCGACCGGGCCGTGCTCAGCGAAGCGATTGCCCTTGCCCGGCGCAACACGCTGGACCAGCACCCTGTGGCCGCCGCCGCCGCCGCCTCAGCCGCCGCCGGAGCCACGCCATGAAGCGCTCCACAGGCCTGAACCACACCCACGACCCGGCAGCCATCAGCTGGGTAGACAGCGCACAGCAGCCGGGGTGCGACTTTCCCATTCAGAACCTGCCCTGGGGCGTGTTCCAGCGGCGCGACGCTGGCGATGGGTTTCGCGGATGTGTCGCCATTGGCGACCAGGTGCTCGACCTGCGCGCACTGGCTATCTCAGGCGTGTTCACAGGGGCGGCGCTGCAAGCCGCTCAGGCGGCCAGCCAGCCCAGCCTCAATACCTTCATGGCCATGGGGCCAGCGGCGTGGCAGGCCCTGCGCCATGCGGTGTTTGGCTTGCTTTCAGATGGGGCCAGTGCCCAAACGCGGGCCATGGTTTCTCTGAGCCTGGTGCCCCAGAGCCAGGCAGAGATGGGTTTGCCCGCCCGCATTGGCGACTACACCGATTTCTACACCTCCATTTACCACGCCACCAACATCGGCAAGCTGTTTCGCCCCGACAACCCGCTGCTGCCCAACTACACCTGGGTGCCCATTGGCTACCACGGGCGGGCGTCCAGTGTGATGGTGTCTGGCCACGGTTTCAAGCGGCCCAGTGGGCAAATCTGTCCACCCGGAGCCACCGAGCCCGTGTTTTCTGCGTGCAAGCGGCTGGACTGGGAGTTGGAGCTTGGCGTGTTCGTGGGCACGGGCAACGCCTTGGGCTCGCCGGTGGCGCTGGACGAGGCCGAGGACCATGTATTTGGGGTCTGCCTGCTCAACGACTGGTCGGCCCGCGACATACAGGCCTGGGAGTACCAGCCGCTGGGTCCGTTTCTGTCCAAGAACTTTGCCACCACCGTGTCACCCTGGGTGGTCAGTATGGAAGCGTTGGCCCCTTACCGCCAGGCGCTGCAGCGACCCGACGGCAAAACCAACGACTTGGCCTACCTGAGCAGCGACCACAACACCGCACACGGTGCCTTGGACATACAGCTGACCATAGGCCTCACCAGCGAGGCCATGCGGGCGGCCGACTTGCCGGTGCACAACGTCTGCCAGACCAGCTACCGCCACGCCTACTGGACGCTGGCACAAATGGTGGCCCACCACACCGTCAACGGCTGCAATCTGCAGCCCGGTGATTTGCTGGGCACAGGCACCCTGTCTGGTCCCACCCTGGACCAGGCAGGTGCCCTGATTGAACTCACCCAGGGCGGCAAGGTGCCACTGACCCTGCCCAGCGGCGAGCAGCGCACCTTTTTGCTGGACGGCGACGAAGTCACCTTGCGCGGCTGGTGCGAGCGCCCGGGGACTGCCCGAATTGGCTTTGGTTCCTGCATAGCGCAGGTGCAGCCAGCTGCAATTTGATACAAATCAACAAGATTTTTTTCAGATACATGAACTGTATTTCTCGTTGGCAAGGTGCAGTGCCGCTGTTGACCATTCGGTTGCCAGTGTCTTGTCAATTTAATGCAATATAGTTCACATTTTAAATAAATTTCCTGCCTTTTAGGGTAAACCCCATTGGGTGAACTTGGGCGGTAGGTAAAATAATTCATGTTAGCCAGCTTTTTAACAGGAGACACCATGAAGAGCCTTCTCAAACACACCGCTTTCGCCGCGGGATTGCTGTGCACTGCGCTGACCGCACAGGCCCAAACCATCACACTGAAGGTGCATCACTTTCTGGGGCCGCAGTCCATCCAGCACACGAAAATGATGCAAACCTGGTGCGACAACATCGCCAAAGACTCCAACAACCGCTTGGCCTGCCAGATCTACCCCGCCATGCAACTCGGTGGCTCGCCTCCCCAGCTGTTCGATCAGGCCAAAGACGGCGTGGCCGATGTGGTGTGGACAGTGGCCGGCTACTCGGCCGGTCGTTTTGCCCGCTCGCAGGTGTTTGAGTTGCCCTTCATGATGACCAATGCCGGCGCCACCAGCCGCGCCGCCTGGGACTTTGTGCAAAAGCACGCCCAGGACGAGTACAAAGACGTCAAGTTGCTGGCCGTTCACGTGCATGGCCCTGGTGTGATCTTCACCAAGAACAAAGCCGTCACCAAAATGGAAGACCTCAAAGGCATGAAGGTGCGTGGCCCCACCGCCACCGTCACCAAAATGCTGGGCATGATGGGTGCCACCCCAGTGGGCATGCCCGTGCCCCAGGTGCCTGAAGCGTTGTCCAAAGGCGTGATCGACGGTGCCGTCATTCCCTATGAAGTGGCCCCTGGCCTGAAGGTGCACGAGCTGACCAAGTTCGCCTCCGAAACGCCCAAAGATTCCCCCGCGCTGTACACCACCGTGTTCGTGGTGCCCATGAACAAGGCCAAGTACGAGTCGCTGCCAGCCGACCTGAAGGCTGTCATCGACAAAAACTCGGGCCGCGAGTTCTCTGCATTCCTGGGCTCCACCCAGGAAGGCAACGATGTGCCTGGGCGCAAGACCTTTGCTGAAACCGCTGGCTACACCATCACCCAGATTGCCCCGACAGAACTCGAGCGCTGGAAGAAAGCCACCGATCCACTGGACCAGGCATGGATTGAAGACATGAACAAGCGCGGCCTGAACGGCAAAGCCATGCTGGACGACGCCAACGCACTGGTGAAGCAGTACACCAAGTAACTGCACAAGACGTGGCCAACCCGCCGGTGCGGGGCGGCCACGGCACCAAAAGCGGAGTGCGACTCCGCTATTTTTTTGAGCGACCGCCCGGGCTGTGCTGAACCCAGGCACTTCCCGTTTCACCTGAGGTACCTACAGTGGCAGACATTCTGGTCTCCGAAACCCATAGAAAGTACACGGGCGTTGGCCTGTGGCTTGACCGGGCTTGCAAGCTGATGGCCATATTGGCCGGCCTGGCTCTGCTGGTGCTGGCCCTGTTGTCGCTGCGCAGCATCGTGGGCCGGTCGTTGTTCGACTCGGCCCTGCTGGGCGACTATGAGCTGGTACAAATTTTCAGCGCGGTGGCGGTGGCCATGGCCTTGCCTTACGCCAATTGGATCGGCGGCCATGTGATCGTGGACTTTTTCACGGCCAAGTCCCCTGTCAAAACCAATGCGGTCATGGACCTGATCGCCAACCTGCTCATGGCCTTTTTTGCGGCCATATTGAGCTGGCGGCTGGCTGTGGGCATGCTGGACCTGAAGTCCAACTTCGACGCATCCATGATGCTTAACATCCCGACCTGGTGGGGCTACGTGCCCATGGTTCCATCGTTTGCCCTGCTGTCTGCCACGGCCTTGTATGCCGCGGTGGGCAACTTCAGAAAGTTGTTGCCATGAGCGGAATCGAATGGGGCGCCCTGATGTTCGGGGTGCTGTTGCTGCTGTTGGCGGTGCGTGTCCACATAGGCATTGCCATGTTGCTGACCGGCTCGGTGGGCTACGTCATGCTGGCGGGTGTGGACCCGTTGCTGAGCTACTTCAAAACGGCGGCCTACGCGCGGTTTTCGGTCTACGACCTGTCGGTGGTGCCGTTGTTTTTGCTGATGGGGCAGTTTGCCACCCATGGCGGCTTGTCCAAGGCCCTGTTCCAGGCGGGCAATACCCTCATTGGCCATTGGCGCGGTGGCATGGCCATGGCCGGCGTCACAGCCTGCGCCGGGTTTGGTGCCATTTGTGGCTCCTCGCTGGCCACAGCCGCCACCATGGGGCAGGTGGCCTTGCCCGAAATGAAGGCGCACAACTACTCGGGCCGGTTTGCCACGGCAGCCATTGCCGCTGGTGGCACGCTGGGTATCCTGATTCCACCGTCTGTGCCGCTGGTGATTTACGCCATCCTGACCGAGCAAAACATTGCCAAGCTGTTTCTGGCTGCTTTTGTACCCGGCATTCTGGCGGCGGTGGGGTACATGGTGGTCATTGCCATCGTGGCGCGTGTCAGCCCGTCGGATGCACCGGCGGGTGACCGCTCCAGCTGGGCAGACCGCCTCAAAGCGCTGGTGCAGACCTGGCCGGTGCTGCTGATCTTTCTGGTGGTCATCGGCGGCATTTACGGAGGCTTTTTCACCCCAACCGAGGCTGCGGCCATTGGCACGCTGGCCACCGCGTTTGTGGCGTGGCGTTCGGGTGGGTTGAAGGGCCGGGGTTTTTTGGAGTGCATGTACGGCACCGCAGCCGCCACCGGCATGATTTTTCTGATCCTGCTCGGTGCCGATGTGCTCAACGTGTTTCTGGCACTGTCTCAGCTCAACACCGAGTTGGCGAAGTGGGTGATTGGCCTGGGTTTGTCGCCCATCCTGGTGCTGTTTCTCATCATCCTCATTTACCTGGTGCTTGGTTGCATCATGGACAGCTTATCCATGATTTTGCTGACCATTCCCATGTTCTTTCCCATCATCATGGGCATGGACATTTACGGTTTGGCGGCGGAACCCAAGGCCATCTGGTTTGGCATTCTGGTGCTGATGGTGGTGGAGATTGGTCTGATCACCCCGCCGGTGGGCATGAATGTGTTCATCATCAACAGCATGGAAAAAAACACACCCATGAAAGAGACGTTCAAGTTCGTGCTGCCCTTCCTGGCCTCTGATGTGCTGCGCATCATCGCCATTGTGTTTTTCCCGAGCATCGTGCTGTTTGTGTTTTCGTTCGGGTAGCCCCCGGCGGGTATTGGGAAGTCAGCACGCTGGGGCGGTGCGCCTCAGCGGAAGTCCCGGCTGTGGGTGCTCATCTCACCCAGCAAGGGGGTGAGGTCTTTGAGCCGCTTGGCAATGAGGTGGCGCACTTGGCCGCCGGTGTCGTCGTCGCGCTGCCAGACACCGTACACCGCCAGCAGTCGGGCATGGGCCCACTGCTGGCGGTGGGCTTCGCGCACGCTTTTCCACACCACCACATTGACTGTGCCGCTTTCGTCCTCCAGGGTGATGAACATCACCCCCTTGGCGGTGCCTGGCTGCTGGCGCACCGTCACGATGCCGCAGGCCCGCGCCAGCCGTCCGCTGGGGTAGTGGGCCAGTTCGGCGGCGGGTGTCAGGCGCAGGCCGGCCAGGCGCTGGCGCAACAGGCTCACCGGGTGGGCCTTGAGCGAGAGTCCGGTGGCGCTGTAGTCGCCCACCACCTCTTGCGCCAGCGCTGGAGGGGCTGCCAGGCACTCTGGCAGTTCGTCTTCGGCCGGCAGCAGGTGCTCAAACAGCTGGCGCTGTGGCGTGGCTGCTGCGGCCGCCCATACCTGGGCGCGGCGGTGCCCGGCCAGCGAGGCCAGGGCATCGGCGGCCGAGAGGGCGTCCAGCGCATGGGTTGGCAACGCGGCCTGCTGGGCGAGGTGGGCCACGCTGCTGAAGCTCTTTCCGATGCGGGCCAGCGCGGTGCGTGCCTGCACCAGGCGCTCTGCCGCTGCCCGCTCCAGGCCAGCTACAAGGCGCAGCCCCAGGCGCACCGGGTGCAGCGCAGGGGCCCTCGGGCCGTTCGGGTGGGGCAGCAGGGGTGGCGGGGTGGCTGCGGTGTCGGGGCCAAGACCAGGGCCAGGGCAGGTGGCAGGTGCCAGCGTGCAGTCCCATTCGCTGTGCAGCACATCGACGGGCCACACCTGCACACCGTGGCGGCGGGCATCCTGCACCAGCTGCGACGGTCCGTAAAAGCCCATGGGTTGGCTGTTGAGCAAGGCGGCCAGAAACACGTCGGGGTGATGGCGTTTGACCCAGGCACTCACGTACACCAGCAAGGCAAAGCTGGCGGCGTGGCTCTCGGGGAAGCCGTACTCTCCAAAACCCTCGATCTGCGAAAAAATCTGCTCGGCAAACGCCGCCGTGTAGCCCCGCGCCAGCATGCCGCCCACCACACGGTCGTAAAACTTCTGCACGCCGCCCTTGCGCTTCCAGGCCGCCATGGAGCGGCGCAGGCTGTCGGCCTCGCCGGCCGAAAAACCGGCACACAGCATGGCCACCTGCATCACCTGCTCTTGAAAAATCGGCACGCCCAGGGTGCGGCCGAGTGCGGTTTCCAGCGCACGGCTGGGGTAGCTGACGGGTTCGTGCCCGTGTCGGCGGCGCAGGTAGGGGTGGACCATACCGCCTTGTATGGGGCCTGGCCGAACGATGGCCACCTGGATCACCAGGTCGTAAAAGCAGCGGGGTTGCAGGCGCGGCAGCATGCCCATTTGTGCACGGCTTTCAATTTGGAACACGCCCACGGTGTCGGCGGTGGCGGCCATGGTGTAGGTAGCGGCATCGTCCCTGGGGATGGCGGCCAGGGTCAGCCGACCGCTGGCCGTGCGGGCGTGGGGGCTGCGCACGTCCAACTGGCCGGGGTGGGGCGGGTGGTCAGGCGGGCCAATGCCGCATGCGCCTGGGGCAGGCCAGGCGCTGGGCTTGGTGACCAGCAGGTCCAGCGAGCGGCGCAGGGCGCTGAGCATGCCCAGCGCCAGCACGTCCACCTTCAGCAGGCCCATGGCGTCGAGGTCGTCTTTGTCCCACTGGATGATGCTGCGCCCTGCCATGGCGGCGGGCTCCACGGGCACGAGGCGGGTCAGCGGGCCGTCGGTCAGCACAAAGCCGCCCACATGCTGGCCCAGGTGGCGCGGAAACCCCACCAGCCGCTGCGACAGCGTGAGCCACAGGTCCAGCGTGCGCGCATCGGGAGTGGGTATGTCGGGGGGCAGGCGGGCCAGTGCGTCGGCCAGGCGCTCGGGTTGCAGGTGGCGGCTGAACATGCCGGGGTGCTCTTTGGCCAGCCGGTGGATCAGCTCGTGCGGCACCTGGAGCGCCTTGCCCACGTCGCGCAGGGCGCTGCGCGGGCGGTAGCTGGTGACGGTGGCGGTCAGAGCGGCCCGGTCCCGACCGTACTTGGTGTAGATGTACTGAATGACTTCTTCGCGCCGCTGGTGCTCAAAGTCCACGTCGATGTCGGGCGGTTCGTTGCGCTCGCGGCTGATGAAGCGCTCAAACAGCAGCGTGGACGAGGCAGGGTCCACCTCGGTGATGCCCAGGCAGTAGCACACGGCCGAATTGGCCGCCGAACCCCGGCCCTGGCACAGGATGTCGCGCTCACTGGCAAACTGCACCAGGTCGTGCACGGTGAGAAAGTACATCTCGTAGCGCAGCTCGGCAATCAGCGCCAGCTCATGCGCCAGTTGGCGGGCCACGGTGTCGGGCACGCAGGCATCGGGTACGCAGGCATCGGTGCCCAGGTGGCCGTAGCGCTGCCGCGCCCCGGCCCAGGTGAGGCGGGCCAGGGTTTGCGTGGGTGTTTCGCCTGGGCCCACGGTTTCGGTGGGGTAGTGGTAGCGCAGTTCGCCCAAATCAAACTGGCAACGCTGTGCCAGCGTGGTGGTGGCGTGCAGCAGGGCGCTGGGGTAGAGGCGGGAGAGTTGCAGCCGGGTGCGCAGGTGGGCCTGGCCGTTGGGCATGAGGTGGCCGCTGCACTGGGCCACGGGTTCACCGCGGCGGATGGCGGTGAGCACGTCGTGCAGCGGCTTGCGCGAGCGGGTGTGCATGGCGGCCGCACCCACGGCCACCAGGGGCAGGTCGGCCAGTGCGGCCCACTGGTGCAGCTGCATCAGCCACCAGCCATCGTCCATGGACTGGTGCAGTACAGCGCCCACCCACAGGCAGTCGTTTTTTAAGCAAAATATGCCTTTTGCGCTTGTCAGATAAGCAATGACAGCTTCTGTTTTTTTGATGTCGATGGTGCCAGGCTGAGGGGCTGAGCGGGGTGGCAGCAGGATGATTTCGCAGCCCTCCAGCGCTGCAGACCCGGCGCTGGGCAGCACCGCCTGGTACTGCCCCTTGGGCTGGTTGTGCTGGCAAGCGGTGATGTACTGGCACAGGTTGCCCCAGCCGTTCAGGCAGCGGGGAAGCACCACCATGCGCCAGCCATCGGCGTCTGTGCCTGCGGTGGCAGCGTCCGGCGTGTTGGTGGCGTCTGGCCCCGCAATCCCCGTCAGCCGAAACGATGCACCGGGCAGCAGCCGCAGCCCCAGGCGGCGGGCCTCCTGGTGGGCCCGCACCACCCCGGCCACGGTGCCATCGTCGGTAATGGCCAAGGCGCTGTAGCCCAGTGCGTGGGCGCGTGCCACCAGCTCTTCGGGGTGCGATGCCCCGCGCAGCCAGCTGAAGTTGGACCACGCCATCAGCTCGGCATAGCCCACCCCGCCAGGGCTGGCGGCCAGCCCCTGGTGGTCTGGGCGGTGCCCATCCGCAAGCGGGGGAGCGGTGCCATGGCTCATGCAAAGCACCCATGCAAAAACCACTGGGGCGACTGCAGGGGTTGGGGCGACGGGCGAGATTGGGCCGATTGGGACCACTGGGCACCTACCGATGCGTTCGCCCCAGGCACTGGTTCGCTGCTGGAGGTGCCAGAGGTGCTGGTCGGTGGCGAAGCGGTCGGCACACAGCGGTAGACCCACAGCAGGCCAACCTGGGGGCTGCGGGCCACGAAGTAATCGCGGTACTCCGCCACTGGGGTGACTTCGGCAGCCTGGGTGGGTGTGGCGGGGGTGGCTGGGCTGGTGGCTGTGCAGGTGGGTGTGTTGGGCCAGTGAATCCACTCCAGGCGCTGGGGGCCTGCCAGCAGCTCCAGGGGGCCGTGGTGGTGGGGGCGGTGGCCAGCTATTGGCAGGGGGAGGGGGTGCTGCAACAGCCAGGTGGGTTCAGCCGAGCCGGTGTGGGCGGGTGTGTGTGCCCAGGAGGCAGTTGTGCTGACACTGGCAGGTTGGCTGGGGTGGTCGCGGTTTGGGCCAACGGTGTGGTGGCGAGGTGTGGCCGAGCGGAGTGTGGCCGAGCGGAGTGTGTTGGGGTCGGGGGCTGCAGGGTATGCGTGCTGTTGGGCCTGTGGCCACTGGCTGGCGTGTGGCTGCCAGCGCACCACGGCGTGCGGGCCCAGCCGGGCGGTCAGACGCTCCAGCAACTCGGCCAAGCCGTGGTCAGGGCCGCCTTCGGATGGTGGGTGGGGCGCCAACCAGTCGGTGTGCGCGCCTGGGCAGGGTGCATGGGCCAGGGTGCTCAGACGCAAGGACAGCACGGGGGCCGACAGTTGCAGGCGCGCCAGGTGTTCTTCGGTCAGGCGTTGCCAGTGGGCAAGCGCCTGCGTGGGGTGGGCGGTGTGCAGCTCCAGTGTGCCGTGGGTGGAAACGTCGCGGCGGCTGTCGTGTGTCCACTGCCAGCGCAGCGCCAGAGCACCCAGCTGCCGCTGGCTCAGCCAGCCTTGCAAAGCGGCCAGCAGTTGCCGCACGGCAGGCATCAGGGCAGCAACTGTTTCCAGGGCAAAGGGGCTTTCCAGCGTGTGGTCAAACACAGGCGGGGGTTGCAGCCAGCGGTGTTGCTCTGGGGCTTTGCCCAGGCCTTGGTCCAGTGCCTGCAGCAGCTCAGGTCCCCAGCGGCGTGCCACACCCTGGCGCGGCAACCGCTCCAGTTGCGCCCAGGTGTGCAGCCCAAGTCGGTCGAGGACATGCACATGTGCTCGGGCGGCGCTGAGGGCATGCAGGGGCAATGTGCCGAGCTTCCATGCACAGGGGTTCAGGTAGGTGCCGGTGCGCCAGCTGGCCAATGCGGCCAGTGCCGATGGGGCCGGGTAGCACTGCAGCTGGCACGTCAAGTCCAGAGAGGCAAACCGCGCGTGCAGCTGCCGCTGCAGGCCGCTCAGTCCGCCCCACAGGCGCAGGGTGGTGGATGCCTCCAGCAGCCAGGCCTCTTCCACCCAGGCCACCCGTGGACTGAATTGCAGCGCCCACAGGCCGAGCCAGGTGCTGTCCGCGCTGCCCATGCTTGCGGGGGCGTCGGGGATGTCGGCAGTGTTCGGCGTGTGGGCCGTGTTGGCCGTGTTGGCCAGTGGCACGGTACCTGTGCCCACCCCTTGGCCAGTGCCCGGGTCAGGCAAAACTTTCAGTGCCAGCCAGAGCATGGTGTGATGGGAAAAGGGACGAGGGAAGGGTAGAGGGGCGGGCCAGCGCAGGGGTGGGGTGAGTAGGGGGGTGGCCAAGGGAATGGCCGGTGGGCTGCGTACCCACACTGGGCTGGCGGTGCTGTGCCCTCAGCCAGCGTGCACCGGCCAGGGTGGCCTGCAGCCCCAGGTCGGGGGAGGGCAGTTGCAGGGGCTGGGCCAGCGGAGGGCCACGGCGCTTGAGCACCCCGACCTCCAGCCAGCCGGGGCAGGTGTGCGCGCTGGCGTGCAAGCGAAGCACCGCTGGCGTGGCGTGTGCCTGGGCGCTCAGCGGGCGAAACACCCACAGCACGCAGCCGTGGCGCTGGGCCGCCTGTTGCAGGCGGCGCAGGGCCTGCGTGGGGGCATGGGGCAGCCAGGCCAGAACCGCTGCCACCGACGGGCTGAGCAACGCCTGCTCGCAGGCCCACAGCCGCTGGACGGGCTCGTGGGCTTCCACACTGACCAGCGAGGCCAAGTGGGCGGCCGACAGACCCCGTGCCCGCAGGCCCTGCAGATGGGGCACATGGGGCGCTCCTACCAGCACCCAGCCCTGGCGCGCCTGCTCACCAGGGCTGAGCGCCTGCGCCAAACCGTGGGCCAGGGCAGGCAACACCAGCTGCCACTCCAGGTGTTGACCCGCCGGTTGCAGCACCTCGGTCAGTGCGCCACAGGGCCAGCCAGACCCGGGCAGGCAGGCATCGAGCGCGGCAAAGCCGGTGGGCCAGACGGGGTGGTGGGCCGCAGGCAGGGTGTCTGCCCGCCACACCAGGGGGTGGGGCCAGGCAGGGGGTGCAGCAACAGAATCAACAACAGCAAGGGGGCTGGGGCGGTACATGGCGGTGGTTGGATGTGAATGACTGTATTTTTGTACAGTATTTCACATCCGTCAAACCCCATGCGGAGCCGGCCTCCAGGCGGTGTGCCGCCGGGCTGGTGTGCCTGGTTCAGGCGGGTTCAGGCGGTTTTGGGCCGGTCGGGCAGGTGCACCAGGCCGGTGGACAGACTGGTGCCCAGCAAAATGATGGCGCCGCACACCACGGTCAGCAGCGTGAGGCCCTCGCCCAGCAGCAGCACGCCGTAGCCAATGGCAAACACCGGCACCATGAAGGTCACGGTCAGGGCTCGGGCCGGGCCAATGCCCGCAATCAGCCGAAAGAACAGCACATAGGCCACCCCGGTGCACAGCACGCCCACGGCCGACACGGCCAGCCAGGCCTGGGCACTGGGGGCCTGGGTAGGCCATAGCCAGAGAGCGGGCAGGGCCAGGGCCACGGTGGCCCCCACCTGGCTGCCCGTGGCGGTGACCAGGGCGGGAATGCCCGTCAGCCAGCGTTTGGTGTAGCTGGCGGCAATGCCGTAGCACAGGGTGGCCAGCAGGCAGGCCATGACGGCCCAGCCGGTGGCCACGCCCGAGGCATCGGGCTTGAAGCTGGCCTTGCCGCTGGCCAGCAGCGCCACGCCCGAGAAGCCAATGGCCAGCCCCAGCAGCTTGAGGCCACCGGGCCGGTCTTTGAGCCACAGCCAGGCCACCAGCGCCCCGAAAAGCGGCACCGTGGCATTGAGCACCGACGACAGCCCGGTGGTGATGTGCAGCAGCGCGTAGCTGTAGCAGGCAAACGGGATGGCGGAGTTGAGCACCCCCACCACCAGCAGGCGGCGCCAGTGGGTCAGCAGCTGTGTTGCCAGACCGCGCATCCACAGCAGCGGCAGCAAAAACGCGGCGGCAATGGCCACGCGGATGGCCGCAGTAGGCAAGGCCCCAAACTCAAGTGCTGCCAGCCGCATGAACAGGAACGATGCCCCCCAGATGGCTGCCAGCAGCACAAAGTCCAGCTTCCACGGGGTGGTGGGTGGGGCGTCGGTGCCCATGGACGGATTCATTGCACCCCTTCGAGCGCCAGCAAGGCCTGTTTGCGTGCCAAGCCGCCCGCGTAACCAGTGAGTGCGCCGCCCTGGCCCAGCACCCGGTGGCAAGGCACCAGCACCGACCAGGGGTTGCGCCCCACCGCTGCGCCCACTGCGCGCTGGGCCTTGGGTCGGCCAATCGCGCGGGCCAGCTCGCCATAGCTGCGGGTGGCCCCCGGCGGGATGGTGCGCAAGGCCTGCCAGACCGCCCGCTGAAAGTCGGTGCCGATGCGGGCGTCAAGGGGGGGCAATTGGTCTGGCGCCTGACCTTGAAAGTAACGATCCAACCAGGCCGCTGTGGCTTGCAGCACCGGGTGGTTGGGATCGGGCTGGGGCCTGGGTGAGGACGGTGGCGCAACCGCACCGGTGGACCCTGGTGCGGCGGATGCCGGGTCGTGGGCCGAAGCGGCCCAGCGGGGGGCATGGGCCTGCCCCTCAAACCACACACCGCACAGCCCCAGCTGGGAGGCAGCCAGCCACATGGTGCCCAAAGGGCTGGCGTAGCTGGTGCAATGAGAGGGGGTTATTTTATGCATAAAATATGCCTTTTTCGCTTGATATAAAACAGTAGTTTGCTACGAATATCTGGCTTTTATTTTTGCCTTGATAGATTCTGGGGGGCTGTGGGTGTGCATGCCGCATGGCCCTGCCCACGCGCAGGGCCAAAGCGGGTCATCCTACACAGTGGGCCGGGCCTGCAGGCGCCGTGGCCATGGCCGCTGTCGCGCAGGTGCAGCCTGGAGGTGCATGTAGCGGCGATGTGTGCGGCGGTGTCTGCGGCGGTGTGGGGTGCGCGGGTGTTGCAGGCGTGTGTCTCAGAGGCGGCACCTACAATCTGGCGCGTCACATTTCAATCCTATTTGGAGGTCAGCATGCAGGTATCCGCCGCGGTTTTCAAGGCTTACGACATCCGGGGCGTCGTGCCCACGGCCCTCAACGAAGACTTTGCGGTGGCGCTGGGCAAGGCCTTTGGCACCGCGGCCCGGGCTGCGGGTGAAACCACAGTGGCTGTGGGGCGCGATGGCCGCCTGAGTGGCCCGGCGCTGAGCCAGGGGCTGATGCAGGGGTTGGCGGCGGCTGGCATTCAAGTGATTGATGTGGGCATGGTCACCACCCCCATGCTGTACTACGCGGCCAACACGCTGTGCCGCAGCGGCATCCAGGTCACGGGCAGCCACAACCCCAAGGACTACAACGGTTTCAAAATGGTGCTGGCAGGCCGCGCCATTTACGGTGAAGACATCCAGAACCTGCGCCGCACCATCGAAGAAGAGTCCTGGGCGCTGCGCGAGGGCGGTGGCGTGCGGGCCGTGCGGGTGGACGAGGACTATGCCGCGCGCATCACCTCAGACGTGAAGCTGGCCCGCCCGCTGAAGATCGTGGTGGACAGCGGCAACGGCGTGGCCGGTGCATCGGCCCCTGGCATCTTCCGTGCCTTGGGCTGTGAGGTGGTTGAATTGTTCAGCGAGGTGGACGGCAACTTCCCCAACCACCACCCCGACCCCAGCAAGCCCGAAAACCTGCGCGACCTCATGGCCGCGCTGGCCACATCCGGTGCCGACCTCGGCCTGGCCTTTGACGGCGATGGCGACCGCCTGGGTGTGATCACCCGCCAGGGCAACAACATTTACCCCGATCGCCAGCTCATGCTCTTTGCCCAGGACGTGCTCAGCCGCGTACCCGGCGGCACCATTTTGTTCGACGTGAAGTGCACGCAGCGCTTAGGCCCAGCCATCGAAGCAGCCGGTGGTGTGGCCGAGATGTTCAAAACCGGCCACTCCCTCATCAAGGCGCGCATGAAAGAGGTCGATTCGCCGCTGGGCGGCGAAATGAGCGGGCACATTTTCTTCAAGGAGCGCTGGTTCGGTTTTGACGATGGCACCTACGCCGGGGCGCGCCTGCTGGAAATTCTCAGCCGCCACCCCGATCCGTCCGCCGTGCTGGATGCCCTGCCCACCAGCTTCAGCACGCCTGAGCTCAACGTTGCGTGTGCCGAGGGTGAACCCCACACTCTGGTGGCCGAATTGATCGAGTTGGCCGCCAACCATCCGGCGCTGGCGGCCCCCGCCAAGGTGTCCACCATCGACGGCGTGCGCGTGGACTGGCCCGACGGTTTCGGCCTCATCCGCGCCTCCAACACCACGCCGGTGCTGGTGCTGCGCTTTGAGGGGCACACGCCCGAGGCCCTGCACCGCATTGAGGCCACCATGCTGGCGCTGCTGCAGCAGGTCAAGCCCGGGGCCGAGGTCGGCGCAGCGGCGCACTGAGCTTGGGTGGCGCACGGCTTCATGGCAACCCACCCCGGCCTGAGCGATGACCCCGAGGTCATCGTCTTCAACCTGAAGCAGCGCTACACCGGGGTATCGGCCACCGTCAATGCACTGGTGCCCCTGCAAATGCGGCAGTGGGCGTTGGGCTACTGCGGCACCACGCTGTCCAACGGGGTGGTGGGCATGGGCTTGCGGGAGGCCATCCGTGCCTCGCGCCGACCACCCAAGGGCAGGCCATTTCGCATCTGGCATGTGCGGCGCGACCCTGAAATGATGGCCGGCCTGTGGGCGCGCGATGTGCTGCGCCTGCCCATTCGGCTGGTATTCACTTCGGCGGCGCAGCACGTGCACGGGGCGTTTCCGCGCTGGCTCATTGGTCGCATGGACGCCGTCATAGCCACCACGCATAAAGCCGCAGATTGCGTACCCACCACCACCGCCATCGTCCACCATGGCATTGACCTGGCGAGGTTTTCGCCCGTCGATAAGTCCACCGCCTGGGCCGACAGCGGCTTGCCTGGCCAATGGGGTGTGGGCGTGTTCGGCCGGGTGCGTCCTGACAAAGGCACCGATGTGTTTGTGGACGCGCTGCTGGCGGTGCTGCCCCGGTTTCCGGCGTTCACGGCCGTCATTGCCGGTCTGGCCCAGCCCAAGCACCAGGCCTACCAGGCAGAACTGCAGGCCCGCATTGACGCAGCCGGTTTGTCGCAGCGGCTGGTGTTTCTGGGTGAAGTGCCTGCGGGCGAGGTGCAGCGCTGGTACCAGCGCTGCCTGATCACCGTGGCCTGCCCCCGCTACGAACCGTTTGGCCTGACGCCTTTTGAAGCCGCCGCCACCGGGTGTGCCCTGGTGTGCTCGCGCACCGGTGCCTTCGAGGAGCTGGTGCAACCCGGCCACAACGGCTGGCTGGTACCCACCGGCGATGCGCCTGCACTGGCCGAAGCGCTGGAGCGGCTGATGGCCAAGCCCGAAGCGGCCATGGCCATGGGTGAACGGGCGCTCGAACAAGTCAGCCAGCGCTTTTCTTTGCAGGCCGAGGCCGACGGTATTGCGGCGGTGTACCGGGGCCTGTGGGCTCAGGCCTGCCCCCAGGCATGAGGCCCGCGATCCGCGAGGGCTTGGGGAGCCAGGGCGTGCCGCTGCAGTGGCCGCAGCGTTTGGCATTGGATGTCTACAGCCTGGTGTTGCGGCTGGCCCGCCCGTTGTTGCGCCGCAAGCTGGCCCGCCGTGCCCGCACAGAGCCAGGTTATGCACATGCGCTGGATGAGCGCCTGGGGCGCTATGCCAGCCCCTTGCCCCTGGGGTGGGCCGACCCCTCGGTGCTGCGTGTGTGGGTGCATGCGGTCTCGCTGGGTGAAACCCGTGCAGCGGCCGTGTGGTTGCCGCTGCTGCGTGAGCGCCTGCCGGGCGTGCGCATATTGCTGACCCACTCCACCGCCACAGGTTGGACCGAGGGCCAGCGCCATGTGCGACCCGGCGATGTGCAAACCTGGCTGCCCTGGGACGAGCCGGGTGTGGTCCGCGACTTTGTGCGGCACTTTCGGCCCAGCGCGGGTGTGCTGATGGAAACCGAGGTCTGGCCCAATCTGGTGCGGGTGTGTGCCCAGCAGGGCATGCCTTTGGTGCTGGCCAATGCGCGGCTCAATGAGCGCTCGCACCGGCAGGCCCGGCGCCTGGCCTGGCTGTCGGGGCCTGCCTATGCCGGGCTGCGGGCGGTGTGGGCACAGACCGAGGCCGATGCTCACCGTCTGCGCAGCCTGGGGGCGCCGGTTCAGGCGGTGTGGGGCAACCTCAAGTTCGACGCCCAGCCCGACGAGGCCCAATGCGCCACCGGTCGGCGCTGGCGGAAACTGCTGCAGCGCCCGGTGGTGATGCTGGCCAGTTCGCGGGAGGGTGAAGAGGCTGAATTTTTTGAGAAAATACTGGCTTTATCGCTTATACAGCAAGCGAATAGTGCTTCTGTATTTAATGTGTCGAGTGTGGTGTGGCTGGTCGTTCCCCGCCACCCCCAGCGCTTTGACACTGTGGCCGAAATGGTGCGTTCACGGGGCTGGGCGTGCCAGCGCCGCAGCACCTGGCCCGATGGCGATGCTGGGGTGCAAGCCTTGGCCCGGCATGGGCAGGGCATCGGCCCCGGCCACGGACCGACGGTGGTGCTGGGCGATTCCCTTGGTGAGATGGCGCTGTACTACAGCCTCTCTGACGTTGCCTTGCTGGGGGGCAGCTTTGCCCCCTTGGGGGGTCAAAACCTCATCGAGGCACTGGCCTGTGCCTGTCCGGTGGTGCTGGGGCCGCACACCTTCAACTTTGCCGAGGTGTCCGAGCAGGCGGTGGCGTCGGGCGCGGCGGTTCGGGCCTTGACGCTTGGTGATGCGCTGCAGGTGGCCCTGGCCTGGGTAGGTATGGCCCATGTCGAGAGCACTTCCGGCGGGCCCGCGGGGCCCGCCGACCGAGCACGGGCGGCAAAGGCCGCAGCGTCTTTGGTGGCGTCGGGCCAGGGTGCCAGCGACCGAACCGCTCGGGCGGTGGCTCGCTTGCTCCAAGCTTGAGCTTGCTCAGGGCTTGATCAGCGCGTTGACCGAGGTCAGGTCCTCAGGGCTCAGGCCACCGCTGGCCTGCTTGAGCCTCAAGCCCCCCACCAGCACGTCGTAGCGGGCCTTGGCCAGGTCGCGTTTGGTCTGGAAGAGCTGGCTTTGGGCGTTGAGCACGTCGATGTTGATGCGCACACCCACCTGGTAGCCCAGCTTGTTGGCGTCCAGGGCGCTTTGGCTGGAGGCTTCGGCCGCCTCAAGCGCACGAACCTGTCCTTTGCCCGACTGCACCCCAAAAAATGCCGCACGGGTGGCCTGTGCCACGGAACGGCGTGCAGCGTCCAGGTCGGCACGGGCTTTTTCTTCCAGGGCCAGGGTTTCTTTCACCCGGTTTTGGATGGCGTAACCCGCAAACAAGGGCATGTTGAACTGAACGCCCACGGTGGCCGTGTTGCTGCGCAGGATGTTCCCTGTGGTGGCCGAGGGTGAGCGGGCCATCTGGTACTGGGCGGTCAGGTCCAGGGTGGGGCCATGGCCAGCTTCTGCCTTGCGGGTCTCCAGTTGGGCTACTTCCAGTGCCGTGCTGGCTTGCTGCACCGAGGGGTGGGTGGTTTCGGCAAGGTTGACCCAGTGTTGTACGTCGTCGGGCTGGGGGGTGGGCAGGTCCACCGGCAGGGCCAGCGGCTGGGGGGCGGTGTTGGCGGTGCCCACCAGGGTGTCCAGTGCCAGTTTTTTGACGCGCAAGTCGTTGGCAGCGGCAATCTCCTGCGCCAGCACCAGGTCGAAGCGGGCCTGGGCCTCGCGGGAGTCGGTCACGGTGGAGGTGCCGACTTCAAAGTTGCGCTTGGCAGCGGCCAGTTGCTCGGCCACCGCAGCCTTCTGGGCATCAACGAAGCGGACGGTGTCTTCGGCCGCCAGCACGTCAAAGTACGCCTGGGTGGTGCGGATGATCAGGTCCTGTTGGGCTGCTTGCAGCTGTGCCTTGGCCACCAGCAGCGACTTTTGTCCCTGCTCGAAACCCAGCCGGTTGGCGGGCCGGTACAGCGGCTGGCTGGCGGCAACGGTGGCGTTTTGCGAGTTGAAGCTGCGGTCGGGAGGCACCGCCGACGCATAGTCCACGTTGCTGCGGCTGGCCCCTGCACTCAGGCCAACCGAAGGCAACAGGCCAGCACGGGCCTGATCGGCCTTGGCCTGGGCGGCGTCGTGGCTGGCGCGGGCGGCCTGGTAGGTGGCATCAAAGTCCTTGGCCGATTCGAACAGCGTCACCAGCGACTGTGCCTGCACACCGGACGTGCTCAGCACCAGCCCGCATGCCACGGCCCACGCGGCCCACGGGACCCGGCGCACGGCCGATGGGTGGCGGGAACTGTGTGCAAGAGAGAAGGGTGCGTGCGGTGTCATGGGGGTCTCGCGGAGGTGAAAAAATGGCGGTGGGCCAGGCCGTTCAGTACATCGGGATGGAGCTGTCGAACTCGCTTGCCCAGGCATGGATGCCGCCCTGGATGTTGGCGACTTGGGTAAAGCCGTTGTGCTCCAGGAAGTGGGCCACCTGCATGCTGCGCGCACCGTGGTGGCACAGGCAGGCTATTGGGGTGTCACGGTCCAGCTCCATGTAGCGGGCGGGCACGCTGCGCATGGGCATGTGCAGCAACTGGTAGCTGTCATCGGGCTTGCCGGTGGCCAGCGAGGCGGTTTGCACCTCCCAGGCTTCACGGACATCCAGAACAATGGGCCGCAGCCCGGCTTCGGCGGTGCGGTGTTGCTGTGCCCAGGTGGTCACCTGGGCAGGGCGGATTTGAATCATGGGGCCAGTACCTCAGAAGCGGAATGCACTGGGTTGGGGGAAGTTCCTGAGCCGGGGCGCGGTGTAGTCCCAGGGCTGCTCGGTGGCATAGGCGGTTTCGCTGGCGCGGGTGACCAGGGTGGCCCGCATGACCGGCTCGTCGCCCACGATGGCCAACAGCCGACCACCCACCTTGAGCAAGGGCAGCAGCGCATCGGGTACCTGCGCGATGGAGCCGCTGAGCAGAATCACGTCGTAAGGCCCTTGCACAGTGCAGGCCTTGAAGCCGTGTTCGGCGGCATCGGCACAGCGCACATCGACGTTGCTGATGCCCACGCGCTGAAGGTTGGCCTTGGCCGTTTGCGCCAGCTGGGGGTTGATTTCCAGGCTGAGCACATGCTTGGCCTGCTTGCCCAGCAGTGCCGCCATGAAGCCGGAGCCTGTGCCAATGTGCAGCACCGTGTCGGTGGGCTGCACAGCCACGTCTTGCGCCATGCGGGCTTGCACCTTGGGTGGCAGCATGCATTCGCCCTCGACGGCGGGGGAACTGAGCGGCACATCCAGGTCGGCAAAGGCCAGCGACTGGTAGGCCTCGGGTGTGAAGGCCTCGCGGGGCAGCTCGCGCAGGATGCCCAGCACCGCAGAGTCGGCCACGTCCCATGGGCGGATCTGCTGCTCGATCATGTTGAAGCGGGCTTTGTCCACGTTCAGGCTGTGGGTGGGTATGGTGGCGTCCATGGCGGTCATTTTATACTCCGGTGGGTATGTTTTGGGGGCGAGTCCCAATTTTACTGGGGGCCATCTGGGGCGGTGGTCGCGGCAGACTGGGGCTGGGTGGCGGGGCGCACGCCCAGTTGGCGTTTGAACCACTGGGCCAGGTCGTCCATATAGCAGTACACCACGGGCACCACCACCAGTGTCAGCACCGATGAGGTGATGACCCCACCAATGACCGCCTGCCCCATGGGCGCACGCTGTTCGGAACCTTCGGACAGGGCAAAGGCCAGTGGCACCATGCCAAACACCATGGCCAGTGTGGTCATGACAATGGGGCGCAGCCGCACCTTGGCCGCCAGCAGCAGGGCTTCGGTGCGGCCCAGTGCGGGCTGGTCGGGCGTGCCTTCGCGGGCGCGGATGGCAAAGTCCACCAGCAAAATGGCGTTTTTGGTCACCAGACCCATCAGCATGATGACGCCGATGACCGAGAACATGCTCATGCTGGAGCCAAACATCATCAGCGCCAGCGGCTGCAAAAAGCTTTTGAACTGGCTGGCCAGAATCATGTAGATAAAGATCACCCCCATGGCCAGCGCCGACAGCGCGTAGCCAAACGATTCCTGCATGTTTTTGGTGGACCCGCCAAACTGGTACCGGTAGCCGGGCGGAAAGCTCATGGTGTCCAACGCCTGCCGGATGTCGGCCGATACCTCGCCGGCGGTTCGGCCATAGACGTTGGCGCTGATGGCGACCTCTCGCGTCAGGCTGCGCCGGTTGATCTGGCTGGCGCCGGTGGACTCCACCACGTCGGCCACCTGGGCCACGCGCACCACCCGGGGACTGCCGTCGGGCAGGGTGCCCACCACCAGCGGCAGGTTGGCCAAATCGGCAGCGGTTTGTCGCTCGGTCAGGCCCAGGCGCACGATGACGTCGTAGGTCTGGTCGTCGTCGGCCCGCCAGTTGCCCACGGTCTGGCCAGCCACCAGGGTGCGCAGCGCACTGGCCAGGGTGCCGGTGCCCACGCCCAGGTCGGACGCGGCGTTGGCGCGCAGGCGCAGCTCCACCGTGGGCTTGTCGGGTTTGACGGATGAGTCCAGGTCCACCAGGCCGGTGATGGGGCGCACCCGATCGAGCACCTGGCGGCTCAGTCGTTCCAGCTCTTGCAGGTCGGGGCCCTGCAGCGAAAACTCCACCTGCTTGTTGCCCCCCACCGCATCGAGCAGGCCCACATGGGTCACGGTCAGGCCACCGAGGCTGCGCAGTTGCTCGCGCAAGCGGGCCGAGAGCTGGTCGGCACTGAGCTGGCGGTCTTTGCGGTCCACCAGGCGGATGTAGATGTTGGCGTACATCTTTCCCTGGGCATTGCCAGTGTTGATGGTGGACAGGGTGTAGCGCACCTCGGGCTGGCTGCGCACCAGGGCCTCCACCTGCCGGGCCTTGGCCTCGGTGGCTTCGAGCGAAGACCCGACCGGGGTGTGAAAGGTGATCGAGGTTTCGGAAAAATCGGCCTTGGGCACGAACTCGGTGCCCAGCAGCGGCACCATGGCCACACTGCCCACAAACACCCCCACCGCCATGCCCACGGTGGCCAGCTTGTGCCGCAGTGACCAGCCCAGCACCTGTTGGTACACATCGGCCAGGTCGTCCTGGCGGCGGTCTATCCACCCTGTGACGCGGCCAATGCTGCGGTCATACCAGCTCGGGCGCTGGCCATTGGCGGGCGTTTGGCCATGGCCGTGCACGGCAGGGTCGTGCCACACCGACGACAGCATGGGGTCGAGGGTGAAGCTCACGAACATGGAAATCAGAATGGCCGCCGCCACCGTGATGCCAAATTCGTGGAAAAACTTGCCGATGATGCCCTCCATGAAACCAATGGGCGCAAACACCGCCACGATGGATAGGGTGGTGGCCAGCACCGCGAGGCCAATTTCGCGGGTGCCGTCCATGGCGGCGTTGTAGGCGGATTTGCCCATGTGCAGGTGTCGCACGATGTTTTCTCGGACCACGATGGCGTCGTCAATCAGCAGGCCCACGCACAGGCTCAGCGCCATGAGGGTGATCATGTTGATGGTGAAGCCAAAGAGGTTCATCACCATGAAGGTGCCAATGAGGGCAATGGGCAGCGTCAGCCCGGTGATGACGGTGGAGCGCCAGGAGTTCAGGAACAAAAACACAATGAGCACCGTGAGGATGGCCCCCTCGATCAGTGTCTGGCGCACGTTGGCCACCCCCACCCGGATGGGGCGGGAGCCGTCTTGCACCTCTTGCAGCTGGTAGCCAGGCGGCAGCTGGGCCTGCAGCTCTTTGAGGGTGGCTTGCAAGCCATTGACCACCGCAATGGTGTTGTCGTCCTGGGTTTTTTGCACCTGCAGCAGCAGGGTGCGCTGCCCGTTGTAGAGGGCCAGGTTTTCTTGTTCCACCGTGCCGTCCACTACCCGTGCCACCTGGTCGAGCCGGATGGCCTGGCCACCCCGGCGGGCTACGATGATCTGGCCAAAGTCCTGCGGGTCGTCCACCCGGGCTTGCAGCTGCACCACCCGCTCCTGGTGGCGGGTGCGCAGCGTGCCCAGGGGGGCGTCCTGGTTGTCGGTGCGCACAGCGGCCAGCACCTGCTCGGCGCTGATCCCCAGTGCCTCCATGGCGCGAGGTTGCAACTCGATGTGGATGGCCCGTCGGCTGCCCCCCACCAGGGTGACCGCGCCCACGCCGCGCACGTTTTCCAGGCGTTTTTTCAGGGTTTGTTCGGCCCATTGCGTCAGTTCGGCAGCGCTGGGCTGGGGGGCTGTGGTGGCGTCGGGCAGCACCGCCACCGACCAGACGGCCCGAGCGGCCGGGTCAAAGCGCAGCACGGTGGGGCTTTTGATCTCATCGCGCAGCGCGGGCTGGAGCAGGGCGATTTTTTCGCGCACATCCTCGGCCGCCTTGCGCCCCTCGATGTGCAGGCCAAACTCGATGATGACCACCGAGCGCCCCTCGTAGCTGCGGGACGTGAGCGCATTGATGCCGGCAATGGTGTTGACCGCTTCTTCCACCTTCTGGGTGAGTTCGGTTTCCACAATCTCCGGGGCGGCACCGGGGTAGTCGGTGGCGACCACCACCACCGGGAAGTCGATGTTGGGGAACTGGTCCACCTGCAGCCGCTGCAGGCTGAACAGCCCCATCACCACAAAGGCCAGCATGACCATGGTCGCAAAGACCGGATTGCGCAGAGAAACCTGGGTGAACCACATGGTGTGTCGGGGGCGGGTTGGGGGCGGTTGGGTTCAGCGAGCAGGAGGTTTGACGGTGATGTTTTCTTGAATAAAACCGGCTCTTACGCTTGTAATTATTGAGTTCTCAGCTATTGAATTTGTGATGATGTACTCGACGCTGGCAGCGCTGTCGGATGCCTGATCGACCTGGGCCAGGTGTCCGCTGGCCAGCCGCGTGACCGGTGCATGGGCAATCCGGTAGGTGCTGGGGTCATCGGTCGCTTGCAGCAGTTGCACGTAAGGGGTGGGCTTGTCGTTGCGTACGCTGTCAGCTGGCAGGGCGGTGCCAGTGTGTTCGCCCACCGTGACACGTCCCTGGGCGAACAGGCCATGGCGCAGACCGGGGGCACCATCGAGCGTCAGGTACACCGGCACGCTGCGGCTGCCCGCTTGCGCGGCCACGCCGATGCGGGCCACCCGGGCGGCCACAGGCTCGCCCAGCCCCTCCACACGCAGCTTGGCGGTTTGGCCCACCCGCAGGCCAGCGGCCTGGCTGGGGGGCACCGCGGCTTCCAGCTCCAGGCGCGACACATCCACCACCTCCAGCAGCCGCGCCTCCACACCGACGCGCTCGCCGTTTTGGACCAGCCGGGCCGAGACATGGCCGCTGATGGGGCTGCGCACCACCGTGTCGGCCAGCGCCTTGCGCACCAGGTCCAGCGCGGCCAGGGCGGCGCGGTGGTTGGCCTGCGCCGAGTCGAGGTTGGCCAATGAGTTTTCCAGGGCGGTTTTGGAGATGAAGCCCTGGTTCACCAGCGCCTGGTTGTTGTCGAGCTGGCGCTGGGCAATGGCCACCTGGGCTGCCGCTGCCTGGGCTTGCTGGTCGGCCTGGCGCACCCGGGCCTGGTGGTCGGTGGGGTCTATGCGTGCCAGCACCTGGCCCGATTGCACCGCATCGCCCTCACGCACCTGCAAACCCGACAGCTCACCCGATGCCTTGGCCTTGACAATGGCCGAGTGCACCGCCCGCAGGGCACCCGACACCTCCACCGACTGCTGCAGCGTGTGCGTGCGCACCCGCACCACGTCCTGCTCGGCCAGTTGGAACACGGTGGGGGCTTGCAGCGCGGCCAGGGCCGCCGCCGCTTGTGCCTGGCGTGCCTGTCGTGTCTGCCAGGTTTTGCCCACACCGACCACCAGCACCAGCACCAGTGCTGCCACTACCCACCACTTGAGACTGCGCTTAGCCATGTGAATCTGCCAGGGTTGTTGAATCTGCCGAGGTTGCCGAAGGTGCACAAGCCGTCTGGGCTGACAGCCCGTGGATCAGGACGTCGGCCTGGTGGTGGATAAACGCCAGCGGGTCCAGTGCCGCAACGCCCGAGAGCTGGCAGCACGGCCCCATGCCGTGCTTCCACAAAATGATGAAGATCATGGGGGCGACGACGCTGTGCACCGCCAGGTCGGGGTCGATGGCCCTGAATTCGCCACGGGACACGCCGCGCTGCAGGATGCGCCGTATGAGTGCGCTGCCCGGCTCAATCACCTCGTCGCGGTAGAAGTTGGCAATTTCCGGGAACAGGCTGGCCTCACTGATGACCAGTTTGGTGATACCCGATGCCTGTGTGGCCCCAATGCGCTCCCACCACTGCAACATGCAGTAACGCACCATGTCGGCGGTGCTGCCTTCGAAGCGTTCGAAGGCCTCGTTCCACTCGTCAAAGCGACCCACGATGTTCTCGCGCACCACCGCCTTGAACAGGTCCACCTTGCTGGGAAAGTACAGAAACAGCGTGCCCTTGGAGACACCGGCGCGCTGAGCCACCTCTTCCACTCGGGTGGCGGCAAAGCCCTTTTCCACAAACAGGCTCAGTGCCGCCTCCATCAGCTCGCTGGGGCGCGCGTCCTTGCGGCGCTCGCGTTTGGGTGGCTGAGGGTCGGCGTCTGTCGGTACGGGGAGGGTGGGGAGTGCGGTCATGCCAGGGGTTTTAATGACCAGTTGGTTATTAGTAACCGCGACTGTACCCCATGCCGACACACCCTGGCACCGGCGCAAGCGGCAAAAGCCAGGCACGGTGCCGGGGTATCAGAGGCGGATCAGGGGCACACGGGGCTGCGCATGCCGTAGAAGTTGCGGATGGTGTCCCAGGCGTGCTGCGGGTCGTCGCTGTGGCTGAACAGGCCCAGGTCTTCGGGGGAAATGGTGCCCTCTTCCAGCAGCAGGTCGAGGTTGAGCAGGCGCTTCCAGTAGTTGCTGCCAAACAGAATGATGGGCACCGGTTTGGCTTTTTTGCACTGCACCAGGGTGATGACCTCGAACAGTTCGTCCAGAGTGCCAAACCCACCTGGAAAGGCCACCAGTGCCTTGGCCCGCATGACAAAGTGCATCTTGCGCATGGCGAAGTAGTGGAAGCGAAAGCCCAGTTCGGGTGTGACCCAGGGGTTGGTACCTTGCTCGTGGGGCAGCGAAATGTTGAGGCCAATGGTGGGTGCCCCCGCCTCACTGGCACCCCGGTTGGCCGCTTCCATGATGCCGGGGCCCCCGCCGGTGCACACAAACAGACGCTGCGCCGGGTCGCAGCCCATGCTGTCTCGGGCCACCAGTTGGCCAAATGCACGGGCCTGCTCGTAGTAGACCGAGTTGCGCAACTGGGTGCGTGCCTGGCTGATGGTGGCCTCGTCCCCTGCGGCCAGGGCTGCGGCGAGGGTGGCCTGCGCCTGTACCTGCGACACGAACCGGGCACTGCCAAACACCACCACGGTGTGTTCGATGCCCATGGCCTGTTGCACCAGGTCTGGCTTCAGCATTTCCATTTGCAGCCGTATGCCGCGCACTTCGCGGCGCAGCATGAAGGCGGGGTCGGCAAACGCCAGCCGGTTGGAGACGGGCTGTGGCGGCAAGCCCAGGTCGGCCTGCGCCCGCAGCTCTTCCCAGGCGTTGGACAAACTATCGGCGCTGAGAGGTGTTTGGTCGAGCATGGACCGGATTCTCACATGCCAAGGGCAAGTGCCAGGGGAATGAACACGATGGCCAGGGCATTGCCCAGCATGATCATGGCAGCGGTTTTGTCGGGTTCTTGCTGGTAGCGGTCCGCCAGCATGAACTGCATGACGGCTGGCGGCAGCGCGGCAAACAGCAACAGCTGTCCGCGGGCGGCGCCTTCCAGCCCCAGCCATTCGGCCAGCGGCCATGCGATCAGCAGACCCAGCAGCGGGCGGGCCAGCGCGCCCGCCAGCCCCAGTGCCAGACCTTCCCGGGTGAGCGAGGTCAGGCGCACACCCAGGGCGAACAGCATCATGGGCAGCAGCGCATCACCCAGCAGCTTGAGGCCGGCGAGCACGTCGGCAGGTGGGCGTACGTCGCTCAGCGCACTGAAAAAGCCCAGGGCTGTGCCAATCATCAGGGGGCTCAGCAGCAACTCGCGGGTGCGGGCGTGGGCACTGGTGATGCGTGCGCCCAGAGAAAAGTGCAGCAGGTTGCTGACCGAAAACAGGGCCACGGCTGCGCCGAAATGCGACGGGCCAAACGCCAGCAGCGCCAGGGGCAGGCCCATGTTGCCGCTGTTGTTGAACATCACCACCGGCACCAGGGTGCGTGGCTGTGCCCCGATCAGGTGGGCCAGCGGCCAGGCCAGCAGGCCACCACCCAGAATCAGCACAGCCCCAGCGGCCAGCAGCACGGCGTGCTCTTGCACATGAAAATCCCGCGACGCCAGGGCGGAGTACACCAGCACCGGCGCCAGCACATCCAGGGCGATGCGGTTGAAGGTGGTCAGGTCGGGGCGGCGCTGGCGTCCGTAGCCAAAACCGATAGCGACGATCAGAAACACCGGGATGATGACCCCGGAGATGCGCTCGATCAGGTCCATGCAAGGGTCCGTTCAGGGGATGGTCAACACACGGCGGGATGACAGGACCCACAAAAAAAGGCCCCCGAAGGAGCCCTGGGTGCTTGCCCGCTGAAGCCGGGCAGGGCGGTGCCTCACACGCGTTTGCGGTACTCGCCGGTGCGGGTGTCGATTTCGATTTTGTCGCCCTGGTTCACAAACAGGGGCACAGGAATTTCGAAGCCGGTGGCGATTTTGGCGGGCTTGAGCACCTTGCCCGACGTGTCGCCCTTGACAGCGGGCTCGGTCCAGGTGATTTCACGCTCTACGCTGGTGGGCAGTTCCACGGAGATGGCTTTGCCGTCGTAGAACACCACTTCAACGGCCATGCCGTCTTCCAGGTAGTTCAGCGAGTCGCCCATGTTTTCGGCTTCGACTTCGTACTGGTTGTAGTCGGCGTCCATGCACACGTACATGGGGTCGGCAAAGTAGGAGTAGGTGCACTCTTTCTTGTCCAGGATGACCTGGTCCATCTTGTCGTCGGCTTTGAAGACGACTTCGGTGCCGAAGTTGGCGATCAGGCTCTTGAGCTTCATGCGCACGGTGGCAGAGTTGCGGCCACCACGGCTGTATTCGGTTTTGAGGACGACCATGGGGTCTTTGCCGTGCATGATGACGTTGCCAGCACGGATTTCTTGAGCGATTTTCATAACAGTCTCGGGGGGTTGAGCCGACGGGGCCGGCGGGGCCGGTGCCGGTGCGTCCGGCGCCTTGGCTTTCGGGAAAACCCGGCATTTTACGTGCCCCGCCTGACAGGCCCTGTGGCCAGTGCGGTCCTCAGGGCTGCGCAGCCTCGGCGGTGGTGCCCACACAGGCCAGCAACTGGATCACCAGGTCAGGCTGTGCCGTCAGGCGCGCACGCGCGGCCTGCACGCAGGCTGCGGCGCGTGGCCAGTCCACGGGCGGGGGCGGGCCGTTGGGGCTGTCGGCGTTCCAGTGGTGGTGCAGGGCGCGCAGGTCATCGGGCGCTTGCAGCCAGTCCAGAAAGGCCTGGAGCTTGGGCCAATGTGCCCCATCGTCCTGCGGGTAGATGTGCCAGACCAGGGGTTGACCGGCCCACAGGGCGCGCACCAGAGAGTCTTCGCCACGCACGCAATTGAGGTCGCTGGCCCACAGCAGGTGGTCAAAGTGGTGCTGGGTCAGGTGGGCCAGTGGCTGGATGCGCAGCGCCCCCTGTGGCAGCTGAGGGTGGGCCGCCAGCACCTGCTGCACCGCCGCCCAGGGGCGCCCGGGTGCCACCAGCATCAGCGTGGGTGTGTGGCCCTGTGCCCATTGGTGCAGCCATCCACCCAATGCCGCCGGTTCGTAGCAGAACAGGCTGACCACCCGCTCCCCCGCCCACACCAGGCCTTGCCCGGCGAGCCACTGGCGCCGGTCAAACACCGCCTGCCGGGCCATCAGGTCTGGCTCGCGCAGCAGCCCGCCAGTGGCCGGGGTGAAGCCGGGGTAAAAGAAGCGCCGCGTCAACCCGCGTGCGGGGCCGCTCGTCACCGGCGATGGCAGGCGGTGGCAGCGCTCGACGTAGGCCTCGGCGCTGAGGTACTCCAGGTTGATCCATGTGGGTGCAGGCGAAGTTTGTAAGCTTTTTTGGCTTTCTGCGCTTGCCATGTATAGGTTGTTAGCTATCCATTCATCGGGTATGCCACATCCAAAAGCTTCCAGCCACACCCTGGCTTGGGCCTGGCTGCTGGTGGTGGGGCCACACCCTGGGCAAGCCTCACTGGCAGGGTTGGCGGCTGAAGGCGCGCCTTGCGAGTCCGGCCAGGGCAGAACCTGCACACCCGCTTGGCCGTGCGGTGCCATCCATGCCAGGGCCGATGGGTCATCGACCCACAGCCGCACCGCCGCGCCGCGCTCGGCCAGCTGGCAAGACAGTCGCCAGCACACCCCCAGGTCGCCGTGGTTGTCAATGACGCGACAAAAAATATCCCAAAGCGCAGGTGTGGACATGGTGGATGGCAGTCACAAATCAGGTGGCGCAGTGTGCCAGCCCACGCGCCCGAGCACTGCCCGGTCATGACACCCACGCAGCGGGTACGGCTGGGCCCTCCATCGGACAATAGGCGCATGACCACGGACAGCACCATTTCTGACATGTCACAGCCCAATGCTTCGGTGACGCCGCCGCTGGCCGCCTGCGGTGCTGAGGCGGGCGCGCCCGCCACCGCCACCCACCCCGAGGCGCTGCTGCGGGAGGTGGCTGCTCTGCCCCCCTTGCCAGGCGTGTACCGGTACTTTGACGCGGGGGGTGGGGTGCTGTACGTGGGCAAGGCCCGCAATCTCAAAAAGCGGGTGTCTACGTACTTTCAGCGCAGCCACGACGGTACCCGTATCGGCCAGATGGTCAGCCGCATTGCCCGCATGGAAACCACGGTGGTGCGCTCCGAGGCCGAGGCGCTGCTGCTGGAGAACAACCTCATCAAGACGTTGAATCCGAAGTTCAACATCCTGTTCCGTGACGACAAAAGCTACCCCTACCTGCGCCTGGGCCGCCTGCCCAACCGCACCGAGCAAGGGCTGGATGTCGCCTCAGGCGGGCAGGCCCGGGTCAGCGCCACACCGGCTGACTACCCCCGCATGTCGTACTACCGGGGGGCGGTGGACAAAAAGCACCAGTACTTTGGTCCC
Source organism: Burkholderiaceae bacterium (assembly GCA_030695205.1). GTDB lineage: Bacteria > Pseudomonadota > Gammaproteobacteria > Burkholderiales > Burkholderiaceae_C > UBA2334. The sequence goes on along the minus strand of JAUYTN010000025.1, from coordinate 195,597 downwards.
TATCCCAGCGCCTGGGCAGTGAAGGAAACGGTGCAACTCATGCAAAAGGTGTTCAGGTTGCGCACCTGCGAGGACACGGTGTTTGCCAACCGCACCCGGCCCTGCCTGCTGTACCAGATCAAGCGTTGCACCGCGCCCTGCGTGCAGCTCATCGGGGTGGCTGAGTACGCGGCCGATGTGCAGCGGGCTGCCCGTTTCCTGAATGGCGACACCCAGGCTGTGCTTGACGACTTGCAGGCCCGCATGATGGCCCTGGCGGAACAGCTGGCCTTTGAACAGGCCGCCGAGGTGCGCAACCAGGTGTCCGCACTGTCCAGGGTGTTGCACCAGCAGGCCGTGGACAACGTGGCCGATACCGATGTGGATGTGTTGGCTGTGCGGGTACAGGGCGGACGCGCCTGCGTGAATCTGGCCATGGTGCGTGGTGGTCGCCACCTGGGCGACCGCCCTTACTTCCCCACCCATGTGGACGAAGCGGTGGTGTGGCCAGATGAGGACGCCCCGGCCCCTGCGGCTGCCAGTCCTGGCGAAGGGCCGCAGGCCCCCGAGCTGGCGCAGCGGGTGCTGGAGGCCTTCATTGCCCAGCACTACACCCAGACACCGCCTCCCCCCATTCTGGTGGTGGGCGCTCCCGTGGCAGAGTCGCTGTTGGACCTGTTGATCGAGCAAACCGGACTGAAGGTGCACGCGGTTGCCAACCCGCGTGAGCACAGGCGCATCTGGCTGGACATGGCACAGACCAATGCCGACTTGCAGCTGGCCCGCCTGCTGGCCGAGGAGGGCTCCCAGCAGGCCCGTACGCGGGCGCTGGCCCAGGCACTGGACCTGGGGCTGGATGATCTGGCCATGCTGCGCATTGAGTGCTTTGACATTTCGCACACCGCCGGCGAGTCCACCCAGGCCAGCTGCGTGGTATTTGAGGGGCACCAGATGCAAAGCGCCCAGTACCGGCGTTTTCACATCGAGGGCATCACGCCGGGTGACGACTACGCCGCCATGCGCCAGGTGCTGACCCGGCGCTACAGCAAGCTGGCCCAGGCGCTGCGCGACGCAGGTGGGCAGCTGGAGCAAGCCGGGGGCCAACGGCTGCCCGGGCTGGTGCTGGTGGACGGGGGCAAGGGCCAGGTCAGCATGGCGCGGGAGGTGTTTCAGGATTTGGGTCTGGACCTGTCGCTGATTGTGGGTGTGGAAAAAGGCGAGGGACGCAAGGTCGGGCTGGAGGAGCTGGTGTTTGCCGACGGACGCGAGAAGGTGTACCTGGGCAAAGATTCGGCTGCGCTGATGCTGGTGGCCCAGATTCGGGACGAGGCGCACCGCTTTGCCATCACCGGCATGCGCAGCCAGCGTGCCAAGGTGCGCACCGGCGGCAGTCGCCTGGAAGACATTGCCGGTGTGGGCCCCAAGCGGCGCGCCAAATTGCTCCAGCGCTTTGGCGGGGTGCGCGGTGTGGCAGATGCCAGCGTGGCCGATTTGCAAACGGTGGACGGAATTTCGGCGGAGCTGGCCGATGCCATTTACCGGGCTTTGCACTGAGCAAAATGCCACCGCCACCCAAGCGTCGCGAGGGCGCCTGTGGGGGCCACCGCTCGCACCACCTCGGTGCGGTGGACCGCGCATAATTCGGCCATGTTTTTCAACCTGCCAACCCTTCTGACCTGGGCGCGAATCGTCGCCATTCCGCTCATTGTGGGTGTGTTCTATTGGCAGGGCCTGGACATGGCCACCCGCAACCTGGTGGCCACAGTGATGTTCATCCTGTTTGCGGCCACCGACTGGGCAGACGGCTACTTGGCGCGTCGGCTGAACCAGACTTCGGCCTTTGGCGCTTTTCTGGACCCGGTGGCCGACAAGTTTCTGGTCTGCGCCAGTGTGCTGGTTCTGGTGCACCTGGACCGCGCCGATGTGTTCGTGGCGCTCATCATCATCGGGCGGGAAATTGCCATCTCGTCCCTGCGGGAGTGGATGGCCATCATCGGCGCCACCCGCAGCGTGGCGGTCCACATGGTGGGCAAGCTCAAAACCATGGTGCAGATGGTGGCCATCCCGTTTTTGCTGTACGACGGCATCTTGCCCGGCGGCATAGACACTGCCCGCTGGGGTGTGTGGCTGATCTGGTTGTCGGCGGTTCTGACGGTGTGGTCCATGGTGTACTACCTGCGCAAAGCCCTGCCGGACATCCGAGCCCGTTCCCACTGAGCCGTCAGCTGTGCTGGCCTTGCGTTCTGCCATGCCTTGGGTGTTTGTGCTCATCTGGAGCACAGGCTTCATCGTGGCGCGCTATGGCATGCCCCACGCCCCACCGATGTCGTTTCTGGCGGTGCGTTATGCCTTGTCCATTGCGTGTTTTCTGCCCTGGATCGTGTGGGCCGGGGTCAGTTGGCCGCGCTCGCGTGCCCAGTGGCTGCACCTGGGGGTGACGGGGGTGCTGATGCATGCCATGTACCTCGGTGGGGTGTGGGCAGCGGTCAAGGCGGGCATGGGGTCCGGCTTGTCTGCCCTGGTGGTGGGCTTGCAGCCGGTGCTGACTGCGGTGTGGCTGACCGCCAGTCAGCGCTTGCCCACAGGTTCCGCGTCAGGAGCTGCCGTTGGCGCAGCAGGGGGCGCCCACATCAGTCGGCGCCAGTGGCTGGGTCTGTTGCTGGGGCTGGCCGGTCTGGTGCTGGTGGTGTCGCGCAAGTTCACCGCCGGTGGGCCGGGGGACACCGCTACGCCGCTGAACCTGGCTTTCGCGGTGCTGGCCCTGCTGGCCATCACAGCGGGCACGCTGTACCAGAAGCGCCATGTGCAGCCGTGCGATGTGCGCTCGGCCAATGCGGTCCAGCTCATGGCTGCGCTGGTGGTCACACTGCCGCTGGCGCTGATGGAGACCGAATCCATGCGCTGGAATTCGGAGCTGGTGGGGGCCATGGCCTGGTCGGTGCTGGGACTGACGGTGGGCGGCAGCTCGCTGCTGTACCTGCTCATACAGCGCGGGGCAGCGGCCTCGGTGTCCAGCCTGATGTACCTGGTGCCGCCGTGCACCGCCATGATTGCGTGGGTGCTGTTTTCAGAGCCCATCACCCTGACCACCCTCGCTGGCACCGCGCTGACGGCAGCTGGTGTGGCCCTGGTGGTGCGTCCGCCAAGGCCTTGATTGCACTGATTGCCCTCAGAGGCTGAGAAACTCCTAGCCTCTGAGCCCCGGCCACTGATGCAGCGGCCCCTTCTTGAATGATGAAAGTTCGCCACATGAGTGTCCATCGCATCGCAGTGATCGCAGGAGACGGTATCGGTCAGGAAGTCATGCCCGAAGGCATTCGCGTGCTCCAGGCGGCCGCGCGGCGCTTTGGCATCGGGCTGGCGTTTGACCATTTCGACTTTGCCAGCTGCGACCACTACCTGAAACACGGCCGCATGTTGCCCGACGACTGGCAGGCGCAAATTGGTGGCCACAGTGCCATTTATTTTGGCGCGGTGGGTTGGCCCGATGCGGTGCCCGACCACATCTCTCTGTGGGGCTCGCTGCTGCAGTTTCGTCGCTCGTTTGACCAGTACATCAACCTGCGCCCTGCGCGCCTGATGCCTGGTATCGTGGCGCCAGTGGTTCGGCGCGATGGCAGCCCGCGCCAGCCAGGCGAGATCGACATGGTCATTGTTCGAGAAAACACCGAGGGTGAATATTCGTCCATTGGCGGACGCATGTTCGAGGGCACCGAGCGCGAGATCGTGATGCAGGAGACGGTCATGTCCCGCTTCGGGGTGGATCGCGTGCTGAGGTATGCCTTCGAAGTGGCCCGGTCGCGACCCAAAAAACACCTGACCAGCGCCACCAAGTCCAATGGCATCGCCATCACCATGCCGTACTGGGACGAGCGTGTGGAAGCGATGGCCCGCCAGTACCCCGATGTGAGGGTGGACAAGTTTCACATTGACATCCTGACCGCGCACTTTGTGCAGCGCCCGGATTTTTTCGATGTGGTGGTGGGCAGCAACCTGTTCGGCGACATCCTGAGCGACCTCGGCCCCGCCTGTACCGGCACCATTGGCATAGCGCCCAGTGCCAACCTCAACCCTGAGCGTCGCTTCCCGTCGCTGTTCGAGCCGGTGCACGGCTCAGCCCCCGACATCGCCGGACGCGGCATTGCCAACCCCATCGGGCAAATCTGGTGCGGTGCCATGATGCTCTCCCACCTGGGTTACCCACAGGCGCACGACGCAGTGCTGGCCGCCATCGAGGGTGTGTTGGACCCGGCCAATGGTGCGCCACGCACTCCCGACATCGGGGGAACCGATGGCACAGCTGCGGTTGCTGATGCGATTGCGCGGTGGGTCTCAGCGGGCGGTTGCCCCTAAAAAGCGCGAAAAACCTGCCCGGCATGCGAGGGGGTGCCGACCAGCGTCTAGAATTCGCCTCCTTGATTTCCGGCCAGCCTGCGACTCCCGTGGACTGGCCCACACCCTGCGGCGGCAATGCCGCCATGACGAAGGACGACTTGTGAACAAAACCGAATTGATCGACTACGTGGCCAACGAAGCGGACATCTCCAAAGCCTCTGCCACCCGCGCGCTGGATGCGGCCCTGGAAGGCATTACCGAGGCACTCAAAGCCGGCGGCTCCGTTTCCCTGGTGGGATTCGGTACGTTTGAGGTGGGTCAGCGTGCTGCGCGTGCCGGCCGCAATCCCCGCACAGGTGAATCGATTAAAATTGAAGAAGCCAGAGTGCCGAAATTTCGGGCAGGCAAGGCGTTGAAAGATGCCCTGAACTGACCTTGTCACAGCACTCACAGTTTGAGGTGGGGTGCTTAGCTCAGTTGGTAGAGCGGCGCCCTTACAAGGCGTAGGTCGGGGGTTCGAGCCCCTCAGCACCCACCACCACAGGCGATGCAACAGGCGAACCCAGGTTCGCCTTTTTTGTTGCCCCCATTTGTCTCAGCCCCGCCACAGGAACCATCGATGTTCGATTACATCCGCAACCACACCCGCCTGATGGGTTTTTTGCTCGCGCTTTTCATAGTGCCAGCCTTTGTTCTGGTCGGTGTGGATGGCTACAGCAACATGGGGGGGCGTGGCGAAACCGTGGCGGTCGTCGCGGGCGTGCCCATCAAAAAGGATGCGTGGGATGCAGCGCACCGCGCCGAGGTTGACCGCATGCGGGCCAGCCAGCCCAACCTGGACCTGAAGCTGTTTGACAGCGACGAAGCCCGTTATGCCACGCTGGAGCGCATGGTCCGCGACCTGGTGCTGGCCACGGCGGTGCAAAAGTCCAACCTGATCACCAGTGACCAAAAGCTCGCCAGAGACCTTCAGGCCAACGAGGCGATTGCCGCACTGCGTAAGCCCGACGGCACGCTGGATGTGGAGCGCTACCGCCAATTGCTGGCTGCCCAGGGCATGTCGCCAGCAGGTTTTGAGGCGCAGATGCGACAAGACTTGTCCCAGCAGCAGGTGCTCCAGGCGGTGACGGCGAGCAGCTTCGCGCCACCGACAGTGGCAGATGTGGCCCTGAAGGCATTCTTCGAGCGGCGCGAGGTGCAGTGGTTGCGCCTCGACCCAGCCACTTTCCGTGACCAGGTCAAGGTCACCGACGACGAGGTGGCGGCGTACTTCAACGCCAACCCGGCCCAGTTTCAGGCACCCGAGCAGGCTGATGTGCAGTATGTGGTGCTGGACCTGGAGTCTGTGACCCAGGGCATTGCCATCAGTGACGCCGACCTGAAGGCCTACTACGAACAAAACGCCAGTCGCTACAGCACACCCGAGGAGCGCAGGGCCAGCCACATCCTCATCACGACCTCGCCCACTGCCCCGGCGGCCGAGCGGGAGGCGGCCAAGGCCAAGGCAACCGAGTTGCTGGCCCAGTTGCGCAGCAAGCCCGACACCTTTGCATCGGTGGCCAAGCAGCATTCGCAAGACCCAGGGTCAGCCACCAGCGGGGGGGATCTGTCGTTTTTCCAGCGCGGGGCCATGGTCAAGCCCTTTGAAGACGCGGCGTTTGCGCTGGCCAAGGGCGATATTTCCGAGGTGGTGGAGAGTGAGTTTGGCTACCACATCATTCAGCTGACCGACATTCGCCCGTCGGTTCAGCGTCCGCTGGAAGCGGTCAAGGGCGATATCCTGGCCGAGCTCAAGCGCCAGCTGGCCCAAAAAGAGTTCGCGGCCAAGGCAGAGCAGTTTGGCAACATGGTGTATGAGCAGTCCGACTCATTGGCCCCTGTGGTCGAGAGGCTGCAACTCAAGCTGCAGACTGCCGATGCGGTGGGCCGCACGCCCAACGCAAGCATGCCGCGTGTGTTGGCCAATGCCAAGCTGTTGGATGCCCTGTTTTCAGCGGATTCCATCGAGAAAAAGCTCAACACCGAGTCGGTTGAGGTGGGCCCCAACCAGTTGGTATCGGCACGGGTGGTGACCCACCGACCCGCCCACACCTTGGCCCTGTCTGAAGTGAGCTCCCAGGTGCGTGAGCGTCTGGTGGCACAGAAGTCCCAGGACCTGGCCCGTGAGGCCGGCGAAAAGAGCCTGGCTGCTGGCAAGGCTGGAGAGTCCGTGGCCAAGCTGTCGGCGCTGCAGATTGTGTCGCGCGACAAGCCGCTGATCTTCAGCCCCAAGGAGCTCTCCAGCGTGCTAGGAGCTGACATGGCCAGTGCCCCTGCCTGGATTGGGGTGGACCTCGGGGCCAGGGGCTACGGTGTGTACAAGGTGGTTCGGGTGTTGGACCGCGAGGCCCCACCTGCCGAAATTGCGGCCCAGGAATTGCAGCAGTACACCCAATGGTGGGGAGGCGCAGAGGGCGTCGCTTACCTGAACTTCCTGAAAAAGCGCTTCAAGGCAGACATCAAAGTACCCCGCCCCGCCCCGTTGGGCTCTGTCACCGGTTAACTTCAGGCTATAATCGCAGGCTTACGGTGGCTGTAGCTCAGTTGGTAGAGTCCCAGATTGTGATTCTGGTTGTCGTGGGTTCGAGCCCCATCAGTCACCCCAAGTAAAACAACAACTTAGCCCGGTTTTCCCGGGCTTTTTTGTTTCTGGGGTTGGCGGTGTAGCCACTTTTCCAGGGTTTCTGCCCCCCGGAGTGCAGCTTCTAGCCAACCATCACCCGCACCTCTTCCCGCGCTTTCCCTCGCCACGCAGTCAAGTCCAAGCCTTTGAGGGCTGGAATCTTCTTGTAGTCCACGTTACCCTGCCGCCAATACCTCGCCACGGTGACACCAGCGCCACCCTCTTTGGGGTGTTTCACCAGCGCCAGCAGCGCCTGCCTGGCCGCCTCCACATGCTTAGCCGCCTGATCCGCCAGCGCCTTGGCCTCAGCAAACCCTTTGGCTGCCGATGCGCACTCCGCATCCAAGCGCTGAACCGTATCGGCCTCAGCCAGCGGTAGCGGGGTATCGGTGTCCAAGTGAACTGCAAACACCTCCCAGGCAGCCTGAATCCGAGCCATGGTTGGCTAGCAATTCGGCTTTGAGTTGAGCCAGGGTTTTCATGCAGATAGCGACACATTGGCCTGCACTTCATCCCACGGGGCGGTCAGCCTGCGCCCCTCACGGACCAGCAGCCCGGCAGATTCCAGCACAGCCACATCGGTGTGCACGTTCTTGTAATCCCGTTTGAGGGCTTGTGCCAGTTCACGCACATTGCCGGTTTCGTGCTGGTGCACATGGCGCAGCAACTCCAAACGCTTGGGTGACAACGTGTCCAGCATGGTTTGCATATCCAAGAACGTGATGTGGGTTTCATTGACCTGTTCACCCGCCGTGGCTCGGTTCCACGCACCGGCAAACCGTTTGCCCATATCGGCCAGACTGCCCACATTCACTTGAACTTTATTCATGGTGCCCACCATTTGCTTTTTCTACATCGGCCAAAAAATCGGCCACCAACTGTTCTGGACTAACAAACTTGTACGGGGTTTCCACCTCGCCCAAATGCTTGTGGTCGCCTTTGCCCCGCTCGTTGTCGTAGCCCACGATGCGTTTGCCATCTCGGCCAAAAAACAGGCTGTATTTCAATCCGTGCGGTCGCTCGCCCGATGATTTTGGCAACTGCCAGATGGTCATCTCGACAATCGCCCCGTCTGCCAACACGGTCTTGTCGTAAAAGATGCGCTGTGCCTTCATATGGTGACTCTAGCCATAATAAGTAATGGTGTCAATAACCATAAATAAAGTGGGTAATCCCCCGGCTTTGCCGGGGAGACAGTAGCAGTTTGACGTATGCGTTGGTATGGATGTCCATCGCAGAAACTTCCGATCGTGAGCCGCCAAGCAAACGAAAGAAAGAATCAGGATGGACAAGTTCGAAAGCCCAAACTACACGAAATGGGACTGCAAGTACCACGTGGTGTACATACCGAAGGGGCGCAGGAAAGTGCTGTACGGGCAGTTGAGAGAACACCTCGGAGAGGTGTTTCGCGGACTGGCGCAGCACAAAGAGAGCCGGATAGAGGAAGGGCATTTGATGGCCGATCATGTGCACATGATGATCGCGATACCGCCGAAATACGCGGTATCGAACGTGGTTGGGCGCATCTTGGGGAAAAGTGCGATCCACCTTGCCCGGGTGTATTCGGAGCGCAAGAGAAACTTTGCGGGGCAAAGTTTCTGGGCCAGAGGGTATTTTGTCTCGACCGTAGGGAGGGACGAAGAGCTGATACGCAACTACATCCGTGAGCAGGAGCGAGAGGATGAGAGGTTGGATGAGCTGATGCTGTGGAGATAAGCCTCACCGAGTAGGTGACGGAAAAAGCCGGGGCCGCGTGAGCGTCCCCGATTAGCCGCTTTGAGCGGCTCACAATTTGAAAGCCCCCGGTTTTGCCAGGCTTTGTTGTTTCTGACTGGTGTTTTCCGGGGTTTGATGCCGTCGCGTTACCTGCTCAGCACCCGCGACGGGTTGAGCAGGTGGTGTGGGTCCAGCGCCTGTTTGATGCGGGCCATCAGGTCCAGTGCCACGGCCGATTTGTAGCGGGGCAGGGTGTCTGCCTTGAGGCTGCCAATGCCGTGCTCTGCGCTGATGGAGCCGCCAAAGCGGTGCACCGCGTCGTACACCAGGGTGTTGATGGCCGACTCGTGCTCTTGCAAAAAGGTGGCACTGTCAACGCCCTCTGGGGCCTGTACGTTGTAGTGCAGGTTGCCATCGCCCAGGTGGCCAAAGTTCACCAGCCGCACCCCTGGGATGGCTTGTGCCAGCAGGCCATCGGTGTGTGCCACAAAGTCGGGGATGCGTGAAATCGGAATGCCGATGTCGTGCTTGATGTTCAGCCCCTCTTCGGCCTGGGCCAGCGGAATGCACTCCCGGATGTGCCAGAGCTGCTTGGCCTGGGCCAGGCTTTCGGCCACTACCGCATCGCTGACCACGTTTTGCTCCATGGCGGTTTCCAGTAAACGCTCCAACAGGTGGCGGGCGTGGTCTTCGCTTTCATGGTCGGCAATTTCCAGCAGCACGCACCACGGGGATGTTTGCCAGAAGGGCACGCGCAGTTGGGGAAAGTGGGTCTGGGTCAGCTGCAAGGCGAACTGCCCCATGGCTTCAAAACCTGTCAGCCCTGGCCCCAGGTGGTGGTGGGCCAGACCCAGCAACGCCACCGCAGCGTCCAGGCTGGGTACAGCGGCCCACGCGGTCAGGCGGGCGTGCGGCATGGGGCTGAGTTTGAGGGTGGCGGCGGTGATGATGCCCAGCGTGCCCTCGCTGCCCACCATCAGGTGGCGCAGGTCGTAGCCGGTGTTGTCTTTGCGCAGGCCGGACAACCCGTTCCAGACATCGCCACTGGCGGTGACCACTTCCAGCCCCAGGCACAGCTCGCGGGCGTTGCCGTGGCGCACCACCTGGGTGCCACCGGCATTGGTGGCGAGGTTGCCGCCGATGGTGCAGCTCCCTTCGGCCGCCAGGCTCAACGGAAACAGCAACCCGAGTGCCTCGGCAGCCTGTTGCACCTGAACCAGGGTGCAGCCTGCCTCGGCTGTCAGGGTCAGGTTGGCCGGGTCGGTGCTGCGAATGGCGCTCATCCGCTGCAGGCTCACCACGACCTGTGTGCCGCTGGTGTCGGGCACCCCGCCCACCACCAGGCCGGTGTTGCCGCCCTGGGGCACCATGGCCACACCCGCCTGCGCGCAGGCGCGCACCACATTGGCCACTTCAGCGGTACTGCCCGGACGCACCACCGCCAGGGCGCGTCCCTGGTGGCGTTTGCGCCAGTCGTTCTCCCAGGCTGAGAGGTCCGTGCTGGGGTCGGCATGGGTAAGTACATGGGCAGCACCAAGCTGCAGGGTGAGGGTGTGGATAAGTGCTGCGTGGGCGGCGTTGCTCTCAGACATGGGCTGCTTTCTCGGGTGGCTGGGGGCGGGCGCTGGCCAGCCGAATCCGAACATGGGCGGCGCAGGCGGCAAACAGCAACACGCACAGCGCCACCTGGGCCATGGCCAGCCAGTTGCCGGGTGGCGCATCGCCCCAGGCGCGCACCACCCCTTCGGTGAAGTACAGCCAGATCAGCAGGCTGAGCCAGCGGTAGGTGTACATGCGGTTTTTCAGGAGGCCAGACAGCGGGATGCACAGCGGCAGCACCTTGAGCGCCAGCCAGCTGCCCCCCGGGCGCAGCGGTGCCAGCCACAGCTCCCACAGCAGGCCCAGCACAATGAGGCCAAGCAGGCTGGAGACGGCCACCCACCGGGTCAGGCTGACCTGGCCGGACGCGGCATCAATGCGGTGTTGGTCTGGCAGCGGCTGCGCGGCGGATAGAACCGAAGGGTCGTTGGGGGGTGCTGCCATGGCGGTGAGGTCAAATAGAAGAGGGGTGGACAAGGGCGGTGGCATGATACCCAGATGACTCTTCGGCAACGTTTTCAGGGGCAAGCGGAATCGCTGCAGGCATTGGCAGTTGCATTTTGGGAATTTCCCTGGCGCACCACCGCACTCACGTTGCGCGAGCGCTTTCGCGAAGACCGCCTCAGCGTGACGGCCGCCAGCCTGACCTTCACCACACTCATTTCGCTGGTGCCGCTGTTCACAGTGGGGTTGGCGGTGTTCAGCGCGTTTCCGATGTTTGCCCGCATGCAAACAGCTTTGCAAAAGTGGCTGGTGGACAGCCTGGTACCCGAGGCCATTGCCCGCCAGGTGCTGACGTACCTGAATCAGTTCGCCGCCAAGGCCGGACAGATGGGGTGGACTGGGGCCGTCGTGTTGCTGATATCGGCGCTGGCGCTGGTGCTGACCATAGACCGCCAGCTCAACGACATCTGGCGGGTGCGCCGCCAGCGGCCGCTGGCTCAGAGGGTGCTGGTTTACTGGGCCTTGCTCACCCTGGGTCCTTTGTTGGTGGCCATCAGCCTGTCACTCACCTCGTACGCCATTTCAGTGAACAAAGGTTGGGTGGGTGCCGTGCCCGAAGCCATCGAGTGGGTGCTCGATGGCTTGGGGTTTGGTCTGGTGGCCGTGGGCATGGTGCTGCTGTACCGCTACGTGCCCCACACCCGGGTGCGCTGGGGCCATGCGCTGGTGGGGGGGCTGTTCACGGCCACGGGGCTGGTGGTGGCCAAAGCGTTGCTGGGGTGGTACCTGGGGGCGGTGCCTTCGTATTCGGTGGTGTACGGCACCTTTGCCACCGTGCCAATTTTGCTGGTCTGGACATATTTGCTGTGGGTCATCGTGCTGTTGGGGGCGGTGGTCACGGCATACCTGCCCAGTTTGCTGGCCGGCATTGCCCGGCGGGGTGACACACCGGGTTGGTCGTTCCAGCTGGCGCTGGAGGTGTTGAGTGCCTTGTCGCAGCAGCGCAATTGCAGCGGTGGGGGCGGCTTGTCGCTGGACGCCCTGGCGCGCCGGCTGCGGGTGAGCGATTTGCAGCTGGAGGAACCACTGGAGGTGTTGCTGGCCCTGGATTGGGTGGGGCGGCTGGACGAAGACGGCCAGCGCTTTGTGCTGGTGGCTGACCCGGCGCGCACCTCGCTGGCTCCGCTGATAGAGCGATTGCTGTTGCCCGAGCGTCCGTCCACAGCAAATATTTGGATAATTGGCCAATACCGCTCGTCAATGATGGATTCTGTGCTACAGAATAAAATTTAATCTCTCATCCACGACAGGTGGTTTCAGGCCTGAAACGGGGCTGACACAAAGCCTCTGAACCGGGCGCGCATGCCCCGCACCGGCGGCGCGCTGAGCGTGTAGGTTGGCAGGCGCTGCAAAAACCGCCCCAATGCAATGCGTCCCTCCAGCCGGGCCAGGCTCAGGCCCGCGCACTGGTGCACGCCCAGGCCAAAGGCCAGGTGGCGGTTGGGGTCGCGCAGCAGGTCGGGCACGTCGGGCTGGCTGAACACCGCCGGGTCGCGGTTGGCCGCGCCAATGCACAGCGTCACCAGCGCGCCCTCGGGCACATCCACCCCGCCCACTGTCACCGGGCGCAGTGCGCGCCGGTTGCCCAGCTGGTTGGACGACTCCAGGCGCAGCACCTCATCCACCGCCCGTGTCAGCAGCAGGTTCTGTGCCTCGGGCTGGTGGCGGGTGTCGTGCAGACCTTGTTGCAGCTGGGTCAGGGCGGCAGGGTGCTCCTGCAACAGCACCAGGGCATTGCCGATGAGGTTGGTGGTGGTTTCGTGGCCCGCGTTCAGCAAAAAGATGCAGTTGTGCAGCAGCTCTTCTTCGGTCAGCAGTTCGGTGCTGTCCTTGCCGTCGCCCTGGATGAGGCGGGTCAGCACGTCGCGCTCGGGGTCTTGGGGGTGGCGGCGGCGCTCGGCCACGAGGGTGCGCAGGTAGGCCAGCATTTCGGTCACGCTGCGGTTGCCCAATGCGTGCTGCTGCGCTGTCAACGTGGGCTCCAGCGCACCCATAATGGCCAGCGACCAGTCGCGCAGCGGCCCCCGATCGGCCAGCGGCACGCCCAGCAGGTTGCCAATAACTTCCACGGGAATCGCGGCGGCAAAGTCCTCGATCAGGTCGCCCCCGCCCTGGGCCTGCAGGTCGTCCAGCAGGCGGTCCACCAACCCCACCAAACCGTCTTCCATGTCGGCGATGGCTCGGCGGGTGAGCGCGCCCATGATGAGGCGGCGCACCCGGGTGTGCAGCGGTGGATCGCTGAACACCAGGCTGGTGGTGTGGTGCTGGTACAGCGGCGCGGGTTGGGCTGCGCTGTGCGGTGGCACGTTGAAGCGGGGGCCGAACTCGACGTGTTTGTCCGAGCTGAAGGCCACTGCGTCGCGGTGCACGGCCACCAGGTCGGCATGGCGCGTCAGAAACAGCGACCCATCGGGCATGTGGCGCACGGGGTCGTGTTGGCGCAGCCAGTCGTACACCGGATAGGGGTTGACCAGAAAGTCGGGGGGCAGGGCGCGCAGGTCAAAGTGCTCGCCAATGGCCTGGGCACGGTCACCGGTCATGGGGCGACGGCCAGAAAACCCTTCAGTGCCGACAGTGTGCCCTCGGGGTCTTCGGTCATGAGTGAGTGGCCAGCGGGCAGGGTCACCACTTTGGGGTCGAGTCCGGCTGCCTTGGCGGCCTTGACCAGGCTTTGCGCAGCCTTGGGTGGGGTCATCTGGTCGCGTTCGCCCAGCACCAGCAGCACGGGGCATTGCACGCGTGCCATGTCGGGCTCGCCATCGGCGTAGGCGTCGCAGGCCACAAAGCCGGTGTGGAACACGTTGTCCGTTGTGTTGCTGGCCAGCACGCGGCGCATGAGCGCGGCCGAGCCGCCATACAGCCAGGTGCCTGGCCCCAGGGCGGAGGGGGGCGGTGCCAGTGTGGAGTGGGAAAAGGTGTTGACCATGGCAATGGCTTTGTCAGGCTGGTTCAACGCTGCGTCCAGCAGCGCTGGCGACACGCGCATGGGCGCGGCCGTGCCCACCATCGCCAGGTGGCTGACGCGCCCTGGCGCCTGGGCGGCGGTGTGCAGCGCAATGAGCGAGCCAAAACTGTGGCCCACCAGCGCCGCACGCGCCACGCCCAGGGCATCGAGCAGGGCCAGCACCGTGGCCGAGGCCTCGACCACCGAACGCGGGCAGCGCCCGCCGCTGCGACCATGGCCAGCCAGGTCAATGGCCAGCACGTTCCAGCCATGGTGGGCCAGGTAGCGGCTTTGCAAAATCCACACGCTGTGGTCGTTGAGCACGCCGTGGATGAACACCACGGTGGGCTGTGTGGGGTTGAAAGGCTTGCCGCCGGTGTAGGCGTACAGCGGGTGGGGGGGCAGGCCAGGGCCTGCGGGGACTTCAGTGTTCATCATCAAACTTTGAAGTGAAATTTATGAATGAAAAATGCACTTTGCGCTTTATTTTATTGCGCTAGTAGCTATCAAATAAAGCATAAAAACTCTGAATTTATCGCCTGATCAGCTAGGGAGTTCAGGGGCTTCAAATGGCTTTTTCTGCGGCTTTCAGCGCCCGCTTCAGGTCGTCGATCAGGTCGGCCGGGTCTTCCAGCCCGATGGACAGGCGGATGGTGCCCGTGCCAATGCCCGCGCCGCTCAGCGCCTCGTCGCTCATGCGGAAGTGGGTGGTGCTGGCGGGGTGAATCACCAGGCTGCGGCAGTCGCCCACGTTGGCCAGGTGGCTGAAAATTTTCAGCGCTTCAATGAAGGCCCGACCCTGGGCGCGGGAGCCTTTGATGTCGAAGCTGAACACCGAACCCGCACCCCCTGGGCCGTGGCGCAGCAGCCGGTGCGCCAGTTGGTGGCTGGGGTGGCTCTCCAGCAGCGGGTGGCCCACGCGACCCACCAGTGGGTGGCTGGCCAGGAAGGCCACCACCTGTTCGGTGTTGCGCATGTGGCGCTCCATGCGCAGCGGCAATGTCTCCAGCCCCTGCAAAATCAGCCAGGCGCTGTGCGGGCTGAGGCAGGCCCCGAAGTCGCGCAGGCCCTCGCGGCGGGCGCGCAGCAAGAAGGCGCCCACCGTGCTTTCTTCCGAGAAGTTCATGCCATGAAAGCCGTCGTAGGGCGCGGCCAGTTCCTCATAGCGGCCGGTTTTGGCGTGCTCGGCCGCCCAGTCGAAGCTGCCGCCGTCCACCACCACACCGCCAATGACGGTGCCGTGGCCGCTGAGGAACTTGGTGGCCGAGTGGTAGACCAGGTCTGCCCCCAGCGCCAGGGGCTTCTGGTGCCAGGGTGTGGTCAGCGTGCTGTCCACCAGCAGGGGTGCACCCGCCTCGTGGGCGATCTGTGCCACGGTGGGAATGTCCAGCACGTCCAGCCCAGGGTTGCCCACGGTTTCGCCAAACAACAGCCGGGTGTTGGGGCGCACAGCGGCTTTCCAGCCGTCGATGTCCCCGGGCTTGACGAAGGTGGTTTCGATGCCAAAGCGGCGCATGGTGTAGTGCAGCAGGTTCTGGCTGCCGCCATACAGCGCCGTGCTGGCAACGATGTGCCCGCCCGCCCCCATGAGGGTGCATACCGCCAGGTGCAGTGCGGCTTGGCCGCTGGCCACGGTGATGGCGCCTATGCCGCCGTCCAACGCCGCCACACGCTGCTCTAGCACCGCGTTGGTGGGGTTGCTGATGCGGCTGTACACATGGCCCGCGCGCTCCAGGTTGAACAGCGAGGCCGCGTGGTCGCTGGACTCAAACACAAAGGACGTGGTCAGGTGGATGGGCACAGCGCGTGCGCCGGTGGCAGGGTCGGGGGCGGCCCCGGCGTGCAGGGCGAGGGTGTCGAAACCGGGGTCGGAATAGCCGGGCATGGGGTCTCCGTGTGGGGTGTGTGGCGTGGCTGCACCTCTTGGGTGCGGCACTCTGGTGTCGGTGGTCAGTGTAGTGGGGTGGCCAGGCAGCGGGTGTCTGGCTTGTGTCACCATCTTGCCTGTGACGGCCTGCTGGAGACTGGCCGGGAATGCCACACTTTTTCAGAAAGTCAGGAGCGAACATGGTGCAAGGGCTGATGTCCCGCGGCTTGTCCAAAATGCGTGAGTTGATGGCGCAGGCCAGCTTCAAAAAAGCCGAACCCACTGAAAAGACGCTGGAGCGCGTGCGCTTGCAGCTGCACGAATGCGCCCAAGGCAGGGGCGGCGAGGTGTCCACCCGCCAGCGGGCGGCCAAGCTGGCACAGACCTACCTGGGCCTGGACGCGGCCGGGCAGCATGCGTTTTTGCGGCTGATTGCACTGGAGTTCGGTCCTGAGCCCGAGCGCGTGGCCCAGGCCCATGCCGTCTACCAGGCCGCCGTGGGAACCGACGGTCAGTGGGATGCCGAGGCCGACCTGCGCGCTGCCATGCGCTCGTCGCGCCTACGCATCCTCACACAGTTTGCGGCGATTGACCACGGGGTGAAGTTCCTGGTGGACATGCGGGCCGACCTGCTGAATTTTCAGGACCAAGACCCGGTGCTCAAACCCCTGGACCGCGAGCTGCAGAGTCGGCTTGCCGCTTGGTTTGATGTGGGGTTTCTGGAGCTGTCCCGCATCACCTGGCAGTCGCCGGCGGCGCTGCTGGAGAAGCTGGTGCAGTACGAGGCGGTGCACGCCATCCAGTCGTGGAACGACCTCAAAAACCGGCTCGACTCCGACCGCCGCTGCTACGGGTTCTTCCACCCCCGCATGCCGCTGGAGCCGCTGATTTTTGTGGAGGTGGCGCTGGTCAATGGTCTGGCCGACAACGTGCAGGCCCTGCTGGACGAGCACGCACCGGTCACGGACCACCACAAAGCCAGTACCGCCATTTTTTACTCCATCAGCAACACCCAGGTGGGGTTGCGTGGCATTTCGTTTGGCAACTTCCTCATCAAGCGGGTGGTGGCCGATTTGCAGCGCGACTTTCCGCACCTCAAGACCTTCGCCACGCTCTCGCCCATTCCCGGACTGGTGCGCTGGGTTGGCAAACACCCCGAGGCGCTGGCAGAGAGTTTTACTCCCTCTGACTGGAAGCGGCTCGCAGCTGCAGTGGCCAAGCCCCAGCCAGCGCTTGCCATGGAGCCCGGCCTGTTGGCCGCATCCGAGCAGTCGTACCCGCAGGGGCTGGAGCATCCGGTGCTGCAAGGTCTGCTTGGGGCTGAAGGAGGCTGGCCCACCAGTGCCGATGTGGTGCAGGCCCTGCGCGAA
Organism: Burkholderiaceae bacterium; assembly: GCA_030695205.1. Taxonomy (GTDB): domain Bacteria; phylum Pseudomonadota; class Gammaproteobacteria; order Burkholderiales; family Burkholderiaceae_C; genus UBA2334. The sequence goes on along the minus strand of JAUYTN010000025.1, from coordinate 178,621 downwards.
CCTTTGCTGAGGTTGGCCGCACACTACTTGCTGCACGCCCGCAGGGGCGATGGCCCCGCAGACCCTGTGGCCCGCTTCCACTTGGGCAATGGCGCCCGTGTGGAGCAGCTCAACTGGCTGGCAGATACCTCAGCCAAAGGCCTGGCCCAATCCTGGGGTCTGATGGTGAACTACCTCTACGACCCCGACCGGATCGAGTCCAATCTGGAGTCGTTTGCCGCCGAGGGCCGCATCGACGCCACAGCCTCCATCAAGCGCATGGCCAAGCGGTGATGCCTGATTGCCTGAAAATGTTTGGGGTTTTCCCGTATTTCTGGCTATAATCGCAGGCTGCGCCAAAAACGCAGATTTTGTGCATCTACCTCACACTTCAGGCTTCTGACGCCGCCACCGGGCTCACCGGTGCGGTGTGGCCCCCGACATCACCCGCATTCCTGTGCGGGTGAGCGGCGCGGCCAAAGCAGATTGACAGCCAATCGCTTACCGCAGGGCATTGCTGCATTGCAGTGCCGTTTCTGGTGCGATGTTCGTTGGGTGGTTGATGTTGTTTGAACCACGAACGAAGCACCGGCGGTCCGCCACCTGCGCCCTGCAGCCTGCCTGCCAGGGCCGTGTCCTTTGAGGACCTCTCCCGCTTTTTTCGGATGTTGTGCGCGCTGTCGCACATGGAAATTGAAATGAACGACTCTTTGATGTCGCATGGCACCGCCATGCCCGAAACCAATCTGCCTGCCGCCGCTCTGGCGCATGCCCCAGTTGCCGAGGGTGTTGAGCCCTCACTTGCTGTGCCTGCAGCGCCTGCCGAGGCGGCAGCCCAAGTGGCCCCCGCAGGCCCCAACGGCTTTGAACTGCTGGGCCTGGCGCCCGAGCTGGTGCAGGCCGTGGCCGACATGGGCTACACCGAACCCACCGCTGTGCAGAACAAGGCCATTCCCATGGCCCTGAACACCGGGACCGGTAGCTATGCCGACCTGATGGTCTCCAGCCAGACCGGCAGCGGCAAAACCGCAGCCTTCCTGCTGCCCGTGCTGCACACCTTGCTCAAAATGCAGGAAGCCGAAGCCCAGGCCGAAAAAGACGCCTACGATCAAGCCTGTGCCGAAGCCACTGCCAAAGGCGAAGCCCCTCCCAAGCGCGCCAAGCGCAAAGACCCCACCAACCCCCGCAACTTCAAGCCCGCCGTGCCCGGTGCGCTGGTGGTCTGCCCCACCCGTGAACTGGCCCAGCAGGTGGCCAACGACGGCATCGACCTTGTGCGCCACTGCCGTGGCCTGCGCATTGCCAACGTAGTGGGCGGCATGCCTTACCAGTTGCAAGTGGCCAAACTGCAAAACGCCAACCTGGTGGTCGCCACCCCTGGCCGCCTGCTCGACCTGCAACGCAGCGGCCAGATCAAGCTGGACGAAGTCAAGTTCCTGGTGATGGACGAAGCCGACCGCATGCTCGACCTTGGTTTTGCCGACGACCTGGCCGAAATCCACCAGCTGACCAGCCAGCGCCAGCAAACCATGATGTTCAGCGCGACGTTTGCGCCCCGCATCCAGCAACTCGCCCTGCGCGTGATGCACGACAACGGTGCCAACGTCAAGAAGGTGCAAATCGACACCCCGCAAGAAAAGCACGCCAACATCACGCAAAGCCTGTTCTGGGCGGACACCCCCCAGCACAAGCGCCAGTTGCTGGACCACTGGCTGCGCGACACCTCCATCAACCAGGCCATTGTGTTTGCCAGCACCCAGATCGAGTGCGACGACCTGGCCAACGACCTGCAGCAGGCCAACTTCTCGGCAGTGGCCCTGCACGGTGCCCTGAGCCAGGGCATGCGCAACCGCCGCCTGGATGCGCTGCGCGATGGCCGCGTGCAAATTCTGGTAGCCACAGACGTGGCCGCCCGTGGCATTGACGTACCGACCATCACCCACGTCTTCAACTATGGGCTGCCCATGAAGGCCGAGGACTACACCCACCGCATTGGCCGCACAGGCCGCGCTGGGCGTGATGGCCTGGCTGTGACGTTTGCCGAGTTCCGTGACCGCCGCAAGATTTCCGACATCGAGTACCACACCCAGCAGCAGCTCAAGGCCGAGGTCGTTCCCGGCCTGGAGCCCAAGCAGCGTCCTCCCCAAGCCTCCTTTGGTGTCCGTGGTGCGGGTGACAGCCGTGGCGGTTTCGGTGGTGGCCGTGGCCGCCCCGCACCCCGACGCGAAGGTGGCTTTGGTGGCAACGGTGGTTTCGGCGGCTTTGGCCGCAGCGACAAAGGCGGTTTCGACCGGGGTGCAGACCGTGGCCCACGCCCCGAATTCCGCGCAGACCGCCCAGCCTGGGGCCAGGAGCAGCGCCCCGCCGCACCGCGTTTTGACGCGCCCAGGGGTGACCGTCCATTCAGCGGTGAGCGCCCTGGCTTCCATGCCGAGCGCCCACCCCAAGCCGACCGTGCCCCTTGGGCCGACAAGCGCGGGCCAGCCCGCAGCTTTGACCGCGAAGGTGGTCGGGGCGCTGGCGAACGTGGCGCAGAAGGCCGTGGTTTTGAAGGGCGCGCCCACGAAGGCCGCAGCTTTGAACGCACCGAGCGCGCACCGCACGCTGCGCCACGTGGCGGTGAGTTCAAGCCCCGTCGCCCGGCAGGTGCCGTGGCCGGTGCCGACGCCCGCCGTCCGTTTCGCGCACGCTGATCGCGTGAGCGGCGCCTGGGCCTGATGGGCTCGGGCCTGTGCCCACCCCCGACCCGCCCGGCCTCTGGCCGGGTTTTTTTTGTCCATATCCGGTTGGGGGTTGCCTGATGGCGGGACGGCGCAGCAGGCGGCTCGCGGGTCGTTGGCTACCGGCTGGCTGACGCTTGCTCGGCCGCCGTCAGCAGCGACAGGCCCCCGGCGCTTCGGCCCGGTGGCTGTCCCAGTGCGGGCGCCTGGCCCGATGGCGCATAGTGGTCGAGCTGGTACTGAATCAGGCCTTCAAGCGTCTGGGCCTGGGCAATCGCTGCGCGGTGGCGCTGCAGGGTCAGGCGGGCGGTTTCCATCAGCCGGGTGTTGAGGGTTTGCCCGCCATGTGCCACCAGGGCCATGACGGCTTTGTCCGGTTGGCCAGCCACCGCATGCACCATGGCCTGTTGGGCCAGTTCACCCACCCGCCGGTGGGCGGCGCGCACCAGCTCCGCATAGGGCGGGTAGGCCTGGCAGGCACCCGCCAGCAGCTCGGCCGTGCCTTTGCTGGTGCAAAACCGCTCACCCATGGCGGTGATCCAGTTGGGCGCAGCATCCAGCCTCAACTCAAGCCTGGCCACTTCGGCCAGCAGCGACAGCAGGTTGCACGCAGCTTCCATGTCAAAAGCCGGGTTGCTGATTTCGGTGGCTTGCTCTTGCAGCTGTGTGACCACCACCGCCATGTGCTTGTTGGCCAGCGACAGCAGCGTTTGGGCCACCCGCATGAAGCGGCGCAGGCGCAGCGGCGCATCGCGCTGGTCGATGGCGGTTTGCAGTTGCTCGACGCACCGCTTGATGCCTTGCGTGTCCCGCAGCTGAAAGCGCGAGAAGGCCAGCAGCATCAGCGACTGGTGGTCGAACATTTTGGAGGTGAGTCCCAGCAGTGTGGCCCGGTCCAGCGCTTTGGCAGCTTCCAGCTTTTCCCCCATGTAAAACGCCAGCATGCCTTGTTTTTGCAGGCGCGCGATGGAGCTGGGTGTGATGGCGCTGGCCTGTCGGTACACCACCAGGGCCTGCTCGAAGTTGCCCTGCTCGGTGTGCAGGCGGCCCATGATGTCGTAGGCATCGGCGTAGGAGGGCTCACTGGAGGCCAGGCTTTCCAGTGTGGTCATCGCCTGCGCCGCCTGGTTGGACTCGATTTGCGACCTTGCCACCCCCAGCTTGGCCCAGGGCAGGGCCTGGTGAGCGTGTATGGTTTCAAACAGCGCTTGCGCGTCGTTGGCCCGGCTCAGGCGCAGCATCAGTTCGGCACCAATGCGGGCGGCATACAGCCAGTAGGGCGCACGTTGCTGGAAGCGCTCGACGCACAGCTTGGCAGCGGTTTCGTAGCTGCCTTGGGCAATGGCCGAAAAAATCGGGTGCAGCATGCGCTTGCGGTGGCGGGCCTGGCGCAGGCGCTGACCCAGGGCAGAGGCGGTGTGGGGCTTGAGCAGGTAGCTGTCCAGTGCCGATTCGGCCGCTTCGGCCACCTGGGCGTAGCTGGCCTCGCCGGTGAGCATCACAAATACCGTGGCCAGCGGCAGCAGTTGGGCCCGCCGCAGGTCGTCGAGCAGGGCTTGGCCGGTGTAGGAGCTGTCGGGAAAGCGCTGCTCGCACAGCACCACGTCAAACTCTTTGTACTCCAGGGCACGCCGGGCATCGGTGGGGCGGCTGGCCTGGGCGATGTCCAGCACGCCAAAGTCGCGCAGCTGCGAGATGATGATGCTGCGCGAGGTAGCGTTGCCATCGACCACCAGCACCCGGCACTCGGCAATGTCAGGGTCGAGCAGGGGCATATGCCTGGCGGGTGGTGTGGACCACAGCAGCGGCTGCTGGCGTCAGTTCATGCCGTTGCGGCTGGCCAGTTCCACAAACAGGGCGGAGTGGTCCAGGTCGCCCAGGCCGTGCTCGGTGGCCTGCTCGAACAGTGTGGCAAACAGCTGGGTGATGGGCGCTTCAAAGCCAGTTTCCCGGGCGGTGGCCATGGCGTTGTGGAGGTCTTTGAGTTGCACCGTCACCGCTGCGCGCTTGGCAAAGTCGCGCTCGACCATGCGCTGGCCGTGTACCTGCAGGATGCGGCTGTCGGCAAAGCCGCCGGTGATGGCTTCACGCACCTTGCCCATGTCGGCCCCGCCGCGTGCGGCAAACAGCAGCGCCTCGGCCACCGCACCGATGGTGATGCCCACAATCATCTGGTTGGCAAGCTTGGCCAATTGGCCCGAGCCCAGCGGTCCCACATGCGTGGGCCGACCCAGCACCTGCAGCACCGGCAGTGCGCGCTGAAAATCGGCCGCCCGCCCACCCGCCATGATGGCCAGCGTGCCAGCCTCGGCCCCCACGGTGCCACCCGAGACGGGTGCATCGATGCACGCCACCCGCAGTGCGGCGAGTCGGGCGGCGTGGTTGCGGGCCTCGCGCGGCTGGATGGAGGACATGTCCACCACCAGGCTGCCGGGTTGCAGCGCCTGCGCCGCCCCCTGTTGAAACAGCACGCTGTCCACAGCGGCACCGTCTTGCAGCATGGTGATGGTGATGTCTGCGGCGCGTACCGCATCAGCCGGTGAGGCACAGGCCAGCGCACCGCTGGCCGCCAGTGCCTGCGCTTTGGCAGCGGTGCGGTTCCAGACGCGAACGGTGTACCCGGCGGCCAGCAGCCGCAGGGTCATGGGGGTGCCCATCATGCCCACGCCCAGCAGCGCCACAGTGGGCAGTGCCGTGCGGGCGGTAGCGGCAGCGGGAGAGAAGGGAGTTGTTGCTGAATTCATAGCAAACTACGTATTTATTAAAAGCGCGTATTGGCTTTTTTGTTCAAAAAATGACAGGTGCGTTGACCACATCGGCTGCATGGGGCGTTGCGCCTGTTGCGCGGTCGTGGCGCCTGAGCAAGGCCTGCAGGTGCTGGCTGGCCTGTTGGCCGTGCAGCCGCATGAGCTGCGCAGCGGTGTCTTCATCACCAGCGGCTATGGCCTGGCGCACGGCCTCGTGCTCGTCCCATGCACTGGTGCGCAGCGGGGCGTGGTGCAAGGCCGCCGTCATGGCCCGGCGAATGTGGCTCCAGTGCAGCATGGCGCTGGGTTCGATCAGGGGGTTGCCGCTGGCCCGGTAAATGGCCCTGTGAAACGCCAGATCGGCCTCGACCATATCGGGCACCAACGCACGCTGGGCGGCGGCACGGCCTTGTTCGATCAGTTCGGCGCTGATGGTGGCCCGCGCCTGGGCGGCCAGGCGGGCGGCCAGCGCGTCCAGCGCGCTGCGCACCTCATAGATGTGGCACATGGTGTCACAGGCAATCGGGGCCACCACCAGGCCACGGCCTTTGTGGCCCGAGGCACTGGCGGCATCCTGCACCAGACCTTCGGCTTTGAGCAAGCGCAGTGCCTGCAGCACAGGCTGGCGCGACACGGCCAACTGTTCGGCCACTTCGTCCTGGGTCAACCGGGTGCCCGGTGCCATGCGCCCATCGCTGATGGCCGAGGCCAGGTGCTGGTACACCTGGTCCACCAGATTGGGTGTGGCAGATAAACGGGGCAGGGACTGGATCATGGGGGGCAGTATCTTGTATTCCGTATACAGAATACCGCAGCCCGCACTGGAACCGGGTCCGGCCCCTGAAGGATGGTGCAAAAACCTTGGCTGACCACCCCTGTGGTCAGTTCGCTGTCAGTTTGCGGCGGTCCCCAGTGTGGGCCAGGGCGCGGGTGTTCACATCAGCAGGTGCTCACCCGCGTTGTCGCCGCCCAGAATGACGTAGTTCACCTTGCGGATGTCCATGAGCGTTTTGCCCCCGGCATAGCTGATGGAGCTTTGCACGTCTTGCTCCATTTCGATCAGCGTGTTGGCCAGCTGGCCTTTGATGGGCTCCAGGATGCGCTTGCCTTCCACGTGCTTGTACTCGCCCTTGTTGAAGTCGGAGGCCGAGCCGTAGTACTCCTTGTACAGCGCGCCATCCACCTCCACCGTCTGGCCGGGGCTTTCTTCGTGGCCGGCAAACAGCGAGCCCACCATGACCATGGTCGCGCCGAAGCGCACGCTTTTGGCAATGTCGCCATGGCTGCGGATGCCACCGTCGGCAATGATGGGTTTGGTGGCCACGCGGGCACACCACTTGAGGGCGCTGAGCTGCCAACCGCCGGTGCCAAAGCCGGTTTTGAGCTTGGTGATGCACACCTTGCCGGGGCCAATGCCCACCTTGGTGGCGTCTGCGCCCCAGTTTTCCAGGTCGATGATGGCCTCGGGCGTGCCGACGTTGCCCGCGATCACAAAGCTCTTGGGCAGGCGCTCTTTGATGTAGGCAATCATGTGCTTCACGCTGTCGGCATGGCCGTGGGCAATGTCGATGGTGATGTACTCGGGCACCAGGCCCTCGGCCAGCAGCTGGTCCACGGTGTCTCGGTCGGCCTGCTTCACGCCCAGTGAGATGGAGGCAAACAGGCCCTTCGCGTGGAAATCGCGCACGAAGGCGAGGTTGTCCAGGTCGAAGCGGTGCATGACATAAAAGTAGCCGTTGCGCGCCAGCCACTCGCAAATGGGCTCGTTGACCACGGTTTTCATATTGGCGGGCACCGCCGGTATGCGAAAGCGCCTGCCGCCCAACTCGACGCCAGCATCGCATTCCGAGCGGCTCTCCACCCGGCACTTGCGGGGCAGCAGCAGGATGTTGTCGTAGTCAAAAATTTCCATGGTTCCAAGCTCCAAAAATGGAGTCAGCGCTTATTTTGTATGCGCTGACAGCTACAAAAGAAGGATGAGCGCTTGGCCTGAACCCGGCATAAAAAAACCGGACGCAAGAAACTTGGGCCCGGTGCGCGATTGTATACACGCCCGTGGCTGCCTGGCGGTGCGGGGAGGTGTGCGGTTTCTACAATCGGCGGATGAGTTTTGACACACACGCTGCCCCGCCATTCAATCCACCCGGCTCTGCTGAGCCCAGCGGCCTGCTGCAAGGCCTGAACCCCGAGCAGCTCGCGGCCGTCACGCTGGCGCACGGGCATGCGCTGGTGCTGGCAGGCGCAGGCTCGGGCAAAACCCGGGTGCTGACCACCCGCATGGCCTGGCTCATGCAAACTGGCCAGGTGGGCCCAGGCGGGCTGATGGCGGTGACGTTTACCAACAAAGCGGCCAAAGAAATGCTGGTGCGCCTGCAGGCCATGTTGCCGGTGAACGTGCGCGGCATGTGGGTGGGCACCTTCCATGGCCTGTGCAACCGGCTGCTGCGTGCGCACTGGAAGGCTGCCAACCTGCCGCAGGCCTTCCAGATTCTGGACACGCAAGATCAGCTCTCGGCTGTCAAGCGCCTGTGCAAGCAATTTGCGGTGGACGATGAACGCTACCCAGCCAAGCAGCTCACCTGGTTTTTTGCCAGCTGCAAAGAGGAGGGCATGCGCCCCGCCGATGTGCCTGTGCGCGACGATGAGACCAAAAAGAAGGTGGAGCTGTACCAGCTGTACGAAGACCAGTGCCAGCGCGAAGGCGTGGTGGACTTTGCCGAGCTGCTGCTGCGCAGTTTTGAGCTGCTGCGCGACCATGCCGACATCCGCCAGCACTACCAGCGGCGGTTTCGGCACATTTTGGTGGATGAGTTCCAGGACACCAACAAGCTGCAGTACGCCTGGCTGAAACAGCTGGTGGGGTCAGAGACGGCCGTGCTGGCCGTGGGCGACGACGACCAGAGCATTTACGCCTTCCGTGGTGCGCGCGTGGGCAACATGGCCGACTTTGTGCGCGAGTTCAATGTGGAGGCCCAGATCAAGCTGGAGCAAAACTACCGCAGCCACAGCAACATCCTCGACTCGGCCAACCACCTCATTGGCTACAACAGCCAGCGCCTGGGCAAAAACCTGCGCACCGACCAGGGCGCGGGCGAGCCGGTGCGTGTGTTTGAAAGCCCCACCGACTTTGACGAGGCCCGCTGGGTGGTGGACGAGGTGCGCCAGCTGGTGCGCGGCATGGGTGACCAGCCCGCGGTGCCCCGGCACGAAATTGCCCTGCTGTACCGCAGCAACGCGCAAAGCCGCGTGCTGGAAACCGCGCTGTTCAACGCGGGCGTAGCCTACAAGGTGTACGGTGGCCTGCGCTTTTTCGAGCGGGCTGAAATCAAGCACGCGCTGGCCTACCTGCGCCTGCTGGAGAACGTGCGCGACGACACCAGCTTTTTGCGCGTGGTCAACTTTCCGCCCCGGGGCATAGGGGCCCGCAGCATCGAGCAGCTGCAGGACGTGGCCCGCAGCAGCGGTTGCGCGCTGGCTGACGCCGTCAGTGCGGTGGGTGGCCGTGCCGGGGCGGGGCTCAGCGCCTTTCTGGCCAAGCTGGAGGTGCTGCGTGAAACCACCCAGGGTCAAACCCTGCGCGACATCGTGCAGGCTGTGCTGGACCACAGCGGCCTGCTGGCCCACTTCAAGGCCGACAAAGACGGTGCCGACCGCGTGGAGAACCTGGAAGAACTGGTCAATGCAGCCGAGAGCTTCGTGATGAACGAAGGTTTTGGCCGTGACGCGGTGGGCATGTCAACAAGCGATAGCACCCGCCCGGTGGCCTTGAGTCAGTCTCCTGCCAGCCAGGGCCTGCTGCCCGAACCTGCCGTTGCACGCAGCACCAGCCACTCGCTGGGCACTGCGCTGGATGATGCACTGGCCGATGCCAACGCCCAAGCACGGAGTGTCGAGCGGGACGGAGACCAAGGCGGCTTTGACTTTGACACCCCCATTTGGGCCGACCCGGTGGACACCGGCCAGATGGTGGAGCCCTTGGACGCGCCCATGGCCACCTTCCCTGAAGACACCGGCGAAACCCTCTCGCCCCTGGCCGCCTTCCTCAGCCACGCCGCGCTGGAAGCGGGCGACAACCAGGCCCAGGCTGGCCAGGACGCTGTGCAACTGATGACTGTGCATGCCGCCAAGGGGCTGGAGTTCGATTGCGTGTTCATCACCGGGCTGGAAGAAGGCTTGTTCCCCCACGAAAACTCGGCCTCCGACCGCGCTGGGCTGGAAGAAGAGCGTCGCCTGATGTACGTGGCCATCACCCGCGCCCGCAAGCGGCTGTACCTCAGCCACTCGCAAACCCGCATGCTGCACGGGCAAACCCGCTACAACGCCCGCAGCCGGTTTTTTGACGAGTTGCCCGAGGCCTGCCTGCGCTGGCTCACGCCCAAAGCGGGTGGTGGGTTTGGCGGCCTAGCGGGAGGGGGCTTTGGTGGCGGTGCCTGGGGGGGTAATTTTTCAAGAGCTGAAAAACTATACCCATCAAGCGCTGGTGGCCATTTTGGTTTCAAATCTGCGGCAACACCTGTGTTCGACGCAGGCCCCCCGCTGGAGCCCAAGTCTGGCCGGGGGACCGACATTGCGGCGGGGCGGCAAGTGTTCCACACCAAGTTTGGCGAAGGCAAGGTGCTGACGGTGGAGGGCGCCGGGGCCGATGCGCGCGCTCAAATCAACTTTCCGCGCCACGGCGTCAAGTGGCTGGCGCTGGCGGTGGCCAAACTCACGGTGGTGGAAGACTGAGTCTGCAGAGATCCCAAGGCGATTGCCCAAAAAAAACCGTGATGGCTGGTGGCCACCACGGCTGAAACATCACGCGGCGCTGATCGCAATGGCTTGCACCGCGCAACCTTGGAAAAGCAGGAATCTGCCGGGTGCGCCGCCACTGCAGCGCACACCGGTCAGGTCATCAGAAGTCGTGGCGCACGCCGACCGCGTACATGGTGCGGTCGGCTGTCTTGGTGCCAGCGGCGTTTTTCACATCACCGGTCAGGTAGCCGCCGTAGAGACGGGTGCGCTTGGAGAGGGTGTAGGTGGCGCCAAACGCATATGCCTTGCCCTTACCTGTGGTTGCGCCAGCGTTGTTCTTGGCTGTGCCGTTGGCGTAGCCCGCAGACAACTCGAATGCGCCCAGTGGAACGGCCACGCCGAGGTTGTATTCCGTATCCTTGCCGCCACCAGACTGCTTGGCGTTTTGGAACTGGGCAGATACTTTGGCCATGCCGAAGTTGTAGGAAGCGGAGAACACGTTGTAGGTACGGTCGCCAGGCGTGCCGGCCACCAGGGGTGTGGCCGGCTTGTAGTCTTGTTTTTGGTTGGCGAAGCCGAAGTCCATGGGGCCGGTGCGGTAGCGCAGGCTCAGGGCCGTTGTCTGCGGGGTACCGGCGGCAACGGTGCTGTCTTCAAAGCCGTAGGTCACGCCAGCGGTCAAGCCCGAGAAGTTGGGGGAGTCGTAGCGGATCTGGTTGTTGGGGCGGCTGATGTAGTTGGACACACCGGTGTACGCAATTTTGTAGGGCGTGAACTCTGAGTCGAACAAGCTGTTGGCCACGCCGGAATCGAAGATGTCCTTGTAGACGCTGTCGGTTTTGCCAGCCTTGACCCCGCCAAAGCCGCCGGACAGACCCACCCAAGATGCGCGGTTGAAACCAGTTGATGCACCTGTGGTGGGTTTGATTTCGGATTCAAACTGGAAGCTGGCTTTCAAGCCGCCACCCAAATCTTCGGTGCCACGCATGCCCCAGCGGCTGGTGGTGAAATTGTTGTCGAACATCTGCGTTTTGCTGGTTTTGGCGGCGCCAACACCGGTTTCTTCTTTGCCAACAGAAGCGTCAATCCGGCCATACAGCGTCACGGAAGACTGCGCCATGGCGGCACCGGTGGAGGCCAGAACGGCCAGAGCGATCAGGCTCTTTTTCATGGGAAATTCTCCAAAGTGTGGGTTGGGCGGGGTGGCTTTGCAGCGTTACCCCTGAACCCGTTGCGGTGTGCAATCAGGTAGATGCATTGCAACCAAGGGGGAAGAAATCTCTGTGACACCAGAGAGAAAACCCAAATTTGTTGCGTTAGGACAACAAAAAAATGAGCTTTTTCAGGGCTTGCCGGTGTTGAGCATCCGAGTCCAGCCCGCGCCATCGTTGTCGTTGGCCACCCACAGGTCGCCGTTGAACACCACCAGGCCCTCGGCTTGTTCTTGCAGGTAGTTGTGGTCACATCGGCTGTGTTGAGCTTGATCAGCTCGTTGTGGGCCACGGCGTTGCCTTCGCTGGCCACCCAGCAACCATCGTTCACTTTGGCAATGCCTTCGGTGTCAACCTTCAGCGGCTGACCGTTGGCTTCGGTCAGCATGGTCACTTGACTGGGCAGCAGTTGCACCCACTGTGGCTGGGCGGGGTCGGTCACGAGGTACACGTCCACATTCGAGCCGCGCTCCGAGCCCACCAGCACGTGCGGTGTTCCGCCAAAGCTGGTGCCGTCCACCGACTCGATTTCCACGCCGTTGATGCGCATATCCACACGCGGCAGCCCTGGTGCCTGCCGCATGGGCCAAGGCATGGTTGCCAGAAAAAACCGCAGACAGTGCTGCGGCCAGAATCAATGCGTGAGGTTTGGGGCAATTGCGCATGGTGGAGAGGGAGGGTTGGACTACCCCACCAGCCTGTGCCGTTGTTGTGACAACGGCATGACCAATATCACTAATAGCAAACTATCTATAGCGGGCGGGCGAAGAAGGCAAATTTTATTGAGAAAATTTGCCGGGCTCTACGCCTTATTTCACCCCGGTGGTTTTGGTCCCCGCCTGCTCGGCGGCGGGAGCGTCGATGGTTGCCTGGTCGGGGTCAGGGCTTTTGTCAGTGGGCGGGTTGATGATTTGGGTGCTGGCATCGATCAGGCGCAGCTTTTTGGCGTAATAGCGGTCGAGCCGCCACTCGGCCAGAATTTCCAGCGCCAGCTCGAAGCGCTTGTAGTCCAGCGTGTAGATGTCGGTCAAGTTAAAGCTGGCTTCGTTTCCGAGGGACAGCACCAGTTCGGCCAACGTGATCGACGCTGGATCAGTGGGGTTGGACTCTATCAATTTGCGGGCTTTTTTGATGGCGAGCATGGGGGGTTCCGTGGTGAGGTCGGGCACAGCGACCAAGGGTTTTCGAGAATATCCGACGCAGTGGGGTATTTGATGACGGTTTTGTGGCAGCTCCGTGACTCGTTGCCCCAGCTCCCAGTGGGTTTGCCTGGCGTGCTCACGCTTGTGGCGACGTGGGCCTGCGTTCACAGGACTGTCACAAGGGCTTGGCAAGATTTCCTGGCTTTCTTCTCTCAACCAGGAAATATTTTTATGTCCGACATGATCCGTGATGACGATGGCGTTTCCAACCCATCCGCCAACGACCACCTCCACCAACTGATTGAGCGCGAGATTGCCCGCAACCCCAGCCGACGCAGCCTGCTCAAGTCGGGTGCAACGCTGGGTTTGCTGGGTATTTTTGGCAGCGCACTGACGGCCTGCGGCGGGGGTGACGCTGAAGCAGCGCCTGTCCCCGGCACCATCGGCTTCAAGCCTTTGGCTGCCAACTCCGGCAGTGCCGTGGTGGTGCCCGAGGGCTATGTGGCTGAGGTGATGTTCCGCTGGGGCGACCCGGTTCTGGCATCGGCCCCCGCATTCAAGGGCGACGGCAGCGAAACCTGGCGCGAGCAAGAGGCACAGTCGGGCGAGAACCACGATGGCATCAATTTCTTCCCCTACCCAGGCACCGATGGCAACACCCGTGGCATCCTGGCCATGAACCACGAGTACATCAACCCTGAGTACTTCCACAACGTGGCCAACTTCAACCGGCCTGAGGTTGCCGACAACACCAAGAAGCAGCTGGCTGGTCACGGGGTGTCCATCATTGAAGTGCGTCGCAGCAGCACCGGCAAGTGGGAGTATGTGCAGGACTCGCCCTACAACCGCCGCATCACGGGGTACACCCCCATCAGCATTTCTGGCCCAGCTGCCGGCAACGACCTGATGAAAACGGCAGCAGACCCCTCGGGCACCGAGGCCCTGGGCACGCTCAACAACTGCGGCGCTGGCCAAACCCCCTGGGGTACCTACATCACCTGCGAAGAAAACTTCAATGGCTACTTTGGTACCGATTCCGCCACCTGGGTGCCCAATGCCCTGCAAGGCCGCTACGGCCTGAGCAAAGGCGGTTTTGGTTACAACTGGCACAAGGGCGACAGCCGGTTTGACCTGGCCGTCAACCCCAACGAGCCCAACCGCTTTGGCTGGGTGGTGGAAATTGACCCCTACGCACCCAACAGCAAGCCCAAAAAACGCACCGCACTGGGCCGCTACAAGCACGAGAACGCCGAGTGCGTGCTCTCCAAGGCCAACAAGGCGGTGGTGTACAGCGGCTGCGACGAACGCAACGAGTACCTGTACAAGTTCGTCTCCAACGGCAGCTACGACCCCGCCAACCGCGCCAGCGGTGCCAACTTGCTCGATAGCGGCACGCTGTATGTGGCCCGCTTCGATGCGGGCACGGTGGTCGGCGACAACCAGGGCACAGGCGTGTGGTTGCCCCTGGTGTTTGGCCAGAACGGCCTGACCGCCGAGAACGGCTTTGCCAACCAGGCAGAGGTGGTGATCAAGGCCCGCCAGGCCGCTGACCGCGTGGGCGCCACCATGATGGACAGGCCCGAGTGGGTCGCGGCCAACCGCACCAAGGCGGGCGAGGTGTTTCTGGCCTGCACCAACAACAGCCGCCGCGGTACTACCCCCGCATCGTCCAACAAGGTCGATGGCACCACGGTGGCTGGCTCAGCCCGCCCTGCGGTGGACGAAGCCAACCCCCGTGCGGGCAACAACTGGGGCCACGTCATTCGCTTCAATGAGGCCAATGCCGATGCAGCGTCCACCACCTTCAATTGGGACATCTTTGTCATCGCGGGCAACCCCGCGCTGGACGGTGCCAAAAAGGGGTCGGCCAACATCGACGCCAGCAACACCTTCAACTCTCCCGACGGCATCCAGGTGGACCCAGAGGGCCGCCTGTGGATCCAGACCGATGGCAGCTTTGCCAACACCGGTGACTACATCAACCAGGGCAACAACCAGATGCTGGTGGCGGACATCGCCACCAAAAAAATCACCCGCTTCCTGGTGGGACCTGACGGCTGCGAAGTGACTGGTGTGTGCTGGACACCCGACAGCCGCGCGATGTTCATCAACATCCAGCATCCCGGCGAGGTGGGCAGCCACCCCAACGCGCCCAAAGACCTCAAGGGCTTTGCCAGCATGGATGAGTTCATTGCCAACAACCCCACCGCGTTCTCGCGCTGGCCCGATGGTGCCAGTGCAGGCCGCCCACGCTCGGCCACGGTGGTTATCCGCAAACTGGACGGCGGCGTGATCGGTACCTGACGCAGCCCCCCATCGGCGCAGGGCCAGCCCGTGCAACCGTGGCTGTGCCCGGCGCCGACACCCAGGCCCAGCCTCCCACACCCGACTTTGTTCGGTGGTGGAAGGCTTTTTTGCGTGGCGCACAGGGGCAGAACCGATGGCCAAGGGGAGCGGTTGCGTGGCTGTGCGCCGCAGGCTCACGCCTGTGGTAGCTTTGCATCCAGACGCCGCAGTCGCCGTCTTCTCTGCCCATGCCCCAAGCCACCACCGCCTCCGTTCCAGTCTCAACCGTGCCTTGCCTCACGCAGGCCTGGGCGCAGCACCACGCCGTGTTGCTGCGCTGGCTGGTGCACCGGTTGTCCGATGTCGCCACCGCGCAAGACCTGCTGCAAGACGTGTTTTTGAAAGCCCTGCGCCAGGGTGAGCGCTTTTGCAGCGTTGGCAACGCCCGGGCCTGGCTGTTTGAGGTGGCACGCAACACCCTGACCGACCACCTGCGCCGCCAGCACCCCACCGAGCCCTTGCCCCAAGACCTGGAGGAGTGGCCTGCTGCGGACGCCGAAGCCCTGCCAGTGGTGGACCAACTCACCGGATGCCTGGCGCGTGTGCTGACCGAGCTGCCCGAGGCGGATGCAGACATTCTTCGCTATTGCGACCTGCAGGGCATGCGTCAGCCCGACTACGCCTCCCTGAGGGGCTTGGGGCTGCCTGCTGTGAAAGCCCGCCTGCGCCGTGCACGGCTGCGGCTGAAGGCCCGCATGACCGAGGCTTGTGCCATTCAAGCCGGTGCCCAGGGTGGCGTAGAGGCTTTTACTCCCCGCTCCAGCCGCTGACGCTATTGCCCTTGGTGCAATACAGATAGGCGATACGGAGGGTTGGTGTTTTTTGGTGCGGCTTGCGGGTGAAATTGTTTTGCTCCGGGCCTGCATCCTTTGGCGACGTGTTGCGTCTTCATGGGTATGAATACCGCGACGCTCCCCAGCATCTTGCAACTTGCCAAGGATTGGCCTTTGCGGCATCCCCGCGTTTTCCTGCCACTGGCAGCCGCCCTTTGGTGGGCGCTGTGCCAGACGCTGGTGCCCACCTCTGAATGGCTGGTCGCCCAGTTGCCCGTTGACCGCGCCAGCCATCTGGGTGGCGCGCTGCAGTTTTTCTTGTATGACGCACCCAAGGTGCTGTTGTTGCTCGCCGGTGTGGTGTTTGTCATGGGCATGGTCAACACCTACTTCACCCCTGAGCGCACCCGTGAGCTGCTGGCCGGGCGCACCCATGGTGTGGCCAACGTCATGGCGTCGGCGCTGGGAGTGGTGACACCTTTTTGTTCCTGCTCGTCGGTGCCACTGTTCATTGGGTTTGTGCAGGCGCGCGTGCCGTTGGGTGTCACGTTTTCATTTCTGGTGACCGCGCCGATGGTGGACACGGTGGCGTTGACCCTGCTGTTCTCGCTGTTTGGCTGGAAGATCGCCGCTATCTACCTGGGCTTTGGCATGGCGCTTGGCATCTTGGCGGGCTTGCTCATAGGGGCGCTCAAGCAGGAGCGCTACCTGGAAGACTGGGTGCGGGAAATGCCGCAGGTGTCTGCCGAGGTGGATCAGGAGCACATGACGCTGGCCGACCGTGTGGCGGCAGGCATGGCATCGGTGCGAGAGATTGTGGGCAAGGTGTGGCCCTATGTGCTAGGCGGTATTGCCGTGGGGGCTGGCATTCATGGGTTTGTGCCGCAGGAGTTTCTGGTGTCCATCATGGGCAAAGACGCGGCCTGGTGGTCTGTGCCCGTGGCGGTGGTGATGGGCGTGCCCATGTACGCCAACACCGCAGGCATCTTGCCGATCATCGAGGCGCTGACGGCAAAGGGTGCGGCCATGGGCACGGCGCTGGCGTTCATGATGAGTGTGGTGGCCCTGTCGCTGCCCGAAATGATCATCCTGCGCAAGGTGCTGAAGCTGCGCCTGATTGCCACCTTCGTCGCCATCGTGACCTGCGGCATTCTGGCCGTGGGGTTCATCCTGAATGCCATTCTTTGACCGGCATTTTTTCCTCTCGACCACCATCACACACACTGGAGACACCGCATGCATCGCCGACCTTTCTTGAAATCCTTCGCTACTACCGCCGTTCTGGCAACTGGCTTGTCGCTTGCGTGGGCCGCCCATGCGGTGGAGGTGGTGTTCAAACCCGTGGTCCCCGGCGTGTACGCCTACGT
This sequence comes from Burkholderiaceae bacterium, assembly GCA_030695205.1. Lineage (GTDB taxonomy): Bacteria > Pseudomonadota > Gammaproteobacteria > Burkholderiales > Burkholderiaceae_C > UBA2334. Next base: position 161,602 of record JAUYTN010000025.1, on the reverse strand, counting down.
GGGCGACATTGAAGGCCGCACCTACGACAACGAAGCGCTCAACGCCAACATCGGCCTGGTGGTCACCTCAGCCGGGGCGGTGCTGATTGACCCCGGTGCCACCTTCAAAACCGGTGAGGCAATAGCCGCTGCAGCCAAAGCCGTGACCCCGCAACCCATTAAGTGGGTGGTCAATACCGGTGGGCAGGACCACCGCTGGCTGGGCAACGGTTACTTCAAAGGGCAGGGGGCCGAAATCATTGCCCACGCCAATGCCCAGGCTGACATGAACGCCCGCGGCGCCGAGCACCTGCGCGCCAACGCCCCGGTGCTGAAAGACAAACAGGACGGCACCGAATTGGTCTACCCCACCCGCTGGCTGCAAGGCCCCGACAACACGCTCGAGTTGGGCGGCGTGAAGCTGCAGTTTGTGCACCGCAACGGCGGCCACACGCCGGGCGACATGCTGGTGTACCTCCCCGCCACGGGTGTGGTGTTCACCGGTGATGTGGTCTATACCGACCGCATCCTGGGCTTGCACCCAGTCAGCAAAACCAAAACCTGGCTGGCCAGCTTCGAGGCGTTGGAGGCGCTCAAGCCCAGTGTGGTGGTGCCCGGCCACGGCAACGTCACCACCCTGGCCCAGGCCCAGCGTGACACCGGCCATCTGCTCAAGGCCCTGCGCGCCCACATGGGCAAGGCTGTTGAAGACGGCACCGACATCGGCGCAGCCGTGAAAAGCTTTGACGCAGCCCCCTTCAAGCACCTGAAACATGTAGACGTATGGCTGCCCCAACTGGCCAACCGCACGTACCTGGAGATGGAGCAAGAGTAAGTCCCAATTTGCAAGGTTTTTTAGGATTTTGCGCTTGCTTTTATTGAGTTGTTGGCTATTGTTATTGTGATAAGGAAACACCATGGACATCAAAGTGCTGGGCACCGGCTGTGCCAACTGCAAAAACACCATCGCCCTCATTGAGGACGTTGCCAAGGCCCAGGGCGTGGTGGTGCAACTGGAGAAGGTGGAGGACATCCGCGCCATCATGGGCTACGGGGTGATGAGCACGCCCGGTGTGGTCATCAACGGCAATGTGGTGCACGCCGGGGGCGTGCCCAGCCGCGACAAGATTGCCCAGTGGTTGAGCGCTTGAGGCGCGCACACAGAGCCGGGTGAAGCAACCGGTGGCCTCTATCATCCCTGCCCATGGGAGCCACAACACACACCACGGCCGCTTCGGCCACGCCCCCCGAAGCCGCACTGGCCAGGCTCCCGGGTCCGTCAACATTGGCGGTCAACCTTGTCACTTGACCTTTGCGATTCCCGACCATTCCTGGGCGGACAGCGGCAATGGTGCCGCTTTGCGCATTGCCATGATCGCATGGGTACTGGCGACGGGTGGGGCGTTGGAGGATCGACCGGTACATAGCAAATCCACCTGCTTCGACACCTTCCCCTTCCCCGACGAATCCACCGGCCTCACCCCCGAGCTGCACCAGCGCATCGCCAGCCTGGCCCAGCAGATTGACGACCACCGCAAGCGGGTATTGGGGCTGCCCTTGGTGCCTGCCCAAACACCCGCTTCGGTGGGGTCGGGGCAGGCGGCGGTTCGGGCCGATTTGGGCCGCGCAGCGGGTATGAGGTCCGAGCCGCCCCCGCCTGACACGGCCCCACCAGGCCCACCCACCCCGAGCGGCGAAGCCACCACATCCCCGCTGAACAAAGACCTCACCCTCACCAACCTCTACAACGTGCGTGAGGCCTTGCGCGCAGGCCGGGCACTCACCGCCAAAGAAAAAGCCATCCACACCACCGGCCTGGTGGGCGTGCTGCACCAGCTCCACACCGAGCTGGACGCCGCCGTGCTGCAGGCCTACGGCTGGGCCGACCTGACGACCGCCTTGGCTGCAGCCCCCGGCGCCGAGGCCCACACCGCCGCCACCGCCGACCTGCTGCAACGCCTGGTGGCCCTGAACACCCGCCGCGCCGCCGAAGAAGCCCAGGGCACCGTGCGCTGGCTGCGCCCGGATTTCCAAAATCCTGCCCAAAATTTCAAAAAACCTCTGAAAAACTAGAGCAAGTAACACTTATAAATAAAGCCGTAGAGCATTTTTTTGTTGATTAAATGAATGTTGAAAACAATAGCGGTGATTCAACACACAACCCGGCACTCGCTGCCGCTGCTGTCGCCGCCTCCCAGCCGTGGCCCAGGCCCTGGCCGCTAGCCCCGTACCGCTGAGCACCGAGCAACTGGCCCCGCACTTCAAAGGCAAAGGCCCCTGGAAAAAAGGTCTGCTTACCCTGCTGCAAACCCTCCAAGCCCTGGGCCGCGCCCAGCCGGTGGAAGGCGAGGGGGGTAAGCGGGATGACGTGCTGTGGCGTGGGAGTGGTGCTTAATCTCGCTTCGAGCGCCAAATTGTTTACATCAAAGCCGTGCTGACCCACCGTGAGTACGACAAAGGAGTCTGGAAATCATGAACGCGCCCATCAACTTGCCAGACATAGGCAGCCAAGGCGTGGTGTCTGAAATTTTGGCTGGTAAACGTGAGCTCAATTTGCGCCAGGTGCGGGCCTTGGCACAGCGGTTTGCTGTGTCGCCTGCAACGTTTGTGTAGGTTGAGCCCTGTACTGCGCTCAGTCGGTGGCAGGCGAGGGGAGCGAGGTGGGTTGCCAGGACCATAGGCGTGGCCTCACTTACAAGCCATAGAACCTCTGGCTCACCCAATCCGCTCGGCCCTTACCAACGGCCTCAAGGCCCACAGCCCCAGCGCCGGGCCAATCGCCAGCCAGGGCAGCAGGGCACCCAGTGCCACCGTCTCACTCAACCGAACAAACAGCAAGATGCTGATGATGGAAATGGCAAAGCCGATGCTGTTGGTCAGGGTCAGCACACTGCCCACCGCCTGGGGTGGTGCGTTGCGCGCCGTGAGGGTGGAAAACTGTGGTGAATCCCCCGCTACCGTGATACCCCACACCACCAGCCACGCGTAAAACACCACGTCGCCCGCCACCAGCACCCACGGCGCGGCCAGGCAGCACAGCCCGCTGGCCAGCAACTGGCTGCCCGCCACCCGGGCGCTGCCCCAGCGCTGGGCCACCCAACCACCGCCGGCACAGCCTATGGCACCAGCGCCCAGCACGGCAAAGGCCGTCCACGACAACGCGGTGCCTTGCAGCCGGGTAGCCAGTATCAGCGGCACCATGACCCACATGGTGTACAGCTCCCACATGTGGCCAAAGTAACCCAGCACCGAGGCTCGCACACGGTCATCGGTCCACAGCGTGGCCAGGGCGCGCCACTGCAGGGTGGTGACTTTGGCGTGGTTGTGCGGCGCATCGTGGGTGGCAACAAACAGCAGCAAACCGCCGCCTGCCGCCAGCGCCGCCACCCCCAGCATCAGCGAGGGCCAGGGCAAAGCATCGCCCAAGGCTCGCAGGGCGTGGGCGCTGGCCGAGCCCAGCACCAGCGCGCCAATCAGCAAACCCAGTGCCGCACCCAGGCCCTGGCGGTACCACTGCGCGGCAATCTTCATGCCCACCGGGTAAATGCCCGCCAGAAAAAAGCCAGTGGCAAGCCGCCAGGCCATCAAGGCCTCGTAGTGGCGCACCATGGCCCAGGCACCCACTGTGCAGGCTGCCCCTGCCAGCGCACACACCAAAAACACGCGCCGCGCCGAAAAACGGTCGGCAATGGCCAGCAAGGCAAACACCAGCGTGCCCACAATGAAGCCCAGCTGCAGCGCCGACGTGAGCGCACCCACAGCAGACGCTGACCAAGCCAGCTCGCGCTGCAAGTCGGGCATGACCGCGTTCACCGCAAACCACAACGAGGTGCCAGCAAACTGCGCCAACACCAACACGGGCAGGATGTGACGGGGGACGTTGGGCTGCTTCATGGCGCAGGAGCTTACGGGCAGATCCGTCAGATGGGCTGCTGTGCGGGCGACTCGGGCTGTCATCAAATTGTCATTGTCGCCCACTAAATTTCAACGATCATTGAAGTAAATACATCAGGAGCATCGCATGAGAATCGGAATCAACGGCATGGGCCGCATGGGCAGGTTGGCGCTGCGCGCCGCATTCGGCGCGGTGGATCGGCCACTGGACGACCCGCGCGCCAGCAACCGCCTGGAGGTGGTGCACCTGAATGAAATCAAGGGCAATGCCGAGTCCACCGCGCACCTGGTGCAGTTCGATACCGTGCAGGGCCGCTGGCGTGGTGACATCGCCGCTGAAAGCGCCGACCGTATCCGTATCCAGGGCCAACAGGTGGGCTTTACCCAGCATGCCACTGCTGCTGACATTCCCTGGGGCAACTTGGGTGTGGACGTGGTGCTGGAATGCACGGGCAAATTCCTCACACCTGAAACCCTTCAAGGCCACTTGGACCGTGGGGCCAAGCGCGTGATCGTGGCCGCCCCCGTGAAGGTGGGCGGCGTGCTGAACATCGTGGTGGGCGTCAACCACCACCTGTACGACCCGGCAGTCAACCACATCGTCACCGCAGCCAGTTGCACCACCAACTGCCTGGCCCCGGTGGTGAAGGTGGTGCACGAGGCCCTGGGTATCAAGCACGGCCAGATCACCACCCTGCACAACCCCACCAACACCAACCTGGTGGTGGATGCCCCGCACAAAGACCTGCGCCGCGCCCGCAGCGCCATGGTCAACCTGGCCCCCACCAGCACGGGCAGCGCCACTGCCATTGCCCTCATTTACCCCGAGCTGAAAGGCAAGCTCAACGGCCACGCCGTGCGCGTGCCCGCGCTGAATGCCTCGCTGACCGACTGCGTGTTCGAGCTGAACCGCACCACCACGGCTGAAGAAGTCAACGCGCTGTTTGCCGCCGCCGCGCAGCCAGGCTCGCCGCTGGCGGGCATTCTGGGTTACGAGCCGCTGCCATTGGTCAGCGCCGACTACGCCCGGGACACACGCAGCAGTATCGTCGACGGCCTGTCCACCATGGTGACCGACGGCACGCTGCTGAAGGTGTACGCCTGGTACGACAACGAAATGGGCTACGCCACACGCATGGTGGACCTGGCCTGCCACATGCAGACCGTGGGCATTTAAGTGGCGTTCCAGATGAACGCTGCCGAGCGCAACTACGCCATCGTCACCGCCGCGTATTGGGGCTTCACGCTGACCGACGGCGCACTGCGCATGTTGGTGCTGCTGCACTTTTACAAGCTGGGCTATTCGCCGTTCACGCTTGCATTCTTATTTTTGCTGTACGAGGCCGCCGGGGTGCTGGCCAACCTGATCGGCGGCTGGCTGGCCACGCGTTACGGCATTGCCCGCATGCTGACGGTGGGGCTGGTGACGCAAATCATCGGCTTCACGCTGTTGTCCCTGCTCAACCCGTCCTGGACGGCAGCCATGTCGGTGGCCTGGGTTGTGGTGGCGCAGGGCATTTGCGGCGTGGCCAAAGACCTGACCAAAACCGCCAGCAAGTCGGCCATCAAGGTCACGGCGGCGCAGGCCAAAGAGCAGGGCGCGGGCCAGTTGTTCAAATGGGTGGCCTGGTTCACCGGCAGCAAAAACGCCATGAAAGGCGTGGGTTTCTTTTTGGGCGGCCTGCTGCTCGATGCACTGGGGTTTGCCCACGCGCTGTGGGCGATGGCGGGCCTGCTGGCCTTGGTGCTGGTGGGCGTGGTGGCCTCGCTGCCGTCCATGATGGGCAAGGCCAAGGCCTCCAAATCGGCCAAAGAGCTGTTTGCCAAAAATGCGGGCATCAACGCGCTGGCTGGGGCCCGCGTGGCGCTGTTTGGCGCGCGCGACGTGTGGTTTGTGGTGGGCGTGCCGGTGTTTTTGTACTCGCAGGGCTGGACCTTCACCATGGTGGGCGGCTTCCTGGCAGCCTGGACCATTGGCTACGGCCTGGTGCAGGCGCTGGCCCCCAACATCGTCAAGCGCAGTGCCGATGGCCTGAGCCACGAGGTGCCGGCTGCCCGCTGGTGGTCTGCCGCGCTGACGCTGGTGCCCGTGGGGCTGGCCGCCGCCGTGGTGGCCGATGTGCCGCACCTGGAGTGGGTGGTGGTGGGTGGGCTGGGCCTGTTTGGCTTTGCGTTTGCGGTGAACTCGTCGGTCCACTCCTACTTGGTGCTGGCCTATGCGGGGTCTGAAAAGGCAGCGGAAGACGTGGGCTTTTATTACGCGGCCAATGCGCTGGGCCGCTTTTTGGGCACTTTGCTGTCCGGCCTGCTGTACCAATGGGGCGGGCTGCTGTATGCGCTGCTTGGCTCGGCGGTCATGCTGGGGCTGTGCTGGCTGATGACTTTGCGTCTTCCGCTGCATGCCGCGCACACGGGGTTATCTTCTCTGGACGCGCCCATGCAGAAGTGACTTACTTCACGCTGGGTGGACTGGATGTGGGGGCAATGGTCTGTCTGCCACGACAGACTGGCCGTTGACACACCAACAGGTGGGTGCTTCAGCAATACTGTGGCGGGTCTGTAGATCACTTGGTCACCACCACAGGAGTATTTCATGGAAATTTTCGGCAGCATTCTTGACAAGCTGGGCATAAGCCGTGCCAGCGATCAGCCAGCGGCAGAGCCTGCACAGGCGGCTCCAGCAGCCGTTGTGCCAGAAGCGACAGCGGCTGCACCCGCTCCCGCCGCAGCGCCTGCGGTGGCCTCCATCACCATGATGGATGTGGTTGCGCAGCTGGAGCAACGGGCAGCGGCCAGTCCGCAGAAGCTCAACTGGCGCACCTCCATCGTTGACCTGCTCAAACTGCTGGACATGGACAGCAGCCTGGCCGCCCGCAAAGAGCTGGCCAAAGAGCTGTATTGCCCGGATGAGCTGATGAACGACTCCGCCCGGATGAACATGTGGCTGCACAAGAATGTGCTGGCCAACATCGCAGCCAATGGCGGCAACGTGCCTGCCGATTTGCTGGACTGAGAAAAAAGCCCCGGAGCGGATGCGCCGGGGCTTGCGGGCCGGGGTCAGGTTGGCTGGTGAGCCTATTTTTGTGCCAGCAGTTTCAGCACATCGGCATTGTTGGGCAGGGCGTAGTCATGCCCTCTGACGATCTGGCCGGTGTCGGTGCGCACGAGCTTGAGGCTGATGAACGTGGACGTGGCCGCTGCGGAGTAGGTGCCCACCAGCACCATGGCTGCGCTGTGTATCTGGGCGATGTCTTTGAGCTCGCGCGAGAGCATGAGCTCGCCAGTTTCTTCGCGCACATAGATATCGCCGCGCAGCTTGAGTTCTTTGACCAGCAGGCCCTGGGCAGCCAGTTGAGATGCGTACTGCTCCGACAAGGTCCGACCCAATGGGGCGGTTTTGCGCAGGTCGTTGACGTTGACCACCGTGGCGACCAGCATGGGGGTGGTACCCAGGGCCTTCAGATCCAGCCCAGCCACCAGGCGCTGGACGGCCTCGCGGTTGGCGCCAACAAATTGGCTGGCGCTGGCCTCCTCGTAGGTGGGTTCCAGCTTGACGTAAGTGCCCGTGCTGGGCGTGGTGCAGCCAGCGAGCACAGCCGCGCTGATGATCAAAGTGAACGGGGCAAGGCGGCTCATTGGTTGACTACTTTCATGCTGTTGGGTAACGGGGCCAGTTTGAACAGCGGTGCATCGGCTGATTCAACATAGTACAAATCGGTCTTTCTGGCCAGGATTTGATCAGGGGTACCCGCCGACGTCGTGAGCACGAGCTCGGACAATGCGGTGCCTCGTGCACCGTGGCGGCTTACATCGCCTCCGGCACCAGCCACCGCTGAATTGCGGATCAGCTGTGCCTTGTAGCTCAGTTTGAGGGCGACGGTGTTGTCTTGTGTCACACGCCGCCCAGTGCGCACCAGCTCGGTGATCAGCAGTTCGTGGAACACCGATTCAAATTCAGTTGGCTTGTCGGGTCGGACCAGAGAAACCCGCGCGTTGGAAGCTACTCCAGCTTCATCAAGCATCTTCAGGGTTGAGCGGACGGCGTCGGCTGCAATAGCTTGCCACTGACCCGCCGAGCGCACCATTTCTTGCCCAGGGAGCGCAGCAGTGTTTGGTTCTGACAGGGGTGCTTGGGCGCAACCTGCCACAACAGCGCTGGCCAATGCGGCCATGACCGGTGTGTAAAAAAAGAGTTTCAAGTCGGGTACTCCTGTGCATCGGTTGTGTTGAGTGGGTCATTGACTCGCCCGATGAGGCGGCCAGTTGGCCGTGTATTCATGCCTGAGCTTGGCCTATCGCAAATTATGGTCGATGGTCTGAGTTGGCGAGAATCAGTCCAGGTAGCTGGCCTTGCGCCCCTTGCGGCCGCTGATTTGCCAGGCGGTTCGCTGGTTGACCAGGCCGGCCAGAAACTCCAGCTCTTCGTCGGTGTGGTTGATGGCTCGGGCTGGTGTCAGCCGGGGCTCGCCGTCTACGCCACTGCCTGCCCAGAAGGCCTCGTGGTACTCGGCGGTGGAGGTGGTGGCATCGGCGGTGGTGCTCAGGTCCACGGTGCCGTAGCAGTTGCAAAAATAGCTTCTGTGGTCTTCATGCGGGCGCACCTCGGTGTACACGCCAGTGCCCCGAATCCCGGCGGTCACGGTGGGGGTGACGATGCGCCGCGCCGTGCCCTTGCCCCACACGCTGACCACCGCCCCTGTGAGCATCCTCAGCAGGCTGACCACATACAGGCCGCTGCCCCGCTCCACCGCCAGGCGCGAGTTCTGGCGGACGTGGAACGAGGAGTTTCCCACCACAAAAATGAGCCGGGACTGGGGGCCGGTTTCGATGACATCGCCGGTTTGGATCACCGTCTCGGGGCGGAGGGCTTCGCCATTGAGCAGGGCATCACCGATCAGTTCGACGATGTTGCTGCGGCTCTGGGCGTGGGCGGCTCCCCAACCCCCCAGCGCGACCCAGGCGGCCGCGGCCTGCAGCGTTTGGCGGCGCTGGAACCACAGCAGTTCGGGGGCGGTGCGTCCATCGAGGGTGTGGTGGCTCATGGGGTGTCCTGGGAAGCTCAGTCGTTGGTGGGTGGGGTGCTGGCGGTGTCGTTGGGTGGTTCAGCGACAAAGCTGTCGGCGAAGGTGAAATATGTCGAGGTGAAAAACATGGACGCCATCAGCAGCACGGCCGGCAGCACCAGCACGCTGCCCACAGCCGGGCTGCCCAACAGGGCCATCAGCAGGCTCAACGCCATGCCGCCGGCCATGAACACACCCAGCCAGCACGCGGCGTACACCAGCAAAGCGGCCTTGTTGGCCCAGCAGGCCATGGCACTGAAAAACAAGCTCTTGACGGGTTCTACCCCATGCCAGTGCACCAGGGCAGGGGCGTGCCAGAACACGATGGCCAGCGGCAGGTACAGACCCATGCCCACCCACAGGGCGCGCTGAAAGTCTGGGTCTTTGGCCATCTCTTCGGTCAGTGGGTCTCCCCTGAGGTAGACGCCCGCAAATTCGCCACCATCGAACACCGAAGACAGGCCCATCACCAGCAAAAAACCAACGGCGTACAGGGCGCCGAGCTTGAGCATGGCGTGCATGCGCTGCTTGCCTGCCGAAAACGCACTGGCCAGTACCGTGGGCATGGGGAATTTCCCGGCGGCGGCTTGGCGGGCTGCTGCCATCAGGCCCAGTGTGGCCGCTGGCAGCAGAGCCAGCGACAGGGCGCTGCCCACAAAGGGCACGGCCGAGAGCACCGACACCAGGCCCATGAACATGAAAAACAGGCCAGACATGGCCAGCGGCTGCTTCCAGAAAGTGCGTATGCCCTGCTTGACCCACTGCCAGCCGGTGGAGGCGGGAACGTTGTTCAGTTTCATGGGGTGATGGGTTCCTGGCAAAGTGCGTTTGCGGTCAGGGGGTGCAGGGCGCGCTCGCGCAGCACCCGCTCGAAGTGGGTGGGGTCGTGGGGTTTGAGCATGGAGGCTTCCCGGGGCAGGTGCCAGTCCCACAGCCGCGACACCCAAAAGCGCAATGCGCCCGCGCGCAGCATGGCGGGCAGCAGCTCGCGCTCGGCCACGCCCAGTGGGCGCACGGTTTCGTAGGCTTGCAGAAGGGCGCGTGCGCGTGCGGGGTGGTGGGCACCGGTGGGCAGGTCAATGCACCAGTCGTTCATGCTCACCGCAATGTCAAACACCAGGCTGTCGTGGCCGGCAAAGTAGAAGTCGAAAAAGCCCGTCAGCGTCTCGCCTTCGAACATGACGTTGTCACGGAAGAGGTCGGCGTGCACAGGACCGCGCGGCAAAGCCGCATACGCAGGGCTGGCTGCGATGTGGTTTTGGTAGGCGAGTTCGGCCGCAATCAGTTGGGCTTGCGCTGGGCCAAGGTGGGGCAGGACGACGGGCACGGTCTCGTTCCACCAGGTCAGGCCGCGCAGGTTGGGCTGGTGGCGCTCGTAGTCCAGACCAGCCAGGTGCATGCGGGCGAGCATGGTGCCCACGGCGGCGCAGTGCACCGGCTGTGGCGCCAGCTGGCTGGTACCGGACAGCTTGTTGACCACAGCCGCTGGTTTGCCCTTGAGGGTGTGCAGGATGTGGCCTCTGGCGTCTGCGGCGGGGTCGGGCACCGGGATGCCTTTGCCCGCCAGGTGCTTCATGAGGTGCAGGTAAAACGGCAGCTGCTCGGCGCTCAGTCGCTCAAACAGGGTCAGCACATGCTCCAGCGTCTGGCCGTCGCGCTCGGTGGTCACGAAGTAGTTGGTGTTTTCGATGCCGCCAGCGCAGCCTTTGAGCGAGGTCAGCTCGCCCAGGCCGAGCTTTCGCATCAGGCCAGCGGCTTGTGACCGGGAAACTTCGGTAAATACAGCCATGTCGGGGCGGGTTCCAGCAATCGATCAAAAAAAACCGTCCCAGGGAACGGATGGCCAGGCGCCAGGACATGGTGCGCGGCCCGTGGCGAAGGGGTGAGGGTGGTCAGAAGTTGACCAGTCTCCAGCTGCTGCGGCCGGGGCTACCTGCCAGCCCGGAGCGCTGGCCCGCAGCACTGGCTGGGCCCTGGGCACCGGACTCTGGTTGTATTTGGTAGGCAGGCAGCCCGGATTTGGTCTGCACATCAATCTGGCGGGTTTGCCCGCCAATGCGCAACTCATCCACCCGGCTGCCAGCGTCCTCGTGGACGAAGCGCTCAACCTTGGGGCTGGGGCGCTCACTGAGCGTGGGGCTGTCGGCTGGTGCGGGAGCGGGCAGGGTTTGAGCCAGACCGGTAACGCCCCATGCAGACAGGCAGAGCGCCAGGGCACCACGGCGCAGGCCGACGGTAGAGAACGCAGGGACAGGTGCTGGTGAAAAGAGAGGCATACCCAATTGTAGGCAAGCCGGACTGCCCGTCTGCATACCCGACAATGCGCGCCATGAACGCAATGCGCAAAACCCTGCTGCTGGTCGACGGCTCCAGCTACCTTTACCGTGCCTACCATGCCATGCCCGATTTGAGGGCGGTGCCGGGCGATCCGAGCAGCGCCGCCACGGGGGCGATACGCGGCATGATCAACATGATGCAAAGCCTGCGCAAAGAGGTGCCTGCCGACTACGCCGCGTGTGTGTTCGACGCCTCGGGCCCCACCTTTCGGGACGAGCTCTACCCCGACTACAAGGCCCAGCGCAGCCCCATGCCCGACGACTTGCGGGCCCAGATTGAGCCCATTCACGAAGTGGTGCGCCTGATGGGGTGGGCGGTGTTGAACGTGCCGGGCGTGGAGGCCGACGATGTGATCGGCACACTGGCCGTGGCCGCAGCGCAGCAAGACATGGAGGTGGTGGTTTCCAGCGGTGACAAAGATCTGGCCCAGCTGGTGAACGAGCGCATCACCATCATCGACACCATGAGTGGCAAACGCCGCGACCTGGCTGGGGTGGAGGCCGAGTTCGGCGTGCCCGCCCGGCTGATGGTGGACTTTCAGACACTGGTGGGCGATGCGGTGGACAACGTGCCCGGCGTGCCCAAAGTAGGCCCCAAAACCGCTGCCAAGTGGCTTCAGGAGTACGGCAGCCTGGACGCCCTGGTGGCCCGCGCTGACGAAATCAAAGGCGTGGCCGGACAGAACCTGCGAGCCAGCCTGACGTGGCTACCGACCGGACGCCAGCTGTTGACCATCAAAACCGACTGCGACCTGGATGCAGAATTGAGCGGTTTGCCCAGCTTGGAATGTATAGCTGTAAAGTCAATGGATACAAGCGCTTTGGCTGTTTTTTATGAGAAATTTGGTTTCAAAGGTCTGAGCAAGGCCTTGCACGACAAGCGCGAGGGCGCGCCGACCGTGGCGGCAGCGGGCGATGCGCATGGCCCCGCCACGCCCACGGCGCAGGGCGCAGGGCAAAGCGGCGACCTGTTTGCCGATGCGCCCACCGCTCCTGCCGATTCAGCGCCTGAGTTGCGGGTGGACACCGTCACCGATTGGCCCATGTTCGACGCCTGGCTGGCGCGGGTGCAAGCGGCCGAGCTGACTGCGCTGGACACCGAAACCACGTCACTGAGCCCCCTGGTGGCCGAGGTGGTGGGCATCAGCCTGTGTGTGACGCCCGGTCATGCGGCCTACATACCGCTGGCCCACGCTGGAACCGATGCCCCAGTGCAATTGCCCCGCGACGAGGTGCTGTCACACCTGAAGCCCTGGCTGGAAAACCCCGCTGCACTCAAGCTGGGCCAGCACATCAAGTACGACCGGCATGTGCTGGCCAACCATGGCATTGAGGTGCAGGGCTATGCCCACGACACCATGCTGCAAAGCTATGTGCTGGAAGTGCACAAGCCCCACGGCCTGTCCAGCCTGGCCGAGCGCCACCTGGGCCGCAGCGGTACCACCTACGAAGACCTGTGTGGAAAGGGTGCCCACCAGATCCCGTTTGCCCAGGTGGATGTGGCCAAGGCCGCCGCTTACGCCGCCGAAGATGCCGACCAGACCCTGGCTGTGCACGCCGTGCTGTGGCCCCGTTTGCAGGCCGATGACAAGCTGCGGGCTGTGTACCAGCTGGAGGTGGCCAGCAGTGAGGCGCTGTACCGCATCGAGCGCAATGGCGTGCTGATTGACGCGCCCATGCTCGCTACCCAAAGCCACGAGCTGGGCCAGCGGATTCTGCAGCTGGAGCAGGAGGCCTATGAGATTGCCGGTCAACCCTTCAATCTGGCCAGCCCCAAGCAGTTGGGAGAAATCTTTTTTGACAAGTTGGGCCTGCCTGTTATCAAAAAAACAGCCACGGGTGCGCGCAGCACCGACGAAGAGGTGCTGGAAAAACTCGCCGAGGACTACCCCTTGCCCGCCAAGCTGCTGGAGCACCGCAGCCTGTCCAAACTCAAGGGTACCTACACCGACAAGCTGGCCCAGCTGGCGTTGCCGCGCACAGGTCGGGTACACACCCACTACGCGCAGGCGGTGGCCGTGACCGGGCGCCTGAGCAGCAACGACCCCAACCTGCAAAACATCCCTGTGCGCACCGCCGAGGGCCGGCGCGTGCGTGAGGCCTTTGTGGCCCCCGCAGGCCATGTGATTGCCAGTGCCGACTACAGCCAGATTGAGCTGCGCATCATGGCCCACCTCAGCGGCGACGAGGCCTTGCTCAAGGCTTTTGCCGAAGGCCTGGACGTTCACCGTGCCACGGCGGCCGAGGTGTTTGGTATCGCGCTGGAGCAAGTCAGCAGCGAGCAGCGCCGCTACGCCAAGGTCATCAACTTCGGGCTCATCTACGGCATGAGTGGTTTTGGGTTGGCCAAGGCGCTGGGTATCGACAACACAGCGGCCAAGAACTACATCCAGCGCTACTTCGAGCGCTACCCCGGCGTCAAGCGCTACATGGACGACACCCGTGCCCAGGCCAAGGCCCAGGGCTATGTGGAAACGGTGCTGGGCCGACGCCTGTACCTGCCGGAAATCAACAGCCCCAACGGCCCGCGCCGCGCCGGGGCCGAGCGCGCCGCCATCAACGCGCCCATGCAGGGCACGGCGGCGGACCTCATCAAGCTCAGCATGGTGGCGGTGCAGCAGGCGCTGGACGCTCAGGGCAAGGCCACGAAGATGGTCATGCAGGTGCACGATGAACTGGTGTTCGAGGTGCCCGAGGCCGAGGTGGACTGGCTCACCGCCGAAGTCCCCCGCCTGATGGCGGGTGTGGCCCAGCTCAAGGTGCCGCTGCTGGCCGAGGTGGGGGTTGGCCCCAATTGGGAAAAGGCGCACTGAGCAAGAGCGGCGCACCAGGCGCGCCATGTACCTCCCGAGCGGGCCGACCGGGGCGGGCTTGTCCTCGTGCCCTCCCGGTGGTGGGTGTCACAGCTTGAAGGTGCGGACCAGGTCAAGCATTTGACGCGCCTGCTCTTGCAAGGAGGCTGAGGCGGCGGAGGCCTCTTCGACCAGGGCAGCGTTTTGCTGGGTCACGCCGTCCATGAGGGCCACGGCCTGGTTGATCTGGGAAATGCCCTCGGACTGCTCGTGGCTGGAAGACGATATGTCTTGCATCAGGCGGGTGACGCGTTCGATGCTGGCGACGATTTCTTTCATCGTGTTACCGGCCTGGTCCACCTGGTGGGTGCCGCTGTCCACCTTGCTCACCGACTCGTCGATCAGGGTTTTGATTTCCTTGGCAGCGGTCGATGAGCGCTGAGCCAGCGAGCGCACCTCGGAGGCCACGACCGCAAAGCCCCGGCCTTGCTCACCGGCGCGGGCAGCCTCCACCGCTGCATTGAGCGCGAGGATGTTGGTCTGGAAGGCAATGCCGTCGATCACCGCGATGATGTCCACAATCTTGCGCGACGAGGTGTTGATTTCGTCCATGGTGTGAATCACCTGAGACACCACCTCGCCACCCCTGACCGCCACGCTGGAGGCCTCGGCTGCCATGGTGTTGGCCTGTGCGGCGTTGTCGGCGTTGAGGCGCACCGTGCTGTTGAGCTCCTCGGTGGCTGCTGCCGTTTGCTCCAGTGAGCTGGCTTGCTGCTCGGTTCTGCTGGAGAGGTCGAGGGTGCCAGTGGCCACCTGTGCCGATGCGCTGGCAATCGAGTCTGTGCCGGAAATGACCTTGGCAATCAGGGTGCGCAGGTTGGTTTGCATCACCAGCATGCGGCGCTGCAGTTCACTGATTTCGTCGTTGCCCGTGGGCTGTATGGGGTGGGTCAGGTCCCCCTGAGCGATGGACGTGGCGGCGGCATCGGCCTGGTTGAAACCATGGTTCATGCGGCGCAGCGTCAGCACCATGAACAGTGTCATGGGCAGTGCCCCCAGCAACAGCACCGCGGCAAACACCAGCTTGCTGTTGTCGTAGCGGGCTTGCGCCTGTTGGGTCTGTTCATCGGCCTTGTCGCGTTGGTATTTGACCAAATCAGACATGGTTTTTTCAAAAGCCGCACCTTCGGTGCGCCCTGCAAGCAGGAAGAAATTCATGGTGGCGGGGCTGAAGTCCCCCTTGCTTATCGCGTTCATCGCCTCGTCCCGCTTGCCTTGCCAGGCTTTTCGGGCGGCTTGCAATTGGTCAATCAGTGCGCGCTCCTCAGCGCTCATGGGGCGTTCCACCAAGATCTTTTGTGCCGCATCGTTGTCGGCTTTCAGTTGGGCGATGTTGTCGGTGTGCAGTGACAGCGGGTGGCCATGGATGCTGGCCAGGGGCGAATCCGGCGCATGCTGAAACATCAGCAGCATTTCTGTGCGGTTGACCAGGTAACCCCGGCGCATGGTGGCCACTGCCACGGCGGCATTCATGCGCTGTTCGTGGACGTATTGCAGCGCATCGCGGGCGGCCTTCATGCCGGTAAAGCCTGTGGCAATGGCTGCCAGCAGCACCAGCCAGTAAATGATGACCGACGCCCATACGCGGTGGGTGAGTTTGAATTGATCGAACACAGGCAAATTCCTTGCAAAAAAGTGGGGGCATAGGCTCCAGTCGACCCAGACCCTGCTCGTCCTCAGACGGGTATTTCGAGGATAGCACCGTGCGCACAGGCCAGTGGGCACAAAAGGGAGGGTGGACGGGTGCAGTTTTTGACGGCGGTCTGCTCCATTGGCCTGCAGCTGGTGCACCGCTTTTTCGCGGGGTTGTTGACCTTTGGTTAGGATGCTGCGACGGCATGGTCGAGCCGGTCGCCTGGCACCGCTGTAAGCGTTGGCTTTGCCCCCATTTGTTGACCCCACTTTCAGGAGACTGTTTCCATGATCCATGCCGACCACGAGCAAGACATCCAAGCCTTGCTGCCCAAGGGGGGCGATGCCGCAGGCACCACCCGCCGCACCGCACTGAAGGCCGCCTTGGGTGTGGGCTACGCCGCATCGGTCATGCCGGTGATGGCGCAGACGGCCATCAAAACCAACACCCAGGGCCTGGTGGCTGGAGAAGTGATGATCGACGTCGCCGGGTTTGCCATGCCCGCTTACCGGGCGGCACCTTCAGGCAAGCGGGACTTGCCTGTGGTGTTGGTGCTGTCGGAAATTTTCGGGGTGCATGAGTACATTGCCGACACGGTGCGCCGCTTGGCCCATGCGGGTTACCTGGCCATTGCGCCCGAGTTGTTTGTGCGCCAAGGCGATGCACAGAGCTACGGCGAGATGGCCAAGTTGATCGCCGAGGTCATCTCCAAGGTGCCCGATGCGCAGGTCATGGCCGACCTGGATGCCACCGTTCGCTGGGCGGGTGAGCACGGCGGCAACCTGAACAAGGTGGCGGTGACCGGTTTTTGCTGGGGTGGGCGCCAGACCTGGATGTATGCGGCCCATAACCCCCGCGTCAAAGCAGGTGTGGCTTGGTACGGTCGCTTGGTGGGGCAAACCTCCGATCTCACCCCACGCCATCCGGTGGATATCGCAGGCAAGCTTCACGGACCAGTGTTGGGTCTGTATGGCCAAGAGGACACAGGCATTCCTGTGTCCACGGTGGCCCAAATGCAAAACGAGCTGGCCAAAGGGTCTGTCGCTGCGAAGGCTTCAACCTTCGTCCTGTATCCCGAAGCGCCCCATGCATTCCATGCCGACTACCGCTCAAGCTACCGCAAGGCAGCGGCCGATGACGGCTGGCAACGCATGCTGGCGTGGCTCAAGGCCCACGGCGTGGCCTGACAACCAATCCGACGCCCGACACCGCCGAGCGTCCGCTCAGCCTATCAGGCCGACCCTGTGGCCACCGGCAAGGGTGGCTGGGTGGTACACCACTCGCTCCAACTGCCGGGGTACAGGGTTTGGCGGCCTAGGCCGGCCACTTCCATGGCAAGCAGATTGGGCACGGCACTCACCCCGCTGCCGCAGTGGTGCACCACGCTGGCGGGGTCCCGGCCGTTGAGCAGCGACAGGAACTCGGCCCGCAACTGGTCGGCGGGCTTGAAGCACCCGTCAGGCCCCAGGTTGTGGGCAAACGGGCGGTTCAGCGCCCCGGGAATGTGGCCAGCCACAGGGTCAATCGGTTCGGTTTCGCCCCGAAACCTGGCCGCCGCCCGGGCGTCGATGAGCGTGTAGCGCCCACTGCCCAGTGCCTGGGCCAGGCTCGCGGTGTCCACTGCTCGGCAACCAGGGTCTGGCAGGCTGATGGCGCCGCCTGAAGGCTCGAGAGTGGATGGGGTCAGGGCGGGCAGCGGTGTGGTTGCGTCCACTGCTGTGGTCGGGCTGCTGCTGGGACGGTTGTTGGTTTCGGAGGTGCCTCCGGCCGCCAACCAGGCCTGCCAGCCCCCGTCCAATACGGCCACTGCCTCGTGGCCCACCCATTTCAGCATCCACCACAGGCGTCCGCAGTAGTTCATGCCGTTTCGGTCGTACACCACCACCTGGGTGTCGGGTGTCACGCCTTGCTGGCGCACCCACTCTGCGAAGGCCTCTCGGGTGGGCAGTGGGTGGCGCCCGCCGGACGCAGTGGCCACACCGGTTGACCGGTGTGCCGACAGATCGCGTTCGAGATGGGCATGGCGAGCGCCTGGGATGTGCCCCTGTGCGAACTGCTCAGGTCCAAGCAGGGGGTTGAGCAGGTCAAAGCTGCAGTCCCACACCTGCAAGGTGGTGGTTGTGGCGGAGGGGGCCAGGGACTGCAGGGCTTGGAGTTCGGCAACAGATACCAGGGTGGTGTGGCTTGGCATAGGGGCTCCGGGTGGGCGTGGGCCAGGGTTGTGGCGGTCAGTGGAGGGCAGGGTGGCTTGGGTCGGCAGTGACAAGCAGTGTCTGAGCAGTGTCTTGTTGGGCTTGGGTTTCCAAGGGTAGTGAGGCCGCAGCTGCATCAGGGTGGCAGGCTGGGCACGGCGCGTGCGCGCAGCAGGGTGGCCACCACGCCGCTGGCCACGATGAGGGCCATGCCCACCCACCCCAGCAAGGGCAAGTGGTCCTGAAAAATCCATATGCTGTAAAAAGCGGCAAACACGATGCCGGTGTACTGCAAATTGGCCACCACCAGCGTGGCGCCGCTGGAATACGCCCGAGTCATGCACAGCTGACCCAGCACGGCGAGCAGGCCAATGGGCAGCAGCCAAAGTGCATGTGGCCAAACCCAGGTGCTCCAGCCCGTGACCACCGCGCCCACGGCACCTACCACTGTGGCACCCACCGAAAAGTAAAAAACCGTGCGCGTTTCGGGCTCGCCCACCTTGGCCAGGGCCGAGACCTGCAGGTAGGCAAAGGCAGAAAAAATGCCCGACATCAGGCCAACCAGCCCGGCAAACAGCTGGTCGTTGGCCAGGGTGGGGCGCAGCATCAGGGCCACGCCCCCAAAACCGGCCAGCACCGTCAGCACCAGCGGGCCTTGCTGGCGCACCGCCTCGCCCTTGCGCTGCAACAGCAGGGCGCCACCCAGCACGAAGGTGGCCAGCCACACACTGCTCATGTAGTTCAGGGTCATGGCCGTGGCCAGTGGCAGGTGCCCAATGGCAAAAAACCAAGTGCTCAGCGCGGTGACACCCACCACGCTGCGCCACAGGTGCATGCTGGGCACGCGGGTGACCAGCGACACCCCACGGGCCCTGGTTAGCACCCACATGAACACCAACCCGATGAGGCCCCGGTAGAACACCAGCTCAAAGTTGTTGAAGTGGCTGGAGGCGAACTTGATGCACACCCCCATGGAAGCAAACAGGAAGGCCCCGAGCACCATCCACAGCGCCTGCAATTGCATAATTTTATATGTTTTTGGTGCTTATCGCTTGATGAATAACAATAGTTTGCTACGCATATAGCGTCTGGTGCAGGAGCGATCAGGAGGCCG
The DNA here is from genome assembly GCA_030695205.1 of Burkholderiaceae bacterium. Taxonomy (GTDB): domain Bacteria; phylum Pseudomonadota; class Gammaproteobacteria; order Burkholderiales; family Burkholderiaceae_C; genus UBA2334. The sequence goes on along the minus strand of JAUYTN010000025.1, from coordinate 142,539 downwards.
ATTGCCGCTCACAGGGTGCCCATGCGCCCTCGGTACCACTCGTGGAAGTGCTGCATGCCGTCTTCCATTGGGCTCTGGTAGGGGCCGACCTCGTTGTCGCCTCGGGCCAGCAGCGCTTTGCGACCGGCGTCCATGCGCTCACCGATTTCGTCGTCTTCTATGCAGGTTTCCATGTAGGCCGCGCGTTGGGCCTCCACAAATCCGCGCTCGAAGGCAGCGATGTCTTCGGGGTAGTAGAACTCGACCATGTTCATGGTCCGGTCCACGCTCAGGGGGTACAGGGTGGAGACGGTCAACACATGGGGGTACCACTCCACCATGATGTGGGGGTAGTAGGTCAACCAGATGGCGCCGTGCTCGGGTGCCTTGCCTTCGCGGTAGGCCATGAGCTGTTGGTGCCATTGCTGGTACACAGGGCTGCCAGCCTTGCCCATGAGGTTTTGAGCGCCCACGGTCTGCACCGAGAACTCGGGCTTGAACTCCCAGGTCAGGTCGTTGCAGGTGACGAAGTTGCCCAGGCCGGGGTGGAAGGGCACCACGTGGTAGTCCTCCAGGTACACCTCGATGAAGGTCTTCCAGTTGTAGTTGCAGGTGTGCATCTCCACATGGTCCAGCACCATGCCGTCGAAATTGAGGGCGGCGCGGGGACCCATGCCGGCGAGGTCGACTTCGATGTCGCGGCCATTGTCCTCAAAGAGCATGCCGTTCCACTCGCGCAAGGGGTAGCGCTGCAGGTTGAGGCAGGGGTCCTGGGTAAAGTGGGGAGCCCCAATCAGCTCGCCCAATTGCCCCAGTTTGGAACCGCCGCTGTAGGTCCAGCGGTGCAGCGGACAGACGATGTTGCCGCCCGCGCTGCCCGGTTGGGTGTGGCCCAGGTTGCCACGCCCTTTGAGCATGACGGCCTGTCGGTGGCGGCAGATGTTGGAGACGAGCTGCACGCCTTGCTCGGTGCGCACCAGGGCGCGGCCTTCTCCCTCCTGGGGAAGAGCGTAGAAGTCGCCCACGTTGGGAACGGCGTTGATGTGCCCCACATAGCGGGGCCCGCGCTGGAAGATGGTCTCCAATTCGCGCCTGAACAGCGCTTCATTGAAATAACTGGAAACTGGTAGTTGGCTTGCGGCCTGCTGCAGTTGAAGACTTAAATCAGACATCGTGGTCCTGACCTAGAGACTCCCCCTATGAAGGGGCAGGGTAAGCGCATCACGAAAATCGCTGGCGACTATCGGCTTGGCGCGGGAGGGTGATGGGTGGTCCTTGGTGCAACCCCGTCAGGGTGAAAAAAGGGGGGCTAGTGTACCCTTTGATCCAAAAACGTCGGCTTGGGGGCGTCTGGGTCTGTCAGCTGCCGCACCGGCAACGGTGGTGCGCCATGCCTTCGTCACAGGGGCATGCTGGGGGTGGGGCGGTTGTGCCACCGAGGGAACCTAAAATACGAATTTTTGTCGCTATTGGCTGGCCCCGTGCGCCGGTAGGCGCAGCCTCGACATACCCCGCTCACCCATCCGACCGTTCCCACATGCCCAAATCCAACCCCCGTCCACCGGCCCCCGGCGTGCCAGCCATGGCCTCCGAGCCAACGACCTACGAGGCGGCCTTGTCGGAGCTGGAGCAGCTCATTGCCCGGCTGGATGCGGGCCAGTTGCCGTTGGACGAGTTGCTGGTTCAGTACCAACGCGGTGCGCAGCTGCTGGCTTTTTGTCGGGGTCGTTTGCAAAGCGTCGAAGACCAGATCAAGGTTTTGGACCAGGGCGAGTTGGTCGGTTGGACGGCTTCATGAGGGTCACTGACACAGGCGGCGCGGGTACCGCCCCTGGCAATGCCCCGTCACCATCACCCGCGCAACCCCTGTCGCCCAGTGACTGGGACTGGTCGGCTTGGTCCACCATGCGCTTGGGTCAGGTTGAGCAGGCCCTGCAGCAATGGGTGTGTGCCGACTCGCCTGCCGGTCTGGGCGAAGCCATGCGCTACGCGGTGCTGGACGGCGGCAAGCGCTTGCGCCCACTGCTGGTGTTGGCCGCTGCCGAGTCTGCCGGTCATGCGGTGGGCACTGCCGCACTGAGGGCCGCGTGTGCGGTAGAACTGATCCACGCCTACTCTCTGGTTCACGACGACCTGCCTTGTATGGACAACGATGTGCTGCGCCGTGGCAAGCCCACGGTGCATGTGCGCTTCGGCGAGGCGCAAGCGCTGCTGGCGGGTGATGCGCTGCAGGCGCTGGCCTTTGAGCTGATGCTGCCTGCCGACGACAGTGTGGCACCCGAGCTTGCGTTTCAGCTGTGCCGCCACCTGGCCCTGGCGGCCGGGGGGCAGGGCATGGCGGGTGGTCAGGCTATCGATTTGGCCAGTGTGGGGCGCTGCCTCACCCAGTCCGAGCTGGAGCACATGCACCGGCTCAAAACCGGCGCGCTGCTGCAAAACAGTGTGCTCATGGGCGCGCTGTGTGGCCGGGTACCCGAGGCTGCGCGGGACCATCTGGCCCGCTACGGCAGTCTGCTTGGGCTGGCTTTCCAAGTGGTGGACGATGTGCTTGATGTGGTGGCCGACACCCAGACCTTGGGCAAAACCGCTGGCAAAGACGCCGACAACGACAAACCCAATTTTGTCAGCCTGATGGGGCTGGCCCAAGCGCAGGCCTACGCACAGTCGCTGATCACCGATGCCAGAGTTGCTCTGGACGCAAGTGGCCTGCCCCAGGTGCACGCCCTCCATGCCCTGGCGGTGCTGGTGGAGGGACGCACCCATTAGCCCTGCTTGCACAGCTGGTCCGTGGCCCAGTCGGTCAACGGGCATTTTTTATGCGTTACGCTGCAGCGAAACTTCAGTCGCGGCGCATGCCCTTCTCACAAGCCCATGAACTCTTTGCTCGCCTCCATCAACCAGCCCTCTGACCTGCGTGCCTTGTCCAGGCCGCAGCTGCCCATTCTGGCCAACGAGTTGCGTGCGTTTTTGTTGGAGAGCGTGTCCCGCACTGGCGGACACCTCAGCTCCAACCTGGGCACGGTCGAGTTGACCTTGGCCCTGCATTGGGTGTTCGACACCCCGCGAGACCGCATCGTGTGGGACGTGGGGCACCAGACCTATCCGCACAAAATCCTGACCGGTCGGCGTGACCGCATGGGCAGTTTGCGGCAACTGGGCGGGATCAGCGGCTTCCCGCGCCGCGACGAGAGTGAGTACGACAGCTTTGGCACCGCGCACTCGTCCACCTCCATTTCGGCCGCACTGGGCATGGCCATTGCAGCCCGCCAGCTGGGCCAACACCGCCACGCCATTGCCGTCATCGGCGATGGGGCCATGACGGCCGGCATGGCGTTTGAGGCGCTGAACAACGCCGGGGTCCACGACGATTTGCCGCTGCTGGTGGTGCTCAACGACAACGACATGTCCATTTCCCCGCCGGTGGGGGCCCTGAACCGCTACCTCGCCCAGCTCATGAGCGGACAGTTCTACTCTGCCGCCAAAAACGTGGGCAAGCAGGTGCTGCGCAACGCGCCGCCACTGTTCGAGTTGGCCAAGCGGCTGGAGGAGCACGCCAAAGGCATGGTGGTGCCCGCCACCCTGTTTGAGAAGTTTGGGTTCAACTATGTCGGCCCCATCGACGGACACGACCTGGATTCCCTCATTCCCACGCTGGAAAACCTGCGCCACCTCAAGGGCCCCCAGTTCTTGCACGTGGTCACCAAAAAGGGCAATGGCTACAAGCTGGCAGAGGTCGATCCAGTGGCCTACCACGGTCCAGGCAAGTTCGATCCAGCGGTGGGTCTGGTCAAATCCAGCACGCCCGTCAAGCCCACCTTTACGCAGATTTTTGGCCAGTGGCTGTGCGACATGGCCCAGCAGGATTCCCGGCTGGTGGCCATCACACCGGCCATGCGGGAAGGCTCGGGCATGGTGGAGTTCGAGCGCCGTTTTCCCGAGCGCTACCACGATGTGGGCATTGCCGAGCAACACGCCGTCACCTTCGCAGCCGGCCTGGCCTGCGAAGGGCTCAAACCGGTGGTTGCCATCTACTCCACGTTTTTGCAGCGGGGTTACGACCAACTGATCCACGACGTTGCCCTGCAGAACCTGCCGGTGGTGTTTGCGCTGGACCGGGCAGGCCTGGTTGGGGCCGATGGTGCCACCCACGCCGGGGCTTACGACGTGGCCTACCTGCGGTGCATCCCCAACATGGCCGTGGCCTGCCCAGCCGACGAGGCGGAGTGCCGGGCATTGCTCACCACCGCTTTCGAGCAAAACCACCCGGTGGCGGTGCGTTATCCGCGTGGCAGCGGCGCAGGTGTCTCTGTGCCTTCGTCTCTGGAAGGTTTGCCCTACGGCAAGGGCGAAGTGCGTCGCCGCGGCGAAGGTGTGGCGCTGCTGGTGTTTGGCACGCTGCTGTCCCCGGCATTGCAGGCCGCCGAGGCGCTCAACGCCACCGTGGTGAATATGCGCTGGGCCAAGCCGCTGGACACCGAACTGTTGGCCCAGGTGGCCGCAGACCACGCCGCGCTGGTGACCGTGGAGGAGGGCTGCCTCATGGGTGGTGCAGGCTCGGCGGTGCTGGAGGCCTTGCAGGACCTGGGGCTTTTCCGCCCGGTGCTGCGCCTGGGGCTGCCCGATGTGTTCATTGACCACGGAGACCCTGCGCAGCTGCTGGCCATACAGGGACTGGATGCTGCCGGTATGCAGAAATCCATCGGTGAATGGATGCTCGCCTTGAAATAAATTCACGCGTTCTCGCACCGCTTTTCAGGCCGACCCCTGGGTAGCTTGCAAGAACCTGAATACACCGCCGCACACGCCGTTTTTCAAGGGAAAACCCCCAGAGCAGCGAGGGTGCGGCTTCCTACAATGACCCTGGCTAAACAGTCTCCGGGTGCACCAATCCATGTTGGATGCCCGGGTGAGATACATCCAACCAAGGAGTCAAACACTATGGATCGTCGTTCACTCATCAAACACGCTGGCATTGCTGGCGTGTTGGCCGCAGGCGCTGCGCCTGCTGTGCATGCGCAGGCCACCATCCGCTGGCGTCTGGCATCCAGCTTTCCCAAAGCGCTGGACACCATTTTTGGCGCTGCCGATGTGTTCACCAAAAAAGTCAATGAAATGTCGGGTGGCAAATTCTCCATTTCCGTCCATCCCGGCGGCGAACTGATGCCCGCATTCGGCGTGGTGGACGGTGTGCAGCAAGGCACGGTGGAAGTGGCCCACACATGCCCCTATTACTACTTCGGCAAGGACGACACCTTTGCCATGGGCACCGCCATCCCGTTCGGCCTGAACAGTCGCCAGCTGACGGCCTGGTATTACGACGGCAATGGCCTGAAGCTGTTCCGCGAGTTCTACGACCAGTACAACATCGTGAACTTCCCTGGCGGCAATACCGGCGCCCAAATGGGCGGTTGGTACCGCAAGGAAATCAAGGGCATTGCCGACATCAAGGGCATGAAAATGCGCATTGGTGGCTTTGCCGGCAAGGTGCTGACCCGCATGGGCGGCGTGCCGCAGAACATCCCGGGCGGCGAAATCTACCAGGCTCTGGAAAAAGGCACCATCGATGCCACTGAGTGGATTGGTCCCTACGACGACGAGAAACTGGGTTTCTACAAGGTGGCCAAAAACTACTACTACCCTGGCTGGTGGGAGGGTGGTGCTCAGGTGGACTTCTACGTCAACAAGGCAGCATACAACGCGCTGTCTTCCGAGTACAAGGCCATTGTGGAGTGTGCTGCTTCTCATGCTCACACCACCATGCAAGCGATGTACGACGCCCGCAACCCTGCGGCGCTCAAGCGCTTGGTGGCTGGTGGTGCCAAGGTGCAGGCCTTCCCCAAGTCGGTCATGGATGCCGCGTTCAAAGAGTCGATGGCGCTGTACAGCGAGCTGAGTGCCAGCAACCCGAACTGGAAGAAGATCTACACCGACTATTCCAACTTCCGCAAAGACCAGAACCTGTGGTTCCGTTTCACGGAAGCCCAGTTCGACCGCTACATGCAAAGCGCCAAACTCTGACCGGGGCTGGTGTGCTCGAAAAACCCCGCGGTTGCGGGGTTTTTTGTTCAATGCCTTGTTGTAGTTGCGGTCAGTGACCAGACAGCCTGTGCAGGGGGCTGTCAGCGGCGTTTCAGCCGTTCATTTCTACACTGCCAGACTTTTTGTTTGAACACGTGCCCGTTGGTACTGGAGTTTGTATGCCCGTATTACTTTCACTGTCCCGTCTGATCGACGGCATCAGTGGCCTTGTTGGCAAGCTGGCCATGTGGCTGGTGTTGGCGGCCACCCTCATCAGCGCGAGCAATGCCATCATGCGCAAGCTCTTCAACATAGGCTCCAACAGCTTCCTCGAGATTCAGTGGTACCTGTTCGCGGCCGTGTTCATGCTGGGTGGAGGCTACGCCTTCATGCGCAATGTGCATGTGCGCATTGACTTTGTGTCGAGCAAGTTCAGCCCTGCCACCCGCAACTGGATCGACATCGGCGGCATCCTCGTGTTTTTGTTGCCCTTGTGTTACCTCATGACCACCCTGAGCTGGCCGGTGGTTTCCAACGCCTACCACTCGGGCGAAATGTCGTCCAACGCTGGCGGGTTGATCCGGTGGCCGGTGTATGCGCTCATTCCTGCCGGTTTTGTGTTGTTGGCGTTGCAAGGTGTGTCGGAGTTGATCAAGCGCCTGGCATTTTTGACCGGGCAGGGACCCGATGTGCTGAACGTCCACGGCCCCTCCGAAGAAGAAATGCTGGCCGAAGAGCTGGCCCGCGAGGTCGAGGCGGAAGCCTTGGCCAAAGCATCCACCCACAAGGCGACATAACATGATGGAATTTCTGACCGCCAACTTTGTGCCAGTGATGTTCGCTGGCCTGCTGTTCTTTTTGCTACTGGGCTTTCCGGTGGCGTTTTCTCTGGCCGCCACCGGGCTGTTCTTTGGGTTGCTGGGCATGGAGCTCAGTTTGTTCCCGTCCAACCTGTTCCAGGCGCTGCCGCTGCGTGTCATTGGCATCATGCAAAACGACACGTTGCTGGCCATTCCGTTCTTCACCCTCATGGGCATCATTCTGGAGCGCAGCCGCATGGCGGAGGACCTGTTGTCCACCGTGGCGCAGGTGTTCGGTCCGGTGCGTGGTGGCCTGGCGGTGGCGGTGGTGCTGGTGGGCGCGCTGCTGGCCGCAACCACGGGCGTTGTCGCAGCGGCGGTGATTTCCATGGGTTTGATCTCTCTGCCCATCATGCTGCGCTATGGCTACAACCGCACCATCGCCACTGGCACCATCACCGCGTCGGGTACCTTGGCGCAGGCTTTGCCACCGTCGCTGGTGCTGATTGTGCTGGCCGACCAGCTGGGTCGCTCCGTGGGTGACATGTACGCTGGCGCGCTGCTGCCAGGCATGATGCTGGTGGGCCTGTATCTGCTGTTTATTGCGGTGGTGGCCGTGGTCATGCCCAAGTGGGTGCCCGCTTTGCCTGCCGAAGCCCGTATCTACAACGAACCCAACGGCGCCAGCGGCCATCGCTCGCTGCTGGGGCTGCTGCTGCTGTGTGGCGGCGTGGCCTACTGGTGGTCCACGGTGCACGAGAGCATCCTGAACCCCATGCTGGAGCGGGAGATGCCAGCAGGTGGTGACGAAGTGTTCATTTTGTCTGCCACCATCGGCGCCTTTTTGGCCCTTGGGCTGGCGATTGTGAACAAGGTTTTCAGGCTGGGCCTGGTGTCGCGCCTCACCGAACAGGTGACGTTTGCGTTGATTCCGCCACTGGTGCTGATTTTTCTGGTGCTGGGTACTATTTTCCTGGGCATTGCCACCCCCACCGAAGGTGGTGCCATGGGTGCGTTGGGTGCGCTGATCATGGCGTTCTCGCGCAAACGCCTGAGCTTCGACCTGCTCAAGCAAGCCCTGGAAAACTCCACCAAGCTGTCGATTTTTGTGCTGTTCATCCTGATCGGCTCGACGGTGTTCAGCTTCACCTTCAACGCGGCAGACGGCCATATCTGGGTGGAGCACCTGTTTGACAAGCTGCCCGGTGGCCAGCTTGGCTTCCTGGTGTTTGTGAACCTGCTGGTGTTCATCCTGGGCATGTTCATCGACTTCTTCGAGATTGCCTTCATCGTCATCCCGCTGCTGGCACCTGTGGCCGAGAAGATGGGCATTGACCTGATCTGGTTCGGCATCATCATCGCCATGAACCTGCAAACGTCGTTCCTGACGCCACCGTTTGGTTTTGCGCTGTTCTATCTGCGCAGTGTGGCCTCGCGCAGCGACTACACCGACCACATCACCAAGGCGCGCATCAAGGCCGTGACCACGGCGCAGATCTACAAAGGCTCCATTGCGTTCATCATCCTCCAGCTCATCATGGTGGCGGTGATTGTCATGAACCCCACTATCGTGACCGGGCATGTGGAAAAGGCCGTTCAAATGGACGATGCCACGGTGCGCGGTTTGCTGAACGACGCCTCTACCGAAGAAGGTTATGGTGGCCCCGAAGGCTACCCTGAGGACGATGCAGCCGAGGGCGAAAAGACGGGTGACGACGGCATGCCCACCCCTCCCGCTGACGAGGCGGACGACGCTCTCAAGGCGCTCAAGGAATCCATGAAGCAGTGACGCATGCCCATGCAAGTTGACCTGAAAATCCTAGACCCGCGCCTGCATGACCAGGCGCCTGCCTATGCAACGCCAGGCAGTGCGGGCCTGGACCTGCGGGCTTGTCTGGAAGCGCCGCTGGTGTTGGAGCCCAATGCCTGGCAGCTGGTCCCCACTGGCATGGCCATCCATCTGGCCGACCCGGCGTATGCGGCGCTTATCCTGCCGCGCTCGGGCCTGGGTCACAAGCATGGCATCGTGCTGGGCAACCTGGTGGGCCTCATTGACAGCGATTACCAGGGCCAGCTGATGGTCAGCGCCTGGAACCGCAGCGATGTGGCCTATACCCTGCAGCCCATGGAGCGGCTGGCACAACTCATCATCGTGCCTGTGGTGCAGGCGGCATTTCGGGTAGTGGATACCTTCGAGGCTCCCAGTCAGCGTGGTGAGGGTGGCTACGGGTCTACCGGCACCGGCTGAGCAGCAGCGGCTGCAGTCCTGAGGCTCAGGGCAGCAGCGGCTTGGCAGGTCTTGCAGAAAAACGCCCCAGAACTTGTAGTTCTGGGGCTTTTTTTTATAGCTATAAGTCTATATACATCATGCGAAAGCCGACTTTTTAGTGCAAATGTCGGTGGTCGTGGTCGTGGTCGTGGTCATGACCATGACCATGACCATGCGGGTGGTGGTGCCCGTCTGCGGTACCTGCCGCTGCAGCCCCGGCAGCGGGTATGCCGAGTGTGAAAAACCCCATGCCCAGGCTCCCCTTGCCCACTTCTTCCACCGAGGCCTCGCGCACCCCGTGCACCTTCAGCGACAGGCGCAAGGCGATGCCCGCCAGTGGGTGGTTGGCATCCAGTACCACATGGTCGGGGTAGATGTCGGTCACAAAGTACAAGCGGTCGGCGGGGGCGGCGGGGTTGGCGCCGGGGGGCAGACCCTCAAAGCCCATGCCTTCTTCCAGCTCGGCCGGAAACAGGTTGCGCGGCTCCAGAAACACCAGCTGCTCGTTGTAGTCGCCAAAAGCGACGTCTGGCTCCAGGTGAAGATCCACGGTGTCGCCCGTGGAGCGGCCTTGCAGCGCCGCTTCAATGGCGGCCAGGAGGTCATCGCCCCCCACCAGAAATTCGACTGGTTCATCCAGTGTGTCCAGAGTCTCGCCCAGGGTGTCTTTCAGCGTCCAGGTCAGGGCAGCGACGCATTGATCGGTGATTTTCATCCGACAATTGTCCCATGACCCCAACCACCCCCCCCACCCACGGCCGCACCGCTGCAGCGCCCGCAAGCCCTCTGTTCACCGATTCGCCCATGACTTTGCTTGGGGGGCTCAGTGCCGCCCAGTTCATGAAGCGGCACTGGCAAAAGAAGCCGCTGCTGGTGCGCCAGGCGGTGCCCGGCTTTTCGCCACTGCTGTCCAAGGCGGAGCTGTTTGGCCTGTCGCTGCGGGACGATGTCGAGAGCCGCCTGATTGTTCAACAGCCCACGGCACCAGGCTGGACGCTGGCCCATGGTCCGTTCAAAAAGTCGGTGTTTCCACCGGCCAGTCAACCCGGCTGGACCCTGCTGGTGCAAGGCGTGGACCTCCACAGCGACCCGGTGCACGAATTGATGAGCCGCTTTCGGTTTGTGCCTGACGCGCGACTGGACGATCTGATGATTTCCTGGGCCAGTGAAGGTGGTGGGGTAGGGCCGCACTTTGACAGCTACGACGTGTTTTTGCTCCAGGCGGCCGGTCGGCGGCGTTGGCGCATCGGTCGCCAGAAGGACCTGAGTCTGCAAGAGGATGTGCCCCTGAAGATACTCACGCACTTTGTGCCCGAGGAAGAACACGTGCTGGAGCCAGGCGACATGCTCTACCTCCCACCGCGCTGGGCGCACGACGGTATTGCCATGGACGAGGGCTGCATGACCTATTCGGTCGGGTTTCGGGTGCCGCAGCGCGCCAGCTTGGCGGGCGAGCTGATGCTGCGCATGACCGATGCCTTTGAGGACGCCACCCTCTACCGCGACAGCGCCCAGCCTGCTACCGATACACCCGCGCGGATTCCCGAGGGTCTGCAAGTGTTCGCAGGTGATGCGCTGGAGCGTTTGCTGGCCGATCGCGAATCGCTGGCGTGTGCGCTCGGGGAGGTCATGACCGATCCCAAGCCCAAGGTGTGGTTTGACGAACCGGAGTCCGACTGGTCACCAGGGGCTGTGCGCCTGGACCGGCGCACCCGCATGATGTATGACGACAGGCACATCTTCATCAATGGCGACAGCTTTCGTGCGGCAGGCAGCGATGCCCGCCTGATGCGCCAACTGGCCGACCAGCGCACGCTGCCTGCACAGGCAGTGGCGAAGGCCAGCGGTGGCGCCCAGGAACTGTTGGCTGATTGGTTCAGTGCGGGTTGGCTGCACCCGGTGTGAGGATCTGAGTGGCGTCGAATGGGTGCATGGCGAGTAGAAGGTAAATTTTTCACAAACTCTTACGGTTTTTGGTGAATGTCATTGGTGTTTTCCCCTACACTTGCGCCGCTCCCGCCCACAGGACCAACCATCGCTGGCATGGTGGCCTGGGTTGGCGGGACAAGCGTGTACCAACTACTACCCATACCATGACCAAAACCACCCTCATCGCTGCCCTGTTTGCTGCCATTGCCCTGACTGCCTGTGGCAAAAAAGAAGAAGCTCCCGCTGCTGCTCCAGCGCCTGTGGCCGCTCCTGCACCTGCTGCAGATGCCGCTCCAGCCGCAGCACCCGCCGACGCTGCTGCTCCCGCCGCTGCGCCTGCTGACGCCGCTGCTGCACCAGCAGCCGATGCCGCCGCCCCCGCAGCCGCCACTGACGCCAAGCCAGAAGAGAAAAAGCAGTGATGGGCTGACGGTGCAAGGTCAGGCCCGAGTGGCGTGGACCTGTGCTGCACCGACCACAAAAAAAGCCGCTGACAGCGGCTTTTTTGCGTCTGCACATCAGCTGTGCGTGGACGAGCGGGTGGGGTAGCACGGGCGCAGGCAGTGCGCCACGCTGTCCACCGACGGCTGTTACTGTAGGTCCTGAGCGAGCAGTCTGAGGATGCTGTGCGCGGATGCGGATGCGTCCGGCTGTCCGTCTGCATTCAGCACTGTGACGGTGCTGGTGTCGCCGCTGGTGGCAACACGCACCTGGTACTGGGCCGGTTTGGCCTCGGTTTTGGACGAGCCAAACAGTTTGCCCAGAAAGCCGGATTCCTTTTGCGGCTCAGTGGGTGCGACGTAGCGCACAAAGTAGGTGCCCTGGACGCGGTTGCGGTCTTCCACAGTGAAGCCGCTGCGGTCCAGGGTGACGCCCACCCGGCGCCACGCGCGGTCAAACGACTCGCTCACTTCCACAGCGGTGGGCACGCCACCTGCCTGGATCAGGCGCGCCTTGGGCGCAGCAGACGAAACGGCCAACTGGGCCTTGGCTTCTTCCTGGCTGGCACCGAGCTTGACCATGAGGCGGCGCAGAAACTCCGCTTCCAGCTCTGGGTCGGAAGGGCGGGGCTGCCACATGGTCTGGTCTTTGGACGAGCTGGTGAACACCTCGACCATGCCCCGGTGGCTGATGTAGATCTCCGTTTCGCCCGCCGCGTTGCGCTCCAGGCGGGTGCGGAACTTGTCGCGCTCGCCGGTGGAGTACAGGCTGTCGAGCAGCTTGCCCAATGTGTTGCGGATGAAGTCCTGGGGCAGTTTGGCGCGGTTCTCGGCCCAGTCGGTTTCCAGCAGGCCCAGCTTTTCCTGGTCCAGCACCAGCACAAAGCCGTTGTCTTGCCAGAAGCCGCGCACCGGTTCCCACAGCGCATCGGCGGGGCGCTTGACCACCAGCCAGCGCTCGCTGCCGGCGCGCTCAATTCGCACGTCGCCTACGGAGTTGGCTGCGGTCACGGGTGTGGCCTGAGAGGATGCCTGGCTGACCTGGTAGCCACTGGCTGAGACGGGCCCACCGGGCATGGCAAAGCGGCTGTCTTTGCTCAGTTGGGTCAGGTCGGGCGGCACGTCCAAGGTGTTGATGCGCTTGGCGCTGGTGTAGTCCACCTTGGTCTCTTGGAAGGTGGAACAGCCCGAGACCGCCAAGCCACACACGGCCAGCAGGGCAAGCGTGTGCCGGGTGGTAGATTTCAAAGCGGGGGATGGGGCAGGGTGTTGGGTCATCATGGGCTGAACTGGGCAGGTTTGTCATTGGTCAGAATCAGGCCAGCAGGCCCGATGCGCGCAGTGCACCCTCGACCACAGGCACATTCGAATCATCCATGTCTGTCATGGGCAGGCGCAGGGTGGGGCCGCACAGGCCGAGGCGCGCCATGGCCCACTTCAGGGGAATGGGGTTGGCCTCCACAAACAGGTGTTTGTGGATAGGCAGTAGCTGCATCTGGATGGCCATGGCGGTGCGCACATCGCCGGCGATGGCGGCCATACACAGCTCGTGCATAAGGCGGGGGGCGATGTTGGCCGATACGCTCACATTGCCCTGGCCGCCGCACAGCATGAGGGCGACGGCGGTGGCGTCGTCGCCTGAGTACACGGCAAAGCCCTTGGGCACTTCCTTGATGAGCCATTGCGCCCGCTCGATGTTGCCTGTCGCTTCCTTGATGCCCACGATGCCGGGTATCTGGGCCAGGCGCAATACTGTGGCGTGTGCCATGTCGGCCACGCTGCGCCCGGGTACGTTGTAGAGGACGATGGGCAAGTCACCCGTGGCCTCGGCAATGGCCTTGAAGTGGCGGTACTGACCTTCCTGGGTGGGTTTGTTGTAGTAGGGCACCACCTGCAGCTGACAATCGGCCCCCACTTTTTTGGCAAACCGGGCCAGCTCGATGGCTTCTGCGGTGGAGTTGGCGCCGCAGCCGGCCATGATGGGCACGCGCCTGTCGCCGTGTGTTTTGGCCTGCTCGACCGACACACGAATGATTTCGCAGTGCTCCTCCACACTCACGGTGGGGGATTCGCCGGTGGTGCCCACCACGCCGATGCAATCGGTGCCTTCGGCAATGTGCCAGTCAATGAGCTTGCGCAGGGTGGGGTAGTCCACGCTGCCGTCTTCGAGCATGGGGGTGGCGAGTGCAACGATGCTGCCGGTGATGGGGTTCATGGCGAATGGGGTGCGGTGAGTGGAATGGATCATTCTATCGATTCATGCTGAAGCTCTGCGGTGCCTGCGTCCAGGGCGAAGCGGGGCACCGCTTCGCTGGCACCCGGTCCAGTGGCACCGGGTGGCACAGGCTGCACCGCCACCACCCGTTGCACGAAGCGCTCGGGCTGGGTGCAAAAGCCGTCTTCGTAGGCCACGACCCGCAGACCTTGACACACCTGCAGCAGCTCGCCTGGCTGCAGCAAAAAGTCGGGCCGCGAGGGTTTGCCCACCTGTGCGTTGCCATGGGCAAAGGTTTCGTACAGCCACACTCCGCCCGGCGCCAGGGATTGCAGCAGCACGGGCAGCAGCGGTCGCCACAGGTAGTTGGTGACCACCACCGCATCGAAGGTGTGGCCTGGCCAGGGCCAAGGCCCGTTCTCCAGGTCAGCGCACACGGTGTGGGGTGCATGGGCCGCCCCCCGCGGCCAGTGGGCACGCACTTGGGCCAGCGCGGCGTCGTCCCTGTCCACCGACCAAACCTGCATGCCCAGTGCGGCCAGCCAGTGGGAGTGGCGGCCAGTGCCGCAGGCGACATCCAGCACCCGTGCGTGGGGCAGCAGCAGGTGCGTCCAACGCTGTACCCAAGGCGACGGGGCCAAACCGCTGTGCGGGTGCTGCTGCGAGGGATGGGCGTGACCGCTTCCAGGGGTTATGTTGTCAATAATAGTCATAGCATACTATTGTTTATTTGTAAGCGGTTGATGCTAATTTTATTTGAAAAATTAAAAACACGACCACATCCGATCGGCCAGGGACACCAGGAAGTCTGGCTGCAGGTACAGGCCAAACACAGCCAGGCATGCTGCCAGGGCCAGGGTGATCATCAGCACCCGTGCCCAGCGAGGCAGGTCAGGGGGGCTGCGCTGCGTGTCAGGCGTGGGCGTGTCCATGGCGGGCAATGGCGTTTTCTTTCACGGGCAGGTTGATGAGGGCGGCGACCACGCCCAGGGCAATGGCCAGCACCCACACCACCTGGTAGCTGCCGGTCTGGTCGTACAACACGCCGCCCAGCCAGACGCCCATGAAGCTGCCAATCTGGTGGCTGAAGAACACAAATCCACCCAGCATCGAGAAGTGCGCCACCCCAAAAATCTGGGCCACCACCGCGTTGGTCGGCGGTACGGTGGACAGCCACAGCACTCCCATGACACTGGCAAACAGGTACACGCTCCACGGCGTGAGCGGGGCGAGCAGAAAGAGGGTGATGACCACCGAGCGCGACAGGTAGATGCCCGCCAGGATGTGGCGTTTGGGCAAACGCTGTCCCAGCGCGCCCGCCGCATAGGTGCCAAACACATTGAACAGGCCGATCAGTGCCAGTGCCGTGCTGGCTACCTGGGGTGACAGGCCGTTGTCCTTGAGGTAGCTGGGCATGTGCACCCCAATGAACACCACCTGAAAGCCGCACACAAAGTAGCCCAGCATCAGCAGCTGAAAGCTGCGGTAGCGCAGGGCCTCGCGCAGGGCTTGCAGAATGGTTTGTTCCCGTTGGGCGGGGGCACTGCCCCCGGCACCGGGCTCGCGCAGGCCCCACGCCAGTGGAATGATCATGAGGACCGCAGCAGCCAGCACCAGCAAAGCCTGTTGCCAGCCAAAGCGGTCGATCAGAAAGCCCTCGACCGGCACCATCAGAAACTGGCCGAACGAACCCGCTGCCGCAGCCACGCCCATGGCCCAGGAGCGGCGCTCGGCCGACACGTTGCGGCCAATGACGCCGTAGATGACCGCATAGGTGGTGCCCGCCTGCGCCGCGCCAATCAGTACGCCGGTGGTGAGCAGAAACACCAGGGGTGTGGGCGACAGCGCCATGCCCGCCAGGCCCAGCATGTACAGCACCGCACCCAGCACCAGCACCCGAAAGGCACCCCAGCGGTCGGCCATCATCCCGGCAAAAATGCCGACCACTCCCCACGACAGGTTCTGCACCGCCAGCGCCAGCGAGAACGACTCGCGGCTCCAGTTCTGCGCCTGGGTGATGGGCTGCAGCCACAGGCCAAAGCCGTGGCGCACGCCCATGGAGAGCGTCACGATGGCGGCACCGCAGGCCAGCACCTGCCACATGGACAAACGGGGTATGGAAGCATTCATGGGGCGGTACTGTAGCCACATCGGCACGCAGGCGCACGCACACCGGAGACTGCGGGATCAAGTCAACTCTTGGCTGGCCGAGGACACGGCTGGCACGGCCCCGACCTGTCCAGGCCACAGACTGGGTTTATATACAGATGCTGGGTGCTGCGCACCTACAATTCGGCGCCATGCAACCCAACGCCTCTTCCGTCGAATATTCCGAACAGTCCATCCGCGTGCTCAAGGGCCTGGAGCCTGTCAAGCAGCGGCCCGGCATGTACACCCGCACCGACAACCCTTTGCACATCGTGCAAGAGGTGCTGGACAACGCCGCTGACGAGGCGTTGGCCGGGCATGGCAAAAAAATCAAGGTCACCCTGTGCGCGGATGGCTCGGTGGCCATTGAGGACGACGGGCGCGGCATTCCCTTTGGCCTGCACCCCGAAGAGAAAGCTCCGGTCATCGAACTGGTGTTCACCCGCCTGCATGCGGGTGGCAAGTTTGACAAGGGCAAGGGCGGTGCCTACAGCTTCTCCGGCGGGCTGCACGGCGTGGGTGTGAGCGTGACCAATGCGCTCTCCACCCGGCTGGAGGTCACCAGCTACCGCGAAGGTCAGGTGGCCAGCCTGACGTTTTCGGGGGGCGACGTGATCGAGCCCCTGGTCCTGCGCCCGGCGGTGCTGGGTGCGGCCCAAGCCGGTGCTGAAGGCCCGCGAGACCGCAAGCAGGGCACCAGTGTTCGGGTGTGGCCCGATGCACGGTACTTTGAATCCGCCCAGCTGCCGCTGGCCGAACTCACCCACCTGCTGCGCAGCAAAGCGGTGCTGATGCCCGGCGTCAGCGTCACGCTGGTCAACGAAAAAACCCGCGACGCCACCACCTGGCAATACAAGGCCGGCCTGCGCGACTATCTGCAACAGACCTTGAACGGAGAGCCCGTCATTCCGTTGTTTGACGGCTCGGGCAGCGCCGACAGCGGGCACGACAGCTTTGCCGAAGGTGAGGGCGCCGACTGGTGCGTGGCCTTCACCGAAGATGGCGCCCCTGTGCGCGAGAGCTACGTCAACCTCATTCCCACATCGGCCGGGGGCACCCACGAAAGCGGGTTGCGCGACGGCCTGTTCCAGGCCGTCAAAGGCTTCATTGACCTGCATGCGCTGGCGCCCAAAGGCGTCAAGTTGCTGCCTGAAGATGTGTTTGCGCGCGCGAGTTATGTGCTCAGTGCCAAGG
The DNA here is from genome assembly GCA_030695205.1 of Burkholderiaceae bacterium. Lineage (GTDB taxonomy): Bacteria > Pseudomonadota > Gammaproteobacteria > Burkholderiales > Burkholderiaceae_C > UBA2334. The sequence continues at coordinate 125,547 of JAUYTN010000025.1, read as the reverse complement.
TGCTGGACCCGCAGTTCCAGGGGCAGATCAAAGAACGCCTCAACTCCCGCGATGCCGTGCGGCTGGTCTCCAGCTTCGTCAAGCCGGCGCTGGAGCTGTGGCTGAACCAGCACGTCGAGCACGGCAAGCGCCTGGCCGAGTTGGCCATCAAGGCGGCGCAATCGCGGCAAAAAGCCAGCCAGAAGGTGGAGAAGCGCAAGGGTTCCGGCGTGGCCGTGCTGCCCGGCAAGCTGACCGACTGCGAAAGCCGCGATCTGGCCCACAACGAGGTGTTTCTGGTCGAGGGCGATTCGGCCGGGGGCAGCGCCAAAATGGGCCGCGACAAAGAAAGCCAGGCCATCCTGCCCCTGCGCGGCAAGGTGCTCAACACCTGGGAGGTGGACCGCGACCGCCTGTTTGCCAACCATGAGATCCACGACATTGCCGTGGCCATCGGGGTGGACCCTCATGGCCCCGGCGACGCCGCGGGCGGGATGGATGCCACTGGCGTACTGGCTGGCTTGCGCTACGGAAAAGTCTGCATTCTGGCCGACGCCGACGTGGACGGATCACACATCCAGGTGCTGCTGTTGACGCTGTTTTTCAGGCATTTCCCGCAGCTCATCGCGGCTGGCCATGTGTACGTGGCCAGGCCTCCGCTCTTTCGCATCGATGCACCGGCCAGGGGCAAAAAACCAGCCGCCAAGGTGTACGCGCTGGACGAGGGCGAATTGCAAGCCGCCCTGGACAAGCTGCGCAAAGAGGGCTTGAAAGAAGGCAGCTGGACCATCAGCCGCTTCAAGGGCCTGGGCGAGATGAGTGCCACCCAGCTGTGGGACACCACCCTCAACCCAGACACCCGCCGCTTGCTGCAGGTGCACCTGGGGGCGTTCGACTTTGCCCGCACCGAGGCCGAAATCACCAAGCTCATGGGCAAAGGCGAGGCTGCCTCGCGCCGCGAACTCATGGAGCTGCACGGCGACTCGGTGGAGGTGGATGTGTGAGGTATTGGCCCCTCCATCGCACTGGGGCTGGTCTGTGCCGGGCGGTCGCATGGGTAGGCCTGTGTGTGGCCCTGTGGTGGGTGACCTGCCTGGGCAGCGCCGCCCACGCCCAGGTCTGGGCATGGGTGGACGAGCGCGGCGTGGGCCACTTTGCCTCCGAAAAGCTCGATGACCGCTACGAGCTGTTCTACGGCGGACGCACCGATGCCGGGTTGCCAGGCATGGTGCAAGGTTGGCCCCAGGACCTGCAAGACCCCTGGCGTGCCGACCAGTCGGGTTGGGAAACGCCCGCTCTGGTGGGCACCGCCTGGCCGGAAACGGGCGCTGTGGTGGCACCCGGCCATGTGCTGGCTTTTTTTGATATTTCCCCTGCCTACAAAGCGGTGCGCCACCTCATTCGGGAAGCTGCCCGGGCGCACCGCATCGACGCAAAGCTGCTGCAGGCCGTCATTGCGGCCGAGTCCGGCTTTGATGCCCTGGCCGTCAGCCCCCGTGGTGCACTGGGCCTGATGCAAATCATGCCCGCCACCGCGCAAGACCATGGGTTGCAGGCCAGGGACGGACGCAGCGTGGAAAGCTGGCTGCTTGACCCACGCACCAACATCGACACCGGTGCCCGGGTGCTCGCCCGGTTGCTGAAGCGGTTTCCGGATCGGCTGGAACTGGCCCTGGCGGCCTACAACGCGGGCGAGGGCGCGGTGCGCCGCGCCGATATGCAGGTGCCCAACTTCCCAGAAACCCGCCGCTACGTGCGTACCGTCACCCAGCTTTACCTGTTTTTGCAGCCCCCCGCAGGCCTGCGCTCTGTTCACCACCTGCCGATGGCGACCAGCCGTTGAGCCCCATCCACTGTCTCGACATGACCGAACCAAGCACCGCTGACCTTGTCTCTGCCGACGCGCCACTGCCTCCCGCGCCGCCACCACCGCCCGAACCACTGTCCACCGAGCCTGCGCCTCTGGATGCCGACAGTCTGGCGGGCTACGCGCAGCGTGCCTACCTGGAGTACGCGCTGAGCGTGGTCAAGGGCAGGGCGTTGCCCGATGTGTGCGACGGTCAAAAGCCCGTGCAGCGCCGAATTCTGTACAGCATGTCCCGCATGGGCCTGGGCTTTGGCGGAGCCAATGGCACAGCGGGTGCCAAGCCCGTCAAAAGTGCCCGTGTGGTGGGCGATGTGCTGGGCCGCTTCCACCCCCATGGTGATCAGGCCGCCTACGACGCACTGGTGCGAATGGCGCAGGACTTTTCTCAGCGCTATCCGTTGATTGACGGACAGGGCAACTTCGGCAGCCGCGATGGCGACGGTGCCGCTGCCATGCGCTACACCGAGGCCCGCCTGGCCCGCATCACCCGCTTGCTGCTGGATGAGATTGACGAAGGCACGGTGGACTTTGTGCCCAACTACGACGGCTCCACCCAGGAGCCTCAGCAGTTGCCGGCCCGCCTGCCGTTTGCCCTGCTCAACGGGGCCAGTGGCATTGCGGTGGGGTTGGCCACCGAAATCCCCAGCCACAACTTGCGCGAGGTGGCCGATGCCTGTGTGGCTCTGATTAAAAATCCGGTGCTGCCCGAGGCCGATCTGCTGGCCATCGTGCCAGGCCCGGACTATCCCGGCGGTGGCCAGATCATCAGCAGCGAGGCCGACATCGCCGATGCCTACCGCAGCGGTCGCGGCAGCCTCAAGGTGCGGGCACGCTGGAAGATCGAAGACCTGGCGCGGGGTCAGTGGCAGCTGGTCGTCACGGAGTTGCCCCCCGGCGTGAGCACCCAACGCGTGTTGGAAGAGCTGGAGGAGCTGACCAACCCCAAGGTCAAAGCGGGCAAAAAAGCCCTCAGCCAGGAGCAGACGCAACTCAAGGCCAGCATGCTGGCGGTGCTGGACACGGTGCGCGACGAATCCAGCAAAGATGCCGCTGTGCGACTGCTGTTCGAGCCCAAAAGCAGCCGCATCAGCCAGGCAGAGCTCATCAATGCTCTGCTGGCCCACACCAGCTTGGAGACCACCGCCCCCATCAACCTGACCATGGTGGGGCTGGACGGTCGGCCCACGCAAAAGTCGCTGCGGCGCATGCTGGAGGAGTGGGTGGCGTTTCGCCAGCAGACCATCGTTCGGCGCTCGGAGCACCGCCTGGGCAAGGTGCAAGACCGCATTCATATTCTGGAGGGGCGGCAAATTGTGCTGCTCAACATCGATGAGGTCATCGCCATCATCCGCCAGAGCGACGAGCCCAAGCCTGCCCTCATGGCCCGATTCGCCCTCAGTGAGCGCCAAGCAGAGGATATTCTGGAAATTCGCTTGCGGCAGTTGGCCCGTTTGGAAGCGATCAAAATAGAGCAGGAACTCAAGGATCTACAAGCGCAAAAGGCCGATTTGACCGATATTCTGGCCAACCCTGGCGCCCTGAAGCGGCTCATGATTCGCGAGATAGAGGCCGACGCCAAGGTCTTTGCCGACCCCCGCCGCACCCTCATACAGGCCGAAAAAAAAGCGGTGGTTGAAATCAAGGTGGTGGACGAACCCGTCACCGTGGTCGTGTCTGAAAAAGGCTGGGTGCGGGCCCGCAACGGCCATGGGCACGAGGCGGGCAGCTTCGCCTTCAAGGCGGGGGACGGCCTGTACGGCACCTTCGAGTGCCGGACTGTGGACACGCTGGTGGTGTTGGGCAGCAACGGGCGCGTGTACTCGGTGGCTGTGGCCAGCTTGCCGGGTGCGCGCGGCGATGGCCAACCCATCACCACCTTGATTGACCTGGAGGCGGGCACCCAGCCCCTGCACTACTTTGCAGGGCCTCTGTCAGCGATTCTGCTGTTGGCCAGCTCGGGCGGCTACGGGTTTTGGGCCACCGTGGAGAACATGCTGTCGCGCAACAAAAGCGGCAAGGCCTTTCTGGCGCTGGGTGAGGGTGAGGCGGTGTGCCCGCCATCGGTGGTACAGGCGCCCGGTGTGGACATGGCCACCCACGTGTGTGCCGCGTCCACTGGTGGGCGCATCCTGACCTGCGAATTCTCCGAGCTGCGCCACAGCCCCAAGGGCGGGCGGGGGCTGATGCTGCTCTCGCTGGAAGACAAAGACGCACTGGCGGGTGCAGCCGCCTACACCCGCAGTGTGCGCATTGCCGGGCTGGGACGGGGTGGAAAGGAGCGCGAAGAGACGTTGGAAATCCGTAGCCTGAACAATGCCCGTTTTCCGCGTGGCCGCAAGGGCAAGGCGGCGGACCTGGGCTTCAAGCCCCAGACCGTGACCCGGCTGGTGTGACCGGTGGTGCCTTGGCGCCCCACTATGCCGGGTCCGTCGAGCCGCTGGTGAGCGGCTGATGGGGTCAAGGGCATACTTGACACCCACCGCATGCCCTTGATGGCCTGACTGGAGGAACACATGAACGTGCACTGGACGGACCGACGGTGGTGGGTATCGCTTGTTCTGGCGCTGGCCATCGCGCTGTAGTGGTTCAAACCCCTGGACACCATCGCCGTCGAGCAGGCGGAGGCTGGGTTTGGCCGAGCGCTGGCGGCTTTTGCGACGGCACGCGCCCTCAATGCCGTCATTTCGGTGGTGCAAGGCACCGAGGTCAGCGCTGGGCTGGGCCTGGGGGTGACATTGACCCCGGGCCAGGTGTTGGACCCCATCAATGACCTCATTGAACAGTTTTCGACCCTGGCCCTGTGGGCCAGCCTGGCGTTTGGCGCACAGGTGCTGATGCTGAAAATGGGCGCTTTCTGGGGCATGTCGCTGTTGGTGACGCTGTTGGCGGTCGCGTGTATGGGGTGGCTGTGGTCAGGTCGACCATGCCCCGTGCACCTGAAGGGCCTGTTGGCCGTGGTGCTGTTGCTGCGTTTTGCACTGCCACTGGTGAATGTCGGGTCGGAGTTGGCGTTCCAGGCCTTCATGGCAGAGCGCTATCAGATCAGCCAGCAGGGCCTGGGCGACTCTGCCCGCGCCCTGGGGGCTTTGCAGGAGGGACGCCAAACCGGCGGGACTGAGCCCCTGGGGTTGAAGTCACCGTCTCCCCGCTGGTGGGATGTTCCCGGTCAGCTGGATGCACTGAAGCAGGCCGGCGAGCAAGCCGTCAACCACATCATCCACCTGGCGGTCATATTCTGCGTGCAAACCCTCGTGCTGCCGCTGGTGCTGGGCGGGGTACTGCTGGCAGCGGGGCGGCGGCTGGCTGGTTTGCCCATGAAAAAAGCCGCTGGCTGAGCGGCTTCGGGTAGGGGCTGAAACGGTCAGAAGCGGTAGTTCGCACCCAATGATACCGATGGGAGAACCGAGAGTTTGGTGACGGCATCGCGCACCTTTTTGACCTCTGCGTCCACGTCGTCTTGCGTAATGCCACCAACACCCACCACGTTTTGCCTCACGGTGGTGTTGAACTTGCCAATCTGGAAACCCAACTCGGCACGGACACTCCAACCCTTGGCGCTCGCTGGGTGGCTGCTCCAGCCGATTCCCGCATAAGGTGTGACATCGGGAAATTTCAAGGTGACGTCAAAAGTTCTGCCGGTCAAATCCACCGGTTTGCCACCGATGGTGGACGAGCCACCACGTGACTTGAAGTCCCCGCTGATATCGGAGAAGGTGAGGCCGCCTGTCAGATGAAAACCCGAGCTGCCGGGATACCAATCGGCAAAGGCACCCAGTCGATTGGTTTTGACCTTGGCGTCATAGTTCACGCCGCCCGACTGACCATTTTTGCTCATTGACAACCCACCCGCATATTCCCCGCGCACTTTGACGGAGGGAGAAAGCATATGGCTGTAGCCCAGTGTCAGGCCGGGAAAGCCGATGCCTGCGTACACGTCACCAGCTTGTGCCGAAATTGTGGTGGCAGAAAGTGCAACGGCGAGTGAGACGAGTTTCAAGTTCATAAAGGCCTCCTTGGATGGGGTGAATGTGAGACAAACATAGTTAGTCTAGTTTTGCTGATTTGCCGACAGGCTGACATTTCTCATTCATTGGTTCCGCGATCGCTATTTTTCGAGGCGCACGGGGTTGGTTGTGGCGATCATGCAACGCACACCCGTGCCCCCCTTAGGCCAACTCGGCCATGAGTTCGATCTCGACACAGGTGCCCATGGGGAGCTGTGCCACGCCGAAGGCGCTGCGGGCGTGGGCGCCTGCCTGCGGGCCGAACACCAGGCCGAGGAGTTCGCTGCAGCCGTTGGTGACGAGGTGGTGCTCGGTGTAGTCGGGGCTGGAGTTGACCAGGCTCAGGACTTTGACGATGCGCTTGACCCCGTTGAGGTCGGTGCCGGCTGCCACACACGCCGCGTGCAGCGTGCCCATGAGGTCGATGGCCACTGCGCGTGCGGCACCCTTGGCCTCTTCAGTGGTCATGGTGCGGCCCAGCTGGCCCACCCATGGTTGACCATCGCGCTTGGCAATGTGGCCACTGAGCAGCACCAGCTTGCCGGTTTGCACAAACGGCACGTAGGCAGCTGCGGGTACCGCCACCGGGGGCAGGGTGATGTCCAGTGTGGCAAGTTGGGCATAGACGTCGTGGTTCATGAGGGTTCCTTTTTGACAAAAAAACAGACTTTACGCTTGCTGTATAAAAACAATAAGCTATTTATTCAGATGCATTTATGTGGGTGGCTGTGCCATCCATAGCTCAAGCTCTTGCGGGGGCAGGGGCCGTGAGAACCAGTAGCCCTGGCCGAAGTCGCAGCCGGCGTCGGCCAGCAATTGGCGCTGCTGGCCGGTTTCTATGCCTTCTGCCACCACCTGCATGCCCAGTTCGCGGGCCATGGCGATGATGGCTTTGCACAGGGTCAGGTCTTTGGGGGATGTGGCCAGGTTCCTGACGAATGCCCGGTCTATTTTGAGCACGTTCAGGTCGTACTGGTGCAAGTAGGACAGGGCCGAGTAGCCGGTGCCGAAATCGTCCAGGGCGATGTGCAGACCGCTGCTGCTGAGCTGGTTCAGGTGGGCCCGGGCGGTGTCGGAGGCTTCCATCAACAGCCCTTCGGTGATTTCGACGGTGATGCTGTCGCCAGGCAGGCCTGCTGCGGCCAGGTACTCGCCCCAGTGGCGGCTGGTGGCGGTTGGTGCGCGAAACTGCACCGGGGATTTGTTCACACTGATCTGAAAATCGGGGTGCAGCGTTTGGCGCCACTGCCGGACCTGGATCACGGCCTGCTCGAACACCCACTCGCCCAGGTCCTGGATGAGACCGTATTCTTCGGCCACGGGGATGAACACCGCTGGTCCGATGGGGCCTTGTTCGGGGTGATGCCAGCGCAGCAGGGCCTCGGCCTTGTGGGTCAGTCCGGTTCTGAGGTCCACGATGGGTTGGTACACCACGCTGAGTTGCCCGGCGGTGCGGGCGGTTCTGAGGTCGCGGGCAATGCGGGCGCGGGCCAGGGCCGCTTCTTGCAGGTGCGGGCTGAAGCGCTCACTGCGGTTGCGGCCTGCCTGTTTGGCGGCGTACATGGCCTGGTCGGCCTGGCGCACCAGGGTGTCGCTGTCCAGGGCATCGTCGGGGAAGAGGGTCATGCCCACGCTGGCCGATATGAATTCGCTCTCAGCTCCCAGTACAAACACCTCGGACAGGCGGGCCACGGCCTCTTCGGCAATGGTCCGCATGCGCTCTGCGGCGTCCGGGCCACACACCACCAGGGTGAACTCGTCGCCCCCCAGCCGTGCGACCAAATCATCTGGCCCCACGCAGCCCTGCAGGCGCTGGCCTGCGCCTTGCAGAAGCTGGTCGCCCACGTCGTGGCCATGGGTGTCGTTGATCACCTTGAAGCGGTCCAGATCCACAAACATCAGCCCCACGGGGCGGGGCGGTTGGTGCTGCTTGGCCGTTTGCAGCGCCTGGTCCAGCCGCTCGCGAAACAGGCGGCGGTTGGGCAGCCCGGTGAGTTGGTCCAGGTGGGCCTGCTCCCAGATGAGCTCTTCACTGCGCTTGCGGTCGCTGATGTCGCGCGACAGCACGACGATGCGTCTGACGGAGCCCTCAGGCCCGGGTTTGCGTGCCGCCGAGAGTTCAAACCACATGGGTCCTTGCGGCAAGTCGAGGCGAATTTGCTTGCCGTAGGAGGTGCCAGTGGCGGCAGCCTCGTGCAGGCAGGCCATGGTGATCGCGGCGGTGTGGGGGGGCAAAACATCCTTGACCCGCTTGCCCAGAAACACGCTGGGATGAACCACCAGCTTGCGGGGGTTGTGCGCGTGCACGTTCAGGTACAGGCCGTGCTCGTCCAGCTCGAACAACAGGTCGGGAATGGCCTCCAGGGTGGCACTGAGTTCGCTGCGGGTCAGCTCCAGGGCCGTTTCCCGCTCTTGCAGCCGCCGCTCTGCGGCCCGAAAACCGGTGATGTCCTGGTAGCTCCACACCCGTCCGACGGTTTGGCCGTCGAGGCGCTGCGCGATGGAGTGGCGCAGGTAAACCCTGCCGTCCATGAAGCGCAACTCGTCCTGGCTCTCGCGGTCGGTGAGCTCGTAGGTCGCCGCCGCTACCCGAGAGGCCTCGTCGGCATTGGTGAGCAGCCGCGCGAGCCTAGCTCGCAGCCATTCGGCGCTTTGGTTTTGAAGTTCGCTGGCAGTCATGCCCATCACCGCCAGGTAGCGGGCATTGAAACGCACCACCCTGTGCTGGTGGTTGACCACCACCACCGCGTCTGCGGTGGCGTCCAGCGTGGCCTCCACCAGTGCCACGGTGCGCTGCAGCGCCTGGTTGCCACTTGCCAACCGCTCGTTGGCGTCGCGGATGCGGGCGTTGGCCGCCGCCATGCGGTGCACATGGCCCACACCGCCCCACCACAGGCCGCTGAGCAGCACCGACAGGATGGCCGCAATGCCTGCAACGGCCAAGGCCTCTTGGCGCCAACCCTGCAGCAGCTGGTCTTGGGGTTGGCTCACCGAGACCCACAGGCCCGGGTAGAGCAGTGGCTGCACCCCCATCCACGACGGCGCAGCGTCCATCCGGGCTGAGGCTTGTACGGCCTCCACCGCAGAGCCGCCGGGGTCGGCGGGGGGGATGGTGGGTTGCACGTCTGGCAGGGGCGGTTGCAGCAGCGTCGGTCGCGTGTGGGGATGGGGGGGGTATGCCGCCAGCAGCTGGCCGTTGGCCAGCTCCAGCGTGCTGGCGCTGCGCCCTCCGTCGCCGGTGTCGAGCTGGTCGGCCAGTATGGATACCCTGGCCTCAGCCACCACCAGCAGCTTCCGTCCATTGGGCTGCGGTGCCGAGCGGGCCAGGTAAATCAGCTGCTCAGGTGCCAGGTCGGTTTGGGTGGGTGCGCTCACCGCCAGGGCCGGGAAAGGCTGGGCCAATACGCTGTCCAGAAAAGCAGGGTCGGCCCCCACGCCCAGCCGCAAGGCATCGAGCCGTGCGCTGGCCAGTACCCGGTGGTCGGCGTCGAGCAGAGCGACGTTGCGCAGCAGCATCTGGCTGTTCAGCGTTGCCTGGAGCAGGCGCGCGAGGTCGGTCTGGGGGGCGTTGGACCAGCCCGAAAGCTCGGCCAGCAGCGCATCCATGCTCACCAGGGTGCGGTTGATCTCGCTGGCGGCGGCGGTGGTGAGGCGGGCGATGTCTTGCCGGGCATCTGTGGTGGATTTATGGTGGCTTTGCCACACCAGCGAACCGGCCAACCCCCACACCAGCACCAGGCACAGGAGCGCCGCCGCGTGGATGGCGCGCAGGGTGCGGTGGGTGGCTGGCTCGCGGGGGAGCTGGGCGGTGGACACCGTCAGCGCTCCTGGCTGCGGGGCGTCTTGGGCAGCGCGACGCCCGTGGGTGCAGCCAGCCAGCGGTTCCAGACCTCGCCGCAGCCAGGCCCGCAGCGCTGCAGCCAGGACGGCAATACGCTGGTGCGAAAGGCCTCGCGCAGCCGCTGCGCGTCCTGTTCATTGGCGCTGACCATCTGCAGGCGGCCAGGCTTGCCGCCAGGGCACGCCGCTGCACCGGTGTTGCACCGCATGCCTTGCTCGGTTTGTTGTTCGGCATCGGCCCAGATGGCTGCCTCCAGCCGGGGCAACTCGGTGCGCAACACCGTGCGCACATCGGCGGGCAGAGACTTCCATGCCGACACATTGGCCCCGAACACGGACAGGCCCCAATTCACGGCCACTGGGCTGATGTGGCTGGTGACCTCGGCCAAACCGATGGCGTGGCCAGACATGCCGCCGGTGATGGCGCAGTCCAGATTGCCACGGCGCACCTGGTCCACGATCTGGGAGAACTCGGTGGTCACCGGTTGCGCACCGAAAGGGCGGATGAGGTCGCCCTGCGAGGGGTTGCTGATGCGCACCCGCCGCCCACCCAGGTCGCTCAGGCCTGTGAACGGCTGGGCGCAAAACACCACCTGTGCGGGGTACACATAGACGGCCAGTACCTCGATGCCATGGCGCTCGCGCATGCTGGCCTCCAGGTGTGGCCGCAAGGCTGCCACCGAGCGGCGCAAGGTGGCCATGTCGGGGTTGGCCCCCGCCAGGTCCATGGCGGCCAGCTCCGGGTCGGTGAGCATCACGTTGCTGAGCAAAGCTGTGCCAAAGGGCACCACCCCCAGTGCCATGAGGCGCATGACCTCGTGGGCGCGGATACCGGCGCTGTCAAACGGCACAACCGTTGCCTGCACCCGCCCCTGGGTCAGCCGTGGCAGCTGGTCGCGCCAGAACGGTTCCTCAAACTGCTTGAACTGGGTCAGCTTGTCCAGCCCGCCGACCACCCTGATGTGCAGCACCTGGGCGGCCTCCGGGGCGGCAGAAGCAGCGGAGCGGGCTGACGTGGGTGTGGAGGCCACGGCGGCGGTCGGTTGGGTGCTTGGCGCGGTGTGGCGGTCTGCCGCCAGGGCGCCTGTGGCCACGGCCCAGGCCAGCCCGACATGGGTTGCGGCTGTGAAGAATCTGGTTGTCACCCATTGGTATGCTGGCACCAGGGTACTGGTGCGGCCAGGGGTACAAGCAGGTGTCCAGATCGCCATGCCGACAGTCTAAATGCGTTGGGGTGGGTGCTGTTGCTGGCCGGTGGGATAGTGCACGTACTGGCGCGCGTGGCCCACAACGGCGCAGGTGTGTCAGCCTCCCATCAGTAAAATCTGCGCCAATTGGCGGGGAAAGACCCTGCCAACCGCCCCGAGCCCGGGGCACTGTTTTCTTGAAACGTCCAACCACCATGTCACTGAACAACGTCACACCCGGCTCCAAAACCCCCGAAGTTTTCAACGTCATCATCGAGATTTCGGCCAATTCAGATCCCGTCAAGTACGAAGTGGACAAAGAATCGGGCGCCTTGTTTGTGGACCGCTTCATGGGCACAGCCATGCACTACCCCTGCAACTACGGCTACATCCCACAAACCATCAGCGGCGACGGCGACCCGGTCGATGTGCTGGTGCTGACCCCTTTCCCGCTGCCACCCGGTGTGGTCGTGCCCTGCCGCGCCATTGGCATGTTCAAAATGACCGATGAAGGCGGCGAAGACGCCAAGCTGCTGGCTGTGCCTACCAAAAAGGTGTTGGCGGCCTACGACCACATCAACTCCATGGACGACGTGAACCCCCTGGTGTTGAAGAACATTGCCCACTTCTTCGAGCACTACAAAGACCTGGAGCCCGGCAAGTGGGTCAAGGTCAACGGCTGGGTGGGCATTGAAGACGCCCACAAAGAAATCACCGACGGCATGGCCACCTACGCCAAGTCTGTGGCCTGATTTACTGACTGTTTTTTTGAGAAAAATAGGCTGAATCGCTTGATTTAAAAGCGCTTTAAGCTCACTTTTTAGCGCCTGCCGGCTGAGCCTGCAGGCGCTTTTGTTTTGCCCCTACACACCGTGAATGTGGGCCAAAACCGTACACTGCCCGCCATGAATGCACCGATCGACGTCTCTTTTTTCCACCGCGCGGCCAAACCTTTGAACAGCTACCGCAAGTACTGGGCAGCCCGCTTTGGCACGGCCCCGTTTTTGCCCATGAGCCGGGCCGAGATGGACAAACTGGGCTGGGACAGCTGCGACATCGTGCTCGTGACCGGCGACGCCTACGTGGACCACCCCAGCTTTGGCATGGCCGTGATTGGCCGCATGCTGGAAAACCAGGGCTTTCGCGTGGGCATCATTGCCCAGCCCGACTGGACGAGCGCCGACCCCTTCCGTGTGCTGGGCAAGCCCAACCTGTTCTGGGGCGTGACCGCCGGCAACATGGACAGCATGATCAACCGCTACACCGCGGACCGCAAAATCCGCAGCGATGACGCCTACACCCCCGGCGATGTGGGCGGCAAGCGCCCCGACCGTGCGGCCATTGTGTACAGCCAGCGTTGCCGTGAGGCATTCCCCGAGGTGCCGATTGTGTTGGGCGGCATTGAGGGCAGCTTGCGCCGCATTGCCCACTACGACTACTGGAGCGACAAGGTGCGCCGCAGCATCGTGGTGGACGCCAAGTGCGACCTGCTGCTGTACGGCAACGCCGAGCGCGCGATTGTCGAAATTGCCCACCGCCTGGCCGCACGTGAGCCGGTACAGCAAATCACCGATGTGCGCGGCACCGCCTTTGTGCGCCGCCCCGATGACCCCAGCGGCAAAGGCTGGGTTGAAATCACGTCCACCCAGGTGGACGAGCCGGGCCGTGTAGAGGCCCACATCAACCCCTACCAGACCACCGCCGAGCAGGCCGCCAGCCAGGGCAGCACCTGTGCCAAAGCTGATTCTGAAACTGAAGCTAACAACCCAGTACCAGCAAGCGCGGAAGGCCAAAAAAGCTTAAAAAATGCTGGTGCTGGCACCCAGGAAACTGTCCAACCCCTGACCTTTATGCCCAACCCAGCGCTGCAGGGCAAGGGCGTGAAGGTGCCGCCGCGTGAGCGCTCTGTCATCCGCCTGCCCAGCTACGAGCAGGTCAGGAGTGACCCTGTGCTCTACGCCCATGCCAACCGGGTGCTGCACCTCGAAACCAACCCCGGCAATGCCCGCGCGCTGGTGCAGGCGCATGGCGAAGGCCACACCGCCCGCGACGTGTGGATCACCCCGCCGCCCATCCCACTCACCACCGCCGAGATGGACCTGGTGTTCGGCCTGCCTTATGCCCGCAGCCCACACCCGGCCTATGCGGACGAACACGGTAGCCATGACGGAGCCACCAAAATCCCCGCGTGGGAAATGATCCGCTTCAGCATCAACATCATGCGAGGGTGCTTTGGTGGCTGTACGTTCTGTTCCATCACTGAGCACGAGGGGCGCATCATCCAGAGCCGCTCCGAGGACTCGGTCATTCAGGAGATTGAGGACATCCGCGACAAGGTGAAGGGCTTCACCGGCACCATTTCCGACCTGGGCGGCCCCACCGCCAACATGTACCGCCTGGGCTGCCGAAGCCCGGCCATTGAGGCAGCCTGCCGCAAGCCCAGCTGCGTTTACCCCGGCATCTGCCAGAACCTGACCACCGACCACGGCCCGCTCATCAAGATGTACCGCCGGGGCAGGGCGCTCAAGGGCATCAAAAAAATACTGATTGGCTCCGGGCTGCGCTACGACCTCGCCGTGCAAAGCCCCGAGTACGTGAAAGAGCTGGTGCAGCACCATGTCGGCGGCTACCTGAAGATTGCGCCCGAGCACACCGAAACCGGCCCACTCACCAAGATGATGAAGCCGGGTATTGGCAGCTACGACAAGTTCAAGAAGATGTTCGAGCAGTACAGCGAAGAAGCTGGCAAAAAGCAGTTCCTGATTCCGTACTTCATCGCGGCCCACCCCGGCACCAGCGACGAAGACATGATGAACCTCGCTGTGTGGCTGAAGAAAAACGGCTTTCGCGCCGACCAGGTGCAAACCTTCTACCCCAGTCCCATGGCCACGGCCACAGCCATGTACCACTCGGGCCGCAACCCGCTGCGCAAAATCCACCGCCAGGCCCAGAGTGGCGAGGAAACAGTGGATATCGTGCGGGGTGACAAGCGCCGCCGCCTGCACAAGGCGTTTTTGCGTTACCACGACCCCAACAACTGGCCACTGCTGCGCGAAGCCCTCAAAAGCATGGGGCGGGCAGACCTGATTGGCAACGGCAAGCACCACCTCATCCCGACCTTCCAGCCGCTGACCGATGGTGCCTACCAGAGCGCACGCAAGAAAAACAGCACGCCGGGTCCGGCCAAGCCTGTGGTGGCCACTGCGTCAGCAGCCAAGGCTGGCGTGCGCATGCCAACGAGGCAACCAGTGAAGGGCCAGTTGCTGACCCAACACACCGGGCTGCCACCGCGCAGCCCCAGCTTGAAGCCCGTCAAACCCAACGGCGGGCGCACCACCCGCAAAACGTCCTGACCAGGTCCCCAGAGGGCTTCAGCGCAGGGTCAGCAGCACGCCGATCAGCACCGCAATACCCACCACCACGCCGACACTGATGAGGCGGTTAAGCCGCAACTGGGCCGCCAGGCCCTGTTCTTCGGCCAACTTTTCGGCCTGGCGCTCCGCAATCAGGGCGGTGTTGGGCTCCAGCTTGCCCTGGCAGTAGGGGCAGCGGGTGAGTTCCGGGCGCACGTACTCGGCACAGTGTGGGCACTTGGCGTGCGTCATCTCCATGTCGTGGGTGATGGTGTAGTTGGTGTCCCCTTGTGGAGCGGGGGGGCGGGCCATCATGAGCAGAACACCGCCCAGCAGCGGGGTGAGCACCAGGCTGATGGCCAGCCAATACCCGGGATTGCGTCCTTGGCGATGAGCCAACCAACTCACCAGCGCCGACAACACGACCCAAACAACGATAGCTAACCACATGTGCTGACCTTCTCAGAGCGCCTGGGTATCAGTAAATCAGCCACACCAGCAGCCCGAAGGCAATGGCCGCAGCGGCGACCACCATGACGTTGTACTCACCTGCCTTGATCTGGGCCACTTCTTCCTCGATTTTGTTCTTGACCTTTTCTTGAAGCACCGCAGGGTCTTGCGGCACCAGCGTGCCTTTGCAGTACTTGCACACCCGGGCCTCTGGCAACACGTACTCTGCGCAGTGTGGGCAGCGAACGTGTGTGGCCTCTATGCTCTGGCTGACCGTCTCCACAAAGTCCTCCACCTTCAGGTCGGCCTTGAGCATGAGGAGCGCGAACGCCAGCACCGGTGTGGCCGCCAGGGCCAGCAAAAACCACAGCCAGCTGCGTCGCCCCCGGTTCTTGGCAATGATGCCGACACCCAGAGATAACCCCAGCCAAAAGAGAATGACGACTTCCATGGAACGACCTTTTGTTGTAAGAGGGTGCACATGGCATACCCGATGCGCCGACTATCCATGCAACTGGCATGGATTCTGTCAAACAGCGCAAAAATTCGGCGCATCCTGTGTGCAAGACCTCAGGGGTGTCGCTAATTTTTCACGTTGTATGTGCACGCCGCCTGGTCCCAGTGCCCGCAGCGGCCGGGGGTGCTGCCTTCGGAGCACAGGCTCAGCGCTGCTTGGTTCGGGTGGCTGGTGCACGTTTGGTGGTGGCTTTGGGTGTGGCTTTGGTGGTCGCTGGCCGGACGCGCGCCGGTTTGGCGCGGGGGGCAGACGCCCTGGCCGTGGCGCTGACCTCGGTGTAGTACACCAGGCGCTGCCCCGCCTTCAGAGGTGCATTCACCTTCAGCTGGTTCCATTGCGCCAGCTGGGCCGCGTCTGTGCGCAAACGTTTGGCCAGGCTGGCCAGCGTGTCGCGCTTACCAGCCTGTACGGTTCGTTGGCGGCGAATGGTCTCTGGCTGCAGCTGGAGCTGGGCCCGGTCGGCCAGGTGGCTGGGCACCTCGGCGGTGGAGTTTTCACTGCGCGGCACCAGCAGCGTGGAGCCAGCCCGAACCAGCATGCGCGGCGGAATCTGGTTGAGCTGGCGCAGTTCGCTGTCCGAGATGCTGAAGCGCTTGGCAATGTCTTCAGTGCGCATGTGGGTGGGCACGGCCCAGGCCGTCCAGCTGGCCAATGGGCCAATGTGGTACTGCAGGTTGCGCTTGAATACACCGGCGTTGTCCCAGGGCAGCAAAATCTGTGGGGACCCGGCGGCCATGATGATGGGGCGGTGCAGCGAGGGGTTGAGCGCTTTGAAGTCGGCTTCGTCGATTTCGGCCAGGCGTGAGGCCAGCGCCACATCGATGTCGCGGTCTATGTCCACGGTGTCAAAAAACGGGTGGTTGCCGATCAGGGGTAGCCGTGCCTGGAAGCTCGCAGGCCTGGCCACGATGTTTTTCACAGCCTGCAGCTTAGGCACATAGTGCCGGGTTTCAGCTGGCATGGTCAGGTCTTCGTAGCCAGTGGGCAGTCCCTGGCGCTGGTTGCGCTCGATGGCTCTTTTGACGTTGCCCTGGCCCCAGTTGTACGCCGCCAGCGCCAGGTGCCAGTCGTTGAACATGCGGTGCAGCATCTGCAGGTAGTCCAGCGCGGCCCGGGTGGAGGCCAGCACATCGCGGCGGTCGTCCCGGAAGGCGTTTTGCTTCAGATCGAAGTCTTTGCCGGTGCCGGGCATGAACTGCCACATGCCCACCGCCTTGGCGCTGGAGACGGCCTGCGGGTTGAAGGCGCTCTCAATGAATGGCAGCAGAGCCAGTTCGGCGGGCATGTTGCGCCGCTCCAGTTCTTCGACCACATGGAACAGGTACTTGCTGGAGCGCTCGGTCATGCGCTGTATGTAGTCTGGGCGGGTGGCGTACCACTGCTCATGCTGGCTGACCAGATCGCCCTCCAGGCCCGGCATGGCAAAGCCACGGCGGATGCGCTCCCACAGGTCGGAGGGTGCGTTCAGGCTGATGACTTGAAAGGCCATGGTCTGCCCGGTCTGAATGGGCTGCAACAGCCCGCCGGGCACCATGGGCGGGCTGCGGCGCGTCAGGGAAGCATTGGGCTCGACCCAAGTGCCGTTGTCGGTGCCAACCGTGTTCTCACTCCGAGTGGGCGTCGGGCCTGTGGCACACCCGGCAAGCACGGCGCAGGCCAGCACCAGCAGCGCGTGCCGCAGCCAGCGCCAGGCGGGTTGGTTGGTTGGTTGGAGCAGACCGGTTGCAGTGCTGGGTGTCAAAGCGGTATGGAGACGGGGCGCAATGGCCCCTGGGCACACATTCATGCTAGGCTTTTAAAAATGGTTTTTCCAGCCGCGCAGGGCTGCGAACACGTCGGTGTCGCTGCTGTTGCCGCTGTTGGTGGAGGTGTGGCGTTGGACGGCGTCGCGCACACTGGGTGAGCGAACGCGCAGAAAGGGGTTGATCAGCCGTTCGTTGGCCAGTGTGCAGGGCAGGGTGGGGCGCTGCTGCGCCCGCAGCCCTTCGCACACCTGCTGCCACCGGGCCAACGCCTGGTTGTCAGGGTCCACGGCCAAGGCAAACCGCAGGTTGGCCAGGGTGTATTCGTGCGTGCAGCACACCAAGGTGGGGTCTGGCAGGGCCGACAGGGCATCCAGCGAGGCCAGCATCTGGGCGGGCGTGCCCTCGAAGAGGCGACCGCACCCACCGGAAAACAGGGTATCGCCGCAGAACAGCAGCGCAGGGTCCGTGGTGGCATCCCACTGTGGGGCGACCCCCTGGGTCAGTGGCACCGCCGGACACCAATACGCCACATGGCCCGCAGTGTGGCCTGGGACGTGCAGCACCTGCCACTGCAGGCCAAGGGCCTCAACGCAGTCGCCATGGGCCACCCGCTGCGCCTGGGCAGCGGCGCCGGTGGCCACCAGCCATTCGGTGGCTGGGGCCACCACCGCCGCACCCGTGGCGTCCACCAGCGCCTGCACCCCCGCCACGTGGTCGGCGTGGTGGTGGGTCACTAGAATGGTTCTCAAGGTCAGCTGGTGGGCGTGCAGGTAACTGAGCACACCGCTGCTTTCGCCGGGGTCCACCACCAGCGCATCGCCCTGGTGGTGCAGCACCCAGATGTAGTTATCGGAAAACGCAGGAACCGGGTGCAAGACCATGTGGACAGTGACTTCGTGGGTGGGGTGGCAAGAGAAGGCCTCTGGGGGCACTTGGCACCCGGCGACGGCATCAGAGGCTGAGGGACGGAACCTGGCGCCGTTGGCGGGATCAGTTCACACGCATGCGGCCGAAGTGGCGGCACCCAAGGAGCCCATGACATCGGAAATTATAGGTTTTGACGACTGGCTGCACTCGCCACCCGGCCGCTACCTGCTGGCATGGGAGCAGGCCCAGTGTGACCAGGCGGTGGTGGATGTGTTTGGCTACAACGCCTTGCAGCTGGGTTTGTCGGCGCTGGACGCGCTGGAGGCCAACCGCATGCCCCACCGCTGGTTGGCTCTGACCTCTCCCCCCGGCGATGGTGCCGCAGAGCCCCAGCTTCCCACTCCCGCCCGCTCGCTGGGGCTGGTGTGCGATGCGGCGGCGCTGCCGTTTCAGGCCGACAGCCTCGACCTGCTGGTGCTTCCCCACGCGCTGGAGCTCAGTGCCGACCCCCATGCCGCGCTGCGTGAGGCCGGGCGGGTGCTCAGGCCAGAGGGGCGGGTGGTCATCACGGGGCTCAACCCTTTGAGCCTGTGGGCGCTGCGCCAGCGCCAGGCCCATGTGTGCGACCGCCTGGGCTGGCAACGCATGGCCGAGGCCGCCTACTACCTGCCGCAGGTGGGGGAGTTCATTGGCCACTGGCGCCTGAGGGACTGGCTGCGCCTGTTGGACTTCGAGGTCGAACCCATCCGGTTTGGGGTGTACCAGCCCGCCGTGCGCAGCGAGCGCTGGCTGCAGCGGCTGGACTGGACCAACCGCCTGGGGCCGCGCTGGTGGCCAGTGCTGGGTGCGGCCTATGCCATCGTGGCGGTCAAACGGGTACGGGGCACCCGCCTGCTGGGCCCGGCCTGGAAGCCCTTTCGGACCCGGGTGGTGGGCATGCCCTCGCCGGTGGCGGGGCGGCAGGCACAATCGCGCTCCGCCATGGCGGGTCATCCACCGGGCAGCGCCTTGGCCGATGTGCCTCACCCCTGACGCCACCTCTGTTGCAACCTCTTGCCCGGTCCACGGGCTCACCTGCTTTGAACCACGTCACGATTTATACCGATGGAGCCTGCAAGGGCAACCCTGGCCCTGGCGGCTGGGGCGTTTACCTCCAGTCAGAAGCCCACGAAAAAGAACTGTTTGGTGGCGAGCGAGACACCACCAACAACCGCATGGAGCTGATGGCGGTGATACAGGCCCTCACTGCCCTCAAGCGCCCCTGCGAGGTCACGTTGTTCCTGGACAGCGAGTACGTGCGCAAAGGCATCACCGAGTGGATCAAAGGCTGGAAAGCCAAGGGCTGGAAAACCGCTGCCAAACAGCCCGTGAAAAACGCCGATCTGTGGATGCAGCTGGACGCCCTGGTGGCCAGCGGTGGCCACCGCATCGAGTGGCGCTGGGTCAAAGGCCACGCGGGCGACCCTGGCAATGAGCGCGCCGATGCGCTGGCCAACAAAGGGGTGCCATCTGGGCGTTGACCACGGTGGCGTTCAGGCCAACCAGTGGTCAATTACATTCAATCAGTTAAGGCAGCAAGAGAGCGGCTTGAGCCGCCACCATTGAACAACAGGGGGGAAAGGGATGAACACAACGGATGCGTTTGGTGGCTTGCTGCTGAGTCCCGTGGTACCTGTGGATGACAGCAGGGCGCACCCGAGTTCGTTTCGCGCTCCCTCCGCTCGCCGTGCTCGTACGACAAACCCACCACCCCGGGTGCGCGTACTGCCCACACAGGGCGGTGTGCAGGTAGCGCTTGGCTCCTTGCGCCTGCCGATTGACGATGCGGCGTGTTCGCCCGAATCGTTGTGGGCATGGATGGCTGCTGTCGATGTGGGCTGCCTTCCCGCCGCTTTGCTCGTGCGGGATGCGCGCCCCGGTGCCTCTCAGTTCGTCATATGGACGGCCGATTCCATCACCCCCCAAGGCATCCACATGACTTTGGCGGTGGTTCGCTCCAGCCCGTGGAGTCTTAAGCCCGAACCCTCTTTGCCTGGCATCACCGACCGCGACTTTTGCGCTCCTCTGCCTTGGTGGCAGGGGCTGAGGCGCCGTTTGGCGCAGGCATGGCAAGGCACGTCACGGCCCCATTTGTGCCGCCCAGCGGACTTGCTGCAGTGGGCAGAACCCCCTCCAGCAAGCAAAGAACTGGCTGCATCTGCCCTATTCGAATCGGCGTTCTGGTGGCAGTTGTCCCTTTGGTTTGCCCCGCCCCAGTGGCCGCGCATGGCCTTGCGCTCGCCCATGGCCTGCCACCGGGTGGCCCACCGTTGGGCGCAGCACAGCTTGTGGGCAGCGCTGACAGGCTGGGCGATCATGGCCAGAGTGCGTCTGGACGACGTGGGCCAAATCAGCATGCGTGGCCGGGGCAATGCTGCCTCTGACCCCTATGCCAGCGCCCACCCGCATCTGCTCGGCAGGGTCGAAGCCGCGCTCAGCCAATGGCAAAGCGGACTTTCGGATGAACGATTGCCCTCAATCGACCACAAGTTGGTTGAGTTGCAACCTCGAAGGCTTCATGCGCTGATGTTGCTGCAAGACTGGCATTCGCGTGTGTTTGAGAGCCTTTGTCGGTTAGGCGGCCCACCCTTGGCCGCTCCCACTCGCTGCCCATTGCCCTACGCCCTGGGCGATTGGGTGCAGCACCCCAGCTGGGGGCGTGGCAGGGTGCGTGCCATGGACGTGTACCAAGAACCCATCTCCGTGCGCGTGGGCTTTGCCGCATCGGGGGAGCGCACGGTGTCCGCAGCCGATTTGTCGGCTTGCACATTCCCCCTGGCACCCTGGGTGGAGCATGCCGCCATGGGCTCTGGGACCACGGGATTGCAGGGGCCGTTTGCGCCCTTGGGCAAACACATGGTGCGCCCCCCGCATCTGCCCGTTCCGTCCAGGGGCAGCCGCCACTTGCCAGAGCGCTCGCCCCATCTGGGTCAGGCCCTTTACATACAAGCGGCACCCGTGCCGGTCAAGCGCCTGCGGGGTCTGTTGTCAGCCATTGCCCGAGACTTTGAGCAGAGCGTCTGGGTGCCGACGCTCGGTGCGCATGGGGCGCTGAACCTTGCACTGCCACTGACTGCTGACACCGTTCCTGAAGCCCGTTTGCGCGAAGTGGGCCAGCGCCTTCAGGAAGCATTTGTCCGACGCTACACCGAGCTGCAGCGCCGTGCCGTGTTCAGCGGTCGGTACTTTCCGCCGCCGCTTGCGCTGGTTGTGGATGCACAGGCCGACGGTTCGGTGCGCGTCGCGGCACGGTTTGCCCCCGGCTATGTGCTCCACGGCGACGAGGTGGCCGTGCAATACCCGTCCGAGCCCAAGCGGCACCAGCGCGTGGCAGCCCCCGTGACTTCACCGGTAGCCGCCCCGGTCCCCGCAGAACCTGTGCCAAGGGCACCACGGGTCCAGCCGCCAATGCCTGTCCCGGCACACGTCCCCGCACCTGACCCTGTGCCAGCGCCTGCTCAAGCCCCCAAGCCAAGCTCTGTGGAGCTACCGCTGAATCTGGCACAGCAATTGGCCCCTGCGCAAACGGCGCTGCTGCTGTGCGACTTCGTGGCCGGATACGGCTACTACCAGGGCGACAGCGTCATTGACCACATGAGCCCAGGTGACCCGCTCAGCCTACGCCCCGAGCCCGGCAACCCCCATGACGCTCTGGCGGTGGCCATTGAGTGGCGGGTGTGCAAACTCGGCTACGTGCCCCGACCGCTCAACCAGGTCGTGGCCAGGCTATTGACCATGGGCCAACCATTGCAGGCCCGTACCGTGGCTGCCCCGCACTCCGTGGTGCCCTGGCGGCGCGTGGCGTTTGCCATTTACCTGGCGATGGGCCACCGGAACGAGCAGAGCGACACGAGCAGTCGTGATGAGCCCGGTCAGCCAGACGGGCCACAGCCACTGCCCCTGCGCCTACCCGGTGCCATGCACTCTTGTCCTCCGCCCGCTTCATGACCAGACCGGATTCAGATACCGAAGACCGAGAAGTGGACGTGCACGAGGCTTGTGTGCCGCCGGGCATCCGCGCCGAGGTGCTCAGCCGCATGCAGCCTGGCGATAGGTTGTGGCGCTGCCCTCGCACCACCCGCAGTAGCCGGTCGCGTTCGGTGGTTCCGGACGGTACCGTCATCGAATGGTGGCTGATTGATTCCGATGGCGAGTTGGTAGAAGCCTTCTGGGAAGAAGGAGCGCTATCGCCGCATGCCATGCGCCCACTGGCTGGGCGCAGCGGTGGCCCGTTGGGACCGGTCCATTTCATGATTTTTTTGTTTTGCCTGGCCTTTTTGGCAGCCGCAGGTGGTTGGTTCAAGGCCGGGCTGGTGTTGTCCGCTGTTGGGGTCGCTGTTTTGTTGTGGCGGTAACCTGACGCAAATTCATGGTTTACACGCCATCCAAATTCTCCATCCTGCCCCACCCATGACCCCACAAACCTTCATCGCCAAATGGGGCGCACCAGACGGCGTGCCCGGCCCTGCCTTTGCCTTGAACGAAGAGCAGGGCGCACAAAGCCACTTTCTGGACCTGTGCGAGTTGCTGGGCGTGCCCAAACCCGGCAGCGCAGAGGGCTACCGCTTTGAAGAGAAAAGCAAAATCATTGGCGGTAAAACTGGCTATGCCGACGTGTTCATGCAGGGCGTGTTTGCCTGGGAAAACAAAGCCCCCGGCAAAAATCTCGACTCGGCGCTGAAGCAACTGCTCACCTACAGCCTGGCCCTGGCCAACCCGCCCATCCTGGTGGTGAGCGACCGCCTCACCATCCGCGTGCACACCCAGTTCACCGGTCACCCCAGCGAAACCCACACCATCGGCCTATATGAGCTGGACCAGCCCGACAAGTTGGCCCTGTTGCGCCGCATCTGGACGGCACCGCACAGCTTCAAGCCCAAGCAAACCAGCCGCGACATCACCGAAGCCGCCGCCCAAAGCTTTGCCCAATTGGCCGACAACCTGCGCCAGCGCGGCAGCGCCCAGGGCACGGGGCCGGAGCGGGTGTCTCACTTCCTTACCCAGTGCGTGTTCAGCCTGTTTGCCGAAGACGTGGGGCTGCTGCCCGGCCGCATGTTCGAGCGCCTGCTGGCCAACAAAAACGCCAGCGCCGACAAGCTGACCCAAGGCCTCACCCAACTCTTCACCACCATGCGCGACGGTGGGCTGTATGGCGTGGACGACGTACCCTGGTTCAACGGCGGACTGTTTAAAACGGTGGACGTGCCCCCGCTGACCACCGCCGACCTGGCCCCCCTGCGCGAGGCCGCCGCGCTCAACTGGAGCGCCATTGACCCCAGCATCTTCGGCACGCTGTTTGAGCGTGGGCTGGACCCCAGCAAGCGCAGCCAACTGGGTGCGCATTACACCGACACCGCCACGATTGAACGCATCATTGGCCCCGTTATTCGCCAGCCATTGCTTGCAAAATGGGAGCTGGTGGCTTTTGATATAAAAGCGCTACAGGCCAAAAGTACCAAGAAAAACGACAAGCACCACCGCGCCGCCAGTGCCCGCTTCATTGGTTGGCTGCAAGAGCTGGCCGCCTTCCGCGCACTGGACCCTGCCTGCGGCAGCGGCAACTTTCTATACCTGGCGCTGAAGTGCCTCAAAGACATTGAGCACCACAGCCACCTGCAAGCCGCCGACCTGGGGCTGGACCGCCAGACCGATCTGGTCACTGGCCCGCACAACGTGCTGGGCATTGAGCTGAACGAATACGCCGCCGAGCTGGCGCGGGTCACGGTGTGGATTGGCGAGCTGCAATGGCGCATTGACCACGGCTATGAGTTCAAAACCAACCCGGTGCTGGAGCCGCTGGACCACATTGAGTGCCGCGATGCGCTGCTGTGCTTTGCGGCTGGGGATGCGGGTGCGGGGTCGGCGGATTCGGATTCGGGGGCCGGTGTGGGTGCGGACGTGGTGGGGCGGGTGGGGCTGGGGCCGGGGGCTCAAGAGCCAGAGGCTCAATCTTCGCCCCCAGCCCCAGCCCCACCCACCCCACCACGCAACCCTGGCGCGCCAGCGGTTTTGCCGGTGGTGACAGAGGCGGCGTGGCCCCGGGCCGATGTGGTGATTGGGAATCCGCCGTTTTTGGGTGGGAGCAAGAAGCGGGGGGAGTTGGGCAGCGCCTACTTTGATGCGCTGGCCCATGTGTTTGACGGGCGCGTGCCCGGTGGGGCCGACTTGGTGTGCTACTGGTTTGATAAGGCTCGTACCCAAATTGGGGAGGGACAACTGCAAACCGCCGGATTGGTGGCTACACAGTCCATTCGGGCAGGGAGCAACCGGGTCGTGTTGTCGGCTTTGACCGAGCCCATTCGCATCTTCAACGCCTGGGCTGACGAGCCTTGGGTCAACGACGGCGCAGCGGTGCGCGTGTCGCTGGTCTGTTTTGGCGTAGGGCAACGGGAAGCCATGCTCAACGGACATGCTGTACCGAAAATCCATGCTGACCTTTCGTCGGGTGATGGGTTGGACTTGACGCAAGCAAAACCATTACCCGAGAACGCCAATTCAATATTTGAGGGAACAAAAAAATATGGGGACTTCGATATACCCGGCGAACTGGCTCGGCGGTGGCTCCAACTGCCCAATCCCCACGGGCGCAGCAACGCCGATGTGGTCAAACCCTGGCGCAATGGCCAAGACCTGAGCAAGCGCCCCAGTGACACTTGGATCATTGACTACGGCACCTCCTGCCCAGAAACTGACGCGTCTCTGTACGAGGCACCGTTCCGATTTCTTCAGGCGCATGTTTGGCCCGAAAGGCAAAAAGTTCGACGGGAACGAACCCAACGGCTGTGGTGGCTACATGAGGAGGCTCGCGTTTCGATGCGACAGGCGTTGAAAATCTTGCCGCGGTATGTCGCTACTTCAAGGGTGTCTAAACACCGATTTTTTGTATATCTTGATGCATCTGTTCTGCCCGACACTCGGTTAAACCTCATCGCCCGCGCTGACGACACAAGCTTCGGCATCCTCAGTTCCCGAATTCACGAACTGTGGTCACTGGCTCAGGCATCCATGCACGGCGTGGGCAACGATCCCACCTACAACGCCAAGTCCTGCTTCGAGACTTTCCCCTTCCCGCCCGGTCTGTCGCCTGCCGACACCGCGCACCAGCGCACCGAAGCGGTGGAGGGTGGGGCGCTCATTCCGGCTGATTTGCCGGAAAAATATGAACAAAAAGTGCCTTTATCGCTTGGTGGTATTGCACCTGCAGCTATTGTTAACGTCAAAGCCCATGCCAGCGCAATAGCCCAGGCCGCCCACCGCCTGAACGCCCTGCGCGAGGCGTGGCTGAACCCGCCCGAGTGGACCGAGCGCATACCAGAGGTGGTGCCGTTGGGGCTGCCCACCAGCCCCTACCCCGACCGCACGGTGTCCCGTCCCGGCTTTGAAAAACAACTGGCCGAGCGGACGCTGACCAAGCTTTACAACCAGCGCCCCGCCTGGTTGGCCCAGGCACATGCGGCGTTGGATGTGGCCGTGGCCGCTGCCTACGGCTGGGCCGACTACACGCCCGCCATGGCCGAGGAAGAAATTTTGAAGCGCCTGCTGGCGCTGAATTTGGCACACAGCCCAACTCGGTGACCCGCTATGGAACCGAACTCCAACCCCCAACCCCCAACCCCCAACATGAGGCCTTCATCGTCCGCTCCTCTGCGGCGGAGTACCTCACCTTCGTGGCTGCTAGTGGGCAATACCTAGAAACACGGCTAGGCAACGCTCAACCTCCATCAACACTTCGGCATCAATACGCCCGAAGGCTGGGCCTACCTTGTCGAGCTTCACCGTCATGGCCTTGTCCACCATCACCTGTGATGGTTTCTGCAAGCCGTTCTCTGCGCTCGGCTGAACCGTGACGCGCAGCAACGGCGCGGCAACAAGTGTGCTGGTGACAGGCAGCACGGTAACGCTGCTGTGCTCGCTGAAATGGTTGGCCTGAACAACAAGCGCGGGGCGTGGCTTGCCAAAGTCGCCTTGCATGGCGACGGTCACAAGGTCGCCGCGCATCATTCCGTCCAACCGTCCACGTCTGCCAAGGCCTCATCCATGAACTGCTGCATGGCGGTGTCGGCACTGTCGGCCTGAGCCACAAGCAGACTTTGGCGGCGGCACTCCTCCGCGAAGTCCGGGCGGCGCGTGTCAGGCACCCAGATTTGAACCGGACGAAGCCCAGCCATGCGCAGTGCTTCGCGGTGCTTCTGAACTCTTTGATTTACATGTGCCATGCTGACCTCCAGTCGTTACATGCAACAGTTTACACATCCCCTGCGTTACATGCAACATCAACAAGAAGCTGGGTGCTCCAACCAACTTTTGCACAGAACGGCACCACCATCCTTCGCCAACTTCTGGCGGCATCCAACCTCAGAATGCATATAGCCGAAATTTTGAAGCGCCTGCTGGCGCTGAACTTGGCGGGTGGGCGGGGTTGAAATTCCCATCTCCCCATTGCCTCAGCGCCCCGCCTTGCGCTGAGCGCGGACGCAGAGCCGCCCGTTTGGGCTTGACCCAGGCGGCCACCATGGCAGTCGGTCTGCCCCACAATGCGGGAGTTTGTGCGCCCAAGGCCATTGCTTTCTGGCTTGTGGCGCACCGGTTGTTGGGTCGGTTCACCTTTCCTTTGTATGGCAAATAAACACACGGTCTGGGCGGTTGCCGCCCTGGGGTTGGCGCTGGCGTCGGGCGGTGCCTGGTGGGTGCAGCGTGGCGCAGGCTCCGGTGCGGGTGCGGGTGCGGGTGCGTCAGCACCAGCTGCCACCGCGCCGGGTGGCGCTGGTGGCCAGAGGGCTGCAGGGGGTTCGGGTGGTCCGGCTGGTCCGGGTGCCGCCGCGCGCACGCCGGGCGTGGAGGTGGCCCAGGTGGCGGTGGGCCGTTTGCAGGACGACGCGCAGGCGGTGGGCACCCTCAAGTCGCGCCAGAGCGTGGTGTTGCGCCCCGAAGTGTCCGGTCGGGTGGCCCGCATTGCCTTTGCCGATGGCGCGCGGGTGAAGCAGGGCCAGTTGCTGGTGCAGCTGGACGATGTGCTGCAGCAGGCCGAGCTGAGCCAGGCGCAGGCCCAGGTGTCGATTGCCCGGGCCAACCTCACCCGCAACCGTGAACTGGTGGCCGAGAAGTTTGTCGCCCCCCGTGTGGTGGAAGAAAGCGAGGCCGCGCTGCAGGTGGCCCAGGCCCAGCTGGCGCTGGCCCAGGCACGGCTGGCGCGCATGCGCATCGTGGCCCCGTTTGATGGCACCCTGGGCATTCGGCAGGTGAATCTGGGCGATTACGTCAAGGACGGGGCCGATCTGGTCAACCTCGAAGACACCCGCAGCCTGTATGTGGACTACCGCCTGCCCGAGCGTTACCTGGGCAAGGTGGCTCCCGGGCAGGCGGTGGTGGTGGAGCTGGATGGCGTACCCGGTGCCACCTTCCAGGCCAAGGTGGTGGCGCTGGATGCGCTGGTCGATGCCAACGGCCGCTCGCTGGCGGTACGGGCACTGCTGCCGCCACAGCCCACGGTTGGGGCCAACACCTCGGGTGTGGCCCTGCGCCCGGGCATGTTTGCCCGCACCACCACGGTGTTCGGCGTCAACGACGCTGCCCTGACGGTGCCTGAGGAGGCCATCGTGCCCCAGGGCGGCAAGCAGTTTGTGCAAGTGCTCGTGGCCCAAGGGGATGGGGATGCGCGCCAGTGGGCGTCCAAGAAGACCGAGGTGACCCTGGGCGTGCGCCGGGCCGCAACCGTGCAGGTGTTGCAGGGTCTGCAGGCGGGTGACACCGTGGTGGTCGCCGGGCAGCAGCGCTTGCAGAAAGACGGCACGGTGGTCCGGGTGGTGGACCTGTCGGCACGGACAAGCGGCGGCAGGCCGGGTGTATCCGGCGGTTCAGGCACACCTAAAGCACCTGCTGAAGAAGCAAAGAAGTGAGCTAACTATTTAATAAATACAAGCGCCATAAGGCATTTTTGCTTGTATTTTTCTGATCCCGGAGCCTTCCCATGCAATTGCCCGAAATCTCCATCCGCCGGCCCGTGTTTGCCACCGTGCTGTCGCTGCTGGTGCTGCTGGTGGGTTGGGTGTCGTTCAACGGCCTGCCGGTGCGCGAGTACCCCAAGATCGATGAGCCCGTGGTCACGGTCACCACCCGCCTGGCGGGGGCGTCCAGCGAGGTCATCGAGTCGCAGCTGACCAAGGTCATCGAGGACTCGGTGGCCGGCATCGAGGGAGTGGATGTCATCACCTCGGTCAGCCGCCAGGAGCAAAGCCAGATCACCGTGCGCTTCAAGCTGGAGCGTGATCCTGATGCCGCCGCCGCCGATGTGCGCGACAAGGTGAGCCGCGTGCGCCAGAAGCTGCCGCAAGACATTGACGAGCCGGTCATTGCCAAGGTGGAGGCGGATGCCTTCCCTGTGATCTGGCTGGCGCTGAGCTCGGACACCCACGACGCGCTGCAGCTCTCCGACTTGGCCAACCGCATTGCCAAACCCGTGCTGCAAACCGCGCCCGGTGCGGCCGATGTGAGGGTGTTTGGCGAGCGCCGCTACAGCATGCGCATCTGGCTGGATCCGGACCGCCTGGCCGCCTACCGCCTGACGGTGCAAGACGTGGAAGACGCCTTGCGCCGCTCCAACCTGGAGGTGCCTGCCGGGCGCATTGAAAGCGGCCAGCGCGAGTTCAATGTGACGGCCGCCACCGACTTGCAGCGCGCTGCCGATTTTGCGCAGATGGCCATCAAAACCGTTAACGGCCTGCCGGTGCGCCTGGGTGATGTGGCCCGTGTGGCCGAAGGCCCGCAAGACGAGCGAACCTCGGTGCGGCTGAATGGGCGCGACGCCATCTCGCTGGGGGTGATTCGCCAGGCCACAGCCAACCCGCTGGTGCTTTCGGCGGGGGTGCGCGAGCGCCTGGACAAGCTGCGGGCCGACCTGCCTGAGGGTGTCACGGTGGACGTGGCCAACGACAACTCGGTGTTCATTGACCGCTCCATCAAGGCCGTGTACGCCACCATTCTGGAGGCGGTGGTGCTGGTGGCCCTGGTCATTTTTGTGTTTTTGCGCACGCTTCGGGCGTCCATCATTCCGCTGGTGACCATTCCGGTCAGCCTGATTGGCACCTTTGCGCTGATGGCGCTGTTTGGCTTTTCCATCAACACCCTCACGCTGCTGGCGTTGGTGCTGGCCATTGGGTTGGTGGTGGACGACGCCATCGTGGTGCTGGAAAACATCTACCGCTACATCGAAGAGGGCATGGAGCCTGTGCAGGCGGCCATCAAGGGCTCCAAGGAAATTGGCTTCGCCGTCGTCGCCATGACGCTGACGCTGGCGGCGGTGTACGCACCGCTGGCCTTCACGCCCGGGCGCACGGGTCGCCTGTTTGCCGAATTTGCGCTGGCGCTGGCCGGGGCCGTGGTGGTGTCTGGCTTTGTGGCGCTGACCCTCTCGCCCATGATGTGCAGCAAGCTGTTGCGGCACAACCCCTCGCCCGGCCGCTTTGACCGGGGCATGGAGGCGGTGCTCCATGCCATCACCCGGGGCTACGGGCGGCTGTTGGCTTGGACGCTGGCCGCGCGGTGGCTGGTGCTGCTGGTCATGGCGGGCAGCGCGGGTGGCACCTGGTGGCTGCTGCAAGACATCAAGCAGGAGCTGGCCCCCATAGAAGATCGGGGCGTGATCCTGACGGTGATCAACGGTCCGGACGGTGCCACCATGGACTACACCCGCAAATACGCCGAAGCCATTGAGAAAATCGGGCAGGAGTACGCCGATTTCGACCGCATTTTCAGCATCGTGGGCAACCCCACGGTGGCCCAGGCAAATGTGTTTTTGCGGGCCCGCCCCTGGGAGGACCGCGAAAAAACCACCCAACAGTTGGCCCGGGAGATCACGCCGCGCATCGCCGGGTTGCCGGGGGTGAGTGCCTTTCCCATCACGCCGCCCTCGCTGGGGCAGGGTTTTCGGGAGCGGCCCATCAACTACGTGATCGTCACCTCCG
Source organism: Burkholderiaceae bacterium (assembly GCA_030695205.1). GTDB lineage: Bacteria > Pseudomonadota > Gammaproteobacteria > Burkholderiales > Burkholderiaceae_C > UBA2334. Next base: position 95,739 of record JAUYTN010000025.1, on the reverse strand, counting down.
ACAGCTACGAGAACCTGGCCAAGGTGGTGCGCCAGTTTCAGGACGAAATGGCGAAAAACCCCGGCTTTGTGCAGGTGGACACCGACTTGCGCCTGAACAAGCCCGAAGTCCGCATGGACGTGAACCGCGAACGCGCCGCCGACATGGGCGTGAGCGTGGAGGCCATTGCGCGCACCGTGCAAACCATGCTGGGCGGGCGCACCGTGACGCGCTACAAAAAAGACGGCGAACAGTACGACGTGGTGGTGCAGACCGAGGGTACCCAGCGCAGCACGCCAGACGACATTGACCGGCTCTTTGTGCGGGGGCGCAACGACACCATGATTCCGCTGGCTGCGTTGGTCACCACCCGCGAGGTGGTGGTGCCGCGCGACCTGAACCACTTTGGCCAGCGCCGCAGCGCCTCCATCACCGCCAACCTGGCGCCCAACTTGGCGCTGGGCGAGGCGCTGGCGCAGATGGACACCATTGCCCGGCAGGTGCTGCCCCCTGGTTACACCACCGACCTGAACGGGCAGAGCCGGGAGTTTCGCAACTCGTCGGGCTCGCTGGCCGTGGTGTTTGTGCTGGCGTTGCTGTTCATTTACCTGGTGCTGGCGGCGCAGTTCGAGAGCTTTGTGGACCCCTTCATCATCATGCTCAGCGTGCCGTTGTCCATGCTGGGGGCACTGCTGGCACTGAAGTTCACCGGGGGGACGCTCAATGTGTTCAGCCAGATCGGGCTCATCACACTCGTGGGGCTGATCACCAAGCACGGTATTTTGATCGTGGAGTTTGCCAACCAGCTGCAGGAGCGTGGCCAAACCAAGCTGGCCGCCGTCAAGGCCGCTGCGGCCCAGCGGCTTCGCCCCATTCTCATGACCACCGGTGCCATGGTGCTGGGTTCGGTGCCGCTGGCGCTGGCCACCGGTGCCGGGGCCGAGAGCCGCCAGCAGATTGGCTGGGTCATTGTGGGTGGCATGAGCCTGGGCACACTGCTGACCATCTTTGTGGTGCCCACGGTGTACTCGCTACTGGCCAGGGACCACCGGGCCCAGCCCAAGGACCAACCTGTAGTCCAACCCCAAGGCTGACCCGCGCGGCGCGAGCTTCAGCCCCACCCCAACCTGGGCCTCACCGACTCCTCAGCGCCCTTTGAGCAGCTGCCCGGCCATTCCAGCGAGTGCGCCCAGGTCGAGCTGGCCCAGACCGCCCAAGCCGTTGTCGGTGGGCATCTGGCCATTGGGGGTGAGCCGGTCCACCACCAGGGGCAGCAGCTGGGCCAGCAGCGGCAGCAGGTCGCCGCCCTGGCTGCCGTTGCCCACACCGAGTGCTGACAGCAGCTTGGGGCCCAGCGCCGCACCGAGTTGGTCGGCCGAGATGGCCTGGTTGGCCCCGGTGCCCACCCACGACTGGACCGCCCCGCCCAGTCCTCCAGCTTGCAACTGCTGCAGCAGGCCCGACAGGCCGCCTGCCTGCTGCAGCAGGGAGCCCACCAGCGCCATGCCGTCTGTGTTGCCTGTGCCGCTGGCACCTGGTGCCATTGCCGTGCCTTGCAGCGCGCCCATGGCAGCCTTGCCCGCCGCACCCATCAGTGAATCCATCAAACCCATGTTTCAACTCCTGTGATTGTTAAATAACGCCGTCGAACAGCATGACATCGACCTCGTCGCCCACGGCGACATTGCCCTGGTGGTGGTGCAGCACGATGAGGCCGTTGGCCGCCACCATGGAGCTGAGCACCCCCGAGCCCTGGTTGCCGGTGGTGCGCACTTGCAGGCCGCCATCGGGAGCGGTGGTGACGGTGCCGCGCTGGTACTCGGTGCGGCCCGGCTTTTTGCGCAGGGCTTCGGTGCTGCGGGCCTTGAGCAGCGGGGGCGTACCCTCGGTGCAGCCCATCATGCGCAGCAGGGCGGGGCGCACAAAGGCCAGAAAAGTCACCATCACCGCGACCGGGTTGCCCGGCAGGCCAAACAGCATGGCGTGCCGGGTCGGGTGGTCGGATTGGTTTTTTTGATAGCTTTCAGCGCTTGCTGAATAAGCGCTGGTGGCTGTTTTGGCTTGAAATTTCGGGATGCGCCCTACCGCCATGGGTCGCCCGGGGCGCATGGCAATGCGCCAGAACACCACGCCGCTGTGGCCGCTGGGGTCGTCGGCGGCAAGTTGCCGCATCATGGCTTTCGTGTGATCGGCCTCGCCCACGCTCACGCCGCCGCTGGTGATGACGGCATCGGCCTGGGCGGTGGCCTGGCGGAAGGCTGCTTCGAGCAGCACAGGGTCGTCCCTGACCACGCCAAGGTCGATCACCTCGCAGCCCATGCGCTGCAACAGGCCGAACACGGTGTAGCGGTTGCTGTCGTACACCGCGCCCTCGCGCGGGGGCTCTCCCAGGCTGAGGATTTCGTCACCGGTAGAAAAGTAGGCCACCTTCAGGCGGCGCCACACAGCCACCGTGGGCAGGCCCAGGCTGGCCGCCAGGCCCAGCGCAGCGGGGGTGAGGCGCTGCCCAGCTCGCAGGGCAGGTCGGCCTTGCATCAGGTCTTCGCCCATCAGTCGGCGGTTGTTGCCGCGCTGCAGCATGTCGGCGGGGATGGTGATGCGCCCGTCTGGCCCTGTCTGCGTCAGCTCCTGGGGCACCACCGTGTCCAACCCGGCGGGCATGATGGCGCCGGTCATGATCTTCACGCACTGGCCGGGTGCCACCGTGCCCTGCCAGGCTTTGCCCGCGAACGCGGTGCCACCCACGGGTTGCAGCACCAGTGGCTGGCCGGGTTGGAGTTGGGCGCCGTCCAAGGCATAGCCGTCCATGGCGGAGTTGTCGTGCGGTGGCACGCTGATGGGAGAGACGATGTCGGCGGCCAGCACCCGGTGGTGGGCTTGCATCAGTGGCAATGTTTCTGACTCGGTGACGGGTTGTACCAGCTCCCCCAGAAACTCGCCCACGGCATCCGCACTCAGTGCCTGGGGGTCGTAGCCCTGCAGCTCGGCGGCGATTTGTTCAATATTTTTCATGCCTGTCGCTTGTCTGGTAAGGAAAGTTTGCTATGTCTACATATGCTTGATGTGCGCTCTGTGCATGCACAGGCCGAAGTGCGTTGATGGCCCGCTGGAGGTGGGGGCAGGGCACTCAGGGCACTCAGGGGGCTTCCAGGGCCTGCAAATCGGCCAGGGTGTTGGCGTTGAAGAAGGCGCGCGGGTCGTCGCCCGGCTGGTCGAATGGCACCAGCACCGTGCGGTGCTGGGCGGTCCAGCGGTCAATTTTTCGGCCACCTGCCTGGGTGAAGGCGACCAGGCTGGCCAGCAAGTCGGTGCTGAGCAAGCAAAACACCGGCTGGCTACGCACGCTGCCGTCTTCTTCGGGTGCGGCGGCCATGGCGATGTCGGCCCCCTCGCGCTGCAGCGCCTGCGCCAGTCGCTCGGCCAGGTCCAACGGGAAGCGCGGTGTGTCGCAGGGCACGGTCAGCAGCCAGGGGGTTTCGCAGTGCTCCAGCCCGGTCATGAAGCCGGCCAGTGGCCCGGCATAGTCGGCCAAGGTATCTGGCCACACCGGGGCACCAAAGGCCTCATAGGCGGCCAGGTGGCGGTTGGCATTGACCAGCGTGGCCCCCACCCAGCCGCCTTGCTGCATCTGCAGCCGCAACAGCGTGTGCAGCGCCATGGGTGTGCCGTGAAAGTTCTGCAAACCTTTGTCGGTGCCGCCCATGCGGCTGCCGCGCCCACCGGCAAGCACCAGGCCGGTGATGTCGCCTGGGGTGATGAGGGGGTGGGAGTGGGTGGTGTTCATGGTGGTTGGCGGGTTCGGGTAGGCAACATGCAGTTGGCCTTATCGGTTGGGCAGATTTACCCCCCGATGTAGCTCATCTCTACCCGCTTGCCAGTGCCCACCGACACGTCGGGTGGCAGGCTGGCGCGGAGTTGGGAGTAGCGGTCGGTGCGGCCTTGCCAGATGGCACCAATGGCGCTGGCCAGTTCGGCCTCGCTGGCCGGGGCGTGCAGGCTGCCGTCGGGTGCGGGGGTGCCGCGGATGAGGCTGCGCAGGTCGTGCCCCTCGGTGGCAAACAGGCACAGGTAGAGCTTGCCCTCTGTGGACAGACGGGCGCGGTTGCAGTCGCCACAAAAAGCCTGGGTCACGCTGCTGATGACGCCTATTTCGCCCAGGGCTGGGTCGTGCTGGCCGTTGGCCCCCACATAGCCCCAACGTTCGGCGGTTTCGCCGGGGGCGGAAGGGTCGAGCTGCACCAGTGGCAGTTCGGCATGGATGCGCTGTACCACTTCGGCACTGGGCAGCACCTCGTCCATGCGCCAGCCGTTGGTGGCACCCACGTCCATGTACTCGATGAAGCGCAGCACCGTGCCGCTGCCCCGAAAGTGCCTGGCCATGGGCAGGATCTGGTCGTCGTTGGTGCCGCGCTTGACCACCATGTTGATCTTGAGGCCACTGGGTCCGCCGTTGACAGGTGCGCCCAGGCCCACCTCGCGGGCGGCTTCCAGCCCATCGAGCACATCGGCCACGGGGAAGTCCACGTCGTTCATGGCGCGGAAGGTGGCGTCGTCCAGGCCGTCCAGGCTCACAGTGACGCGGTGCAGGCCGGCGTCTTTGAGGGCTTTGGCTTTTTTGCGCAGCAGGCTGCCGTTGGTGGTCAGCGTCAGGTCCAGGGGTCGGCCTTCGGGCGTACGCAGCGCGGCCAGCTGGGCAATCAGCACCTCAATGTGTTTGCGCAGCAGCGGCTCGCCCCCGGTGAGGCGGATTTTTTGCACGCCGTGCGCCACGAAGCTGCGGGCTACTCGGGTGATTTCTTCAAACGACAGCAGCGCGCTGTGGGGCAGGTAGGCGTAGTCGTTGTCGAACACCGATTTGGGCATGCAGTAGCTGCAGCGAAAGTTGCAGCGGTCGGTGACGCTGATGCGCAAATCGCGCAGCGGCCTGCCCAGCCCATCGCTCAGCCAACCCGTGGCAGGCACGGCTTGAGCGGGCAAGGGCGCAGTCAGTGTGCGCATGCGGTGATCGACCAGGGGAATGACGCGTTCGGACATAGCCGGAATTATCGGCCAGTGGCCCGGTGCCGGGGAGTGTGCGGGTGGGCTACAGTCGGGCCGACTTTTTCCAAAGGGAGTGTCTGGCATGGCAGGACAAGAGTGGGTGGTGTTGGGAGCGGGTTTGGGCCTGGTGGTGCTGTTGCTGGTGCTGCTGCTGTGGCGCAGGCCACGGGTGGAGATGCCCCCTGAGCTGGAAGCCCGGCTGGCGTTGCTGGAGCAGTCCACCCGCGCCTTGACCGAGGCCAGCACCCGCAATGCCGCCGGGACCGAGCGCATCGAGCAGCAGATGCGGGCCTTCACCGACAGCACGGCCCAGGCCTTTGCGGCGTCGCGCCGCACCCTGGATGAGCGGCTGGACCAGACCGTGGCCGAGTCCCGCACCGCCCGTTCCGAGTTGCTGGCCATGTTGCGCGACTTCGAAGCCAGGCTGGATCAGCGTCTGGGGGCCTCGCACACCCAGGTGGGCGAGCGGCTGGCCACGCTGCACACCGGCACCACCGCCAGCCTGGAGGCCAATCGGCAAGTCATGGGCGAGGCGCTGACCAGCCTGCGCACAGAATTGACCGGCACCCTGAGGCTGCTGTCCACCGAAACCCAAACCTCACGCGAGGCGCTGGCCCAGAGCTCCGCCCACATGGCCCAGCAGGTGCAGGAGCGGTTTGACGCACTGGGTGCGGCCATGCGCGGCACGCTGGAGTCGCTCAAGTCGGACACGGGCAGCCAGCTGGGGGTGATGTCCTCGGCCCTCAAAGACCAGCTGCAGACCAATAGCCAGCAGATTCGCCAGCAGTTTGCCGCCTTGCAAGACACCCTGGCCCAGCAGCTGGCGGCCATGGCCCAGGGTACGCAGACCAACTCCGAGCAACTGCGCACGGCGCTCAACGATCGGCTGGCCGCCATCCAGGCCGACAACACGGCCAAACTGGAAGAAATGCGCCGCACCGTGGACGAAAAACTCCATGCCACGCTGGAGCAGCGCCTGGGCGACTCCTTCAAGCTCGTGAGCGAGCGCCTGGAGCAGGTGCATGCGGGCTTGGGCGAAATGAAGACGCTGGCTGGCAGCGTGGGAGACTTGAAGCGTGTCATGACCAACGTGCGCACCCGGGGGACCTGGGGCGAGGTGCAGCTGGGCGGCATCATCGAAAGCCTGCTGACGGCCGAGCAGTTTGGCAAAAACATCAAGACCGTGCCGGGCAGCAACGACCTGGTGGAGTACGCCATCAAAATGCCCGGCAAAGGCGAGGGCGACACGGTGTGGCTGCCCATTGACGCCAAGTACCCGGTGGAGCACTACCAGCGGCTGGTGGACGCACACGAGAGCGCCGACAAGGCCCTGGTGCAGCAGGCCGCCACGGCGTTTGAATCGTCCATCCGGCTGGAGGCCAGAAAAATTGCCAGCAAGTACGTCAGCCCGCCGCACACCACCGACTTTGCCATTCTGTTTGTGCCCACCGAGGGCCTGTTTGCCGAGGTGTGCCGCATTCCGGGCATGGTCGAGGCGTTGCAAACCGATTGCCGCGTTGTCATTGCTGGCCCAACGACCCTGGCGGCCATGCTCAACAGCCTGCGCCTGGGGTTCCGAACACTGGCTATTGAAAAGCGTTCGTCCGAGGTGTGGGGCATTTTGTCGGGCGTCAAAACCGAGTTCAAGAAGTTTGGCGAAATCGTGGATGCGACCAAGAAGTCCATTGATCAGGCGGCCAACAAATTCAACGACATTGGGGTGCGCACCCGGGCCATCGAACGCAAGCTGCGCGACGTCCATGACCTGCCAGGCACCGCCGCCAGCCCCGATTTGTTGACCACGGGCGTGTTGCCGCTGGACGCCGACGGCACCGATTGAACAGGCGTGCCCCATGCGGGTGCAGGGTGGGTGTTGGTATGGGGTCGGGTCCGATCGGGCAGTGAATGATTTTATTGTTCATCAATCGTTGAAATATTGAATAGAATGAGCGCCAGCGGACACCCACGGCGGGTGGCCGTGTCCACCGGGAGCTCATCCATGAAACGTTTTCACGTCCACCTGACGGTGGCCGATCTGGCCGCCAGCATCGCTTTTTACAACCGCCTGTTTGCTGCCGGGCCCACCCGTGTGGAGAGCGACTACGCCAAGTGGATGCTGAGCGACCCACCGGTGAACTTTGCCATTTCGACCCGGGGCGACCGGCCCGGCCTGGACCATTTGGGGCTCCAGGTGGACAACGCCGATGACTTGGCCACCCTCAAAGCCCAAGCCCAGGCGGCGGACATGGCCCTGCTGGACGAAGGCGAAACCACCTGCTGCTACGCCCGCAGCGACAAGTACTGGGTGACCGACCCGCAAGGCGTGGCCTGGGAGCAGTTCCACACGCTGGGCACAGTGCCTACCTTCCTTGGCGAGAACAGTAAGGAAAATAGCCACTCGGCGCTTGTCTGTTGTGCGCCAGATGCTACTGAAACCGAAGGCAAATCCGAGGTCTGCTGCGCACCCGCTGCCAGTGGCTGCTGCGCACCTGCCACCACGTCGGCTGGGGTAGCTGCAGGTTGCTGCGGCCCCAGTGCCCGCCAGGGCTGCTGCTGATGGCCGGTCACATGACCCATACCGATGTGGTGCGGGCCCTGGCCGCGCTGGCTCACGATGCGCGACTGGCGGTGTTCAAGCTGCTGGTGCAGGCCGGCCCTGAAGGTCTGGCCGCCGGGGTGCTGGCCGAGCGCCTGGGGCTATCGCCATCGGCGCTGTCCTTCCACCTCAAAGAGCTGACCCACGCGGGCCTGCTGGTGCAGTGCCCCGACGGCCGAAAAATTCTGTACCAGGCCCATTTCACGGCCATGAACGGTCTCATTGCCCACCTGACCGAGAACTGCTGCCAGGGCGAGCCCTGCGCTGTGCAGCTGCCCGGTGGCGGGTGCGGCACCGGTTGGCGCCCGCTGGCCGGGCCTGCTACCCAATTTCCCCAAACTTCTGGAGCTTCCATGCGTGAATCATCAGCAACCTACCGTGTCTTGTTTTTGTGCACCGCTAACTCGGCCCGCAGCGTGCTGGCCGAGTCGCTGCTCAACGCGCTGGGCGGTGGCCGTTTTCAGGCGTATTCGGCCGGTAGCCACCCTGCCGGTGCCATCAACCAGCTGGCGCTGGATTTTCTGACCGCCAACGGCCTTCCCACCGAAGGACTTCGCAGCAAATCGTGGGACGAGTTTGCCGCCCCTGGTGCGCCCGAGATGGACTTTGTCATCACGGTGTGTGACCAGGCGGCTGGCGAGGTGTGCCCGTTGTGGCCTGGGCAGCCGGTGTCTGCCCACTGGGGGGTGGCCGACCCGGCAGCTGTGGTGGGCCCGGAGGGGGCCAGGCGCGCGGCCATCAAAGACGCCGCATCGGTGATGCGCAGGCGCATTGAGCTGCTGCTGTCGCTGCCCCTGGCTTCGCTGGACCGGCTGGCGCTGACCTCCCGGCTGGTGGCCATTGGGGCCGTCGCATGAGTGCCGCGCAGGCACCCGGCGTGGCGCAGGCCAGCCCATCACCCATGGGCTTGTTCGAGCGTTACCTGTCGGTGTGGGTGCTGGCCAGCATCGTTGGGGGCATGGTGTTGGGCCAGTGGTTGCCTGGTGTCTTCCAGGCCATTGGGGGCATGGAGGTGGCCCAGGTCAACCTGCCGGTGGGGGTGCTCATCTGGGTCATGATTTACCCCATGATGATCCAGATCGACTGGTCTGCGGTGCGCGATGTGGGCAGCAAACCCAAGGGGCTGGCGCTGACGCTAACAGTCAACTGGCTCATCAAACCCTTCACCATGGCGGCGCTGGGTGTGCTGTTTTTCAAGCACATCTTCGCCCCGTGGGTGGACCCCGCCACCGCCAGCGAGTACATCGCCGGCATGATTCTGTTGGGTGTGGCACCGTGCACCGCCATGGTGTTTGCGTGGAGCCAGTTGGTCAAGGGCGACCCGGCCTACACCCTGGTGCAGGTGTCCATCAACGATCTGGTGATGATCGTTGCGTTTGCGCCCATTGCCGCTTTCCTGCTGGGCGTGACCGATGTGACCGTGCCCTGGGAGACGCTGCTGCTGTCCACCGTGCTGTATGTGGTGCTGCCACTGGTGGCGGGCGTGTTGACCCGCCAGGTGCTGGCGCGCCGTGGCCCGCATGCGGTGGGTGGGTTCGTGGCCAGGCTCAAACCCTGGTCCGTGGCGGGTTTATTGGCCACGGTGGTGTTGCTGTTTGGGTTTCAGGCAACCACCATTCTGGACCAGCCGCTGATCATTGCCATGGTGGCGGTGCCGCTGCTGATCCAGACCTATCTGATCTTCTTTGTGGGCTGGTGGGGGGCTCGCTGGCTCAAGCTGCCGCACAACATCGCAGGCCCGGCCTGCCTGATTGGCACCTCCAACTTCTTCGAGCTGGCGGTGGCGGTGGCCATTTCACTCTTCGGGCTCAACTCCGGAGCGGCCCTGGCCACGGTGGTGGGGGTGTTGGTGGAGGTGCCGGTGATGCTGTCGCTGGTGGCACTGGTCAACCGCTGGCGGCCCGTCGATCAGCCGACGCCGGCTGGCTGACCGGGGGCAAGTGCTGCACCACCGGCACCCGCATCGGCTGGCCCAGGCGCGGTCTGCCTGGGACGCGCTTTGTGCAGCCGTTCCCAGTCTTTCAGGGTTTGCTGCAAGCGGTTTCTGGCGTTGGTGTGGCTGGTCTTGAAGGTGTGGGTGAGCTGGTCCTTGAGCCCACTGGTCGGGGGCGGGGCACCGGTAGACTTGAGGGCGTCGATGACCCGCATCACCGTTTGAAAGTCTTGGGACTTTGCGGCCAGGGTGAGCATGTCCTGGCCGTCTGCGGTGGTGTCCTGGATGCGGGCACCATGGGCCAGCAGGTGATTGAGCACACCGGCCTTGCCCATGACACAGGCCCAGTGCAGCGGCACCAGGCCACCATCCAGCCGGGCGTTGAAGTCGGCCCCGGGTTGGAGGTGTGCCGTTTCCAGCGGCCAACCGCTGGCATCGATCATTTGTTGGGTTTTCCAGTCGGTCATGGGTGGGTGTGCGGGTAGGGAAGAGCACGAGCGTAACCGAGGCGCGTGCGCGCCAGGGGTTTGCCCGCTGCGGCTACGATGTCGGCTGCGTGCGCCTGAGGCGCTTGTGTTTTTGACAGCGACGACATGACATCCGCCCCCATTCAAGCCACCCCTATTCACGATTTTTCCCTGTGGCTGCAGCCGTTTACACAGGCCACTGTGCTGGTCGAGTTGGCTGTGCTGGTCGCCTGTGTGCTGCTGGCCTGGGGCGGGGTGGCCGTCCTGGGGCGCACGCTGGGCCAGGCGGGCCGTGGCGGCTCTGTCTGGCTGGGCAGCAAGGGCGTGGACGGGGTGCTGTTTCCCGCATTGCTGCTGGTGCTGGCCTATGTGGCCAAGACGGTGGCTGCGCAGTTCATGGTGGTGCCTGTGCTGGTACTGGCCATGCCGGTGCTGATTTCGCTGCTGGTGATTCGGTTGGGCGTTCGGGTGCTGCGGCTGGCCTTTGGCGACAGGCGATGGGTGCGGGTCACGGAGCGCAGCATCTCCTGGCTGGCCTGGGTGGCAGTGGTGCTGTGGACGTTGGGGCTGCTGCCGGTCATCCTGTCGGAGATGGACCAAGTGAGCTGGTCCTTGGGGGGTACCCAAATCACGCTGCGTACCCTCATCGAGGGGGTGCTGACCGCAGGTGCGGTGCTGATCATCACGCTGTGGATTTCTTCTGCCATCGAAAACCAGCTGCTGCGCAACGCCAGCGGCGGCGAGCTGTCGCTGCGCAAGGCTGTGAGCAATGCGCTCAAGGCGCTGCTGACCTTTGTGGGGCTGATGATGGCCCTGTCGGCCGTTGGCATCGATCTGACCGCCTTGTCGGTGCTGGGTGGCGCCATCGGTGTGGGCATTGGCTTTGGCCTGCAAAAGCTGGCGGCCAACTACGTCAGCGGCTTTGTCATTCTGGCCGAGCGCAGTGTGCGCATTGGCGACATGGTGATGGTGGATGGCTTCGAGGGCCGGGTGACAAACATCAACGCCCGCTACACCCTGATCCGGTCGTTGGGTGGGCGCGAATCCATCGTGCCCAACGAAATTCTCATGACCACCCGGGTGGAGAACCTCTCCCTGGCTGACCGCAGGGTGTGGGTGTCCACGGTGGTGTCGGTGAGCTACGACAGCGATGTCGCTCAGGTCCAGGCGTTGCTTCTGGAGGCAACCGCCAGCCATGCCCGCGTGCTGAAGGACCCGGGGCCCAGTGCTTCGCTCAGTGCGTTTGGGGCCGACGGGTTGGAGTTCACCGTTGGCTTTTGGATAGCAGACCCGGAAAACGGACAGATGGGCATCCGCTCGATGGTGAACATGTCGATACTGGCCTCACTGCGTGCCAACGGTATCGAGATTCCGTTCCCGCAGCGGGTGGTGCATACCGTGGCTGGGCCGACACCTGAGTCTCGCATCCAGCTGCCAGAGTCCCCGACCGACGCGGGGGTGCGGTGATGTGCCTATAATAAAAAAGCACGGTCGTTCTTTTTATGTCTTGAGTATCCAGCGGTCACCTTCTACAATGGCCGGTAGTTGACGTTTACGTCAACGGCAACTCAACACTGTGTATCGTTTTTTCACCCTGACTATCAACAACAGGAGCCAAACCCATGAAAGTACTTGTCGCTGTCAAACGCGTGGTGGACTACAACGTCAAAGTTCGGGTCAAGCCCGACGGCAGCGGCATGGACATTGCCAATGTCAAGATGAGCATGAACCCCTTTGACGAGATCGCGGTGGAAGAAGCTGTCCGCCTGAAAGAAAAGGGCGCCGTCAGCGAGGTGGTGGTGGTGTCCTGTGGGGTGAAGAAATGCGAAGAAACCCTGCGCACCGCCATGGCCATTGGTGCCGACCGGGGCATCCTCGTTGAAACCGACGTGGAGTTGCAACCCCTGGCCGTGGCCAAGCTGTTGGCCGCTCTGGTGGCCAAAGAGCAGCCTGGCATGGTCATTCTGGGCAAGCAGGCCATTGACGATGACGCCAACCAGACCGGCCAGATGCTGGCAGCCCTGACCGATATGGCCCAGGCCACGTTTGCCAGCAAGGTTGAAGTGGCCGATGGCAAGGCCAGCATCACCCGCGAAATTGATGGCGGCCTGGAAACCCTGAGCGTGAGCCTGCCAGCCGTGGTGACCACCGACCTGCGCCTGAACGAGCCTCGCTACGTCACCCTGCCCAACATCATGAAGGCCAAGAAGAAGCCACTGGAAGCTCTCACCCCCGATGCTCTGGGTGTGGATGTGGCCCCCCGCCTGACCACGCTCAGTGTGTCCGAGCCGCCCAAGCGCAGCGCCGGTATTCTGGTGCCCGACGTTGCCACCCTGGTGGCCAAGCTGAAGACCGAAGCCAAGGTGATCTGAGCATCACCCCCAGCCCATCCGTCAGCCCCCAACCCAGGAAAGAACCCCTCACCATGACCGCACTCGTTATTGCCGAACACGACAACGCCAGCATCAAAGGCGCCACCCTCAACACCATCACCGCTGCGGCTGCCTGCGGTGGTGACGTGCATGTGCTGGTGGCCGGCCACAACGCCGCTGCTGCCGCCGCCGCCGCCGCCCAGATTGCCGGGGTGTCCAAAGTCATCCACGCCGACGGTCCTTCGCTGGCCCACGGCCTGGCCGAAAACGTGGCCGCCCAGGTGCTGGCACTGGCCAGTGGCTATAGCCACATCGTGTTTCCGTCCACCGCCAGCGGCAAAAACACCGCCCCCCGTGTGGCTGCCAAGCTGGATGTGGCTCAAGTCAGCGACATCACCAAGGTGGTGAATGCCAGCACCTTTGAGCGCCCCATCTACGCCGGCAACGCCATTGCCACCGTCAAAAGCGCAGACGCTACCCAGGTGCTGACCGTGCGCACCACCGCCTTTGACCCTGCAGCCACCAGCGGCGGCAGTGCCTCCGTGGAAACCACCGCCGCCGTCGCCGACAGCGGCAAAAGCAGCTACGTGGGCAGCGAAATTGCCAAAAACGACCGCCCCGAGCTGACAGCAGCCAAGGTCATCGTCAGCGGTGGTCGTGCATTGGGCAGCTCCGAGAAGTTCGACGAAGTCATGACCCCGCTGGCCGACAAGCTCGGTGCCGCCATTGGCGCCAGCCGCGCAGCGGTGGATGCAGGCTATGCCGCCAACGACCTGCAAGTGGGCCAGACCGGCAAGATCGTGGCACCCCAGCTCTACATCGCCGCGGGCATCAGCGGCGCCATCCAGCACCTGGCGGGCATGAAAGACAGCAAGGTCATCGTGGCCATCAACAAAGACCCCGAAGCGCCCATCTTCTCGGTGGCCGACTACGGGCTGGTGGCCGACCTGTTCGTGGCGGTGCCTGAGTTGACCCAGTCACTCTGATGCCGCAGGCCAAAAAGGGCGCTGATATGGGCGCCCTTTTTTTCCTGGCTGCTTCCAAAGCCCTGGTTGGATAAAATTCAATAAAAAATGGCGGTTTACGCTTGTTTTTATTGAGATGTTTGCTATGTATTGTAGGAGCCTGTGATGGCTCCCCACACCGTTCGGAGACACCCTCATGAGTTACCTTGCCCCCGTCAAAGACATGCTGTTTGGCATCAAGCACCTGGCCGATATCGACCAGGTGTCCCGGCTGCCCGGTTTTGAGGACGCCGGTTACGACACCGCCCAGGCCGTGCTGGAAGAGTGCGCCCGCTTCAACCAGGACGTGTTGGCCCCCCTCAACTGGGAAGGCGACAAAAACCCCAGCAGCTGGAAAGACACCGTCGTTACCACCACCCCTGGTTTCAAGGAAGCGTTCAAACAGTACGCCGAAGGTGGCTGGCAAGGCCTGCAGCACCCGGTTGACTTTGGCGGGCAAGGTCTGCCCAAGACCATTGGTGCCGCCTGTGGCGAAATGCTCAACAGCGCCAACATGAGCTTTGCACTGTGCCCGCTGCTGACCGACGGCGCCATCGAGGCGCTGCTGACCGCAGGCTCCGACGAGCTGAAGGCCACCTACCTGGAGAAACTGGTCAGCGGCCAGTGGACCGGCACCATGAACCTGACCGAACCCCAGGCAGGTTCCGACCTGGCGGCGGTGCGCACCCGTGCGGAGTCCCAGCCCGATGGCACCTACAAGGTGTTTGGCACCAAGATCTACATCACCTATGGTGAGCACGACATGGCCGAGAACATCGTCCATCTGGTGCTGGCCCGTGTGCCCGGTGCGCCTGAGGGCGTCAAGGGCATCAGCCTGTTTGTGGTGCCCAAATTCATGGTGGGCGAGGGCGGTGTGCTGGGCGAGCGCAACGACGTGTTCTGCGTGAGCATCGAACACAAGCTGGGCATCAAGGCCAGCCCCACAGCCGTGCTGCAGTTTGGCGACCACGGTGGCGCCGTGGGCGACCTGGTGGGCCAGGAGAACCGGGGCCTGGAGTACATGTTCATCATGATGAACGCCGCCCGCTACGCTGTGGGCGTGCAAGGCATTGCCATTGCCGAGCGTGCCTACCAAAAGGCCGTGGGCTATGCCAAAGACCGTGTGCAAAGCCGCCCGGTCGATGGCAGCCTGCCCGCCAGCGCACCCATCATTCACCACCCCGACGTCAAGCGCATGCTCATGACCATGCGCGCCAGTACCGAGGGCTGCCGTGCCCTGGCGCTGACCGCCGCCGCCGCCTACGACGCCGCCCACCACCACCCCGATGCCGACGCCCGCAAACAAAACGCGGCGTTTTACGAGTTCATGGTGCCGCTGGTCAAGGGCTACAGCACCGAGCAAAGCCTGGAAGTCACCAGCATGGGTGTGCAGGTGCACGGTGGCATGGGTTTCATTGAAGAAACCGGCGCGGCCCAGTACTACCGCGACGCCAAAATTCTCACCATCTACGAAGGCACCACCGCCATCCAGGCCAACGACCTGGTGGGCCGCAAAACCGCCCGCGACGGCGGCCAGACCGCCAAGGGCATTGCCGCCCATGTGGAGGCGACCGAGGCCGAGCTGCTGGCCCAAGGCGGTGCCAACGCTGCCGCTGTGGCAGCCAAGCTCAAGGCCGCCCGCCTGGCATTTGTTGACGTGGTGGAGTTCATCGTGGCCAACACCCGCTCCAACCCCAATGCAGCCTTCGCTGGCAGCGTGCCCTACCTGATGCTGGCCGGCAACCTGATGGCGGGCTGGCAACTGGCCCGCTCGCTGCTGGTGGCCGAGGCCGCACTGGCCAGTGGCGACTGCGGAGACTTTGGCCCCGGGTTCATGCAGGCCAAGATCACCACGGCACGCTTCTATGCCGACCACCTCCTGACCCGCGCACCCGGTGTGCGCGACGCCATTGTGGAAGGTGCCGAAAGCGTTACCGGGCTGGCACTCGAATCGTTCTGAACACCGTAGCATTAACCTCAGAAAAGACGGGCGCTAGCGCCCGTTTTTTTATAAAAACCCACCAGGAGACTTTTCATGTCACGTTTGCCCGGCGCTTTGGCCCAGTTGTCATTTCCCGTCATTGGTTCACCGCTGTTCATCATCAGCAACCCCAAGCTGGTCATCGCCCAGTGCGTGGCCGGTGTGGTGGGCTCCATGCCCGCGCTCAATGCCCGCCCGGCCGAGCAGCTGGAGGAGTGGCTGATTGAAATCACCGAGGCGCTGGCCGCCCACAACGCAGCCCACCCCGACCGCCCGGCGGCGCCCTTTGCCATCAACCAGATCGTGCACAAAAGCAAC
This sequence comes from Burkholderiaceae bacterium, assembly GCA_030695205.1. Lineage (GTDB taxonomy): Bacteria > Pseudomonadota > Gammaproteobacteria > Burkholderiales > Burkholderiaceae_C > UBA2334. The sequence continues at coordinate 80,049 of JAUYTN010000025.1, read as the reverse complement.
GACCGCCTGGCGCACGACATGGCGCTGTGTGTGAAGTACAAGGTGCCCATCATCATCACGTCCTTGGGCGCGCGCGAAGACATCAACGCCGCTGCGCACAGCTACGGCGGCGTGGTGCTTCACGACGTGATCAACAACAAGCACGCCCGCAAAGCCATCGAGAAGGGTGCCGACGGCCTGATCGCCGTGGCTGCCGGAGCAGGTGGGCACGCGGGGGTGAAAAGCCCGTTTGCACTGATTCAGGAAATTCGCCAGTGGTTTGATGGCCCGGTGGCGCTCAGCGGCTCCATCGCCTCAGGCGGCGCGGTGCTGGCGGCGCAGGCCATGGGCGCAGACTTTGCGTACATTGGCTCTGCCTTCATTGCCACCGAAGAGGCCCGCGCAGCAGATGCCTACAAGCAAGCCATTGTGGACAGCAACTCCGACGACATCGTCTACAGCAACCTGTTCACCGGAGTGCATGGCAACTACCTAGCCCCCAGCATCCGCGCGGCTGGTCTGGACCCCGACAACCTGCCCGAAAGCGACCCCAGCCAGATGAACTTTGGCGGCGACAAGGCCAAGGCCTGGAAGGACATCTGGGGCTGCGGCCAGGGCATTGGTGCCATCGACAAGGTGCAACCTGCCGGTGAGCTGGTGGCGCAGTTGAAGCGGGAATACGCCGCAGCACGGGAGCGCCTGGCGTTGGCTTGACGAGAGTCCGTCCGCTGGCGCACCAGGCGTGTGCTACCCGTGGGGCGCCAAGCCCCACCTGTTGCTACCTTGGTGGCCTCAGGCAGAGGCGCACCGCTGTGCAATGTGCGCCAGTGATTCTTCCACCTGGTCAATGAGGATCAGGCACAGGTCGCCGGGTTGCAGGCGGGCCAGTGCGGTGTCGATGGCCAGAAATTCGCCCTGGATTTCTTGCACAAATGCCGTTTGTGTGGCCCCTTCCAGGCCTTTGCGCAGCAGGCCCAGCACCTCGCCGTCGGCCCGGCCGCGCTGGCAGGCATCTTCGTACAGCAGCACATCGTCAAACACCTTGCCCAGAATCTGGGTTTGCTGGGTGATGTCTTCGTCGCGCCGGTCTCCCGCCCCGCTGATGACCACACTGCGTTTGCGTGCAGGCATGGCCTGAACGGCGCTGGCGAGGGCTGCAATGGCGTCGGGGTTGTGGCCGTAGTCGGCAATGACGGTGGCGCCCTTGTAGTCAAAGGTGTTGAAGCGGCCGGGGGCTGAGTTGGCGTCGCTGTTGAAGCTGCCCACGGCGCGGATGATGGCTTCCCACGGGGTGCCCAGCGCCCACGCGGCCGCCACGCTGGAGAGCACGTTGTCCACCTGGAAGCCGATGGTTCCCCCTCGGGTGAGCGGGATGTCTTTCAGGGGCAGGCGCACCTGAAAGCGCCCTTCCTGCGCCACCACTTGGCCGTCGTTCACGTACACCGCGCGTTTGCCCAACGCCAGGTGGGTGGCCATGACGGGCAGGTGGGCATCAGCAGCAAAGTAGGTCACGTTGCCGGGGCACATGCTGGCCATGGCCACCACCGATGGGTCGGCCGCGTTGAGCACGGCCATGCCGTTGTCGGCCACGTTGAGCACGATCACCCGTTTGAGCACGGCCAGGTCTTCCACCGTGGTGATGTAGTTCAGGCCGAGGTGGTCGCCTGCGCCGAGGTTGGTGACCACGGCCACCTGGCAGCGGTCAAAGGCCAGCCCTTCGCGCAGCATGCCGCCACGGGCGCTTTCCAGCACGGCGGCATCCACGTCGGGGTGCATCAGCACACTGCGGGCACTGCGCGGGCCACTGCAGTCGCCGCTGTCGATCTGGCGGCCGTTGATGTAGACGCCGTTGGTGTCCGTCATGCCCACCCGTTGCCCGGCTGTGGACAGGATGTGGGCAATCAGCCGCACCGTGGTGGTTTTGCCGTTGGTGCCGGTCACGGCTACCACCGGAATGCGGCCGTTGTCGTGGTCGGGGTACATGTGGGCAATGACGGCCTCGCCCACGTTGCGGCCTTTGCCGAACGAGGGGTTGGTGTGCATGCGCAGTCCAGGGGCGGCGTTCACCTCCACAATGCCGCCGCGCTGTTCCTCCAGGGGGCGCATCACGGTTTCGCACACCACGTCCACCCCGCAAATGTCCAGCCCGATCATCTGGGCAGCAGCGATGCAGCGGGCGGCGACTTCGGGGTGCACGTCGTCTGTTACGTCGGTGGCGGTGCCGCCCGTGGATAGGTTGGCGTTGTTGCGCAGAATGACGCGGCGGCCTTTGTCGGGCACGGAGTCGGTGGTCAGCCCTTGCTCCGCCAGGCGGGCCTTGGCGATGTCGTCCAGGCGGATGCGGGTCAGGGGGGTGGCGTGCCCTGTGCCCCGGCGGGGGTCGGTGTTGACCTGGTCCACCAGCTGCTGCACGCTGCTGGTGCCATTGCCCACCACCAGGGGCGGTTCGCGGCGGGCAGCGGCAATGAGCTTGTCACCCACCACCAGAATGCGGTAGTCGCTGCCCACCAGGTAGCGCTCGACCAGGATGTCGTCGCGGTACTGTCGGGCGTTGTCGTAGGCGGCCATGACGGCTTCGCGGGTGCTGACGTTGACGGTCACACCCTTGCCCTGGTTGCCGTCTTGTGGCTTGACCACCACGGCACCGCCAATGTGCTGGGCGGCCACCCAGGCGTCTTCGGCGCTGCTCACGGGCCTGCCTTCCGGCACCGGGACACCCGCTGCCGCCAGAAGCTTTTTGGTCAGTTCTTTGTCCTGGGCAATGGTCTCGGCAATGGCGCCAGTGGTGTCCACCTCGGCGGCCTGTATGCGCCGCTGCTTGGCGCCCCAGCCAAACTGGACCAGGCTGCCCTCGGTCAGTCGGCGAAACGGGATGCCCCTGGCCTTGGCCGCATCGACGATGGAGCCAGTGGAGGGGCCCAGGCGGATGTCTTCATCCAGCTCGTTCAGGGCCAGTATGTGCGGTTGCACCTCAAAGTGGGCGTCGCTCCAGGCCGCTTCGCACAGCTGTTGGCCGATGGCGATAGCGAGCTTGCCCACCGCCTCTTCGGTGTACTCCACCACGACCTGGTACACGCCCGCTTCCGGGGTGGGCGTGGTGCGGCAAAACGACACGGGGCACCCGGCCCGCATCTGCAGCGAGAGGGTGGTTTGGGCCAGCACGTGTGCCAGCGACAGCGGCTTGGTCAGCGGGTAGGGCCTGAAAGCGCCCACTTCCGGAAACAGGTGGCGGATGCGGGCTTCGATCTCAGGGCGCACATTCAGGTTGCTTTCCTCGGGCGTGCAATGCACCACCGCCTCGATGCAGGTGGTGCGGCTCCAGAGGTTGGGGCCGCGCAGGGCCCGGATGCGTGAGACTTTCATGGGTATGCTTCAGGTGATGGTTGGTGTGGGCGGTGGAGCTGGGGGCTCAGTTGCCCGACAGGTTGAGCGTGGGCAGGCCCACGTCGATGCCCGCACGGATGACCGACAGGGGCACTTCCAGTGCCCAGGCGGTGGCTACTGCGGTCAGCAGGACCTGCTGCAGGGTGCCATTCGCGCTGCAGGGGTGCTGCGCTTGCTCAAACACCGGGCGCGATTGGTCTCCGGTGCACATCATGGGCTGCTGGCCCACACACAGCACAGCCCGCCCGCCCTGGGCCAGGTGGGCAGCGACGTGGGGCAGATCGGCAGAGCCGCCGCAGTAGATGACTTCGCCGTCGCACAGGTCGGCCAGGTCGGCAGCGGCGGGCTCCAATGCATTGATCACGGCCACCCCTTCACGCAGCACCACATCAACCTGTGTGCGCACGACGTTGAACATCTGCTCGTCTTCGGTGATGTAGAGGTCTTCCAGCCCATGGGCCTTGGGTACACCCGTGACCACACCCACCTGGCAGCGGTCGTACACCAGCCCCTCGGTCAGGATGTGACGGGGCGGGTTCTCGAACACCGCAGTGGTCACCTGGCGGTTCATGAGAAGGCGCTGGCGCAGCTCCCAGGCCTGCTCGGGCAGGTCATGTACTTTGCGAGGACCCAGGTACAGGCCATGGGTGTTGGCCACACCAATGTGAGGGTTGGCCAGGATGAGCATCTGGGCCAGCAATTGGCTCACGGGGGTGGTGATGGCGGTGTCGCCACAGATGCCCACCACCGGGATGCGGCCATTGGCAGAGGGCGCAAACAGGTGGTCCACGATGGCCTTGCCCACGGGCTGGGGCGTGCCTGACTCGGGCTTGATGTGCATCAGCAAGCCGGGCCCGGCGTTGACTTCCACGATGGCCCCGCTTTGCGGCGCCAAGGGTTTGGAAATGTCTCGCACCACCAGGTCCACCCCGGCGATGTCCAGGCCCACCACACGGGCGGCCATGGCGGCCAGCTCGGCCACATCCGGATGCACCAGGTAGGTCACGTCGTGGGTAAGGTTGCCGTGTCGCTGCACCCGTACCCGGCGGCCACTGTCTGGCACGCTGTCGGGGGTCAGACCCTGGCGCTGCAACTCCACCAGCATGTGCTCTTCTTTGGCCAGCACAATGAACTCCAGGGGAAAGCTCTCTTCTTCACCCCGGCGTGGGTCGGTGTTGAGCTGTTGGTCCACCAGCTGCTGCATGGTGTGCTGACCATCACCCACCACCTCGGTCATTTGGCCACGTGTGGCTGCTACCAAGCGCCCACCCACCACCAGCAGCCGGTGCTCTTCGCCCGGCACACAGCGCTCGACGATCACGCCATTGCCTTCCTTCTCGGCGGCTGCGTAGGCGGCGCGCACGTCGGCCTCGGTCATCAGGTCCAGGGTCACACCCCGGCCGTGATTGCCATCCACCGGTTTGACGGCCACCGGCAGCCCAATGTCTTGAGCGGCTTCCCAGGCTTCGTCGGGGCTGGCCACGGTTTGGCCCTCGGGCACAGGGATTCCGCAGGTGGCCAGCAGGGTTTTGGTCAGGTCTTTGTCGCTGCAAATGCCCTCGGCAATGGCGCTGGTGCCATCGGTCTCTGCGGTCCAGATGCGCCGTTGCGCGGCGCCTTGGCCCAGTTGCACCAGATTGCCTTCGTTCAGGCGGATGTGCGGAATACCGCGCGCCGTGGCGGCATCCACGATGTGGGCGGTGCTGGGGCCCAGGCACAGGTCATCCACCATGGTGCGCAGGCGGCTGACGGTGGCGGACACGTCAAACGGTGTGTCGACAATGGCGGCCATGACCAGGTCTCTCGCTGCCTGCAGGGCTGCGCGGCCGACGTCTTCCTGGCGGGTGCGGATGACGACTTTGTACACACCGCGCACATGGGTGGAGCGGGCCTTGCCGAAGCCGGTTTGCATGCCAGCGAGGTTTTGCAGCTCCAGCGCCACATGCTCCATGATGTGGCCGGGCCAGGTGCCCTCGCGCAGGCGCTGCAAAAAACCGCCACGCACACCGGGGCTGCAGTGGTGCTCTTCCAGTGACGGCAGCCAAGCAGTCAGCCGCTCGTAAAAGCCGGGCAGGGTGTTGGAGGGGCAGTCCTCCAGGTCGCCGATGTCGATCCAGGCCTCGAGCGTGGGGCGGTAGGTCCAGATGTTGGGGCCACGCAGGTAGGTGACCTTGAGAATGCGGATGTCCTTGTGACTCATGGAGTGCCAGATAGAGGTAACGAACTCGGGGGTAGCCGTGGCAGGCCGTGGGCCAGTCGAAAAACGCCAAAGCTACAATGAAATTTGCCCTGCATTGTCCGTCTGTCGTCCGGTGCAGTGCCCAGGCCACCAACATTTTTTTACACTCCCGCCGCTCTGCGGCTGGCACTTCCCGGCGCTCAGGCCCCTTCTGCCCGGACAATCCGCCCCCATGTCTTCCAGCCCCACTGTTTTGCCGCCCACAGTCCCCGAGTGGGTGCCCTCCGACTCGCCCGATGCCTGGGCGCATGCTGTCCAACCCCACCTGGGCGGTGAGGCCATCAAGGCGGTGGTTCGGATTGATCTGGACGAGCGTTTGCATGCAGCCGCCGCCCTGGTGGCGGTCACGGCCTCGCAGGTGCTGGCCTTGCAGTCGCCTGCGGGTGGTTCGGGGCCAGCCCATCAGTTGCGCACCTGGCCCCTGCAACCGGGCATGACCATGTTGCTGCACGACCACGCAGGGGTAGGCACCCTGGAGCTGATGCTGGGCAGCCAGCGCCTGGCGGTGTGGCGCTTCACACTGGCTGTGAACCTGGCGGCGCAGCGGCTGGCCAAGCAGTTTGCGGCCGCGGTGGCGGCCCTTGAGCCCGCAGCGCCCCAAGCGCTGTCGGCTGCAAGCCCCGCAGGCACGACCCAGACAGCGGCGGTGCCCGAGGGCGACGACGCCGACGAGGTGCCCAGCTTTGCGGCAGAAGCCGAGCAACCGCCATCCACCTGGACGCTGCTGCGCCTGTGGCGGTTCGCACGGCCTTACAAGTGGCAGTTGCTGGCGGGGTTTTTGCTGATGCTGGCCAGCACGGCGGCCACCCTGGTGCCGCCCTACCTGACCATGCCGCTGATGGACAACATCCTCATCCCGTTCCAGACCGGCAAGCCCATTGAGCAAGGCACGGTGCTGCTGTACCTGGGTGGCTTGCTGGGTTCGGCGCTGGTGGCCTGGGGGCTGGGTTGGGCCAAGACCTACATCCTGGCGCTGGTCTCCGAGCGCATAGGCGCCGATTTGCGCACCACCACCTACGAGCACCTGCTGGGCCTGAGCCTGGAGTACTTCGGTGGCAAGCGCACTGGTGACCTGATGGCGCGCATCGGCAGCGAGACGGACCGCATCAACGTGTTTCTGTCGCTGCACCTGCTCGACTTTGCCACCGATGTACTGATGATTGTCATGACGGCGATCATCCTGTTTTCCATCAACCCCTGGCTGGCCCTGGTCACCCTGGTGCCACTGCCTTTTATCGCCTGGCTCATCCACCTGGTGCGCGACCGCCTGCGCACCGGCTTCGAAAAGATTGACCGGGTATGGGCCGAGGTCACCAATGTGCTGGCCGACACCATTCCGGGTATTCGGGTGGTCAAGGCGTTTGCGCAGGAAGACCGCGAGGCCACGCGTTTTCGGGATGCCAACCGCCACAACCTGTTGGTGAACGACAAGCTCAACCGGACCTGGAGCCTGTTCACCCCCACCGTGACGCTGATGACGGAAATCGGTCTGCTGGTGGTCTGGGCGTTTGGCATTTGGCAGGTGTCGCAGAACAGCATCACCGTGGGGGTGCTGACGGCTTTTCTGGCCTACATCGGGCGCTTTTACATGCGCCTTGACAGCATGAGCCGAATCGTGTCGGTGACGCAAAAAGCGGCGGCCGGTGCCAAGCGCATTTTTGACATCCTGGACCACGTCTCCAGTGTGCCCGAGCCGTCCCACCCGGTGGCGCTGGCCGATGTGAAAGGTCACATTGCGGTGGAGAACGCCCAGTTCCGCTACGGCAACCGGGCCGTCATCAAGGGCTTGAACCTGACGATAGAGCCGGGCGAGTTCATCGGGCTGGTGGGACACAGCGGCTCGGGAAAAAGCACATTGGTCAATCTGATGTGCCGCTTTTACGACGTGAGTGGCGGGGCCATCAAGATCGACGGGGTGGACATTCGCGCCCTGAAAGTGGCCGACTACCGCCGCCACATTGGCCTGGTGCTGCAGGAGCCGTTTTTGTTTTTCGGCACCATTGCCGAAAACATTGCCTACGGCAGGCCAGAGGCTACCCGCGCCGACATCGTGGCCGCTGCCCGTGCTGCACACGCCCACGAATTTATTCTCCGCTTGCCGCAAGGGTATGACTCATTGGTGGGCGAGCGTGGGCAGGGCCTCTCGGGCGGGGAGCGCCAGCGCATCTCCATAGCCCGTGCGCTGCTGATTGACCCCAAAATTCTCATCCTGGACGAAGCCACCTCGTCTGTGGACACCGAGACCGAGAAAGAGATCCAGAAGGCATTGGACAACTTGGTGCGCGGGCGCACCACCATTGCAGTGGCGCACCGCCTGTCCACCCTGCGTCGTGCCAACCGGCTGGTGGTGATGGACAAGGGCCACATGGTGGAAGTTGGCAGCCACGAGGCGCTGATGGCGCAGGAAGGCGCCTATTACCGCCTTTACCAGGCCCAGGCCCGCCAGGCCCAGACCGACAAAGATGTGTTGTCAGAAGGAGCAGGCGCATGAACCCAGCAGTTGGTACACACCCGGGCAGCCCGTCCAATGGCTTCGCCACCAGTTCCGAAACCAATACAGAAACTGCCACCGCCACCGCCACCGAGGTGGCCCAGGCCATCATCCGGGCCGATCACTTGCATTGGAATGGGGCGGGCAGGCTGGTGTTTACCGGCGCCGATGGGCGCGTGAGTGTGGGGGTGATGCCCGTGCGTGCCTTCCCCATTTCTGCGGCCGAGGAGGGCCTGTCGCTGGTGGATGCCGATGGCCACGAACTGGCCTGGATCGACCGCCTGTCCGACATGCCCCTGGCGGTGCAGGAGGCGGTGCGTCGGGGGCTGCAGGAGCGGGAATTCATGCCCGAGATTCAGCGGCTGAAGGCCGTCTCCAGCTACGCCACACCCAGCACCTGGCAGGTCGACACCGACCGGGGAGCGTTTGAGCTGGTGCTCAAAGGCGAGGAGGACATTCGCCGTCTGGGCGGAGGTGCCTTGCTGGTGGCCGACAGCCACGGGGTACAGTTCCTGGTGCGCGATCTGTTCGCGCTGGACCGCCACAGCCGCAAGTTGCTCGACCGGTTTTTGTGAGCCTGGTGTGGCCGAGCGCCTGAAAGACAGCTATGGGCCCGATGTGCCTGAGCGCCTGGCGCGCGAGGTATTGGCGGTACACCCACACTTTGACCGCGATGCGTTCATGGCCGATGCCCTGGCGGGATACGACTTGCTGGAGCTGATGGCCCGAGGTCGCCATCTGGCGCAGGCCCTCCGCCGCCACCTGCCTGGCAATGTCGAATCGGCCATGGAGGTGTTGCTGGCCTCGGTCCAGGCATCCGCTGAGCCTGAGACTGCGGGTGCCATGGCGCCATTCTTTTACCTGCCGCACACCTGTTTTGTGGCGGAATTTGGACTGGACCACTTTGAGGCGTCCATGAGGGCGCAGCACCTGTTGACGCAGCGCTTCACCGCCGAGTTCAGCATCCGTCCTTTTTTACAGCACCACACACAGGCCACGTTGGAGCGATTGGCGCAGTGGACCACCGACCCCAGCCACCATGTGCGCCGCCTGGTGTCTGAGGGTACCCGTCCGCGCCTGCCTTGGGGTCAACGGTTGCGTGCTTTTCAGGAGGACCCTTCTCCCGTGTTGGCTCTGCTGGAGCGGCTGAAGGACGACCCTGAGCTGTACGTGCGCCGCTCGGTGGCCAACAACCTGAACGACATCGGCAAAGACCACCCCACCGTGCTGGTGGACACGGCCCGGCGCTGGTGGGTGGGTGCCAGCCCCGAGCGCCGCTGGCTGGTAGGCCATGCCTTGCGTTTTGCCGTCAAGCAGGGCGATGTGGGTGCGCTGGAGGTGTTGGGGTTTGGCGCGCGTGCCCAGGTGAACCTGGCCCACGCCCGGGTGGAGCCTGCCATCGCCAAGGTGGGGGGATGGGTTCAGGTGGCCTTTGAGCTGCACAACCCACAGGTCCAGGCGCAGAACGTGCTGGTGGATTGTTGCGTTCACTACATCAAGGCCAACGGCCAGGCCGCGCCCAAGGTGTTCAAACTCCAAGCAACCACCCTGGCACCCGGGGAGGTGCGGACCTTTGCCAAGCGCGTGTCGCTCGCGCCCATGACCACTCGGGTTCACCACCCCGGTGTGCACCGGGTGGAGGTGTTGATCAATGGGGTAGCGCAGCCGCTGGGCAGCTTTGACCTTCACCCGAATTGACACTTGCCGACAGCAACTTGATGCGTCAGATCTGGTTACTTCAGGGGCGCTGCAGTGCGTTGAGCAGTTTTTGCCCGGCGCGGGCGGTCACCTCGTGGCCCAAGCGGGCTTGCTCGGCCCTGATGGCCTGGCGACTTTTTTCGCCCAGCATGCCGTCCACCTCGCCAATGTCGTGGCCGCGCATCAGCAGCAGGGTTTGCAACTCCCGCCGCTGCACCCGCGACAGGCCAGGGTCGTCGGTGGGCCAGTCGGTGGTGAACATGCGCCCACCGGGAAGGCCCTGGTCCCTGAGTCGGTCGGACAGGTGGGCAATGGCCAAGCCATAACTCTCGGCGGCGTTGTAGCTGTACAAGGCATCGAAGTTGCGGCTCACCAGAAACGCTGGCCCGTTCGCACCGGCAGGGGTCATCAGCCCCAGCGGGGTATCGGGCGGGAACACGCTGTCAATGGCTTGTCCATTGGCCAGACGCAGGCCACGCCCGGTCCAGGTGCTGGCGGGCCGTTTGGTGCGGCGGCCTTCGCCTTGGGTGGACACACCCGTGGGCAGCTTGACCTCGGCTCCCCACACCAGGCCCGTGCGCCAGCCCGCCTTTTGCAGAAAGTGGGCGGTGGAGGCCAGTGCGTCTGGAATGCTGGACGTCAGGTCGCGGCGGCCGTCACCATCAAAGTCCACCGCCAGCCGCTCGTAGGTGGTCGGCATGAACTGGGTGTGCCCGAACGCACCCGCCCATGAGCCCACCATTGCCTCGGGCGCGACATGGCCACCTTGCAGAATGCGCAGCGTGGCGTACAGCTCTTTCTGAAAAAACGCCTGGCGCCGACCGAAGCAGCTCAGGGTACCCAGTGCCTGCACCAGGGGATAGCGGCCAAAGCTCTGGCCGAAGTTGCTCTCCACCCCCCACACCGCCACCACGGTGGCCGGGTCTACCCCGTAGCGCGCGGCCACTGCCTGCAGCGTGGCGGCGTGCAGCGCCATGTACCGCTGGCCATCGGCCACCCGTTCGTCGTCCACCAGGGCGGCCAGGTAGTCCCAAATGGGTGTTTTGAACTCGGGTTGGTTGTCCAGCTTGGTCAGCACGGCGGCATCGGGCTGTATGCCTTCCAGGTGGGTGAGCCAGGTGGCGGCTGTTACCCCGGCGCTTTGGGCGGTGGGTTGCAGCCGCTGGAGACACTGGTTCCAACTGGCGGGGCTGAGGGTGGGGGCTGCTTGCGGTTGGGGTGCCTGGCCCCAGGCGGAACTGACAAGACCTTGAGAGGCCACCAGTGCCAATGGCACCAGGGTGTACAGGGTAGTCAACTTGAAGTTATGAATAAAAAATGCCATTTACGCTTGTCTGTATTAAATAGTTTGCTGCGACTTTATACAGGCCAGGTGGCACCGTGCTCTGGGGTGGTTACCGGCCACTTCAGCTCGCAGTGGATGCGGTGGCGCAACTGGTCGGAGGCCTCGGCATCGCCATGCACCACAAACACGTTGTCGGGTGCCTGAGGCAGCTTGGCCAGCCAGGCCAGCAACTGGTCACCATCGGCGTGGGCCGAGGCAGATTGCAGCTTCACGAGTTCAGCACGCACCGGCACGTCCTGCCCGTGGATGCGCAGATGGCTGGCCCCTTGGGCCAGGGTGGCGCCTCGGGTGCCGGGTGCCTGGTAGCCGGTGAGGACGACCATGTTCCGGTGGTCGCTGAGTTCACGGGCGAGGTGGTGCAACACCCGGCCACCGGTGGCCATGCCACTGGCCGACAGAATCACCTTGGGACCGTGCTGGTGGGCAATGGCTTTGGACTCGTCGGGCGTGGTGGTCATGGTGGCGACACGCTCCATGTCCCGGCACTGTGCGGCACTGAGCCGGTGTTCACCCAGGTGCTGGGCAAACAGGCCGGTGGTGTGGATAGCCATGGGGCTGTCCAGGTAGATGGGCAGGTGGTGTGGAATGCGGCCCGCGGCCTTGAGTTGGGCAATGGTGTGGAGCAGGGCCTGAGCCCGGCCGACGGCAAACACCGGCACCACCGCAGTACCGCCCCTGGCTGCCACCCGCTGCAGGGCGGGGCCGAGTTCGTCGGCCAGGTTCTCCATCGGGTGGCTGCGGTCGCCGTAGGTGGATTCGATCAGCACCGCGTCGGCAGCTGGGGGCAACTCGGGGGCGTTCATCAGCACGTCGTCTGGCCGACCCAGATCGCCGGAGAACAGAATCCGCCGCCCGCCCACCTCCAGCAGCAGGCTGGCGGCTCCCAGGATGTGACCCGCCCCAAAAAACCTGGCCTGCCAGCCTGCAATGGGTTCGAACACCTCATGCGGGTGGGCGATGCGCAGCTGCTTGAGGCTGCGCATGGCGTCGTCTTCGGTGTACAGGGGCAGGGCAGGGCTGTGTTTGGAGAAGCCCTTGCGGTTGGCAAAGGCCGCGTCCTCTTCCTGGATGTGGCCGCTGTCGGGCAGAAGGATGCGTGCGAGATCCCGGGTGGCGGGGGTGCACCATACCTTGCCTCTGAAGCCTTCGCGCACCAGCAGGGGCACGTAGCCGCTGTGGTCCAGGTGGGCGTGCGTCAGGATGGCTGCATCGATGTGGTTGGGCTCCACCGGCAGGGGCCGCCAGTTGCGCAGGCGCAGCTGTTTGTAGCCCTGAAACAGGCCACAGTCCACCAGCAACTGCCGCCCTCCGTGTTGCACGAGGTACTTGGAGCCGGTGACCGTGCCCGCTCCACCCAGAAAAGTGATGTTGACGCTCATGCCCACAGTGTAGAGGTCATGGGTGGGTCATATTTTCAATAAAAAACGCCACCAGCGCTTGTGCAGCGGGTGGCGTCAGCTACTGAAGCAGGAGCTTTGGGTGGGTCAGCTGAAAAACGACTTGGCCTTCTCAAACCAGCTGCCTTCGTTGGGGCTGTGTTTGCCTCCGCCTTTTTTGAAGGACTCGTCCAGCTCTTTGATCAGCTTGCGCTGGTGCTCGGTGAGTTTGACCGGCGTTTCAACCGATATGTGGCAGTACAGGTCGCCCGGGTAGCTGGCCCGCACCCCCTTGATGCCCTTGCCCCGCAGCCGGAAGGTTTTGCCGTGCTGCGTGCCTTCGGGAATGTCGATGGTCGCCTTGCCGCCCAGCGTGGGCACATCAATCTCGCCACCGAGGGTAGCGGTGCACATGTTGACGGGCACATGGCAGTGCAGGTCGTCTCCATCGCGTTCGAAGATATCGTGCTTGCGCAGCCGGATTTCAATGAACAAATCCCCCGACGGGCCGCCGTTGTGCCCAGGCTCGCCGTTGCCCGCGCTGCGGATGCGCATGCCGTCGTCGATGCCAGCCGGGATTTTGACTTCCAGCGTTTTGTGCTTCTTGACCTTGCCCTGGCCATTGCAGACGGTACAGGGCTCGGGAATGATCTTGCCCGTGCCGTGGCAGTGTGGGCAGGTTTGCTGCACGCTGAAAAAACCCTGGCGCATCTGCACCGCGCCCGATCCGTGGCAGGTGGGGCAGGTTTTGACGGAGGTGCCGGGTTTGGCACCCGTGCCTTTGCAGGTGTCGCAGTCGTCCCAGGAAGGGATGCGGATTTGGGCTTCCTTGCCGTTGGCAGCCTCTTCCAGGCTGATTTCCATGGCGTAGGACAGGTCGTTGCCCCGGTAGACCTGACGGCCACCCCGGGCGCGTTGGCCACCAAAGATGTCACCAAAAATGTCGCCAAAGCTCTCGCCAAATCCGCCGAAACCTTCGGCCCCGCCGCGCATGTTGGGGTCTACACCGGCGTGGCCGTGTTGGTCGTAGGCGGCTCGCTTTTGGGGGTCGCTCAGCATCTCGTAGGCCTCTTTGGCCTCTTTGAATTTTTCTTCGGCTGCCTTGGCCGCGTCACCCTGGTTGCGGTCAGGGTGGTGCTTCATGGCCAGCTTGCGGTATGCCTTCTTGATTTCGTCATCGCTGGCGTTCTTGGGAACGCCCAGCACTTCGTAAAAGTCTCGTTTGGCCATCTGGGTTTACCGTGCATCGGTTGAACACAAACGCCGCGCCGGGCCTTTTTGGGGTGCCCGGACGCGGCGGCGGGGTGGGCTAAGGGCCACCAGGGCCCTGTGCATCAGCCTTTTTTGACTTCCTTGACTTCGGCATCCACCACATCGTCGTCGGCCGGACGGTTTGAACCCGCAGCCTGTCCACCAGCTGCGGCTGCACCGGCCGCGGCGCTGGCGGCGTCTGCACCGGCTTGGCTGTCAGCGTACATTTTTTCGCCCAGCTTCTGGCTCACGGTCATGAGCGCAGTGTTTTTCTCTTCGATCAGAGCCTTGTCTTCGCCTTTGCAGGCTTCTTCCACAGCCTTGATGGCGGCTTCGATGCTGTCTTTCTCGGCGGCATCGAGCTTGTCCCCGTACTCGGTCAGGCTCTTTTTCACGCTGTTGGCCATGGACTCCGCCTGGTTGCGGGCCTGGACAAGCTCCACCTTCTTCTTGTCGTCAGCGGCATTGATTTCAGCGTCTTTCACCATCTGCTGAATCTCGGCCTCGGTCAGCCCGGAGTTGGCCTTGATGGTGATCTTGTTCTCTTTGCCCGTGCCCTTGTCTTTGGCGCCGACGTGCAAGATGCCGTTGGCGTCAATGTCAAACGACACCTCGATTTGCGGCGTGCCGCGGGGTGCGGGTGGAATGCCCTCCAGGTTGAACTCGCCCAGCGCCTTGTTGCCGGCAGCCACCTCGCGCTCACCCTGGAACACCTTGATGGTCACAGCCGGCTGGTTGTCGTCGGCGGTGGAGAACACCTGGCTGAACTTGGTGGGGATGGTCGTGTTTTTGGCGATCATCTTGGTCATGACGCCGCCCATGGTCTCGATGCCCAGTGAGAGGGGCGTCACGTCCAGCAGCAGCACATCTTTGCGGTCACCCGAGAGCACCTGGCCCTGGATGGCGGCACCCACAGCCACCGCTTCGTCGGGGTTGACGTCGCGGCGGGGCTCCTTGCCAAAGAAGGCCTTGACCTTGTCCTGCACCTTGGGCATGCGGGTCATGCCGCCGACCAGGATCACATCGTCAATGTCGGACACGTTCACACCGGCATCCTTGATCGCGGTGCGGCAGGGCGCAATCGTGCGCTCGATCAATTCGTCCACCAGGCTTTCCAGCTTGGCGCGGGTCATTTTGATGTTCAGGTGCTTGGGGCCGCTGGCGTCTGCTGTGATGTACGGCAGGTTGATGTCGGTCTGTGCACTGTTGGACAGCTCGATCTTTGCCTTCTCTGCCGCCTCTTTCAGGCGCTGCAGGGCCAGCACGTCTTTGGACAGGTCCACGCCCTGGTCGCGCTTGAATTCGGCAATGATGAAGTCAATGATGCGCTGGTCGAAGTCTTCGCCGCCTAGGAAGGTGTCGCCGTTGGTGGACAGCACCTCAAACTGCTTTTCGCCATCCACATCGGCAATTTCGATGATGGACACGTCAAAAGTGCCGCCGCCCAGGTCGTACACCGCAATTTTGCGGTCGCCTTTGTCGGTTTTGTCCAGGCCAAAGGCCAGGGCTGCTGCGGTGGGCTCGTTGATGATGCGCTTGACATCCAGGCCCGCAATGCGGCCAGCGTCTTTCGTGGCTTGGCGCTGAGCGTCGTTGAAGTACGCGGGCACGGTGATGACGGCTTCCGTCACAGCCTCGCCCAGGTAGTCTTCAGCGGTCTTCTTCATCTTGCGCAGGATGTCGGCGCTGACTTGCTGGGCCGACAGTTTTTTGCCGCGCACCTCTACCCAGGCATCGCCGTTGTCGGCTGCCACGATGCTGTAGGGCATCAGGTCGATGTCTTTCTGGACTTCTTTTTCAGTGAACTTGCGGCCAATGAGGCGCTTGACAGCGTACAGCGTGTTGCGGGGGTTGGTGACCGCCTGGCGCTTGGCTGAGGCGCCCACCAGTACCTCGCCGTCTTCCTGGTAGGCGACGATGGACGGCGTGGTGCGCGCACCTTCGCTGTTCTCAATGACGCGCGTGGTGTTGCCTTCCATGATGGACACGCAGCTGTTGGTGGTGCCCAAGTCGATGCCGATGATTTTTCCCATGACGAACTCCTGAATATTGAAAAAATTTGGATGCGCAAGAGGTGCGGGCCGCTATCTTGGTTTCAAGGGGCTGGGCGTTGAAAATGCACAGCCATCCAACCCGACGGGCGTTTATTTGGGGGCTGCGACCGTGACCAGTGCCGGACGCAGTACGCGCTCGGCCATTTGGTAGCCTTTTTGCAATACTGCTACCACGGTGTTGGCTTCCTGGTCGGCTGGCACCATGCTGATGGCCTGGTGCATGTGAGGGTCGAATTTGGCGCCTGCGTCGGGCGCAATCGGGACCACTTTGTGGCGGGCGAGGGCGCTGAGCAGCTGTTGGAGGGTGGCGCTGGCACCCTCGCGGATTTGTTCGATGGTGGCGGTTTGCACCGACAAGCCTGCCTCCAAGCTGTCAACGACGGGCAGCAGGCTTTCGGCAAAGCTGTCCACCGCAAACCTCCTGGCCTTGGCCACTTCTTCATCTGCCCGGCGCCGGGCATTGTCTGCCTCGGCCTTGGCACGCAGAAACTGATCGGCCAACTCGGCGTTTTGCGCCTTGGCACGCTCCAATTCCTGCCCGAGTGCCTGCAGGCCATCGGCCTGGTCAGCGGCCGCTGCGGCTTCCCGTTCTTCGGGAGACATGTCGCCAATGAGGTCAGCTGCTGGCTGCGCGGTGCCGGCCATGGGGGCGGGTGCAACGGGGGGGGTGTTCTCCGGAGTCTGGTTCATGGTTGGAATGGTTGTGTAGTGGTCTGTGGGGGACACATGGGGCATCGCCAGGTGTTTTCAAGGGGCATTGATGGAGCACGCACAGCGGCTGGCAGCCGTCAGATGGCTGGTAGATGGTCCAGCATGGTGGAGGGCCGCCGCTTGGGGGCGGAAGGCGGTCTGCCCCGGGGTTGCGCTGGGTTCGCGGTGCCTGTGGATGGGACTTGCAGAGGGGATTGGGGTGGGGGGGAGCCACGGCCAGCGCAGGTGTTGCCTGGTCGGCGGGCGCCAAAGGCCCTGGTGGCCCCTGGTCGAGCGGTGCGCCAGTGCCCCCAGACTGGCCTGTGCCTTGCGCGCCTCAGCGGGTGGCTGCGTCGGCCAGCTTGGCCTGGGCGGCTGCCCATTTGTTGGAGAAAGCCTGCAGGTCGTTCAGTCTCTTCAGCAGGTCCAGACCGGTTTTGGTAAGGGCATAGCCACTGCCACCGTGGTCAATCAGCCCTGCGCCCCGCAGGTCTTTGAGGCGGGTGTTGAGGGTGTTGGGGGTGACACCGCCCACGCTGTCTTGCAGCAACCGGAAGGTCTGGGGATGACCGTCTTTGAGCGCCCACAGCACACGCAGGGCGTAGCGGCACTCCAGCAGCTCGAACAGTTGAGAGACGGCGGTGTTGTTCTTGTAACTCATGAAGGTTTTTCTCCTCGGGGATCAGTGTGTCTGGCAGCGGTGGGTGGGTGGACTGGGTGGCGCAAATGGCGCCGTTTGCGGACACTGCCGTTTGGTCGGCGTGGGTGGCAAGGACCCCCAACAGCAACCGATTATGGTCAATCTGGCGGTGACCGACAACTGCTTGCCCGCGAAGTTTCAACTATAAGCCAAAATGAATACTGCTCCGACTTTGCTAGCTAAAAATTCATTGTGTTGAATCTGCTGTCTGGGTATGTGAGCACCGTTGTTGTGCGCTGCTGGTGGTGCTCCACCGATCGGTCAGGGTGATGCAGCAACCGTAAACTGTGGGCCATGGCGGGCGGCGTTGGGCAGGCCCGGGTTGGCAGCAGAGAGGCGCTATGAAAGAGCGATGGATAGGTCCGTTGAAGGTGTTCCCCCTGGGGCTGGGCTGCATGGGGTTCAGCCATGGGTATGGGGATGCGGTGCCGATTGACCAGGCGCTGAGTGTGCTGGACGAAGCCCTGGAGCGCGGTGTGAACTGCCTGGACACAGCGGCCTTGTATGGCAACGGTGCCAACGAAGAGCTGCTGGGGCGTTGGATGGGTGCCCGCCGTCAGCAGGTGGTGTTGTCCACCAAGTGCGGACTGAACCATCCGCAGTCGGGGGCAGAGCGGCGCATCGATGGGCGGCCCCACAGCATCAGGGCCAGCTGCGAGGCCAGTTTGCAGCGCCTCAACACCGACGCCATCGACCTGCTGTATCTGCATCGGCTGGACCGCGAGGTGCCGATTGAAGACAGTGTGGGCGCCATGGCGGACCTGGTGCAGGCGGGCAAGGTGCGGGCCATTGGCCTGAGCGAAGTGTCTGCCAGCACTTTGCGCCGTGCCCATGCGGTGCACCCGATTGCAGCGGTGCAGTCGGAGTATTCGCTGTGGACCCGTAACCCCGAGATTGCGGTGCTGGGTGCTTGCGAGGAGCTGGACATCGCGCTCGTGGCCTTCAGTCCCCTGGGCCGTGCCTACCTCACGGCCAAGCTGGTGGACCCTTCCCGGCTGCAGCCCGGTGACATCAGGCGCAGCATGCCCCGCTTTGACATGCTGAACTACGCGGCCAACCTACGGCTGATGGACAAACTGCTGCCCTTGGCCGAAGAAGCGGTGTGTTCGCCCGCCCAACTGGCCCTGGCTTGGTTGTTGCACCGATCGCCCCGGGTGGTGCCGATTCCCGGCACCACCAACCCGGCGCACCTGGCTGAGAACCTGGGTGCGCTGTCGGTGGTGCTGGGCCCTGTTCTGGTGGCCAGGCTGGAGCGGCTGTTCCACCCCGATGCGGTCAGTGGCCCTCGCTACAACGCCGCCAACAGCGTCGAGGTGGATACTGAGAAATTTGATAGCTAAAAGTCTATTTATTTCAAGCGTAAATAGCCTTAAAGGCTATAAAAAAAGGACCCGAAGGTCCTTTGCAATTATTGAAGGCGTCCCTGGGTGGGGCGCCTGCATGGGCGTCAGATCGAATCGATGAAGCTGCGCAGCTTGTCGCTGCGGCTCGGGTGCTTCAACTTGCGCACAGCCTTGCTTTCGATCTGGCGGATGCGTTCGCGGGTCACGTCGAACTGTTTGCCCACTTCTTCCAGCGTGTGGTCGGTGGACATTTCGATGCCGAAGCGCATGCGCAGCACCTTGGCTTCGCGTGGGGTGAGGCTGTCCAGAATCTCCTTGACCACCTCACGCAGGCCCGCCTGCATGGCGGCATCAATGGGTGCGGTGTTGGCGCTGTCTTCGATGAAGTCGCCCAAGTGGCTGTCGTCGTCGTCGCCGATGGGGGTTTCCATAGAGATCGGCTCTTTGGCGATCTTCATGATCTTGCGGATCTTGTCTTCCGGAATCTCCATCTTCTCGGCCAACACGCTGGCATCGGGCTCGAAACCATGCTCCTGAAGATGTTGTCGAGAGAGCCGGTTCATCTTGTTGATGGTTTCGATCATGTGCACCGGAATGCGGATGGTGCGTGCCTGGTCCGCGATGCTGCGGGTGATGGCCTGGCGAATCCACCAGGTGGCGTAGGTCGAAAACTTGTAACCCCGGCGGTATTCGAATTTGTCCACCGCCTTCATCAGGCCGATGTTGCCTTCCTGAATCAGGTCCAGGAACTGCAGGCCTCGGTTGGTGTACTTTTTGGCGATGGAGATGACCAGGCGCAGGTTGGCCTCGATCATTTCCTTCTTGGCGCTGCGTGAGTTGCGCTCGCCCTCGTTCATGCGTTTGTTGATGTCTTTCAACTGCCCCAGCGGCACCACCACCAGGGTTTGCAGGTCGATCAGCTTTTGTTGCAAATCCTGAATGGGCGGAATGTTGCGCTCTATCACCGTGCTCCAGGGCTTGTTGGCTGCGGCCTGCTTGACCACCCAGTCCAGATTGACGAGGTTGGGTGGGAAGTCGGCCACGAACTTCTCCTGAGGCATGCCGCACTTGTCCACAATGATGCGGCGCAGTTCGCGTTCTTTTTTGCGCACGTCATCCACCTGCCCGCGCACCATGTCGCACAGCTTTTCGATGCTCTTGGCGGTGAATCGGATGGTCATCAGCTCTTCGGTGATGGCCTTTTGCGTCTTCAGGTAGTTGGGGCCGCCGTAACCTTCTTTGTCGTAGATTTTGCGCAGCTTATCGTGGTTGGCCCGGATGCTGTCAAAGCGCGACAGCGCCTCGCGCTTGAGTTCTTCCAGCTTTTTGGTCAGGGCTTTGGAGCCGCCTTTGCCATCGTCGTCGTCGGCTTCGTCGTATTCGTCAAAGTCTTCTTCGGCCACGTAGTCGTCGTTCTCATCGGCATCAGCAAAGCCATCGACGATGGTGGTGATGACCACTTTTCCCGAACGGATCTCCTCGGACATGGCGAGGATGCTGGCAATGGTGTCTGGCGACTCGGAAATGGCCGCCATCATGTCGTTCAGGCCCCCTTCGATGCGCTTGGCAATCTCGATTTCGCCTTCGCGTGTCAGCAGCTCGACGGTGCCCATCTCGCGCATGTACATGCGCACAGGGTCGGTGGTGCGGCCAAATTCGCTGTCCACGGTGGACAAGGCGGCTTCGGCTTCCTCTTCGGCCTCTTCCTCAGTGGCGGCGGTGGGACCGGTGTTGTTCAGCAGCAGGGTTTCGGCGTCAGGCGTTTGTTCGTACACCGCCACACCCATGTCGTTCAACAGCGAAATGACGACTTCGAGTGTTTCAGCTTCGACCAGCTTGTCGGGCAAGTGATCGTTGATCTCGCCGTGGGTCAGGTAGCCGCGTGTTTTGCCCAGTTTGATCAGGGTTTTCAGGCGCTGGCGGCGCAAGGCCACTTCTTCTTCGGACAGGACGGTGTCGTCAAGCCCAAATTCCTTCATCAAGGCCTTTTCTTTGGCCTTGCTGATTTTCATGCGCAGGGGCTTGACCTTTTCGACGGTGGCAACCGCTTCGGTGGTGCCCGCTGTATCAGTGGTTTCCGCCGCTTCGGGTTCGCCTTCCAGGTCATCGTCGATGTCGGACAGGTCGGCATCGTCCAGATCGGCGTCTTTGCCCTTGGCCTTGGCTTTGGGCTTGGCCTTGCTGGCGGACTTGGCGGCAGGTTTGGCTGCCGCTTTCGCGGTGGTTTTGGTGGCAGCCTTGACCGCTGGCTTGGCCGTGGCTGTTGCCTGGGCGCTGGCCTGAGGGGCGTCGGCTTCGGCAACGGGTGCAGGGTTTGCATCTGCTGCTGCGCTGGCGACTTTGCGCACCGTTTTCACCACCTTGGGCTGGGCAGGGGTTGCGCTGGCCACCCGGCGCACGGTGGCGACTTTGACGGGTTCCGATGCAGGTGCCGCCGCAGCCTCAGGTGCAGGGGCGGCGACAGCCATTGGCGCAATGGCCCGGACTTTAGAGACCTTTTTGACCACTACCACCGCAGGTGCTGTGGGGGTGGTGGATTCGGTGGCGGCCGTTGGCGCAGGGACTGTTTTTTTCGCTGTCATGAATACCTCGTCAATCGAATGATCGGAACACCTTGTCCCCGCGCTGTTGCGGCGACGGAAGTCAAATCCGCCCGCACAGGGCTGGCTGCCAAAGGGCAGGGAGTCGGTGGGACACACATGCAATCACCCCGTGCTTGCGCCTGGGCGCAGGGGGAGTGTCAGCAAGCTGTTGGGCGATCATTTGGGGTGCAGTCCTTGCGGGGAGTGGCCTGGAACAGGGTCCATCGATCCATTGCGGAGGGTGGCCGGGGCCGGAGGTTCTGCTGTCGCGCTTGCGCTGTGAAGCCTAACATTATAACTTTGCCAGTACCCATGTTGGCGCCGTGGGTGTGAAGGTGCCTCAGGCGTCGCTGCCTGTGGGAGCGTCAAGTTGGCGCTGGAGTGCCAGGCGGCGGTCGTGGATGTCGCGGTAGGTTTGTAGGGCGTCGGGGCGGCTAGCGGCCTCCGCCAGGGCCACGGTTTCACGGGTCATCAGGTCGTCTATGTGCATGCGGTTGAGCACTTCCCGCAGCTCGGTGTGCACGTCGGCTGGTGACGGCTCGTCATCTGCCGGTGCGCCCATGGTTTGCAGTTGCAGGCCTTGGCTCACCAACTGGTGGGCCACGCCAGCAAAGTCCTCATGGGCAATGGCCTGTTGCAGCGCCGCCCAGGGCTGGGCGCCGTGCTCGTGCCATTGGCCCTCCAGCCAGCGAAACAGGGCACCCAGGGGGTCGGACTGCTTGGCCAGCAGGTGGTGGTCTTCTGGCGTCAGGCAGGCCCAGGCGGATGGCTGGCTCAGCAGCGTGCGGGCCACCCGATCACCACGGGTGGCAAGTGGGGCGGCTGGTCCACGCGGACGCGGTCGGCCCTGGCCCGGTCGGTAGGGTTTGGCAAAGCGTCCATTGCCACGGGCCACTGCACGCCTCGGTGTGGCCGAGGGGGCGGGGTGGTAGTTGTCGTCTGCCCAATCCGATTCGTGGGGTGCCCATTGGGCATCGGGTTCCCATGGATTTTCACTTGATTCTTGCGATGAAAATGGCATTTCACGCTTGATAGTGCTTGATAGTTTGCTATGACTTAAATGACTCTCTGGACGGGTGGTGCCGTGGCCGTCTGGTTGCCACAAATCGGCCAGCTCCGCAGTGGCCAGCCCGATGGTCTGGGCAAACTCGGGCAGCAGCTGCCGTTTGAGTGCGCCGTCGGGTAGGGTGCTCCACAGTGGGCGGGCCTGGCTGGCCATCAGGGCACGGCCCTCGGCGGTGGTCAGGTCGCAGCGTGCACCTGCGGTGTCGAGCATGAAGCGGCTCAGTGGCACGGCTTGCTTCACCGCTTCGGCAAAGGCGGGTGCGCCTTCGGCCCGGATGAAGCTGTCTGGGTCGTGTTCCGGTGGCAAAAACAAAAATTTGATGCTGCGTGTGTCCAGAGCAAAGGGCAATGCCGCGTGCATGGCCTTGACCGCTGCCCGTCGCCCGGCGGCGTCACCGTCGAAGCTGAACACCACCGCATCGGTAAAGCGAAAGAGCTTTTGCACATGCTCGGGCGTGCAGGCGGTACCCAGCGTGGCCACTGCATTGGCAAAGCCCAACTGTGCCAGGGCTACCACGTCCATGTAGCCCTCGGTCACCAGGGCATAACCCATGGTGCGGATGGCGGTGCGGGCCTCAAACAGGCCGTACAACTCCCGCCCTTTGCTGAACACAGGAGTTTCGGGGCTGTTCAGGTACTTGGGCTCACCGCTGTCGAGCACACGGCCCCCAAAGCCGATGGTGTCCCCCTTGGCATTGCGGATGGGAAACATGATGCGGTCCCGAAACCGGTCATACCGCTTGGCCTGGCCCTGGGTGGATGGGCTTTGTGGTACCGAGGTGTCAGCCGGGGCAGGGCGCTCGGTCTGGGTGGGGTTGCTGCTGGGTTCGCTGCTGATGACCAGACCGGCATCGACCAGCAAGGGGTCGCTGTAATCGGGCAGCAGGCTGGCCAGCGCTCGCCAGCCCTCGGGGGCATAGCCCAGCCGAAATGCGCGGGCCACCTCACCGGACAAGCCGCGTCGCTTGAGGTAATCCACGGCCTTTGCCGAGGTTTTGAGGTGCTTTTGGTAGCCGCGTGCCGCGAGTTCGAGCACCGCCACCAGCTGCTCCTGGTGCGTACGCAGGGCCTGGGCTTTGGCCCGGTCGTCGGGGTGCAGGTTGTCGTCCGGGACCACCAGGCCGGTTTGCTGGGCCAGGTCTTTGACGGCCTCGACAAAGCCCATGCCGGCATGTTCCATTAAAAAAGAGACTGCGTTGCCGTTCACCCCGCAGCCAAAGCAGTGGTAGAACTGCTTGGAGGGGCTCACACTAAAAGACGGTGACTTTTCCCCGTGAAAGGGGCACAGGCCCATGAAGTTGGCGCCGGCTTTTTTGAGCTGCACGTACCGACCCACGACTTCCACCACGTCTACGCGGCTCAGCAGGTCTTGGATGAAGGCTTGGGGAATACTCACTGCTGCATTTTGCCGCACACGCACCCGCTGCCGCCCCATTCGCACCGCATCGCCCATGGGTGGGCCAAATCCTGTGCGAACCGAGGGCTCAGGCCGCCGCAAACACCCGGTTTTTGCCCGCTCGCTTGGCGAGGTACATGGCGTGGTCGGCCCGTTTGACGGCGTCTTCGGGGGTTTCACCGACATCGAGCAGGGCAACACCCGCACTGAAGGTGATCAGCAGCCGTTCGTTGTTTTGCAAAAAGAAGCGCTTGGTCAACTCCCGTTGCAAGCGTTGCATGGCCTCCACCGCTTGGTCGATGGCGGTGTCTGGCAGCAAAATGACGAATTCTTCGCCACCGTAGCGCGCCATGGTGTCCTGGGGGCGCATGCTGGTGCGTGCAACGGCCACCAGGTGGGTGAGTGCGATGTCACCGGCTTTGTGGCCATGGGTGTCGTTGAGGACCTTGAAGTTGTCAATGTCCAGCATGGCCAAGCACAGTGGCATACCCTGGCGGCGGGCTTTGGTGACCTCGCGAGCGAAGGCTTCGTCCAGTCCGCGTCGATTAAGTGCCCCTGTCAGCGGATCGAGTCGGGCCTGTACGCTGGCTTTGTCCAGCTCTCCCTGCAGCTTGACGATTTCTTCCTCCGCCTGGACGGCCCGCTCGCGGATGTGCCGCAATTCGCTACCGACCTGCCTGGCGTTTTGTTCCATCGTGCGGGTTGCGTTGAGCACGGTTTGCAAAGCAGGTCCGATTTCTTCGAGGGTGGTCGCCTGTTCGATGACTTTGGCAAAGTCGTCCACCTCGTTGCGAAACTCGCCCGTGGTTTCGGTCATTTGGGACAGGCGTTCAATGAACGTTGCCAGCATGAACTTGACCTGGGCCTGCACCTCGATGGCACGGGCCTTGGCCTCGGCCTGCTTGGCAATGACGTCTTGCAGCTTGCGCTTGACCTCATCGAGGCGTTTGAGGTTGAGCGGCGGTGTGGCAGCCTCCATCAGCGCATTCACTTGGCCGACGAGCCACTTGTCCTCCACACCCAATACCGAGATGTTTTCAAATACCAGGGTCAGCAGGTGCAGCAGGGTGCTGCGAATGGCGGTTTGCTCTTCCCCGACAAACGACAGGCGCAAGTTGAAGTTGGCCAAGGCCACTTTGGCCGAGTACACATCGGTAGCCGGGTTGCGCAGCAACTGCAGGATGTCGGTGACCTGCCGGGCAAACCGCTCGTCGTCTGCGGCCAGCGCAGGCATGGCATGCTCGATCAGGCGGGCTACCTGTTCCCTGAGCTCCATGGTGGCTTTGGTGGGGGGCTGGCCACTGGCGAGTTGCTGCACTTTGCCCACGTAGTCGTGCAGGCTGTTGCGAAAGCCGGGCCAGTTGCGCTGACCCACTGCAGCCTCTACCACGGTCAGTGCACGGGCGAGTTCGGCGTCGTGTGCTGGCAGCGCCAAAACCACCCGGCGCAGGGCTTCTTCAGGGAAGGGAACCTGTGTTTTGAGGCCGGCGATTTCGTTGTAAGCCGCTTCAAAGTGGTCTGGAGATGGTTGTTGCCGGCGCTCTGCGATCAGTTTGAGCGCCTCCCTGGCAATTTCGGCGGGTTTTTTGTCGGTCATGTGATGGACAGTGCTGTGTATGGAGCTGCACAGTTACGCGGCACAGTATGCCCATTGTCACTGCTTTCCGAGCGGGTCTGCCCAATGACCCATGTTCGAGGGTCAACTGTCGGAAAAACTCGACAGTCAGCGTGGGGCCAAGCGGATGGCGCCATCCAGGCGGATGACCTCTCCGTTGAGCATGTCGTTCTCGATGATGTGCCGGACCAGTCTGGCGTAGTCGGTTGGTGTGCCCAAACGGCTGGGGAAGGGCACACCAGCGGCCAGGGCATCTTGCACCTCCTGGGGCATGCCAAACAGCATGGGCGTGCCAAAAATGCCGGGGGCAATCGTCATGTGGCGAATGCCGTTGCGGGACAGGTCCCGGGCAATTGGCAAGGTCATGCCCACAATGCCGCCTTTGGAAGCGGCGTAGGCCGCTTGCCCAATTTGTCCGTCGTAGGCGGCCACGCTGGCGGTGGATATGAGCACCCCACGCTCTCCGGTGGCTTCTGGCTCGTTTTTGCACATGGCATCGGCCGTCAGGCGAATCATGTTGAAGCTGCCCACCAGGTTGACCATGATGGTTTTGGTGAAGCTGGACAGTGCATGTGGCCCGGACTTGCCCACTGTTTTTTCGGCCGGGGCAATGCCCGCGCAGTTCACCAGGCCCATCAGCTTGCCCAAGCCCGTGGCTGCCTCGACGACGGCCAGGCCATCGGTTTCGCTGCTGACGTCGCAGCGCACAAACACCCCGCCGATGTCGGCCGCCACCGCGGCACCTTTGTCGGCCTGCATGTCCGCCACCACCACCTGGGCGCCCTGGGCCGCCAGCATGCGTGCGGTGCCCTCGCCCAAGCCGGAAGCGCCGCCCGTCACGATGAATACCTTGCCTGCGATGTCCATAAAAATGTCTCCTGAGTGTGAGTTGCCGTTGACGTAAACGTCAATTATGGCCCAGGTCTCACATGGTCAGTGGCAGACCCCTGCGGCCAAACCTACGGGGCAAGTCTCCAGTTACCGGTAGCCGACCCTGTCGAGCATCTGCTGGACCTTGGTCATGTGTTTGGCCACCACGCCCAGAGAGATCTGGTCAGACTTGAAGCCGTCACCACCCATGGCTTTGAGGGCCGGGTTGTCAACAACCACCCCTTTGGCTGTGGGGTACTCATTGTTGCCGTTCGCAAAGTAGTCTTGCGCAAACGGGCTGGCCAGGTACTCCATGAACTGCACAGCCGCATCGGTGTGCTTGGCATGTCGGGCAACCGCTGCCCCTGCGATGTTGACGTGGGTACCGCTGGTGCCCTGGTTGGGGAACACCACCCTGACTTTCTCCATGATGGTCTTGTCTTCCCGCTTGTCTGACTTCAACAACCTGGCGGCGTAGTAGGTGTTGGTCAGGGCGACGGCGCATTCGCCAGAGGCGACCGCCTTGATCTGGTCGGTGTCACCCCCTTTGGGTGCGCGGGCCATGTTGGCCACCACGCCTTTGAGCCAGGCTTCGCCACGTTCATCGCCCAGCCTGTCCACCATGGTGGCAAACAGCGACAGGTTGTAAGGGTGTGACCCAGAGCGGGTACACACCATGCCTTTCAATTTTGGGTCAGCCAGCTGCTCGTAGGTGGCCACGTCGGCTGCCTTGACGCGCAGCGGGTCGTACACAATGACCCGTGCCCGGGTCGAGAACCCCGTCCAGGTCACGCCCGCAGGGGTTGCAGGTGCCCGCAAGTGGGCAGGGATGGCTGCATCGAGCTTGGCAGAGCGGATGGGCTGAAACAGGCCTTGGCTATCGGCCAGCGCCAGTCGGGCAGCATCCACCAGCAGCACGACGTCGGCCGGTGAGGCCGCGCCTTCGGCCTTGAGGCGGGCGACAATTCCGGCATCGTCCGCATCGACGCGGTTGATGCGGATGCCTGTAGTTTTGGTGAATGTGTTGTACATCACCTCATCGGTCTGGTAGTGCCGGGCCGAGTAGATGTTCAGCACTTTGTCCTGGGCAAAGACGCTGGCGCTTGTGGCGGCCGCGGCAACAAGGGTCATCCGCGCGGCGAGGCGTGTCCAGTGGTGGCGATGTGGGTGCATGGTGGGTGGTGCTTGATCGGAGGGTGGTTGGTGGCGGGGAATCCCGGCGGCAGGCGCAGGTCCGATAGGCTGTGGCCCCTTCTGGAACTGCTTGGTATGCATCCTAACACAAATACGAATAATTCCCATTGTTATGAAATCCGAACGAATCGTGCTTAACAGGCGCTCCTGGTTGCACTGGGGTGGCGCGTCTGCAGCATCGGCGCTGGTGGGTTGTGCCACACCTCCCGTGCCACCTCCGGAGGCGCAAGCACCACCGCGAATGCCTGATGGCAGGCCAACGGAATCCGTACCCTTGCGGCTGCCCCGTATCGGTTTGGCCCTTGGGGGCGGCGCGGCGCGGGGATTTGCCCATGTGGGTGCCATTGGGGTGCTGGAGCGCCATGGCATAAGACCATCGCTGGTGGTGGGAACCTCGGCCGGCAGCCTGGTGGCGGCGCTGTACGCCAGTGGAAAAAACCATGCGGCGCTTGAGCAGGCTGCCCTGCGCATGGAAGAGGCGGTGCTGACCGATTGGACGGTGCCGTTCACCAACCGCGGCTTGCTGCGCGGGCAGGCCCTGGCAAGGTACGTGAACCAGCAGGTGAATCACCGCCTCATCGAGGACATGGTATTGCCCTTGGGCATCGTTGCCACCGACCTGGCCACGGGGGAGGGAGTGTTGTTCCGTCGGGGTGATACCGGTACGGCTGTTCGCGCATCGAGCGCGGTACCGGGTTTGTTCCAGCCGGTCGACATTTCAGGCAGGGAGTATGTGGACGGTGGCCTCGTGGCACCTGTGCCAGTGGGTCATGCGCTCCAAATGGGGGCCGAGCTGGTACTGGCCGTGGATATATCGAGCGCCCCCGAGGGCAATGCCGCCACCGACTCGCTCAAGGTCATGCTGCAGACGTTCTCCATCATGGGACAAACCATCAATCGGCATGAGCTCAGGCGGGCCCATGTGGTGGTGCGGCCACAGTTGCCCGGTGTGGGCAGCGCGGCATTTTCCCAGCGGGAACGGTCATTGGCTGCCGGGCGAGATGCGATGCTGGCGGCTTTGCCGATCTTGCGGTCCAAGATGGCCGAGTTGTCGGTGCCTGTGACGACCAGGCGCTGAGTTGCGCACTGGCTCAAACGACAAAAAAAAGGGCCCTGTCGCGAGACAGGGCCCAAGGGATCCGTGAAACTGAATTTCTGGAAGGATCCGAGGAGACAACTGGAAAAATGGGTCAGCGATCAGCGCTTTTTGGCGCCGGCGGTGGTGGTTTTGGCCGCATTCACAGCGGTGGCTGCCACGGTGTTGAAGTTGGCTTCAGCCATTTCGGTGGCTTGTTTCACAGCTTTTTGCACGGATTCCATGGCGGTGCTGGCAGCGTTCACGGCGCTTTTCATGGCAGCCACGGCAGTTTCGGAGCCAGCGGGTGCGTTTTTGGCAGCGTTGTCCACCACAGCCATGAATTTGGCTTGCGCGTCGTTGGCCTGGGCTTCTGCAGCCTTGGCGAACTCGGCGCCTGTGCCGGAGGCGATGTCGTACAGGTGGCGGCTGTAAGCAGCGGTTTTTTCAGCCAGGGGCTGCATCAGGCCAGCTTGCAGAGCCAACAGTTCCTGGGCGTCTTTCACGCTCAGAACGGCTTGGCTGTGGGCAGCGGACTCGTTCAGGGCGGCCTTGGAGGCTTGGATGTTCAGCTCGACCAGCTTTTCCACGCCTTCAAAGGCTTTCTGGGTCAGACCAAACAGGGTTTCGAGGTTGGCTTTTTGTGCGGCTACAACTTGTTCAGCAGTCAACATGGTGATACTCCAAAAGAAAGAGGTTTAAAAATTGTTGAGAGCTGCTGTCAGCGACTTTTTGCTGATGCTGCACTGCAACATGACCCCAAGTATAGGGTAATTGCCGAGATGTGCAAGTGTTTTTTGTTGCACCGCAGCAAACTAGGGGTGTTGCCCTAGATTTGGACCCGTATGCAAGCCTTTTACGCCGATCACTTTGTGCTGCCCCTGCCGCCTGGGCACCGTTTTCCCATGGAAAAGTACCGGATGCTGCGCGACGCTGTTGCCTGGCAGTTGCCAGAGGTTCGCTTGCAGGAAGCGCCTGCCGCGACCGACGGCGAACTGGCGCTGGCGCACGATCCAGCCTACGTCCAGGCGGTGACCGATGGCGGCTTGGATCCCCAGGCCCAGCGCGAGATAGGCTTTCCCTGGACCCCATTCATGGCTGAGCGGGCCCGCCGCTCGGTGGGTGGCACGGTGCAGGCCTGCAGGGCTGCACTGGCGGGTGAAGGGGTGGCTGCGAACCTGGCAGGCGGCACTCACCATGCCTATGCCGAGCGCGGCGGGGGGTTTTGTGTGTTCAACGATGTGGCGGTGGCTGCCCGGTTGATGCAGGCTGAAACCGCACGCCGCACACCAGCCCGTTCAGCGCCTCCTCGCCCCCTGCAGGTGGCGGTCATCGATTTGGATGTGCACCAGGGCAACGGCACGGCGCGCATTTTTCAGCGCGACCCATCGGTGTTCACCCTGTCGCTGCATGGGGAGAACAACTTCCCGTTTCGCAAGGAAGCCAGTGACCTGGACGTGGCCCTGCCCGATGGGTGCACCGATGCCCCTTACCTGGAGGCGCTGACGGTTGCGCTCGATGCCCTCACGCAGCGCTTCGAGCCCGGGTTGGTGTTGTACCTGGCGGGCGCCGATGTTCACGAGGGCGACCGTCTGGGAAGGCTCAGGCTCAGCGCGGACGGGATGGAGGCCAGGGACAGGCAGGTGTTTGCCTGGGCACACGCACGCGGGATTCCGCTTGCCTTTGTGATGGCGGGAGGCTACGGGCGCGATTTGGCTGACACCGTGGCGGTGCAACTCACCACCTTTCGGGTGGCGCTGGAGTACCAGCGGCGCTGGCCTTGTCGCGCATGAGCGTGGGCTCTCCAGCAGCCACTGGCAGAATTCGCGCCACGGTGCCACCTGGCATCAGCCACTGATCCTTGCCCGCATGACCCTTCCCTCCGCCTCACGCCCCGGCCCGGCCGCGCCGGACGACCGCAACTCGTACAGGGTGTTTCGACCCATTTCCACCCGCTGGATGGACAACGATGTCTACGGCCATGTCAACAACGTCGTGTACTACAGCTGGTTCGATACAGCCGTCAACGCCCACCTGATTGAGCAGGGCGCGCTGGACATTCACCATGGCGAGGTCATCGGGCTGGTGGTGGAAACCCAGTGCAACTACTTTGCGCCTCTGGCCTTTCCACAGACTGTGGAGGCAGGCATCCGTGTGGCCAAACTGGGCAACTCCAGCGTTCGCTACGAGGTTGGTCTGTTCGCACAGGGTGAGGCGCTGTGTGCCGCCAGGGGGCATTTCGTGCATGTGTACGTCAACCGGCAAACCCGACGACCCACCCCCTTGCCCATCCATCTGAAAACCACACTGGAGTCCCTTCTGTGAACGCTGCACCCGCTGATCCATCCGCCCCTGCCGAACCGTCCGCTGCCTCTGCTGGTCTCGACACCCGCCCACACATCCCACGCGATGGTCGTGCCGCGTGGGTGGATGAGGCCATCACCTCGCGCATGTCGGTTCGGGCGTTCACGCCCGAGCCCGTGGGGCGCGAGGTGGTGCAGGCCATTCTGGAGGTGGCTAGCCGGGCACCGTCGGGCACCAACACCCAACCTTGGAAGGTGTATGTGCTGCAAGGCCGCAGCCGAGACGGTTTGGTGGCCAAGGTGTGCGCCGCCCACGATGCCTTGCGCGCCGACCCCTCGCTCGCGGCCGTTTACACCGAAGCCTACGACTACTACCCCGAACAATGGGTGAGCCCCTACATCGACCGCCGCCGCGAAAACGGCTGGGGCCTGTACGGTTTGCTCGGTATCGGCAAGGGTGATAAAGACCGTATGCACGAGCAGCACCAGCGCAACTTCCGGTTTTTTGACGCGCCCGTTGGCCTGATGTTTACGGTGGACCAGGTGATGGGGCGCGGATCGCTGGTGGACTATGGGATGTTTTTGCAAAACATCATGGTGGCGGCCAGGGCGCGTGGCCTGCACACCTGCCCGCAGGCGGCCTGGAATGGTTTTTCCAGCATCATCCTGCCGCACATCGGTGCGGGCGCCGGTGAAATGCTGGTGTGTGGCATGGCCCTGGGGCATGCCGATGCCGCCGAGGTGGTCAATACCTTCCACACCCCCCGCGTGCCGGTGGCGGAGTTCACCACCTGGCTTGATTGAGTCGCGGGGCTTCCCGGAACCTGCTTGGGGGCAGTCGGCAGTGCTTGGCGTGCCGGTGCGGGCTACCCTGATCAGGGACAATGCACGCGCCCGACCAGCCCGCCTGGTTGGGTTCCTATGGTGATTTCTGTAGCTAACTATTCAGCGTGGATAAGCGTTGGATGCCAATTTTGTTGATAATTTAAGGACCCGTATGATTTCCACTCCTTCCGGCTTGCAGTACGAAGACACCACCGTTGGCAGCGGTGCCGTGGCCAAGGTGGGCCAGAACGTGCAGGTGCACTACACCGGCTGGCTCTACAACGACGGCCAGCAAGGCAGCAAGTTTGACTCCAGCAAAGACAGGGGCCAGCCTTTTGTTTTTCCATTGGGGGCAGGCCACGTCATCAAGGGTTGGGACGAGGGCGTGCAGGGCATGGCCGTGGGTGGCACCCGCCGCCTGGTCATTCCCGCCGCGCTGGGCTACGGTGCGCGCGGCGCGGGCGGTGTGATTCCCCCCAACGCCACCCTGTTGTTTGAAGTGGACCTGCTTGGCGTATGACGTCTGGCCGCGCCCGGCCCGCCGTGCTGGTGGCGCGGCGTGTGTTTCCCGATGTGCTGGCTGGCTTGCAGAGGCACTTTGAGGTGGAAGCCAACGACACCGACGAGGTGTGGAGCCCCGAAGAGTTGCGGCAGCGTCTTCAAGGCAAGGCTGGTGCACTGACCACAGGCAGCGAGCGCATCAGCGCAGAGTTGCTTGCCGCATGCCCTGATTTGCGCGTGGTGGCCAACATGGCCGTGGGGTTCAACAACTTTGACGTGGCGGCGTGCACCGCCCAAGGCGTGCTGGCCACCAACACGCCCGACGTGCTCACCGAAACGACAGCCGATTTTGGGTTTGCCTTGCTGCTGGCCACCGCCCGGCGGCTGACAGAAAGCGAGCACTTTCTGCGGGCAGGCCTCTGGAACCGCTGGAGCGTGGACATGTTTGCAGGAGCCGAGGTGCATGGCTCTACGCTGGGCATATTGGGCATGGGTCGCATTGGCCAAGGCATTGCCCGCCGAGGTGCCCACGGATTTGGCATGCGGGTGCTGTACCACAACCGTTCTCGCCTGAGCCCCGCCACCGAGGCCGATTGCCGGGCCGAGTGGGTACCCAAGGCAGACTTGCTGGCCCAGGCGGACCATTTGGTGCTGGTGCTGCCTTACAGCGCCGCGTCCCACCACGCCATTGGCGCCGCTGAGCTGGCCCTGATGAAGCCCACGGCCACGCTGGTCAACATCGCCCGTGGCGGCATTGTGGATGACGAGGCTCTGGCCCATGCCCTGCGCACCAGGCAGATTGCCGCTGCCGGTCTGGATGTGTTCGAGGGAGAACCCACGGTGCACCCTGAGCTGCTGGCATTGTCCAACGTGGTTTTGACGCCGCACATTGCCAGCGCCACCCTGCCCACTCGCCGTGCCATGGCGCAGTTGGCCGCCGATAACCTCGTTGCTTTTCTGGTCGAGGGCAGGGCGCTCACGCCCATCAACCCCGACGTGTTGACGCGCGTGGGTTGACCGAGCAGCCGGGGTTGGCCGTTGGCGGTGTGGGCGTGCGCGGTATCTGATGCCTGCCACGCCCCAAGTACGGTTTTGACCCGGGATAACCACAACGGAGGGGCTGCCCCCGTGGTTTTAGAATGCGCCACCTATCTGAAAGTCGCGCTGTGCTTTTAATCATTGTCTTGCTTCCACTTTTGCTGGGCACTGCCGCCACCTTTTGGTTGGGAGCGCGTTCAAGGTGGCTGACCGCTGCCACGGCGTTTGCGGTCACGTCGGCCAGTCTGGGGATTTTGCTGTCGCAGGCACCGTTGGTCATGGCGGGCGAAGCAGTGATGAACCTCTGGCCATGGGTGCCAGAGATTGGTCTGAACATTGGCCTGCGGCTGGATGGTTTGTCGCTGATGTTCGCCGGGCTGATCATGGGCATTGGCCTGCTGATCATTGTGTATGCCCACTTTTACCTCAGCGAGAGCGATTCGGCCGCCAAGTTTTTCAGTCTGATGATGCTGTTCATGGCTGCGATGCTGGGCGTGGTGCTGTCTGACAACTTGCTGCTGCTGGTGGTGTTCTGGGAGCTGACCAGCCTGTCGTCCTTTTTGCTGGTGGGCTATTGGAGCCACCGGCCCGATGCCCGTTCCGGTGCCCGGCAGGCGCTGGCGGTGACCGGGGGTGGCGGCCTGGCCATGCTCGGGGGCTTTGTGTTGCTGGGGCAAATTGCCGGTACCTACGAGCTCAGTGCCATGGCGGACCGGGTGGCAGACATTCAGGCCAGCCCGCTGTTTGTGCCAGCGTTGTTGCTGATTCTGGTTGGTGCGTTCAGCAAGAGCGCCCAGTTCCCGTTCCACTTCTGGTTGCCCGACGCCATGGCGGCCCCCACGCCCGTGTCTGCCTACCTGCACTCGGCCACCATGGTCAAGGCGGGCGTGTTTTTGCTGATGCGCATGTACCCCGTGCTCGCGGGTTCGGGCTGGTTCGAGCTGATCGTCACGGGGGTGGGCCTGGTGACGGTGCTGTTTGCCGCCTTCATCGCCATCTTTAAGCACGACCTCAAAGGGCTACTGGCCTATTCGACGGTCAGCCATTTGGGGCTGATGGTGTTTCTGGTGGGCCTGGGCTCCCCATTGGCGGCGGTGGCGGCGGTGTTCCATGTGCTGAACCACGCCACCTTCAAGGCATCGCTGTTCATGATCGCAGGCATCGTGGACCACGAAACCCACTCGCGCGACATGCGCCAGCTGGGTGGGCTGTGGAGCCTGATGCCCTGGACGGCCACGTTGTCCATGGTGGCCGCTGCGTCCATGGCAGGCGTGCCCCTGACCAATGGTTTCCTGTCCAAAGAGATGTTTTTTACGGAGGCCGTGGTGGGCACAGCGGGTGTCTGGGCGTGGGTGGTGCCGACCCTGGTGACGCTGGCGGGTGTGTGCAGCGTGGCCTATTCCCTGCGCTTTGTGCACGACACCTACTTCAACGGTCCCCTGGGCGATGTGCCCAATCGCCACCCCCACGAGCCCCCACTCGGCATGAAGTTGCCCAGCATTCTGCTGGTGACGATGTGCATTGTGGTGGGCCTGTTTCCCGCCATGACGCTGGGGCCGCTGGTCCATGTGGCGGCCACCGCGCTGTCGGGCAAGGCGCTGCCCGAGTACCACCTGGCCATCTGGCACGGTTTCAACCTGCCCCTGCTGATGAGCGCCATTGCGCTGGTGGTAGGTGTTGGCCTGTACCTGTGGCTGGCGCGTGGCAAGCGCTTGCACCGAATCCAGTCGGAGCAGTGGTTCGGCCCGGCCACGGGCCGACAGTTGTTTGATGCTGCCATCGACGGCTTGTTTGCCAGCGCAGGCAGGCTGTCTGCCCGGCTGGAAACCGGCTCTCTGCAGCGCTACCTAGTGTGGGTCATTGTGCCTGCCGTGCTGGTGGCTGCCTGGCCACTGTGGGAGGCAGGTGTGGGCGCGGGCGACCGTGAGCTGTTGCCTGCCTCGCCATTGGCCCTGGTGCTGTGGCTGCTGTTGCTGGCCACCTGTGTGGCGCTGGTCCTGACGCACCGGGCGCGTTTTCAGTCGGTGGTGCTGGTGGGTGTGGTGGGGCTCATCACCTCGCTGGCCTTTGTGGGTTTGTCCGCCCCCGATTTGGCCCTGACTCAGCTTTCTGTGGAGGTGGTGTCCACGGTGCTGCTGCTGATGGGGTTGGCCCTGCTGCCCCAACAGTCTCCGCTGGAGTCCTCTGTCCTTCGCCGGTTGCGCGACGCAGCGCTGGCGCTAGCGGGCGGAGCGGGCATGGCTTGGCTGGCCTGGATCAACCTGACGCGCAATCACGAGTCCATTTCTTGGTACTTCCTCGAAAAATCCCTCCCGATTGGGGACGGTGCCAATGTGGTCAACGTCATCCTGGTGGATTTCCGTGGCTATGACACCTTTGGAGAGATCACGGTGTTGGGTATCGCTGCTTTGGGCGTTTACGCCCTGATGGATGGCATGCGCACTCGCCGACCGGGCGTCGATTCCGAAGGGTGGCCCTGGACTTTTGCCAAGGCGCCCCTGTTGTTGCGCATGGCGGCTTCTGTGGTGTTGCCGATGGCTCTGATGTTCTCGGTATATATCTTCATGCGAGGACACAACCTGCCTGGTGGTGGATTCATTGCGGGCTTGATCACGTCAGTGGCTCTTGTGCTGCAGTTCATGACCATGGGGCAGTCGCGAACCGAGCAGGTGCTGCGGGCCCACTCGGGGCAGCGGTTTGTGCGCTGGGTAGGCATTGGCCTGGGCATTGCAGGGCTCACGGGTGTGGGGGCGATGTGGCTGGGGCGGCCCTTCCTGACCAGTGCCCACGGGCATCCGATCGTTCCTTTGCTGGGTGACTTGCCGCTTGCCACAGCGGCGTTGTTTGATTTGGGTGTCTATGTCACGGTGGTAGGTGCCACCTTGTTGACCATTTCGGTGTTGGGCTCCGTCAGCCGTGAGGGTGGTGTGCCGAAGTCGGTGGTGAACGGTCCCGGAGGAAGGTCATGAGTCTGGAATTTTTGGTGTCCACAGGCATCGGCTTCATCACTGCTTGCGGCATCTACCTGATGCTGCGCGGGCGTACCTTCACGGTGGTGCTGGGCCTGTCCTTGGTGGGCTACGCGGTGAACGTCTTCATTTACGCCATGGCACGTCTTTGGACCAACGCAGCTCCTTTCATCATTGGAGATGGGCATTCTGTCGATCCACTTCCGCCCGCGTTGGTGCTCACCGCGATCGTGATCGGCTTTGCCACGACGGGTTTCCTGATTGAGCTGGCACTGCGTACCCGCCACGAGACGGGCAGCGACCATGTCGATGGTCATGAGCCCGGACATGCCACGGGTTACCAGGCACCCACTGCCCCAGACAGGCGGGTAGGATGATGGACGTTTTGTATGCGTTTTGGCTGCAACATGCCCCTGTTCTGTCGGTTTTGCTGCCTGTATTCACGGCGATAGGGCTCTTGCTGCTGGGCGACTCGACGGGTGCTGCGGTGCAAGGCAGTGGGCACGGTGACGTGCGGCTGCGTTGGCGCCGCCGTTTGGCCATGGCTTCTGTGCTGCTGGGTTTGTTCATGGCCTTGCAGTTGGTCATGCTGGCCAACGGTGGCTCGCTCACGGTTTACCGGCTGGGGGAGTGGCCAGCGCCCTTTGGTATTGTTTTGGTGGTTGACCGCTTATCAGCACTTATGGTGTTGCTCACCTATTTGGTGGCTGTGCCTGCCATGTGGTACGCCACTGGGGGGTGGGACGTTCGGGGACGTCACTTTCATGCGCTGTTTCAGTTCCAGCTCATGGGGCTGTGTGGGGCGTTTCTGACCGGAGATGCCTTTAATCTGTTTGTGTTCTTTGAGGTGCTGCTGATCGCTTCCTACGTGCTGCTGTTGCACGGCCAGGGCCAAGAGCGCTTTCGGATGGGTGTGCACTACGTGGTGCTCAACCTCTCAGCCTCGGCGGTGTTTTTGGTGGGTTTGGCGATTCTGTATTCGGCCACAGGTACGCTGAATATGGCGGACATTGGCCTGCGGTTGTCCCAGCTCACAGGTGACCAGGCCGCATTGGCCCGTTCTGCTGCCCTGTTGCTGCTGGTGGTGTTCGGCCTCAAAGCGGCGGTGGTTCCGCTGTACTTCTGGCTGCCCGCGACGTATGCCTCCGCCAGCGCACCGGTGGCGGCCCTGTTCGCCATCATGACCAAGGTGGGTGTGTACAGCATCATCCGCATCCACTGGGTCGTGTTTGGGGCCCAGGCGGGTGAATCGGCTTGGGTGGCCAGCGACTGGCTGCTGCCCCTGGCCCTGACCACCAGTGTGCTCGGCGTGCTGGGTGCATTGGCAGCTCACACCATGGCCAGGCTGGTTGCCTACCTGACCGTGTCTTCGGTAGGCACCATCCTGGCTGGTGTGGCGCTGGCCACGCCCGCCACGTTATCGGCGGCGCTGTACTACATGCTGCACAGCACCGTGGTGATTGCCGGTCTGTTTTTGCTGGTGGAGGTGCTGGCGGCCCAGCGTGGCGCGGCTCAGGACAAGCTTCGTCCTGCACCCGCTGTGCGCGAGCCGGTGTTGCTGGGCATGATGATGATTTTTGGTGCAGCCTCGGCTGCTGGGCTGCCGCCTTTGCCTGGCTTTCTCGGCAAGATCATGATTCTGGAGAGCTCATCTGGCTTGGCCTCTCAGGCGTGGGTGTGGACTGTGGTGTTGACGGTGGGGTTTTTCTCCATCGTCGGTCTCGCTCGGGCTGGGGTGGTGGTGTTCTGGCATGTGCAACCTGATGCCCACGACGCCGTCCCGGGAGGGGGCAGCAGTGCCAAGTTGCTTTCAGCCATTGTCAGCCTGATGGTTCTGACGGTGCTGATGGCGGTGTTTGCATCGCCCATCAAGCGCTACACCGATCAGATCGCTGCCCAGCTGTCTGACCCGGCAGCCTACCGGAGCGCCGTACTGGGCGTGGAACCTGGCGGATTGTCCAATTCCACGCGATCCTATGACGGCGACCTGCGTGGCAGCGCGCACCCTGCGAAGCCCGATCAAATCCCAGAGGAAAGCCCATGACGTACCCCGCCACTTCTGACCCGTCGGCTGCTGTTGCCAGCCCTCCTTCGAGTCGGTCTGTCTGGCTTGCCCACCCGGCTTTGTCGCTGCTGCTTGCAGCATCGTGGTTGGCGCTCTCGCACAGCCTGGCGCCGGTTCACCTGCTGTCGGCTGCATTGCTGGGGTTGGTCGTACCCCGCTTATTGCACGGGTTTTTGACAGGTTTGCACACGCCACCCGTGGCATGGGGCCCGGCATTCATGCTGACATTGGTGGTGGTGAAAGACATTGTGATGTCCAATTTGGTGGTAGCCAAGCTGGTATTGGGCCCTTTGTCAGCCATGAAACCCGCGTGGCTGACTGTGCCACTGGACACCGACCACCCGCATGTGAATGGGTTGCTGGCTGCCATCATCACCACCACGCCGGGCACAGTGTCTTGCGTCATTCATGAAGAGCGCCGTGAGATCCTGGTGCACGCGTTGAACTGTGACGACGCTCAGGCAATGATTGACGACATGAAAGCCCGCTACGAGGCTCCTTTGATGCGGATATTCCGCGTCAGCCAATCTGATGTGTCCCGTGGAGGTTTGGTATGAGCGTGCTTGAGTGGGCGACCAACGCCGGACTTTTGGCAGTTTCAGTTGCGTTCGTGCTCTGCGCAGTGCGCTTGTTTCAGGGCCCAACGCCAACCGATCGCGTGCTGGCGTTGGATACGCTGTACATGAATGCTGTCGCACTGATTGTGCTTCTCGGCATCAGCTGGGACACTGCCCTGATGTTTGAAGCTGCATTGCTGGTGGCCATGCTGGGCTTCGTGTCCACCGTGGGGCTGGCTCGTTACATCACCCGGGGCGATGTGGTTGAATAACCTCACAGGCTCAGCATTGGCAAGGACTTCACCATGAATATGTTGCTCGAATGGACGATTGCACTTCTTATCGTGCTGGCCGCATTTTTTCTGTTGGTGGGTGCAGTTGGTTTGGTGCGTTTGCCCGACTTTTACATGCGCCTGCATGCGCCGACCAAGGCTTCAACACTGGGCGTCGGCGGCATTTTGCTCGCATCCATTCTGTTTGCCATGGTGCAAGGACGCTTTGGTTTGGCTGAGTTGCTAATCTCGTTGTTTGTATTCGTGACTGCGCCAGTGTCTGCCAATTTAATGGCGCAAGCGGCTTTGCACTTGAACCTGTCATCGGATGCTCGGGTACCAGATGACGCTGTACCTGAGCGAGCTGTGCTTCATAACCACGCGGCGGCGCCTCGGACCAAGCATCACGGACGCGAAAACGTTTGACCGCGAATTTGCGCCTGGTGGTTGCTTTGCAATCACTGGGCGTCGTCACGCGCTTCGAGCCGCAAACCCACGGTTTGAATGGTGCCGTCCGGGTTGATTTTGCGCACACTCAACACCGCATGGCCCAGCGTGAGTGAGTCGCCCGCCACGGCTGGCCGTTGCAGGGTCAGCGCCATCCACTCTCCCAAGCTTCCGTCGGCACCTGCCGCAGGGGAGGGCAGCCCGTAGAAATTGCACACAGGCCCCATGGGGCTGTGGGCCGCCAGCTCAAAGTCGCCAAACACATGGCGCATGGCCTCCTCGTCGGTTTGTTCGGGCATCGCCTGGTGCAGCGCCTTGGCGGCCATGCCGATGGTGGCACCTTGCAGCAACAGAGAACTCAGTACCACCACAAATGCGACGTTGAAGTACACCTGCGCCCCCGGCAACTGCGCCATGACCGGGAAGACCGCCAGCACAATGGGTGCCGCACCCCGCAGACCCACCCACGATATGAAGGTCATCTCGTCTCGCGAAAAATGCAGTGGCTTCAGGCACAGCCAGACCGAGAGCGGCCGCGCCACCAGCATCAAAACGGCTGACACCCCGAGCGCTGGCCAAAACGTGCGCCACACCTCCGAGGGCGTGGCCAGCAGCCCGAGCAGCAAAAACATGGTGGCCTGCGCCAGCCAGGCGTAGCCATCCATCAGCGACAGAGCGGGTACCACCGCCTTGCGTGCCCGGTTGCCCACCACGACACCCAGCACGTACACCGCCAGAAAGCCAGACCCGCCCAGCCAGCTGCTGGCTGCGAACACCAGCAGCCCGGCTGACAGCAGCAGCAGGCCCACCACACCCGCCGCCGGTTGGGTGGTGGCGCGCAGGCGCAGCAGCAGCAGGGCCAGGCCCCAGGCCGAGCCCAGGCCCAGCGCCAACCCGATGCCCATTTGGGTGATCAGTGCACGGGCCAGTTCCAGTGCCATGGTCGCAGTGCCCACGGCTGGGCCAGTTGCGGCAGCGGTGCTGCCCAAGGCCACCGCAATCAGCGCCAGCGTCAGGAACACGGCCATCGGGTCGTTCATGCCGGACTCGATTTCCAGCGTGGCTTCTACCCGTTCGTTCAGGCGCACGCCCGATGTTTTGAGCAGGGAAAACACGGCAGCTGCGTCGGTAGAACCGACGATGGCACCCAGCAACAA
Organism: Burkholderiaceae bacterium; assembly: GCA_030695205.1. Classification (GTDB taxonomy): domain Bacteria; phylum Pseudomonadota; class Gammaproteobacteria; order Burkholderiales; family Burkholderiaceae_C; genus UBA2334. Next base: position 39,568 of record JAUYTN010000025.1, on the reverse strand, counting down.
TGCCATGGGCCAGGGCAAGTCCAACAACCAGTGTGCCGCCACACCTGTGATGGCCGCGCAAACGGCCACCCCCACGGTGGCCAGCCACACCGAAGGTTTCAAGCCTGTGCGAAAAGTCTGCAGTCGGGTGCGCAACCCGCCATCCAGCAAAATGACTGCCAAGGCCACGTTGCCCACCACGAAACTGAGGCGAAAGTCATCGAACCGCAGTTGCCCCGGCCCTTCCTCACCGGCAAGCATGCCCGCCAGCAAGAACACCAGCAGAAATGAAAACCCCAGTCGCGCGGAATAGATGGCCGCCAGCACGCTGGCAAACAGCAGGCCTGCCGCTGTCATGAGCGGCAGGTTCAGAAAATCGAAGTTCAATCCTTGGGCAAACATGGATTTAGGTTAACACCTTTGCCCAGTTCAGCACCCCATGCAGAGGTTCGTTTGTCAATAAAAATATTGAATAAAAACGACCTCTAGCGCTTTTTTAAAATGAATGTTTAGCTACCTTATTGAATAGCCTAAGCTGATCTGTCTGCGTGCTGCCCACAACGGGTGCGTGTGTGCTGTGCGTTCCCTCGCAGGTGTTGATTGCATCGAGGCCAGTCATGTGGCTGATAGCCTGACACTCGCCGCAGATGCGGTTGCACATGCGGTAGCAGACGTCCCACTGACGGGTTCGCCGGGTGCTGTGGGGACCAGTCGCGTGGGCGCTCTGATACCGACAGTGGGCTTGCAGGTAGGCGCCAATTGCCAACCGGGTCGTTGACGCCGATCGCCTGTATGTTGAGGTTTTGCCGTGCATTGGCGAACTTAAGACCTGTTATTCTTGAGAAAAACCGGATTGATTCTGACTGTTTTTCACCGCTTTGTGTCGCTTTCCGTCGCTTCCTGTCGCTGCTGGCGCATCTTGAGCACCACCCACACTTCACTACATGGCTGTCACCCACCACATCGACTCATCGACAAATAGCCTTGGTTGGCATGGGCGCTTGGCGTTCATGGCGGTGCCTATGGCCCTTTTATGTGCACTTGTTTGGCTGTTGTGGCGGTTTGGTCTGCCCCTTCAGTGGTCAGCCATGTGGGTCCCGGCGCTGAATGTGGAGTTTTCTTTTTTTGTTGATGGCCTGTCGGCCCTGATGCTGCTGATGATCACGGGCGTTGGGTCTGCGGTGTTTGTTTATGCAGGCGGCTACCTTGCAGGGCACCCACAGCAACATCGGCTGTATGTTTTGTTGTGCCTGTTCATGGTGGCGATGATTGGATGTGTGACGGCAGACAACCTGATCGTGCTGTTTCTGTTTTGGGAAATGACCAGCCTGACCTCCTTCATGCTGGTGGGTTTCAACCACGACCAGGCCGAGAGCCGCAAGTCGGCTCAGCAGGCGTTGCTGGTCACGGGTACCGGGGGTTTGGTGCTTTTGGCTGGATTTATCGTTCTTGGTCAGGCCATGGGCAGCTTTTCCATGAGCGAGATCGTGCTGCGTCTTCCCGAGACTGACCAATCCCCACAGCTCACTCTTGCACTGGTGCTGATCCTTGTGGGTGCTTTCACCAAAAGTGCACAGTTTCCATTTCATTTCTGGTTACCGAATGCCATGTCGGCACCGACCCCGGTTTCGGCTTATTTGCACTCGGCCACCATGGTCAAACTGGGCGTGTTCCTGCTGGCACGGCTCGATCCGGGCTTTGGTGATTGGGCCCTCTGGGAGTGGTCTCTCAAGATCGTAGGTTCGGTGACGGCCGCCTGGGGAATGGCACTTGCTCTGCGCGAGCGCGATCTCAAGCGCATCCTCGCGTGGTCAACTGTGGCCACCCTGGGCACGTTGGTGGTGTTGGTCGGTTTGCGCGGCGAGGGGGCAACAGTGGCGGTGGGTGCCATGTTGCTGGCGCATGCCTTGTACAAAGCGCCGTTGTTTTTTGTGGCGGGCAATGTGGATCACGGTACGGGCACAAGGGTGATCGACAACCTCGGTGGGTTGCGTCGATCCATGCCTTGGACGGCAGCGGTGGCATTGCTGGCCGGTATGTCGATGGCCGGTATGCCTCTATCCTTTGGGTACATCGCGAAGGACCTCATCCTGGAGGCCAAATCCTCGGGCGACATGTTCGCTTTCGCCGATGCGGCCTATACCGTGTTCGGCGCCATCGCAGTGGCTGTGGCTGGTGTTGCCGCCATCCGCATCTTTTGGCGACCACGCCTTGAAAGTTTGCCTCCGGCAGATGTCCACGAAGGGGGCCCGTTGTTGATAGGACCACCACTCGCACTGGCGATCATTGGCATTGTTCTGGGGGTGTTCCCGTTTCTGATTCAGGGATTGATTGCCGATGCGTCGCTGGCAATGACGCCCGGCACGCAAGCGAAAGTTCTTAGCTTGGCTCTGGATATCGGGCCAGCGCTGAACTCGCTCTTGGTCACGCTGACAATTGGTACCCTGATATACCTATTTTGGGATCCGTTGCATCGTGTATTTGAACGGATGTCAGGGAGCATTGGCCACTTTGGCATGGTTTCGGTCTACGACCATTTTCTGAGAGGCATTCCCCGTTTGTCAGCCTTTGCAACACGCTGGGTGCAGGGTGGCAGGTTGCCCGGCTATGTTTTGCTGACTGTGAGCACCCTTTCGCTGGCCATGTTGGCTTTGCAACTGGCTGGCTTTGGTCAATGGCACTGGCCCGATTGGCAGACACCATCGGTCGGCTTTGTTGGTGCGTGTGTGTTGATCACAGTGGGGGCGTTGCTGGCTTGCGTCGTACGTGACCGGCTCGTGCTTTTGTTGGCTACCGGATTGGTGGGTTACGGCTGTGGGGTGTTGTTCCTGTTCACGGGTGCCCCCGATGTGGCGTACACCCAATTCGTGGTCGAAACGGTGTTTGTGATCGTGGTGGCATCGGTGTTGATTCGTCTCAAGCGCAAAGGACTTGGAAAAAGCCTGCCAGAACCCGGTGTGAGAACGTTGCACCTTATGGTCGCCTTGCTGAGTGCCTCGGTGCTCACCACATTGCTTTTGCTGGCCAGCGCCACCCCTCTTGACCTCAGTCTGACTGAATTCTTTTCCGGCCGAAGTGTGCCGGAGGCTTTTGGTAGAAACGTTGTCAACGTTATTCTGGTGGACTTCCGTGCCCTGGACACTTTGGGCGAAATAACTGTGGTGATGCTGTCCCTTTTGGCCGCGTGGCCACTTTTGCAGGTCTTGCGCGCCCGTTTGCCTTCCGCTTCAAAGGGGGGTGTGCGATGAAGCGCCGTCTTGTCATTCTGGAGGTGGTGGCGCCGCCTCTGTATTGGATGATCCTGGCCGGGTCAATCTGGGTGTTATTCACGGGCCATAACGAACCTGGCGGTGGCTTCATTGGCGGGCTTCTGGCGGTGAGTGCTTCTGTGCTGTGGGCCGTGGCCTATGGCTCGCGAGCTGCCGAGCGTCGTTTGCCGCTGGGTGACGCCATTCGTTTGGCCGCATTGGGTGTGGGTATGGCAGCAGTTTCCGGTCTGCATGCTTTGTTCGGGGGAGACAGCTTCCTCACCCACGCCTGGGGTACTCTGCCTCTGGGGTTCATGGACTTGACGCTCTCTACCGTGATGATGTTTGATTTTGGTGTGTACCTGAGTGTTTGGGGTGGTCTTGCAGGTTATTCGCTCGGCCTGCTGGGACTGGAAGAAGCCGGGGAGGGCAGCGAATGATTTGGTTTCTGGCGTTGCCTGTGTTTGCGTGCGTGTGTGCTGGCGTGTACCTCGCGCTTTCTCGCGATATGTTCCGTTGCATCTTGGGTCTTGGGGTCCTGGGTGCGGCAGCGAACCTGATTCTTTTTGCTGCAGGACGGCTCGGATCTGCTCAGCCTGCGATCGTGCAAATGGGTGAGCAGATACTGGGCGAAGCGGGCAATGCCCTGCCGCAAGCTCTGGTGCTCACGGCCATCGTCATTGGATTTGCGCTGATTTGTTTTGCCCTGGTGCTTTTGCTCAGGGTGATCCAGGAGGCAGGCACCGACGATGCAACCCAGTTGCGCCATGCTGAGCCGCCTCCTGACGACAAGGTCAAACCCCCCTACACGCCAGCCGCATTGGAGCCGGTGTATCCGCCTTCGGCCAGGGGAGATGCACCATGACCGAGGTAATGAATGCATTGGTGATTTCGCCTGTTCTGGTGCCTTTGGCGACCGCCGTGGCGACCACTCTGGCGCGTGACCGCATTGCACTGCAGGCAGGTATCAGTTATGTCGGCATATTTGCGTTCTTGATTTGTGCAACCTGGCTGGTGCAGATTGCGGACTCCGGGACTGTGCCGAGTGCGGCCTTCGGCGGCTGGGCAGTGCCTTATGGCATCGAGTTCAGAATTGATCGCATGAGTGCCTCGCTGGTGTTGATCACGGCACTCATGGGTTTAGCCAGTCTTTTGTTCATGGCCAGCGATGCCGATACCGGTGAGCGGCATGGTTTGCTGTTGCCTCTTTTGCATGGACTGCTGGCGGGCGTGGGTGGCGCTTTTGTCACGGCCGATCTGTTTAACCTCTATGTGTGGTTTGAGGTGATGCTGATTTGTGCGGTCGGCCTGTTTGCAATCGGTGGACGGCTGGACCAAATCGAGGGCAGTTTCAAATACCTGGTTTTGAATCTGGTTGGCACACTGTTGTTGCTGGTTGCTGTGGGTATGGTGTATGCAGTGACTGGCCACCTGAACTTTGCTGCGCTGGCGCAGGCTGCGCCGGGTGTACCTCCCGCGTTGTTGACATTGGTACTGGGCACGCTGCTACTGGCTTTTCTGGTGAAGGCCGGCGCGTTTCCTTTGTTCGCCTGGCTTCCAGCCTCGTACCACACGTTGTCTGCGCCCGTGCTTGCATTGTTTGCCGGACTGCTGACGAAAGTCGGCATATACGCAGTGCTGCGGAGTGCAGGTGATGTGTTTGCACCGGCCCCTGCATTGCTGATGGAGTCACTCGGGTGGATTGCTGCTGCCACCATGTTGTTTGGAGTGTTTGGTGCGGCTTACCACTGGGACATGCGGCGAATACTCGCATTTCACATCATCAGTCAGATTGGCTACATCTTGCTGGGCATTGCACTGGCAAGCGAAGCGGGCAATGCGGCAACGCTTTTCTACACCATCCATCACATCGTGGTGAAGGCCAACTTGTTCCTTGTGGCTGCCCTTATATGGCGGTACACCGGTAGCTATGACTTGCGCCGCATTGGAGGCCTTTACGCTCACAAAACCGCATTGGCTTTCCTGTTCATGGTGCCAGCCCTGTCGCTGGTGGGCATTCCTCCCTTGTCTGGCTTTTGGGCCAAGTACATGATTTTGCAGGAGGCCATCGGCCAAGGTCGCATCGTCTGGACAGTGGTGGCCTTGGCGGTCAGCGTGCTCACGCTGTACTCCATGATGAAAATCTGGATGGAAGCGTTTTGGAAACCGCATCCTGACGACAACTGGGTATTGCCAACCAATGCCCGTGTGGTGCCCGCCTGGATGGCCACCATCGGGCTGGCGGTTGTCACGCTGATCATCAGTTTTAATCCGCAGGCGCTGGTGGCGTATGCCCAAGCGGCGGCTGCCACGCTAGGAGGGTCTTGACCATGGTTATCAAAACGTGGGCACTTGTTGTGCTCCTGTTGCGTTTTCTCAAGGCTGTGGTGCTGTCAGGAGTGCAGACCGTGCAGGTTATTGTTGCTTCCACCGCCAACGTTGCCACGGCCCGCAAGGGGGCTTTCGTTCGTGTTCGCTTTGTTCCGATGAGTGCCACGGGGGCCGCTATCTTGGGGTGCATGGTGACGCTCACGCCAGGTACCACCACGTTGGACATAGACATGGACACGCACGAACTGTTGCTGCATGTTCTCGATGAAACCACGGTGCAAGAAATGATTGACGGTATTCGCACAGATTTCGAACCCGGGTTGGTGACTGTTTTCGGGGTGTCGCAATGATTCAGTGGGCGACTGTTCTTCTGGTCATCGCCTCCCTTCTGGCGCTGGCTATCGCGGGTGTCCGCATGGTGCGCGGGCCAACAGATGCTGATCGCATCGTGGCGCTCGATATTTTTCTTGCAGCTGGCATCGCGCTATCAGTTGCAGCGTCGCTGTTGACAGAGCGAACAGTTTTTTTGGACGTTGGGATTGGGCTGGCACTGGTGGGTTTCGTGGGCACCATCGGTTGGGCTCGCCTGGTGCAGAGAGCCTCGCCTGCTGAATCGACCGAGGAGCATTCATGAGTTACCTTGCCGCACTGTTGATTTCTGGATCGGCGGTGTTGCTGCTGATTGCCGCGTGGGGGGTGATCAAGCTTCCCGATGCACTGGCTCGCCAGCATGCTGCCACCAAAGCAGGCACCTTGGCCTTGGCTTTGTTGTGTGTGGGGGCCATGTTGGCCATGACTGACGCCGAATGGATACGGCGTTTGTTACTGATCGTGGTGTTCCTGCTGGCCACGTTGCCAGTAGCCTCTCATTTGCTGGCACGGGCGGCGGTGAGTGAGTCGACGGCGCATCAACGGGGCATCGCCGCAGCGCGTGTTCACAGCACCCAGCGCCCAGGCCAGCGGGTAGGCTGACTTCTCGGCGCTTGCACTGTATGTAGATTCAGAAAAACGCCTGCAAGCCCGTCTGCGCCCGGCCCAGGATGAGGGCGTGGATGTCGTGCGTGCCCTCGTAGGTATTGACGGTTTCCAGGTTGATCATGTGGCGAATGACGTGGTACTCGTCATGAATGCCGTTGCCACCGTGCATGTCGCGGGCCATGCGGGCTACGTCCAACGCCTTGCCGCAGCTGTTGCGCTTGATGAGGCTGATCATTTCCGGCACCGATTTGCCTTCGTCCATAAGGCGGCCCACACGCAGGCAGCCTTGCAGGCCGAGGGTGATTTCGGTCTGCATGTCGGCCAGCTTTTTCTGGATCAGCTGGTTCTGCGCCAGCGGGCGGCCAAATTGCACGCGGTCCAGCGTGTACTGGCGGGCGCGGTGCCAGCAGTCTTCGGCGGCACCCAACGCGCCCCAGGCAATGCCGAAGCGGGCCTTGTTCAGGCAGCCAAAGGGGCCTTTCAGGCCGCTCACGTTGGGCAGCAACTGGCTGGCGGGCACAAACACGTCGTCCATCACGATTTCGCCGGTGATGCTGGCGCGCAGGCTCATCTTGCCTTCGATCTTGGGCGCGCTCAGCCCCTCCATGCCTTTTTCGAGGATGAAGCCGCGAATGGCTTCCTGGCCGCCGGTGTGGCCATCGGCATCGGTCAGCTTGGCCCACACCACAAACACGTCTGCGATGGGGGAGTTGGTGATCCACATCGTGTTGCCCTTCAGGATGTAGCCGCCGTCCACGGGGCGGGCGCGGCTGAGCATGCTGGCAGGGTCTGAGCCGTGGTTGGGTTCGGTCAGGCCAAAGCAGCCGACCCACTCGCCGGTGGCCAGTTTGGGCAGGTACTTAAGGCGCTGCTCTTCGCTGCCGTAGGCGTGGATGGGGTGCATCACCAGGCTGCTTTGCACGCTCATGGCGCTGCGGTAGCCGCTGTCCACCCGCTCCACCTCGCGGGCCACCAGGCCGTAGCTCACATAGTTCAGGCCTGCGCAGCCATAGCCCTCGATGGTGCAGCCCAGCAGGCCCAGCGCACCCATCTCGGTCATGATGTCGCGGTCGAAGGTTTCGTGGCGGGCGGCCATCAGCACGCGGGTTTGCAGCTTGTCCTGGCAATACTGCTGGGCGGCTTCCTGAATGGCGCGCTCGTCGTCGCTGAGCTGCTCGGCAAACAGAAAAGCATCGTTCCACTGAAATTTCTGGCTCATGGGGCGTCCTCGGTCGGTTGGTGTTGAATGGGTGGCATTGACAGTGGCCGCATTGTCAAGCCTCCAATCATCTGTGTCTAATATCAAATACAGATTTGATGATCTCGTTTGCGTATGAATGAAAGAGGCGGCCATGGAATTCAGGCATTTGCGGTGTTTTCTGATGCTGGCCGAAGAACTGCACTTTGGCCGTGCTGCTTTGCGCTTGGCCATGACGCAGCCGCCATTGAGCGTGGCCATTCGGCAGCTGGAAGCATCGGTGGGCGCCCAGCTGTTTGTGCGCAGCAGCAAAAGCGTGCAGCTCACGGCGGCGGGGCGGGCCTTGTTGCCCGAGGCGCAGGCGCTGCTGGCCCGGGCGCGGCACGCCATGCAGCTGGCCCAGGACGTGGCCCAGGGGCAGGCGGGCAGTCTGCGCATTGGTTTTGTGGGGGCCATGCTGTACCGGGGCTTGCCGCAGATGCTGCAGCCTTTTCAGCAGGCACACCCTCGCTTGCGGGTTGAGTTGCGCGAGCTGAGCTCGGCCGAGCAGCTGTTGGAGCTGCAGCACGACCGGCTGGACGTGGGCTTTGCCCATCTGGCGGATGTGCCCATTGGCTTGGCCCATATTCTGGTGGCCAGTCAGCCGCTGGTGGCGTGCCTGCCCCACTCCCACGCATTGGCGCAGCCGCCGCAGCCTGTGGGCGGTGTGCTGCTGGCGCAGCTTGGCGCAGAGCCGTTGGCCTTGGTTTCGCGCACCGTGTCGCCCGACTACCACGACCGCATCCTGGCTTTGTGTGAACAGGCGGGTTGGCAACCTCAGGTGCGGCACGAACTGCGCCACTGGCTGAGCGTGGTCAGCGTGGTGTCACAGGGTTTGGGCGTGGCGCTGGTGCCCGAGGCGCTGGGGCGGTCTGGTCTGGCTGGGGCGGTGTTTGTGCCCTTGGCCAACGCCTCACCACCCTACGAAACGCGTTGCCTGTGGCGGGCCGGGCGGGACCAGCCCGACAGCGGCAACCACGCCGCTCTGTCGGCCTTTCTGGCGGTGGTGCGTGAGCGGGTGGCGGTGTCGGGTTAAAAGCTTGTACTGATCTCCGGTGCTGGTTGGCAACTGGAGCCCCCTGTGTATGAACAAAGGCAAACATGGCAAACAAGGACTTGAACCCGGCGGCCTCAAACAACAAGGCAGAGGGCTTTGCGGCGGCACTCCAAACCCTGGTGCTGGGGGGCGGATGCTTTTGGTGCACCGAAGCGGTGTTTGTGCGAGTGAGGGGGGTGCTCGACGTGGAATCGGGCTACGCCAACGGTGATGCGCAGCGCTTTCCCACACCCAGCTACGAGCAGGTGTGCAGCGGCAGCACCGGCTACAACGAGGTGGTCAAGCTGGTGTACGACCCGGCAGTTGTCAGCACCCGTGCCTTGCTGGAGGTGTTTTTTGCAGTGCACGACCCGACCACTCCCAACCGCCAGGGCAACGATGTGGGCACCCAGTACCGCAGCGGCGTGTACTTCACGACGCCCGAGCAGCAGGCAGAGGCTCTGGCGGTGGTGAGCCTGCTGGAGGCCAGCGGGCAACTGCATGCGCCCGTGGTGACGGAAGTGCTGCCCCTGCGGCACTACAGCGCCGCCGAGGCCTACCACCAGGACTATTTCGAGCAGCACCCCAACCAGGGTTACTGCGCCATGGTGGTGGCACCCAAGGTGCTGAAGTTGTCGAAGTTGTTCAGTGATTTGCGGAAATAGATAGCAAACTATTTAATCAAATAAAGCGTATAAGGCTTTTTTTGTTGAAAAATTTTGCGCTTGCCATCCCTGGCCGACCACCATACGATGGGCGCATCCTCCACCCAACCGCAGCCCATGCCCAACCTCACCCGCCGTCAACACCTGCAGCTGTGGCCCGCGCTGGCCGGTGGAGCCGCTTGGCCTCTGGGGGCGGCAAGGGCGGCTGAGCCGCGCACCTTGCGCGTGATGGCCTGGCCGGGCTACGCAGAGCCCGAGGTGGTGAGCGCCTTTGAAGCCGAACACGGCGTGCAGGTGCAGCTGACGGTGGTGGACTCCGACCAGGCGCTGTGGCGGCACCTGGCGGCCGATGGCGGCGCAGGGGTGGATGTGTTTGCCGTCAACACCGCCGAGTTGCAGAGGGCGGTTGTGCAAGGCTTGGTAGCCCCAGTGGCGCCGGGCTCAGTGCCTTGGGTCCGCGACCAGTTGCCGCGGTTTCAGCAGGTTGCCAGCATCCAGGGCCTGGTGCATGGTGGTCAGACCATGGCGGTGCCGTTCACCTACGCGGACATGGGGCTGATCTACAGCAAGACTCACTTCAGCCAGCCTCCGCGTAGCCTGGGTGCCATGTGGGACCCTCGCTGGCGTGGGCGGGTGCTGGCGTACGACGGTGGGGTACACAATTTTTCACTGGCGGCGCAGATGCTGGGGTTGTCATCCCCATTCCAGCTGTCGGGTACCGACTGGCGGCCAGCCGTCGAGCGCCTGGTGGCTCTGCGGCGCAATGTGGCGGGCTTTTATTTGCACCCTGAGCAATCGGTGCAGCTGTTCCAGCGTCGCCAGGCGGTACTGATGTTTGCCAACTACGGCTCACAGCAGCTGCACCTGTTGCAACAGGCGGGGCTGGATGTGGGCTACGCCATTCCAGATGAAGGTGCGCTCGCCTGGCTGGACTGCTGGGCCATTACCCGCGCGTGCCGCCAGCCTGTGCTGGCCGCCGCCTGGATCAACCATCTGCTGGGCCCGGCGGCCAGCGGGTGGCTGGTCAGTCGCCAGGGCCTGGCCAACACCACCACCCACTCGCCGTACCCCAACGAACGGTTGCTGTGGCTGCAGCCGCCCGAGGATGCCGAGCGGCGTGAGCGCCTGTGGGCACGTATTGTGTCGGGCGACCGCGTGGCCAAGGTGTTGGCGCTGTGAGGGTCGGCATTGCTCCCCGGTTGGCGCTGCTTCTGGCGCTGGTGGTGGCCTTGGCCGCTGGTGCTACCGGTTGGTACGTGTACCGGGCCAGCAGCGAGCTGGTGGTGTCGGCTGCGCAAAGCCGTTTGCTCACCGCTACCCAGGTGGTCAAGCGGCGCATCATGTCCACCCGGGAGTTTGTTTCGCGCGATTTGCAGGTGCTGGCCACCCACCCGGCGGCTGTGCGCGCACTCTCTGGCCCAGACCCGCAGGCGCGCAGCGAGCTGCTGACGCTGTTCCAGTTGCGCATGCTGGTGAGTCCAGCGTATTTGCAGCTGCGCCTGATCTCGGCCGATGACTTTGGCGCAGAGGTGGTGCGGCTGGATCGCGACGTGACTGGCCCTCTGCCGGTGCCAGACGACGACCTGCAGGAGAAAGGCCACTTTGCGTACGTGTCCCAGGCGCTGACTCTGCAGGCGGGACAAACCTTTGTGTCCGACATCGTGATCAACCGGGAGAGTGGTGCCCATTTGAGCGAGGGCAAGCCGTCGCTGGTTATGTCTATGCCGGTCATGGGGGCGGCAGGGCGGGTGGTGGGGGTGATGGCCATCAACCTGGATGTGCAGGGCATGTTCGACCTGCTGGCGCAGGACCTGCCGCCCGAGTTTCAGCTGTACCTGGCCAACGGAGTGGGTGACATCCTCATCCACCCCGATGCGGGCTTGACCTTTGGCTTCGACCGTGGCCAGCGCCAGCTGGTGCAGGACCACATGCCACCGACCAGGCCACTGGTGGAGCGGCTCAAAGAAGAGGTGGTGTTCGATTTGCCTGCTGGCCCCCATGCCCAGGAGCCGCTGGTGGCGGCGTTTGTGCGGCAGAACATCCAGGTGGTGTCGGATGAGCAGCAGCTGCTGCTGGGTTTGGCCCAGCCCTTGCGGCTGGTACTGGCCGAGGTGGAGCAGTTGCGCCTGACCATCGTCCACATCGTGGCGGTGCTCGGTTTGGTGTGGTTGGTGGTGGCGGTGGTGCTGGCGCGGGCGCTGTCGCGGCCCATCAATGAAATTGGCCAGGCGGCCAGGCTGTTCGCCCAGGGCGAGGTGGCGCACCGTTTGCCCACCGAGCGCAACGACGAGGTGGGCGACCTGGCCCGAAGCTTTGAGCGCATGCAGTCGCAAATCACCCAGCAGCTTCACGAACTGGAACGCAGCCGCCGTGAGCTGTCAGACCAGGCCCGGCACGACGGGTTGACGGGGCTGGCCAACCGGCGCCTGTTTGGCGAGCGCTTGCAGGCTGCACTGGCCCACCGACGGCGACATGGGGGAGAGGTGGCGCTGTTGCTGCTTGATCTGGACCGGTTCAAGCCCATCAATGACACCCACGGGCACGATGCCGGCGATGCGGTGCTCAAGGCCGTGTCGCAGCGCCTGCGAGACAACGTCCGAGAGGTGGACACCGCCGCCAGACTGGGTGGGGATGAATTTGTGGTGCTGCTCAGTGGCGTGAGCAATGTGGCCGATCTGGCACCGTTTGCGCTCAAGCTGCTGGAGCGGGTGTCTGAACCGATTGCCCACGGCAACCTGATGCTGCAGGTGGGATGCAGCCTGGGCATCAGCCGCACCCCGGTGGACGGGGATACACCCGATACCTTGCTGCTGGCCGCCGATGCCGCCATGTACGAGGCCAAGGACTCGGGGCGCCATTCCGTGCGATGGGCCACACCTGTCGCACCCATGCCACAACCCCGCCGTGTCGATGAAGCAGCCGATCAGGTGGTTGACCGGGTAATTGATCAGACCAGCGACCAGGCCTGAGCCGGGGGCATGGTGCCGGTGGGCCGGGGGGCTGAGCGGATCAGTTACCTTGCACGGCCTTGGTCAGCACCTGGGTGTTGTGGCGAATCATGGCCACGTAGCTGGGGGCGGGGCCATCGGCCTTGGACAAGGAGTCGGAGAACAACTCGCCCGAGGGTTTGACCCCGGTCTCCCGGCCAATTTGCTCGATGAGCCGCGGGTCGGAAATGGTCTCTATGAACAGTGCCTTGACGTTTTCGGCCTTGATCTGCCGCACCAGCCTGGCCACACCCTTGGCCGAGGCCTCGCTTTCGGTGCTCACACCCTGGGGCGACAGAAAGGTCACGCCGTAGGCCTTGGCGTAGTAGCCAAACGCGTCGTGGCTGGTGATGACCTTGCGTTGCACTTGCGGTATGGCACCCCAGGCGGCCCGCACCTCGGCGTCCAGTGCTTTGAGTTGTTCGGTGTAGGCGGCGGCATTTTTTTGGTAGCTGTCGCAGCCCGCTGCATCAGCGTCACACAGGCTTTTGGCAATATTTTTGACGTACACCATGGCGTTGGGCACGCTTTGCCAGGCGTGGGGGTCGGCTTTGCCGTGGTTGTGTGCGTGGGCGTGGCCCTTGTGGGCACCTGGTTTTGCCTCGTGGCCGTCACCCACTTCGAGCACGTCGGCGCCTTGGGTGGCCACGACATGGATGCCTTTGTAGTTGGCCGATTTCAGCAGCCGCGCCATCCAGCCTTCAAACCCCAGGCCGTTGGACACCAGCACCTGTGCCTTGGCCACGGTTTTGGCCTGCGTGGGGGTGGGCTGGTACACATGGGCGTCGGCACCGGGGCCCACCAGCACGCTCACGTCCACACGGTCACCGCCCACCTGTTTCACCATGTCGCCAAGAATGCTGAAACTGGCCACCGCCTGGACGGCGGGGGCAGCCTGAGCGGGCAGAGCGCACCACATCAGGGCAGTCGCCAGGCCAGCCGCGAGGGCCCGTCGGCGGTGGGGTGACAGGTAGGTGGGTAGGTGGGTACGGGTGGTCATGGGTACAAGTCCTCAAAAAGCCAGGAATCCGAGCAAATATCCGAGCAAACAGGTGGGTAAGGGTCTCAGGCGCGTTTGTGGGTGGCTGGCTGCAGACGGCTGCGCAGCAGGCCAAAGGGGCCCAGCGCCAGCGACAGCAGCATCAGTGCGCCCAGGCACATCACGATGACGGGCCCAGTGGGCAAATCGGCGTGGTAGCTGAGCAGCAGACCGCCGACGGCACCCACCAGCCCGATGGCGGTAGCGGCCAGCAGCATGCGGGTGATGTCCCGCGCCCAAAAACGGGCAGCGGCGGCAGGCAGCACCATCAGACCCACGGCCATCAGCGTGCCCAGCGCATGGAAACCAGCCACCAGGTTGAGCACCATCAGTACCAGAAAACCATAGTGGGCCACCGGGCTCCAGCGGCTGACCGAGCGCAAAAAGCCGGGGTCAAGGCACTCCAGCACCAGGGGCCGGTAGAGCACGGCCAGGCCCAGCAGCGTGACCGTGGCGGTACCGCCCAGCAGCAGCACCGCATCGTTGTTCAGTGCCAGCACGGTGCCAAACAGCACATGCAGCAAATCGACGCTGCTGCCCTTGAGCGACACCAGCAGCACACCAAGGGACAGCGACAGCAAGTAAAACGAGGCCAGGCTGGAGTCCTCGCGCAAGATGGAGTGGCGGGCCACCAGGCCCGACGCCACTGCCACCAGCAGCCCGGCCACGATGCCACCCACCGTCATGGCCCCCAGCGACAACCCAGCCACCAGATAGCCCAGCGCCGCACCGGGCAGGATGCCGTGGGCCATGGCGTCCCCCGTCAGGCTCATGCGCCGCAGCATCAGGAACACGCCCATGGGTGCGGCGCTGACCGACAGCGCCAGGCAGCCAGCCAGGGCACGCTGCATAAAGCCGAATTCGGCCACCGGCTGAATAAACAGGGCCCACAGCACCTCCGGCAGGGCACTCATGGGTGGGCCTCGTGAAGGTGCTGGTGGGCGTGGGCGCGTGGGTGGGTGGGTGTGTGCGTGTGGGTGGGTGTATGGGCCACCTGTGCAGGGGGGCCGTCGGGTTCGGTCAGGTCACATTCCGGTGCGTCGTCGTCAAAGGCTTCGTTCAGGCGGCGGGCGCGCTGCAGGTTGGCCTCGGTCAGCACCTCCTCTGTCGCGCCGGCAGCCACCAGCTCGCGCGCCAGCAGCAGCGTGTGCGGAAAATGCCCGCGCACCTGGTCCATGTCGTGCAGCACCGCCAGCACGGTGCGCCCCTGTCCATGCCAGGTGTGTAGCAGGTCCAGCAGGTCGCGGCTGGTGCGGGTGTCCACGCCGGCAAACGGCTCATCCAGCAAAATGACCGGGGCGTCTTGCAGTGTCAGCCGGGCAAACAGCGCCCGCTGAAACTGCCCGCCCGACAGCGTGGCAATGGTGCGCTGTCCAAACCCTGCCAAGCCGACCTGAGCCAGGGCATCGGCACAGCGCTGGCGCTGTGCGCGGCTGAAACCACCCAGAGCGCCCACCTCGTGCCACAGGCCCATGGCCACCATGTCGGCCACGGTGATGGGAAAGCTGTGGTCCATGTCGTCGCGCTGTGGCAGGTAGGCCACCCGCTGGCCCGCCAGCCCGGTGATGTGCCCTTGCATGGGGCGCACCAGGCCCGCCAGCGCCTTGACGAGGGTGGACTTGCCTGCGCCGTTGGGACCCACCACCGCCACCAGTGAGCCCGATGGCACAGTGGCCGACACGTGGTGTACCGCAGGGTGGCGCTCGTACCCCAGGGTGAGGTTGTGCAGCTCAATGGCAGTGGACATGGCGGCGGTGCTGGTGTGGGCAGTGTGGGCAGGGGCGGGCACAGCGGTGTGTGCTGCAGTGGGTGCGAAAGCGGGTGAGGACGTGGTTGGGTGCATGGCAATGGCGCTGGCGGCGGGTCAATCGCCGGTGGACAGCGATGCCAGCAGCACCAGCCACAGGGCACAGAGCAGGGCCACAGCCACAGCGGCGCGTTGCCAGGCTGAGTGCTTCACCAAACTGCCAGCAAGGTGGCGGCCGGGTGCTGTGCCTGGGGTGGGTCTTGGGGGTGGGCTCATGGGGCGCGGGCCGGGCAGGGCAGGGATATGTGGGTCAGAGGACGGGTTGGCGGTAAGATGGCCACTGCCGTCTCTACCGCAACTGAATTGCGTTGCTGTGCATCATATCGCAACACCGTTGCGTTTAAAGCATGCCGCACGGTCACCACCCCACCCCACCATGCCAGCCACTGCCCACGACTCCGCCGCACCTGCCTCAGCCCCGTTCGCACACGCAGCCGTGCCGGACGCCTGGCTGGCCCAGTCGGGGCTGCGCCGCACCAGGGCCACGCGGGCGGTGTTGCAGCTGTTCGTGGCCGACGCCACCCGCTCGGTGACCCATGCCGAGCTGGAGACGGAGCTTGTGGCGCAGGGCATGGTGGTGAACCGGGTCACGCTCTACCGCCTGCTGGACCGCCTGGTGGCCACCGGCTTGCTCAGCCGCCATGCGGACGACGTGGCCAGAACCTGGCGCTACGCGCTGGCCTCGCGTGTGTCGGCGGGGCCGCAGGCACGCAAGGGGGAGGTGGTGCCACGCTTCGAGTGCGATGCCTGCCACCGGCAGTTCCATTTGGCCGAGGCCAGCCCACCCACCCAGGCGGTGGCCGAGCAGCTGCTGCAAACCCTGGCCAGCCTCGGACACCACGGCCAGCGGGTGGACATGTCCATCCACGGCACCTGCAACGTGTGCGTGGACCCACCTGAGGGCAACCCGGAGACGGCGGCTTGATCCGCACACAAGGCCTGGTGGCTGCGCACCCCGGTGGGCCGGCCATTGCTTTTCCGGATGTGGACGTGCCCCGTGGTGGTGTGTTGCTGCTGCGGGGGGCGTCGGGCAGCGGCAAGTCCACCTGGCTGGCGCTGGTGGCTGGTCTCATGGCCCCGCAGGGCGGCACGCTGGTGGTGGCCGACACGGTGCTGAGCGCCGACCGTGTGGTCGCCCACCCCGGCGGGGCCGCACGGGATGCCTGGCGTGCCCGCCACGTGGGCATGCTGCCGCAAAAGCTGCACCTGAGCCCCGCCCTGTCGGTGGCCGACAACCTGGCCCTGGCCCATTGGGCAGCAGGCCTGCCTCCCGATCCGCAACGGGTGGTGGAGGTGCTGGCCGCGTTGGGCGTGGCCGAGCTGGCGCAGCGCCGACCGCACCAGCTCTCGGGCGGGCAGGCGCAGCGGGTGGCACTGGCCCGCGCCGTGCTGCTGCAGCCGCAGGTGCTGTTGGCCGACGAACCCACCGCCAGCCTGGACGACGAGGCGGCCCACGCCGCACTGGGCCTGCTGCTGAATACAGCCGCCCAGGCCCAGGCTACCCTGGCACTGGCTACGCACGACGCCAGGGTGGTGGCTGCGTTGAGCGATGCACAGGATAGCCAAGGCATAAATTTTTAAAAAATATGCCTTTAGCGCTTGATATATATCATTAGTTTGCTATGAATATATGGATTCTTGCCTGGCGCTTTGCCTGGTCCAAACCCTTGTCGGCGGCACTGAATGTGCTGCTGCTGGCGCTGGGCCTGGGCGCACTGGCCTTCATCCTGCTGGCCGAGCAGCGGGTAACCGACGCACTGACCCGCGATGTGGCCGGTATTGATGCGGTGGTGGGCGCCAAAGGCAGCCCGCTGCAACTCATTCTGGCGGGCGTGTACCACCTGGATGTGCCACCCGGCAACATCGCTCTGGCCGATGTCGAGGCCTTGCGCCAGCACCCGCAGGTGGCGCAGCTCATTCCCCTCAGTTTGGGTGACAACGTGGGCGGCCACCGCATCGTGGGCACCACGCCTGAGTACGTGGCCCTGTACGGCGGGCAATTGGCGGCAGGCCAATGGTGGGCGCAGCCCATGCAGGCGGTGCTGGGCGCACAGGCGGCGGTCAAGCTGGGCCTAAAGGTGGGCGATTCGTTCGCGGGCCTGCATGGCCTGGGCGAGGGTGGCCACGCTCACGGCCAAACGCCCTACACCGTGGTGGGTCTGTTGCAGCCCAATGGCAGCGTGCTCGATCGGCTGGTGCTGACGGCCACCGAGTCGGTGTGGGTGGTGCACGAGACCGACATGGCTGTGGACGAAGAAGACCGCGCCGCCCTGGAGGCCGAGCGCGAAGTCACGCTGGCCCTCATTCGCTACACCACGCCGCTGGCGGCGGTGACGTTTCCGCGCTTCGTGAACACCACCACCGAGATGCAGGCCGCGGCCCCGGCCTACGAGCTGTCGTGGCTGCTGCGGCTGCTGGGCGCGGGCACCGATGTGCTGCGCGCCCTGGCCGCCACGCTGCTGGCGGTGGCGGGCCTGAGCGTGTTCATGGCGCTGTGGCAGGCGGTGCGCGAACGTCGGGCCGACCTGGCCTTGCTGCGCCTGCTGGGTGCCGGGCCGTTCAAACTGGCCGCACTGCTGCTGGCCGAAGCCTTGTGGTTGGCCACCCTGGCCTGCGGACTGGGGCTGCTGCTGGCGCAGGGGCTGGTGGCGGCGCTGCCACTGCTGCTGCCCACCGAAGCTGCTGGCCTGGTGGCCCACCGTGCCTGGCCACCGCAGCTGTGGGTGGTGCCCGGGCTGGCGCTGGGCATTGCGGTGCTGGCAGCAGCCCTGCCGGCCTGGGGTGCCTACCGGGCTGACGTGTCGCGGCTGCTGAGCACAGCGCCCTGACCACCCAGATCACCCTGAACCCCTTGTTTCTTGACCCAACCTGTTGACGAAAGACCTGACATGAAACACCTGTTGATGGGCCTGCTGGTGTGCTTGGGCACCGCATCTGCCCTGGCGCAAACCCACACCGACAAAGAGCGGGCCGAGGACATTGCCCGCCACCGTGCCATGGCCGCTGCCCACGAACGTGCCGCCGCCTGCCTGGCGTCCACCAGGGACGAGAAAGTCTGCCTGGCCGAGTTGCAGGCCGCTTGCAAGGGGCTGGCCATTGGCAAGTACTGTGGCATGCGCCATGTGCATTGAGTCTGGGTCGCGGGCCGTTGTGGTGCGGCGTGCGGTGGTGGTGGCCGCGCTGCTGGGCGGTGCGTGGCTGGGCAGTGCCCAGGCGCAGTTGTCGTCACCCATTGGGCAGGGATCAGGCCAGGCCTCCATCCCAGGTGGGGGTCAGGGCGCGGGCACGCACAGCCTCAGCAGCCCATTTGCCAAGTTGCCGCCACGCGATGATGTGGTGCCGTGGTCGGTGCTGACAGCGGTCAGGTCTCAAACAGTGGGTCGGCGCGTGTTGCCCCTGTTCAGCCCCGAGGTGCTGGCCATGCACGGCAGCAAGCGCCGGGTACAGGGTTTCATGACGCCGCTGGCACCGGGCGCCCTGCAGTCGCACTTTCTGGTGTCGTCGGTGCCTTTGACGTGCTCGTTCTGCATACCTGGTGGGCCCGAAAGCATGTTGGAGGTGCGCACCCCCCAGCCGGTGAAGTACAGCCTGGAAGGGGTGGTGGTCCAGGGCACCCTGCAGGTGCTGGCTGATGACCCATCGGGCTTGTTTTACCGCATGACCGATGCGGTGCTGGTGAAATGAACCTGGCCGCCGCCCAGCCGGTGCTGGCGTCATTGACGCCGGTGTTTTTGCTCATCGGGGTGGGTTTTATGGCGGGGCGTGCGGGCTGGATACGCGCCGAAGCGGTCAAAGACCTGTCCAACCTGGTGTTTCTGCTGCTGATTCCGGCGCTGCTGTTCCGCACCATGAGTGGTGTCCACATCGAGCAGCTGGACCTGCGCCCCATTGCCGCCTATTTTGTGGCAGCGCTGGGCTTGCTGGCGGCTTTGGTGGGGTGGCTGGGTCTGCACCCGCGTGGGGTGGTCACGGCGCTGGCCGGGGTGTTTTCCAACATGGTGATGATCGGCATCACGCTGGTAGAGCTGGCCTACGGGCAGCAGGGCCTGGTCACGCTGCTGACGCTGGTGTCGGTGCACGCACTGGTGCTGCTGACCGTGGCCACGGTGGTGCTGGAGGTGGCGGTGGCCAAAGAGGCGGCGGCCCTGTCCCCAGCGGTGGCGCCTGTGACGGCTGTCCCGCGCTGGCGCATGCTGTTGGTCCAGAGTGCGCGGGTGGCGCGCGGTGCCTTGATACACCCCATTCCGTTGCCCATTCTGTGTGGGCTGCTGTTTGCCCAAACGGGCTGGGTACTGCCGCCGGTGGTGGACAAACCTTTGCAGCTGCTGGGCAACGCCTTTGGCCCCATGGCCCTGGTGCTGGTGGGGGTGACATTGGCGCGCACACCTGTGGGTGCCCACTGGCGCGGCGCGCTGGGGGTGAGTCTGAGCAAAAACCTGGTGCTGCCGCTGCTGGTGGGCGTGAGCGCATGGGCGTTTGGCATCAGCGGCTTGCCAATGACCGTGATGGTGGTGGCAGCCGCCTTGCCCATCGGGGCCAATGTGTTTTTGTTTTCGCAGCGCTACAACGTGGCGCACGACCTGGTGACGGCCAGCCTGGGGGTGTCCACGGTGCTGGCCATGCTCACGCTCAGCGCCATCATGCTGTGGCTGGCGTGACTGCTGTGGTGGGGTAGCGTACCTTCAGGTGGGTCCGCTGGTGCGGGCCGACTCGATCTGGTACTCAAACACTTTTTGCACACCAAACGACAGGCTGCCCATGAAGGCAATGGTGCCAGCCAGCATAGCAAACACGAGCACCACCACCGTCAGCCCGTGGCTGCGCCCGGCTGGGTCGTCTTGCGGGAGCTGCGGGTTGTGGCGTGCGTTCCAGCGCTCTGCCGGGGTCAGCGCATAAATGACCGCCATCAGGCACCCTACGGCCAGTGTGGCACCCAGCAGTGGGATGAGTGCCCAGCTGAGCATGTCGTCCTGGCCCAGATCTCGCATGCGCTCAACCCCCCACCAACCCAGTGCCGAGGGGATGGGGAACAGCCAGGCCACGGTGTCACCCAACCCGTACAGGTAAAAACGGTGCAGGCCCATGGAGCCCCCAATGGCCGCCAGCACCGCCGCCAGGGTTTTGTTTTTGGCGCGGGCTTGGCTCACTGTGTGCCTTCGGGCGGAGCGGTGTCGCCTGCGCCCAGGCTTTTTTGCATCAGCACGATGTCCAGCCAGCGGCCAAACTTCCAGCCGCAGGATTCGATCACTCCCGCATGCGAAAAGCCCAGTGCCTTGTGCACACCCACCGAGCCGAGGTTGGCCGAGTCGCCAATGACTGCCATGACCTTGCGCACGCCACGGCGCTCCAGCTGCACCAGCAGCTCTTGCAGCAGCACCTTGCCCAACCCCTGTCCGCTTGCTTCTGAGGCCAGGTAGATGGAGTCCTCCACCGAGAAGCGGTAGGCGGGACGTGGCTTGAACCAGTTGCCATAGGCAAAGCCAATGACCTGGTTGCCTCGCTCCAGCACCAGCCAGGGCAGGTTTTTGCCCAGCACATCGGCACGCCGGGCGCGCATGTCATCCTCGCTGGGTGGGGTGGTTTCAAAGGTGCCAGTGCCGTTGAGCACATGGTGGGCATAGATGCGGGTGATGGCAGGCAGGTCCGAGTCCATGCTGGGTCGGATGCTGGCGGTCGCAGGTGCAGGTGCTGGGTTCATGGACATTGGAATGGGGGTGACAGAAACAGGCGCCCAGATGTTGCCGGGTGTCGGCAATGATGGACGGCCGTTGGGGTGACCTTTTTTGGCCGCCTCTT
This sequence comes from Burkholderiaceae bacterium, assembly GCA_030695205.1. GTDB lineage: Bacteria > Pseudomonadota > Gammaproteobacteria > Burkholderiales > Burkholderiaceae_C > UBA2334. The sequence continues at coordinate 18,465 of JAUYTN010000025.1, read as the reverse complement.
GCTTGGTTATAATTTAAGGCTTTGCTGCGTTTCGCTGACCGGGTGGTCAGTCGGTGTCTCAAACGCTGGCAATACCAAACTCAGGGGCGCATTGTATGGTCTGCCCCTCCACCCGAAGGATTCACCATGGTCGTTATCCGACTCTCCCGCGGCGGCGCTAAAGCCCGTCCTTTCTACAGCATCGTCGTCGCTGACAAGCGCGACCGCCGAGACGGCCGATTCATCGAGCGCATCGGTTTTTACAACCCCATGGCCAAGGGCGGCGAAGAAAGCCTGCGTCTGGCCAATGACCGCCTGACCTACTGGACCGGCGTGGGTGCCCAAATGTCTCCCACGGTGCAGCGCCTGGTCAAGGGCGGTGTTACCGCCCCCACGGCAGAGGCCTGATTCTGGGCCCTCGGTGGCCCCGGTAGCGATGGACTGACCGGCTCGCTGGTTGGTCTTTGGCCCACCCAAGGCGATGTGTGCAGCGGAATCCGCCAGCGCCCATCGCTTTTTTTACGTCTTTTGAGTTTCTTGTCGATGAATACCCAGCCAACCCCCGCCGAATTGCCCGACGATGCCGTGGAAATGGGCCGCATCAGTGGTGCCTGGGGCATCAAGGGGTGGATCAAGGTCCATGCCTTCAGCGCAGGCAGCGATGCCCTGATGGCTGCACGTACCTGGTACCTGCAGCCTCCGGTGCCACCGTTTGACCGGGGGTTCAAGGCCTTTGCCGGGACGCTGGCGGTGGAGGTGGCCGAGGTAAAGCCCCACGCCGATACCTTGGTGGCGCTGTGTGCCGCCAGCACCGATCGAACCGCCGCCGAGGGGCTCAAGGGCGCGCGCATTTTTATGTCGCGCAGCGAGTTTCCTGCCACCACCGACCCCGACGAGTACTACTGGGTGGATCTGTTGGGCCTGCGTGTGACCAACCGCGAAGGCTTGGACTTGGGTGTGGTCAAGGACCTGATGGCCACCGGCGCCCACTCAGTTCTGGTTATCGAATACCCGCAGGGAGAAGCCACCGCTGAGCGGATGATTCCGTTTGTGGCTGCTTATGTGGATTCTGTGGACACCACCGCCCGACTCATTCGCGTCGATTGGCAACCAGATTATGAATAAGAACAGTGCGTAGCGCTTGCTGGTATTCAATAGTTAGCTGCAATTATGCGCTTTGACGTCGTTACCCTGTTTCCGGAGTTGCTGGCGCCGCTGCTGACGGTGGGCATCAACCGCCGGGCGTTTTCGTCGGGGCAGGTTCAGGTGGTGCTGTGGCAGTTGCGTGATTTTGCCGATGGCAACTACCGCCGGGTCGATGACCGACCCTTTGGCGGTGGGCCGGGCATGGTCATGATGGCTGAGCCGCTGTCGCGCTGCCTGGCGGCGGTGCGGGCCGACCGCGAAGCGGCCGCCGCACCGGCCGTGCCGGTGGTGCTGTTTTCGCCGCTGGGCCCCAGGCTGGACCATACGGCGGTGCAGTCCTGGGCCGACAGCACTGGTGCGGTGCTGGTGTGTGGCCGCTACGAGGGGCTGGACCAACGCTTCATCGACGCCCATGTGGACCAGCAGATCAGCCTGGGTGACTTTGTGCTGTCGGGTGGTGAAATTGCGGCGATGGCGCTGCTCGATGCGGTGGCCCGCCTGCAACCCGGTGTGCTCAACGACGAGGGCAGTCACCAGCAAGACAGCTTTAACCCCGCTTTGGATGGGTTGCTGGACTGTCCTCACTACACCCGTCCGGAAAACTGGCAAGCCGGTGAAGTGCCACAGCCCGTGCCGCCGGTGCTGTTGTCCGGCAACCATGAGCGAATTGCGCAATTCAGGCGCGAGCAAAGCCTGCACAACACCGCGCGCTGGCGTCCGGACGTGCTGGCGCAAGTCCGTGAGAATGGCCGCCTGACCCCCAGGGATGAGGCTTTTTTGCGCGAGGCCAGCGCACCTCAGCGCTGAGTTTTTTGCGCCACCCGGGCAACCGGCAGACCGGGGGGCAGGAGAGGCTGGAGATGATGGCGGGGGCAGCTTATCCCTGGCGGTTTCAGGCTGGCTGGCACAATCGGCGCCATGCTCATACACCCCTCTATCGATCCTGTAGCCATTCAATTGGGGCCGGTGGCCATCCATTGGTATGGCCTGACGTATTTGGCTGCTTTTGGCCTGTTTTTGTGGCTGGGGTGGCGGCGCTTGAAGCACCCGCCTTATGCCCGACTGGTGCACCAGGGGGTGTGGCACACCCGCGACATAGAAGATATTTTGTTTTTGGGGGTCGTGGGCGTGGTCCTGGGTGGCCGCTTGGGTTACTGCCTGTTTTACAAGCCTGCGTACTACCTAGCCAATCCCCTGGAGATTCTGGCGGTTTGGCAAGGTGGCATGAGTTTTCATGGGGGCTTGTTGGGGGTGATTCTGGCCATGGTTTGGTTTGCCCGTTCGCGCCAGCGTCCGTTTTTGCAAGTTATGGATCTGGTTGCGCCCTGTGTGCCCACTGGGCTGGCCGCAGGCAGGGTGGGCAACTTCATCAATGGCGAGCTGTGGGGTAGGGTGGCTGACCCTTCCTTGCCCTGGGCCATGGTGTTCAGGGGTGCCGGGGATTTGCCCCGCCACCCATCGCAGATTTACCAGTTCTTGCTCGAAGGTGTGTTGCTGTTCGTGTTGCTGTGGCTCTACGCGCGGCGTGAGCGCGCACCAGGGCAGGTGGCTTTTGTCTTTCTGGGCGGCTATGGGGTGTTCCGGTTTGTGGCCGAGTACTTCCGTGAGCCAGATGCCCACCTAGGACTGCTGGCCCTGGGCATGAGCATGGGCCAGTGGCTGTGTATCCCCATGATCATCGGTGGCGCGGTGGGTTGGTGGTGGGCCCTGTCTCGGGAAACCCCGGTGGCCGAACGCCGCTGAGGCGGCTATCGTTGGCCGCAGGATGCAGCACCACACAATTGACACCAAGGGCGGCGATAGCGGTGAACAGGTTCACGGCTATCACGGCCCGCTGTAAAGGCTTCTGATGGCAGGTCAAGTCACCACCCATGGCCTGGAGGGCCACCCCACCGTGGCGGTGGTCACCCTGAGCCACCCCGGCAAATTCAACGCTATGTCCCGGAGCATGTGGCGAGCGCTGGCAGAGGTGTTTGGTGGGTTGTCCCGCGCCAAAGATTTGCGCTGCGTGCTGTTGACCGGTGAAGGCGGTCATTTCTGTGCAGGAGGCGACATCGCCGAGTACCCGGCGTTTCGCTTCGATGTGCAGCAGCTGACCGATTTTCATGAGCAGGATGTGTGGGGCGGCTTGAACGCCATCCGGCGCTGCCCGGTGCCTGTTGTCGCGGCTATGCAGGGCAATTGCATGGGGGCTGGGCTGGAAATGGCCAGTGCCTGCGACATCCGCCTGGCGGCTTCGTCGGCTCGCTTTGGTGCGCCGATTGCACGGCTGGGTTTTCCGATGGCACCTCGCGAAGCCCAATTGGTAGCCCTTGCAGTGGGTGTACAAACCGCCCGCGAGATGCTGCTGGAGGCAGCGGTTCTGTCGGCGGCGGACATGCAGCAGCGTGGTTTTCTCAACCGGGTGGTGGACGATGCCGAGCTTGCGCAGGCCGCGGCCGACGCTGCCATCCGCATCGCCAGCCTAGCCCCCTTGACCGCCAGGGCGCACAAACAGTTGCTGGGTGCCTTGTCCGATGGCACGTCCTCCATGGCCGAGCTGGTGGCCACCGCTTACGACCATGCCAACAGTCCGGAGCACCGGGAAGGCATAGCTGCGTTTTTGTCCAAACGCCGCGCTGTGTTCTGACGGCGCCACTTTTTACCCCAATGCACTTGGTATGACCGATTCCAACCTGTACACCGCGCTTCGCGCCGCATTTCCACCCGATCTCGACAGCGTTGCGGTCGAGACCGATGAAGGGTTGCACTACTCGTGGCGCGACCTGGAACACGCCAGCGCCATGCTGGCCAATTTGCTGAAGTCGCTCGAACTGCCACCGGCCAGCCGGATTGCCGTGCAGGTGGACAAGTCGGTGGAGGCATTGACCCTGTATCTGGCCACTTTGCGCGCTGGGCTGGTGTTTTTGCCGCTTAACACTGCCTACCAGGCGGCCGAAATGGCCTATTTCATCGGCAACGCCGAGCCAGCGGTGGTGGTGTGTGCACCCGCACACTTCGGCTGGCTGAGCAAGATCGCCTTCCAAGGGGGCGTGCGCCATGTATTCACATTGGGCGACGACCGCACAGGCAGCTTATTGCAGCGTGCGATGCACCATTCGGTGCACCATCTGCCTGCGCCACGCACAAGCGACGATTTGGCGGCGATTGTGTACACCAGCGGCACCACAGGGCGCAGCAAGGGGGCCATGCTCAGTCATGGCAATTTGCTTAGCAATGCAGCGGTGCTGCACACCTACTGGGGTTGGCGAACCCCCGCGCAGGGCAACGATGTGCTGATCCACGCCTTGCCTATTTTTCATGTGCATGGTCTTTTCGTGGCCATCCATGGGGCCTTGCTCAGTGGCAGCCGCATGTTGTGGTTCAACCGCTTCAACCCGAAAGCGGTGATTGACTGTTTGCCCCGTGCCACGGTGTTCATGGGGGTGCCTACGATGTACACCCGCATGCTGGCCGAGGCCGGTTTGTCTCGGGCTGCGTGCCAGCACATGCGGTTGTTCATCAGCGGGTCTGCCCCACTGTTACCCGATACCTTCAAGGCATGGGCGCAGCGTACAGGGCACACCATTTTGGAGCGCTATGGCATGTCCGAAACGGCCATGCTGACCTCCAATCCTTGCCTGGCCGACAGCCGCTACACAGACGCAGATGGCCAGCCGCAGGCGCAGCGGCGCGGTGGCACAGTGGGTTTTCCGCTGCCGGGCGTGTCGTTGCGGGTGGTGGATGAGCGGGGGTCTCCCGTGGAGTCCGGCGAAATCGGTGGCATCCAGGTCAAAGGGCCCAACGTGTTCCAGGGTTATTGGCGCATGCCCGAAAAGACCGCTGAAGAATTCACCCCCGATGGCTGGTTCAAAACCGGCGACGTGGGCTGCGTGGACGAACACGGCTACGTCACCATCGTTGGCCGAAGCAAAGACCTCATCATCAGCGGTGGCTACAACGTGTATCCGGCTGAAGTCGAGAGCGTCCTGAACGACTTGCCCGGGGTTGCGGAAAGCGCGGTGGTAGGGGTGCCCCATCCCGACTTCGGCGAGGTGGGGGTTGCTGTGTTCACCGCTCAGCCGGGGGTTTCGCTGCAGTGTGACGCGGTGCTGGCGCAGGTCAGGGCCGTGCTTGCCAACTTCAAGGTGCCCAAGCGGTGCTTTGTGGTCCCGGAGTTGCCCCGCAACGCCATGGGCAAGGTCCAAAAGAACGTGCTCCGAGACCACTACAGGACATTGTTTTCCACACCGTGATGGCCATAAAAAAACCTGCTGCTGCAGGTTTTTTTGTAGCTAACTCAGTATGCCTAACAAGCGCTGAATAAGGTTTTTTACCTCAAAACCAGCACTGGAATATGGGAGTGTGTCAGCACCTGCTGGGTCTCACTGCCCAGCAGCAGGCGCTTGAGCCCACGGCGGCCGTGTGACGCCATGACGATCAGGTCGCATTTGTGGCGCTTGGCGGTTGCGATCAATGCTTCAGCGATCAGGTCGGATTTGACGGTGGTCGCCTTGACCTTGACGTTTTGCAACTGCCCTTTGGACTTGATGGCATTGACCGATTCCAGTGCTTCATCGTTCCATTGCTTTTCAATCTTGGCCACCTCGTCAGCCCCCAGCGCTACACCGCCTTCGAAGTAGGTTTGGGGGTAGCGCGGTACCACTTTGACCGCGATCAGCTCAGCGCCGGTCAGGTCGGCCAGGTTCAGGCCGTGCTCGACCGCTTTGTCAGAGAGTTCCGAGCCGTCGGTCGCTACAAGAATGCGTTTGTACATAGGGTTCTCCAGTGAGATGGGTAAGAGGTATGCAGCTGTCGTGGATTTTGACTGATTGGGCCTTGCGCAACCACATCGGCGGTAGACTAACCGCTACGTGTTTGCCCCCATTGACCTAAGTCAAGCACCCCCCTACTGCTCTTGCGTATCCTCTCGCCGATGTCTCGATCCCCACTTCCTCTCCACACAGCTTCGGCCATGCCCGGTGGCCGCGCTCAGCCAGGGAGTGGTGACGCAGTTTCCCGCTCACCCTTGGACCGCCCAGCGGGCCCGCTCAAGGTGTTGGACGATTTTTCGGTGCTCGACGACCCGATCGAGCAGCAGGAATTTACCCAATACGCCGATGTGGACGGGCGGACTCTGGCCGAATCGGTGTTGATGGTTCAGGGTATGTACTGTGCGGCCTGTGCTGACACGGTAGAAGACGCTGTCTGCCGCATGCCCGGTATCGTGAAGGCGGAGGTCAACGCCGCTACCCGGCGCTTGACTGTTCAATGGCGGCCAGACGCTGTGACGGCCTCCGGCATTGCGCGTGCGGTGGGGGACACCGGATACCGGCTGCTGCCCATGCGCGAGGCATTGAGCATCAGCAACCGCTTGGCCGAGGGCCGCAAGGTGCTGTGGCGGCTGTTTGTTGCCGGGATCTGCATGATGCAGGTCATGATGTACGCATGGCCTGCATACATCACCGAGCCGGGTGATATTCCCCCCGATATCGAACACCTCCTGCGCTGGGCGAGTTGGGTGTTGAGCCTGCCGGTGGTTATTTTTGCCAGCGGCCCATTTTTTTCCAGCGCGTGGCGGGATCTGCGCAAGGGCAGGGTGGGCATGGATACCCCCGTGTCCATTGGGATATTGGTCACGTTCATCGTCAGTTCGCTCGCGACTTTCGACCCGACAGGGCCATGGGGGCACGAGGTCTGGTTCGATTCCCTGACGATGTTCGTTTTTTTCCTGATGGGTGGGCGCTACTTCGAGTTCAAGGCCCGCGACCGAACCGCTGGCGCCCTGGACGACCTGATGAATCGCCTGCCCGATGTGTGTGAGCGTGAAAAGTCCGATGGTTCGTTCGAGTCGGTGTCGGTTCGGCGCCTGGCGCTGGGCGATGTGGTCAGGCTCAACGCCGGTCAGGCATTTCCAGGCGATGGCGTGCTGCGCAGTGCCAACGCCACTGTGGACGAAGCGCTTCTGACGGGCGAATCCACACCGGTCACCCGCACAGCTGGCGAACGAGTAATCGCCGGCAGTTTCAACCTCGCGGGTCCTGCGGTGGTGCAGCTGGACAAACTGGGCGCCAGCACACGCTTCGCACAGATCGTGGCGCTCATGGAAAAGGCCTCCACCGAAAAGCCCCGCCTGGCGATACTGGCGGACAGGGTGGCCGCCCCGTTTTTGGTGGCGGTGCTGCTGGCGGCGGCCCTGTCAGGCTGGTACTGGTGGCACATCGATCCTGCCAAGGCGCTGGCCGTCGCTGTGGCGGTGCTCATTGTGACCTGTCCATGTGCACTGTCGCTGGCCACCCCGACGGCCATGCTGGCATCCGCCGGGGCCTTAGCCCAGCGTGGCGTGCTGGTGCGCCGCTTGCAGGCTTTTGAAAGCCTGTCGCAGATTGACACGGTGGTGTTTGATAAAACCGGCACACTGACCCATGACCAACTTCAATTGACCGACGTTCAGTTGCGCGCTGGCGAAGATGCCGCACAGGTGTTGGCCTGGGCCAGCCAGTTGGCGGGGGTGTCGCTTCACCCGGCCTCCAAAGCCATTTCGCAGGCGGCCAGCCAGGGGTGGCCTGGTGCGAATGCCGCTGTGTCTGTCGCGGGGGCGCTGGGCGGGATGCTGGAAGGCGTCGTCGAGCACGCCGGAAAAGGGATGTCAGGACAAACGCCCCATGCGACGGTGTTGAAGCTGGGGTCCGCAGACTTTTGTGGCGTCGAACCACTGGCTGGGGATGGTGTTCTCCAGTCTCCCAGGGTGTTTCTGTCGGACGACAAGGGGTGGTTGGCAACGTTTCAGTTGAGTGAGCGGCTCAGGCCCGATGCGGCACAAGCGGTATCGGCACTCAAGGAGCTGGGCATTGCCACATGGCTCGTGTCGGGCGACCGTGAAGCGGCTGCGCGTGCAGTGGCTGCATCGGTTGGGGTGGACCGGGTGGTGGCGGGTGCCTCGCCTGAGTTGAAGCTGCAGGAGCTGGTGGCGCTGCAGGGCAGGGGACATAAGGTTGCCATGGTTGGCGATGGTCTGAACGATGGGCCGGTATTGGCCCGTGCCAACACCTCGTTCGCGCTGGGAACAGCAGCACCCTTGGCCCAAGCCCAATCCGACTTCGTCATTCAAGGCGGCAGCGTCATGGAGGTGGTGCAAACCCTGCAGCGCGCCCGAGCCACCATGCGCATCGTGCGCCAGAACCTGGGCTGGGCTGCCGCCTACAACGCTGTCAGCGTACCGTTGGCGGTGTTTGGTTATATGCCCCCGTGGGCGGCGGGGCTGGGTATGGCTTTGAGTTCATTGGGCGTGATTGGCAACGCATTGCGTCTGAGCCGCCAGGTGCCAGTCAAGTCGTTGGATCAGGCTGGATCTGCCTGAAAAGCGTGGATTTGATCGGGCAATTGCCCACCCCACCCTTACGTTAGTACCGGTGGGTGCGACAGTTTTTGCAAGGAGACAGGCATGGAAATTCTGTATCTGTTGATTCCGTTATCAGTGGTGGTGGTGCTGGGCATCATCGTTATCTTCTGGTGGGCGCTGGAGACGGGCCAACTGGACAACATTGACCGTGAGGGAGACCGAATTCTGAGATCAGATTGACTTAAGTCAAGGTGAAAGAACAACTGGGCAATGACACTCTGCCCGACGACATTTTGAGGAGTTCTGTATGTCAGTAACGATGAAGGCCAGTCAGGCGACGGTCTATAACGACAAGGTCGTTCGTCAGTTCGCCATCATGACCGTGGTATACGGCGTGGTGGGGATGCTGGTGGGCGTGATTATTGCGGCCCAGTTAACCTGGCCCGAGCTGAATCTGGGTATTGAATACCTGAGCTATGGCCGCTTGCGGCCGTTGCACACGAACGCTGTGATTTTTGCGTTTGGCGGTTGCGGCCTGTTCGCAACCAGTTACTACGTGGTTCAGCGCACCTGCCAAACCAGGTTGATTTCCGACAAGCTGGCAGCCTTCACGTTTTGGGGCTGGAACCTGGTCATCGTGGCAGCAGTGGTGACCTTGCCCCTTGGCATCACCACCAGCAAAGAGTACGCGGAGCTGGAGTGGCCAATTGACCTGCTGATCGCTGTGGTGTGGGTCGCTTACGCCATCGTGTTCTTCGGGACGATTGGTATTCGCAAAGTCCGACACATTTATGTGGGCAACTGGTTCTACGGTGCTTTCATTCTGGCCGTGGCTTTGCTGCACATCGTGAACTCGGCTGCCCTGCCTGTCAGCTTGACCAAGAGCTACTCGGCCTACGCTGGTGTGCAAGACGCCATGGTGCAGTGGTGGTACGGCCACAATGCTGTGGGCTTCTTCCTGACCGCTGGCTTCCTGGGCATGATGTACTACTTCATTCCCAAGCAAGCAGGGCGTCCGGTGTATTCCTACCGCTTGTCCATCGTCCACTTTTGGGCGCTGATCTTCACCTACATGTGGGCGGGTCCTCACCATCTGCACTACACCGCTCTGCCCGACTGGACCCAGTCCGTCGGTATGGTGTTCTCTCTGATCCTTTTGGCACCCAGCTGGGGCGGCATGATCAACGGCATCATGACCCTGTCTGGCGCATGGCACAAGCTGCGTGACGATCCCATCTTGCGCTTCCTGATCGTGTCCTTGTCCTTCTACGGCATGTCCACGTTCGAAGGTCCGATGATGTCCATCAAGACAGTGAACGCACTGTCGCACTACACAGACTGGACCGTTGGTCACGTGCACTCCGGCGCCTTGGGTTGGGTGGGCCTGATCACCATGGGTTCTATGTACTACCTGATTCCTCGTCTCTTCGGACAAAAGCAAATGCACAGCATGAAAGCGGTTGAGATTCACTTCTGGGTCGCGACCATCGGCATCGTTCTGTACATCGCTGCGATGTGGATCGCCGGTGTGATGCAGGGTCTGATGTGGCGCTCGGTCAACCCGGACGGGACACTGACCTACACCTTCGTGGAGTCCGTCAAGGCAACTTTCCCCTTCTACGTGATCCGTTTGCTGGGTGGCCTGTTGTATCTGGGTGGCATGGTGTTGATGCTGTGGAACGTGTTGATGACCGCCTTCAAAGGCCAGGCCAGTGATGCCCGCATCCCAGCTGTGGTCCCTGCTCACGCTTAAGGAGAACAACAATGGCACAAGATAAAAAAATTGAAGGCTTCACCCACGAGCGGATTGAAACCAACAACTTTCTGATGATCGTCCTCATCGTTCTGGTGATTTCGGTCGGAGGTTTGGTGGAGATCGTTCCGCTGTTCTTCCAGAAGTCAACGACCACGGCGGTTGAAGGGCTCAAGCCCTACACCGCGCTGCAAGTGGCGGGTAGGGACGTGTACGTTCGGGAGGGTTGCTACAACTGCCATTCGCAGATGATTCGTCCCTTCCAGGCGGAAACACTTCGCTACGGCCATTACTCGCTGGCTGGCGAGTTCGTGTACGACCGTCCCTTTCAGTGGGGCAGCAAGCGCACCGGACCTGACCTCCACCGCGTGGGCGGCCGCTACAGCGATGAATGGCACCGCACCCACCTGATCAACCCGCGTGACGTGGTGCCCGAGTCCAACATGCCGGCCTATCCCTGGCTGGACAAGGCACAGGCTGACCACGCATCGGTACCTGCCAAGATGAAGGTGCTTCGGACCTTGGGCGCTCCGTACTCCGACGAAGAAATTGCTCAGGCTTCCGACGAAGTCAAAGGCAAGACCGAGTTGGACGCTGTGATCGCGTACCTCCAGGTTCTCGGAACGGCTGTCAAGTAACCAACTTTGAAAGGGGTGCTCTTATGGACATCAACGACATGCGCAGCATCGTGACCCTGGTGAGTTTTGTGACTTTCATAGGGATCATCGTTTGGGCCTGGTCCAAGCGGAACAAGGCGGACTTTGACGAGGCAGCCCAGCTGCCTTTCAAAGACGAATAAGCCGATTAAGAGCCTCAGAAAGAAACATCATGAGCGATTTTGTCAATAATTTTTGGGCGATGTACGTGACCATCGCGTTTGTGGTCAGTGTGATCGCATGCGCCGTGTTGCTGTGGGTCTCGGGTACCACCAAGGTATCTCCGGCTGCGGACAACACGACCGGCCATGTGTGGGACGTTGACCTGCGTGAGATGAACAACCCCTTGCCAAAATGGTGGGTGTATTTGTTCATCATCACGGTGGTGTTTGCGTTCGTGTACGCGGCGCTATACCCAACCCTGGGAACATACAAGGGGGCCTTGGGTTGGTCATCGAGCGGACAGCATGCGGCTGAGGTGGAGAAAGTGGAAAAGGCGATTGCGCCCATTTACGCAGCCTTCACCCAGCGGGAGGTTCCTGACCTGGTTGGTGACCCCAAGGCAATGGCGATCGGTGAGCGGTTGTTCATGAACAACTGCGCCCAGTGCCACGGCTCTGACGCCCGCGGCAGCAAGGGATTCCCGAACTTGACTGATGGCGATTGGCTGGCTGGGGGTGACCCTGCCGCCATCAAAGATGTCATCACCAATGGTCGTGTGGGTGTCATGCCCCCCATGGCCGCTGCGGTCGGTACACCTGAAGACGTGGCTAACCTGGCCCAGTACGTGCTGAGCCTGTCTGGCAGTCCACACGATGCAGTCAAGGCGACCTTGGGCAAGGACAAGTTTGCATCCTGTGCAGCGTGCCACGGCGCAGATGGCAAAGGCAACTTTGCACTGGGAGCTCCTAATCTGACCGACAATGTTTGGCTGCACGGCTGGGGTGCAGATGCAATCATCAAAATCGTGAACGAAGGCATGACCAACGCCATGCCAGCGCAAAACCGATTGCTCAACTCTGACCAGATCCATGTGTTGTCGGCGTATGTCTGGGGCATGTCCAACAAGCCCGCAGGCGCTGCTCAGTAAGCTGCGAGTGGGCCGAGTGCCCACTTTTTAACTTTTATGTTCCACCAAGGTCACATGCGATGAACGCCACCACCCTATCCTCCGATGCAGTTGTCCGGTCTCGCCCAGGTTGGCAAGAGCCCTACTTTTGGCTGGTGATTGGGGGGCCCTTGGTGGTGGTGGTGGCTGCCATCATTACGGCAGTGATTGCATTCAAAAACGCCGATCCGGTCATAGACAAAAATGCCTACCAGCAGGAACTGCTGAAAAAGAGGCATTTGGAATCGACCCAGATACTTGAAGACTTGGCCAAGCTGCAACCTGCTCATCAGGCCCGCAACAACGCCGCGGCACCAGTCATCCCAGCATTGAATGATGTGGCCAAATAACTGGCCGAGTTCTTGATAAAGTCACAACCCGGAACATCCACTATGCTGAGTCAACGTCTGATGTGGATTGTTTGGCCCGCGTTTCTTGCGGCGGCTGTGCTGGAAATGTTGCTCTTTGCGCTGGTGGACCCGACAGACCTGCATTGGGGTGGTGCGCCACTGAACTGGTCGCGCGAAGCGGTGTACACCGTGACTTTCTTTGTGCTTTGGGGCTTCACCACGGTGTCAAGCAGCCTGACTACATTGCTGAGCATGTCTCCATTTGAGGTCAACCGCTGTCCCTTTCCCCAAGACGAACGCCCCGCGGGTTGTGGTCGCGGTACAGACTGCCCAGGGCGCTGAGTCCATACAACACATGGTTAGCGGGCGGGCTGATATCAGTTGTTGTGCTGCCAGCTGTGCGGCGCCTATCAGCTCGAACAAGGTGGATTGACAATCCGTTTGAGAGCGTCCGTATCTTTGATGTGGACGTAGCGTTGCCTCACCTCGACAATGCCATCTTCCACAAATTTCGAAAACGTGCGGCTGACGGTTTCCAGCTTCATGCCCAAATAGCTGCCGATTTCTTCTCTTGTCATGCGCAGCACCAACTCGGATTGAGAAAATCCCCGGGCGTGTAGCCGCTGTACCAAGTTCAGCAAAAAAGCCGCCAATCGCTCCTCGGCACGCATGCTGCCCAGCAGTAGCATGACGCTGTGGTCCCTGACAATTTCTCGGCTCATGATTTTGTGGACGTGGTGCTGCAGCGTAGTGAACTCCCTGGAGAGTTCTTCCACCTGATCGAATGGCATCACGCAGACCTCCGCATCCTCCAATGCAATGGCGTCACAGGAGTGGCGATCGCTGACGATGCCATCGAGCCCGATGATCTCCCCCGTCATTTGAAATCCGGTCACCTGGTCCCGTCCATCTGCGGTGGTGATGCAGGTTTTGAAAAACCCGGACCGAACGGCATACAGCGATGTGAATTTTTCACCTGCACTGAAAAGGGCATTGCCCCTTTTTATGCGCCGACGTGACGAAATTACGCTTTCCAGCTTGTCAATCTCATGGGGGTTCAGGCCCAACGGAAGGCAGAGCTCTTTCAGGTTGCAACTTGAGCAGGCCACCTTGATGCTGTTGATATCCATGTAATTTCCTTGAGAATATTCGCACGCTGTCATGCGCAGATCCAACCAACCACCGCATCAGCGACTGCGCCACCAAGCATCCATTGACGGAGGCTCCGAGGCGATGAGGGCATCAGGGCTGGTTACCCAAACCGCGATGGCTTGATGCACGTCAAACCGAGTTTACACAGGCGCTGGCACAGTAGCGGCCACTCTGGAGATTAGGCTTGACACACGTTATTTCTGAACACCTTCTCAAGCGCTTTGACATTCCCGGTCCGAGGTACACGTCCTACCCGACCGCCGACAGGTTTGTGGAGGCGTTTACCGAAGCTGACTACATTCAGGCACTTGAGCAACGAAGGGCTGGCTCCATGGCCTTGCCGCTGTCGCTGTACGTTCACATTCCGTTCTGTGAGTCTGTTTGCTACTACTGCGCCTGCAACAAGGTCATCACCAAACACCACGAAAAGGCGTCTGAGTATCTTCGCTACCTCGCCCGTGAGGTGGAGTTGCAGGTCGACCATTTTGGACGTGGACACAGTGTGTCGCAGTTGCACCTGGGAGGTGGCACACCCACATTTTTGAGTGACAACGAGCTCGAAGACCTGATGGCCATGATTCGGCGCAACTTTGTGCTGGCCCCTGGGGGTGAGTATTCTGTAGAGGTCGATCCGCGCACGGTCACCCCGGACCGTCTGCGCACCTTGCACCGCTTGGGCTTCAACCGTTTAAGTTTTGGGGTTCAGGACTTTGATCCTGCGGTCCAGAAGGCGGTCCATCGCATCCAGCCAGCCGATCAGGTCTTCTCGTTGGTTGCGGCAGCGCGTGAAATTGGTTTCGAGAGCCTGAATGTGGATTTGATTTACGGTTTGCCTTTGCAAACACCGGAATCCTTTGCTCGGACCTTGGCTCAGGTCGGCGAGTTACGGCCTGATCGCATCGCCTTGTATGCCTATGCCCATTTGCCAGCGCGCTTCAAGCCCCAACGGAGAATCGTGTCGGCGGAACTGCCGTCGGCGGCGGACAAACTCGCGATGCTGTCCGCTTCGCTGGATGCGTTCCACGACCAAGGCTACGTGTATGTCGGCATGGATCACTTTGCCTTGCCCGAGGATGCGTTGGCAGTGGCCAAGCGCCAGGGACGGTTGCACCGCAACTTCCAGGGCTACAGCACCCACCCCGATTGCGATTTGATCGCTCTGGGCGTGTCAGCCATTGGACGCATCGGTGCGACCTACAGCCAAAACGCCAAAACCCTCGAAGACTATTACGACGCGCTTGACCAAGGGCGGCTTCCCATCGTCAGGGGCCTGGCCGTTGGGCGGGATGATCTGGTGCGCCGCGCCATCATCATGGCGCTGATGTGCCAGGGTGAGGTGGATTACGAGTCCATTGAGTTGGGGCATCTGATTGAATTTCGCTCTTATTTCAAGCGCGAATTGGAGGTGCTGTCTGACCTGCAGTCCCACGGACTCGTGACGGTAAGCGAGTCTGGTATCCGTGTCACATCGGCGGGTTGGTACTTGGTCCGCGCAATTGCGATGACATTTGACCGCTATTTGCAGCTTGATCAGGACAGAGCGCGCTTTTCCAAGTTGATTTGACCTTGGTTTCCGGCCGCAGGCCTGCATCACGTACAGTGTCGATATGCAAAGTGCAATGGTGTTGTCTGCGTTCGTGATGGGGGTGGTGGGTGGTCCGCACTGCATCGCTATGTGCGGTGCCGCTTGTGCCGGCATTTCGAAGGCGGCTGACGGAGACGGCACGCGCGCTTTGTGGACGTTTCAGGCCAGTCGCGTGGTGGGCTACTCGGTCATGGGTGCCATTGCCGCCGGTTCGGTGCAAGGCCTGGCTTGGTTTGGTGCGAATACAGTGGTTCTGCGGCCCGTCTGGACCATGATGCATGTCGCCGCATTGATGTTGGGTTTGGTGCTCTTGTGGCAAGCCCGCCAGCCGGCTTGGGTGGACGGGCTGGCACAGCGCGTGTGGCGCAAGGCCAAGCCTGTGATGTCGTCGCTCGGTCGAAAAGCCCCTGTGGTGCTGGGTGTTGGCTGGGCGTTGATGCCCTGCGGGCTGTTGTACTCGGCTTTACTGATTGCTTCTTTGTCCGCCAACGCATTTTCGGGTGCAGTCATCATGGCTGCGTTTGCGGTGGGTACGTCGGTGTCGCTGACCGCAGGTCCCTGGTTGCTGCTGCGAGTTCGCGGGGGGCGCTCCGGTGCGTGGGCCATACGCCTTGCCGGTGTGGCTTTGGCAGCGACATCCGGGTGGGCGCTGTGGATGGGTATGACACAACCCAGTGGTTTGTGGTGTCTATAACACCCTTGGTCTGCGCGGTTGGTAGGTTGCGATGAGTACGCCACACAGTGCGATGGCAAATGCCATCACCTGTGGCCAGGCCATAGATTCCCCTAAAAACACCACACCAGTCAGCGCGGCACTCACAGGCAGCATCACAGTGAACACGCCCGCCTGGCTAGCAGGCACACTTTTGAGGCCGGTCATCCACAGCCACACCGTCCACACGCTCGCTGCTAGGCCATAAAACACCAGCAACATCCAAGTGATTGTGGGTACAGCACCAACGTCAAAGCTCCGGATTGACCAAATGCCCAGCGGCAAGACCAACGCCAAGCCCCACATGTTGATCAGCGCTGAGATGCGTTTGGGGCTGAGTGTTCCGGTCAGCTTCTTGCCGATGACGGCATACGAAGCCTCGCACAGCACCGCGCCCATCAATAGCAGGTTGCCAATCCATACGGAATTAATACCGAAAACGCCGTTTTCCGCTTGATATATATTAATAGATTGCTCTTCTTTTGTAAGTGAGTACAGGGCTATGCCAACCGCTGCGCAGGCAATGCCCAGCCAACTCTTCCAACTGACCTGCTCCTTGAGCAGTGCCCAACTGAGCAACGCCACTACGGCGGGTATGGCTGACAGGATGATTCCGGCGGCGATGGCTGTGGTGTGCATCATCCCAAACAACATACAGATGGAAAACAAAAAGTTGCCCAGCAGGGACTCTAGGAACAGAAGCCACTTCACCTGGGTGGGCAGCGGCGCCTCTGTCGCTGGTTTTTTGATCCACCGAGCCATGGCCACGGCGCCAATGGCAAAGCGCAGCATCGCCAGCAGGAACACGGGGAACACCGCGAGCAGTGGCTTAGACAGCGCCACATAGTTGCCGACCAGTGCCATGCTCAGTGCCAGGCACAAATATCCCGTCAAGGGCGTGGCATGTGGTGTGGTCAAAGGTTGCATTTTTTCACGATATGGGATTAGATTTTTGTATTCTAAAAAGAAGCGTTGCTGCTGTGCAGCAGAGCTTTTGGCGTTGATGGGTGACGGCGTCTCATATTGAGAAATGTGACGACTTGATTGTTGTTTTTAAATGGTAAGTTTATTTGTCTTATATAAGACAGAAGAGCAAAAAAACCCGCTCAACACAGCTACATTACAGGTGTGGCGGACAAGTTCAGCCGATCGTTTATCAACCAACCGGAGTATCCCTATGACGCAGCAAACCCGAGAGCAACAAATCGCCGCCCTTGAAAAAGACTGGGCTGAAAATCCACGTTGGAAATTGGTCAAGCGTGGTTATTCCGCTGCAGACGTTGTCCGTCTGCGCGGCAGCTTGCAGCCGGAGTACACCCTGGCTAAGAACGGCGCTGAAAAGTTGTGGGCCAAGGTCAATGGCGGCGCCAAAAAAGGCTACGTCAACGCATTCGGTGCGATCACCGCCGGTCAGGCCATGCAACAGGCCAAGGCTGGTCTGGAGGCCGTGTACCTGTCGGGTTGGCAAGTTGCCGCTGACGGCAACACCAGCGAAACCATGTACCCCGACCAGTCGCTGTATGCCTATGACTCCGTACCGACCATGGTGCGCCGCATCAACAACACTTTCAAGCGGGCCGACGAGATTCAGTGGAGCCGCGGCATCAACCCCGGCGACGAAGGTTTTGTGGACTATTTCCTGCCCATCGTGGCTGACGCCGAAGCCGGGTTTGGCGGCGTGCTGAACGCCTTTGAGTTGATGAAGAACATGATTGCCTCCGGTGCTGCAGGCGTTCACTTTGAAGACCAACTGGCAGCTGTGAAGAAGTGCGGCCACATGGGTGGCAAGGTCCTCGTCCCTACCCAGGAAGCCATCGAAAAGCTGATTTCTGCCCGCTTTGCTGCCGACGTCATGGGTGTGCCCACCATCGTACTGGCACGCACCGATGCAGAAGCAGCCAACCTGATTACGTCCGACCACGACGCTAACGACAAACCTTTCCTGACCGGCGAGCGCACCCAAGAAGGCTTCTACCGCGTCAAAAACGGTTTGGAGCAATCCATCAGCCGTGGTGTAGCGTACGCCCCCTACGCGGACTTGGTATGGTGCGAAACAGGTGTGCCAGACATCGGCTTTGCCCGCGAATTTGCACAGGCTGTCCACGCATCTTGCCCAGGCAAGCTGCTGTCCTACAACTGTTCGCCTTCCTTCAACTGGAAGAAGAACCTCAACGACAGCCAGATCGCTGCGTTCCAGGAAGACCTGTCTGCTTTGGGCTACAAGTACCAGTTCATCACACTGGCCGGTATCCATATCAACTGGTTCAACACCTTTCAGTTTGCCCACGCCTATGCCCGCGGCGAAGGCATGAAGCACTACACTGAAATGGTGCAGGAGCCTGAATTCGCAGCGCGTGAGAAGGGCTACACCTTTGTGTCACACCAGCAGGAGGTTGGCGCGGGTTACTTCGACGACGTGACCACCGTGATCCAAGGTGGCTCTTCCTCGGTGAAGGCCCTGACAGGTTCCACCGAAGAAGAACAATTCCACTGAGGACTGCAGTAGGCGCCCGCACCTGACGGTGCGGGCCATGTCCACAAAAGAGCCACCCTAACGGTGGCTTTTTTGTGGTGCGCCCAGCATGGGCGCACACCTGCGGGTGCAAGTCCCGCTGCAAGCTGGTCACAGTGAGCAAAGCGAAGCGCAACTGCGTAAGGGCGACCGAGTGTGGGAAGGAAGCGTGGAGCGTAAATCGCGAGCCG